>CAWEAK010000001.1:0-49759 GCA_963806975.1 uncultured Spirochaetota bacterium
CTGATTTTTAGGAGTAATCTATGAAGAATGAAATAGTCAAAATACAAACCCTTGCAGGTAGACTGACAGCCAATCCAATAGTCAAAATAACTGATGAAAAGAGTAATCTGGACGCTGCCAATAATTTCAAGACTCAGGATGCACTGATAAAAGAGGCGACTGAGATTGCTAAAGAGCTTAAAAGGCCTTACCAGGACAAAATCAATCAAATTAATACAATTTTGAAATCAATGGAAATAGCTAAAAATGAGCAAAAAAAAGAAATCGGCAGGTATAACATTGAATTGATGAAAAAAATGAATGAGAAAAATGATCTTGATTTAACCAAAATGAAAACGCAATCACAAGTAAACGGCAAAGTTTCTTCTTATGAGTGGCCCGATGCTAAAATAATCGATTTACTGATATTTCTAACGGCTTTAATGGATGGAAAACAAGGCGATATTCTTGATTTAATCCAGATTAAACCCGGAGAAGCTCTTAATAAATTCTGCGATAAATGGAAATTGACAGCATTTCCCGGCCTTGAAATTAAGACACAAATTAAGGTAGAAAATAGATAGAAATAATATAAAGGAGGTAAATCAAATGTATAAAAGTATTGATAACTATAGGGGTTATGAAGTATTATTTGATACCGATAATGAAACATTTTTTTGTGATATTGAGGATGGAAAACGGGAAAAGAAATCCTTTTCCAGTATCAAAATGGCTATTGATGCGTATATAAAACTTAATGCTAAGTTTGAACCGTTTGTAGTTATTGAAAATGTTACTCATTCAGGCAATCGAAGAGAATATACAATAACGGGAATAAGAAAAGACAATAGATTTTCCATTAAAAATTCGATAGGTGAAATTAGACAAATATCTGAATACTACGAGAAAGATTACAGTTTAAAAATGCCTGAAAATGAACCCATATTAAAAGAATTGGATGAATTTTATATTCAAGAATCAAAGATAAAAAAACAACTTGAAAATGAAAAAGAAGAAATAATTAATAGGCTAAAAGTTACAACCTTAAGAACTATTAAATCAAAATATGCAGTCAATCAATAATTATATTCCTCCTATGCCTGCCAGTCTGAGAAGGGCTGGCGGGTAAATAATATCAAGAGGTATAAAATGGAATGTCCAATTTGCCATAAATATGGAGGATGTCATTTTAGAAAAGCATTAATATGTTGGTATTGTTCTGCTTATCTTAACATATTCAAATGGATAATATCTAAAATTATATATATATTATGGATAATGAATTTGATTTAATAAAGAGGTCTAAAATGAATAAAACCAAAATAGAGTGGTGTGATTTCAGAAAAGGAAATTCAAGAATTAAATCAGATAAATATATTTTAGTTTATTGTCCAGGGCATCCTTATGCAAAATATAAGGGTCATATTCTTGAACACCGGTATGTAATGGAGAAAGAATTAAAAAGATATTTAGAGTATAATGAACATGTACATCATATAAATGGGAATGGTCAAGATAATAGAATTGAAAATTTAAAATTAATGAGTTCATCAGATCATGCACGACTACATTATTCAAAAGATAAAATGAAAAATGGTATTATTGCATTAAATAAATATTCTCAAACAATAAAATTTCCAAGAATTGAAATATTTTGTAAATGTGGTTGTGGAAATAAGTTAATAAATAGAGATTCTAAAGCAAGATTAAGAGAATATATACGAGGGCATAATACAAAAGGAACTCATTGGAGGTGGAATAATGGGAATTAAAGAAAGTATATCTTGGGCAGATTTCACTTGGAACCCAGTAATAGGATGTAAAAATAACTGCCCTTATTGTTATGCAAGAAAAATGAATGCCCGGTTTCATTTTGTTGAAAACTGGAATAAACCTGAATGGAATAATAAAAACTTTGAAAAATCATTTCCAATTAAACCGTGCCGGATATTTGTTAACTCAATGAGTGATATTGATTATTGGGAACCAGAATGGATGGAAAGGGTTTTGGGGAAAATAAGGAAATATCCACAACATCAATTTATCTTTTTAACAAAAAGTCCTCACATCTATGAAAATTTTGAATTTTCAAACAATATATTAAAAGGGGTTACGAATGATAAAAATAATATAAGTACAAATGACTATGTCGACTTTAAATCTTACGAACCTCTACAAGAGGATATAATTGATAGAATTGGGAAAATAATATATGGTCCTTTACCAAAATGGGTTATAATCGGCGCAGAAACCGGCAACCGGAAGTGGAAAATCATACCTAAAAAGGAATGGATAGATAAAATAGTGGATTATTGTAAAAATAATAACATACCTTTATTTATGAAAAATAGTTTATTTGATATAATGGATGGGAAATTAATACAAGAATATCCTGAAAAGCTTGACAAATCAAAACCTACACCTTAATATATAAGGAATGGAATCTCTCAAATTGTCACGGATTTTGAGATGTTCTTTAGACTGAATACAAACCCGTTTTGAGTGTCCGCCGTGACCGGCCTCAGGACGGGTTTTTTTATGGGTTTATAATGAGTGAATCTAATAAATATTTTTATCTAAAATTGAAAGATAATTTTTTCGATAATGAAGATATGAAATTATTAGAATCCCAAAAAAACGGCATTGAATATCAAAATTTCTATTTAAAACTTTGTTTGCTTTCTCTTAAATCTGAAGGCCGTTTGATGTTTAAAGATACTATACCTTATGATCTTAATATGTTATCGACTATAACCAGGCACTCGATTGATACAGTAAAGAACGCTATTGAGATATTTAAGTCAATGAAGATCATTGAAATATTAGAGACAGGCGCCATTTATGTGAGTGATATACAATTACTTATAGGAAAAAGCTCTAATGAAGCTGAAAGAAAAGCTAACTATAGGAAAAGAATAGTTAATGAAAGTGGGACAAATGTCCCAAAATTGTCCGGACGCTGTCTACCAGAGATAGAGTTAGATATAAAGACAGAGATAGATACAAAGAAAGATTCCGATTATAAAGAAATCGTTTCTATTTATTTTCAACTATATGGAAAGAATATTAAAACCTTAAATCAAAAACCTTTATTCGGCAAAGCTGAAGGTAATATTATAAACACTATGCTTAAGAGCCAAGATAAAAAAACGATAATAGATAAATTGTTCTTATATTTCGAGAACGAATATTGGTTTACTAAAGACGGCGCCCGGGATTTAAAACAATTTACGGCGCATTATAATCTGATTGTAAACACTAAAACTCAGCCAGATAACGAATGGCAACAGGGGTAATATATGGAAAATCTTTACAGTGCTGAAATGGAATCTGATGTATTAACATCAATGATAATGAGCGAAAAATGGCTAAGTGTGGGTTTAATGCAGCTCAAGTCGGCTGATTTTTATATGGATGTTAATGTTAAAATATTTAATGCTATAAAAGAAATGAATGAAAAACATTTAAAAGTGGACTTAGTTACCCTTTCGGATTACATGCAAGGTATGTCTTCTATTTCGGATTACATGCAAGGTATGTCTTCTATATTGTGTAAGATGGTAGAAAATATTCCGATATTAAGTCAATTTAATGAGCATTTAAGAATTGTAAGGACTTATTCTTTTCGGCGTGCGGTTGACCTTGCCGGTAAACAAATAAGTCAGGTTGCTAAAGAAAATATGAACGAAGATGAAATTATAGCAGAAACAGAAAAATTAGTTTTTAAAGCGCTTGAACGTGAAGATGTTTTAAATTATTCGACTATGGGCCAGGCTACTCAAGATCACGTGGACCGGGTAAATAAAATAATTAATGGTTATAAAGGCATTCCGTCTTTTATTAAACCGCTTGATAATCTTATAGGATGGTTTGAACATGGTTTATTATGGTATCTGGCGGCCTCGACTTCTATGGGCAAAAGTCTTTTAGCCGGGATTATAGCCCGGAAAATAGCTGAACATGGCATTCCAGTCGGTTTTATCGGACTTGAAATGAACAAACGGCAGTATGTAGCCAGGTGGATTGCTGAGTTAACTGAAATAGATCATTTTTTAGTATCAAGATATCCTGAGGAAATAGGTTATCTTGATGTAAAAAGAATCGATGAGGTAATTGCACATATTAACAAACTTCCTCTTTATATCGATGATACTCCAAAAATTCATATTGACAAACTTATTTCTAAAATCAGAAATATGAAAAGACAAAAAAATATTCAAATTGTTTTCATAGACCATATAGGTTTGATAAGATATGAGGCGGGATATCGCAGCAGGAATATTGATCTAACTTATATAAGCCAAGAGCTGAAAAGTATAGCAAAAGAACTTCAAATTGCAGTTGTTGGAATATCTCAATTAAGCAGGGAATTAAAAGAACGTAAAAATAAAAGACCAATTCTATCAGACCTTAAGGACTCTGGAAGCCTTGAACAAGACGCTGATGGGGTTATATTCCTTTATAGAGACGAATATTTTGATAAAAATACCCCTAAGCCTGGCATTATTGAATGTAATGTTGCCAAACATAGAGATGGACCTACAGGAAATTTTGATTTAATATACCGTGGAAAGATTTGTAAAATACAAGAATGAGGAGAATAAAATGGAATTAAAAATAGGTCAAATATGGAAGGAAAATGATAATAGATTTTTCCGAGAAATAGTAATAATAGGTTTCAAACCCGGTTGCGATCAATCTGTTATTATAAAAACAATTAAAAATATTTCTGTTTTTAATAATCAGAACTATAAAATAGGAAAAATAACAACTGTAAAAGAACGTAGATTTAATGGGAAATCAGGCGGATATACATATCTTAGATAATTTTGAGAAGTACATTTAAAATAAAAGAGGTAATTATGAATTATAAAAGTGATCCAATACCCGAAGGCGCTGAGGGCGGTGATGATGGACATTGGGGCTGGTTATGGACAGAGTAAACATTAAAAATAAATACAATGGGAAATGTGCTTATTGCGGTTATCAACTTGATGATCATTTTCATATAGATCGCATTAACCCCGGGATGAAGGGCGGAAAGTATGAAATAGAAAATTGTAACCCAGCCTGTCCTTCTTGTAATATCTGGAAGCGAACATATTCCATAGATCAATTTAGGATTGAAATAGAGCTTCAGAGAGAAAGACTTATGAAAATCCCAGGTGTAAGATTGGCTATAAGATATGGTCTGCTTAACTGGACAGATCAACCGGTAATATTCGAATTTGAAAAGAGGAATAAATAATGATAAATATAAAAAAGAAATATAAAAGGAAGTTTTAAAATGATAATAATACAAAAAGTTGATGCCGGTGGAGTATCTTTACCAGATCAAACTAATCAAGATGATTGGGAAATAGAAGAAGTACAAAATAAAATATATGAAAAAATACAGAGGAAGGCATATTTACAAGGGTTTGAAGATGGAAAGAATTTTGAAAAGAGGAATAAATGAAAATACCAGCAACACATTCCAGGGCTGGCTTATATATGTACTGCAACGAATTGTTTCGCAGGGAAAGGAGAAAGGTAAAAAGACAGTGCAGGCGTGAAGAGCGCAGATACTTGAAGATAAGAGGTTATTAATGAAAACAATAGAAATGGATGCTAAAGAATATCAAAACCAATATGATATTGAAAAATATAGAAAGAAAAAGAAAAACAACCATATTGAAACTGACATACAGATAGAACTTGCAAACTGGATTGATTCTTTACGTCCGGGTCCTTTGTGGTGTGCGAGTACCGGCGGGGCAAGGATAACATCTTGGGTTACAAAAAAATTAATGAAGTCAGTGGGTTATAAAAAAGGTTATCCTGATATTGCAATACTTGAACCCCAAGGAGTTTTTCACGGGTTATTTATTGAACTTAAAGCTCCGGGCGGAAAATCAACCACTGAGCAAAAAATATGGAAGTGGAACCTTGAAGATCGTGGGTATAAAGCCTTGATATGTCCGAGTAATCTAAAAACCGCAGCTGAGTGTTTACAATGGGCCAAATATGAAATTACTGAATATTTGAATTTGAAATAGGAGAAATGTATAATGTTTAAAAATTATGATAAAATTAAAGATTGGCTTTATATATTTCAAGATGGAGTATGTCCTTGTTGTGGAGAAAAATTATCAGGGATAATAGATATTTGTCATAACCTTGCAAGAACAAAGAAAAACAGAGAAAATTATAAATTATTTATAGATTCAAGATTGAATACATTTTTGGGACATCGGGCTTGCAACGTAGCCCGGAAGCAACCGGTAAAAGACAACCCCGATAAATTTATATTTGTAGTACATCAATATTATGAAAATAACGGTAAGCATATTAAAATCAACGATGGATTACATATAGACAATTTATTTCAATCATTCTATTGTCAGGGTTTTACCTATGCAGTAGCCGCTCAGATGGAAAGGTTCTTGCAAGACAACCCTGAATTTAGTAAGTTTGTTAATTGTGAAGTATAGCCGCTGTTAGGCTTATTAAAGAACTCAATCCCAAAACTTTTATCTTTGAAAACGTCAAAGGGCTTCTGTCAAGCAATAACGGAAGGGACTTTGAAACAGTCCTTAGAACAATTGCCGACATTGGGTTATATGACTGCGAATGGCAATTGCTTAATACAAAGTGGTTTTTACCCCAAAATAGAGAGCGGGTTTACTTTGTCGGACATCATAAATCGCAAGGTGGATTCAAAGTATTTCCTATCACAGAAGGATTTCAATCATCAGATAATAGCAATAAAAGGAGGATATTCTATTCGACTTTGTGTGCTTTCTGGGGAGAACGTGGAAAACAAATAATACCAGGAATATTTCGAGATGGAAGATGGACAGTAATAACAACAGAAGAAGAAGAAAAATTGATGGGATTTCCGGTGGGATGGACTTAGTATTTTAGAGGATAAATATAGATACAAGTGTTTAGGAAATGCCGTTAGCGTGCCTGTCGTTATGACAGTTGGTAAAAAGCTTGTGCACAATTTCGTCTAACTGGTAGGTGTTTACGAAGTTTTGCGGTGTTTAATCAATAGACATGAGGTTAAAAAGATGAAAAGTGAAATTTATGGTTTGGGTAACTGTATAAAATGCGGTAGGGAAATATCTATAATAAATGAAAATACAGGATTGTGTGCTATCTGCATTATTGAACGAAAAGCCGAGCAAAATTTGCCCAAAGGGCCAAGCTCCGCAGAGCGCAGCGCCCACCCAGTGTTAGGCGATGTACTTGCGGATTTTGATTCAATTATTGTGTCAGAAACAGAAAACTTTATTAAATTTGATAAAATGCAATTTCATATAATGATTCGCAAGTATTTCGCCTAACAGGAATTAGACGTCATATGACGTATTTTATATACCATAGAGGTAAAATATGAATGATGATATTAAGAAAATGATTGATTACATAGAAAAATATCTTAATCTTTACCCTGATTGGTTTCCTGAATATAGAGATTTATATTTAGATATTTCCAGGAAAGGCAAATTTTTTAAATTAACAGATAAGCAGATCAATGTCTTAATGATAGCGTACAATAAGATATTCGATAAAGTAAGTCCTTTAGATAGCTGTCAAGATTTATTCAAGGATAAATAAATGAAACAAAAGAAAGTAATATTATGATAGGTGAAGCGGTCAATCAAATTGATAATATAATTACCTTCAGAATTGATGATGATTATCAATTTGGAAACAATGACCTTGCCGAAATAAAAGCCTTAAAAAATAACTACTTGCAAGAACTCCGCGGCTTATTTTGGGAGTTGTTAACATGGATAATTAAAAAGAGAAAATATCTTGACTTGCCTGATACCGATAGGAAGTGGTTTAAAGACAATGAACCGTTTGATTTAAGGCTTGAAAAACTGTATGTGTTAATCCGCTGGCGTGTCGGATTTATAGAAACATCTTGGAGACCGGACGGATTCCCGGTTTATATTCCGAAAAGCACTTCAAATGAAAAGATAACGCAAAAGGAATTTTCTGAATTGTATGAAAGAGTTTATCTCTATTTTGCAAAGTATATTAATATGATTAATTTTGATGAGCAGCATCGAGAAGCTCGGGAAAGATTGAATAAATATTGACTTATTTATAAAATGAATATAAAATATTACATTGGATTAGATAACAGGGTCTACTTATCTATTCCAGTAAAAATTGGAAAAGCCTATATTTAGGAACGGGAGTAGACCCCCGCCTGGTATGGGCTTTTTTTATTATAGGGGTTGAAATGGATTACAATTCTTTTTTAGAAAGAAAATCTCAGATTAACGGCAATAGTGGATTTAAGCCTTTATTTATGCCAGATTTCCTTTTTGATTTTCAAAAAAGTCTTGTAGAATGGGCAATACAAAAAGGGAAAGCGGCTATATTTGCAGACTGTGGGCTTGGTAAAAGTCCGATGGAATTAGTCTGGGCTCAGAATATAGTTGAAAAAACAAACGGCAACGTATTGTTTTTAACCCCTCTTGCGGTCGGCGCTCAAATGGAAAAGGAAGCTGAAAAATTTCAGATTGAAGCTGGTATATCCCGGGATGGGAAAATAAAAGGGAAAATAACAATTACAAATTATGAGCAATTACATCATTTCGATGCCAAAAACTTTCAGGGGGTTATTTGTGATGAAAGCTCAATATTAAAAAACTTCAAAGGCCATATAAAACAAGAAATTAATATATTTATGCGAAAAGTTCAATATAGGTTATTGGCAACGGCAACCGCGGCCCCGAATGATTATATTGAGCTCGGGACTTCCAGTGAGGCTCTTGGATATTTAGGCTATATGGATATGCTCGGGAAGTTTTTTAAAAACGATAACAATAGCTGTGCTCAAAGAGGTTTTAGAGGCGAAGAGCAAAAATGGAGGCTTAAAGGACACGCTTATAAAGCATTTTGGCAATGGATTACATCTTGGGCACGCGCCGTTCGTATGCCTTCCGATATAGGTTTTAGTAATGAGGGATATATATTGCCGGAATTAATTGAAATAGACAATCTTGTTAAAGCTGATGGAAGATTTGTTGAAGGTGTTCTACCGGGATTTTTGACACCAGCCCATGGCCTTAAAGAAGAAAGAGATGAAACTCGTGCGACTATAAAAGAAAGGTGTGAAAAGGCCGCCGAAATAGTTAGCAAGAAAAATGACTTTTCGGTTGTGTGGTGTAATCTTAACGACGAAGGCGATTTGTTAGCAAAAATTATACCTGACTCGGTTCAAGTAAGCGGGCGAGATGATGACGACAGTAAAGAAGAAAAATTCATAGGATTTTCAACTGGCAAGATAAAGACAATGATTATTAAACCAAAGATTGGAGCTTACGGTTTAAATTGGCAACACTGTAATAATGTCATTATTTTTCCAACTCATTCATACGAACAATATTATCAATCGATAAGGCGTTGCTGGCGTTTCGGTCAGAAAAGGCCGGTAACTATAGAGTTAATTTATACAGATGGATATGCACAGGTATTGAAAAATCTAAATAGAAAATCGAAACAAGCTGAAGAAATGTTCAAACATTTGGTTGCTGAAATGAATAACTCATTAAGTATCAAAAACTCAAAAGATTTTAATAATAATATGGAGGTTCCTTTATGGTTATAGATCAATTGATTACAGACAAATACGCTTTGTATAATGGGGATTGTCAGGAAGTAATGAAAGGATTACCGAATGAATCGATACATTTGACGGTGTATTCACCACCATTTACCGGACTTTATATTTATTCCAGTTCTGAAAAGGATTTGTCAAATTGCGATAGTTATGAACAGTTTTTTGAGCAGTATGAGTTTAATGTTAGGGAAATACATCGTATAACAAAAATAGGACGGTGTTCGGCTGTACATTGTATGGACGTATCTTCCGGGAATACCGGCAACGATCATTTAAGGGATTTTCCTGGTGATATTATCAGACTTCACGAAAGGATAGGATTTGAATATATCGGGCGACATTGCATTTGGAAAGAACCTTTAACGGTTCGTAACCGCACTATGCAGAAAAATTTAGCTCACGCAACGGTTGTAAAGGATTCCATCTATTGTGGACTTGCCGGGGCTGATTATTTATTATTATTCAGAAAAGGCGGCCAAAATGAAGAACCTGTAATACATCCAACCGGATTAGAAAGTTATGCCGGGGAAAGACAAATACCCGCTGAATTATTACAGTATAAAAACTGGAAAGGAAACCAGATTGAAAACCGTTATTCTCACTGGATATGGCGACAATACGCGAGCTCATTTTGGGATGATATAAGGCTTAACCGGGTATTACCTTTCAAAGAAGGCAGAGATGAAGACGACGAAAAACATGTTCACCCGCTTCAATTAGATGTTATTGAAAGGATTATTGTATTAAGGACCAATCTGGGTGAGGTTGTCTTAACTCCATTTATGGGAGTGGGTAGTGAAGTTTACGGAACTGTAATTAATGGACGTAAGGGTGTAGGAATAGAATTGAAAGAATCATATTATAAACAGGCTGTAAAGAATCTTGAAACTGTAAAAGACTATAATCCCAATGAAGAAACATTATTCGACAAAGTTGAAGCTGAAGAAATTGAGGAAATATGAACACAACTAAAACAAAATATCTAAAAAATAGGGAAGATAAACTATTTAAGAAAAAACCTAAAAGGAAGAAAAAATGAATAAAATATTGACGTATGTAATAGCAATACCCAATAAAACAAAATGGATTATAAATAAGTTCTTTATTGGAATATCAGTATTTTTTATATCGTATATGTTTTACTTTCTTCCTTCTACAAAATTTATGCAATGGTTTTTTGCTATAATATCAGGATCAACCGATATAGGTAATTGGTATGTATTCAGTCTTGCTCTGGGATATTGGGATATAGGGAAAAGAAATACTGCTAAAATATTGTTTACTATAGTAGGAATTTATTTATTACTTTTTGGAGCTATGTCATCGGTAGGATTTTTTCTTGTTGAAATTAATAAAAAGCAGGATATAATAACAAAGGTCGAAAATGTTGAAAAATACAATCAAAAGATCATAGAACAAAATAATAATAGGATAGATATATTAATGAGAGATTTGGATTTAGAGACTGAAAAAGGCGGTTACGGTGATCGTTCAAAAAGCATTGAATCAAATATAAATACTTTGAAGGTAGAAAATAATAATTTATTAGTTCAATCAACAGAGACCAATAAACCACAGGATAAAGAAGTTTATCGGGAATTATCAAAGGCTTTTATATTTATAAGCGCCGATGCTCTAAAGATAATTATGTTTTCAGCAATGATGGGGATGCTTTATCTTTTTAATATCCTGACGACTTCACCAGCAAAGATTAAAGGTGAAATAGTAAAACAGGAAGATGAAATTAAGGAAAAAGTAACCGTCACTAGAGAGGATTTAATAATCTATATCAATGAAAATAAGGAAAGAATCTTCAAATATATTGACGCGATGTTTCGTAGTGAGTCAGTTAATCGAGATGGAAAATGGATATTAAATTCAAATTTAATAATTCAGCAATCGACCGATTTAACCGAAGACGAATGTATAACGATTAAGAATACTTTGCTTCAAATAAAGAAAGGTAAAGTTCCATTGATAAAAATGGAACCCGGTAAGAGTGAGGCTAATTTTAGCAAAGATGTGATTGTAAAGGCGATAAAGTATTTTTGTAAATGATTAGATTGTAAATAATAAGGAGTTTTAAAATGGAAAGATGGAAAAAAAATAAAGAAATAATAAAGTTTTATAATATGGAATTTATGATAGAATATAAATACCTTACTTCTATTTATTATTTTATTGTATGTCCTATAAAAGTATGGAATGATAAATCATATTCATTTCTTAATAAAGAAAAATATGTATGGATAGAAAAACCTACAAAAAAACAAAAAGAAGTATTATTCAGTGGAAAATATGAAAATTTATCAAATGGATGGGAAGATAAAATAAAAATTTATAATGAATTAGAAACATGTGATTTATATTTAATATCAGAAATATTTCAGAGAAAAATAAAACCGTTTTGTGAAAATGACTATAAAGAATGGTGTGTAAAAAATAATATAAAAATGAAAAAATAATCATTGACATTACTCATTGAATTATATATAATTAAAGGGGTTGAATATGAGAAGCAAAATCAAAAAAGACGAAGTTAATTCTCAGATAGGTTTACAAATGTGTACTTTTGAAGATATAATAAATTATGCAAAGAAATATTCAATGAAACTCAGAATTATATAGAAACCATGATAAGACATAAAATAAAAAGGCATTAAAATGAATGAAGTAATAGAGAAAGAAACTAAGCATCCCGGAGGTGCTCCAACTAAATATAATTCTAAATATCATCCTTTGTTAGCAGAAGCATTGGCTCGGAATGGATTGACTGATAAGGAAATAGCTGAAAAAATAGGAATATGTGAAAAAACTTTAGACAATTGGAAAAATGAATATCCTGAGTTTTTACTGTCCATTAAAAAGGGTAAGGAAGAACCGGATAATCAAGTCGAGCAGGCTTTATTTAAAAGAGCACTCGGATATGAGCATCCCGAAGATGATATTAAAGCCTATGAAGGGAAAATAATAATAACACCTACAATTAAACATTACCCACCTGACACAGCGGCAGCATTTATTTGGCTTAAGAATCGAAGACCTGAGAAATGGAGAGACAGAAAGGAAATTACAGGAGCTGAAGGCAAATCATTAATTCCAGAATCATTTCCTATTCAACTTTCCGAAGATGATATAAAGCACATAGCAAATCAAATACACGCAATCGGTGTTAACGGTGTCAATGAATAGGAATGAAATACTTAAAATAGATGCCGCTATAGGAAAAATATCACCTGCCTTATTTACCGCAATAACCTATCATAGAACCCATAAGAATGAAAGAATAGACTTTATAAATTATAAATACCTTAAAGACATTTACCTTGATAACAGCGATTACATAGTTATTGAGAAATCCACTCAATCAGGTTTGACCGAATGGCTTATAATCAAAGCAATGTGTAAAGCCAAAGAAGGCCGGTCGATATTTTACGTTTTACCCACCTTTGATTTAAGGAACCGTTTTGTAAACAACCGTATCAATAGATCGATAGAATTTTCACCCTATTATAAAAATCTTATAAGGGAATCAAACGCCGGGATAAGTGAGTCAGTATCATTGAAACATATCGGGAATGGTTCAATCGCATTTGTAGGTAGTAACTCCCCGGCGGCCTTCAGCGAATATCCGGCTGATGATTTGATTATTGATGAACTTGACCATTGCGATCAAGAAAATCTTGGAATGGCCGATAAAAGGTTGTCAAATTCAACACATAAAATGATAATAAAAATAAGTAATCCAACTATAAACGATTATGGTATAGACTGGGAGTTTAAGAAAAGTGATAAAAAACAATGGTTCATAAAGTGTGAATGTGGACAGTGGATTAATCCGGATTTCTTTTCGAAATGTAGTGAGGGAAATCGAAGAAAAGAAATATGTATTGAGGGATGAGTCCTTTGAATGGGATATGTCCAGAGATATCAATATGATTTGCCATAAGTGTGGAAAACCTTTAAGTAGACAGTCTCCAGGGCAGTGGGTAAGGCAAAACCAATCTAATGTATCTGGATATCATATCAATCAACTATTTTCAACAACAACAAAAACAAAAGAGCTGGCTAAGGAGTTTAATGAGGCTCTTGTCAATGACAGTAAAATGCAGGACTTCTACAATTTAAGTCTTGGATTGGCATACACGGCAGCCGGAAGTAAGATAACATTCGATATGCTGAATAAATGCAAAAGGGATTACCCAATTAAATCTGAGAGCGCTGGGCCTTGTATTATTGGTATAGACATAGGCAATACTTTTCATACTGTGATATCTGAAATAACCCCAGATAAACAACTTAAAGTTATATGGTTTGGAGAACTTAACGGAGTCCGGGATATATTCGAAATGGTTAAAATATACAAAATAAAGTTTGGTGTTATTGATGCACTACCAGAGGCTAAGCTTGTTAAAGATGTGTGTTACAAACTACCTGGATTCTTTCGCTGTTATTATGGAAATGTCAAGACTGACACGGTCAATGTGGAACATAAAATTGTAACAGTTGAGAGAACTCAAGCTATTGACTCGGTAAAAGAAAGCATATTGCTTGAAAATATATTATTGCCCCAAAACGCTGATAAGGTTGACGCACTTGACAATAACTTTAGTGCCTTTTATAATCATATTAATAACAGTACAAGGGTTTATGATAAAGAGAAAGAGGCTTATTCTTGGATAGAGGGATCGAAGCCGGATCATTTTTTGCATAGCTTGGTTTACTTGACGCTGGCAAGGAAGTTGATAATAAAATCGATGTAAAATAAACATTGACAAATAATTAAGATTAATATACAATTAAATAGTTCAGGGGGGAAATATCGTTAGGGAATGCCTGAACAATTTACCTGAGGATCTTGCGGACGCGCTGAATAACTGAGACCGTTGATCACTCTCAGGTCAATCCTGGGTAAATCTAAATTCGGAGGGAATTCTTGGATAATAAATCAGATATATTAAAAGGATTTAAAGGATCAAAATTTGAGATAATTGAAAAAGTAAAACCTTATTTAATTAAACAAATTTATGCAAGCTATATAATATTTCCGATTAGAATTAAACTGGGTTTGTTTTATGTGAAATATGATAAAGTTAATAATGAATTTGATAGTATTGTTGATCACAATATGAAAACGATATTAAAATTAAAAGGTAAAGATAGACAATTATCAATATCTCTATAATTCTCCGGAGGGAACATGTCCGAAGGAATTAAGCCTACCAGAAAAGTTATACGTCTCAAAAAAAACAATGAAGTCAAAAAAGAATTTGCAACCTCTCCAACTATGAATGTATTTTCATTGGGCGGGGAAAACGCAATGGTTAATACCGGGTTGAAGTCACACCGTGGAATAAATGTTTATAATATATCGCAAATAATGAATGTTGTCGGACGGGATAAGGAAGGCCGCCTTTTAACCTGGGGTGTGGAACAGCCGTACTTTTACCTAACAGTCCCGCAGCGCACTCAAATATTTGAGGTATGTGCTCCTGTCTTCGGTATTGTATCAAGTCGAATGAAAAAGATTTCATCAATGGACTTTAAAATAACTCCTATGAAGAATCACGATGACCGGATAGCCGATGAGTTAAAATCATTCAAGCAAATATATAAAGAGCGTGAAGCCGGGCTTGACCCTTCCGATATGAAGCTTTATGTGGAATCGCTTACAATACGTAATTCAGCTTTTCAGGGGCTTAAAGACAAGCTTCCGGAATTACTGCCCGATCTATCTAATTTTGACGGGTGTCTATTGCGCTGGAAACGCCGGATACAAAACGCTCATATGAATATGGGCGAGGAAATTCAAGAATGGTTACTTGAGCCGAATGCTGGTTTGACCTGGGAAAACTACATTCAGAAATATATATTTGACTTGCACGTTCACGGATCAGCATCAATTTATAAACAATGGAATAATGGCAAGCTTGAGAACTTCGATGTATTACCAGGCGGGACTATGTATCCGTTTAAACTTCCTTGGTTTTCAACCGTCCAGGGATATATACAGATAGTTGGAGGGCTGGAGCCTCAAACTTTCTTCGGGGATGAAATATCTTATCTTCAATACCTACCTACCAGTGTTAAGTCAATGGGAATGATACCCTTAGAAGCGATAATTAACCAAGTTGCTGAATATTTATTATTCGATAAGAAAATGGCTGATGAGGCTGATGGAACTAAACCGCCTGAAAAACTCATCATAGTAACCAATAACCAAAACCCATTTGGGGATATGGATAATCCTGAAGAAGTTCCGCTCGATCCGAATGAGGAAAAAAGGATTGAAACCAAAGTCAATACACCCCGGCAATACCCGATAATGATTATGTCAGGGAATAAAGCTGAAATATTTGATTTGACCCGGGATCAGCTTGTACCTCAGTATCAAATGAGAGAAGACAAACTCCGGGAAATAGTCGGACTTGTTTTCAATGCGTCGAATATGGAAATGAACCTCACTGATACCGGTGGGGTGATAGGGCAGAATTCATCTGAAGAGCAAGGCAAGATAGACAAAGGGAGGGGAATCTATCCTATTTGCAAATCTATTGCTGGCAAAATAACAAAGGATATTATCCCGTTTAGGTTTGGGGAAGGGTATGAGCTTGAGTTTGGACTTGATGAGAATGAAGATGAAGAAATAGATTTGATTTTAAAGAAACAACAGGCTGGATTGCTGACCCAAAACGAAACAAGAGAATTAAAATTATTATCCACTTTCGATGGAGACGAATATAATTTACCTGTTGGAGATTCTCAATCTCAGCCGGACGGAAGCCAGCAATCACCGTTTAATTTTAGGGGCGTAAGATGACAAATGAAATGAAAACTATGTATTTATGTTATTTCTTAAATGGAAATAAAATACAAGAAAGGTTAAATTATAAAGTTTTAGGAAATAGAGCTTATTATAAAAACAAATATATAGGTAGAATAAAAATAAAAGATACAATTAGTTGCGGTGATTTTAGCCGAAGAATATACTTTTTCCCAAAAAAAATATGTAAATCAGTTACTATTAATTTCAGGATTGAAAAATGAGAAAAGAAATAAAAAGGTGGGTTAATGCCTCAATTAGGTAAAAAACTATCCAACAACGGATTTTATGAAATAGCAGATGATATGATAAAAGACCTTGAGGCTGTATTCAATGTTTTGCAAGATGAAATGATAGAATTATTGAATAAGCCTGAGAATCAGGGAATGAGTGAGGAAGAGTTAATAAATTATTTAGTGGAGCTATTATGAAAAGACTTATCTTTGCTATAATTCGATATTTTGGTCAATTATGGTTTGCTTTATTTCCTGTGAAATATCAACCACAATCAATATCTATAGCTAAATTCAGGAAGGAACTCGAAAGCCGAAATAAAAATGAATTAGTGAAATGTCTTATTGAATTACTCGCGGATAAAGAAAGGCTTATACCGACAGCGGACAAAAACTGGAAAAAGAAAGTAAAAGAGACCTATTCAAAAACTAAATTGATAACCGCTATTATAAATTTGTACTTCTTAACCAAAACACCGGAAGGAAAGAAGGAAGAAAAGAAACATGCGGAGGCTATAAGTGAATAATATATCTATCGATGATGAAGATGATGAATATTGGGGGTTATAATGCCTTTACCCGATAAAGAGATTGTTAATAAAACCCTTTCATTTATATCTGACCTTATTAAACAAGAGGAAGATAACGAAATAATCAAAGCATACCAGCCGGAAATAGATGAAGTATTGAAAGCTCGTACAATCGGGGGTTATGAGAGTCCGGAGCCAGGCGCCCGTTCAGAAAGTGATAAACATCTTCTTGCCACGGTTTATTCTAAATGTCGTGCTGATGGCGGCGATAAAGAGAAATGTGCAAAGATAGCTTGGGGGGCCGTGAATAATAAAGGCAAAAGTACAAAATCGGCAGTAATGAAATCGCTTGAAGGCGTATTAATAAAATTGCAGAAAGCAATAGAGCCGGATAATACTAAGAAATCACCCGAAAAACTTCAAGGGGCCATAGATAAAATAATAAGTAAATTCAATATCAATACTGGTTATGATATACCTTTCATTGCAGGGTATAGCAAAGATGGTAAAACGGTTTATATTCATAGAGCGGTGCCGAAACAAATAGAGACCGATGGAATAACTCTTGATGCCATTTCTTTAATATCAATTCACGAAATCCTTGAAAAAATGCTTATTGATTATCTTGGAATTGATTATCTTGAAGCGCATCAATTGGCAATAGCGATAGAAGAAGCCTACCTTAAGAGTTACGGCGGTCAATGGGTTGATTATGATAGAGTTATGGATAAAATCAAGCAAGATTTAGATAAACTGCCTATTCAGAGCGTGCCTTCCGATCTTGACTTAACACCCTATGAGAGGGAAGCCAAAGCATACCCGGAAGATAAAAAAATCCTTGAGGATATGAAAAAGGTAATGAAGGCTGTTACCGACAATAATGTCGATAAATACCAGGCTCAAAAAGAATATAGCTGCGGGGCAGCGGCTTGCCGGATTGCTCTTGAAATGATCGATATTCATAAGACAGAGGAAGAAATAAGAGGACTGTTAAAAACATCTTCTGAAAACGGTACTTTAACCCGGAATATACCCCCGATGCTTGATTACCTTAATTTATCGTATATTGTAATGCGTAACGCCGCAGTCGAAGACTTAACTCATTATTCTGATATGGGGTTCGTTATAATTGTCCGGTACTATATGCCTCAATACAAGGCTGATCATTATACAGTAATTCAGAAATTGGATGCTCAGGGCATAGCATTCCACGACCCATTTTACGGTGATAATACAATGAGTCTAAAAGAGTTTAATGACTTATGGGGCGGTAAAAGCGAACTTGGCGGAGAATTCCACTGGTTTGTAGGTATCAAAAATAAACAATATGTCGAGGGGTTGTAAAAGTGGGAAAACATGAAACGACAGTAGAATTTAATAACAGAATTGATGAAATCGTAAAAAATAGTGATAATAATAGAATTTTAAATTCCATTAAAACAGATGGAATGGATATTGTTGTTTTAGAAGAAAGTCAAAAAATAACGAATATTTTGAATTATTTAAGATATTTAAGAGATAAACATCCGTATGGGAAAATAAGAAGTCTTTATAATGAGGTTTGTGATCGTTTAGATGTATTAGAATCCAAATTAATTGAAGAAGGTAAAAATGGCCTTCATACATAGGGACAGGCTTTCTTGGAAATATGGCTGGAATGCTTCTCTTGTTCCAAAGGAAAGGCTTAGAACCCAAAAGTATGAAGCTGTTGTTTCTAAAATCATTGAGGAAAACAATGCTACAATAGATCGTAGAATCCTTGAAATAGATAAGGGTAACATGGAAAAGACTTTGCAAAGGTTTAAACCGGGTATCAAGAAAACCTTTATATTGCCGGATATAACCGAAGTCTTACCCAAACGAAGTATTTATGCAATCAAGGCGGCTGAAAGCGGTAAGGCAATATCAGATACAATCCGGCAAAAACTTGGCGATAAGCTCAGACAAGTTTTGAAAGATGAAAAGGGGCCTCATTACATCCGTAGAAGGGGAATCGGAGCCGGGACACTGAATCCGAAAGCTATAGCTAACCTTGAGAAAGGTATTCGTGAAGTGTTTGAAACCTATACGAAGAAAGACCCGAAGCTCGGAATTCCTTCAAATATCCATACAATCGCAGTCACCGAGATACGTACAACCGTAAACAATATCAAGCGCAGTTATATAGAAAGTGTTCAAAAGCAGAATCCCGGAGCGAAGATTAAAAAAGAGTGGATACAAAATAAAATGTTAACCAAAGAACCCCGGAGAGGACATTCCAGAGTTAACGGAAGTGTGAAGGAGCTAAGCGAAAAATTTCAAGTGCCTGTTTATAATAAAATAGGCAAGCGATATTATATATCTGGTTATGTTTCTATGAGTGGCCCTCACGATGAGACTGCATCGAAAGATCAGAAAATAGGTTGCCAATGTGAGTTGAAATATACTATACAAATGCCGAAAGAAAAAGAATAATATTATTAAGGAGATCAAAATGAGAAGATTAGAAATTGGAAGTCATAGGTTTACAGAAATTATAGTAGTGGACGAACCGGGAGCGGGTGGAGCAAATCATGAATATGCTATTTGTAAAGCAGATGATAATCCCAAAAAAATAGCTGGGGAATATGGATATATTCTTTTCCAAAATGGGCCAGTTAAAGAAAATGGTGTAAATGGATGTTTTCAGGAAGACTTGATTGCTATTTGTATTGATAGACTTAGAAGCTTCCAAAACGGCCCGTTTGCTTGTAGAGAAAATGCACTTGCTCTTACAAAACTTGAAGAAGCAATGCATTGGTTAAACCATAGAACAAATGATAGACAAAATCGAGGAGTCGAAGGAACGAATAACCAATAAGAGTTACTTGACAAATAAATTATAAGGATTTATAATGCAAGTACAAGATTATATTGATAATTTAAGTGAAATGAAAGAAGATGAATTTAAAATTATCGAAGAGATTAAAAAGTTAGCTCTTGCATATGCTGAGATATTTAATAAAAATACAAAGATAGAAATTAATACTTGCCCAGCGGGTAAAAAAACAGAGGTGAAGATAACACAAGTATATTAAATTCAAAGCAGTAATCCAATAACACGGCCCTGCTAACATCAAAGGAGTAAATTTGATGGAAACAGCGGCCGAAGTCCGAAAACAAATCAAATTCAATTTTCAACCTTTCATTCCAGAAAACAAAAAATCCAATGCTGTTGAAAAAGCAGATAATCAAGGAAAAAAGCACAAATATATCGAAGGAATTGCATCTGGTCCCAAAACAGATGCACACGAAGAGCGGATGACCCCTGAATGTATCAAAGACTTTATGGAGCAAGCCAATTCCGGGAATATATTGCTATATGCAGACCTTCACGGGATAAGAAGCACTACCGATATAGGAATCCTTGATGTAGCCAAAATCCTTGACAATGGGGACTGGTTTATATCTTGCAAGCTTTATGATGACTCTGACGGGGTTGATAAAGCCAGTATAGATACAGCTAACAAATTATGGTTACAAATCAATGGGCTACCTCCTTACAAAAAGCCAATTCAAAAAGGATTTTCCATTGAAGGGTTTATAGGGCCTCAAGGCATTCTTTCAGCAGAAAAAGACCAGCTCGGTCAAATGCGGAAAAGAGTTATTAATAAAGTTGACCTTGACGGCGTTGTGGTAGTCCCCCGGCCAGCTTACAAAGATTCTATCGTACACGGTGTTTATAAAGCCCTGGGTGAAATCTCTCCTTGGAAATCAGAAAAAGTACAAAAACAATTCCAGTCTTTTTTACAATCTCAATTATCCAAAAAAGAAACCGAACACAATTATAATCAAAGGCGTTGGGATGTTGAATCCGCAATGCAGGATCAGATTGAAAGTATTATGTCAAAAGATGATTATGATAAACAGGATCAGCTCACTATTCTTTTTGATGAATATAAAGAAATAATGATACCGCTCATAATGCAATCGGAATCAGCCTTCATAGATGAGGAAGCTGACGAAGATCAGGAAATAGATAACCCATATGAGGCTAAAGATACCGACACGGTGTCAAAAGCTGAAGTATTACGTAAAATCTACAAAAACATTGAGGCAGCTCAAAAAGTGCTGCAAAAATTTGGAGGTTAAAAATGTCCGAAAAAATAGCAAAAACTCTTAGCCAGGAAGATCAGACTGTGGTTGCAAATGCAATTTCGTCTCTGCAAGAGTTGTTAAGTATGGCTCAGAACACAACCGGAACACCTGCGGTAGAAGATCAGACAACCGCCGATATGACTTCCGATCAGGTAACCGCAGCTAAAGCATTGCTTGATAGAGCTGGTTACAAGGTTGCTAAGAAAATCGAATCGGCAGGCACGGAAGCCGGAACACAAACCGGGAAGAAAGATACTGAAACTTCACTTGAGGAAGTTCTCCCGGAAGAAACTAAAGATTCAGTCGATGAGGTTGCTAAAGCAATTGCATCGTATCTGAAAGGTGGAGAATTACCTGTAAAGAAAAGCGTCAATCCTCTTGAAAAGTATTTTGCTGAAGTTAACCAATTGGTTGCAAAGTCAGTAAAAGAAAATCAGGAAACAAAAGAAGTTCTTGAAGGGATTCTCAGCGCAACCGGTATTATGAAACAAATGCAGATTGCAGAAAAGGCAGCGGAAAAGAAAGAACCGGTTCAGAAATCCCAGCCTGTGTTTAACCAGGATGCTCTTGGGTTAATTCAGGCGCTTATTACCAAAAATCAACCGGAAGACCCACGGGCCTGGAAGCGTATTGACAACACCGGTCAGACTCCCGTTGCGAAATCTCTGACTGCCGATATCGGCGGTGGAGTAACTCCTCTTCATCTCTTAGTGGGTGGGGGAAGAATACCAAGTGGATTTAAAAACAGCTAAAAGAGAAAAAAGTTAAAGGAGAAAAAAATGTATAACTTTCAGCAAGTTAATAGATATCTTCGGGATAATCCCGATTTGCTGACAAAAGCTTTAACGTCAGCCACAGGAATTGGCGGCGCGTTCAGTCCTGAAAGTTTGGAACAGCTTATTACTGATACCGTGAATGCCCTTATTCCTGAAATCGCTATAATGACCCCGAAGTCTATAGCGAGCACAACACATAGGTATATTAAGAAAACTTCAAACCCTGGCCCGGGTGGAGCTCAGGGTGAAAGCGCCACTACACCGATCAGCAACACAAAGAATACCAGCACGACAGTCAACCTTAAGATTATAAAAAGAAAAGGGGCCGTGACTGATTTTATTAATAGTGCTTCCAGGGAGTTCTTTGACGCTGGGGCGTATGAAATGCAGGGACAGCTTAAAGCCCAGGCATTAGATTTGCGTAACTATATTACGTATGGTAATGCTGATGGCAACGCTTACGAATTTGACGGCCTTGATAAGCTTATTCAGACAAACCGTGTTGCAAATTATAACGGTAAATTTACCGACCTGTCCGTTCTTGACGATATGATTGATAATTATATCAGGCTTGAAGGTAATGGACAAAAAGCGGCATTTGGAATGTCTCCGGAAATGTTGTCCTCAATAAGCCGTCTTGAAACAACCGTAAGGAAAGATATAGCTGTAAACGGTAATATGTGGGGACAGGTAGAAATACCCGGAGGGTGGAGATTAACTACTTATCGTGGATTTCCAATCATAACTACTACAGCAACCCGGCCGATTGAAAAGATGAGGCCGACTGTAACCGTAGCCGGTGATGCTGGCGGCGGAGCAACTGCCGGAGCTTTATCTAATGGAACTTATTATGTACAGGTGGCCCCAATTACAACTGAAGGCGAACAGCTTGCAAGTACGGAAGCATCCGTAACATTAAGCGGTGGTACTGCCGTTCAGAGGATCAAGATTACTCTTAGCGTAGGTCATAAGAACGCAGCCGGAAATTATAACGTATATGCTTATAAAATATATTGCTCACAGACCTCCGGTGCTGAAGTCCTGGTTAAATATGTTTCTGCGTTCTTGTATGACTCAAACGGACAGATAGTTGACGGTTCTGGCAATGGAACTCAAGACCCTTATAATGGTATAACCGGTAATGATATTTATATTAATAGTCTAACACCGGGTTTAGATGTTCCGACAGCTTTACAGGCTGATGTCCCTTATAATTCCGTTAACGGTGTATATCCGGAAACTATTTATTTTTGGGACGTTGACCCTATCCAGGGACTTGGAAAGATAGTTTATACCAACCAGGGCGGATCAGCTTTTAATGGTCTCATAACTACTGAAGAACTTGCAAAGATAGATTCATATCGTCAGTTCTTGCTTCAATCTTTCTGTACTCTTGTACCGGCTTATGAAAAAACTTCATACTGGGTAAGAGGAGTGAGGCCAAAATAAAATGTTATATACTCATAAGGAGCTGAATACAGAGGTTAAAAGCATAGTACCTCCTTTGAAATATAATAGCGGGGATACAACAAAGCCTGTCCCCGCTATTAATACTAAAAGTTGGATTTTAATGAATCCTGATATGAGAATTAACTCAGGTAAAAGTTTTAAGACAACTTTAAATATCGATGGGAAAGATTATCCTTATGAGTGTAAAAACGGCAAAGTAGTTACAAACGAAGAATTATTAAAAAATAGACTAATAAAACACGGATACATATTAATCGAGGAGGTTAATGATGTGGGTAATTCATACAGACAATAAGTCAAGCTATGAATCTTCTTTTGAAATAAACGGCAAAATGAAAAACATAAAATGTGTGAATGGTGACATCGAAACAACAGACGAAGTCATTATTCAGCATTATCAGTCTATGAAATGCCGGGTTGACTTCAAAGAAGATGTAAAGCCTGACAAAACGCCCGATCCAGATACTGATAAACCAATCGGTACAAAAAAGGGTACGGAGGTAAAAGATGACGAAAGCTCAAGCTAATATTATAGACAATTGCTTACAAGCAAATCAAAATGTGCGCGCGGGTGATTTGTTAATGATGGCTGTTAATGCCGGAGTTCCAACAAAGGGAAATAAGTGGTTTGTTGACGGGACTTCAGGCAAGGGGAATGATAATTGGGATGGGCAATCTTGGGACACACCATTTTCAACCGGTCAAAATGCAGTTGACAAAGCATCGACTGGGGATATAATCTTGATAGCTCCGAAAGGAATGGGAGCTGCGGCCACTGACCCGGTAGACTATGCTGAAACAATTATTATACCTGCCACAAAACCAAATCTTGCTATAATAGGGTATGGATATGGAAGAACACAAGGAGGTTTGCCTCAAATCAAGAAAGGTTCGGGCGCAGTAGCTCTTTTGACAATCCGTTCTCCTGGTTGTATAATTGCCAATCTTGGATTTAACGGCGGCAGTTCAACAGGCGGAGGAATATTGCTTGACGATGACGGCTCAACAAAAACAGCCTTCGGTACTACAATCATAAATTGTCATTTCAAAAACTGTGTAGGTTCAGGGGCAACTGACGCAAGGACAGGCGGCGCTATTCAATGGTCATCCGCAGGTAATGCCTGGCAGGTTCTTATATACGGAAACAGATTTTATAAGAATGTTGGCGATGTGGTGTTGTTAGGGACCGGCGGTTCTGTTCCTCAAGATGTTATAATTGAAAATAATATCTTTTCCGGGCCAGCGGCTAATGTTGACTGTAATTTGTATCTTGCGGGCGGTTCCGGAATGAACGGTGTTACCATTAAGGGAAATGTATTCCCTGCATTACCGGCAATAGGCGCAAACGTAGCTCGCTTTATAGACGGTACGGGATGTATAGGTATATTAGCCGACAATTTCTTCGGAGATACCACAACCTCAACAGGTTATGGTGCAGCTAAAGCTAAAGCAAAAATACCTACTACAATGTTTATGATCCGTAATTACAACGAATCAGGTTTGATTACGAGAGAAGCATAATAATAAGGCGGGCAAGTCCCGCCGTCTTTATAAGAGGTTTTTATGAAAATAGATAAGAGCGATAGTCAAGTCGTCATTGATGTTTTACACCATAAAGTACATCATGGACTATTAAATATTGTCAGTGATGCTGGGGCCAATGTTCAAATAGCGACTCCGAAATACTGGCAGTTTAAAACTCCAAATACAAGCAAAAGAATCCATTTTAATTTTGTGGGTGAGGCAAGTGCGGTTTGTAAAATTGAATTTTATGAAACCCCTACCTTGACTGATGGTACGGCTTTGTCAATATTAAACGCTGATAGAAACATTGCCAGTCCGGCTACATTACTGGCATATAAAGATCCTTCGGTAAGTGTCGAGGGAACTTTAATAGCAATAATGTATATCGGTTCATCGGGCGGGTCTGTCAGGATATCCGGTGAGTCAAAACGAGATATTGAATATATCTTGAAACAAAATACAAGCTATACGGCTAAGTTTACAGTAGCCGCTAACGGAACGAACGTTGCGGTAATGGCCGATTGGTATGAGGTTTAAATGGCAATATTTACGCCCTCTGATGTGAGAAGTTATCTCGAAGGATTTATAGCGGCTTCTACGTCAAGTATTTCGGATACCTGGATACAAGATGAAATAGATAATACTGTCATTCCGTTTGCGGAAAACTTTTGCAGGACTTCTTTCAGCGCAGTTCAAACTGTATCTGAGATATATTCAGGGAACGGAACCTCATTAATAATATTAAACAGGAAAAATATAACCGCAGTTTTGGCAATACAATTAATCCGGGATACAAATTATGTCTCTTATATCAGCCCGGCGGCGGTTGAAGTTTTGGCAGCCGAAGGAATTTTAAAAGCCCGGACAAATTATAACGAAGGCATTTATTGTACTCTCTGGCCCAAAGGGAATGACAATATAAAAATACAGTATACATACGGCGGGACTTGCCCGAACGATGTGAAAAAAGCATTGATAAAATTGACTGCCATTTTAGTTTTAGGATTAATAGAAGGCCGAACCGGCGGCGGTGATTTGTCAGTACAGGGATTTGCCCGGAGTTATGGAAAAATGGGTAAGTATACGAATGTAATAATGAAAATATATAGACAGGCAATGAGTACACTTAAGAGGTATTCGACAAGTGTTTCAGGGGCTTAAATGTGGACAAAGTTGAAAAAATACTAAGGATATTACAAGTTATAAAAATAGTTAAAGCGGCTTTACCGGAAGGCACTGTAAGAAACTGGAAAGATGGACAGTATAAAAAAATAAGTGGGGAATGGATTAAACAGACGGAATCTTGTGGGGCTTATAATTCTATACCTGATGAAATATGGAATAATAAAATAAAACACAATAAACCCTTTAAACAAGTTAATGATATAATATACGAAGAAAATAAGGATAAAACAGATGATGCAAATTAAAACCGGTACTTTTAATTTGAACTCACCGACAATCAGCGGGCTTGATAGAACATCGGATTTGGTATCCGGATTATATTTATATTCCTCAAGCTTGATTCCGGTAAATACTACTATATTGGCCTTACCGGCCGGCGATGCTTCAATAACAATGAGTAGAAACTCTTTAGCTTCAGCATCAACCCCTGGAAGTTTTGAGGTAACGACAGCGGCGCCAGGGGTATGGGTTGACCGGACTGAAGCATTGATAGACACAAAGGCGACAATCGATGAAAGAGGCGATCTTGTGGAAATATTCCTGAGAAAAGAAGGGGACGTGGTGAGAGACCGGTATAATTCGATTGAAAAAAGGAATCAGTCACTAGGCGATAGTACTGGGCATTTATTTTTCAAAACTTACCCGGTACAATTTTCACCTTCAGAAAAGCAACTTGAAAAGGCTGGTATAAAAGAGAAAACAGATGTAATAATTTATACAGCATTTTATGACTGGCTGAATGCTGGAAAGAATTTTAAGGACATCGATATAACCGGCAGGTTATCTGTAAACCTTCAGGGTGAAACGTACGAACTGAGAAATAAGGGCTTAGTATCACAAATGAACGATGTTTTTTTATATATAACTTTGGGATTGGCCCATTAATGGGATGCAAATTTTCTATGAAAGGGGCAGCAAAGATGAACAGAATTAAGAATCTGCCCCAAAAGACTTTAGACACAATGGTAAGTATACAGAAATATTATGCTTTGAAATTAATAGAGAATTTTCACGAAGGGATAAGGCAAAACAGTTTAGGCTTAAAAAAGCTTGAAGATGGAACTGTAAAAAGAAAAGTAAGAGAGGGTTACCCTTACCCGGAAGCCCCGCTTTATGGGGCCGGTGATGAGAAACGGGATAGAAGCTTTATGGCAATGCTTAGAATTGATATGTTATCGAAAGGCTATAAGGTTTATCCTTCCAGAAAAAAGCACTGGAAATCTAAATTGTCTTTATATGGATTGTTTATTTTGCACGAATACGGCGGATGGATAAGGAAAAGGAATGCTCCCAAAGAAGGAATGACAATGGGAGACTTGATAAGAATTCCAGCAAGGCAGCCCTTAACTAAGGCGTTTAAGAAAATGATGAAGGATCGGTCAAAAAAAGACCCTTCCAGAAAAGTAAAAAATGCTATTTTAAGGAATATAAATAATGCGGAAGATATACAGTTTGCGAAAGAAGTTCATCGTTGGAATGAACAGCTCAGGAAATATGAGGTTAAAGATTGATGGATAAAGTTGAAAAGGTATTGAGATTATTGAAAATTATTAAAGCGGTTAAAGATAATATGATTTATAAGACTGCTCCTTTGGGAACAATACACACTTATTCCGATGGAAAGAAATATCAAAAGAAAATGGTAGGAAACTATTCACGTTGGGTTCCAGTTGATTCTAATATGGGAGATAAAGTTAATGATTGGGATATAGATAGCCATTATAGGAAAAATGTTGAGGAAGCTGAAAAAAATAAAAAAGAAATAGAAAATAAAAACATTAAAGGTAAAACAGATATTGAAAAAGAAAAAACAAGAAGGAATGAATTGAAGAATAATCCTCTAAAATTAAATGGAGAAATAAAAAACTACGCTAAATTATTAAATTTAGATAAATATAATATCAGTCCAAAAAATTATGATACTATAGGTTTAAGAATAATGGATAAAAAAAGAAAATATAAAATAGGTGAAAATATAGAGGATACTTCTAAGGATTTATCGGATTATGATCCTATATATTCACCTAAAAATTATAAACCTAAAAATTTATCTGGATTGTCTGCATTATCATATAAACAATTAATATATTCAAAAACTAAAAATGAACCACAAAAGTATGATGGAGATAGTATATTAATATTACAATCTGAAGATAATTATAATGGTGATGATCCTTTTGAAATTGTTATGAAAAACCCAAAAATTATTGATATAATACCAAGAGAAAAATTATATAAGGATTAAAATATAAATGCAAAAGACAAGGGTTGAGAAAGTATGAGGTTAAAGATTAATGCAAAAGACAATTGATCTTTTAAACAATACAACCGGGTGGGCTTCAGCGGGATCGATAACAGCTTATGGAGTTAATCAGATTCCTGATTTTATAGCAGGGTTGAATAACACCGGTAGTCTTATTGTTTATATTCCAGCCGGGAGCCAGGGACAGACAATAAAAAAAACAATATCTTCCGATTTAACTGGTTATAACGAAGTTGTTTTACATGTATGGTCAAGAAATAAATGGAAACTGAAAAATAATTATGAGTCATCGGCTGATTTTAATTACCAGATAGATTTCGGCGGCAGTGCTTATATGTTACCGACTTATGCGGGATTTAAACCAGCAGTATTGTATATAAAAGGAACCGGAGCCATAACTCAGATACAAATAACCCCGCTCTATAATGATGAAGATTATATTATTATTTCCAACTTACTCGCGGTGAAAGATGAAATGCCAGCAGACATTTTTGATGGCCTGAAGGCTCAGATTTTAGATGAACTGAATAAAATATACAATAATGTCTCAAACGGAGTCCAGGATAAGGGTATTTTGTTAGGTCAAATATCATCAACCACGGGTGATAAATCGATATATTTAAAAACCGGGTATAACTGGCTTGATAAATATTCAACTATACTTATTGATGATGGGGCCAATAGCGAAACCCATCAAATTGATAATAATGACGATCGTAAATTTACCTTCAATACTCTTTACGACGGTGAGAGCATAAAACATGATCACACCCTGGCTAATATGTATATGGTAATACCAGTTGAATATGGATTGACAGAAAAAGAAATAATATTACCAGGTATAAGTATTTGGGGAATGACACCGGAAGAAATAATGAGAAGTACAAAACTTGAGAATGTAGTTGATACTTTCGCAGATGATTATTCGGCATATTCAAGGCAATCCCCGGTTACTTTTATGTATAATATAACTTTAGATTGCGATGCAAGACAACACGAATTATTGGCTCTTGCGTCTATTGCTTGCCGGAATGTAATAGCAAAGCAGCAGATATGGGTTAACGGTCAAAAATTAAATTTGTTTTTTGATGCATCCCCGGAATATATCGAACCAATGGAAGCTGTTAATGAAATACCAAAAATGGTTTACAAATGTAAGGTCGAAATCCGTGAAGATGTATGGCTGAGAGAATTGCTTGTTGGAGCTAATTCAGCCGATTTAACAGTAAATATAGAAGATAGTATTAATATCGGAGGTTAAGATATGATGTATCCTAAAATCGAAGAGACTGAAAACAAATTCCCTTCTCTGGATATTCCAGAAACCGAAAGTATGGTTAAGGTAACGTTCAATAAAAACCGGAGAAAAGAACTGCACGTAAACGGCCAGGTAGTAGCCGTATTTATGCCGTTTGAAACAAAATATTTGAATAGAGATATTGTTATCAGCGAAGATTTTAAAACTCAAATCTCTGATTTTAATGTGATGGAGGGATAAAATGCCTAACAATTTAAGATTATTGGGAGTTCACGGCCAAAATGCCCCTACAGTAAAAAGCGCAACAGTTTTGCCGGCCGATTTTGGTATAGGCGGAATATGCGCTCAATTTGAAAGAAAATACGCAAAGGTGATGGAAATAGATAACCCACAACAGGAAACTACTATTTTGGGTTATCATATCGATTCATCTTTTTACGGTAAAGATACCACAAAACAGTTTTGGGATAACTTGGCCGGAACGCGGGGCAAACTATTTGTAAAATCTCACGTTGGTTATACCGGATCGGCCATTGATGCTGTGGTAGCATCTGCGGTACAAACCGATCAAAATGGACTTGCCGCCGCTATAGCCTTGGGAAATAGTTTAGCAACTAATATGAATGCTCACGCCGCCGACGGGACAGAGCATACAACTCACGTTGATGCAACAAACTTTCCGTTAACATCTCCGACAGCGCAGGACATAACTACATTGATTACCCTTATAAATGAGATGATAACAAAATATGGATTGCACGAAATTGATGCTGCAAAAGCGTCGCTCTGGTCATACCATAAAGCGCAAGAAACCGGGACTCACGCTTTAACTTCAACAACCGCAGTAACAGACATAACAAGCATCGTGGCTATGTTATCGGATATGAAAACAAAATATAATGCTCATGATGCTGATGCAAGCGCACACGGAGGTACAGCATCAACACATCAGGTTTCCGTTTCAACTTCAAGTACGCCGGCCAATACGCTTGAATTGCAAGCTGCTTATCAAACAGAGCTTGAATATGGAGTATCCGGGAATCGTACCGGATATATGATAGAAAATGGAATAAGATATACAACAAAACTTGCCGCAAACGTAGCCGCCGCCGCCACATCCGCTACCTTTATTAGTGTAAGTGGAATAAAAATAGGCGATATTATAACAATAGCGGCCTCCGGCGGAATTGCCGCTGTGGTTCCCCTTAAAATTACTGGGGTTAATGAAAGTGCAAATCAAGTATCCTGGACGGGAGCTTTTTCGGCAGGCGCAACAACCGGTGTAACAAACGATGTGGTCGATGTTCCAGGGTTTAAGATTCATACCTGGAGAAAATCAATAACCGGTCTTGTGGATGAAATTGACCCTTCAGGTCTGGGTTCGGCGTGGTGTACAATGGAACCGGAAGTAACTTCGTATTATGTTCAAAATGTACACGCTACGAATAATTTTATAAAAGTAACCGATCAGACTTCAGTGTCTACATTATTGGAAAGCTGGCCTAATTCAGTATCGACAGTAACCTATTTGGCAAGCGGGGCCGACGGAACAGCCGCTTCAACCTCAGCCCATTGGTCTTTAGACAGATCGGCTTTTGACGGGATACCGGTAAGAATTATATGCGCTCCGGAGTCAACAGATACAACGATAAATAAAGACTGGGAAACCTATTGTAGGAACAGGACAGATAATCCTTTCTTCCTTCCGGTATTAGCCGAAAATCAGACTATAGCCCAATTAATGGTATTGGGGGCCTCTTATCAAAGGTCAAACGATGTATATCAAGTCAATGTAGCTGAGTGGGTACAGGTTGACGATCCTTTCAATAGTAATCCCAATGCTCCTTACAGGGAAGTTCCCAATGCCGGTATGATACTCGGAGCTTGGATACAATCTATAAACACTAACGGAGTACACTATATTCCGGCAGTTGATAATATTATTCTTGTGGGTATCAGGGGTTTGAAAAATAGTAATCTCGGAACCGTTAAGGATTCTGACAGAACTAATCTGGCTAATTATGGCATTAATATTATTCAGTTTGTGTCAGGTTCGGGATATAGAATACGGAATTTCTTTACACCTTCGACAGCTCAAGAGTATATGTTCGCGAATGGGCTTCTTATGAGGAATTTTATAAAAACATCCGCAGAAACCAGCCTTGCAAGCAGTGAAAACAAACCGAATAGTTTCGGCAGGATAAAAGAAGACGGTCAGGCCGTTAAGAATTTCCTTGATAGATTGTGGGATAAGGGAAGCACTGGGAATGTTCCTGTAGGTGAAACATTCGGGCAGCAAGTTGATCCGGTAACTCTTCTCGGGGATAATCCGGATGATCATTATCTTGTGCAGGCGGCCGATCCGGTTATAAATCCCTTGACTTCTATCAATCAGGGAAACCGGAATATAAATGTTCAATTTACATTCCCATCGCCGGCCGGTTCAATATTGATTAGTGTTGCTCTTTGGTTAAAATAAGGAGGTTATAAATGCTTACGAATGATATTGTTTTTAAGAGTAAAATACTCATAGACGGTAACGAAATACCTGGACTTGTGAGCGCCGGAGAAATAAAAGATATTGAGGGTACTATAGATGTTCCTTCTCAAAACCGGACTCATGTTGTCGGAAACGGTATATTTCGTTTTGAGCCATTTCCATTAGTCTATAAAGTACAAACCAATGCTCATAACGAAACTATTTTTGAGAACTGGCATTTTAAGCACGAATTGCACGATGTAACTAAAATATATACGGATGCCGTTGGCAATGAGTACAAAAGGATTGTTGCGAAAGACTGTGAGTGCGCTGAATATACCTGGCCGGAAACTAACGCGGCAAGTCCTAATTTTGGGCAGTTTACCGTTTTGATAACTTGTAGTTCTGATCCAAAATATTAAAAATAAAAGGGGCTAAATTATGGATGTGAAATTACCCGTTCCGATCCCGGAATGTGATACCGTGAATGTGGGCGAGCTTAAAGGCGGTGTTATTGCCGATGCTAAAAAGATTTTAGTCAATGAAGGCAATCCCTATAAAGCTATGAGGACTTTTGTTACCGGAAGCATTGTTATTGATGGAGTAAGCAATAATATAGATATCGTCAATAAAATGCCTTACAAGACAATGGAAACCGTGTTAATAAAAATACTTACCCAAAATAAGCACGATACTATTGAAGGAGTATATCCCTGCCCTATGTGCGGTATGAAAAAATACCGTACTGGGGAAAATTCTGATCATATCAGCGATCTTGAAACCGTTTACTCTGAAAACAAACCTATCGATTTTGAATTGTCTAACCCTGTATTAATCAATGCAATGGAAGATTATAATATCGATAAAGTGTCAACTCTAACCTTGAATTATCCAACTACACTAAATGTTATCGTAGCCTATGAAAATCAAGGAAAGAAAGACAGTTTAAGGCTACAATACAGGATATGGATTGAAGCACTGATAAAAGTAAACGGAATCGAAGTTGAAAGTAAATTTAAAAACAGGTATGGAATGCAGATTTTTGAAAATATGATTAAAGATGACCTGCAGGCCGTGCAGAAAAAGATTGATTATATCGGATTGATAACGACAAAAAAGTTTACGTGTAATGACTGTGGGCAAGAGTGGGAGGAAACTCTCAATACCTCAAATTTTTTCGATTCTATTCTATAGTTGATTTTGACATTGTAAGTAACGGAGAAGGGTGTTTATGGTTAATAGATTCTATTTTCTTTATCGATTTATCCGAAGACCACATCCTGGACCAACTGATACGGATAGGTTATACAACGAAAGGGGCCATAAATTACAGCGAATTAAGGAACTTAGAAATAGATAGGTATAAAAGATTTTGTAATAATGTAATGGAATTTAATAAGGAAATAAATAAGAAGGTAGGAAATGCCTGATAATCCAACTTCTACAGGTGATGTAATTTTTACTTATGATGCCAAGCCTTTTATTGCCGCGGTTGATAAAATGACTAAAGGAATGAATCAATTCGTAGACAACACGAATAAGAAAACTGATAAAATGTCCAATAATATTGTCGGGGGCCTTATAAAATTCTCCGCGATTAAAGGCGTATTTATGGGAATTGTAAATACTGTAAATAAATTTATCCCTGAAATTGGACAAACCTTTGATATGGCTAAAGACATTATTTCAAGGAATTTGCTATGGCCCCTTAGAAAAGAGTTAATTCCATTGCTTCAGGGCGTGTTTGATTGGGTTAAAAAGAATCGGGTGATGTTCGCTCAATGGGGAACTATTCTTGTAAGTGTATTCAAACTGATTAAAACTACTTTTATGTCGGTGTATCATATTATTGAACCTATATTGATACAATTCAAGAATTTTGTAAAAAGTGTATTCGGTGATAGCGCAAAGACTATGACTGATGTTATCAATATGATTATTTTTAAAATGTCGGTTTTAATAATGTCAATGCAGATACTTTTGCAACCTTTATTTGATACCATAGGCAAGGTTATAAAAGAAGTTTTGAAAGATGTCGAGGAATTTGGAAAAGGCTTCCTTGAGGGTTTTAAATGGGCCCTGAAAGATTATAAATTTAAGGCACTTGAGTCTTTAAGTAATTTATTAAATAAAATTGGTGAAGTTCTCGGTAAAATTAATTTTGAAAAAATAGGTGAAGGATTTGGAAAAACATTAGCTGGGGCGATAGAAATTCTTGACGAAATTGTTTCTACTTTACTTGATGATCTAACCGCATTGTTTGATTTATTTACAAGTAAGAATCCACTTGATTTTTTTAAAAAATTTGCAGAAAAGGGACAAAAAGATTATTTAGAAAAGGGGAAATATGCAAAAGAACATCCTGAGTACAAACAATATGATTTTTTTGACTTTTTAAATGATTTAAGTAAAAATCCATTAATATCAAAATTTCTTGACGAATTAAGAGGAAAAACAACGATTCAGCTTGACGAATTAAGAGGAAAAACAACGATTCAGCCTGTGCATGACGCTATTATAACAAAAGACGGTAAAGTAATTCAAACCCATCCGGATGATAATATTATCGCAACTAAAAATATAAATAATCAGTCAAGTAAAAAGATTGATATTTATTTAAAATCTGAAGCTACTATTAATGTAACAGAAGGAAATGCAAGACAAGCCGGACAACAGTTTGCCGGAGGTTTTGAACAAAGAATTAAAAATGTTCTCCGGGATGGAATGCTTCTCGAAGGCGGCCGCTTATGAGAATACAAGGTATAACTGGAACCATTAATATACCCTGGTTTATTTATGACATTATGAACACTCAACTAATAGTATCAAAAACCATACCTTTAGGAAATATAAGCGATACTAAAAATATCGTACTTTCCGAAACTCCTATTCCCGGCCTTGGATTCAGCCCCATTCAGGCCGGGGGTATGGGAAACCGGAAAATAGCTTTTACTTTACCGTTAATCAAAAGGGATAATACAGTAGGGAATGTTTTGCTGTTAAAACAGTTTGAAAATTTACGTAACCCAGCTTACGGTATAGCAAATTTATTTCAAAGTGTTGGCCAGTTTACTCCGAATCCGAAAGTGTTATTTTATTGGGGAACAGGTAACGCCGTGCCTTTAGAATGGTTTGTTGCAAAGTGCGACCCTGTACACACAAGCGGGTTTGTTAATAACATAGGATTGACTCAATATTCTGAGATTTCGATTGAATTATGGCTTGATGAAACCAGTCTATTATTTAAGGCTGAAGAAGAATTTAGGAAGCTGGGATCATATACGGCGGCAATACAAAATTTAATTGACATTGCAAGCCCGGCAAGTTTTTAGAGGGATTTATGGTTTGGGATAATATACCAACTATTATTTTTACGGATGTAAATAATGTGAGCTATCCGGTTAAGGATATCCGGCCTTTTTCAAATTATCAGACATTGGAAAAAGTCAATGTAAATACTGATGATAGTATAGATGAAATAATAAGCCGGTCAAAAAATTACGGAGATAATAACGAAGGGCTTAGTTATGCCCTGGTAGAAAATAATATTGAAATATTGACCGAAGTGGATTTTGACTTGACTAATGCACGGGTTAGACAGCTTGCTATACCTGTGATTAACGATTAGAGGAAATATGGAATTAACGTATTCAAATCAGAGCTATTTTTTTTCTATCGCAACAAAAGATTTAATTTTACCTAAAATCCCGGACACTACCGGATTTTGGAGCGGATTAACAGAGAATGCGATTAATGCGCTTGTAAATCAGGATATAGTTAATTTTCAGATAACCGAAGAATTAGGCCGTATGGTAAATGGGACTTTGACTTTAAGGGATCCTTCCGGAATATATTCTAAGATTTTCGTTAATGGTATGGAATTTACAATAAGCTGGGGTTATAAAAAATGGAATACTTCTTTGGCAGCATTAACCGCTTCTAATACAAATCAATTGTTTCAAGGTTCATATCGAAAAGGTGTAAAATGTATAGTTCAAACCCCCGGCGGAAGCGGCAATGAACAGGGAGAACAATTATACGATATAAGTTTTATTTGTGTGAGCCTTACTAATCCCTGGCAAGTCAAGGTTTATAACGCAGCAAATTATTTCTCCGCTATTGAAGCCGCTATGATTGACCTGGGATGTAAGATACAGATAATTAATTTTAGAAATCAGTATACTATTTTATCGACCGATAGAAGCGTTATGCAGTACGGCGGAAGTTATTCGTTTCTTTTACAAATAGCTCGGGAAGAACATTGTTTATTTGCCGTAAACTATACGTCTAACGGTGATAAAATAGGATTGTTTATTGATAGTAATTTAATAGATTCCACAACCATTACGCCATATTTTCAAAGTATTTTAGGGTTTGAAGGAAGTGTTAAATTACTTTATTTTAACTCCGGAAATAAATCCAATGTACGGTCGTATACTTGGAAACATCACGTTGGAGAATCCGGACAGGGCGACGATGTTAGCATACAATTTGTAAATGGGCAATATATATTTACGAGGCGTACGGCAGGTACACAAACTTTTACGACCTATAAATTAGATTCTGAAAAGGTTCGTAAAAGCTTAGAAAAGTCTCCCGATCTGTTAAAACAGATTGAAACTCAAAACTACTTGGCCGCAAAAACCTTTGAGGATATAAAATGGGCTTTTACTCCTATTGTTCAAACCACCTCACCCGAAGGTATTGGATTTACTGTGAATGGATTAATGGTTGGTGACCCAATGCTAACCCCTGGCATGAGAGCTTCATTTCAATCAAATTTTCCGGCTCCACTCCGACAAGATGATCCAGTTGGAATGTCGGCATTAGCGGGAGTGTTTAGCCCATCGAATATAAAATTTTTCTTTAGAAAATTAACTCATAATATAGACAAAAATGGATATCATACAGATTTTGAAATATGCGATACTTACACCGCCTTCGGGGCTTATATCGAAAATACCGGAGTATTTTAAATGATAGATAAAAGTTTAAGTCAGGAAATAAAAAATTTAATTTTACAAGAGACGATATGGGGGCGCCATTATTTAGGAAAGGTGGTTGAAATTGTCGACCCATTGCAAAAAGGTAGAATATTAGTTATTGTACCGTTTCTCGGACTTAATACTCCGGATGCAGGTCTATGGTGTTCTCCTCGGATGGAACACGGTATTTCTACTCCGAATGTAGCTGATTGGGTAGAAGTATATTTTATAAACTGGAATAGAAATCTTCCCGTATATTTGACAATAGCCTCAGAAATGGCCGAAATGTTACCAAAAAATTATGATGGTGTACCTACGACTCATATATTATGGGAATCGATAGATGGTAGTGCTTATTTGAAATATGATTCTTTAACAAAAATATTGAACTTTATTTCTACTGAAATTGATATTAATGGGAATGGTCATAATTTAATTATGGGGGACTTGCTTCAAACTCTAATGAATACATTATTATCAAATTTACATATTTTTTTAGGTACAGGTATGGCTGGGTCAACTCCTGTCGTGTTTAGCGGATCGTTTCCAACACTTGATTTGACGAATGCAGAAACTACTACACTTAAGAGTGGAGGATAAATGTTAAATCTTAGTGCTATTTCCGATTTTGACATTTTATTTTACTACAATACTCAGGGTTCGGATTTGACAACCGAAACCCAAAGCGATCTTATGCTCGGATTAATTCAACCGCAAAGGTCAATGTTTTATAATCGATCTGAAGGCTGCGGGATTAACGAAAGGGAGAATTACCCCAATGCTTTATCATTCCAGGTCCAGGCAAAAATGGATATTATAAATTGGATTTCAAAAAGGAACCTTCAGGTATCGGACGGAAGCAATGGTCAACCTGACCGTAGAATAGCATCAAGCCAAAGTGCAATTGTTATACTGCAAGACAATAAAGGGAATGCGGATATAAGTGTATTTTATTTACCATTAAATAATGTAGAAAGTCCACAGGCTATAAATACTAAAATAACCGGAGGCCAATAATGGCATCAAGTACAAATCCTGTTCAATATACGAGCCGGAACTTCAATAGTGTTTTATCTGATATAAATTCTGATACTGAATTGGTTAATAAACCAAACTGGATAAAAAGATTAATTGCAGGCATCCTTGACGTTGCTTCCGTATGGATTAATGCTCTTGCTAATTTGATGTTTTTACGGACGGCATACACCCGCCAAACCGTAGCCGATTTATGCGAATTAATAGGTTATACCTTAAGCGCGCAACAGCAATCAAGTGGAACGTGTTTATTTTATGTGAGTTCGTTATCCGGGACTGCTATATTTCCTTTTACTGTTCAATTAGCCGATCTTGTCGCTAAAAGCCAGGGCAATGTAAATACCAGCGCATTACAATTTGAGGCCCAGGGCAGCGCGGTTACATTTTCACTTACTCAATATACTTTCACTGCTTCCGGAAATAATTTGACTGTAAGTCATAATTTCTTATATAGTGGATGGAAAATAAGAGTCTCTGTCATATCTCCAGGAGTTTTACCTACCGGATTATTATCAACTCTTGATTATTATATAATTTATGTTAATTCTACTACTATACAACTTGCAAACTCACTGGCAAATGCTTTATCAGGGGTTTGCATAACTTTATCTTCGGCTGGCTCGGGAACATTAGAAATAACAATGTATAGCCAGGCAGTTACTTTATATCAGCAAAAATCATTATCTTCGGCAGTAACAATAGGAAATTCCGACGGAGTTACTGAATGGCAAGAATTTGTATTACCAGATCAATTTGTTTTGAAGGCAACTCTGGCCATTACTATTAATAGCTTAGTATGGACTTTAAAAGATGATTTCTCAGCATCAGGGTCAACCGACACGCATTATATATTAATTCCTTTATCAAACAATCAATTTAGTGTCCGATTTGGGAACGGTGTCTATGGAGCTATTCCGGGTCAATATTCTATTACTGCCATATATGCAACTGGCGGAGGCGCAAACTCAAATGTAAGTTCGATAAACAGAATAACTGTTTATGCCGGAAGTAACACAAATATTACCGGGGTTATAAACGCAACTGTATTTACCGGTGGAGCGGATCAGGAAACTATCGCAAACGCTAAGAGAGTGGCCCCATTATTGTTAAAAGCACGGGATAGATTTGTAACCATTGAAGACGGGATTGCTTTAATGCTAAATTATGGCGGTGTGGCCCAGGCTCAAGTTATAGCCAATGCTTACGGTATATTAAGCTGTCAAGCTATGGGTATAGCTACGGGCGGAGGGCAATTATCAAGCGCATTAAAAACAGCTTTACAGACGTATCTTACAAATAGAACTATTTTACAGTCAATAACTGTACAGGTAACTGACGCAACGATAACTCAAATATCCATTGATATTAATGTCCATCTTTTAACGGGTTATGTATGGGCAAATGTCGAAGATTATGTAAACTTAGCTATGCTTATGTTTCTTTCTGAAGCGGGCCAACAAATATTAAGTAATTATCAAAGTCTTGGAATTGCTTCAACGGTTATATTAATTAATCTTATATTTAGTACAAGTTTTGGGGTTAATGATTATAATCAAATATCTATATTGCTTAATAATTATATTCCTCAAACTTTTGGAAATACTATTCAGCAATCACAATTTGAGGGGTTTTTACAATTCAGCATTGATGGGATATCGTATATAATAATTAATGGTTTTGCCAAAGGTACATCAAAACCGGTTGTAAATAATTTACCAATAGTTTTGACGAGTGATGAAATATCAACGCCGACCGGGTGTAGTATAACGAGTAATAATGTATAGGGGTTAGTATGTTTCCAATTCCCGCGATCCGATTTTTCCCGAAATTATTTAAAGACGATGTGAAGGCTCAAAAATTGGCCACTTTGCTTGACACTGAAATGACAAATGTAAAAAGCGATATTTTGGGGATGAAAAGATTTTACCGGCCGATGGAATGCCCAGTGTGGGCTTTAGCCGAACTTGATTTTTTGCTTGGAAGTATAGTGTTACCGGGTGATTCCGAAAAAACCAAAAGAATAAAAATTAAAAATGCGACGGTAACTTATTCAATACGTGGCAGTTGGGCTGATGATGTCAAAATAATAATTGATGCTATTACCGGGTATGACGCTCTTCAATGGGCTATAATCGGCGGTGATGACTGGATATTTTGGGATGCGTCTTTTGATAGTTCTTATTATTATGCGGTTATGGGATGCGATGGCGTGGATCTGAATGAGGGCATAGCATTAATAGGTGCGGGGTCAGAAGTTGCTGGAAATATCTATATAAATTTACATTATGGAATAACAACCGGGGTCTTGTCGGCCGCTCAAATAGCTCAAATCGTAGCATCCATAGAAACAGACGAAGTTCCGGCATATATGCGGGTGTATTTAGGATATCTAAATTCAAGTGGGCAATTTATTATTTATACCGGTGGAACTATACATTGAGGTGATTTATGGCATTAAGTAAAAAACATAATTTTGATTTTTCGGCCGGCGTGCCTTTAGCGGTCGGGGATAGATATTATTCTCAAGACCTTCTTAGGGACTGGTATTATCTCTTAGATCAGATAGGATTATTATTATATGATATGACTGGCATTACCGGTAAATGTATAATGGGCGGCTGGACTATCAATACAGCCGGTGCAAATAATGATTGTATAAATTTAGTGGCTGGTTCCGGTTATGTTCCCTGGTCGGTTACAGTACCGACAACACCCTGGGCTATGCCGCCCTCCACAGCATCGGAAGCCATGTCCTGGATAAGAGTTTTTACAAGCTTAATAAGTAATTTTAGTCTTATAACTGCCGGAGCGGACGGCGGAGGCGTAACCGTAAATCATCTTAAAATAGCCTTTGCTTGGGCGACTGCTGATACAAGATTAAGGGCTAAATTAACCGGGACTTATGCTTATGCTCAAAATCCGTCTTATGTTTTAACCTGTAATTCAACCCCAGCAACCTCGAATGAAATTGACATAGGTGAAATAGTCTGGAATTCAACAACCCACGCAATAACAATTACTTATCCGAATAGGACGGCAAACGGTACTACCGGAACGGGTAAAATTGTGGTTGATACAAACCCGACGATTACAAGTCCCACGCTGAACACGCCTCTTATAACTATAAAAACCATTACAAACGGCACTAACTATCCGATTACAAACACGGATGGATATAGTATTATAAAAAGCAATTACTCTTCGGCATCGTCTTGTACTATGCCGCAAGCCTCAGCAAATACAGGTCGTAGAATAAAAACAGTCAATATTAATACAGGAGTATTCACTCTAAATCCATATTCCGGTGATGCACTGGTAGGTATGAACTCAGGCCTTAATGCCGCCGGTGTAGTAACCATACCAGTACAATATAGCTCAATAGATTGGTTTTGTGACGGCACAAACTGGATAGCAGAATCAAGTTATATGAAATATGGTAGACAAAACATGTCTTCCTATATTGGCGGACAGACTTATAATTCCGTGCCATTAACATTAACTGGACAGACAGGATTTTCTTTAACAAGAAGTATATTTACACCTTGGCAAGAATGGGATGGCACTTGGAAATTATATGGCAATATGGTTGCTTTTCAAACCGCAGGAGGATTGGGAAGTTTTGATATTAATGGGGTCACATTTAAAAATGTATTAAATTGGTATCAGATAATATTTGTTGCTATTCTCAATGGCACAGCACCCTATACAGTTAACGTAGCCACAGTTAACGTAAATACTGGACATTTATCTATTTCATTTAATAATAATGTTACTGAATACGGTGTGTGGTTTGAAGCAGAATTAGATTCCAAACCCACTTGGGTAGCATAAAAAGAGGTTAATATATGATAAGTAAAAGATTTAATCACGATTATACAGTAGGCGATATACCTAACAATATCGGGGATAGATATTATTCCCAAGATTTAAGCCGGGATATGCATTTTTTGATGGACGCTGCCGGACATGCTGGGTTTGATTTTCTCGCTAATAAATCAATTACAAAATGTGTTATAAGCGGTGGGGTTATAACACAAGTGAGTAATACGGCAGTAATAAATATTACGGCTGGTATTGGCTGGGTTCCATTTTCTGTAAAAGCTTCTACAAGTCCCTTTGTAGTTCCGCCTCCGGTAACATCGGAAGATATTGACTGGATGCGTGTAAAATGGCCTGCTATATTGAGTTTGAGCTTGTCGAATATAACTTTATCAGTCAGGAATTATATTAAAATAAAATTTACCTGGGCAAATACTGATAGCAGATTAAGAGTAAAGGCAGGCGGTTCTTATTATTATACTCAAACCCCATCGTATACAGTTACCTGTGATTCAACCGCGCCGACAGCTTACGAAATATGTCTTGGAGAATTTACAGCTCCCGCTTCATTCCCGAATACATTGATTATTACCGGACAGTACCGTGATTATTCCCCATTACTTACTACTGATTACGCCTTTCAAAAAAACGAGTATTTTTCCGTTACTGCTAATTCAAACAACCCGCCTTCAGTAGGGCAATATTCTACATTCAAAATATATCAAAATGGATTATGGAGAATAGTCTATGAACCTTTAGCAAGGACTTTTGCTTGGAGCGTAGATTTATTTCCTGCCTTGGGAACTTCTTTAACATATTATTTGTATTGTCAAAGTGTAAACACTGATGGAACCGGAAGATACGGGGTATCAACAAACTCTCCTACATGGGATGCAATTAAACAAGGTTTTTATTCTACGGATGGTAGAGTAATTTGTAGTTTTTATGTTGATGGAAGCGGTAATGTCGGATCAATAATATATATAATGGATTATAAAGAAAAACAGGTATATATTGTCGGAGGAACTTATAATAATATTTACTTAAATATATTAGGCCAAGCGGGTTTTTCTCTTACAAGAGGTATCCTTATACCATATCAAACATGGGATGGAACTTGGTTACTGAGTGGTAAAATTGGCATCTCTCAAACATCAAATGTTTATGGTGCCATAACAATCGCAGGAATAAAATTCAAAAATATAGGCGGCTATTACCAGCCCGTTTCAGTAACTCCAACTTTTGCTTTATCTTCTGTTATTGCAAATTATGCAGCCCCTAATACTGCAAATATAATCACATATTTTAGTTCGGGTCAAGCGTCGTTTACTATATCGTTAGACGATCTTGAACTTGATGCAAAACCCGACTGGGTAGCATAAAAAGGGGTTAATATAAATGGCAGAAAGACGGCAATTTAATCTTGATTCCGAACCTTGGAAATCTATAATGGAAATGAAAGTCGATATTGCGACTATAAAAACAGAGCTTATCGGAGAAGGTGGAGTTTGCGGTCGTATAAATATTCTCGAAGAAAATAAACCGCTTAAGGAACATATTAATAACCCTCACCCTCACGAAATCGCTAAAATATTTTGGAAAGATAATTTGTGGGGCTGGGGAGCATTTATAACAACAATAATTTTAGTATCTATAGATTTATATTTTAAATTTTGGAAGGGATAAAATGAAAAGAATACTTGAAATATTTATAAGTCCAGACGGTGATTTAAGCTCAAAAAGATTTCTTGCTGTTTTACTTATTCTGAGTGGAGTTGTATATATATTTCTTAATTATTTTAGTCCTCAATCCGATAAGGAAAATTGGAAATATGCAGCAATATTAATTGATTCCGGATTATTGCTATTGGGAGTACAGGCCATAACAAGGACTTGACAAACCACAATAGAAAAGCTATAATGAATAGACGAATGAGGGAGTGATGACCCCTCGAATAGGCTTTATATGCTATAAAGCCTCTCTCCCATTACTTTACGTGTTGGAAGGGAGGTCTTATTATTTTGGGAGGTTATAATGCCAATGAGAATAATATCAATTCAAAGGGGCGGTTCTACTGATCCGGTTAAAACAGCCGATGGAATGTTTGATTCCAGTTTGATAGTTACTGAGCCTTTTACCGATGCAACTGGCAAGATAATAAATAAAACCCTATTCACAAGTCATAAAATTAATACCCTGCCTTCACCTTCGCATCCCGGAGGTTTTCTCAAATTACCTTTATCTTGTTATGGGATATGGTTTGAGATGTTTGGATATCCGGCAGCAGCTTTATTTCAAAGCGATATAGGGTATAAAAATATAAGAACCTGGCAGGACTTAACCGAAAAAGATCGTACTTTCGAGTCAATGATACCAAATCCAAACCATAACGGTGAAAAAATAATGACCTTGATAAATCTGCATATAGCGCAGCAAAGGTCAACGGCCTCGGACGGATGTTCCACATATCACCCCAATGATTGGGAATTATTCAAGATATTTCAACCGGGCGAAGTGTCCTTGTTTTCTTATACGGAAGTTCCAAAATATTGGGATGGTAAATTATGAAAAAAATAATTGAATGCCTAAAAACAGTAAAGGAAATAATCTTAAATATTAAAAAAACAGTTCTATGGATTATAATAGGCATATTGATTGCGATTCAAGTATTCAACTTTTTCCGACCTAATACCCCAATACATATACAAGAGGTAGGTCAAAACGTACTGCCGCCCGTGGTCATGATAGGTAATTATGAAACAAAAATTACCAATCTCATAACAAAATATGTCACTGGGAAAAAGGAAACAATAACCAATGAAATAATAAGTAATGTACCTTCCGGTTATGTGGGTATGGATATTATTCGATTATTGCCGATTATAATATTTATCGCACAACAAATTTTACTTTCAGTTGGGAAAGCCCATACTTAACCGTCCGATTATGGCAACGCTGGGATAAATTTAAAATTGAAGCTCAAGAAAACTATCGTTGGGCATTTACTGGGAATTATATGCTACTCGGGCAGGCGGTTAATATCGGAGTGCATTACCGGCCTATTGAATTATTACCCTTGTTTGTTGGCCCTGAAGTTGGGTATGATTTACAAAACAAAGATTTCAAAGCTGGAATTTCTGCAATATGGCTTGTAAAATAAAAACGGTCAACCTGGAGCCTTGTTTTCAATTCAGATTATAAAAATATCACAAAGGCACATTACAAAGCCCCAGGATTAACAGGATGCAATTGAAACGGGTATTTAAAACCCTTATTTTAGAACTCATAGGCAAAAAGAAAGCCCCACATTGACCGTTTTCAAAATTCCTTTGCATAGACTATGGTTTGAAATTTAATCCCGCTTTTTGTGTATTGATCATTACCACCAATAACTATTATTTCAGCAATTGAAATTATAGTTAAAAATCTTTGAGAGGATCCCAAAGAATCATCAAGAAATGATAACAAATAGGCGCCGGTTATATTACCGGCAACAGATAAAAAATAGCAACTATCCCATTGGTTATTTTTGAAAAATTCATTAGCTATAGGATTATATTCAGTCAAACCTAAAATAGTTAAACCGTATTTTGTTTGAAGAAGATCGGCATGGATTAAAGTAGCATTTTGAATTAACATTGCTAATATTATATTGGTTACCATCTTAAACCCCCTGAAATTTGCCGATTGATTTCCATTTTCTCATTATCAAATCAGCAAGCGAAAAATTCTTTGTTTCGAGTGCGGAAAGATAAGCTGAATGGCAATCTTCCATAGTCATACAATCATTAAGAATTTCAACTGTTTGTTCAAAATTGAATGTGATGTTTTCTTCAAGACAAGTTAACGGTTTCATATCAAACCCCCTTGTATCTAATATAATATTGATAACTATTTTGTGTATCAAAAATCGATAAATATGATACGCTAATAAAGACGGCCCGAAGGCCGAGTGTTTTAATTTAATCTGAAATATAATCCAATATTTCACCAGTTCCCATTTCACCCGAATACAATTCAGCATTAGAGCTGGTTACAACTGCGATATTGTGCGGATTACAATTTTCAGATAACCATTTCATTAAAGGTCTTGCCGCCTCTTCAAATTTCAATACAGATTCTTTTCCCATAAAAAGTAACCTCCAAATAAATATAAATACATTTCCCGGAATATATCCGGGAGAATGGGGAATTAAACCTGCATTCCATCAGGATATTTTGTTGATAAAGGGCGATAATTATCAGGTGCGATCTTGCCGCACTTTTTACATGTCATTTTTGGAATGACATTTTGATGAAAATAAGAATCATCATAACCGGAATGTTTTTCTTCATTTCCGCAATGTTCGCAAACAAATATTGCTGTAAAATCTCTGCGATTCTGATCAATAATTTCTTTAATCTTCATATTATATTCTCCTCATAACAATTAATCAACACACTCTCAGCGCCGAGCTCAGCATTAAGCATATCTATCTATTCATTACTCATTTCAAAAGCATATGGGACATCTTCATTTTCTCCTATATCAAAATAACCCACGGCTTCGATAAGAAATCTATCTTCCGGCATCTTGGCTTGTCTTTCATAATCTTGACTAGTTTAATCAGAGTATTGACTTGATAACCATTCTTCCAAACTCATTGGTTTGTACATAAAATACTCCTATTCAATTACTTCGAAATCAGAATTATCCGCTCCCCCAATCTATTATTTCACCTTCGATTGTAAAACAAGAAAATACTTCATCAAATATTATTTTTCCCGAATACTAAATCCAAGGTTTCCCATCTTTATAGATAAGATATTTTACTTTATCACCCTCATAAATCTCTTTACCGTTTTTATCATCAAGATTGATATACTGCCCTACTGATTCGGGAATACTTCAACCGGGTAACATCCGGGTTTTGCAATACCGATTTCTATTTTCTATGTACCGTCAAATCCATCGTGGATTAAATCGCCATAAACGAACTCACCTGTTAATGTTTTCCCTCTGAATTTAATTTCTCTCATAAAACACTCTCCGTTTTCACCGGTTCCGGGTTTTCCCAAAACTTAGTCTTCAATCATCTTATACATATATTATATCACTATTATTTCTATTTGTCAATAGTTTTTACTATATTTTTAAAATATATTTTAGTTATACAGGATATAGAGATAAGAAATTATTTAGATGTTATTATATAATTTCCCTTTTTTTATTAACCAGATTGCTTGTCTTGATAAATCATATTCTCTTGCTATTTCCGAAAGGTTTACTTCCTGATCTGTTAATTTATTTTTAATTGTTTTTATATCCTCGAATGATAATTTTCTGGCTATATTATTGATTAATACGGTTCTTTTGTGTTTTTTATGTTTTATACCAAATTTAGAAGGCATCCTGTTTTTATTATAACAATCTTGAATATTGTCTTTTTGTGTACCTAAAAATAAATGATCGGGATTTACACATTTCCTATTATCACATTTATGTAAAACATATAAATTATCTTCAATTTCTCCAAAATGATATATCCAAGAAAAACGAGAAGCGGAAACAATATTATTTTTTCCTAAATTTATTTGACCATAACCATTACTATTGATTTTACCCGTCCATTCCCAACAACCATTATCTTTATTAATAAAATACATTTCGCCAAATCTTAATCTTGCAGGAATCATAAATTTTACCTCTTAAATCATTATAAAACATTTAATTAAAAATGTCAATAGATGATATAAAAATTTATTTTATTAAATCTATTGACAAATTAAAAACCCTATGTTATACTAAACTTGAGAGAGAAAAATCCGCATACAAAAGAGACCTTTCCCGTCCGTTAGCGATTAGCCTATAAGGAAAATCAGTAGCTGAGTTTGCTCTATGATTCCTTAGCCAGGTTCCCTCATAGAGCCGGGAAGGGTATAATTTAGGGAGAGTAAGATGATAAAAATAAAGGATTTAAAAAAATCTGATGTGGGTAAATATGTCATCTATAATAAATTAAGAGAAAATGAAAGATGTAGAATTAAAAGCTGGAATGATGATTATATTTTTGTGGTTTACAAATGTAATAATGACTGGCGTAATTATCAAAACTATACCGGGCAAGCAACCGATCCGAAAGATTTAGAGTTTGTTTAATAATGAAAAATAATTACTTTGACCTGCATTATTTTATTACTGATACTTAAAGGTATTATAGACACCGAATACCATAAAATAGAAATTAATTATTATAAAACAGATATCCGGGACAGATGCCGGGAAAGGGATTTTTGGAAACATAACTTTGAAACATTGGCTCGCTGGCACGGCATACAGAATGATATAGACTTAGCATACAGAATAGAAAAGAATCCAATACAAAGGAGGAAATAATATGAAATTAGGTACAATAAAACAGGAAGAAGCAAAATGCAGAAAAGCATTTAGTGGTGTAAAAACAGGGGCATTAGTACAATTATGTCATCATGATACTTTGGTAGAGTTTTTGACAGAACCACCAGAAAATAGAATTGATTATATTTTGAATGAAAAACCAAATAAAGAAAGGGCTTTGCGGTTAAGATTATTCCGACCTTGGAAATGGGAATTACCAGCAGACTGGAAGAAAACCGATGCAGACTGTCAGAAAGCCTATGAAGACTGGCAGAAAGCCTATGCAGACTGTCAGAAAACCTATGCAGACAGGAAGAAAGCCTATGAAGACTGGCAGAAAGCCTATGCAGACTGGAAGAAAACCGATGCAGACTGTCAGAAAACCGATGCAGACTGGCAGAAAGCCTATGCAGACCTAAAATCATATTTTGAAACTGAACATAGAAAGCATTATCCTGATAGCCCTTGGAATGGGAAAAGCATATTTAAGGAGGAATAATCTATGATAACCTTAATATTGATATGTTCTCATTTAGCAGCTTTCACGCTTGGTTTTATTGCAATGGTGTATTTTAGAGTTGTAATGCAAAATAAAATTAATCGTAGAGATTGGAATGCAAGGATAAGACGGCTTAAAAGACAGAAACAAAGCGACGAATCAATGCGATCGATCGGGATATAGGAGGCTATATGTTATATATTATTATTGGAATAGTAATCTGGTTTTTCTTATGGCCCTGGTTATCATTCAGACTTGGAAATTATATTCCGTTAATTATAAAGCAGATTGAACGATATCGCAAGGGGAAGGCTATAAGGTTCTGGCACGATGTAAAATGTTGGCGTAATGTTTGTGAATCATATCGAAACCAAGCCGATGAAGCTTTGAAAATGCTTGAAGATATGAAACTGCTATACAATATTATGAAAACTAAAGCGCAGGATGACCATAGTGACAAAATATTTGAAAGTAAAATAACCCCGGAAATAGTTGAGAAAAGAAGGTAATTATGGTTATAAGAATTATAAAATTCAACAATAAACATTGGGTTCATCTTGAGATAAATAATCAAGGATTTTCAATCAATCCAGGATTTTTTTCTGTAATAGATGCCGAAGGATTTAAAGCAATGTTTGAAAAAGCAATGGAAACATACAAAGAAGAAATCATCAAAGAAGAAAGGTAATAACACGTTTGACTTCGGTCATCCAGAGCCGTATATAATGCAGGCGAAGCTGGTGGAAACCCGGCACATTAAAAAGGCGGCTGGCCTTAAAC
>CAWEAK010000002.1:0-30151 GCA_963806975.1 uncultured Spirochaetota bacterium
CATCCTTGCTCCATTGATACTTGGTTCGTAGTTTACAGCCAGCCATCTACTTTCCCGCAGCGGTTTCCCAGTGATTTTTAACTAAAATCATTTCCTGCCCCCGCATTACGAAGGAAGCGTAGAGTTGCCAGCACCCTTCGATACGGCCTTCGGCCTACTCAGAGTTCATGGCGTCTGAGTAGGGCGAACATGGTGAGCCCATATCGAAGACCCGCTTGCAGCCGTTTTGAGCCGAGCAACTCAAGCTTCCGGAGTATAAGCAGGGCGGCGTTTTTCCCTTAGACTAGAGTTTACACTGAGCGAAGCCGAAGTGCTCAGGGTAATCTTTTGTGGAAAATTAAATCGTACTGCGGTTGCCGAGCTTGTCGAGGCATTGGCGCTGTTGCCAAAAGAAAGTAACAAGGCTTTTGACCCCTTTATGCCATGAAGTCTATAAAGCCCTTACCGCCATAATTCCAGTTTGATGCCTATTCCGGGCGATCAGTTCGGCTAATGGAAGCAAGCTTATCTCTACTTTCTTTCCGGGTCTTGGCGCATTAAGAAGATGAATACGGCCGTCGGGCATTTTGAGTGCGATTCCAACATGGCGAATATCCATCCCTTTAATATCCGTAGTAACGGCGATAATGTCGCCGCTTTGAATCCGGCTTTCTATAAGTGCGATTTTATCTTTAGGAATGAAATTCATAGGGCGCTTTTCATGACGTTTATTGATTCCATTTTCAATTTCTTTACATTTTTCAATATTTTCAGGATTATCAAGAAGATGTTTATAATCGCCGTAATTCTCAGACATAAAATTTATCTCTTTTTTATAAGTTATGCCGCCGACTTCAATAGTTACATTTTTTAGAATATTTTTCTTTTCACCGTTATCAATCCAGTCTGAGAAATAATGAAGTCTTGATAGATAACCATCTGGTAAACCGTCCCTGTACCTTATTTTTATTAATTCATCCTGAAAAACTGTAAAATCGGATTTTCCATCATGAATACAGCGAGCGAATGCCAGTGTATATTCTACAAATGTTACGCAGTCCATACCGGTTAGATGAATAACAAGTGATTCTCTTTCCGGCTCATCAAGTATACCGGCCTCATAATCTGTTCCTATAAAACTCTTTCCGGTTTCAACAATAATCTCATTTACCGGCAGAATATTCAATTTGTTTTGTAAAGCTTTATTCATCGTAGAATAAAAGATTTTTAAATCCAGTTTATCGCAATTTACGGCAATCTTTTTATTGATCTCCTGGTTTTGGGTATGTATTTCCCCTCCATAATTCAGCAATGTTAATAGAGTAATAATAAAGATTAATAAAATACTATTTTTCAATATACTTACCCGATAAATGAAACTTTTAAGAATACAGTATAATTGTATCACTTTCCCGCTAATTAGTAAAATTTGAACCATGAGCGATATAAAACCTTAGAAAAAGAATTAGCGTAATCCAGAGGTTGAAATTAATAACAAAAAGTATTCAGTATCCGACAATATCAACACAAAGTATGAATTCATTATCGTTTCCCCTCACAGTGCCTGGAGAGGCGGCAAAGAACTTGGAGATTGTGACGCATAGATTTCCTGAAGCCAATGATGTATAAGGGTCTGTAATATATTGTACTGATTCGGGTCTCATGAACAGGAAATAGTCTTTTAAAGTATGGTCATCACCTTTCTGGGCCGGATGAAAAAGCGAACTTTTTATTTGAAAGACTCTTTTCGGGTTAAATATTGTATCGCCTATCTGAATTCATTAAGCATATAGACACACTTAATTACACTATAAACTTCTACAAGTTCTTTCAGTTTGATATCAAAATTATCCGGGGAATCAGTTCGAAGCTGGGATATTATATGATTGATAATATTCTCATAACTACTATGTTTATTCAGTATAAAATTATTTTTTTCGATAATATGGTTTTTAAAGTTTGAAGCTAAATAACTGTTTTTATTTTCAACAGACTGAATAGAAAGTTTTTCCAGGTATCCGGTTTTGAGAAATAAAAGCCCTGAAAAATATCGGCTCCAAGTTCAAGAGATTTGATAATTTCCTCTTCTCTTTCTACTCCTTCAGCTAAAGACAAACCCCCGAACTTTTTTATCAGATTAATCAGTGATTTCACTATTTCCTGCTTATAATACTCTTTATCGATATTTTGAATCAGTGACCTGTCTATTTTAAGTATATTCGGTTTGATTAATGTAATCCTTTCCCTGAGTGTTCTATGCCAAAATCGTCCAAAGCAAAAAGGATTTGGAAATAAATCCACAAAAATCCGGGAGAACCGAAGTTTTTGCGTTATATCAAGCCTTAATGTAAAATATCATATACTGGATTTAATTTTCCGGGGGTATGATTAGAACTATTTAAGGGGTAATTAATGAATATTCATGTTTTAATTACTTTATCAACAATTATTTTATGTTTAATTTTTGCTGAGATTATTTACCATAGCAACAAAAAAAACCTCCTAAATAGAATTTTTGTATATTTCATCCTTATAACTGTTTACTGGATATTCACCACAGAATTTATGATCTACCTGACCGATAATGTAAATACATCTTTTGCTTGGGCCAAAATCGGTTTTTTGTGGCTGTTTTTAATTCCGCTTTTTGTGCATTTTATCTTGGTTTTTACTGAAAAAAAAAGGTTATTAAAAAGCAGATTGACTTATTTTATTTTATATATTCCGGCTGCAGCATTTTCAATTATTAACCTGACAACCGATTTGTTAATCGGAAAACCGCAAAAAACATTTCAACCTTATGCTAACCGGGCACTTTACTCTGAATCAATGCTGTATTTATTATTTTTCTTATGGAGTATTATATCACTCATTGTTATTCTGTTTTTATTGATAAGGTTTTATTTTATTAATACTAGCAATACAAAAAAGAATCAAACCAAATATATTTTTATCGGTCTTTTTATCGTCTTACTTTTCTCATTGGCAGAAATCATAACAGTTTCTATAGGAATAAAATTTCCAAGACTTGATTCTGTGAGTATTATGTCTTTAATTATTTGCATCGGATATGCGATCTGGAAATATGACTTATTTAAAGTTGACCCTGTTAAAGCCATAGAAAACATTATTTCAATAATGCCGGATTCTTTATTCCTTGCTGATATTGAAGGTAAAATAGCAGAGACAAATTATTCCTTTACAAAATTATTCGGATACAGTGAGGAAGAAATTGTAGGAAAAGATATTAATATATTATTTAAAAACAAGGATAAGATAAAAATAATGATAAATAATCTTCTGCAGGATTCAGAAGTTGTCAATGAGGAAAAGGAAATTGAAACTAAATCCGGAAAAGTTATACCGGTATTAATTTCAGGTTCTGTAATCAGTAATAAAAACAAACAAAAAATAGGGATTGTTTGCATCGCTCGGGATATAACAGAACGAAAACAGTCTGAGAAAGATCTTTTATCTTTCAATAAAAAATTACAGCAGAGTAATAGGGAACTTCAGGATTTTGCTTATATCGCATCACATGATTTGCAGGAACCTCTCCGTAAGATCAGTTTATTCGGAGACAGGCTGATAGCAAAGTATCAGGATAAAATAGACGAACAGGGCCGTGATTTTATTGAGAGAATGCAGAGCGCCTCGGTAAGAATGCAGAAACTAATTGACGGGCTTCTCACATACTCAAGAGTATCTAATAATGTTGAACCTTTTATCAATGTTAACCTTTCTCAAATATTAACGGATGTATTGTCCGATCTGGAGGCAAGAATTGAAAAAACAAAAGGCAAAGTTGAAATAGGCGTCCTGCCGGATGTTAATGCCGATCCGACTCAGATGTGTCAGTTATTCCAGAATTTGATCGGCAACTCATTGAAGTTCTATAAACCGGAAGAGCCGCCGGTGGTAAAGGTCTATTCAATGAACAATGATCTGAAAGGATTTTGCAGTATCGCAGTAGAAGATAATGGTATCGGAATTGATGAGAAGTACTATGAAAAAATATTCAACGTTTTCCAGCGGCTTCATGGAAAGGATGAATATGAGGGAAGCGGCATCGGTCTGGCTGTATGCAAAAAAATTGTAGAACGGCATGGCGGGACAATCCGAGTGGAAAGTATATTGGGTAAAGGGACAAGATTTATTATTCAACTTCCTTTATTTAATAATTTATACTGAGTTGCAATAAAAAAATAATAAAGAACTCAGTAAGCATCCAAATGTTCCTTAACATTCACTTTGAATGCAACTTGGTATAATACCAATTAAGCATCCAAATGTTCCTTAACATTCACTTTGAATGCAACTTGGTATTAAAACGGTTTTAAGATTTATTCAAGGAAAGGTTGATATTTATGATACATTCATTATCGGTTCCCTGTATTGTAATGGCCTCAATCAGCATATTTGTCGGACTTAATAACCTTTTTTTATACATAAAAAAAACAGAAATCAAGGAAAATCTTTCATTTGCTCTTTTATGCTTCAGTGTTAGTTTATATGATATATTTTGCGCAGGACTTTATAACTCGCATACAATTAATACAGGGATAATCTGGCAAAGGCTTCAACTGAATACAGGAATGCTGATAGCAGTGACTTTAATTCATTTTGTCAATATATTTACTGAACAAAAAGGGAATAAAATTATCAGGTATTTTATAACTTTTTTTATCATAATCTTACCGTTATCTTTTTTTATTGGCCCCGAATATACACTTTCAGTCTCAAGACCCGCCATTAAGAATATTAATATTCAAAATTTTATTCAGATCACATATTATGAAGCAGAAGTTGGAATACTATACATTATTGAAATATCAGCAGCCCTGATCGCGTATATTTATCTTTTTTATCTTTTGATACGTTATTTTCTGAAAGATAAAAATAAGATTTTAATTTTCTTTATTATGAGCCAGATAGCATATTTTATCAGTATTACCAATGATTTCCTTGTATCCATGCAGGCTTATAAATTTATTTATATCAGCGAATATTCTTTTTTCTTTATAATTATAGTAATGGCCTATATATTACTGGACAAATTCGCAAATTTACAGAAGGCATACGTCGAACTTAATCAGAAACTGGAACAAAAAGTTGAGGAAAGGACAAGGGAATTGGTAAGATTGAACGCGGAACTTATGAATTTTATCTATTTATCATCCCATGACTTACAGGAGCCGCTCAGGAAAATCAGTACTCTCAGCGATCGATTAATAACAAAATATCATTCCTCTCTGGAAGAACAGGGACGCGATTATCTTAAAAGAATTAATAATGCCGTTATTAGAATGCGGGTTTTGATAGATGACCTTCTGACATATTCCAGAATTACAATAAAGGCAACTCACTCTCCCGTGAACCTTTCAGAAATTGTAAGAGATGTTTTATCCGATCTCGAAGTGTTTATAGAAAATGCGATGGGCAGGGTTGAAACAGGCAGCCTTCCATCGATTTATGCCGATCCTACCCAGATGCGTCATCTCTTCCAAAACCTTATCGGCAACGCATTGAAGTTTCATAAACCGGATTTTCCTCCGGTGGTCAAAGTTTATTCCCGGGAAGATGCTCCTAAGGGTTATTGTCTGCTGACAGTGGAGGATAATGGTATTGGAATTAGTGAGAAGTACTATGATAAAATATTCGGTTTATTCCAGCGCCTGCATGGAAAAGAAGAATTTCGAAGGGAGCGGGATAGGTCTTGCCGTATGTGAAAAGATAGTAAAGCAGCATCGAGGAACCATCCGGGTAGAAAGTAAAGTGGGAGAGGGAACAAAGTTTATAATAAAACTGCCTGTAAAATAGATTAATTACTTCATATTTCTTTTATTTTTCCTGAGAATATCTATACAGACAGCTAATATGATGATAACGCCTTTTACCATTCTTTGAGGTCCCTGCGGCACCGTAAGAAGGTTTAAACCATTATTAACAACACCCATTATCAGCGCCCCGATTAAAGTTCCTGATAGTTTACCCTCCCCGCCCATCATACTTGTTCCGCCGATAACAACCGCGGCTATCGCATCAAGTTCATAACCGTCGGCAGCGACAGGGACAGCTGAATCCAGTTTAGCAGTTAATAAAACGGAAGAAATTGCGCAGAAAAAACCGGAAAGAGTATAAATAACTGTCTTGAAAAACCTCACATTAATACCTGAAAGAATACTAGCCGTCTCATTCCCGCCGATTGCATAGGTATAACGTCCTAATTTTGTATATTTCAATATAAAACCGCCTATTATAAAGATGGCTATCATAATGATAGCTGGAATCGGTATAATCCCAATTCTTCCGGAAAAATTCAAAAATTCCTGGGGCAGAGAATAGATCGGTGCTCCTCCGGAAATAGTGAATGCTGCTCCTCTTGCAATGGACATCATACCCAGCGTCGCGATAAAGGGAGGAAGCTTGAGCTCGGCTACCATTATGCCGTTAAAAAAGCCAAGGATACATCCGCAAACCAACCCAATCGGGATGGTAACCCAGACATTAACTTCCATATTTTTCATTAAACCTGCCATAATTAAGCCTGTAAATGCAACAATAGACCCTACCGAGAGATCTATTCCCCCTCCCAGGATAACAAAGGTCATACCTACGGAGATGATGGAAACTATGGATATCTGTTGTAGCACATTCAATAAATTATTTGGTGTTAAAAAATATGGAGATAAAATCGAGACGATTAAACAAAGTATAACCAGACCGCTTAAAGCTCCCAGGTCTGAAACAATTAATTTTCTCCTTTCCTTAAAATTCATTGACGGCTCATTAATTTCCGTATTACCCGGTGCTTTAACTTCATTATTCATATTAGATTCCTCCTAATGTTGCGTAAGATAAAATCTTCTCCTGAGTAGCCTCATTTCTATTCAATTCCATTGTAATCCTTCCCCTGCTCATAACCAGGATTCTGTCGCTCATACCCAGAATTTCAGGCAGTTCTGAAGATATTAGCAAAATGGCGGCCCCGGATTTAACAAGCTCATTCATCAGGTTGTATACCTCGATTTTTGAACCGATATCTATTCCACGGGTTGGTTCATCAAAAATAAAAACCTTTGACTTTGATAAAAGCCACTTTGCCAGAACAACTTTTTGCTGGTTTCCGCCGCTTAAGTTCATTGCCTTCTGCTCAATATTTGTTGTCCTTATATTTAACTTTTTTATAAAATCACGGATTACCATGCCCTCTCTTTTTAAATCCAGGTAGAGACCTTTCATAAACATTCCCAGGCTTGCCAGTGTTATATTACTCCCGACTCCAAGGGACAAAACCAGTCCCTGGCCTTTTCTGTCTTCCGTAACAAAACCGATACCCGCTTTTATGGCTTCACGCGGAGATTTAATCTTTACTTTCTTATTTTTCAGGTAAATATCTCCCTTATCAATGCGATCCAGCCCGAATATAGCCCTTGCAACCTCAGTCCTTCCGGCTCCCATGAGCCCGGATATACCCAGTATTTCTCCCTCATGCAGATCAAAACTAATATCTTTAATTACGCTATTCCTGGTCATACCTGAAACACGCAGGACTTCGGAACCGATCGGAACAGAAATCTTAGGGAATTTTTCCTTCAGCTCCCTGCCAACCATTAACTTAATCAGCTTGTCAATATTCGTTTTTGCAATTTCAAGTGTTTCAATTGTCCTTCCGTCTCGCATAACCGTTACCCTGTCGCCAATCTGTTCAAACTCCTCAAGCCTGTGTGAAATATAAATCACTGATACTCCGCCCTTCGTTACTTTTCTAATAATATCAAACAGGTTATCAATTTCTTTGCTTGTCAATGCCGCGCTTGGCTCATCCATTATAATAATGCTGGAGTTTATGGAAAGAGCTTTAGCAACTTCAACCATCTGCTGCTGGGCTATACCCAGATCCTTTATCAGAACTCTCGAGCTTATTTTTACATGGAGATTATCAAGAATAATTTGAGCTTCCCTGTAAAGTTTACTCCAATTAATCTTACCCGGCAGAGCAGCAGACATTTTTTCCCTGCCCAGAAATATATTCTCAGCCACACTGAGATAGGGTACAAGGTTAAACTCCTGGTAAATAATGCTGATGCCCAGTTCCTGTGCCTTCTTTGGTGTAAGACTTTCAAGCTCTTTACCCTTGAAAACAATCTGCCCTGAGTCTTTATTGTAAGCCCCGGCAAGAATTTTAACCAAAGTAGACTTTCCGGCGCCATTCTCGCCCACAAGAATATGTACTTCCCCCTTCTTTACATCAAGATGTGCATTATCTAAAGCCAGAACACCTGGAAACTGTTTCCGAATTCCTTTCATCTCAAGAATAATATCTTCCATCCTGTTCCATCCTTTAAAATAATAAATTCAATAATTTTACTACTATTATATTATAAAAAAACATCCTAAAATTGCAAATACTCTGCCTTGAAAGTTTTAATTTTAAGCGGGAGCATTCGGAACCTGAATGCTCCCGCTCGTTTTTTAAGAAGGAAGGACTATTATTTTTTAAGAAACTTATTACAATTCGATTTATCAATAATAACTGTATCTGTAACTACTTTCTTTGGGCTTGTCTTTCCTTTGATAGCAATATCTAACGTTTCAATCGCCTTTGAACCGATAAGATCAGGATTTACTCCGAGAGTTGCGGTTGTATCACCCTTAGCCACTGCTTCAATAGCATTTGGATTTCCATCAATTCCGATTATTGCAATACCGGTTTTTCCGGCAGCTTTACAAGCCTGAGCTGCTCCGAGACCCATTTCATCGCTTAATCCATAGAACACATCTATATTTGGGTTGGCCTGAAGCATATTCTGCGCTACATTCATCGATTTTTCCCTTTCCCAATCTCCGGGTTGAGAAGCTACAACCTTGATTCCGGGATATTCTTTAATTTTATCCTCAAATCCGCCCTTCCTATCTGTTGTAAAGGTACTTGGAAGACCTTCTATAATGGCCACATTAGCTTTACCGTTTTTGATTTTATTAACATATTCGGCAACCTTTGCTCCGCCTGCCCGCTGATCATATCCTACATATGCAAATACATCGCCACCGGGCAAGTCAACCAGAGAATTAAAAATCACAACCGGTATTCCCGCTTCATTAGCCTTTTTCACGGAAGAAACAACAGCCTCGATATTAATTGCACAAAGAGCAATTCCCTTAACTTTTCTTTGAACCATATCTTCAACAATTTTTGCCTGGCCGGCAAAATCACTTTCCCTTTCAGGGGCTACTATAATAAAATCATAACCCAGCTTTTGAGCCATCGGCTTGGCTCCACTGATAACACCAGCATAAAAGGGGCTCACCATTCCGGGGGGTACAAATGCAATTTCAGGTTTTTTAGCGGCAAATGCGCTGACAGTTAATACCATCATTGTAACTGACATTAAACCAAGAACCTTTGTCCACTTCATCATAAAAAATCCTCCTAAAAATAATTTCCACCACTTTATACCAATCTGGCTTTAACACAAACCGGTATTTGAAACTCCTTGGCTGCTTTATTGAAAACAGTTTATCAATAAAGCGCCCTTTTAGATCAAACTTCGCCATTCATTAAAGATTTGTAAACAACTACATATAAGCCTCCTGTTTGATAAATTCGCCAGGAACAATTTCTTTTATTTTCAACGCTATGGGGATATGTTTTTTTAATTTGTTTCTTTTATCAAATCAAATATTTTTTCCCCTCTCTTTTCGGGAAAGAGAGGGGATTAAGGAGCGAGTCTATTTTTTTGATAAGTATAATCATTTTTTTTTATGTGTCAATCACCTTAGAGGTATGAAATTTGCTCACCCCAAGGGGTGAAACTTTTCACCCCTTGGGGTGAACGTGTTTAAGAAATGTTGATGAAATTTAAACTTTCTAAACCTGCTGGCGGCGTTTCATCTTTAATATAAGACTGGCTAATTCTTTACGGTTATTCATACTGGTTTTTTGATATATATTTCCGATGTGAGTTTTCAGAGTATTTAGAGAAATAAAAAGCTTTTCGCAGATTTCTTTATTGCTATAACCCTCGATCAATTTTTGAAGAACTTCCTTTTCCCTTTTTGAAATTTCATAAGATTGGCAGAAAGGATCAATAAAGCCATTTTGTGATAATTCCTTGCCTATAAGCAGGTTTATCCCAACATCTTCATCGTCCAGATAGTTTTTGGCTTCTTCCATATAGATAGTTTTTCCTTCTCTCATTAGAGTGAACCTGTCGGCTATTCCTACAATATCTTTCAACCGGTGTCCAAGATAGATTATTGTTATGCCGCGGTCTTTAATACTCAATAACAACTCCAGTAAATTATCAATTTCTTTCTCGGTTAAAGCCGCCACAAGATCTTCAAGTATCCAGATGTCCATTTTCTTCAGGACACATCTTGCTATCTCAATTTTCTGACAATCGGATGTTCTGAGCATATACATTTTCATCCTTGGGTCAAATTCCTGGTTGAGTTCTTTCAAAATTCTTACCGTATCCTTGTCGCATTTCTTCCTGTCAATTATCCCCGCATGTGAATATTCACTCCCAAGATGAATATTTTCGCTGATATCCATCTGGGACACAAAATTGGGCTTTTGATAAATTATCCCAATACCAGACTTTTCACTATCCCGTACAGAATGAAAATATTTGATATCACCATCTATAAAAATATCGCCGCTGTATGAGCCATAAGGATATTCTCCGCTCGCTATTTTAATGACGGCAGATATACTTACTTCATTATCAGCAATAACGGCATGGATTTCACCCTTTTTCACCTGCAATGAAAAATTATTTAAAACTCTCACATTATCAAGCTGTTTTGTGACTTCTTTCATTTCAAAAAAATAATAACTCATACACTTTCCCTAACTATATTATTAAAGCGTAAAATGAAAAAACAGAGGTAACCTTTCAATTATAATAACTTAAATAAAATATTTCAATAAATCAATTAATCCATTGGTTTGTTTTGAAATGATGAAAATCCTTTTTGACTTTAAAAATACTTGGTATTATACTGAGTTCTACTACTAAATACTTGTTAATAAGTTCAAAAAAGCTTTAATATTATTCTTAAGTCAAGATTCATTTATGTCGATTGTTATAGCAATTTCAATAATTAAATGGAATTATAAAATGCATACTGCCTATATTTCTATCGGAAGCAATCTCGGCAACAAAAAGCAGAATATCGGGCATGCTTTAAGGTCGATGGAATATTTTTCAACAATCGAGGCCTGCTCGAGGCCTTACAGAACAAAGCCTTACGGTTATTTAAACCAGCCTGATTTTATCAACATGGTTATTAAGGTTTCAACGGAAGAAAATCCATTGGAGCTTCTTGTCAAGCTTCAAAAGATTGAAAACGATCTTGGAAGGGTACGTAGCGTCAGATGGGGAGAAAGGACTATTGACCTCGATATCGTATTTTATGACAGTTCTATAATAAATGTAGAAAATCTAACCATTCCTCACCCCGATATGCAGAACCGCTATTTTGTATTAAAACCAATGGCCGACATTGCCCCTGATTTTATCCACCCTGTTTTAAAAAAGACTATTAAAGGTATTCTCGAAGAATTGATTTTAAAAAATAAATTTTAATTTTTATATAAAATAACTTGATTTTTAAATTTTTTTATATTATAATTAATGTCCGGGAGCGAGACTCTTTCGTTAAAAAGACAGGCGACCATTTAAAGCCTGTTGCCTGAATTTCGCTTGATAGCGGGTTTAAGGCTATGGTGGATAGAGTCCACTCCCGTTTTTTATTATTTGGGGTTTTTTAATATGCTCAAAGCGTGTGACTTTATCTATCTCTTCCATGAAAAAGTAACATATATGCTGCCGTACCAGCCTGGAAATACCTTATCCACTCACAAGGGCAATATCAAATTCCCTGAAGGCCTGGATTATGGAGATAAAATTCTTTCAAACATTGGCGAGGAATTTTTTGTTTTGAAGCCAACCCTTGCCGATTACATGATGAAGGTCAAGAGAAGAACAACTATAATTTACCCCAAGGAAGCCGGCGCCATCATCCTTGAACTTGGAATCTCAAACGGAACAAGGGTAATTGAAATCGGAACAGGTTCGGGTTCTCTTACATTCCTCTTATCACAGCTAGTCGGTGAAACAGGTAGAGTTTATTCATTTGAAAGAAGAGAAGAACATCAGGAGCTGGCAAAAAAGAATGTTAATAAATTCGGCGCTGGAAATAATGTTGAATATTTTCTGAAAGATCCCGTTACAGATAATGGCTTCGGCATCGAAGAAGCCGACGCTATCTTCATAGATGTACCCGCGCCCTGGACGCTTGTGGAAAGCGCTTATAAGGCTCTCTGCAGAGGAGGGCATATAGGTTTTTTATCGCCGAACATAGAGCAGGTTCAAGCTACAGCTGAGAAATTGAGGGAAACAGGATTTGCCAGAATCCGGTGTATGGAAATACTTTCCCGAGGAATCCGCATAAAAAAGAATCTTACAAGACCGTTTGACAGGATGATTGGCCATACAGGCTATCTCCTATTTGCACAAAAGATTAACAAACCTAATCTTCATGTAATAGAATATTTGATCTAGTGCTTAATTGCATTAATTCATAGCATTTATAATTATTTACAAGAAATTGAGTTATTAATAAAAGAAATATAGTTTATTTATGCAATTAAGTACTAGCGAATATAATCAACCCACAAGCACATCGTTATTTCTAAAATTGACAAAATAGTTGTATTTGTTTAAAATAATAGCCTTTAATAAGCGTGCCGTTCAAATCGATAGCTTGACCGGATATAATCCGGCTTATCGAATAGAATTGGTCTGCTTTAAACTTTTAACTGGTAAGGAGGTGAATGTGTCATATCAAATAGCTGTTTTAATCAAACAGGTTCCGGATACTCATAACATTACCGGCCAGGCTATGAAGGAAGACGGGACAGTGAACCGCCAGGCCCTGCCTGCAATATTCAATCCTGAAGATTTAAACGCTTTAGAGGAAGCTATTAAGATTAAAGAGGCTCAGGGAGGAAAGATTTCGGTCATCACAATGGGCCCTCCAAACGCCTCGCAGGTTTTAAGAGACTCTCTATTTCGCGGGGCCGACGAGGTCATTCTTATTTCGGACAGGATCTTTGCCGGAGCAGATACTCTTGCAACATCTTATGCCCTGTCTCAGGCAGTTAAAAAACTCGGGAAAATAGATATAGTGCTTTGTGGAAGGCAGGCTATCGATGGGGATACTGCCCAGGTAGGCCCGCAGACTGCCGAAAAACTGAAAATGAATCAACTTACCTGCGTTAATAAGATTATGGAGCTTAAGAAAGATTCTATTACTGTGGAACGCTCAATAGAAGGCGGATATGAAATAATTAAAACAAAACTACCTATTCTGCTTACAATCACATCTGAAGCAAACACTCCGCGGCCGCCGTCGGCTAAAAAGATTTTATCTTACAGGCATGCCATGACGCCGCTTGAAGCCAAGAATCTTGATGAAGAATACCTCTGCGCAAATGAAATCTGTGATGAACATGTCATAATTAAGCTCTAGGGGGCATGAGGAGATTGATGCCAACCCCGAGCAATGCGGGCTTGCAGGCTCCCCGACAAAAGTAAAAGAAATTGAAAGCGTGGTTCTGGAAGCTCAGAATTTCAAACAGATTGAAAATTCAAAGGCCGGTCTGGAAATACTTGTCCGGGAACTGATGGCCGAACATATTATTGGTTAAAAGGGGTAGAAAATGAAGACTAATGAAGTATGGGTTTTTATAGAACAGAACAATGGAAAAATAGCCGATGTCAGCCTTGAGCTTCTCGGCAAGGGCAGCGAACTGGCCCGGAATCTTGGTGTTAAGACAGGAGCAGTTTTAATAGGTGATAATGTTAAGGCCTTATCTGAAGTCCTTTATAGCTTCGGTGCGGACAAAGTATATCTGGCAGAAAATGCCTTACTCAAAAATTACCTTACCCTGCCTTATGCTAATATTATGGCAGATTTGATAAAATTATACCAGCCGCAGATTGTTATATACGGGGCGACAACTACCGGGAGGGATATCGCTCCCCGTATAGCCTCGGAGCTTCGCGTAGGCCTGACTGCTGACTGTACAAACCTGAAAATAGGCAATTATACAAAAATTACAAAAGAAGAAACCAGGGAATATAAGGATATACTTTACCAGATCAGACCGGCTTTCGGCGGAAACATCATTGCTACAATTGTCAGCCCGGATCACAGGCCACAGATGGCCACGGTAAGGGAAGGCGTGATGAAAATGAACACTCCGGATAAATCAAGGAAGGGTGAAATAGTAGAATATCAAACAAGCCTCCCTAAAGAATTGTTCATTTCCGAGATTGTGAAAAGGATTCAGCAGGAAAAAACAGTCGATTTGAAATCCGCAAATATCATCGTATCGGGCGGTATGGGTGTCGGTTCAAGGGAAAACTTTAAGCTTATTCATGAGCTTGCCCATGTTCTCGGAGCTCAGGTTGGAGGATCAAGAGCCGCGGTTGATGCGGGATTTATTCCAAAAGACCACCAGGTCGGACAGACAGGCACAACTGTCAGGCCGAAGCTTTATATCGCCGTCGGTATTTCAGGGCAGATTCAGCACAGGGCTGGTATGAGCGAATCAAACAGGATAATAGCAATTAACAGCGACCCGAACTCTCCGATATTTCAGATTGCCCAATACGGGATAGTCGGCGACCTGAATGAGGTGGTTCCGAGGTTTATCGAAGTATATAAATCATTAAAAAAATAAGGAGCTTTCTATGCCGAATTTTTATAAAGAGAATGATGATATTCAGTTTCATATCAAGAATATGAATCTGGATAAAGTAATAGAACTTACGGAGCGAAATTTTGCCGACAAGGGTAAATATGATTACGCTCCAGTCAATATTAACGATGCGAAAGACTCTTATGATAAAATATTAAATATTGTCGGCGATATTGCAGGGAATTTTATCGCTCCAAGATCACCTGAAGTAGACAAGGAAAGCGCCCATTTTGAAAACGGCGAAGTAAGCTACGCAAAAGGTACTGAGGAAGCCCTGGATATTTTAAAAAAGGCTGAACTGATGGGGTTTACCCTTCCCCGGAAATACGGCGGTCTTAACTGTCCCATTACGATCTATACAATAGCGACGGAAATGGTGTCACGTGCAGACGCTTCTTTAATGAATCTCTTCGGGCTTCAGGATATAGCTGAGACTATTAATAAATTCGGTGATGAGGATCAGAAGCAGAGGTATCTCCCCCGTTTTTCATCGGGACAGGTGATGGGATCTATGGCTCTCACAGAACCGGACGCTGGCAGCGACCTTCAGGCGGTTATGTTGAAGGCCTGGCAGGATGATAAAGGCCAGTGGCGGCTGAGGGGAGTTAAACGCTTCATAACAAACGGCTGCGCTCAAATTTCTCTTGTTCTTGCCAGAAGCGAGGAGGGCACTACCGATGGAAGAGGGCTTTCGATGTTTATATATGAAAGGGATAAAAACATGAAAATCCGACGTATCGAACATAAACTGGGCATTCATGGTTCACCGACCTGTGAGCTTCAGTTTAACGACGCGCCCTGCGAACTCGCAGGGAAACGTAGAATGGGACTTATTAAATATGTTATGTCTTTAATGAATGGGGCAAGGCTCGCAATTGCCGCGCAGGCACTCGGAATTGCCGAGGCTGCCTATTATGAGGCGGATAAATACGCGGGGGAAAGAATACAGTTTAAAAAGCCGATCCGTGATTTTATCCAGGTAAGTGAAATACTTGTAAATATGAAGGTAAAAATCGAGGCAGGCAGGACTCTTCTTTATGAAACCGCCAGGATTGTAGATATGAAAAACGGCCTGGAACATCTCAGTGAGGAAAGTGAAGAAAACGCAAAAAAATACAGGGATGAACTCAAAAAATACACATCCTTTGCCGCACTCTTTACGCCTATGGTTAAGGCGTATAATACTGAAATAGGCAATCAGATTACTTATGATGCCATTCAGATTCATGGCGGTACCGGATTTATGCAGGAATTCAATGTTGAAAGGCACTACCGAGATGTGAGGATCACAAATATTTATGAAGGTACAACCCAGCTGCAGGTTGTGGCGGCCATAGGAGGTATCGTAAAGGGTGTAGCAGTGGAAAGGCTTAATGAATTTGAAAACGAATTCAATTTCGCACCTGTCGAACACCTCCATAAAACAATAAAAGATATGAAGTCTCTTCTGGAAAAATCAATAGAATATATCAAAACAAAAGACGACAGTCTTTATCAGGATTATCATTCCCGCCGTCTTGTTGAAATGACGACTTATACTACTATCGGATATCTAATGTTAAGAGATGCCGTCAATTCGGAGAGAAAAAAGGATGTTGCAAGGCTGTTTCTTGAATTCGCATTACCGGAAGTAAAAATGAGGCATGACATTATAATTGATAATACAGCCCATCTCCTGGAAAAGAGGGAAGAAATTTTAAAAGGAAAAAATTAACACCGGGAGGAATTTAATGAATACTCAGGCGTTAGAACTTAATGAAATCATTAAGAAAAATTCTCAGACTGTGTTTTCCCTGTTATCCGAAAGGGGTAGAAATATTTTTTTTCCTCAGAAGGGGATTTTAGCTCAGACCGCTGAGGCGAGGGGCAAAAAGATAAATGCCACTATAGGTGAAGCGATTGAGGATGATGGAACACCTATGAGGCTGAAAACCCTTGAAAATAAGATCAATATCAGCCCGGCTCTTGTTTTTCCCTATGCTACAAGTTCCGGTAGAATGGACTTCAGAAACCGCTGGAAATCTATGTTGTATGAAAAGAATCCGGAACTTACCGGTAAAGAAATCAGCCTGCCTGTGATAACAAGCGGTTTAACGCATGGCTTAAATATTACAGGATATATGTTTTTGAGTGAAATAGATACGCTCATCATTCCCGATCTTTCATGGGAAAACTATGAGCTGATCTTCTCAAACTCCTATGGATGCTCTATTAAAACAACGACTCTTTTTCATGATAATACGCTCGATTTAAAATCACTGAGAAAAACCTTAACCAAAGATAGTAAATCCAAAATAGCCATTCTCTTAAACTATCCTAATAACCCGTCTGGTTATATGCCATCAATTAGAGAAGCTGCAGAAATTGTTTCTATCATAAAAGACTCGGCTGAAAAGGGAAATAAAATTCTGGTCATAATAGACGACGCATATTTTGGCCTGGTATACGAGGAAGATGCGGAAAAAGAATCCCTGTTTTCATACCTTTCCGATATTCATGAGAATGTCCTGGCCGTAAAATTAGACGGCCCGACAAAGGAAGATTATGTCTGGGGATTTCGTGTCGGCTGTATTACCTATGGAATAAAAAATGGAAACAAGGCTCTCTATGACGCATTGGAACTGAAAACAGCAGGCGCTATCAGGGGCAGCATTTCGAATGCCTCGAATTTATCACAGTCTATTTTGAATAATGCTTATAATTCACCCACATACTCAAGGGAAAAGCTTGATAAATATGAAATTTTAAAAACACGTTACCGGATTTTGAAAAATGTTCTGGACGACAACTATTCTTATAGTAAAGTCTTCAAGCCTCTGCCGTTTAATTCGGGATACTTTATGTGTATAAAACCCGCCGAAGGAATTGATTGTGAAGAAGTGAGAAAACTTCTTCTTGAGGAATTCGATACCGGTATAATAAATATGTCCGGGGTTTTAAGGATAGCTTATTCCTGTGTTTCTGAAAATAAGATTCCACAGCTTTTTGAAAATATTTTTGAGGCATGTGTTAAGGTTAAAAAGTAACAAGCCATCATGCCTGTTCAATATTTTTCTCCATTGCCACCTCATCGCATTGGATGAGCTTGGGGCATCCAAGGCAGTCCCTCCATATTTTTTGAGGAAACTTCATTTTATCGACCCTTGTATAACCGAGTTTTTCAAAAAAGACATCGCTGTATGTGAGGACAAAAACAGTTTTAATTCCTTCCTCTTTCAGGATTTCTTCGGCCTTGCTTACAAGGAGCCTTCCGACTCCTTTATTTTGAAAGTCCTCGGCAACGGCAAGAGAACGGATTTCAGCAGTATCTTCGGAAAAAAAAGCTATTGCAGCGCAGCCGATTATTTTCCCATCCGACTGAGCAGATATAAAATTCCTTATATCTTCGACAATAACCTCTACAGGCTTGGGAAGCATAATCCCCTTACGGGAAAAAGAGCCTATAAGTTCTGAGATTTCCTTTGCATCGGAAAGCTTTGCATTTCGAGCTAAGATATTAGAAAGCACTTTCAATGATACCCTTAATTTTGTTTTTTGAAACAGCGCCGATCACTTTTTCCATGGCCTCGCCTTTTTTAAATACTATTAATGTAGGAATACTGCTGACAGCATATTGAGAGGTTATTTTATCGCTTTTATCTACATCAACCTTTGCTATTTTTATCTTTCCGTCATATTCCGAAGCCAGATCGTCGATAATAGGGGCAATCATACGGCAGGGAGCGCACCACTCAGCCCAAAAATCAACAAGTACAGGCATTTTCGATTTTAAAACTTCCTGCTCAAAATTACTGTCATTCAAATAAACAATCTCTGACATATTAAACTCCTACGTAAATAGAATACTATGTTAAAAAGGAAAAGTCAACAAATTATATTTGACAATTAATAATATTTGATAAATAAACAGGCATTTTCTTGACGTTTTGAAAGGTTATGATAATCTATATATGCTTAATTTTTCAGCCTCACTACCTTCCTCCCTTTGCAATTGGAGAGGGAGTGGTATATAGGCCTGATGTGAAGCCCTGGAGGAAAAAATGGATCCCTCAAATGACTCCCTGGAAAATAAATATAAAGACGTACCGAATTGGGTATTTTACCTTGAACGTCAGAAGATAGAACTCTTCAATGACCTTGGTCTTATGGATAAGGATGAGCTGTCATTATTTTTCGCAATGACCGAATTTTCCGAAAAATACCGTACCGCGTTTCTTCCTCTTCAATCTCTTTACAAATTTATCTATGAATACGGACTTCGGACAAATAACAATTCATTAAAGGTAGAGGACAATATTGTCAACCTTTTAAAGAGAGTCTATGTTCCGCTTCACAGGAAGAATTACTGCTCTGTAGTAAGTAAAGACAATAAAATATCAGCTATAATTCTTCTCGATCCTCAGTCTCTTTCTCCCGAACAGGTTTCGAATCTGGTTCAAAAACTAAAAAGGGATTATGCCGCTTCCGATCAGGAAACAAACAAACCTTTTCCAAATGGCGACTCAATTCCAAAAAGCGGTTTGTCCGGTAAGGTTTTAAATGTTATTCCTATTAAGGAATTAAATTTACAGAAAATGGACGAGTTAGAGAAGACGGGTTTCATTACGAAAATACTTCTTCCTTCAACGGAAATTGTTGTCCCCTCCGATGAATTGTCAAAGTTATACCCGAGATCCATTGAAAAGATCAGGAAATTTTTGCTTCAATCTAAAGATTTCAGTTCATTAATCTTATTAAAAATGAAACAGCAATATCCTAATTTAGGCAGCATCAGCAATGCAGAAGATCTTATTAAAACAACTGACCGTGAACCTCATTTTCTTATCGCTTTATGCAATGAAATCATAACTAATACCGAATCCCATGAGAGGGAAAAGAGCGTGAATCAGGCGGCAAATTTTGTAAAAGATATAGCAATTCTTCAGAGTGAACAGTCGCAGAGAAAATCGCATGAAGAAAAATCAATGGAAATTATTCTTGGAATTATGAAAAATTACCCGGTTTCATTTACTAAAAACCAGCTTCTGGCTCTCCGTGAAAAACATGCTTATTTAAAATTATACACTGAAAGAGATTACATAGACGTGATAAATAATTTTATACAGACCTATACTGTGCCTGAATCGGATAATATCCCACCTTTGATTATTTCTTATAAAATTGGAAGTGATAGCCGTTTTATCCACCACGATCATTTTTTTAACACATTTTTCGAAAAAAATAGACGGAATTTCCTACGAAATAAAGAAAACTATTACCGATAAATGGAATTCAAATACATATAATGTAGATGATGACCCTATTATGCAGAATGTAACTCTTTTCTCAAAATATATTGACGATGCGTTTCATAAGAAAGACGATTTTTCAGTTCAGATATTGGATAATCCTCCTCTTCTCTATCAATTGCTGACTTTCATAGGGAGTAAAGACCAGAACATTATGAAGCAGGTTGACCGGTTTTTTAAATACAACTCAAATAAAAGCGGCCCGCCTATTCGCCGGCAAATTTATGAAATTCTGCAGCTTGATTATGAAAGGCTTTACAGAGAGGCGAAATCTGCTGCTCCAGTCGGCGGCGGTTTTTCACTTATCGATATCATTCTAAACTTCCTTCATATTTTTAGTAAAAGTATGGGAAAGGCAATTGAATCGCAGCTTAATGAAAGGAAAAATATGACAAAAATTTCGGAACAGATTCGCCAGAATCAGGAATTGAAAAAGGCCGAAAAGAAAAACCCGGTTAAGAAAGAAACAAAAGCCATAGATAAAAAAATTGAAAAAAAGAGGGAAGTAATAAAGGCCCAGTTTCATGCGTTTAAAAAGGAATTGGTACAAAACAAGAGCACGGGTGAAATGTTATCGTTTTATGAATCAAAATGGAACCGAAAGCTTAGCAAGGACGCCAAAGAAGATAATCTGAGAATCGTAAAAGAAAAAATCCATCATCGTTTGAAATTTATGATAAATCCTTCCCCCGCCATTATACTGAAAGAAGCCGATGATATGATGAAAACCGAGACCATTTTTGAATCCTTAAGTGATACAGAGGCTTTGAAAAATTATATAATACTTTATATGACTGAATATATGAGCCAAAAATTCAACAAAGAGCCTAAATGAACTATTGGGAATAACTTTTTTACATAGGAGTATTTTATGGGAGAGAAGAATAAGGGTGCAAAAGAAGCGAAAAAACCCCCTCAGAAAAGTTTAAAAGAAAAGAGAAAGGAAAAGAAGGAAAAAAAAGCCGAGAAAAAAATATAGAGGGATAATATCCCAAAGGCGTTTATTCACCCTTCTTCTCCATAAGTTGAGAAGAAAGGAAGGGGATGAGGCGATGCCCGATGAAAAAGTCTTGAGAATCGATAAGTGGCTTAAGATTGCGCGGATTTTTAAAAAAAGACCGGAAGCTGCTGAGGCTGTTGAGAGCGGAAGTGTCAAAGTAAATGATGAAAGAGTTAAGCCTTCTAAGATGGTTAAAGCCGGTGACAGGTTAACTATTAAAATTGATTCGAAGTACAGGGATTATGTTATTAAAGAAATAACCTCAAGATCTGTCAAGACTTCAATCGCAAGGGAATTCTATGAAATAGAAAAGCCCGATGGCATTACTCCCGAAATGGAAGAGACTATTAAACTCATTGAAGATATGGAACGAGATAATAGAAAAAATCAAAAGGGTAAGCCCAATAAAAAGGAAAGAAGGGAAATCCATAAGTTTAAGTATGGAAAATAAACAAATTTATTTCAGTTCCTCAATTTTTTCCACGACAATCGTGAAGTTTGCAGCCAATGCCGCTATTGCTCCGATAGCCGCCCATACTGGCAGCAGGAGCGTCCCTATTACACCGATGGCAAGAGGGATTTTTATCAGGGTTTGCCCTTCATTGTTTTTAATAATAATCCTTCGGATGCTTCCCTCATGAATAATCTCTTTAATCTTCGAAATGAGAGCCTCGCCGTTTACCTTAAATTCCTCGGTCCTGAACTTTTCATCGGACATAGAAACCTCCTGAATATCAGATTGGCATATTTTATATTAACAATGTTGGTTTTGTCAATTGTATTCGATTAATCCCGAATGCTGAATATGCTATTTTTGCTGTTGTGATGCCTTTCTGAGCAGAAAGACAGAAGGCTTTCTTCCTTTCTTTCTGTTTGTCCAGTGTCTCGACTTCGCTCGACAACCGCAGTAAGCCTTTGAAAACACAAGAGTTTGAAAAGCTTGCCCTGAGCGGAGTCGAAGGGAAAGATCCACCCTTCGCCTTTTCCATGCAAAGTTATTTTTTAGTAACGAGGTTTCATTATCAGTTTATAGTTCCAGATATCTATTGCTAATAGCCGCCTTACAGTCCCTCCTGGACTGATGCGGCGGCCGTGCCATCCCTGGCACTTATATTGATAAACAATTTATTTTGTAATTCGGGATAATGCGTTGATTATTCCTTGTTTGAATGATTCTTTCAGAAAAGATTATAGGGAAAAGGCTGCGGGACAGGGAACGAAGCGGTTTCTTTCGAAAGCTTGATATAATCGACATCATAATAAGAACAACGGCCTGGTGTCGCTCGTGTAAGCGATTGGTGCAATTTTTAAGATTCAAGAATTATTCATTCATCAATCTATTCTTTAGAGTTTGGCTTCCAAACCAGGATTGAATAGAGAATTGGTACTACAATCGCAAGTAAGAATTGTATTATAGTGTTTGGGAGCAAACCCTGCGGAAAAGCGGATGTAATTATCAAATATATAAACATTACCGCCAGCGAAACTAAGGCTAGAGAGTTAATAAATATAAGACCCCACTTTTGTTTTGGTGAAAATCCGAGATAGGCAAGAATAAGCACTGGAAATAATCCGCACACTCCGCTTACATAAGTCTGGCTTAGCGCATAAGAACCGGGAGCAAATCCTACAAACTGCATATATTGGTTGGCGAAAAAAATATGGGATATCGGCCAGCCAATAAATAGAAGAACAGAAAAAACAAACATGAGAAGAGAAAAGATTTTCTCTTTTTTAACAGATACATTTGAAATATTAGTCATAGTGACCTCCTACTTTTTGTGGAAAAAGGATACAAAAGCTTTCATACCTTCTTTCTGAGCGATCAGTACCTCGACTTCGCTCGGCAACCGTAGTAAGCCTTTGTAAAAATAAGAACTTAAAAGCTTGCCCTGAGCGGGGTCGAAGGGAAAGAATCGCCCCTCGGGTTTTCCAGCCTCAAACTCGGCGTCCTGCCTCGGGAGCGAAATCGGGCAGTGTGTTTTTCCCGGCCAGCAAGCGGGTACCCCCGGGAAAAATACACTGCCCTCATAAGAAAAGCAACAGTTTCGGCCGGGCGCCGCTCCAGGCGGCTAAAACCGAGGGGAAAGAAAACGAAAGCGGCTTATGCTGCTTTTCATACGGAGGAATAGGGAAGATTTGATTATTAAAGAAGTTACTGGATATAAATGCACGATAGCGATTAACCCTTAAAACTATGGTCGAACAAACCTTCTGATAATCCAAATACTTCTAATGCTTGATCTAAATTAAAGTTTGTCTTGATTAAATTCATCAATTTTATCGTATTTGACAATATTAAAAGTACATCGCCCGGGTCTGTTTCCACCAGGCGAATGTTTTCGCCTTCAAGGGTAATATTTATATCTTTCATATAATAATTATAATATATCGGTTAGAAAAGTCAACAAGAGTGCCGCTTGGCCAGTGTATTTCTCAAGGGGTTTAACCACATCTTTTCAACACATTTCTCGATTTGCTCGAAATGACAGTAATGACAGAGCTCTTTGTAATAATAATGGCTTTATTCTTCCCAAACCTTATCAATCACTTGTTTGATTTTGTCTTCATAAGTTTTAATCAGCTCCCGGCAACCTTCCACTACCTTGCGCTCGGCTTCGATTTTGGTTACTATTTCGTGTTGGATTTCGAGAGGTGGGAGAGAAATATTAATTCTATGGGCGTTTTTCCTATCTAAAGATGGGACAGCTGCTACATTATCACCAAGGGATTTTAGATCAATAGATTCTAATAGGTACTTAATGAATCTACGGTTATTCCCATTAAACTCTTTGACAAAAAGAGCGGTATTGTGTGGCCAATAATATTCATAATCTATAAAATGAACTTTCCCTATTGTACCACTTCTTCCAGTAACGACCCCTGGCCCCTTTTCTTTTTTCTCATTATGAAAACCAATAATACCATTGGAGCCGATAACGGGTACATCGCCATTGATAAATTGTACTTTGGGTAAATCATATCCTCTTTGTAAAGTTATTATATCTCCTAAAGGTTTTATCGGCCACTCAGAGTTAATCTCAATCCGCGGCTTCCAGCTTTCCACCACTTGCCGCGCGCCGTCGATGATCTTCTGGTAGCCTTCAATTTCGTCCACAATCTCGCGCTGGATTTCGAGAGGTGGGAGGGGAATTTGAAGACTACAAAAATTTGTTTTAGATATTTCTTTAAATGTTCCGCCTGAAGCTAAATTAACCATTTTAGGTATTAATTGTTTTACCATATGTGCAAGAAAAACAGGTAATATTCGTGTTTTATCTTCAATTACAATGTTTTTAAAACCCTGATTAGTTGATAAAGGAACTTTATTAATAGCGACTCTACCAATTGTAGCTCTTGTTGATACAATAATAGAATCGACCGGTATTATCTTAGCAGATGAGTTTTTTAATCCCTTTTCAGTTATTTTACGTACAGTATCATAAATTATAGAAATATGATCATTTGCTGGTAAATCAACCAATGTAGACCAAAAGATATTTCCATTCCAATAAGTTTCATTACTCGAATCTGGAGTGCCCCCACTTTCTACCCTGAAATATGCTTCATCCCCCAGCTTCACCATCGGCCATTTTTGATGCCCTTTTCTTATTGATATTCTGTATCTGTCACCGGTGAGATTATACTCGCCGTTCTCAGCCAGCTTTTCCTTGCTTACCAATAAAGCAGAACCGTTTTCAACGGCTGTTTTAAGTGAAGGAGGAAGATTTCTCGTCGTTTCACTCCTCGAAATGACAGGAGAGGAATTTGTCAGCATGAGAGAATCACTGTCATTTCTGGCATTTTCATTGTCATTTCGAGCGGAGCGAGAAATCTTTCCTTTATTCTCACTTTGTTCGTCGGAATGATAAGGAGAATAGTCTCTACCCAAAGGTAATATTCCTGAACGAACCGCTTTGACATAGTCAGTGATAACATTCACAGCATCCGGTAAATCGCTTCCCGTTTGTTCCCGTCTCTGCGCTCCGAGCCCGAAACCGTCATTCTCTATTTTTATAAAAAGGATAGAGTCGCATCTCTTTGCAATTTGTCTGTCCATCAATAGAACAGAAGTTTTTACACCCGAGTAGGGATTAAAAATACCGGCAGGAAGCGAGACAACGGCATAGAGATGGTTCTCAATAAGCATTTTGCGAAGCTGTTTATAGGCTCCGGCGCTTTGGAATATAATGCCTTCTGGGACAATAACGGCGGCGCGCCCTGTTGGGGTTAGGTGCTCCGCTATATAGTCGACAAATAAAACTTCGCTCCGGTTGCTCTGTACGGAAAACTTTTTATGCGGCTTGATTCCACCCTTCGGCGACATAAATGGGGGATTTGCAAATATTACATCGGCATACTCGTTCCAGCGGTCTTCGCTGGTAAGTGTATCGTATTCTATAATTTGAGGCTGGACAAACCCGTGCAGGTAAAGATTCACAAGTGAAAGGCGGACCATATCGGGAGAAATATCATATCCTTTGAAATTGGTTAGGAGTTTTTTTCTTTCATCCGGTGTCAGCAGATCGCCCGGTCTCTTTTTAGTGTTTTCTTTTAATATATGTTTGAAGGAAGAAATTAAAAATCCTGCCGTACCGCATGCGGGGTCGAGAATGGTTTCATTTTTCTGAGGATTGACCACTTTTACCATAAAATCAATTATATGGCGTGGTGTTCGGAATTGTCCCGCGTCTCCCTGACTTCCAAGAACTGACAAGAGATATTCAAAAGCGTCGCCCAGGCGTTCGGAATGGTCATAGGTAAATTCATTGATAGTCTTTAAGAAAAGTTTGAGCGTTTCCGGGTCGCGGTAAGGCAGATAGGCATTTTTAAATATATCTCTAAAAAGCTGGGGAAGGTTTGGATTCTGATTTAATTTTACTATTCCTTCAGAATAAAGGCCAAGCATTTCATGCCCGCCAATTCTTGGGTCAAAAATCTTTGACCAGGCGTAACGCGCATAGTCCCCGGTAAGAAACTGGAGTGTCCGCCCATCGCCACCGATTCCTTATCCATATCGTCCATAAATTTATAGACGAGGGCAATAGTAATCTGTTCCACCTGGCTTTTCGGGTCCGGCACCTTCCCAACAAGTATATCTCTGGCAGTATCAATTCGTCTCTTAGTTTCATTGTCAAGCATAGTCTCTCCAATAGCGCTGTCATTTTGATTTTATTTTGTTGTCATTTCGAGGTTTTTAGTTGTCATTTCGAGCAAAGCGAGAAATCCTCCTTTTATAGGGGGAAAGATTTCTCCTCACTAATTTCGTCGAAATGACAAATAGCCTCGTCCGTCAAAATAACAAATATCATTGTCTATTATAATTATAATAAGTGTATTCATCAATACATTATTTATATATTTCGAGTTTAATACTTGCTGTCATTTCGAAACTCTTCCACTATCATTTCGAGCAAAGCGAGAAATCTTATTCATTCCAATTTTTACTTAAGTCATTCCATTCCGGATTCACTTTTTCAACAAGATTATTTTTCTTCTCTCTCCGCCACTTTTTTATTTCTTTCTCTCTTAAAATAGCTGTATTTACATTGGTCATATGTTCAAAATATACCAGTTTATTAACGTTGTACTTCTTTGTAAAGCCTTCAATAATTTTGGATTTATGCTCATTTATTCTTCTTTCAAGATCGTTTGTAATGCCAATGTACATTACTTTATCATTCCAATTTGTAAGTATATATACATAATAATTGTGGTCTTCACTCACAAGATTTCTCCTCACTATGTTCGTCGAAATGACAAATAGCATTATCGTCGAAATGACAAATAGTCTCTTTTTTTCGAAAAGACCTGTCATTTCGGGTCTCTCACACTGTCATTCCGAGTCTTTCACACGGTTACTTCGAGTCTCCATACTGTCATTTCGAGCGAAGCGAGAAATCTTTCCTGCTGTATGAATAGATTTCTCTCAGGTAATTTTTAAAAGAGAAAAACAATTTTATCGAAATACTATGCCGCGAATTTATTCAGCGGAACAAAATCTTTGATATATTCCGGTATTGCTTTGCGGAGTTCCGGCGATAATTTTTTAAAGGCTTCACCGTAGGGAGTGACATTTAAATATGCAAAGTTGCTTTTATCTATAATATCGCGGAACTCAGTATCCAAAATGTATGCTTTAAAAACTGTTTTCGCATAAGAAAAATACTCTTCTTTAGGTAGATAGCGGCTATCAAACTTATCAAATTCATCATCCAATAATTCGTTCTTTGATTTGAAATAAGGTATCATTCCAAAAATTTTTTCGACAATTTCACGCATCGTAATTCTTCGGTCAAGATGAACAGCTGAACGAAGTTTTTCCAGTGTGAAAAACTCTTCCGGTTTATCAAGAATATTTTTTTCTATATATGCCAGTAATTCATCCCATTTTCCGGATTCAGCCTGTTCTTTTATTATTGGATGTTCGATAATTGTCTTTTCAAACTTTTCAAAATACATTCTGTCTATCTTCATACCATCCGGGCCGATTTCTTTCTGCTCATAAATAGTTATAAAATCATTTTTATCACTATCGAACATATCTAATCTTGTAACTTCTACTTCTATTTCATTAGAAAAGTTCTCTGCTTTTTTAGGTAATTTTAAGATTTCATCATAATTAAATTTTTCTTCAAAGTATTCACAATTGGCAAAGAAATCAAACATTTTATAATGTTCTTTCTGTTTTTCTCCAACCTGGGATTTCATTTGAGTATCTATCAGTTCTTCAGTGAAATTATGGGTTCGAGTTCCGCGTCCTTTGATCTGAATAAAATCCGTCGGGGAAAAGATAGGCCGCATTAAACAAAGATTAAGGATATCCTGGCAATCGTATCCGGTTGTCATCATACCTACTGTGACACAAGCGCGTGTCTTGCTTGTTTTATATGATGGATTAAAATTGCCTGTACCTGATAACTTATTATTAGTAAAATTAATTGTAAACTGCTGTGAATCTGTAATTCTTGATGTTACCTGTATCGCAAAGTCGGAATTATACTTGCCCGAAAACATTTTGTGTGCATACTCATTCAGGATTTGAGTTATTTTAGCGGCATGATTTTGAGAAACACAAAAAATAATCGTTTTTCCGATTTCTCCACTTATCGGATCTCTCAAAGCATTTTCGAGAAATGAACGGCAGAATACCCGGTTGGTGTTTTCAGAGAAAAATTTCTTTTCAAAGTCTTTTTGAATAAAAGTTTCTTCAACTTCCTTACCCTCTTCGTTTTTTGTGGATATAGAATATCCATTATCTGATAATAGCTGTGTGGTGATATCTGTTCTGGCGTCAATAACAATTGGGTTTATCAGGAATCCGTCTTTAACCCCATCCAGCAGAGAATATCGGAATGTAGACTCGCCATTTTCACAGCCGAATGTTTTATATGTATCAAGAAGTAGCCTTCTTTCCATTTCGCGGGGATCATTTTCGCCAAGATCAGCTGTATCGATATGCTTCAAATAATCTTTTGGTGTCGCCGTCAATCCAAGTTTATATCCTATAAAATACTCAAAAACTGCGCGGCTGTTACCGCCAATACTACGATGCGCTTCATCTGAAATTACCAGGTCAAAATCGTCCGGTTTGAAAAGCCTTTTATATCTATTATTTGATAAAAAGGTCTGAATTGTTGAAACTACGATTTCAGCTTTTCGCCAATCGTCGCGATTTTCTTTATAAATAATTGTTTTATAATCGTTTTTTAGATTTGTAACAAAGGCTTTATATGCTTGATCTTCAAGTTCAAGTCGATCTACAAGAAATAAAATATGTCTTGCATTCCCTGTTCTTAAAAATAATTTTATTACAGCAGCCGATACAAGCGTTTTTCCAGTGCCAGTTGCCATTTCAAAAAGAAATCGATCCCGGTCTTCACTTACAGCTTTCTGTATTGACTTAATAGCCCTGATTTGATATCTTCGTAAAAAACGGAGTTTATTTATTTCAATAAAAGATTTACGGCTCTGTTCGTTCAGGTATGTCGGGTCTGATTTATATTCAGGCATTTGTGTTAAAGCAATATAGTCTTCAGCTATCGATTCATTGATAAGATTTTTCCTGTCTGGTTTAAAATTTAAATAGCCTTTAACTGTTTCAGATGATGGAAACCGGCTTATAATGTGAGGATTTCCCCTTTCCAGGTCCCAGAAGTAATGAATATTTCCGTTTGATAAAAGCACAAAACGGCAATTCTGTGAGACAGCATATTTCCGGGCCTGTTCTTTACCAAAAAGCGGATTCTTATCTTCTGCTTTTGCCTCAAGAACAATAAAAGGAAATCCTTGTGCATCAAGAAGCAGAAAATCAATAAAGCCATTTCTTGTTTTTTCAAAGTCCTGCCCAAGTTCATCTAATGATAAATCAGTCAGCTTGGTATTATTTTCTAAAAGAATATTCGCTTTTTCTTCTGACGTGTCGAAAAATCTCCAGCCCGATTCTTCAAGAAGTTTGTTTATCTTAATTCGAGCTTTGGCTTCCTTATCGGCCATTTTCTATACCTGCTTTTAATTCCGGTTAAATATATCTTAACGAACCCACCCCAAACTGTCAAGCCTGCTTTATTTCCCCTCTCTTAGCAAAGAGAGGGGTATCCGAAGAGCCTGCCCTGAGTGGCAACTAGGGACGGGGTGAGTTTTTCCGTTTCCAAACCCCGATAAGTTTTCACTATATCTCGTCACATTTAACAGCATAGTATAAAGAAAATCGTATTATCAGCCAGGAAAAAATAAAACTGGTTTAATTAGGTAAGGGCAGGATGCCCGTTGACGTAGAATCAAAACAGGATGTTTTGGTGAGACGGCATTTAATGAATAGTGATATTTTAGTAATTTGCCGGATAATACTCGGAGCTGCTCCAAGGCGGCAATATAAAAACTTGCGGAGGGTGGCTCTTTCTTTGCTTCGTTCTTTCTCGCCAGTGAGAAAGAACGAAGGAGCGTCTTAATTGCCGCTCAGTAATGCTCCTCTTTTTATGCCGATAAAGGCCTGTGACCGCTGCATCAGTCCACAGACGAATTGTAAGGCGGCTATTAGCAAAAGATGGCTGGAAGAAAAAGCTTTGCATGGAAACCGTGCTTCGACAGGCCTTGTGGTGAGTACAC
>CAWEAK010000003.1:0-12720 GCA_963806975.1 uncultured Spirochaetota bacterium
TAGCAGTTCGAGCAGCGGGCAGAGTTCAGCTTCAATTAAAAACACCCGCCGGTTATTAATATAACATCGCCAACAATGGCGAAAAAATAGGAACAAATTTCACTGTGACAGGAAGCTTTACAAACGGGGGTTCCGAGGTAACCAATATCTGGTATATATATTTCATTAAATGGAAACGGCGCTACCAATATTTATAATGCCTCCGAGGTTAAATAATACTTTTTCTTCAACTCTCAACTTGCCCTCATACGGTTTTTACATTAACTCATGCGCGAAAGCGCTGAATTAAACGGCAATACTGGAATATCGGCAGCAATAATGATAAATGCCGAACATCTTCTATTTAAGGACAATTTCTTCCCCGTCAACAGCGGAATTATTATTACCAATAGCCAGCTTATTACGTTCACCGGGGATGGCAGGTTTAACTGGCGTGTTGATTACGGTTGAGGTTGGGTCAGGAAACGGAGAAGTTTATAGTGAAGTGGGTCTGAAGAGTTTGTCAGATGCGGCCAGAAAAAAGGAAAACGAGACAAAACAGAGCATAATCATTCTTTGCTTTTGTCCGATAACAACGTGGGAAGCTCAGGAATTTAGGGTTCATTGGGGTTGTCGAGATGGTTTAGTCTGTCGTCCTGGATTAGCCAATTCAGGGAGGATGTGTTCCATGGGCTTTTTTACCGTAACCGCGCCTGCTAGCGTATAATTTTATTGGCATATTGAACCGTTACATGACCGTAAATACAATATAGGATTTACCCTTCACAAATGGTATTACATTAAACGGCCTTACGGATGGCAGCCATACGCTCTTAGTTTGGGCTGTCGATTATGCCGGAGATAAAAGTTCAACGCAAAGCGCGGCCTTTGTTGTCGACACAGTGAACGCTGATGGTGGCGATTACAAGCCCTGTCGGCGGAAATGAGAGGCCACCATCGTCAAATATTACCGTTATAACCGGAACAACAAACGACGCTTCTCCTGGTCAAGCGGAATAAAATCGTTTAATGTATGGCTAAAACGGGGTACAGGAAACAATCTCCCGGAAACTGGTGTAAATTGTCGCGAATTTTACCGCAAATATTACAAACAGCTATAACATTGAAGACATTGATAAAAAAAATGGGGAGATCAGTAAGGGCGATAAATATTGTTGAAGTCTATCCTATGCCCCCCACCTACTCTATTAAGTTGGCGGCTAACAATCAATTGGTTGGATAGGGGTTCAATTGAAAGATTTGAAAAGAGCGATTAAAAAAATATCAGATCAACTACCCACACGGACAAACGGAGTACTTTACACAAATATTATTAACCCTGGGAATTTTAGTCAATTTAGCGATGGGTTTTTCTGTATACATTCAAACAAAAATACAGGCTTTTACGGTCGATACACAGTGGCAGGTAATTACAGCATTACTAATTCGGTCAGCATTTCAAATGTCTTCACCGGGGCCTGGATTTTACGAGGCGACTCCCCGAACGCAGCATTTCATTTTGAGGGAATACCACACCAGCCTGACGAACAATAATTTGATGTGGGTAATAGCGGGATGTCCGAACTCCGGTGGTACGAATGACGTATGGTATTCTTCGGACGGGACGAGCTGGAATTGCGCTAACCATGCGCCGCTTTTCCTGCAAGAAACTCTCATGTTCTGTGTTTTATTTAAAGGTAGCACGTTGGTGAATAGGGGGTTACAGTGCCAGTGGTATGATTAATCAATGTATTCTATTTTTTATTGGGACCAACTGGTTCTGCGCGACGAGTTATGTGGCTCTTTCTGCCATATGCAGTCATGTTAGTGTTGCATTCCACGGTAGTATGTGGGTGATCGGCGGCGGTAGTGCTGTCGATATGAACGATGTATGGTATTCTCCGGACGGGACCAACTGGAAATTCGGCGCGACACCGGCCGGCGGCTTTTTCAATTCAGGGACTCTTTTACCTCCCTGGTTTATGATAATAAGATTTCGGTGATCGGAGGTTTGGTTTCTGGAACAACAAAAACAAATGATGTTTGGGATTCATCCGATGGCAACCAACTGGACCGGGCGAAAAGTCAACGAAGCGTCTTTTTCGGGCAGGTATCTTTCGGCAGGAACAGTATTTCACAATAAAATGTGGGTGATCGGGGTGTAGTTCGAGCATTAGTCTCAATGATGTATGGTGTTCTCACAAAAAGGACAAACTGGACTTGCGACAAAAATAGGTTGGCCAGATTTTTCAGCTTATGGTTTTTTATGGTTCGCTTGCCGTTCCCCCATACTATCTGGGTTATCGGCGGCAACTGGCGGCTCAGGTAACGACGTCGTGGTATGGGAATACTAGGGCCGGGAATATATTTCTACGCAAATCCCGGCCAGGGCTGGCCGCAGAGCATTAATTGGTAGCAGCGGTTACAGGCAGGGAAAAGACGTTGGGTTTTCCTGAAGCTTCTCTGTATTTGAAAGCCTTACTGTCATTATAGATTTTCAAAGATCGTTTTCCATTGTTTTGCTGATATAATCAGGGTAATCCGCGCAAAAATAAACTTCGCCGTTATAACCAATATTTGTGGAGAACCAGGGCGCAAGGCATCTGTAAGGACAAGCTCCTCAAGTTCCGCATAATACATCCCGATTTTTTCATGCCTGATCACGGGAGCTGATAATCGGGTAGCCGTTATCAATACTATGAAGTTTTTCAAGGATTTTACCGAATTTTTCCCCATCAATCCCCTCATTAAAGCCGCTTGTAAACCCTTTCAATAAGCAGGCTCTATCCCTAGTTTTTTTCCTGACCCATTTTTATGCGTATCACCGATTTCATTCGTCGTATAGGTGCCAAGGTTTATGATATGGCAGGACAGGCCTTTGTCTGCCATAGCTTCCGCAGTTTATCGAATAAATATGTTCATATTACTTATGGTTGTTACTATTCCGACATAAGGCAATTTTAACCCGTGATTTTTTTTCTTTTTTCAGAGCGTCAATTCCCGCCATAACACGCTGATATGTTCCTTTTCCCCTTATCGAATCGTTTACATCTTCAAATCCGTCAGAGAAATAAAAATTGCCGTCCATTTATCCCGTACTATCCTTTCGGCATTTTCAGCCAGGAATGTCCCATTTGTATTTATCGTGAACATAATTTTTTTTGACATTACCCCGCCAGATCCATAAATTCGGGTATAAAAACGGTTCGCCTCCCCATACATAAAAACCCTTGGTTTTTCCTGCTACTTCATCGGTTAATTTCATATATCTTTTATGGGAACAACTACCGGCTTCTTCCTTTATGTCCTCCCGTGTTCCATTTATTCCGTTCTTCGCACATAACGCAGTGGGTCCAGACCAGTGTAATTTTGAAGGTGATTAGAGGGATATCACCGCTTTTTCCTTTATTAAAATTATAATCGAACAATCTGGCTTCTGGTGACATCCGTAAATGCCTGCGCAAGCTTTATTGCCATCCGGGGATTGTCTTTCAGAACCTGAGTAATTACAGAAGAATTTTTCTTCATGTGATGCCGCCTTTAATTTAATAGAGTAAAATTGTAAGTTTAATTCAAATAAATGTCCAGATAGATATGTATTTATTTATTGTCCGATCGGTAGTTATGGTTAATTGTTATCGCGGTTTGAAAGGTCTTCCCGATCTCCATGGACTATTTTGAAAGCATAAATTATAATTTGAGTTTTTGCAGTATCGCCATAAATAATGTAAAATAATAATTCTTAAAATTCCGGCAAAAACCGGAGCTGTTTTACCGGAAATCAAAAGACATAGTGTCATCGGTTATCGGAGGATTTATATGGATTATGAGTTGTTATCGGTCTGGAAGTCATGTAGCTGAATACCAGAACAAAAATTTCTGCAATTGTTCCACTGAATTCGGCGCAGAACCGAATTCGCATGTCTGCCAGGTCTGCATGGGCCAGCCGGGTGTCCTTCCTGTTATGAATGAAGAAGCATTATACAAAGCTATAAAAGCCGGACTTGCTTTAAATTGCAATATTTCGGATTATTCAAAATTTGACAGGAAAAATTATTTTTACCCGGACTCTCCAAAAGGTTATCAGATATCACAATTCGATTACCCGATTGCACAGAAGGGATATCTTGATATAGACCTTCCCGGAGATGTTGTCAAAAGAATCGGCATAATGCGAGCGCATATGGAAGAGGATGCCGGGAAACTTGTCCATACCGAAGGAATACCGGTAAGCTATGTTGATCTGAACCGCGCCGGTACGCCGCTCCTGGAGATTGTTTCGGAGCCGGATATGCGTTCAAGCGATGAGGCTTATTATTATTTGAGAGAACTCCGGAATATAATGAAATGCATCGGGGTCAGCGATGTTAATATGGAAGAGGGAAGTCTCAGATGCGACGCGAATGTCCAATCCGACCCAGGGGGGAGAAAAAACTTGGCGTTAAAGTTGAAATAAAAAATATGAACTCATTTAATGGCGTTAAAAAGGCCATTGATTATGAGGTTGAGCGCCAGATTTTCATGTTTGAGAGCGGACAGCAGATAGTCCAGGAGACAAGGAGCTTCGATTCAAAGCAGAATAGAACATTCTCAATGCGCAGCAAGGAAGAGGCTAATGATTACAGGTATTTTCCCGAGCCGGATCTTCCGCCGATTATTCCAGATAAAAACATTGTCAAGGAAATTCATGATAATCTTCCCGAACTACCGAGAAAAAAGAAAATACGGTTTATGAAAGAATATAAGATTACTTTAATTGATGCCGGGACATTGACTGATGATTCAGAGCTGGCGGAGTATTTTGAAGAATCCTTAAAAAACGCTAAATCGGAACCGAAAATGATTGCCAATGTCCTGTTAACGGAATTTATGGGACAGGTAAATTTGAGAAATATGGATATAACAAAAGCATCGGCAAAAGTTCCGCCTAATGCTTTAAAAGAGCTTGTGGATTTTGTAGGTGATGGAACTATCAGCGGAAAGCAATTGAAAGAACTTCTTCCCGAAATGTTTAAAACGGGGAAAAGTTCCAGGCAGCTCATAGATGAAAAAGGGATGAAGCAGATTAACGATACCGGAGAACTTGATAATATGGTTGATAAAGTTATCACATCAAACCCGGAAGCTGTAGAAAAATATAAATCCGGTAAAACAAATCTTATTGGATTTTTTGTGGGAGAGGTTATGAAACTTACCGGCGGACAGGCTAATCCGAAATCGGTCAATGAGATTTTGAGGAAAAAATTAGGATGAAAAAATTTAAAACCCTTGTTTTAGTTTTTATAATTTTGACGCTTACCGTAAGCTGTGACCAGGTAACAAAAAGAATAGCAAAAATTAAGCTATCCGGTGGACCGGTTTATTCATATTTTTATGATACCGTCCGTCTGATCTATGTCGAGAATACCGGGGCTTTCCTCAGCTTTGGGGCGAATTTCCCCGATAGCTTCGGCTGCTGGATTTTTATTGCTTTTCCGCTTATAATGATGGCAGTTTTGCTGATCTATATTGTTCTATCGAAAAGATTGCCGTTGCAGGTAACCATAGCTTTTTCCCTGATTGCCGGCGGCGGCATAGGCAACCTTATTGATAGGATAGCTCATCACAGGCTGGTTATCGATTTCATGAATGTAGGAATCGGCAGTTTGAGGACCGGTATTTTCAATTTTGCGGACTTTTTCGTTATGACCGGGACTTTTATTCTGGTTTTAACAAGCATTTTTACAGGTAATCCTGATAAAACAATATAAAGTTCAATGCACTAAAGCCAGAAGTTGATGCTCCATGAGTATCTGAGAGTTAAGTAACCATGGGCACACAGATGTTCCATGAGAGTTTTACTTTTACAAAGTAAACAATGGCGAACATCAGTTCGCCAAACGACACGATGTCGTAGGGAGGTTTGCTAATGGACATATCAATAATCGGCGCGGGCGGTTGGGGAACGGCCCTTGCCATTCAGGCGCTTAAAAACAATCATCATGTCACCCTCTGGGCCTATAACGAGGGTGAAGCCCGCCCTTTGATCGAAAAGAAGGAAAATATCGATTATCTTCCCGGAGTAATTATACCCGACGGAATAGAAATAACCTGGGATACCGGCAGGGCTTCGCAGTCCGAAATTATGATTTTTGTCACTCCATCCAAGTTTTTCAGGAGTGTTGCAGCCCAATTTGGGAACCGCATTAATAAAAATCAGCTTCTGGTAAGCGCGACCAAGGGTCTGGAATTTCCTACCGAAAAAAGAATGAGCGAAATACTTGCGGAAGAAATTCCTGTATATAAAGATATTGTAGTTATTTCCGGGCCTTCGCATGCCGAAGAAGTCGCGCGCGGCGTCCCGACAAGCATAGTTGCCGCATGCAACAATGAGGATTCCGCTATAACAGTTCAGGAAGCATTATCCGGGGACACTTTCCGGATGTACCGGAATGATGATGTCCTTGGCGTTGAGATTTCAGCTTCCGTAAAGAATGTTATAGCAATAGCGGCCGGAGTTACGAGGGGGCTTGGCTTTGGCGATAATACCATGGCAGCGCTCATTACAAGGGGGCTGGCTGAAATACGAAGGCTTGGGCTCCGTTTGGGAGCAAAGGAATCGACTTTTGCAGGCCTAGCAGGCGTCGGGGATCTTATCGTGACTTGCATATCAAAGTTCAGCAGGAATGGAAGAACAGGTGAGGAATTGGCAAAAGGAAAAACAATTGAGGAAATACTTTCTTCGACAAAAATGGTTTCCGAAGGCGTGGAAACTGTCAGGAGCCTTATGAAGTTTGAGGCCGAACTTGGTATAGAAATGCCGATTACCAGGGCTGTTTATGATGTAATTTATAATAAAACGCCGCCAAAGGTCAGCATAAAGAATTTAATGATGAGGCCGTTGAAAAACGAGTTTTTATAAAAAGAGGAGCAAAATGATTATTGCAATCGATATAGGAAATACAAATATTACATTCGGTGTTTTTGATAGTAAAGATGCTGATCTTGAAGCATTAGGACCTGATCTGGTTCAACCCATTCATTATGCAAATATACAGACTGATAAGGAAATGACAACGGATGAACTGGCGATAAAATACATGAATCTCCGAACCTTATGGGGACTGGATAAGATCAATTCCAGGAATGACATATATATCAGCAGTGTGGTGCCTCAAATTAATTATGAATTTTATCATATGTTTGAGAAATATTTTTCTCTCACACCTCATTTTGTAAATATTAATGACATTCCCCTGACCGTTCATTATGATTTTCCCCACGAAATAGGTGCGGATAGGCTTGTCGATGCCCTTGCAGGTATGGTTCTATTTCCGGAAACAAATCTCATTATTGTAGATTTCGGTACCGCGACAACCTTCGATGTTGTGACAAAAAACCGTGTTTATGAGGGGGGACTAATTATGACAGGAATCATGTCTTCACTGAGAGCCTCTTGAAGAAAAGGCCTCAAAACTTCCTCATATTGATCTGTCCTTTCCAACGGAAATTATCGGTAAAAATACAGTGGACTGTATCCGTTCCGGAATTATCAATGGAAACGGGGCTATGGTCGATGAACTTGTCAGAAGAATTGCGGAAAATATCGGAATGGAGCGATTACCGGGTTCTGGCAACAGGAGGCCTTTCAAAGCTGATAAAGCAAGCTTCCCGCGCTATTGATATTATTGATCCTCAGCTTACTTTAAAAGGTTTGTATTTTATCTGGAAATTACAGAATGTGTAGATTTTATATTTACATCCTATTATTTTTGACAATATTCGGTTATCAATACTCTCAGGATACATCATATGTTTCGTTCTATAATCTTTGCAGAACAAACGGTTATGTGGTCAAATTTAACCTGAACATCGGTTATGCCGACGTTTCAAAAGATTCGAATTCATTAAAAGTTTTTCTGACAATGCCCTACATTGTATCATCGGGAAGATATATTATTTTAGGCAGAATCCAAGTTTGAACCGGCAGGGAGAACTTGAAATTCCTCAGGATATGGCCGCATTGATCCAAAAAATTCTTGGTATTGAAACAAACTTTCAGAAATCGCCTGCGGATGAAAAATTTATCGATATTTATAAATATTTATCAAATACTAATAACCAACAACCGGTTCAATCTGGAAATGAGAGCAACACACAAAATAATTCAGTCAGGGGTTCAAATTCCCTAGGTACATTGTCAAAAGATGACCAAAAGGTAAAAAAAGATTATAATATTATCGATACAAACAAGGCCAAAACATATTATCAGGATAATGACAGATTCATTCCAATCAATGCTATTGTGATCGATCCCGGCCACGGCGGAAAAGATCCTGGCGGACTGGGCATAAACGGCATCAAGGAAAAGGAGATTGTACTGTCGGTTTCCCGGTATCTGTATAATTTACTGAAAAAAAACGATAAAGTTAAAGTAATTTTTACAAGGAAAGATGACAGGTATGTTACGTTAAAAGAAAGGACGGACCTTTGCTCGCAATTATTGAAGAAAAATTATAACCCTGTTTTTGTTAGTATACATGGCAATATATCTCTTAACAAAAATATTGATGGGATTGAGGTTTATTCGCTTTCAGATAAGGCCAGCGATGAAGAGGCTTTATCCGTTGAAATAATTGAGAATGCCGGTTTTTCAAAAAGCGATGTTAGAAAAACAGAGCAGTTATATTTAATAATCAATGATCTGCTTAAAGATGGAATAAGAAGGCAGTCTGAAGAACTTGCCGGCAGTATATCCGCATCTGTAGTCAATGAAACTTCGGCAACTCTGCGGGGGGTTAAAAATGCTAATTTTTATGTCTTGAAATATAATTCATTACCTTCGGTTCTTGTCGAAATCGGGTTTTTATCAAATCCGGCCGAATCGCAAAAATTAATGGATAAAAATTATCAAAAAAAAATAGCGCTTGGTTTATATAATGGAATAATTAAATTCCTTCAAAATTATAATGATAGTAGAGGCTATACAAGATGAGGATAAATATAAAAGATTGGAAATTTATTTCGGCTTTCTCAATATTGATATTAATCATTGGATTGATTATATTTAATGTTATAAGAACAAATTTAATGTATAAAAATGTCAGTTTTTATTATCCGGATACAAAACTTTCAAAGATATTCTTTGAAAAAAGAAAGTTTAAATATAACATGGATAGTGACCGTCAACCGTTTGAAACAAAATTAATACGAGAATATATGACAGGACCGATTGCTTATAATCTTATATTGCCTTTAAGCGATGATATTAATGCTGAAAATATTTGGCTTATACCGGATAGATCACTGGTACTGAACATGAATTCAAATTTTGAAAAAATGATAAAAATAAAAAATGAAGATGCCAAATGGTTTATTCAGGGATTAATAGATACTATTAAAGCCGATACGAAAATTAAAAGGATTTATTTTTTATCCGGTAATAAAATAATAACTGGAATAGCCGGTTTGTGGGATCTGGCGTATCCGATTGTTATTATCAGTGAAAATAAGAACTTGAAAAAAAGTAAGTAACAATCGTTCTGTAATAATCAGCCTTATAATAAGAAAAAGGTTTTCGAGCAGGAGGGTTAATGTTAACATTTATTGGTATAATTTGTGCAATATTGATTTTAGATATTATAGTTCTCGCGCATGAAGTTCGGCCATCTGGTTATGGCAAAACTCAATAAAATCGGCGTTGATGAATTCTCAATCGGATTCGGTAAGGAACTGGCCGGGTTCAATTGGGGAGAAACCCGTTATAAAATAAGTATGCTTCCCTTTGGCGGTTATTGTAAATTAAGGGGAGAAGAAAATAAAGACCGTGATGAAGGAAAATCGGCCGATCCTAAAGCAATGTATAACCGTCCGCCTCTGGCAAGGCTTATAACGGTTGTCGGGGGGGCTTTTTTCAATTATTTATTCGCAGTAGTAATTATGACGGTGCTTTTCTTTGCCGGGTTCAAAGAAACCAATATTACATCCGATATTGCAGTTATTGCACTAAATTCGGACGGAAAACCGACCCCCGCAGCACTGGCGGGACTTCGTTCGGAAGACACAATTATTTCGATTGGAAAAGATAAGATTGAATCTTATTATGATATACCGAAGACCATTGCTTTAAGAATTGATGAAGAACTTGCCATTAAATATACCCGGGGAGGTATTACAAATTCATCAAAGATAACGCCAAAGTACAATCAGCAAATCGGTATGGGGTTTATTGGAGTCAGTCCTCTTTATTTGCCGGAGATCGGTTTTGTAAAAACAAATTCTGCGGCTGACCGGAGCGGTTTGAAAGAGGGCGATGTAATAAAGGCAGTGAATGGTACAAATATAACGTATTTTTACCAGCTTCAGGAATTGATTCAGGACAAGGCTAATCAGGAAGTTGATTTTACAATACAGAGAAGCAATGAAACTATTGCAAAAAAAATAATACTTGACAGATTTGAAGGAAAGGGGTATCTTGGTATTTCTCCCGGCAATGTCCGGACCTATCAAAAACTATTTAAAGCAAAAAATTTACCTGATGGTTTTCAAAACGGGTTTAATGAGGCAAATGGTTTTATTGTAGAAATTTTTGACGGACTCAAGGCAATGTTCAAAGGCAAGATAGATCTCCAGAGGAATATGTCGGGTCCTGTTAGAATCATACAGATGACGGGCGATATTATGACAAAAACCAATTTTGATCTTACCACGATTGTCCGGTTTATGGCATTAATTAGCGTCGCAATAGGCTTTTTTCAGCTTCTTCCTTTCCCAGGCCTTGATGGGGGGCATATTGTTTTTAATTTAATAGAGCTGGTAACACGAAGGAAATTTCCTGAAAAAATAAGATTTTATATAGAATATTCCGGTATGGTTTTTATCATATCATTAAGCATTGTTCTGTTTTTTAATGATATAGTCAATATTTTCCTCGGTAGATGACTGATATTCTTTTAATTAATTTATTATAATAGGATTTTAAATTTAATCAATGAAGGAAAAGTATGGATTTTAATGATTCAATCAAGAGGAGGAAATTTCGCATTATTATTATGGTATCTGGAAGAGGAAGCAATATGGAGGCAATCATTAAATCCATACAGAATAAAATTCTTAATAATGTTGAGGTTGCTTTGGTGATAAGCGACAACCCCACAGCAAAAGCACTTGAAATCTGCAATAAAAACGGCATAAAAGGGTTATATCTTCATCCGGGAGACTACAAAACAAAACTTGAGGGAGAGGCTGAAAGGGATTATATAGAAATTATAATGGAGAATAATCCTGATTTAATTGTTTTAGCTGGATTTATGAGGATTATTAAAACGGGTTTCATTAATGGTTTCCCTAATAAAATAATAAATATTCATCCTTCATTACTTCCCAAATATCCCGGTCTTCACACTCATAGAAGAGCGATTGAGGCGGGAGATAAAGAAGCGGGCTGCACAGTTCACTTTGTGAGCGATGTTACCGACGGGGGCAAAAGGATTATGCAGGCAAAGGTCCCGGTATTACCTGCCGATACTGAAGAAACCCTCTCGGTAAGAGTACTTGAAAAGGAGCATATCATCCTACCGAAAGTAATCGGAATGTTTGCAGAAAGCAGGATAAACTATGAAACATTTCCCGATAATCCTATAATGCTGGCATAGAAAGAAATTTATTATTTAAAATAAAAAAAATCTGTAAATTAATATTGACATTAGTTTGATGTCAAACTATGATTATATAATCATATTATTCAGGTAAGGCGATGACGAAGAGTAATGTAATTTATCTAATCTCAAGAATTCATGAAAAATCTTCAAAATTGATAGTACAAGAGCTTAAAATTCATGGTATGGAAGGTTTTGCACCTTCGCATGGTGACATTATTGCGACTTTATATAAAAATAATGAAATGACAATGAAAGAAATGGCTGATCTGATCGGAAGGGATAAATCAACCATTACCGCTCTTGTAGATAAACTAATAAATCTTGGCTACTTGAAAAAAGATGCGGATTCTAAAGACGGTAGGGTATTTCGAATTAAATTAACTGAAAAGGCTATGGAAAAGAAGGCGGATTTTCAGGAAATTTCTAAAATACTACTATCAAAGGCTTTTCAAAATTTGTTACCGGATGAGGTTGATTTACTTGGGAAAATCCTTGATAAGATAAATCGAAACTGGTAATTATAAATTAAAAGATAGTTTGAAATATATAGTTTGATATCAAACCATTAGGAGGTTTCTATGAAAGAGGTGGTTGATTTTTTGATTAAGAATCGGGCAGGTGTATTAGCTACGGATGAAAGCGGAAGTCCCAGAGTCAGGCCTTTCGAGTTTCAGTTTTATGAAGAAGGTAAATATTATTTCTGTACTTCAAATGCTAAAAAAGTTTTTCATCAATTGAAACAAAATCCTGCTATAGAATTTTCTGTTACAACTCCCGAAATGTTAACACTCAGGCTTAGTGGAAATATCAGTTTTTGTAATGATATTCAAAAAAAGAAAAATATCATTGATCAAAATCAACTGGTAAGATCAATTTATAAAAGTCCTGAAAATCCAGTATTCGAGGTGTTTTATTTGGAACATGGCCAGGCTATTTTCTCAGATTTTTCCGGGAATCCGCCTAGAGAATTTAAGTTCTAGGCGGCATTGTGCCGCTGCCGAACTGATGTTCGACAATATTATAAATTAAATAGGACCTGTCATGGAATGTCTGTGTTCCCTAAGTTGCTAAAGAAGTACTTTACATCGTGTCGCCCGCCGAA
>CAWEAK010000004.1:0-16612 GCA_963806975.1 uncultured Spirochaetota bacterium
GTTTTTACAATTTCTGGCAGGCCGCAACGCCCATTGATGAGATAAAGAGGCTGAGAATAGGCTCCCGTCCTGTTGCGAACGAGATGGAAGATGAGTCAATAACGAAGATTGGTGCGATACCCTGGGTATTTTCATGGATGCAGAGCCGGTTTAATCTTCCAGGCTGGTACGGGTTCGGATCAGGACTTAAAAAAGGATTATCTTTATCTCTACTGAAAGAAATGTATCTGGGCTGGCCTTTTTTCAATAACCTGATTAATAATACAGAGATGTCTCTTCTGATAGCCGATATGGAAATTGCCGGTATGTATTCTTCACTAGTACCGGATAAAGAAACGGCCGAAAGTATTTTTAATATTATCAAAGAAGAATATAAGAATACCGAAGAAATTATTCTCAACATTACTGAAGAATCATCCCTTCTGGAAAACGATCCTCATTTAAGGCGTTCTATTGAGCTTCGTAATCCCTATGTCGATCCCCTAAATTTTCTTCAAATCGAGATGCTTAAACGGCTGCGAGGCCTATCTGATCCCGAAGGACCTGAAGCCGGTGCTCTCAGAGAGGTTATTGTTATAACCATAAACGGTATAGCTTCGGGTCTAAGGAATACGGGATAACCGATTCTGTTTTTTGATTTAATTACCAAGTAAGCATTTAAAAGTTCGTTAACTTGATTTTTAGTGAGAAATTGATTATAGTAATAAGAGAAGTAGGATAAAATAATCTAATACCAATTACCTTTAATAATGTGCGATAGCACATTTTAATAGGTATTTGGTATATACCGTTTTCCTAATATAATGTATGTTCTTCAAAGAAAAACGGTATAACTTTAAATTTGTGGAATTAATTAAAATTGGAGGTTCTTATGGATAAAGTAGTTCATTTTGAAATTCCGTTTGACGATAAAGCCAGGATAACTAAATTTTATTCGGAAATCTTCGGGTGGAAGCTGCTTGATATTCCTGAAATGGAATATGTAATGGCCTATGCAGCCGAAACAGACAAAGACAATATGGTAATGGAAAAAGGGGTGATTAACGGAGGTTTATTCCAGAGAAACAAAGATGCCAGAGCACCAATTGTGGTTATCGGAGTAAAATCAATCGATGAAACAGTTAAAAAAGTTATTGCTTCCGGTGGAAAATTGATTACTCCCAAGCAGCCGATCCCAAACGGTTTCTATGCACGTATAGCGGACAGTGAAGGCAATGTCATAGGGCTTGCCGACAGCTCGAAATAAGATTCGGCAAGATATCTTATACCAAGCTGCATTGAAAGTGAGTGTAAAGAACTATTATACTGTCCTTATAAGTATTGTTTTGATTACAACTCAGTATTAAACTCTCTCCATAATAGGAACATATTTCAAGTCAATCGGACCTTTATACAGCGATTCCGGTCTGAATATCCTGTTATCCTTTCTCTGTTCGAGAATGTGCGCCAGCCAGCCCGAGCCCTGCCGCAGCGAAGATAGGAGTGAATAAATAATCCGGTATGCCCAATAATGAATAGACCGATCCTGAAAAGAAGTCCACATTTGGATAAATAGGCTTGCCTTTAACATCCATATATTTCCGGACAAGTTCATTAATTTTTACCAGCATTTTGTAATTTTTATCATCTTTCTTTTTATCCACCAGTTCTTCCAGAAGCTTTTTCATGATAATGGCCCTTGGGTCCATAGCCTTATATTCACGGTGCCCCATTCCCATAATTTTTTGTTTTTCGGAAAGGGCCTGGTTTACCCAGTTTTCTACATTATCAAAACTTCCAATTTCTGAGAGCATTTTTAAAACCTGCTCGTTTGCTCCTCCATGAGCGGCCCCCGCAATGCTCCGATCGCGGCGGAAATGCTGGAGTAGCAAGTTGAAATAGTTGAAGCTACAACCCTGGCGGTAAATGTGGAGGCGTTGAATTCATGTTCCGCATGGAGCAGAAAGCTTGTATCCATAATTTTTCCTTCATATTCTTCCGGTTTTTTCCCACGGAGCATATATAGAAAATTAGCTCCGTGATTTAAGGAGTCATCCGGTTCAACATATTCTTTTCCCTCCTTAAAGCGCTGGTAAGCCGCGATGACGCTTGCCAGCTGCGACACCTGATGAAGAGTTGTCTGGCAGTTACAGAATGCCGAATGTTCGATAACATGTTCAACATACCCGCTTAATAGGACATGACGGACTGGAGCAGTTCCATCGGTTTTCCTTTCGGAGGAAAATTCTTGATCATATCTAAAATAGGCTTCGAAAGTCCTCTGCTTTTCCGCATATTTGCCGTGAATTCTTTAAGTTCCTTTTGATTTGGCAGTTTCTCAAAAAGCAGAAGATAAGTCACTTCCTCGAAGGAAGAATTTTTTGCAAGTTCATCTATCGGATATCCTCTATAATATAGTTTTCCTTCCAGCCCATTAATCTTACAGATTGTCGTTTCTCCGGCAATAACACCTTCAAGACCTTTTGAATATGTTGCTTCGGACATAGAATCCTCCTCTTTAACTCCTTCTATCAGCAAAATATTTTTTACTATTTAATAAACGTCCCGTTCCTGTATTCCTCAAAGGCAATATTCAGTTCTTCCTCGGTATTCATAACGATTGGGCCGTACCATCCGATCGGCTCCTTCAGCGGTTTTCCCGATACAAGGAGATCTTACAGGATCATCGGCTGTCCTGACCTCTATTTCGTCGCCATTATCAAAAATGACAAGGTGCCTGCTTTCGATAAGGTTCTTTTTTTCAAAATCGAAGTATCTCAGACTTTCAACCTTATGTTCTTCCTGGAGCATACCGTCAAAGCAGGCATTTCCTTCAATGACATAAGCGAACGCTGTATGATTTTTTACGATTTTATGCTTAAAAACTGATTTCGCGGGAACCGTGACGTCAAGATATTCCGGATCTATTTCGATGTCGGTAACTGGCCCTTTTACATTATTTATCTCTCCGCAGATAATTTTAATAACTGCGCCTTCATCGGTTCTGACCGATGGAATCTTTTCATTCTTAACATCCCTGTATTTCGGGTCAGTCATTTTCTTCGTCGCGGGAAGATTCGCCCAAAGCTGAAAACCGCCCATAAGACCGTCCTTATCTCCTTTGGGCATTTCCTGGTGTATGATTCCGCTCCCTGCCGTCATCCACTGCACATCGCCGGGATAGATGACGCCTTTATTTTCAAGGCTGTCTCCATGCTCCACTTTGCCCTGAAGCATATAAGTAATTGTCTCAATGCCGCGGTGTGGATGCCAGGGAAAACCAGGCAGAAATTGCGAAGGTTCATTGGAGCGGAAATCGTCAAGCAGCAAAAAGGGATCAAGCAATGCCGTCTCATAATATCCGAATGCCCTGTTTAAATAAACTCCAGCGCCTTCAATTGTAGGTTTGCTTTTCAGGATTTTCGCCACTCTTCTCAATTCACTCATTTTAACCTCCTAACTCACCCCCCGGCCCCCTCTCTTCGATGAAGAGAGGGGGAGGAAGCTCAGTTACTTTTAAACAATAAAAATACCCCGTCTATTTATGCCCCTCTCTTTTAAAGAGAGGGGTTAGGGGTGAGTTTCTTCGGAAGAGAATGTATCGACCAGTTTTCTACATCCATAGCCGCTTCCTTCACAGCTTCACTTAAAGTGGGATGAGCATGGATCGTTCTCGCGATATCTTCGGAACTTCCGTTAAACTCCATTACGGTTACTATTTCACCGATCAGGTCGGATGCCCATGGTCCGATGATGTGCGCTCCCAATAATCTATCGCTTTTAGCATCAGAAAATATCTTTACAAAACCTTCGCCGTTTTCACCGGCTAAGGCCCTTCCGTTAGCTCTGAACTGAAAAACTCCGCTTTTAAACGGGGCGCCCTTTTTTGTCAGCTCGGATTCTCCTTTACCTGCCGATGCGTATTCCGGCAAGGTATACACAATGGATGGAATAGCATCATAATTTACCGATCCTAAACCCTTCGCGATGATTTCGGTAACAGCAATGCCCTCCTCCGAGGCTTTGTGAGCAAGCATAGGCCCCTCTATAATATCACCGATAGCATAGATATTGGGGATTGATGTCTGATATTTTTTGTTGACAATTATCCGTTTGCTCTGAGCTTCATATTGAATACCGGCTTCATCCAGTCCAAGGCCTTCCGTAAACGGTTTCCGCCCAGCGGCCACAAGAACTTTATCACAGGATAATTCGCTTTGATTTCCATCTGTATCTTTCATAATCAATTTAATCTTCCCGTTTTGAATATCTCCCGATATTATTTTTGTTGATAATCTAAAGTCCAGCCCCTGTTTTTTTAAAATTTGAGCAAGTCTTCCGCATATATTTATGTCAGATTGCGGTAATATCTGATCCATCATCTCGATGATTGTAATCTCAGAACCCAGCCTGCTCCAGATGCTCCCCATTTCAAGGCCGATCGCACCCGCTCCGACTATCGCCAGTTTTTCGGGAATTTTATCAAAGGAAAGCGCATCAGTCGAATCGACTATTTTATCGTGATCAAAAGGCAGAATTGGAAGCTCTATCGGCACACTGCCCGAAGCAAGAATAATATTTTTGCTTTCAATTTCCATTATTGTGCCGTCCTGTTTTTCAATAATAATATTATGATTGTTTTTTAATCTGCCGAATCCTTCATAAGTATCAATTTTGTAATTTTTTAGTAATAGCTTAACTCCATCGGTCATTTTGGCAACGATTTGATCTTTCCTGGCCATCATCTGCTTTAAATCTATTTTTATTTTATCCGGATCAAGCATAATTCCATGGATTTGCATTTTAGTTTTCGCAGTAATGAATAGTTCTGTTGAATCCAGAAGGGCTTTCGAGGGAATGCATCCGATATTAAGGCAGGTTCCGCCGAAATTTTTATTTTTCTCAATAATCGCAGTCTTTAGGCCGAGCTGTGCGGATCGAATAGCCGCGACATAGCCTCCCGGCCCACTGCCGATAACGACGGCGTCGTATTTTATATTATCCATAATATTTTGTACCCTCCTGAAAAGTTATTCCGCTAAAGAATTATAAACTTTCTGATATTTTTCATGAATCATTTTCCTGTCAAATTCCCAGAAATCATTAAGCATTTTATCAAGCTCTTCTTTACTGAAATATTTTTCGGTATCGGGAAAGAAAGTATCGTCCTCTCTTTTGATATGAGCTGGGTAAAACGATATAAGCCATTTGAGAATTTCTATAATTCCATTAAAATCATTTTTATTTCCCTTTTTAAACTCATTGTTATATTCAACAAGCTCCTTTACTTTTTTCCTGGCCTGTTTATGATCTTCTATTAAATCATTCATTAAAACGGTATCTTCTTTCACAACATTTTTCTTTTCCAGTTCTTTAAAAAGAATATCCTCTTCTTTTCCATGATGGGTCCTGTCTGCATAAACTCTTATGAAATCCACGACGGTATCGATGAATAATGGGTCAAAATTATCTTTACTCAAATCATTCAGCTTTTTTTTAATAACCGCCAAAACTTTTTCAATCAATCGGTGCTCTATCATCAAAGCTCCTCTCGGTTTCATTATTTTCCTCCTTTTATTTACAGTTCAATCAGCAGGCTTTCCGGGTCTTCTATATATTTTTTGATGCTTACTAAAAACTCCACTGCGTCTTTGCCGTCGATAACACGGTGATCGTAGGTCAGGGCGGCATACATGATCGGCTTTATTTCGATTTTACCGTCGGCAACATAAGGTCTGTCTTTAATGGCATGCATGCCCAATATGCCTGTCTGTGGATAATTTGGTATCGGCGTGGACATCATGGAGCCGAATATTCCGCCGTTTGTTATTGTGAAAGTTCCGCCCTGAAGCTCATCGACGGTGATTTTTTTTGTCCTGGCTTTTTCTGCCAGTTCGTTCAGCTTCAGCTCAATTTGAGCAAAAGACATCTTGTCGGCATCTCTTATTACAGGAACAATCAAACCTTCATCCACCGCTACAGCCACTCCGATATCACAATAATGATTGTATACGATCTCATCTCCCCTGACAATTGTGTTTACATCGGGAAATTCCTTCAAGGCCTGGCAGCTTGCCTTGACAAAGAACGACATAAAACCCAGTTTAATACCGTATTTAGTTAAAAATTCATCTTTGTATTTTGTCCGTATATGGTTTACATGCTCCATATTTATTTCATTAAAAGTTGTGACATGCGCGGCTTCCTGCTTGGCCTGAACGAGCCTTTTTGCGATTGTACGCCGGATTGGGGACATTTTTACGATAGTTTGTCTTTTTTCTTCTTTAGTTTCAGAACCGGCCTTTTGAGCTGGAAATAATTCAATGTTTTTTGTTGCCTCGCTATACTCTTTTTCTACTACATCCAGGATATCACCCTTTGTAATCCTGCCTTCTTTACCGCTTCCTTCAATACCTCTGATATCTATGCTGTTTTCCTCAGCGATTCTTCTAACAGCCGGAGATGTTTTTAGATTATTCTCATTAATGGATTCGGCAGGGTTTACCGTTTGCGCTTTCCTTATTGGCTCAGTGCTTTTATTTTTTTCTTCAACGGTGACAGAACTATCCTCTTTCTTTATTTGTTCCGGTTTGAAATCGGTATCTATATAAGCCACAAGCTGTCCGATCGCAACCTCTTCCCCCTCTTTGACCACGATTTCGATCTTACCCGAAGCGGGAGAGGGGACTTCGACATTAACCTTATCTGTTTCCAGTTCGAAAATCGATTCTTCTTCATTAACGATATCATTGTTTTTTTTTAGCCATCTGGTTAATATACCGCTTACTATCGATTCACCGACAGATGGAATTTTTACTTCAACTTTCATATTAAAGACTCCTTATTTTTATCAAGTGTTCTCTTTCGGATACGTCCAGGGCAGGCGCGTCTTTCCATTATATTCTCCTCATTTCAGCGCGGTGTTTAATAAATTTTCCTGTTCCGCTTTAAATAATATAAGCGAACCTGTTGCCGGGCTGGCGCTCGGACTTCTCCCGGTATATTGAAGCCTCTCGTTAAATAAAATATCGAACTGATTTTTAATGAATGTCCATGCCCCTCTGTTTTGCGGTTCTTCCTGAACCCAGAATTTATTTTTGACATTTTTGTATTTTTTTAATATTATTTCTATCTCTTTTTCCGGGAAGGGGTAAAGCTGTTCTATTCTTATGATCGCCGTATCATTTTTTTTCAACACTTCCCTTTTTGAATACAGATCATAAAATATCTTCCCTGTGCAAAACAATATTTTTGACGCCTGATTTTCATCGGCTTTGGAATCATCGATTACAAACTGAAAATGCCCCTTTTTGAGTTCATCCGGTTTTGAAACAGCCAGAGGATGGCGAAGCAGGCTTTTGGGAGTCATGATTATCAAGGGTTTTTCCACTTTTAATAAAACCTGCCTTCTTAAAAGACAGAAGTATTGCGCGGGAGTCGTAACGTTACACACCTGGATATTTTCCTGAGCCGAAAGCTGTAAAAATCTTTCCATATGGCCATTGGAATGTTCCGGTCCCTGACCTTCATAACCGTGCGGCAGCAAAAGTACAAGCCCGCTTCTTACATTCCATTTTGCTTCTGAAGCGATAATATAATTGTCGATTATAACTTGCGCTCCGTTGGCAAAATCCCCGTACTGGGCCTCCCACATAACCAGGTCATCAGGGACATGAAAATGAATAGCCGAGTTCAAAACCGAGTATGGAGTATTCAGACAGAGGGCTGTCATAAACTGACAGGCTGGCCTGCCCGGTTTTCAGATGATTGAGCGGTATATAAAATTTTGGCTCATCGACGTTTACCTCCCACCAGACAAGGTGCCTCTGGGAAAATGTTCCCCTTTCGCTGTCCTGGCCGCTCAACCTCACTCCGTGTCCATCCAGCAATAGCGACCCAAAAGCTATCGATTCGGCAAATGCCCAATCAATGGCACCTTTCGATTTAAAATTATCAAGTCTTGTTTCGAGTATCCGCTTTAATTTATAGTGAATATTGAACTCCGGCGGGATGCTGTGGATTATCTCCGCAATATTTAATATCATTTCTTCAGTTAAACCAACCTCGTTAACCTGTAATGATTCCTGATCCATATATGGGGTCTTATGATGGGAAAAATCACCATGCCCCGCAAAGTCTTTATCATGATGCAGCTTATTAAGTGAATCCTTCAATTCTTTTGTGAAATTATTCTTAAATTGATCCAGTTTCTCTTTTGTTATGATTTGATTCTGAATGCAGGATTCGCTGTAAATTCCGGCGACGCTTTTGTGGTTCCTGATAATCTCGTACATTCGCGGATGAGTAAACGAAGGATCGTCGCCTTCATTATGCCCGTACTTTCTATAGCAGACGATGTCAATGACGATATCGGCATGAAATGTCTGTCTGTATTCGATGGCCAGTTTCATGAAGCTGACTGCAGATTCAGGGTCATCTCCATTTATGTGGATAATAGGTATCGACATATATTTCGCCAGAATCTCGCGAAACCGCTTGAATGCTCGTTTCTCGGGGATGTGGTAAAACCGACCTGGTTATTGATGATGATGTGGATAGTACCTCCGGTTGAGTAACCCTCAAGTCCGGAAAGGTTGAATGTTTCGGCAACCACACCCTGCCCTGAAAAGGCGGCCTCACCATGAATTATTACCGGCAAAACCGCATCTTTTTCGATATCCCCGATTTTGTCCTGAATTCCTCTTGTAAGTCCTTCTGCTACAGGGCCGACAGATTCCAGGTGGCTTGGATTGGCCGGCAAAGTTACCCGGACGCTTGTGCCGTCCTCATGCTTATGTTCCATGGTATAGCCTATATGGTACTTTACATCTCCGCCGCCGTCCATCATATCCTGTTCATAGTTTTCCTCAAAAAAGGAAAAAATGTCCTCCGGTGGAAGCTGTAAGATTAAATTCAGTATGGTAAGCCTTCCACGGTGAGTCGTCCTATCACAATTTCTTTAATTTTCGACTCGGCGGCATGATTTACTATAAAATGAAAGGCATGGGATAACCGTATCGGCTCCTTCAATCGAAAACCTTTTTTGACCGATATAATTTTTATTAAGAAAAAGCTCCATTTCCTCTGATTTTATTAAGTCTTCCAGAATGATTATTTTTTCATTCATTGAAAGCTGATATTTACTCCTTTCATTTTCCAGATTCTGAATGAACCATTTTCTCACTAGTTTATTTTGTATGTGCAGAAATTCTATTCCAACTGAGGAACAGTAAATCCGGCTGTAAACTTCCAGAATTTCTTTTAAAGTCCTTTTTTCATAATTAAAAACAGGTCCTCCGTAAAATGATTTATCAAGATCATCCTGAGAGAGGTCGAAATCCTCCGGAGTAAGTTTTTCAAAAATGCCTTTTCTGATCAAGGGTAAATTTGTATAATGTTCCTGATAATCGTTTCCCAGTGGATTGAGCTGGGCATAAATAGAGCCGATATCCCTGAATGCCCAGATTAAGCTGTCCACTCTTCCCTGCTTTCTTATTTCATCCTGAGCGCTCGATTTATCTTCAACTGCCTGCTTGGATTCATATTTAAGATTCGGTTCATATTCTTTCTCAGTATGAGTTTCGATCGGCTTAAGGGGCTGGAGCCCCTTATCTTCCTGCAGGTCAGGTTCTATATCGCTAAATAATTTTTCCAGGTATTTTATATTATTATTAATCATTCATCCTCCGAAAAACTTTAGGGGGACCCACCAAAGGGCTTGAAGCCCTCTGGACACCCCAATTAAATGGGGATTCCAAAGGGTATCATACCCGGCGCCTGCCCTGAGCGGTAGCCGAAGGGGTAGGGTTATTAAGGGACAAAGTCCCTTAATATTCTTCGCTAACCCGCAGCCTCAAGCAATTCCAGCATAATATCGGGTATCTCATCCGGCCTGTCGGCAACAGGAACCCCGGCGCTCTTAAAAGCCTCAATCTTGGCTTCAGCCGTTCCCATTCCTCCTGAAATGATAGCTCCTGCATGCCCCATCTTTTTACCGGTGGGTGCTGTTCTGCCGGAAATGAAAGAGACGGCCTTTTTCTTAAAATGATTTTTTATCCAGAGGGCGGCCTTTTCTTCATTATCACCTCCGATTTCACCGATAATAACAACTCCGTCAGTTTGAGGATCATTGTTAAATCTTTCAAGTAAATCAATAAATCCCGTGCCGACAATCGGGTCTCCTCCAATCCCGATGCAGGTGGATTGTCCCAATCCTTTTAAGGTAAGATTATAAACAACCTCGTATGTGAGGGTTCCGCTCCGCGAGATTAAGCCGATATTCCCTTTTTTATGAATTTTTCCAGGCATGATACCTATTTTAGATTTTTCAGGTGATATAAGCCCCGGGCAGTTTGGCCCAATTAGCATTAAATTTTTTTCCTTTATATAATTATAATTATCAAGCATTTCGAGTACAGGAATTCCCTCTGTTATGCAGATGATCAGATTAATACCGCTGTCCGCCGCTTCTTTTATGGCTTTTGTCGCGAATTTTGCTGGAACGAAGATTACAGAAGCATCGGCATCAGTCACTTTCTTTGCTTCCATAACGGTATTAAAAACCGGTATTGAATCTACAAACTGCCCGCCTTTATCCGGAGTCACTCCTCCAACCACTTTTGTGCCGTATTCCAGCATCTGTTTTGCATGAAAGCTTCCGTCCCTGCCGGTTATACCCTGAACAATAACCTTTGTGTTTTCATCGATTAAAATACTCATAATCCTCACCCGGCGCTATTGCGCCACCCTCTCCAAACTTGGAGAGGGTAAAATGTCATTTAGAATTAGTTCAAGATTCTTTAGAATTTCGTCGTTTTTAATACGAATTACTCGATAATTCATCATATTAATAATTGAATCTCTTGTCCGATCACGCTCAATTTGATTTTCATGGATTTTACCATCCAATTCAACAACAAGATGTAATTCTTGGCAGAAAAAATCTGCAATAAAGAATCGAAGTTTGTTTCCTGTATAGATACTCAGAAGTTTCTGTCGTTTAAATTTATATCCCGTTTTCTTGTTTCGAACTCTTTCCCAGAATACTTTCTCTGCCTCAGTTTGTCTTTGTCTTAACAACCTTACTCTCTCAATTAAATCATTCATACTAATTTTCTCTCTTTTTTACAGTTTCATCTTCCCCCTCGCCAGCCTTGGAGAGGGGGTTAGGGGGTGAGGTTAACAACTGCTTTTACCGCTTCGGTAAGACCTGAAAAGGCTGTAAATCCGTTATTTTTAAGTATTTCTATTCCTTCCCTGTCGTTTGTTCCAATGAGCCTGATGACCAGTGGAATGTTAATATTGAATTCTTTTTCCGCTTCCACCAGTCCTCTTGCGATATCGTCGCAGCGGGTAATTCCTCCGAAAATATTGATTAATATAGCTTTAATGCTTTTGTTTCTCAACAGAATTTTTAATCCGTCCACGACTTTTTGGGGATTGGAGCTTCCACCGATATCCAGAAAATTGGCCGGTTTTTCCCCGAAGTATTTAATGAGGTCCATAGTCGCCATTGCAAGCCCGGCCCCGTTAACCATACAGCCGATATTACCGTCAAGGCTCACAAAAGCAAGAGATGCATTCTTTGCGTCAAGTTCATCCGGACTGTATTCTTCGGTGTTTTTCAATTTTTCAAGGTCGGGATGTTTAAAAAGAGCATTGTCGTCGATAACAATCTTCGCGTCCAATGCGATCAATTGATTATTTTGATCAATAACAAGAGGGTTTATTTCCACAAGCGAGCAGTCATTTTCAATAAAAAGATTGAACATTTTTTTAATTATACTGAAAATATCTCTTGTAAATTTAAGATCGAATATTTTTGCAAGCTGATCGACAACTTTTTTTTCTTCCGATAATATTTCCAGGCTTAGAGGAATCTTATGAATTTTTTCAGGAGCGTTTACAGCAGTATCCTCAATTTCAATTCCGCCTTCCTCTGCTTATAATACATTCAATTCTTTTTTCTCCGCTGTTCACCACAATGCTGACATAAATTTCTTTTTTAATATCCACTGCCGAAGTAACCAATACCTTATGAACAGGGTTATCTTTGATAATCATTTGAAGTATTTCCCTGGCGGCTGATTTAGCTTCAAGAGCGGAAGATACTATTTTGACCCCGCCAGCTTTTCCTCTGCCTCCGGTTAGAACCTGTGCCTTGATGACAGCTTTGCCATTCATTTTACTGACAATTTCGTATGCTTCATCGGCGCTGGAGGCTGCCTGCCCGCCCGGCTCCGGTATATCGTAATCTTTCAATAATTTTTTCGCCTGGTATTCAAAAAGTTTCATATTGAACTTGCCTTATATTCTTTTATTCTATTTTTGGTTAAGTTAATATTTTTTGTCACTTTAATGCCTCTCGGGCAGACTTTTGTGCAGTTAAATTTATTTTCGCAAGCCCAGACTCCATCGGGTTGATCCAGAACGTTGAGCCTGTTCTCAAGTCCCATATCCCTTGAATCAAACAAGAATCTTGCGGCCTGTACAATTGCTGCCGGGCCGATAAAAGCCGGATTTTTCTCATTTTCAATAGGACAGGCGGAAAAACAGGCCGCACAGAGGATACATTTTGTGGCATCATCAAACTTTTCTCTTTCTAAAGGACTCTGAATTCTCTCTTTTTCCGTTAGAGGATTTATATTAATGAGAAAGGGCTTCACTATTCTATAATTTTCAAAAAAATGATCAAAATTGACCATTAAATCCCTCTGTAGCGATAATGATTTAAGCGGTTGTATTTTTATTTCCGTATTATTGCTGTCTGTTACATCTTTTATGAGAGTTTTACATGCCAGTCTTTCAATATCATTTATAACCATCGCATCAGAACCGCATATTCCATGAGCGCAGCTCTTTCTGAACGCAAGAGTACCGTCCATATATGTTTTAATATACAAGAGGGAATCCAGCAGCCTGTCATTTGGATTTGAATCCATCTCATAATCTTTAAAATAGGGTGTTTGATCCTTTTCCGGATTAAACCTTTGAATGCTAAGCTTAACTTTCATAGACTTCTGTCCTGACCCTGCCTGGTGATCATCCAGCCGGGATATTCGGGAGTTAATGCACTGATCGTATCCAGTTCTTTCATTTCATCATCGCTCAGTTCAAGCTTAGTTGAAGCGTATTGTCCAGCAATTGTTCCTCTCTTTTTTGCCCGATTATAATACTTGTTACAGCCGGTTTTCTGGATAACCAGGCCAGCGCAACCTGTGCCGCGGGAACATGGTGATTTCCTCCGATTTTCAACATAAGGTCAATAATATCATAAGCTTTTTCCTTGTTTATAAGAGGAAAATCAAAATTATCCTTCCGGCTTTCTCCGGCTTTTTCTTTATCCCGCGTGAATTTTCCGGATAAAAAACCTCCGGCCAGCGGGCTCCATGGCATCAAGCCAAGTTTTTCACTGAGGGCCATCGGAACTATTTCCCTCTCAATGTCCCGGCTCGCGATGCTGTAATAATACTGCAGGGCGCGGATTGACCCCAGCCCATTTTATCGGCAAACCCGTTCGCCTTGCTGACCATCCAGGCAGGATGATTGCAGACTCCTATATAACGAACTTTCCCGCTTCGGACAACGTCTTCCAGCCCTCTCATGGTTTCTTCAAGAGGTGTTAACTGATCAACTCCATGAATATACAAAAGATCGATATGATTCAAGTTGAGCCTTTCGAGGCTGTCATTTATGGAATCTGCTATATGCAGTCTTGTTAATCCTCCCTGGTTCTGACCTGTCCCCATTTTTATCCGGACTTTAGTTGCAATAAATACCTGTCCCCGGTTTATTCCCAGAGTTTTCAAGGCCGCGCCAAGAAGCCTTTCCGACATCCCTTCGGAATAAGCGTTGGCCGTATCAATAAAATTAATCCCGTTATCAAGGGATATTTTCACAAGTTTAGTCGCCTCATCCTGCTGGACTTTACCGATATTTTCCCAGTATCCCTTTCCGTAAAAAGTCATTGTCCCTAAACACAACTCTGAAACTAAAACCCCGGTTTCTCCCAGAAGTTTATATTTCATAAGGCTTCCTCCTTATCAATATGTTCATACTTATCAATATGTTCATATTCAATATGTCCATATTCAATATGTTCTCGGTTTCGGTTTAAATAATGAAAAATTCCACATTTTTGTAATCAATCCTGATCTTATCTCCTTCCATTTTAACGAGGGAATGCTTGAGCCATTCTTCATCATTCCTCTCCGGGTAATCATCCCTGGCATGCGAACCCCTGCTTTCGGTCCTGTTTTGAGCGGATACCGCTGTTACCATTGCAAGATCAAGTAAATTCCTCAATTCAAGAATATCCTGAATAATCCGTATTGAATTTTTTATTATTATCGTCAAGCCGGACTCCTTGAAATCTTTGTTTTAAATTCTTTAATGTCTCGACAGCTTTCTTCATATCAACCTGATTTCTGAAAATACCGACATTTTCCATCATCGTATCCTGCATTTCCTCACGGATTTTTCCGCCATGAATTCCTTTCTTTTCGGACTTGAGTACGGAAATCATTTCTTTCGCCTGATCGCCGTCACTCTCCGAAACGTTTCTATAATCTGTATTTTTTATATAATCAGCAATGTCTATTCCTGCCCTCTTGCCGAATACAACCAGATCAACAAGACTATTGGTTCCAAGCCTGTTCGCGCCATGTACTTGATGCACATGCGCATTCTCCGGCAGCATAAAGTCCTTCATAAATTCCGCCGTTTCCATCGGATAAACGTGCCATCAACATAGGTCGGTATACCTCCCATTGCGTAATGCGCGGTCGGCTGGACAGGGATTGGCTTTTCCGCCGGGTCCATTCCCAGATAATTTCTACAGAATTCGGTTATATCCGGCAGTTTGGAGTAAATGACATCCTTACCGAGATGAGTTGCGTCTAATAGCACATAATCATCTATTTTTTTATCACCCCTGATTCCATTGCCTTTTTTGAGTTCGGTTATAATTGCCCTGCTTATCAGATCTCTGGGAGCAAGATCAAGAAGGGTAGGTGCTTTTTATAAAAGATTCACCCTTTCTATTCCTTAGTATGCCGCCCTCGCCCCTGACGGCCTCGGTGATAAGAATTCCCATTCCAGCGATGCCAGTTGGATGGAACTGGAAAAACTCCATATCCTGCAGGGGAACACCTTTTCTTAAAAGTACTGCCGGCCCGTCTCCGGTATTTGCATAAGCGTTTGAAGTGGTTTTGAAAATCCTGCCGAAGCCGCCGGTTGCAAACATAACACACTTTGATTTAAAGACGTGAAAGTCTCCGGAAGACAATTCAAGCGCGACGATGCCGCTGCATATTTTCTTGTCTATGATTACATCCAGGATAATAAATTCGTCAAAAAAAGCGAACATTATTTTTAATACACTGCTGGTATAAGGTTTGAAGGATAATGTGTCCGGTTCTGTCTGCGGCATAACAGGCGCGTTTAACCGGAGCCTCCCCAAAATTTCTGGATATGCCCGCCAAACCTTCTCTGGTCTATCCTTCCGTCCGGAGTTCTGCTGAACGGTAATCCGAGGTTTTCGAGATCATAAACGGCCTGTACCGCTTCTTCAACCAGGATTTTCGCCGCATTCTGATCGACAAGATAGTCTCCACCCTTGATTGTGTCAAAGGCATGCCATTCTGGTCTGTCTTCTTCCAGGTTGCCTAAAGCGGCTCCAATGCCGCCCTGCGCCGTACCGGTATGGCTTCTTATGGGATAGAGCTTTGAAACGACTGCGGTCTTTCCTTTTTTATAAGCTTCAAGAGCAGCATAAAGCCCGGCTCCGCCAGCGCCGACGATTATGGCTTCATATTCATGGATAATGGCTCACTCCTTCCTGGCCAGATTGAGAATTCCTCCGGCGATCAGTATCTGCCTTTGCCTTTCAGATACATCAAGAATCGTGATGATTTTCCTGCCGTTTACTTCCACAGGAATTTCCGATTCATTGCTTTCAATAAGTTTTTTTATATCTGAAAACAGTATTTTATCTCCCTGTTTAATATTATTATAATCTTCTTTATCCTTGAAAGTTAAGGGAAGAATCCCGAAATCTATCAGGTTATCCTTATGAATCCTTGCAAAGCTCTTGGCGATCTTGACCCTGATACCAAGATACCTTGGAGCTAAAGCCGCATGTTCCCTGGATGAGCCCTGACCGTAATTCTCACCGCCTACAACAACACCGTTCCCTTTTTCTTTCGCTCTTTCGGAAAATTTTTCATCAATTACATCAAAGACAAATTCGCTGATTTTTGAAATGTTGCTTCTGAATGGAAGAGCCTTGTTCCCTGCCGGCATGATAATATCTGTGCTGATATTATCGCCAACTTTTATAATAACTTCGCATTCAAGCCTGTCAGGAAGTGCCTCAAACTGAGGTATTGCCTGAATATTCGGCCCTTTGATCAATTCAACATCCGAAGACTTCAAAGCCGGTTTAATAAACCAATCCATTTTGTAAGTATAACGATCCGGATATTCTATTACAGGATAATTTCCCATAGTCCTTGGGTCTGTAATTTTACCTGTCAAAGCCGAAGCAGCTGCAGTTTCTGGGGAGCAGAGGTAAACGAAATCATCTTTTGTGCCGCTTCTTCCCTTAAAATTTCTTGGAAATGTCCTGAGTGAG
>CAWEAK010000005.1:0-290413 GCA_963806975.1 uncultured Spirochaetota bacterium
ATGAGCCCTGAAAATTGCACAATATAAGCTGATAGTTTAAGGTGTAATCCTCCGAATAACAAAAAAGGAGAAGAAACACTATGAGGAAATCATTTACTAACGAGTTTAAAGCAAAGGTTGCTTTGGAAGCTGTCAGAGAACACAAAACGATTGCTCAGCTTGGTTCTGAATTTGAGGTTCATCCGAATCAGATCGGCCTATGGAAAAGACAATTACTGGAAGGAGTTGCTGAAATATTTGATCGGCCTAATAAAAAAGGTGATGAAATCCGTAAGAACGAGGAAAAAGAATCCCAATATATCAACGCAATCGGTGAACTTCAGATTGAAAACAGTGTCTTAAAAAAAAAGTACAAGGCAATTTATGGACACGAGCCGAAGTTTTAGAATGTGCAAGGCAGGGGATCACTATTACAGACCTCTGTAGTGGCATTGAAAGGAGCCGTTCCTGGTATTATTACAAACCAGCAGATAAATCCGTCCTTGAGGAGGATGATTTTGAGAAGGTAGGTTTAATCAGGAAAGAATATCATAAACATCCATTTTATGGGTATAGAAAAATATCCATAGCGTTAATAGGACACGGTCTTACAAGTAAAATCACAAGGCGTTTGATGAAAAAAATAGGACTGACGGCGATATATCCCAGGATGAGGACAAGTGTACCGAATATTGCGCACCAGAAATATCCATACCTTTTGAAAGGTAAAAGATTATTGGCTCCTAACCATGCCTGGGCGACAGACATAACCTATGTCAAGCTGAATGGTTCTTATGTTTATCTGGCAGCGATTGTAGATATATACAGCCGCAAAGTATTGTCCTGGAGACTATCAAATACAATGGAGGCCCATTTCTGCGTAGATGTTCTGGAAGAAGCCTTGAGGAAGTATGGCATTCCCGCCATCTTTAATTCCGATCAGGGAAGCCAGTTTACATCAGAGAAGTTTATAGACGTTTTAAAGAGTAAGAATATACAGATCAGTATGGACGGGAAAGGTAGTGCCCTGGATAATATATTCGTTGAAAGACTCTGGAGATCGTTGAAGTATGAGGAGATTTATCTAAACAGTTACTCTGATATGACAGAATTACAGGAGGCGATAGACAACTATTTTAATTTCTTCAATACAGAAAGATTTCATCAGTCCCTGGAGTACTCAACTCCTGATGAAATATACTATGATGCATTTGCAATACAAAAGACTGCCTGAGATTGACCAGGAGGACACCTTAATTCTCAAAGATTATTGTTCTTGACAAAGGGCGCAGTTTAATCAGGCTTTCACTTGCTTCCACTATGCTGTTAAATTCCCTTACCGGAAAGAAACTATACTTGATGAATTTAACTACATTCTCAATTTTACCTTTGCTTTCCGGGTCTGCACCGCGACAAACATACATCTTTAAATCCATCTCTTCGATGAAATACTGAAAGTCTTTCGTGTAAATTATATCCCCGGAGTTCTCGCTTACCACCATCGTACAATCCTGGTCGATGACGAGTTCCTGCGGTATTCCTCCCAGATATCCGAAACAATCAAGAAGATGGCCGATCAAATCTTCTGTCCGGAACGGCCCTTCTTGTAGCGCCGCGTATTTATACCGGCTGGCTGACAGTACCGCGGCAAAAATGTAATATTTCTTTCCATATCGGTCGGTATATTGCCCGAAATCAAGCTGCAGCTGCCTTCCGTAAGGCAGTTCCGATACTTTTGTGTAATACCGCTGCTTTTCATTCAGCTTGAGCTGTCTGGTTTCGATCAGATAGTTCACGAAATTTCTCAATGTGTTCTCGTTCGCCGGTAGTTCTCCTTTTATTTCCAGAAGATAATCATGAACCGATGATACATTCAAGTGGATGAAATCATTCTTTTCATACACTTCCAAAATATCTTTCTTTAACCTGTCAAATTCTTTTTCCCGGTATGAAAACTCATTCAGGCTTTTCTGGTATTCCTGATCGTTCATTCCCCAATACTTCCGAATCGTTTTAATGTCAATCATTAGTTCCCGGGATACCTGATTCTTACTTCGTCCCAAAAGTTTCAACTTTTTTATTTCCTGATACATAATATTGTTCACCATTCCTGCCTTCCTTTAATGTATTTTCATTAAAGGTAAACCTTATTTCCCACTATGGGAAATACTCTTGTGACAGGTATGGGATTTCTATTTGTGGCGGCCATGGGAATTCTGTTTGTAACTACCCTGGGAAATTAGTTTAACGTTTCCAGCTGCTGGTTAATCATAAAATTTTCCTCCCTATTTTAGGCGACAACTATACTAACATAGGGTTAAATAACTTGTGGAATTCTTAAAATAAAAGTAATATTAGATAATCACTCTGCACATATTTCAAAAGAATCGCGATTATATTTAAATACAAAGCCCAACAGATATGAGTTTATATTTACACCAACACTTGCTTCCTGACTAAATTTAATTGGGGTTTTTTTAGTAAAATGGCAAGAAGTTTTCCCCCTATGTTAGGATAGTTGTCGCCTAAAATAGGGAGGAAAAATTTATGATTAACCAGAAGAGATCGCATGAATTTAGGGAAGCTATCGTACAGAAAATGTGTATGCCAGGAGGAAAATCCATCGTAGCCTTGAGCAGAGAAATAGGAGTTTGTGAACAAACGCTTTACAATTGGCGGAAAATGATTCAGAATGAAGTGGCAGAAGTTTACCATGAGAAAAGTCCGAGAGGTTGGAAACCGTCTGATAAATACCAAGCCGTAATAGACACAGCCAATAAGTCTGGTGAAGAATTAGGGATCTGGCTTAGGAAGAACGGACTTCAAACAACTCATATTGAACTCTGGAAAAAGGAGTGTAAATCGATGTTGGTTCATAATGTGTACAAGGAAGAAAACAAGGTTCTTAAATTAAGAATTTCAGAATTAGAAAGAGATAACACTCGTAAGGATAAGACAATAGCCGAAGTTACAGCCTTACTGGTGCTTAAAAAAAAAGCGAAGGCACTCGGCTTAATAGAGGAAGATTAACTTCTATGGAAGAAAGAACTAATGTTTGTACATTGATTAATGAGGCTGTGTCATCAGGCGCCCTTAAAGATCAAGCCTGTGATATTTTAGGTTATGATATCAGAACCCTCCAGCGATGGGATAAGAACCTGGAAGGAGATAAAAGAAAAACCCGAGAGTATATACCCAATAATGCCCTGTCGTCAGCAGAAAGAGAAAATATCATCTTCTACAGCTGCTCTGAGCGCTTCGTAAATATGACACCATGTGAAATAGTCCCAACCTTGGCCGAGGAGGGTCTCTACATAGGTTCGGAATCAACCTTCTATCGAGTTTTAAAGGCAGAAAATATGTTACACCATAGATTCGATACAAAGCCGAGAATTGCAAGGCACCACCCGAGAGAGTTAGAAGCGACAGGTCCGACGCAAGTTTGGAGCTGGGATATAACTTATTTGCCAACATATATTAAAGGACAGTACTTCTATCTATATTTGATTGAAGACATTTGGAGCCGTATGATAGTCGGATGGAAAATCCATAATGAGGAAAATTCCGAACTTGCCGCAAAAATGATGATCGAAATCGGAAAAACAACAGACCTGAAAGGACTATATTTACACTCTGATAACGGCTCTCCGATGAAGGGTGCGACAATGTTATCGACCCTGCAAAGACTACAAGTAATACCTTCATTTTCGAGGCCGAGTGTTAGTAATGATAATCCATATTCCGAATCATTATTTAAGACCTTGAAATATGATGTGAAATATCCTGAACGTTTTGAAACACTTGGAGAAGCAAATATATGGATGAAGGGTTTTGTTGACTGGTATAACAATGTACATTTACATTCTGGAATTGGTTATGTAACGCCATCACAGAGGCACAATGGAAAAGATAAAGCAATTTTTGAAGCAAGAAAAAAAACATATGAAGCGGCAAAAAACAAAAATCCGGAAAGATGGTCGAGAGGTTGTAAGAAATGGAAATGGGAAGAATCGGTTGTTTTAAATCCAAATATATTTAAAACTCTTGAAGAAAAAGCGGCATAAAAATATTTACATTATGAGCGACAACTATCTTGACAAAAACCGATGATATAAGGAATTGATTAATCACACATTATATAGGAAGCTATATACTAGTTGGTAATTATTCTTTATTTGTTAAAAAAATGTAAATTTGTGTAATTCTTTTGATTTCTAATCTCTTTTTTTACTGACTTTCGAATGAAATAATTTATTAAATTTTGACTAAAAATTAAAAGTCTTATAAAATTTATTAAAAGTGAGGATCTTATTTTTATTATCAGTTAGGCAATTGTAATATATTAATAAAAAATTAAATATGGTTTCTCAAAATCTTATGAAAAATATAGTAGGTGGTTTAGTTTGAACCATTTCCCCCTATGTTAGGATAGTTGTCGCCTAAAATAGGGAGGAAAAATTTATGATTAACCAGAAGAGATCGCATGAATTTAGGGAAGCTATCGTACAGAAAATGTGTATGCCAGGAGGAAAATCCATCGTAGCCTTGAGCAGAGAAATAGGAGTTTGTGAACAAACGCTTTACAATTGGCGGAAAATGATTCAGAATGAAGTGGCAGAAGTTTACCATGAGAAAAGTCCGAGAGGTTGGAAACCGTCTGATAAATACCAAGCCGTAATAGACACAGCCAATAAGTCTGGTGAAGAATTAGGGATCTGGCTTAGGAAGAACGGACTTCAAACAACTCATATTGAACTCTGGAAAAAGGAGTGTAAATCGATGTTGGTTCATAATGTGTACAAGGAAGAAAACAAGGTTCTTAAATTAAGAATTTCAGAATTAGAAAGAGATAACACTCGTAAGGATAAGACAATAGCCGAAGTTACAGCCTTACTGGTGCTTAAAAAAAAAGCGAAGGCACTCGGCTTAATAGAGGAAGATTAACTTCTATGGAAGAAAGAACTAATGTTTGTACATTGATTAATGAGGCTGTGTCATCAGGCGCCCTTAAAGATCAAGCCTGTGATATTTTAGGTTATGATATCAGAACCCTCCAGCGATGGGATAAGAACCTGGAAGGAGATAAAAGAAAAACCCGAGAGTATATACCCAATAATGCCCTGTCGTCAGCAGAAAGAGAAAATATCATCTTCTACAGCTGCTCTGAGCGCTTCGTAAATATGACACCATGTGAAATAGTCCCAACCTTGGCCGAGGAGGGTCTCTACATAGGTTCGGAATCAACCTTCTATCGAGTTTTAAAGGCAGAAAATATGTTACACCATAGATTCGATACAAAGCCGAGAATTGCAAGGCACCACCCGAGAGAGTTAGAAGCGACAGGTCCGACGCAAGTTTGGAGCTGGGATATAACTTATTTGCCAACATATATTAAAGGACAGTACTTCTATCTATATTTGATTGAAGACATTTGGAGCCGTATGATAGTCGGATGGAAAATCCATAATGAGGAAAATTCCGAACTTGCCGCAAAAATGATGATCGAAATCGGAAAAACAACAGACCTGAAAGGACTATATTTACACTCTGATAACGGCTCTCCGATGAAGGGTGCGACAATGTTATCGACCCTGCAAAGACTACAAGTAATACCTTCATTTTCGAGGCCGAGTGTTAGTAATGATAATCCATATTCCGAATCATTATTTAAGACCTTGAAATATGATGTGAAATATCCTGAACGTTTTGAAACACTTGGAGAAGCAAATATATGGATGAAGGGTTTTGTTGACTGGTATAACAATGTACATTTACATTCTGGAATTGGTTATGTAACGCCATCACAGAGGCACAATGGAAAAGATAAAGCAATTTTTGAAGCAAGAAAAAAAACATATGAAGCGGCAAAAAACAAAAATCCGGAAAGATGGTCGAGAGGTTGTAAGAAATGGAAATGGGAAGAATCGGTTGTTTTAAATCCAAATATATTTAAAACTCTTGAAGAAAAAGCGGCATAAAAATATTTACATTATGAGCGACAACTATCTTGACAAAAACCGATATGATTTAATTGTTTTATCTAATTTATAATCGTAATTTGGTTTTGTTCGAAAGCTTTATGAAAAATGGGGTTTGAAAAAAGGAGATATAATGAGTATTGAGATTTATGAAATTAATACCGGATATATTAAAATGAAGAGTGGTTTTTATCTCTTCCCGGGGTTAAAGGATAAAACTGTTTATCCAGTATTAGTTTTTCTAATAAAAATAAACAAAAAAATGATACTCTTCGACACAGGATTATCAGATAAATTGAAAGGGAATATTGGTATATTTGAAAGGTTTCTAACTTTTATAGATATAGAAGAATGTTCTCTTTTAAAACAAATGGAACGATTAAAATTAAAACCAGACAATGTTGATATTGTTATTAATTCCCATCTACATTTTGACCATTGTAGCGGCAACCATAATTTTAAAGAAAAACCTATTTTAGTACAAAAAAAAGAAATTATTTCTTATAATGAGTCAAGAAAAAACCCTATGTACTTACCAATGATTGATAATCAGAATTTTATTACCATTGAGGGCAGTTATGATATTCTTAAAGATAATACTGTTCATTTAATACCAGCATTTGGCCATTCTGAGGGTCAGCAAATTCTAACAATTGAAAATGATAAATATTTTATTTTGTTTTTAGCTGATAGCTGTTATATAAAAGATGGTAAATTTCTACCTATTGAAGTTGATAGTATGAAAAACTATAAGATGTCAACTGATACGATTGGCTTTATAAATAATCTTATTGAAAGAAAAAATAACAAAAAGACACAAATATTTAGCACTCATGATTTTAGTTTTGAAGAAAAGATTATGAAATATCAAAATCATGAACAAATTATTAAATATTTTTATAGCTAATGCTGTATGGAAGTAGTGCTTACGAGTCTGAATGAATATCACATTTTTATTTTATAAAAAAGAGTTTAATTAAATTGATAGAGTTAAGCAATACTGGCATTTTGAAACTTAGTGTGTTATAAGGTATATAACCAAACAGTAATTATAGAATTATATGATTTTGGAGGATAATTAAATATGGATCCTAAAGAAAAATATGATGTGATAATAATCGGTTCTGGTTCGGGAGGTTTATCATGTGGAATAAAACTTGCCAAAAGTGGGAAAAAGGTATTGATAATTGATAAAAATTCTAAACCGGGGGGGTGTGCTGCTTGGTTTGAAAGAAATGGGATTCATTTTGAAGCCGCAGCTCATTTCCTTAGCGGTTTGGCTGAAGGTGGCGGATTTCAGAAATGTTTAAAGGAATTAGAAATTTATGATGATATTGAATTTATACGAGTTGGCCCACCATACCAGAATATTGGGAAAGATATTAATTTCACAATATGGGATGATAAGAAAAAATGTATTGATGAAATGAAGCGTGTTTTTCCAAATGAAAAAGAAAATATTGATAAATATATTATGACAATTGAAAATGTTGCTGTCGATCAGGCTAAAATGAAAGGAAAAATTTCTCCTTTTGACCCATGGTGGAAAAAGCTTTTTTTTTATTCAACATTTCCTTTTAAATATCCAAATGTAGTCAAATATAATAAACAAAGTATTGAAGAAGTTCATAAAAAGTTTTTTAAAGACAAAAGACTTAGTACTATGTTAAATGTTTTTGTTTATCCTGGAATGTCATTTGTTTATTATGCCGGATTCTGGAATATGATATGGAAAAAAGATATCTCTCAACCGAAAGGCGGCATGAAAACAATAATTAATGCAATGACTAATAAGTTTAGTGAATATGGTGGTGATTTATTATTAAAAACAAAAGTAGACCAGATTTTGGTTGAGAATAGTGTAGTTCGAGGAGTTAAATTGAGTGATGGTAAAATCATTAAAGCCAACCTTGTTGTTTCAAATGCCGATGCAAAAACTACATATTTAAAATTAATTGGTGAAGAGTATTTAAAAAGAAGTTTTCTAAATAAATTAAAGAAAAACAAGGTATCTGAGGCTTTATTTTTAGTATACATTGCTACGGATATTGATATTTCAAAACTTAATTTTACTTCTTGTCAGTTAAATTATTTACCAACCTATGATCTAGCAACAGCTGAAGATGTTCAAGGAAATCCCGATCTTATTAAAAATTCATGGATTTCGTTTGTTTTTGATACAGTTGTTCAACCTGAGTTTGCTCCGCCCGGTATACATATATTTAAAATAGGAAGATGGATGCCTTATAATTATATGAATAATTGGCAGACGAATCAAGACGGGAAAAGAGGAGAGAAATATCGGCAGTTAAAAGAAAAAGTGGCCAATTTATTCATTAAATATGCTGAGGATGTTATTCCTGATTTATCAAAACATATTATTGTAAAAGAAACTGCAACTCCTTTAACTTTCGAAAATTATACCGGAAATAGTGAAGGAGCAACGGCAGGCTTCAGTTGGAATGCCCAAACTCAGTTCAAATTAAAACAGAAAACTCCAATCCGTAATCTATATCAGGTTGGACATTGGTCATGGACCCCAGGTGGTTTTGTAACATCGATGTTAACAGGGATAATGGCATCAAAGTATATTCAGATAGATGAAGAAAAAAAATACGGTAAAGCTTTTATAGACTAGTGATTGGTCGAAATTGAATTAACTAATATCTTTCAAATTAGAAAAAAGTTAAAGGAGATGGTAATATGAATCTTCAACAAGAAAAAATAGCCAATAGGCTTCGTGAAGTATTAGTTGAAAAATTAAAATTACCTATGAAACCTGAAGAAATAAGCTATGAGATGGAATTATTTAATGAGGGTTTGGGATTGGATTCAGTTGATGCACTCGAAATTGTAGCAACTGTAGATGAGGAATACGGAGTTGCTTTAACAACCGAACATCGGGATCATTTCAAAAACATTGAGAAATTAAGTAAATTAATTCTTAAGTTAATGGAGGAAAAAAATGAAAAAAGCTCTTAAAATAAAAGCTCCGGTTAACTCCATTAATTCAACTAAAGAACAAATCAATGCTGGAGCCGATGAAATATATCTAGGTCTTTTTTCTCCTGAGTGGTTTGCCAATTTAAGTTTTTCTCATAGGGGAATTTCGAATTTACAAACGGATGTAGCGGGTTGTTTAAAAACCCAGAAGGATTTGGTAGAAATTGTTGAAATTGCGCATTCTCAAGGTGTTAAAGTGAGTTATACGGCAAACTTTTTTAATCTAGCTGATACTCCAATCAATGAAGCAAATAATAAAGACTTATCAACTGGTTATCTGGATTATGTAAAAATTGCTATTGATAGCGGTGTTGATACAGTAATCATAGCGAATATAAACCAGGCTCTTCTTATTAAAAAAGCCGGGTTAAATATTCCTCTTTCAGCCAGCTGTTTATTTATGTGTTCAAATGAGTATTATTATCACATACTGAAATCATTAGGAATTAAAAGCTTTGTATTGCCCCATGATACCAATTTTCTAGAAATGGAGAAATTTGTTAGTTTAAACCAGCAGAAAGAAAATAAATGTGAAATAGGGATATTCGGACATTTTTCATGTGGTATGCTTAGTGGTGGTTGTCATTGGTACCACAAATTTGGTGAAAGTATTGATCTCGGATATCCATGCCGTAATGAGTATTTTGTCTCTTCAAGCGGCGAAGGCAAAGATCGGAAGCGATTACCAATATTCAATTTTAATTCCGATTGTTCCATATGTCAGTTGTCCGAAATTATAAAAATAGGAATTGATTCTATAAAAATTGTAGGAAGATCTTCATCATCAAATTTGATTTCAAAGATTACCCGTATTTATCGCTGGGTTATTGACAATTTAAAAAATAATGCAAATATAAATGATATTCACAAGGAATTGCTACAAAAAGAATCTTGGTGGGCTAATATGTATTGTAAAAATAAAAGCTGTAAATATTCGCGGAATAATATATATAATGAATATGCAATTGGTTAGTGTAAGAAAATCAATATTGTTAATAGAGTAGAAATTTTAGAAGATGTTAAGAGGATACACTGTTACCAAGTTATTTTATCAGGTAGGTGCAAAAAATGAAAACCATACTAAAAGTAAATAATAGAGAGCATTTATTAGAAGCATTACAATCAAATGAAATTGATGCTATATATCTCGGTAATGAAGGTTGTTTTTATAAACTCGGTAACCTTGATGAGTTGAAAGAATACTTTCAACGGATAAAAGATGGAAATAAGAGTATTTATTATGCTACACCTATTATTCAACAATCACACTTAGAAGAAATGAAATACCATATAAACACAATTCTTGATTGGGGTATTGATTATATAAACATAATAAATGACTTGGGTCTGCTTTATTACTTGGGTAATTATAAAAAGAATCCTATTTCTATCTATTTAGGACGTTTACTAAATCGAAGCATTCAGAGTTGCCCATGGTCAGACCATATTACACGCAATGAAAATATTTATATTAAAAATGTTATGTTAAGTAATACAGCAAATATGCAAATATTGGTTGATTACCTTGAGGATTTTTCGGTAAAAGGAATTGAAGGTAATTTGACTATTGGTCAAACCGAATCATTTAATCAATTGAAGAATAAGGGATTTAAGCTTGCAGTAAATTTTGATTATATCTATGTGACAAGTGGACGTATATGTACAACATCTTATTATCTAAAGAGAAAGCCACCGGAATGTACTTCTTATTGTGATGATCCTCTCGAAATTGAATTTAGCAGAATCAGAGATGTATTTAATCTCAAAGAGACGTATTTTGAAAGTCACGAAGCTCAAAAGTTATTCGGGAAAATGAGTGTGACCGGAAATATAGTAATGCGTGAAAATACACTTTCAATTAAGGATATTGAACAACAATTATTCGATGCTGTTATTTTTGATTCAAGAAAATATACAAATAATCAATGGAATGTTTTATGGGAAAAAATTAAAGGGATAAAAAATTGTGAGGATTAATCGTGAAACGTTGTGTAATTACTGGATTGGGAGTTATTTGTTCAATTGGTAATAATTTGAATGAAGTATGGAATAATGCAGTTAAAGGTGTTTGCGGTATTCAAGAGATAAAGAGTTTTAATACTGAAAATTGTACTTCCAGTTTAGGGGCTGAAGTTAAATCTTTTAAACCAACTTTTAAAAAATCGGAAAAATTTTCAAGGCGTATGGATCGAGTTTCGCTGTTGTGTATTGAAGCTGCATCTGAAGCATTGACTAATGCGAAGATTGATAATCAAATAAATAATATTGGAGTAGTAATAGGTAGTTGTACCGGTGGTGTTTTAAGTGCTGAAAAGTTTCAAAGACAGTTATTAAAAGATTATAAAAAAATTAATCCGATTGATATTTTAAGAATGCCAATTAATACTATAGCAGGAAATGTTGCCTGGTATTTTTCAATTCATGGACCTGTTGCAAATATTGTAAATGCATGTGCGGCAGGTTCAATGAGTATTGGTTATGCTTGTGATTTGATTAGGCTAGGTTTGGTTGATATAGTCATTGCTGGTGGAACTGATACAATAGCATCTTTACCTTTTAGTGGATTTAATTCTCTTCAAGCTCTAGATAATCTGAGCTGTTCTCCATTCAGTCGCAGTAAAGGTCTTTCTCTTGGAGAAGGAGCCGGTGTATTAATTGTTGAATCGCTTGAGAATGCATTAAAACGGCAGGCCAATATATATTGTGAAATTGTTGGGGTTGGAAATACGAGTGACGCTTATCATATTACTGCACCAAGAATCTGATGGTGAATCTCAAATAAATGCAATGAAAAGGGCATTAAAAGATGCCGGTATTAGCTCTTTAGAAATAGATTATCTTAATGCTCATGGCACTGGAACACCATTAAATGATAGTGCAGAAAAGAACTCGCTAACAAATGTTTTTAGTAATAGTGATAATATTAAAATTAGTTCTTCTAAATCAATGATAGGCCATTGTCTTGGTGCGGCAGGAGCCATTGAAGCAATTATTTCAATAATTGCATTGAAAAATAATGAAATACCGCCAACAATTAATTTTCAAGAAGATATAACCACATCGAAGTTAGATTTTGTCCCAAATAAAAAAATAAATAAAAATCTCAATTATGTGATGTCTAATTCATTTGCTTTTGGTGGAAATAATTCAAGTATTATATTTTCAAAAAACATAAACAGAAATCGTTCAAAAAAAATAAATAATAACCGGGTTTTTATCACAGGGTTGGGGATCGTTAGTCCTATAGGGATCGGTATTAATGAATATTGGTCAGGTGTTTATAATAAAAAAAGGGGATTAAATTATGTTACATATAAAGGTAAAAATTATTATTCGAAATATGCTGCTAACCTAACTATTCCAGATTTAATTCCTTATGGGGTTAATGCATCTGTCTTGAGAAAATTAGATAGGATTTCAACTTTATTAACTCTTTCAGGTATTCTTTCTATAAAAGATTCAGGTATTGAGATAAATCCTAGAAATGAGAAAGAAATAGGTACAATTATTGGGACATCTGATGGACCAGCAACTGAAATAGCTAATTTCCAAAAAGGAATGATTGAAAAAGGAATCCATGCAGGAAGTCCTTTTATATTTCCTAATACAGTTTATAATGCCGCTGGTGGTTATTTATCAATTATAATAAAGAGTAAAGGATACACTATGACTTTTGCCAATGGCATTAATTCTGGATTATATAGTGTTTGCCATGGATATGATTTGCTCAAAATGCAAAAGCAAAAAATGATAATTACTTCAGGTGTGGATGAGTATAGTGAGATACATCACTTATTATACGATGAGTTGCGGGTACTGGAAGAGGGCGACGAAGATGCAGGTAAACCTTATCATTCTCAAAAAAGAGGTTTTATTATTGGGGAAGGAAGTACGTCACTTGTATTAGAGACCAGCAAACAATTCGCACAGAGGGATGGTGCTCATTGTTATGCTGAAATAATTGGTTACGGATTAACAAATGGACCAACAGGACCGGGTAAAATTGATCCGGAAGGATATGAAATGGATCAAGCAATAAAGAAGGCTTGTGAATCAGCTCAAATAAATACTAAGGATATTGATGCTATTGTTGGATTTGCAAACGGTAAATCGGAAATCGATATGATGGAAGTTAAATCCTATCATCGTATATTTGGAAGTCTTATTGAATCTATTCCGATTTATACAATTAAGAATTATGTCGGTGAAGGCAGAGCGGCAACTAGCGCATTACAAGTCGCGCATGCTGCTTTGATGTTATGGAAGCATGAAAATCCACGGACACGTTCCGATTATGATTCTATTGTTTCTTTTAATAATATATCTATTCATTTAACTGAAAATTCTACAAAAACATTTCGGAATATACTTGTTAATAGCTTTTCTTTTGGTGGTGCTTATGCATCAATTATCTTAAAAAGAGACGAAATATAGTTAGAATAAAATATTGAAATAAATGGAGGTATACTTTATGGCAAAGATTGGTTTTATTGTTGATAGTAGTGGTGACCTTCCTCTATCTTATTATTTTGACAAGAATGATGTGATAATGCTTCCATTATTAGTAAGGTTGGGGATAGAAGCATTTACGGATTGGTATGATATCTCTCCAGAATTATCAGAAGAAGAAAGAAGATATACAATTGAGGAATTTTATAATGAAATGAAAGTTTCCAAATACATACCCTATACCATACCAATAACAGTTCATCAATTTATAAAAGCTTATAAAGAATTAGCAAAAAATTGTGATGTTATTATTTCATTGCATTTTTCTCAACATTTAGGCTATACAGTAAAAGCTGCTGAAATAGCTGCTTCAAAATTTAAAGGTTGTAAGGTTATTGTAATTGATACATTACAAATTTCTAATGGTTATGGAGCTATCATTAAAGAAGCTATATCAAAAAGGGATAATGGAGCGAGTTTAGAAGAGTTAGTTAAGTTGATTAATAATATGGTGGAATCGATAGATGGAAAATTGATTATGACAAATAAGACCTATCGGTATTTATATCGGTGCGGTAGGATGAATCTATTAACGGTAATTTTTGCATCCTTATTGGGATTAAAAAGTTTTACCATTAAAAAAGGTAAAGTTACTCCTAATTTTAAATATCGTGGGATAAAGGGTTTTAATAAAGCATTTGAAGATTCAATCGAAGCTGTAAAAAATGCCACTAAGATAGGCAAAAAAGCCTATTTTATTGTATCATATACAAATAACGAAATAGATATTGTTCCCATTATTCAAAGATTAAAAGAGGAAAAAATAGAATATGAGAAACGTTATCTAGGACTTATTACAGGTGTTTATTCAGGACCAGGAACATATACATTTATGCCTGTTATTATTGGTTGAATATTAATAAGGGATTTTTATGAAAAATAAACGTGTTGCTCTTATAACAGGAGGTTCCAGAGGAATAGGTAGGGCTTGTGCTTTACGATTGGCACAAGATGGAATAAATATTATTATTAATTATAACCAAAGTGAAAAAAAGGCCCTAGAAACAGTGGAAGAGATTAAAAGTTTCGGAAGTGATGTTATAGCGTTACAGGCTGATGTTTCCAATAGCAGCCAAGTACAAACTCTATTCCGGGACTGCATAACACATTATGGACAATTAGATATATTGGTGAATAATGCCGGAATTGTTGAAGATTCCTTTGTAATGATGATGGGAGATTCTTCCATTGATAATATAATGAATGTCAATGTTAAGAGCTGTTTTTATTGCTGCAAACAAGCAGCGTTGAAGATGTTCCGGCAAAAACACGGAAAAATAATTAATATATCTTCAGTTAGTGCGATAAAAAGTTTACCCGGACAGTCTCTGTATAGTGCAACTAAAGGTGCTATTAATTCGATGACTCGAGTTTTAGCGCTGGAATTGTCAAATTACGGGATTCAGGTAAATTCAATTGCCCCTGGATTTGTAGAAACGGATATGATTGCGGACCTTTCACAAGAAAAAAAATCACAATATCTGAATTTAATCCCATTGAAACGATTTGCAAAAGTAGAAGAAATAGCGGAAACGGTGAGTTTTTTATGTTCTGAAAAGGTCAATTATATTACCGGTCAAGTAATTGTAATGGATGGTGGATTGAGTCTTTAATTATTTAATCCAGAAAAAAAACGAATTGCTTTGTTATAATAGAATGAGGAGATTGGAATGAGGAATAAACCGCAATATGAAACTATAATAATTGGAGCTGGATTAGGGGGATTAACAACTGCAGCCATGCTTTCTCAAAAGGGTTATAAGGTCCTCTTATTGGAGAGACATTATAAAACAGGAGGATATTCTACAACATTTGAGAGAGGGGGTTTTAAGTTTGATGCTTCGATTCACTGGATCAATAATATGGAATTAATTTGGCGTGTACTGGATAAATTAAAAGCAACACATCGAATTGAATTTAAGCCATTTAATCCTTTAGCCAGGATGATTTCACCCAGGTTATGATATTACCCTTTCAGTCAATATGAGCGATTTTAAGGAGCAACTATTTAAGGCCTTTCCCGATGAAAAAGAAAATATTCGGCGATTTATTGATGAATCGATCAAATTCACTTTAGAACTTGAAAAAATCGGTGCTATCACCTTTAAAAAAATGTCATTACTAGATTTTACCTGTTTTGGTCTATCATATACAGCTAATTTATTTCCGCTTACTAAAAAATACAAAGGACGAACAGCGGATGAAGTTGTAAACTCTTTTTTTAAAAATGATATCTTAAAAACATTTATTCATTCTTTAGGTACTACTCCAGGTAGTTCAGTATTTCCTATTTTTTGTAGGATTGGATGGGCTGCCACAAATAATTATTATTATCCGGCAAAAGGGGGCGGTGATGCTTTATCTGATTTATTAACCACCATTTGTAGGGAAAATGGTGTTGAAATTAAGCTAAATATGATTGTTTCCAAGATTTTGGTAAATAATAATGTAGCCATTGGTGTTGAGACTTCGGAGGGGGAGAAATTTACTGGAAAATGCATCGTCTCCGATGTAGACGCAAATTTAACCTATTACCAATTAATAGGCAAAGAATATTTAAAGTCAAAATTTATTGAAGAGTTGGATTCCCGTCAAAAATATCCAACATTTTGTTTGGTATCGCTGGGAACTGATTATGATCTTGCTTCAAAGGAATTACACGGGGAATCAATCACTTATAATCCGTCAGATGAAATTAACGAATTAATGGGAAATGATCTTACTAAGAATAGGAAATTTATCCATCTACGTTCCATGCGCGATCCAACTTTGGCACCGCCGGGTTGCCATACTATAAGTGTTGGAGTGAGATTGCCGTTTTCTTATGAAAATTATTGGAAAACCGGGCCAAACTTGGATAGAGGCGTAGAATACCAATATCTTAAGGCTGAAGTATGTGAATCGATTATTGACAATATATCGAATGTTTTTAGCGGATTGCGAAATCATATTAAAGTTAAGGATATTGCGACCCCAATCACTTACCAGCGATATACATTAAATAGTGAAGGTTCGATGATGGGATGGGAGGAGTCTACAAAAGGAATTGCTCGAAAAGAACCGCTTAAAAAATTTTATCGTGTAGGACATTGGTCATTTCCGGGAGGAGGTACGCCACGAGTTTTGATTTCCGGTCTAATTGTGAGTGAAATAATTAATAGTCAATTAAAATAGAACAAATTTTAATAATTGGAGCATTCATATGAATGATAAAGATCATTTTAACAATAATAAAAAGAAGTGGGATTCCCGTTCTGAAACTTATGATAATAATAAATATGATTATTTTCGTTTTTTCCAAAAGCGAGCTTTAAGTTTGATGAAATTAAAAGAAAATCATAGTTTTTTGGATATCGGATGCGGTACAGGTTGGGCTGTTATTTATGCAGCTTCAATCATTAAAGAAACCGGGAAATGTTTCGGGATTGATCTTTCACCAGGAATGATCAAAAAAGCCTTCGCAAATTCTTCTAGAAATGGAATCCAAAATGCCCAATTTTATGTCGCCAATGCTGAAACATTGCCGTTTGAAAATAATTTGTTTGACTATGTTTTGTGTTCTAATTCGTTTCATCATTACCCCCACCCAATAAAAGCGTTAAAAGAAATAAAGAGGGTATTAAAAATAAACGGGCGGCTATATTTAATGGACCTTACCAGAGACGGTTTTATTGTGGCTTTGATAGATCAAAAAAACCGTCAGAAAGAAAAAGAACATGTTAAATTTTATAGTACCAAAGAATTTAAAGAATTATTTAATAATGCAAATTTGATATATCTTGGGAAAAAAGGAATTTTGGGACCGGAAAAAGTTCACATTGGTCAAAAGAATTAAGGAGGTATATAGTGAAAAACTATAAAGAAGATAATAATATTAAAAATAGAAATGAATATGATGATATCATAATTGGTAGCGGTATCGGAGGAATGACATGCGCCGCTTATCTTGCCAGAGCCAACCGCAAAGTCGCGATTTTTGAAAAGCAATCCAGACCGGGTGGGTGCTGTGTCAGTTATATGAGGGAAGGGTTTTCTTTCGCTCCTTCCGTTCATTGGTTGAGTTTTTGTGGGGAGAATCAACTGGTTACCAATGTAGTAAAGGAATTAGGCATAGCCGATCGCGTGCAATTTGCTGTTTTTGATCCGTTGGTCCGGTTTGTAAGTGAAACCAACGATATTACATTATCATTTGATATCGAGAAGATGAAAGATACTCTGAAAAGTCTTTATCCAAATGAACGGAAGGGTATCGACAGTTTCTTTAAGCTATCAGCGGAATTGATTAATGAACTTAATGTAATGCTAGAACAAACATTGCAGATGATTTCAACTTTTGATCGAGTAAAATTTGGAATTCAATATATTACAGGTAAATATAAAATTACCGCAAAAATAAAAAACAAACTAGCTGAAGAGGTCTTACGATCTTATTTCAGAGATGAGAATTTGATTCATTTATTTTACAGTCATGGGGCCCGGGGATCAAGATGCTGAAATACTTCCGATATTGGCACGTATCGGGTGGGCTATAGACAAAAACTATTATTATATTAAAGAGGGGAATAATAACAGGCTTGCTGATGCTTTTGCCTATGCCGTAACAAAGCATGGAGGTAGTATTTTTTATGATAATTCAATTGAAAAAATACTGGTTAAAGATAATAGAGCAATCGGTGTAATAGATAGCAAAGGAAGGGCTTTTTACGGTCAGAATATCATCTCCAATATCGATGCCTTAACAACTTATTTTAAGTTAGTCGGTAAAGAAAATCTAACCAACAAATTTGTTAAATCCCTTGAAAAACGAAAACCATATTCATCATCATTTGCTGTAAATCTTGGAGTGGATATGGATTTAGCCAAGTTGGGGTTTTCTGGAGAATCAATAACATTTCTACCATCCAATAAAATCGAGGACATTTCAGGATATGATCCCGATAAATGTAAAATAACCATCCAATTTCGTTCGCTAAGAGATAAGACCCTGGCTCCAAGTGGAAAAAACACAGTGATGATTACCGCCCGCTTGCCTTATGATTACCAGAATATATGGACCACTGGCGGAACAGGTATCCGCGGCCAAAGTTATTATGATTTAAAGAATAAAATAGCCGACCGGTTAATTGCGTCTGCTGAAAAGCTAATACCTGGTCTCTCCCAGAATATTTTAGTAAAGGACATCGCTACTCCACTAACTTTTGAGCGTTTTACTGGAAATAACCGAGGAGCGATTATGGGTTGGCAAGAAATGAATATATCTCTTCCTAAATTACCAGTTGCTTGTCTTTATCAAGTAGGGCATTGGAATTTTCCAGGAGGTATCTATATTCCGTGTTATTTCGAGTGGGAAAAATGTATCAAAAATCATATTACAATCAAAGTAAAAAGAATAGTAATTTGAATGAGGAATATCAAAATGAAACATAAAACTATTAACATTATTGGAGCTGGTATTGCTGGTCTGGCAGCAGGATGTTATGCTCAAATGAATGGTTATCAAACACAAATTTTTGAAATGCATGATAAACCAGGTGGGTTATGTACTTCCTGGAAACGCAAGGGATACATTATTGATGGGTGTCTTCATTGTTTGAATGGTTCCGGGTCGAGCAGCCCTCTCCATGTTATTCTAAGAGAATTAGGTGGAATCAAAGGGAGACGGGTAATAAATTATGAGGAATTGATATGCTTTGAGGGGAAAGGTAACAAAATCTTTTCTGTTTATACTGATATTGATCGTCTTGAGAAACATTTGAAAGAATTATCACCTCAAGATGAGGACACAATCAATGATTTCATTGAGGCTTTACGTATTTGTTCCACTCTTGATTTGCCGATTGAGAGAGAACCCCAATTGTATGGAATGATTGATGGAATAAAAATGTTGGTTAAGATGGCACCTTATTTTAAAATGATGAAGAAATGGAAAAAGGTATCGATTCAAGATTTTGCCGAGAGATTTAAAGACCCATTTTTACGTGAAGTGTTTCCTTATATTTTTAGGTTTCCTGAACTTTCAATTATGTGTGTTTTTTTTAGCTTAGGCTGGTTGTCTAAAAAAGCTTCAGGATTCCTGGAGGGTGGTTCGCTTAAGTTATCTAAGGCAATTGAACAGCGTTACCTCGATTTAGGGGGCAAGATTCAATACTGTTCACCAGTTTCTAAAATATTAGTAAGAAATAATCATGCTATAGGTATAGAATTAGTTAATGGCAATGAGCATTATAGTGATCTGGTCATATCTGCTGCTGATGGTCATGCAACCATTTTTGATATGCTTGATAGTAAATATATCAATAATAAAATTAAGGGTTATTATGATAAGCTGCCAATTTATCCACCTCAAATAATGGTGGCTTTTGGAGTAAACCGGACTTTTAATGAAGTACCGCATCTTATATTCTATCCTCTCAAACAACCGATTATAATTGCCGATAAAGAAGAAAAATATATAATTATCAATATTTACAATTATGATCCCACCTTGGCGCCACTTGGTAAAACAGTAATGAGTGTTAAGTTTTCGAGTAATTATGAATATTGGAAAGTATTTGAAAATGCTCGTGAACAATATCAACAAGAAAAAAGAAAGATTGCCGACCAGATACTTGTTTTACTAGATCAGCGTTTTCCAGGACTGGCAAATCAAGTCGAAATGTGTGACGTTGCAACACCCTTAACCTGGAAACATAAAACAGGTAATTGGCAAGGTAGTTTTGAAGGTTGGCTTGCTACTAAAGATTCTTTTGGGTTACTTATAGATAAAACATTACCCAGACTAAGCAATTTTTATATGTGTGGTCAGTGGGTTGCACCAGGAGGTAGTGTAGCGTTAGTCGGCACGACAGCTCGCAGTTTAATTCATATAATCTGCAAGCGCGATAAAAAGAAATTTATAACTCAGGATCCATTAACCTGAATATCAGATTAACCATTTAAATGTTTTAAAATTACCGAATAAAAAGAGATAAGAGGGTTAATATGAATATCTTAGAGATTAATAATAGAATAAATCAACGACCGCCTTTTCAGATGATCGATAAGGTTTTAGAAGTTAAACCTTGTGAATATGGAAAAGGTGTTAAAAATGTTTGCATAAATGAGCCTTATTTTATAGGGCATTTTCCAGGATTTCCGATAATGCCTGGAGTTTTAATAACCGAAGCGGCTGCACAATTGTGTTCATTGGTAATGTCGTTTGGAGAGATGTCTGAAAACAAAATACCGGTATTGTTAAAAATTGAAGCCATGAAGTTTATAAAGCCGGTAATTCCTGGTGATACGTTGATCATTGAAGTAACGAAAATACAAGAATCCGGTGAACTTATCAAATTTGAAATTTTGATAATAACTGGAGACAAAAGGGTTGCATCCGGTATTTTAGTATTTACAGTTATTAATAAAAAAACTGTTTATAGTGATGAATAATTTATTTTACATTATTTTCATAGAATAAAAATATTATAAAATTTTATGATGTGATCTTACCCGCAATCATTATTTTATTTGTCTATTTAGTAATGAGAAGTATAAAACATAACGACAAGGGTGTCTATCGTGAGTTTGAATCTCATGAAATTAAGTTATTTAAATAATCAAGATAGTAAATTTAACTTTTTAATATTTTAATAGGAGAATAATAGTGATATTCAATTCAGAAAAAGCAATAAGGTTATTTTTATTGCCATTTTTTTTATTAACCATTCTTATTCTTCTTTCTATGTGTCAAAAAACTGAAATGGTTCCTATGAAACCTGGAAAATTGAAAATCCAGGATGGAGAATTTTTACAATATGCTGCCTATAATGGTGGTGAAAAGGTAAAAAATGTTTATCTAGTAAGTAAAATACAAAAAGATAATATAGGGTCTTTAATTACAGTATATCTTGAAAATAAGATTTTAAACGACAAAACACCTATCCCTGCCAACTTAACCAATTATGAGCAAAAAATAATCGTGTCATTAGAAAAAGCATCAATGGTTGAAAATATAAAAATCAGAGCGACTAATAATATTTCAGGTGATATCGATAAAGAAATTTATAAGCATTTATTGATAAATTGGAAAAATAATATACTCTATATGGAAATCTGGGTATGGACCGGTTATGGAACAAATATTTCTAAAAGTCGAATAAAAATTAAACCGGATTACCCAATTTGGGATTCTCTCTCTATGATATTTGTAGGTTTAAGATTTCTAGATATTAAAAGCCCGGGTATTATTTATCTTGTGGAACCGAGAGTTTTGAAGGAACCAATCCCAATGAACTTTCACATAATAAAAAAAGAAGTGCTTGAAACGCCTGCAGGTAAATTTAATACCTTAAAAATAAGTGCTCAATCTTATGACCCATTTATCGGGAAACTCGGGAAAGCAATTAACGATCAAACTTTTTATTGGGTGGAAGAATCGGAAAGGCAATTGATTATAAAATTTGAAGCATCAGGTATTGCAACCTATGTACTTGAAAAAATATCGTCTTTTAAAGATTAGTTACCAAGTAATTCTTTGAGTCATCTGCATTAACTATTTTTATAAGAAATAGAGGCTTGATTGACTGTATATCAAGGTTGCTTTGGCCGATAGAATGGCAAAAAAACTGAAAAAGTTTGAACATCAAAGAACAAAAATAGAAAACTTTCTAAAATCCGTTGAAGAAAAGAAGATTGATGAAACAGAGAAAGTGAATCTGACGGATGAAGATGCGAAAATGATGAAAATGAATAATGGATCTATCAGTCCAGGATACAACTGCCAGGCTGCGGTAGACAGCAATAATGTATTTCTTGTTGGAGCCATGGTGTCGGACTGTATAATGAGCCCTGAAAATTGCACAATATAAGCTGATAGTTTAAGGTGTAATCCTCCGAATAACAAAAAAGGAGAAGAAACACTATGAGGAAATCATTTACTAACGAGTTTAAAGCAAAGGTTGCTTTGGAAGCTGTCAGAGAACACAAAACGATTGCTCAGCTTGGTTCTGAATTTGAGGTTCATCCGAATCAGATCGGCCTATGGAAAAGACAATTACTGGAAGGAGTTGCTGAAATATTTGATCGGCCTAATAAAAAAGGTGATGAAATCCGTAAGAACGAGGAAAAAGAATCCCAATATATCAACGCAATCGGTGAACTTCAGATTGAAAACAGTGTCTTAAAAAAAAAGTACAAGGCAATTTATGGACACGAGCCGAAGTTTTAGAATGTGCAAGGCAGGGGATCACTATTACAGACCTCTGTAGTGGCATTGAAAGGAGCCGTTCCTGGTATTATTACAAACCAGCAGATAAATCCGTCCTTGAGGAGGATGATTTTGAGAAGGTAGGTTTAATCAGGAAAGAATATCATAAACATCCATTTTATGGGTATAGAAAAATATCCATAGCGTTAATAGGACAGGGTCTTACAAGTAAAATCACAAGGCGTTTGATGAAAAAAATAGGACTGACGGCGATATATCCCAGGATGAGGACAAGTGTACCGAATATTGCGCACCAGAAATATCCATACCTTTTGAAAGGTAAAAGATTATTGGCTCCTAACCATGCCTGGGCGACAGACATAACCTATGTCAAGCTGAATGGTTCTTATGTTTATCTGGCAGCGATTGTAGATATATACAGCCGCAAAGTATTGTCCTGGAGACTATCAAATACAATGGAGGCCCATTTCTGCGTAGATGTTCTGGAAGAAGCCTTGAGGAAGTATGGCATTCCCGCCATCTTTAATTCCGATCAGGGAAGCCAGTTTACATCAGAGAAGTTTATAGACGTTTTAAAGAGTAAGAATATACAGATCAGTATGGACGGGAAAGGTAGGGCCCTGGATAATATATTCGTTGAAAGACTCTGGAGATCGTTGAAGTATGAGGAGATTTATCTAAACAGTTACTCTGATATGACAGAATTACAGGAGGCGATAGACAACTATTTTAATTTCTTCAATACAGAAAGATTTCATCAGTCCCTGGAGTACTCAACTCCTGATGAAATATACTATGATGCATTTGCAATACAAAAGACTGCCTGAGATTGACCAGGAGTACACCTTAATTCTTAAAGATTATTGTTCTTGACAAAGGGCGCAGTTTATTGTGCAAGCGACCGAAACCTGGCTGTAACAATGGTTGAAGAAGTGGAGAAACATCAGGACAAGCCTCATGAGGGGACAAAATTCACATTGGATGCCGGGTATTTTACATCAGAAAATATTCAATACGTGGATGATAATAAAATTGATCTCTACATACCCGAGGGAAAAGAAGAGGACGGCGGACAAAAGAAGAGGAAGAAAAAAGATACTATAACCGTTAAGGATTGTGAATTATCAATGGATGGAGTTCTAAGAAAAATAAAATGTCCCGGAGGGCAGACGCGTTCTATGGATCAATAGCCGGATTCGGATTGACATTCATTTCAAATATTATAGTCGGCCATCAAGTATGGCTGCGTCTTTTCGGCGGTATCTTTCTATGTGTTTTGGGCATAAAAACTCTATTATCAAAACCTGCAGAAAAAACTGTGCCAATAAAAGGGAGCGGTTTCGTTGCCGCCTATAGCTCAATATTGTTGCTTACTCTTACAAATCCTATGACAATTATTTCCCTTACGGCAATATTTACAGGTTTAGGTTTAATTGGTACGGCTAAAAATTATTTATCAGCAGGAATCCTGGTATTTGGAGTATTTATTGTTTCTGCGTTATGGTGGCTAATTCTTAGCAGTGGTGTTAGCTTATTTCGAGAGAAATTCAATAATCGTGGATTGCTTTGGGTTAATAGAATTTCGGGCTTAATAATTACATGTTTTGGTCTATTTGCTTTTATCAACTTTATAATCACTAATTAGGGTTTGCTGAAAAACGCGAGTTCAACTCTACGCACAGGCAAAGCTGCTTTTTCTCCAAAAAAATATCTGGATAAAAATTTGGCGCAAAAGAAGCCGAAGCTTCTTTTCGATGTTTAACAAAAAGAAATTCACAGCTATCACCGATTCACTCGTGTTTGTAAGCTTTGTCATTATCAGGCTTAAACCGTATTTCCTTTTCCCGGTACCAAATTCTCCTTCCACCGCGTTCCGGATCGATATATCTTTCCGTTCCTGAGCTTTTACTTTTTCCCTTTCCTTCAGGTCAATCTTCGGCCTTCCCAATGGCGGCCCGCTTAATCTGATTCCTTTTCCCCTGCAATATTTCTGATTTGCCCTTGTCCGGTATATCTTATCCACTATAACCGCTTTTGGATAATATCCAAACCGTTTCCGGTATTTTTCCACCTGTTCCTGCAATATCGTTCCTTCGTTGAAGTTTTCCCAACTGATTTTATCTGTAAACGCATATCCATTCACCAGACTGATTGATACTTTCGCTCCAAACTCCACTTTGGCTCCAGCTTTACCTCTCACTATCGGCCTGACATGCGGCTGTGATATGCTCACTATTCTTCCTGAAATACTGTGTTTTCCCGTTTCAAACATCTCTTTCTGCTGTTCGTAAAGTCTTTTGATGATAATCAACCTTGCGTATTGTGTTACCGACAATTCCGTAGGATGTATCTTTTCCAGATATCTTAGGTCTCGGCTTACATAATTCAACTGTTTCCGTAGCGCTTGCCTCAGCTTCTGCTCGCTTAATTTCTTGTTCTTTGCTGCCAATAAATAATCTTTCCGGGCCTTTCGGGGATATGTCCTTGGTTTGACTGGCCAAAATTTCCCCTTTGCATAACCTTCGTCAATCATCTGTTCCAGTTTCATCCGCGCGTCATTCAATAAATTCAAGTCTGTCGGAAACTTGATGTCTGCGGGGACACAGGTCGCGTCCATCAACAGCTTCCCTTTGTTTTTCGGTTCATGGTCATCATCATCGTCATTGCCTTTTTTCTTTTTCTTTTTTTCTTTCTTTTCAGCAAACAGGGCATTATTCACTTCTTCCAGCATTTCAGGTTTTACTCGTTTCCTAAAATATACCATCATTGTAGAATCAAACGGCTGCTTTCCCTGATATTCATTCAAGCCAATGAAATATTGATAATACGGGTTTTCAATAATCTGCGCTACGGTCTCCTCATCGGTAAAGCCAAACCGCTGCTGGATGATTAACGCTCCAACCGCCATCCTTACTTTCTTTGCACCTCGCCCGATGGCTTTGAATTGACTCGCATATTTTTCTTCAAGTATATCCCAGGGTATCAAATCCGCCATTTTTATCCATCGGTTGCCGGTATTCATCTTACCGCCAAATGGCTGATAAAAGTTTACGAACTTACATTCTTCCTTATTTTCTCTGTCGTACATTTTTCACCTCAAAATGCAAGGTTTTTATTGGCTTTCCCACTTTTTCCTTGCATTATTTTAAGGTAAAATCTAAAATATTTCATTATATTTCAACCAATTGGGAGTTTTTCAGCAAACCCTAATTAGTACAGGTGTGATTTAATGGTACATGTCTGTTAAATTATCACTTCTGATTCAGGTTATTATAATGAAAATAGAGTCTTATTATTTTACAGATAAGGCTTTCTGTAAAGATCCTTTTTTTTCAGGCCATTTTTGCGGGCCATTGAAACCCAGCCTACATCTCCCATAAACATATAAAGCCACCTTGGAAAATTCATAGCAATATTAATGTTCTCTAATTTTTTAAAATTATTGTTTTGAATATCCTTTGCGATTGTAGAAAAGGCATTGTCCATTTTGCTTAAAGTTTTTTTCATAAAGGGAGCATTCTCGGCATGAAATAGCATACTGCCACTGCCTATAAGAATACCGAAGCGGAAACTGGCGTTAATATACCGGCTGAAACTCCTGATAACCCTCACTGCTTCAAGGTTTATTTCCGGTTCGGGAAATCCGCAATTGACAACAGTATATATTTTCTGATTATTTGAAGGCTTTCCATGTTCCAGAAAGTATTGATAATAATCTTGTAAAAACCTGGTTAAAATACCAGGCATGCAGAAAATATAAAGTGGAAATACTATTATGATAACGTCTGCTTTTAAAAGTGATTCAAAATCCTCTTGGGTTTTATGCTTTGTGAAGCTTTCCCGGAGATGAATAAAGTTTTTGATGGCATCTTTTTCAGCAATATACCTTCCAGCCCATTCAGCAATAAATTTTGATAATGATTCTTCATTAATCTTTGGACTTGCATTTATTAAAACTATACTTTTCATAAATTTTTACCTGCCTTTTCTAGATTTATTTCTTTCAATTCTTTTATAATATCCTGATCTTCTTTTTGGAAAATCAGGATCCTCAACATTTCTTTTATGCTTTTTTGTAATATCTGTAAAAAGCTGTTTGTCTTCTTCAGTAAGTTCTTCACCGTATCCGATCATAATCTGTTTTGGATTAGAATTATATCTTGAGGGATGCATTGTCGAACCGTCAGATCTTCTTATGAAGAAAGGCAGTATGTTGGGAAGCCATCTGTCGAGTGCGTTTTTAATATTTGCACTAAACTGGCCGAAAACCACAGGACAGAGATAAATAACGGCGTCGCTGTTCACAAAATTCCGGTTGATTAAAGACATTTTATCATTAATAATGCATTCTCCAGGCTTTTTAATCCAGCATCCGAAGCAGCCCATGCAGAATGCAAGGGCATCAATACCGATTTTTATAATTTCTGTTTCATAGCCTTTGTTTTTCAAAAACCCGATTGTTTTTTCTTCGAGTTTTTGAAAAAGTCCGGTCTGGAACTCCTGATCTGAAATAATTGTAGCTTTCATGTACCTACCCCTTTCAATATTCAATATTTATAATAATCAGTATTTTTCAAAAATAAAATCACACTCTGTCCTTCCATAAGCGAGTGTATTCTCTCACGAACCTCCCCTATGTACTTTTAATTTCGGGAACGCGGATGGAAAAAACACCTTATCAACTTCACAAAAATATTCTGTTAATTCAGGAATTCCTACCGTGTCAAAAAAATCTTTATAGACACATCTGCTGATTTTAAAATGGCAGATATTATCATTATTTTGTATGTATCTTCTTTTATTGAATTGTGTCGCCCCTTTTTTATCCATTAAATTGTTAAAAGCCATAAGCCGGTTCATCGGATCATTATCTGATATCTCAATTGAAGTTAACAGTTCGGTTTGTTGAGCACAGCCGACAGACACAATAATTTCATTTATTAATTTAAAAGCCCTTTCTTTACCAAATTTCTTTTTAAGTTTCAGATAAAGCATGGCGACTAAACTATAGGGTTTAATGAATTTTGCCTCTGAATTCTTTTCTTTTCCCCATTGAGTTTTCTTAAATAGCTCTGTACTTGATAATAAGCATCTAACCAGAAAGAAAAACCATGTCCAACCTAATTCTCTTTTTAGTATTTTTTTGACCAAAACATTTTTGTTTTCAGTATTCATTTTAAAAACCTCTTAATAAAGAAGATTGATTCTGATTATAAACTATATCCACTTAATATTATTAATTTTTCTGTTTATTCCCCTCTGATATTTATATTTCGGATAACCTAATATGATTGATGCAACAACCTCCTGATTATCAGAAACATTAAACATTTTTCTAAGTTCTTTCTTTTTTTCAATTGCAGGCGGTATGATGTCCATTATCGAACCGCCTAAACCCAGCGAATGTGCGGCAAGTATACCGATAGTTGCGGCAATATAAATATCTTCCCTGATATCATCACCATCTCTGTCTGCAAGAAAGAGGATCATCGCAGGAGCATCCCGTGTAATTGTGTTTTCCGACCCGTTTTTCAAGAAGGGCAGTCTTTTAATCATTAAAGGTATTAAATGTTTCTGCATAGTAGCAAAAAGCTTTTTTCCGGTCTCCTTTTTAATAAAGACTCTCATTATCGGATTGCTCATGGCTTTTACCAGAAAATCGAATAATTCAATCATGTAAGGCAAAGCTTCCCTTATTATCAGCTGATTTTGTACAACTATCAGTTCGGTTTTTATCGGAGGAAAGCTTGGAGGTGCGAATGATATTGCTTTAACAATTTTTTCCAATACTTCTCTGGAAACAGGTTTGTTAGAAAAATTTCTGACTGCCCTTCTTGAATACAGAAGATTAAAAAATCCTTCTTCATAAGATTCCTGTTTAGGAAGATCGAAAAAATCCTCATTATAAGATAACCCTTGAATATTTATTGATTTTGTAGGACATATAGCCATACATTGGCCGCATTTAAAACATAGTTCAATCCTATCCTTTCGAAAAAGCATTATGTTATTTTCATTCTTGTAAATTATTTTATTCGGACATACCTCTGCACAAAATAAACACTTTTTACAGGATTCTTTTTCAATGAATATTGGATTCATAAAGGTTCCTCTTAAATTTATTTGTACCGGTACTATCAATTGGAAAAGTTTTCTTATCCCTTATTAATTCATCGCAGCTCATACTATAATCCCTATCAACTCATTATTATTAAAATTTTTTCTCATATTCAGCCAGCCAATTTTCTATAAAAGTATAAAAATCCTTCCCAAAAACAAGAGTAGCATATTCAAAGGAATTCTCATGATCTTGCGGGATAGTTGCTTCAATGCCGCAAAGATCCTGATACTTTTTTTCAATGCTCTTCATCAACTCTTCAAATTTTAATTTAATTTTATCAGCGGCTAAAAAACTGCCGAAAAAAATGCGCAAAAGCATTCCTTCTATCCCATTATTAAAGTTCCATTCGGAAGAAAGCCATTCCATAAATTCATTTTTACCAGTATCTGTTACCGAATATGTGATTTTCATTCTTCCGTTTTCAACTTTTTGAGCTGATTCAATACATTTCCTTTTTTCCAGCCGGCGAAGGGCAGGATAAATGCTGCCGAAACTCTGCAAACATAAAATGACTTGTACTGTTTTCCATATGGCCTTTAATTTCGTAACCCGTCATCGGCATATAATTTAAAAATCCTAAAATACATTGTTCTAACATATCGATCCTATATATATCGTTTAGATATTATACCGTTTCAAATTTGAAAAGTCAAATAAAATTTTCTGTTTTCAACAAATTTAATTTTTCATGATTTGATTTTAAAGTGCAAACGAGGGTATAATTATTCTAATGAAATATTTTAAATCAGGCATTAGGCGGTATCTATGGATTATCAAAACTTCAGAGCTGCGTTATTTTTTACTGCGTCGGATGTATCTTCCATTAAAAATATTGATCAGCTGGAAAACGAATTTTCCTTATTTGAGAAGGATATCAAGATCGGCAAGGTTTATCTGGAAACATACCGTTCAGACCATTTTATAGAAAAAAATCAGATTCTTTGGATGAAAGAATATTTCATGAAAAAGGGGGTAAAAGTATCCGGAGCAATCACTACAACCAATAGTGCAAATGGAACCTGGAAAACCCTCTGTTACACAAGCACTGAAGATATCGAAAAGCTTAAGAGAATATCTGAATTTACGGCATCTTTATTTGACGAGATCATTCTGGATGATTTTTACTTCACAAACTGTAAATGCGAGTCCTGCATTTCCGCAAAAGGGAACAGAAGCTGGACAGAATTCAGATTAAAGCTATTAAACGATGTCTCAAGGGATTTCGTTATACGGCCGGCAAAGAAAGTCAATCCTGATGTCAAACTGATAATCAAATTTCCAAACTGGTATGATCATTACCAAAATAACGGTTTTAACCTGAAAGATGAATCAGAACTATTCGACTGGATTTATACGGGTACTGAGACAAGAGACCCTTCTTATTCCCAGCAGCATCTTCAGAGTTATTTAAGCTATTTTATAATGCGTTATCTGGAAAATGTGAAGCCCGGCAGAAATGGGGGCGGCTGGTTTGATAATTTTGACTGTTATAATCCGGTAAATTATATTGAACAGGCCAACCTCACCCTTTTTTCAAAACCTAAAGAAGTAACATTATTCTGCTATAGCCGTATGAAAAACACATTTCATATGCCTCTTGCAAGCTTTGCATTCGAGCAGGCAGATAAATTTCTCGGCAAACTGGGAAAGCCAACCGGTGTTGCATGTTACAAGCCATACCATTCCTCAGGTGAAGACCATCTCTATGACGCCATCGGTATGCTGGGAATACCCCTGGAACCCTTCCCGGAATTTACCAGGGAAAACAGGGCTATACTTTTAACCGCAAGCGCAGCCAGGGATCCCGGTATAGTGGATAAAATGAAGAACCATTTAATGCTTGGAAATACCGTCGTGATTACTTCCGGCCTTGTTGAGAAGCTTCAGGTAAAAGGAATTGAAGACCTGGGTATCTTTAATACCTCTAACAGAAAAATATCTGTAAAGCAATTCGGCTACAAGCCATATAATTGCGCATTTGAGGATTATTATTCATCAGACCGTGATATATCACTGCCTGTTTTAGGCTATTCAACCAATGAATCCTGGCCGCTTATAGACGGAAGAAGCGGTAGTTTCTCAGCTCCGCTTGTTCTTTTCAATAATTATGGAAATGGGAAAATATATGTATGGGTTATCCCGGATAATTATGAAGACCTTTATCATCTGCCGGCTGAAATATTGAAACCGATAAGGGAATTGCTTCTGCCTGATTTTCCTGTCCAAATCGAGGGAAAAGCCGGGCTGGGCTTGTTTGTCTATGATAATAAAACATTTATATTAGAGTCATTTCTCCATTATAATACGGTTGTAAATCTTAGAATCAGGTCAAAGGAAGCTAGGATTTTAAATTTGATCGATGAAAAAGTGGAGAAAGCCGGTTATCAAACAGGTGAAAATACAATTTTTTGTATCAATCTTTCTCCCGGAAGCTATAAACCATATAAAATTATTTAAAAGCACCCATTGTTGGAGGTTATTTTGGAAAATGATATTATTAATATTCTAACCAGAATGAAGTTGTTTGCAGACTTTTCAGTAGATGAATTATGTATATTTTCTGATTTTCTTGTACAGAAAGTTTTTCCAGTTAACGCCACAATCTGTGAGGAAGGAGAATTGGGCAATGAATTTTTTATTATCCTTTCGGGTCAGGTGCAGGTAACGAAGAGGGACAATAATGGTAAAGAATATGCATTAACAAATATGAAGCCGGGTTCCTGTTTTGGAGAAATGGCTTTGATAGATAATCTGCCGCGATCAGCCAGTGTTGTCGCTCTTGAGGAAACTAAAGCTGCTATATTGTCACAGGCTTCATTTGTTCTTCTTAAAGAGCATAATATGGAAGTATATTCCCATATCTTACTGAAATTGGCTAAAGAGTTCAGCAACCGCCTCAGAAGTATGGATAACAAATATGTAAAAATAATCGGATTTTTCCTATAAGACTTCAGGAGACTCGAGAATGCCGATAGAATTGACCGAAGAATTTAAAAAAGCTTACAAAATGATGGAAGAATCCGGCAAAAACATTTTTATTACAGGAAAAGCGGGTTCCGGAAAATCTACCCTATTAAGGTATTTTCGCGATAATACGAAAAAAAAAATAGCTGTTCTTGCCCCGACCGGGGTCGCTGCTCTCAATATCGGCGGACAGACATTTCATTCCTTTTTCCGTTTTAAACCGGATATCAACTTTGAAACGATAGAAAAAAAAGCCGCTAAAATGAGTGAAAAGTCAAAAGAGCTGTACAAAAGCTTTGATGCGATAATCATTGATGAGATATCCATGCTGCGCGCCGATCTTCTGGACTATGCAGACATCTTTCTAAGAAAAGCCTGTTCTCCTCAGAAGCCTTTCGGAGGCAGACAGATGCTGTTTTTCGGCGATCTATACCAGCTCCCTCCCGTTTTGAAATCCTCTGAAAAAAATAGTTTTTTAGAAATCTATAATACTCCATATTTTTTTTCAGCAGAATCTTTCAAAAAATTAAAAATGGAGGTTGTTGAACTGGATAAAATTTACAGGCAGTCTGATACGGATTTTATCAGGGTATTGAACTCGATAAGGAACAACACTATCGGAGATGAAGACCTTAGTTTATTAAATAATCAGGTAGATTCGGAGTTCAAACCGGAAGTTTCGGATTATTCTGTAACACTAACTCCCCGGAACGACTCTGCATCCCTTTTAAATCAGGAGATGCTTGATTCCCTGCCGGGTAAAGAGAAATATTTTGAGGGAGAAATTTCAGGAGATTTCGATCTGAAAAACCTCCCGACAGACCTGGTTCTTTCATTGAAAAAAGACGCGCAGGTAATGCTGCTTACCAATGAGCCCAATGGGCTGTGGGTAAACGGGAGCATCGGCAGAGTAGAAAAATTCAGCAAGGATAGCGATGAAATATCTGTTGTTTTATCCGGCGGCCTGATTGTTAATGTCACACCTTTTGAATGGGATATTTTTGAATACCACTATGATGAGAAGCTTATGACAGCCATTAGTGAAAAAGCCGGATCATTTATCCAATATCCGCTTAAGCTTGCCTGGGCTATTACCATTCATAAGTCACAGGGCAAAACATTCGAGCGGATGGTTTTAGATATAGGCAGAGGAGCCTTCTCTCCAGGCCAAGTATATGTGGCATTGAGCCGAGTGAAGACCCTCGAAGGGATCATATTGAAAAAGCCTCTTAAAAAAAGCCATATCTTTATGGACCGCGCTATTGTTGACTTTATGACTAAATACCGCTATAGTCAATCTGAGAAGGAGCTTTCAATGGAAAGCCGGCGATCTGTAATTCAGGATGCCATAAATAATAGAAAGCGTCTTGAAATAGTTTACCTGAAGGCTTCGGACGATAAAACCTGCCGCGTTATCCGCCCGCTTAAGATGGGGAGGATGGAATTTCAGGGCAGGCAGTTTGAGGGAATCACAGCTTACTGTGAAAACCGGAAAGAAAACAGAACTTTCAGAATTGACAGGATACTTGAGATGAAAGAATATAATACTGAATTGCAATCAAAATAATATTAATAAAGAACTCAGTAAGCATTAAAATGTTCGTTTATACTCACTTTGAATGTAACTTGGTATAATACCAAGTAAGCATTAAAAGTTTGTTATCACTCACTTTGAATGCAACTTGGTATAAGGAGTAAAAAAAATGAGCATTAAAAGTCAAATTAAATATAATGTAAAAGCTTTTTTTCTTAATGAATATCCTAATAAAAGAATTGATCATTTATTCACACCAGCAAATACCGAGGCTAAATCTCTTATTCCCAATGTTGTATATCAAACATGGATAAGTAATAAATTAGGAAGGACTCATTTTAAAAATCTGGAGAAATTTAGAAATTTAAATCCCGATTATTCTTTTGAGTTCTTTGATAATATAAGAATGGATAATTATATGAAAGAATATTATGGAGATCACCCTATATATCAAATATATATGAACTTAAATTTCGGAGCGCCAAAAACAGATATCTGGAGATACTGTATCCTCTTTCAGCGAGGCGGTGTATATTTTGATATTAACAAATCTGTTAATTTACCGCTTAGAGAAATAATTTATAAAAATGATAAGGCAATTATTTCGTTTGAGCAAAATTTAATCAGAGATTATATTGACTGGGATATACCTTCAATAGCAAGGGAAAAACTTAATTATCCGGATTTAATAATTATAAACTGGGGTTTTGCTTTTACTGCGGGACATGTTTTCCTTTCCACAATTATAGAAAATATTGTCAAAGAATATCCTATCTGGCGAATGAAAATTGTACCGAAAATAAAGGATGCCGGAGTACAATTTACCGGCCCTCTTATGATGACAAAATCGATATGGCAGGCTTTAGAGAGAAATCCGGACATTGATTTTAAACAATTCGGTATTGACTTTTACCGCCATGGTAATTACAACATGAAGGGTTCATGGTCGAGATATATCTTAAAGACTTCATATTCCGAATACAAAAATAAAGTTATTGTTTCTTAAATCCGGATTTTAACTTTATTAATAAAATCATATTTTCAAATTTAATAAACCAATAAATATAAATGAATAAATGGAGAGTAATGAACTGATAAAAATAAAAAAATTAGCATATAACCAGCTATAACCTTTTTTTGTTTCAAAAAGTAAGAGAGAAAGCATTCCAAGAAGCGGAAATAAGTATCTTCCCTGGGCTTGAAAATCTCTAACCCAGGATAAATAGGAAGAAATCAAAACCATTAAAACAATAAAAAAGATAAACCCAGCGAAAAGAATTGCGCTTTTGAAAAGCTTATTTTTCCAGATAATAAAAAATAAATATATAAGTAAGATGAAATAATTTAAAACCATTAATAAATAATATGCCTTGGAGCCATCACCATAAGCTCCCATAAAGCTTTTTATAGTATGAATATGCCATTTCCATATTGTGAATATTTCAGAATACTTCACTCCCCTCTCTCTCAGAAAAGAACCGAAATAGAAATTTTTCAATTCATTTTTTGCTGTGGAAGGCTTAAAACAGTACTCATTTATTTTTTCCTGATAGACTGTCAATTCGGCACTTCTATTAAAACCATTGATTGATAAATCAAGAACATAACGGAGTAAAAAAACAAAAAGAGCCGTTAAAATAATCAATCCATATTTTATCATTATTTCTCTATTAATTTTCAAGTTCGAAAATAAGTTTATAAAAATATTTTTTCGTACAACTCCATTTATTTTTTTTACTTCGACAGAAGAAATAAAAAAATAGAAAATAACAATTAAAATAAAACACAGATAATTGAGCTTTGAGATGGATATCAATCCCAGTAAAAAACCAAATAAAATCCCGCCCTGAATGAAACCGCAAACCGGTTCTGCAGTTAAGAACCTATAAAAAGAACCCCGTTTATATGTAATTTCAGATACCGTAATTAATGATAAAAAAAGAGGGAAAACATCGTCATTAATATAAGAAAAAATACACCAGATTTGAGGAGTTATTAATAAAACGCTAAAAACTATAAGATGTTCTGGTTCTCTTGAATATCTGATAAAACAAATTATTACCAAAATTAAAAATAGCATTACCGGAAATAACCTTGCTGATAAAAGTTCATTTTTAGTTATTTTGTTAAAAATTAAAGAAAGTTTTCCTGTTATAAAATATTCGACGCCGGGATTATTCAACCTTGAAATACCATTTTCATAAGTATCTCTTGCGGAAGGTTCGCCTATCCTGGGCGGCAGCCAGTGTTGGTAATAATATTTAACAGCCATTAAATGAAAATGCTCATCCGGATTTTTAAAATCAGGACTGGTTAAAGCCATAATAATTATTAAAATAAAAACAAAAAATAAGCAAAATATCAATATAATATTAATTTTTTTAATAAAAAATCCCATTTAAAAAAACTCCAAATAAGCCTTTATTAAGAAAATATCAATTTCAATTTTATACCGTATTGTTTTGATTAAAAATCAGTATTACTTTTTGATAAGCACTTTCCTCTTTAATGTGTAATGATTAAAGCCAGAAACTCAAGGTCTTCATTCCCCGTATTGTTTATACTGTGCGACTCTCCGCCGCCCGTTACAAGCACATCCCCCGGCCCGATTTCTTTCTCGACGCCGTTATCCGTAAATAATCCTTTTCCTTTTTCTATAATAAAATACTCGGTTTCTTTTAAGTGCTCATGAACGCCGATTCCAGAGCCGGGAGCAATTGTCAGTCTTGCCATTAACCTTGCGTTTGTCATCCGGTTGACCTCGACAAGGTGAAGCAGGTTCACAGAACCTTCCCCACCCCGCATATTTTCCTTCACTTCCTTTCTCATATCAGAAGGATGTATAATCATAAAAAGCCTCCGCTTTATTAATACCTAAACTGAGTGGTTAATTATAAATCCGCTTGTTTAAAAATATTCGTAACCCTTGTAAATCAAGTCAGCAGTCGTCAGTCGAAAGTCGACATTCTCTTCACCTATTAAGTGTTCATTTTCTAAAGACTGTTGACTGCCGACTGTCGACTAAATCAATACCAACAAGGCTTTTATGATACTTAAATTAAAGTGCAATAAAAGCCGCTCAGTTTGGTTAATAGTAATTCATTTTAATTCCCTTGCATTTTTCTGTCAATTAACATAAATTTACCCGCCCTTTCTCTCCAATTTAACAATATCTAAGAAAGCTTGATATTCGGTATTTTGACAACTTTAACAGGGAATGATAAAATCTACTTTATCATCCATAGAATAAATATTTATCAGGAGTCGTCATTACCTTTTTGGATACACAAAACGATGAAAAGTGGCAGGGGAATTTAAAGATAATAAAAGGAAATTCTAGTAAAAATCCCCCCATCCCCCTTTTAAAAGGGGGAGCCAGTGTGTAATTTTAAAATTTTCAAGGGAGATGATAAATGGACAAAAAAATGAAATGTTTCGGTATTATTGCTGCAATATTGGCCTTTCTATTTTGTTTTTTTGCCGGATTATGGATATTAATTAATCTGGGAATACAAAAGGGAACGGATGCCATAAACACTGGACTCGCTTTTTATTTTATCGGAAAATCTATATTTGTTGGAGCCGCGCTGCTGTTATTAGTATTTAAGAAAGAATAGTATTTTGATAAAATAATGAAGGATTTGATTTTTAAGCAAAAAGGCATGATTGTTCAAGAAATAAAAGACGGCTGGGAATTCAGCCGGGCGGGTAAAGAAGAATGGCTCCCGTCTGAGGTGCCGGGAACCGTTCATACCGATCTTCTTGCCAATAAAAAAATTGATGACCCTTATTACCGACTTAATGAGCGAAGTGAACAATGGATTGACAAAGAGGATTGGATTTACCGGACAGTTTTTCAGGTACCAGAAGAAATCCTGAATAAACAAAACATTACAATCGTTTTTTACGGTCTAGATACTTATGCCGATATTCTTCTCAATGGCGAAAAAATCCTATCTGCAGACAATATGTTTCGTATCTGGGAAGCCGATTGCAGGAAATATCTGAAATCAGGCAGAAATATCTTGAAGGTCTATTTCAAATCCCCTATTGAAGCCGGTCTAAAAAAGCTCTCCGAACATGGATTTTCTCTCCCGGCTGTAAATGATCAGTCCGAGACAGGAGGATTGGGAGACAAACGCGTCAGTGTATTCACAAGGAAGGCCGGTTACCATTACGGATGGGATTGGGGTCCGCGCTTCGTTACCAGCGGTATATGGCGGCCTGTTTTTATCAAGGCATGGAATACTGCCAGGATTGAAAATTTTCTTCTGATAAATAAAAACGTTTCCGAATTGCAGGTTGATATGACTGCCTCTTTTACCATCAATGCTTCTGATTCTCAAAACCTGAGATTAAACATTTCAATAGATAATAGGATATTCAAAAAATACTTCCACGTAAAAACTGGTTTAAACAAAGTTGACATTGATATAGTTATAAAAAATCCAGAACTATGGTGGTGCAATGGCAGACTGTGTGAAAACTCAGCATAGTAGCCTGGTAAAATCGGCCGATTTTATCCTAAATTTCATTTATTACGCATTCTTCCGATATAAAACTTTTTTCTTTTCTGAAATCGGAACAAAACCTCCATATATATCATTTTTTATCCGCAAACCAGTTCCATATGCTTCTTTGTACCCAGTATATTGAATACTCTTATAAAATTATGTACGAATCCCGCCAGACATGATTCTGTCAGGACGTTATCCTTACCCTTCATTAAAAAATAACTATACCCCATATTCCTTTTTATCGATCCAAACGGATGTTCACATATCTCTTTTCTTTTCTCTATAATCTTTTTCCCGATCTCTGAGCGGATTTTTTGCTTGAACACTTCAATATCTTCTTTTCTTACGGCTATTTCTATTAAACGTCCTTCTCTATTTGTTGTACACTTATTTCTGACTTTGCAGTTTTTACAGCTATTACAACCATACCTATAAACTTCCTTGCCGCTTTTCACCCTGATAGCTTCACCTCTCCGCTTGAGAATCTCACCTTCCGGGCAAATGTATACGTCTCTTTCATTATCATATTTAAATTGATCCGCACGATACTCTTTTTCACATATTCCCTTTTTTATATCTTTGCCTTGATTTCTCCTCTTATATTCATCTTCCGGATTTGCCATATATACATTATGCCCCTTATCCAGGCATTCCAATATCTGCGGCTCACTGTAATAACCGGCATCAGATACCTTGATGGTCTCCTTTTCTACCTCAAACTCGGCTTTTATTTCTTCCACCTGATCACACATCCTGCTCATCTGTTTTAAGTCATTATTTTCATTGGTTACATCGATCGCCACTATCAATTTATTCTTACTATCCACAACAGCCTGTACATTATACGCTATGTCAGATTTCCCTTTGTCATTCATAAACCGGCTTTCCGGGTCATTCGCATAATATTTCTCTAATTCAGGATTCTTCCTCAAAAATCCTTTTGATCGCCTCAGCTTTTTCTTTTTTTGTCTTTAAATTTCTAAACCGTTCCTCTATATTCCCCGAAAGAAATTCAAATTCGTTCTTTTCTTCTTTATCGTTTTTATCCATTTCTTTCAGATATTCCTCAATTTTCTGATCTATTCTACGGATTACCTCATCAATGTTTTTCCTTTGATATACATTATTATTATGGTTTTGCGCACTGATTTTGGTTCCATCTATCCCTACCAGTTCAAAAGATAAAAGTCCAGCTTTATGGCACAACTTGAGAAACTCTCTGAATATCGACTGTATCCCTTTTTTATTCGCTTTTCTGAAGTCAGCAATTGTCTTGAAGTCCGGCGCAAGACGTCCTGTCAGCCATATCAATTCCATATTCCTCCGGCATTCTTTCTCTAATTTCCTGCTGCTCCTGATCTTGTTCAGATATCCGTAAACATAGATTTTCAGAAGCGTTTCGGATTTATACGAATATCTGCCGGTTGGCGCCTCTTTTAATTTAAATCCAAGCTTTTTCATGTTCAGCTTGTTTACAAACGCATCTATGAAACGGACAGGATGCTCTTCTTCTACAATATTATCCAATTTTTCATTAAACAGAACTATCTGATCTCTCGATTCTCCTTCTATGTGTCCCATTGCTTTACTCCGCTTTATGTCTACCAATATTATAACATATCTGCTGAGTTTTCACACAGTCTGTGTACTCGGCAAATCCCATTTGTATTCATTAATAGCATTACTTGAAACCGATAATCTTGTTCTTGACAGTCTTGAGAAGAAAATAGGTATAAGGACAGTAAGGATCGTCGAAAATCCCGATCCCGATGGAATCGGGAAGAATTTTTACATCGAACTGAACGGAGTGCCCGTATTCGCTAAGGGAGCAAATTATATTCCGAATGATATGTTTTTACCGCGCATTACCGCTGAAGAATATGAAAGGGTTGTAAAATCGGCCGCCGATGCCAATATGAATATGCTTCGTGTCTGGGGCGGCGGGATTTATGAAGACGATATATTCTATGAACTCTGCGACAATTATGGAATAATGCTTTGGCAGGATTTTATGTTCGCATGCAGCATGTATCCGGGGGACAGAGACTTTTTAGAAAATGTTGAACATGAAGTTACAGATAACATTATACGGTTGAGGAACCATCCTTCAATAGTTTTGTGGTGCGGAAACAATGAAATTGAGGTTGCCTGGGCTCAGGGTAATGAAGAAGCCGGCTGGGGCTGGAAACAAAAATATAACCTGGAACAAAGAAAACAAATCTGGGATGCTTACGAAAAGATATTCCACCGGATAATACCGGACACAATTTCCAGGCTTACAGACAAGGCTTTTTACTGGCGTTCATCACCTTCGGCTGGAAAAGACTTACTGGCTTCTTATGAAACAAAATCCGGGGACATGCATTACTGGGGAGTCTGGCATGGGAAGCATTCATTTTCAGATTTTAACAAATATAAAGCCCGTTTTATGAGCGAATACGGCTTTCAGTCCTTTCCTGAATTTAAAAGCGTTCGGCGGTATACAATTCCCGAAGATTATAATATTGAGTCGGAAGTCATGACTTCTCATCAACGAAGCGGAATAGGTAATCTCAGGATAAAAGAGTACATGGAAGCCGATTACAAAACTCCGAAGGATTTTGAATCTTTCCTCTATGTTAGCCAGGTGCTTCAGAGCGAGGGAATGAAAGCTGCTTTTGAGGCTCACCGGCGGGCAAAACCTTACTGTATGGGCTCGCTTTATTGGCAATTAAACGACTGCTGGCCTGCCGCAAGCTGGACAGGCATCGATTATTACCGGCGCTGGAAAGCCCTGCATTATTTGGCAAGAAGGTCATTTTCAGAAACCCTTATTGCCCCTTACATTAACGGAGATAAAATCGAGATTTATTTAATTACCGATCGTAATAAACCCTTTATTACCAAAATTCATTTAGAATTGATGGACTTTTCAGGGAAAATTATCTGGAAAAAAATTTTAACCGATAAACTTTCTTCAAAATCATCAAAAATAACCGCCATATATGAAAAAAGCGATTTAATTAAAGATGTTAATGAAACTGAGGTTTTTTTATTTTTTAAAATTACTGAAAAGACTGGAATCTTAAAGGAAACAAACCTTTCAGAAAATATATTGTATTTTACCAAACCTAAAAATCTAAAACTTGAAAAGCCGTCGATTACAAAAATGATAAGCAAATCTAATAACGGTTACAGAATTTCCCTACAGACAGACAGGCTCTCGAAAAATGTTTTCTTAAACATTGATGAGGGTGAAGGTTTTTTTACAGATAATTACTTCGACCTGATTCCAGACCGGAAAACTACTATTGAATTTAAAACCAAAATTGAAATTTCACACTTCGCTTCGAAACTCTCAATCAAAACACTTTTTGATTCATACTAAAAAACCTGAGACTGTTGAAGGGTACTTTTGTTAAGATTCCCACTTGTTACGGATTGCTTTGATAATATCATAAATCTCAAAAAATACACTGACCAGCTCCGGGTCAAACTGTTTGCCGGATTGTTGTTTGATGTAATAGAGAACCTTATCCTCTTCCCAGGGATCCTTATAAACCCTCTTGTTTATCAAAGCGTCATACACGTCTGAAATAGCGACAATCCTTGCCGATAATGGAATCTCCGCCCCCTTCTTCCCTTTTAAGAAATGAACAAAATCGGTATTGATATCTTTGATTTTACCGGGATACCCTGTTCCATCCCACTTTTCATGATGGTTCAGGCAAATTTCCAATGCCATTCTTTCCCAATCGGATTCTGAATTCTCAAAAAGCTTGGCGCCGTAAATAGTGTGATATTTTATAACATCAAATTCATCATCATCCAGTTTATTCTTTTTTTTCAATATCGCATCGGAAATCCCAACCTTGCCTATATCATGAATCATTGATGCAATCTTTAATACATCCTTATATCTGTTAATCTCACTCGGCGGAACTTTATGGTTTTCAGCCCATTTTTGATAGATTTCAACGGAAAAGGAGCTGACGCGGTTAACATGCTTTTGAGTCTCTTCCGGGTCTCTCATCTCTGACAGTTTGATCATCCTGAACACAATATCTCTTATCATTATAGCTCTTTCAATGGAAACAGCCGCCCAATAAGCGAATTGATTTATTAATAGCCGGTCTTTTGGAGTAAATGAAACAACCTTCTTATCCGCGTTTTTGGCATTTATCAGCTCTATTACTCCTGTAACCTCATTATTGGAATTTATAATGGGCACTACTAATATCGATTTAGTAACGTATGATGATATTTCATCAAAATATGGATTAAAGGAATAAGGCGCTTTTTTATCAATATGATAGGCATCTTGAATGATTAATGATTTTCCCGTCAGAGCTGAATAACCTACTATAGATTTATCATTTATCTCTATCTCCTGGTTAGTATAAATGTATTTGTTGGATAAAATATCATTTTTAAATACAACATCATTCTGTACATAATTGAATTTAAGCACATTATTTTCCACAAGAAATATGGAGCCGGCCTCTGCACTTGTGAATATCCGGCTTTCAAGCAATATGTTATTCATCAGCATATTGATATCTTTAATATGATAGATCTGCTCAATCTTTTCAAGCATGACTCGAAGCGTTCTTTTATCATTTCCAAGCCTGAACATCGGATCCATAAAAGCCTCTCAAAATGAAAAAAATTATTAAACATATAGTATTTCGTCAAAAATAAGCCTATAACTTTACATATTCTGCCTATATCGGCAGGTCCATATTGAAATAAAATCCCCAGCTTTTTGTATTAAAGGCATAGTTACCCTCAAGATAGATATTAAAAGGAAGAACTCCGTACAATACCGAAGACCCAAGGTTGAGGCGCGTATAGACCGAATAAAAATACTGATCTTCGATATATGCATTTCTATAACCGCCTGTCAGGTAAAGCCTGTTAATATAATAAGGCAAAAGCCAGAAGCCTTTTTGAATTTCAAAGTTGAAAAGAAGTGCATTAATCCCGCCGCTTAAAAAATAACTCGAATTTAAGTCTATATTCCTGTATTCATTATAGGCCGGATAATGATCATTCCCGAAGTATAAACTTTCCGAAGCGAGGTTAAAAAATTTCCAAGGACTGTAAGCCACATTAATATTTATAATAACAGGAAGAATCGAGGGATAAACATTGATGCTTGTTTCTGTTTTATAATACTCTTCCCCTACAATCTGGTCAAAAAAGGCTGTAATATCAAATCCCTTATAATCATAAAAATTATATTTCTGCAGCGATGTCGAATAAGTTGCATAAGCTGTAGCGACAGTTGTATTAAAACTATTGTTCCAGTAATATGCGGAACTCTGACTGGTATCAAAAGTCCATAAATTGTAAGAGGCCGTACCACCAAGGGTAAAGTAATAATTTATCGGTATAAAATAAAGAACATAATTCAGATTAAGGGAAAACGCAGTTTGACGTATGTAGCTGTTTATGGAATTATAATATGGAAGGAAATCGGAAAAGGCGGCTGTAAAATTTATGGGATAGGAAGTGTTATTCCAGTTAACATTGACGTTCTGAAATTCTTTTATATAATTATATGTTGTGTACAGCATAATACTGTTTTGATAAACCGGGTCCTGCATATATGTAAAAATCCCGGCACTGTCAGGTATATTGTTTTTACCAAGGGTAAAATATGGAACCCATAGATGCGGTAGAAAATACAGAAGGGGATTATAATCCCTTATTTTAAGATTTGTACTATTATTTACAATTTTATTTTCTTCATTTTCTGAATATTTAGTTTCATATTTATCAAGCCTGTAATTCGTTATAATTCCATCGAGATGGTCGAGATTCTCCGGGTATTTTAAAATAGAATTACCTTCCGAAAAACTGCCTGTATAATAAATCGAGTCTCCGTCAATCATAGGATCAAACACTCCCCCTGAAATATTGTTAGTCTGAAGGAAGACCCTGTCTTTATCTATAATTCCCAGTTTATAGAAAGTGTAATCATTATTGTAAGAAAATATGATCTTTCCATCATAAACACCTATTCTGCCGATATAATCCGCAGGTATGTCAAAAACAGAAACCTCTCCGGTATCAATATTATATTTGCTTATTTTTCTGATCCCTTTATCTATCAGAAGAAATACTATTTCATTATCGCTATACTGGACGGGATTTCTCAAAGATATGTCTTCGCTCCCGGAAAACAGTGTTTTCATATCACCGTTTTCTTTTATCAGCACAAGGTCGGTTTTATGGGTTCTGGATTTTACAGCTACAATATCATTATTAAAAAAATTTGCTTCTCCGATAGTTTCGATCTTTTTTGAAAGATATTTCTTATTTTTTATATCATAAACCCGTGTTACTGTTTTATATACGCCATTAACCATTGTTGATCCCTTTATAAGGAGCCGGCTTCCGTCTCCCGAAACAGCAATGTCTCCATCCATATCAAGAAGCTTCGCAACTTTCCTTTCTTTTATATCATAGACCATTATTGCATCCTCAAAGCCGTCATCATAAAATATTTTGCCGCTGGATAAAACTGGAGAAGAAATTATAGTCTTTTTTTTCACGTTAAAGGGAAAAATAATATTTGTGTTGGTATCGATTGGGCCATTCACTTTTAAAGAATCTTTAAAATTATTCCACTCCTTAAGAATGGATATTCCATAAACATCTTTAAAAACAAGAGGCAAAGTATAAGGAAAATTACCGCCGTTTCTCAGCCAGAGCAGTGCATATTTATCCATACCATATTTTTCCTGGATGTAATGATTAAAAAGACCCCCATAATAGTAATAAACATTGCCCCTGGGGTATAGATCATATGCTCCGGAGGCCTGTGCAGGATCTTTAAAACAGTTTTCCAGGATATCCTGTTTTAATTCTTCCCTGACCGCAGGATCAAATACACGTCCGTTACCTTCAAGGCTTTCAAAACTCACAGCGACCCCTTCAATCATAAACTCCGGCATAGTAATATTCGGCGTCATATAATTACCGAATATTGTGGACAATACCTCAAATAAACTGCTTTTTATATTAAGCGAAATTGCATGGGTTAATTCATGAGTAAAGAGGTCTTTAAAGTACTCCTTTTCATTAAACCAGGAAGTATTAATATGATAATCCAGAAGAATTATATGTGTAAAGGGCGCGATTGAAGTCATACCGTTTTCAAGTTCAGCATCAGGAGTAATTATAACGGTAATCCTCTCTTTATGCTTTGATTTAAGAAAAGAGTTGAGCCTTTCAAAAGTCGAATCTGCAAAAGTTGAAAGATAAAACGCGCTGTCCTTTGATTCCAGTGAATAAATAATATCGAAATACTTTGTACTTATGTTAAAAAGTCTCCGCCCGGGATCATAAAGGTTGCCAAAGCCGCTTCTTGAATAAAGTTGAATATTTATCAGAAATAAGAATAATAAAACAATTTTCCAGAACATTATTAACAACCTCTTTTAAACATCAATAGAATAGCATTTCTTCAATGATTGACATGGGTGGAAATGTAATTGCTTTTAAAATATAACTTTACACTACATTAATGCTATAGTATAATTAATAACTTTATTCATGACAAAAATATTGCATCTTTTATAATTGTTTTCAGCTTAAATATCATATTGGAACAATATAAATAATACAGAATTTCAATCAAAACAATAAATAAGAAACAGAATAATACCAAATAAGCATTCAAATGTTCGTTAACTCTCATTTTGAATGCAACTTGATTTAAGGAGAGGCTATGAGGCGGGCACTTTTTTTGATAAACATCTTCATTTTTTTTATCGGTTATTCTTACGGAGAAATAAAAACTCTTACTCTTGATAATGTAAGACAGCTGGCCCTAAATAACAGCCTGGATGTCAGGCAGGCTGAAAAGAACGTGAAAATTGCTCAGGCGCAGCTTAATGAGAGTTACGCCGATTTTTTCGTTCCCGATCTTTCAGTCTCCGGCGCTTATAACTACAATGTCTATGGAAACACAAATAATCAAATACAGCAGATAATTCAGAATGGGCAGACTGTTATTGTCACAAACCAGTTCCCTGATAATTACAGCGCAGGATTAACCCTCAGCAAGACTTTATATAACGGCTTTCAATATAAAAACGCTGTAAATATCCAGACTTTGAATCTGGAGTTATTAAAGAAAACTCTGGAAAATCAAAAAAATCAAACAATATTGACCGCTTTAACAAATTTTTACAATCTTTTTCTTTTAGAGGAAAATATAAAAAACAGCGAAACTGCTGACAAAGACCTGCATGAACAGATGAATTTCGCCGAACAGAATTATAAGTACGGTAATACAAATGCTTTGGATTTTCTCAAATCAAAACTGGCCTATCAAAACAACCAGCCCAAGATCATCGCGGCAAGGCATGCTTATTTGATTGCAAAAATTAATCTCTGCAATGAACTAGGAATCACAAATTATGATGAGGTTGAGTTTATCGGGAATCTTTTTGAAACAACAAACGCTCTGAATGAGCCTTTACCCATGGATAAATACATCGATTTAGCCCTATCAAATGATATTACTCTAAAAAATAATATATATAATCTTGAAGTGGCAAAACTCAATAAACAAACCCAGGAATTATCAAGGGTTCCGACTATTACCGGCTCTCTTGCTTACAAGTACGATTATGAACGCGGCAACAACGATGTTTACACAAGCAACTCACGCTCCTGGGTTCCTTCCTGGTCGGCCGGATTAGGAATATCGGCGGCAATTGAGGATTGGCTCCCATTTTCAAGGAGGGAAAATTCAATAATAGAATACGATGAAAATGTAAAAAAGTATGAATTTGCAAGGGATGAACAGATTAATACAGTAACTCTGCTGGTAAAAACATTGATTTTGCAGCTAAAGGAATACAGTGAAACAGTTGAAAGCGAGCGTATAAATGTAGATGTGGCAGCAATGAGTTTAGATCTGGCTAAAAAAATGTACATGTTAAAAACCGCCTCATTTATAGACATAAATGATTCGGAATCAAGCTATCGGCAGGCGGTTTCGGACTATTTACAGTCTATTTATAACTTTTATTCAAGTTACCTTAATCTAAAAATAAAGATAGGAGAATCAATATAAAATTCCCCTCCTAATTTAGGAGGGGTGAGGGGTGGTAGATATCTAACCTCCCCCAACCCCTCCTAAATTAGGAGGGGAGCAACATATAAGGAGATAATTATGAAGAAAAATTACAGGATTGCGGCTATTGCGGCAGGGGTTATTATAATAATTGCCGTAATATTAATTATTATTTCAAAAACAAATAATAAAAAATCTTTTCAATTTGTAAAAGTTGTAAGCGGCGATATTGAATCTGTAATAACGAGTACCGGAACATTGAATTTATTACTGACAGTTAATGTAAATGCAGAAATATCAGGTACTATTTCCGAGGTACTTGCGGATTATAACCAGAAGGTGAAAGCCGGTCAGCCTCTGGCCCGTCTTGACTCTTCTCTGCTCAAAGTGGCCTTAGACGAAGCGGAGTTTTCCTATGAAAAAGCAACCGTTCAGCTTGAACAAAACGAGAGAGACTACAGCAATACCAAGGCCCTGTATGATCAAAACTACGCGTCGGGAACAGACCTGGAAACGGCAAAATTAAATCTTGTATCGGGCCAGGTTGCCCTTAAGACAGCAAAGTCCGAGCTTGAAAAGGCAAGATTGAACTTTAGATACGCCACTATTACTTCACCGATAGACGGCATTATTATCGACAGAAACGTTGAGATAGGATCGGTCGTCGGAAGTGGGCAGGTCTCAAATTACCTTTTCACAGTTTCAAGCGATATGTCAACACTCCAGATTTACGCTAATGTTGACGAAAGCGATATAAGCAAGATAAAGATCGGTCAACCTGCAAGATTTTCGGTTCAGACATATCTCGACAGAAAATTCAATGGAAAAGTCAGCCAGATTCGTCTTCAGCCCACTGTAATACAGAATGTTGTTAATTACACGGTTGTAGTTGATGTGGATAATAAAGAAGGCCTGCTTTTACCTGGAATGACTGCCACGGCTGATATTATTGTGGAAAGCAGAACAAACGTCCTGAAACTTCCAAATGCGGCGTTCAAATTCAGGCCTACTCAGGAAATGCTCAAACAGCTTGGCTTGCTGACAAACACCAGGGGAAGTTATAGTAGAACCCAGAATCCGGGAGGGCCTAACAATTCATTTTTTGGCGGACAAGCCGGTGCAATGGCTGGAGCCCAGGGAAGGGGTCAGTTCGGCGGAGGCTCGCCGAATGGAGGAGGAGGATTCAATTCTTCTGCGGCTCAGCAAGGTCAGCAGAACAGAATAGTCCTCTGGACAACAGATGAAAAAAGTGGAAAAATGCGGAGAATATTTGTTAAGACCGGTTTAAACGACGGCCAGATGACCGAAATCGAACCCTTAAGTTTTGGGAATTTTACAAACACAGTAGTAGAGGGTATGCAGATAATCTCCGGCTATAGTGTTACCGCAAATACGGGAAGCGCACAGGGAGCGTCGCCAAACATTATTAACGCATTTGGAGGAGGAGGAAGGGGATTCGGCCGTTAATACGGTTGATATTCTGAAACGGTACAAAGAAGAGGTTGATATGGAATTAAAAGATGATGTTATACGTATAGAAAATGTAGTTAAAATTTATGACCCCGACGGTTCCGGGGAAGCTAAAGTCGAGGCCCTGAAGGGGATTAACATGACGGTTAAGCAGGGTGAGTTTGTCGCCATAATGGGAGCTTCCGGTTCCGGTAAAAGCACTTTAATGAATATTCTGGGTTGTCTTGATCTTGCTTCTGTGGGAAATTATTATCTTGATGGCATTCTGGTTAACAGTTTGACAAAAGACGAACTCAGCTCAATACGGAATCAGAAGATAGGTTTTGTATTTCAGGGTTTTAATTTGCTGTCACGTACAACAGCCCTTGAAAACGTAGAACTTCCTCTTTTATATAACAGAAATAATAGTAACCGGGCGGAACAACATAAATTAGCCATAGAGGCCCTGATAAAAGTCGGGCTCCAGAACAGAATGTACCATTACTCGAGCCAGCTTTCAGGAGGACAGCAACAGAGGGTCGCAATAGCGAGGGCTCTCGTAAATAAACCAAATATGATTCTTGCCGACGAGCCTACCGGAAACCTCGATACAAAAACAAGTGAAGAAATAATGGCCCTCTTTCAGGAATTGAATGACCAGGGTATAACCATTGTCCTTGTTACTCATGAGCATGACATCGCCGAATTTTCCAAGCGGATCGTTGAATTCCGGGATGGTAATATTATCAGAGACCAATACATTACCCAAATTAAAATCAGTTTGAAAACATTGGGGGATTAAGATGATTATAATAAGTCTTTTTAAAATAGCAATCCAATCAATATTGAAAAATAAGATGAGAAGCCTGCTCACAATGCTTGGAATCATTATCGGAATCTGTTCGGTAATAGTAATGGTGGCAATCGGTCAGGGTGCGCAGAAACAGATTAAAGACCAGATAAGCAGCCTTGGCGTCAACCTCCTTACAATCTATCCGGTCGCGTTCAGACAGGGTGGTGTGAGTCTCGGCGGTGGAACAGGTTCGCGTCTTACCTTTAACGATGTTGACAAGTTGAAGAAAGAAGCAACACTTTTATCCGGTGTTTCTCCGGTGATACGTGTCGGCGCCCAGGTTATCGGGGGTACCGGCAACTGGGCAACTTCCATTTATGGTGTTTCACCTGATTTTCTGGGTATACGGCTCTGGACAATTGCCGATGGCAATCCTTTCACTGATACGGATGTTAAGGTTCAAGCCAAGGTTTGCATTCTTGGAGCCACTGTAGTGTCTAACCTTTTTGGTGATTCAAACCCCATTGGCCAGACAATCCGGATCCGAAGCGAACCCTTTAAAGTTATAGGGGTTCTCGGCAAGAAAGGTTTCGCCGCAAGCGGGGCCGACCAGGATGACATTATTTTAGCCCCTTACACAACAGTACAATATCGGTTAAGCAACAACCGTTTTATCAATCAGATTATTTGCAGCAGTATTACAAGCGAAGATATGAGCGCAGCCCAGGATGAAATAAAAGTAATAGTCAGGGAATCACATAAAATACCGGATGGAGCAGACGAAGACTTTTCAATCATGAATCAAACGGATGTAATTAATACGGCAAATCAAACGACTGGAGTACTCACGGCTTTTCTTGCATCCATAGCAGGAATATCCCTGCTCGTTGGAGGAATAGGTATTATGAATATTATGCTTGTATCGGTTACCGAGAGAACAAGAGAAATAGGCATACGTATGGCCGTTGGTGCAAAAGAGTCCGACATAATGACCCAGTTTCTTGTTGAAGCAGTGGTTCTCTGCTTAATCGGAGGAGCAGTCGGAATAATTCTGGGTTTTTTCATCGCTTTGTTTGTGAGGTTCGCCGCAGGATTTGTTATAGTATTTTCAATACCGATTATATTTTTAGCATTCTTTTTCTCGCTTTTTGTAGGCGTATTTTTCGGGTTTTATCCCGCCAGAAGAGCCGCTAGTTTGAACCCTATCGAAGCACTGAGATATGAATAATACTGAGTTACAATTAATAAGAAACTCAGTAAGCATTTAAAAGTTCGTCAATACTCATTTTGAATGCAACTTGGTATAAATCAGCTTTCACCGGTTGTCTTAATGGCAGCCCAGAGGATTGAAGATATTAATGATGAGACTATTGAAAAAAATTGTATTAATTCGGCATCATCGTTCTTGATTTTATTATGATCCTGGGTATAAATTATAATACCGCCAAGAGCTTCTCCACAGAATGAAAGAGGTACGAGTAAAAACCATTCTTTTTCAAAGGGTTGTAAATTTTCGTCAATTATTTCCTTTACTGAATATGGTATAATATCGGTTTTGCATATCGATAATAGATTTTCTTCCTCTTTTGATAATTTTAATTCCCTGTCTAAAATCGATTTGTTTAAACCATTTTCCTTTTTTATGATCAATTTACTTCTTTCATTAGAAAAAATAATGAATTTTTCAGCTCCGATATAAGCCTTTAGAATTTCCATGATTTTATAAAAAATAGAATTGGCATTGCTTTTTGAATGAGTAATCTTGATTATTTCATATAAAGCCTGAATATAAGATGATTTCTTTTTCAGTTTTTCATTTGCATCCGATAGTCTTCTATTGATTTCATTTTTAATTTCAATCAGTTCGGTTTTCTTTAATCCCCTATCCTCATATATACCTTCCAGTTTATTTATTATGTCATAAACCGAAACTTCCCTGTATTGAAGCGCCCTTTCTCTCAGTCCCATCCGGATTATTTCCCTTAAATACCAAGTTTATCAAGGATTTTAATATATAGATCATAATAATCTGATTTTGCAAACTGCTTGATCTTATCTTCAGGAAGGCTCTCAAGCAAATTATCAAGATAAGATAAAACCGAACGAAGCTCATCTTTTGTCTCAAAACTCAAGTCATCGATCTTTTCTTCAATGATTTGCTTTCTCATTTCCTTAGATTCGAGAGGTGAAACCCCTTCTATTGTTGATTTCCCTTCCACATCTTCCTTTTCAGATATATCCTTTTGAACATCATTTAATTCATCCAGCGAGAGTTCTTCTTTTCCCAAAGCCATTTCAGATTTAACTTCCTCTAAAGGCTCATTTAAAGTGCCTATGGTTTCTACCTTTTCACTGCCCTTAATCTCTGATGTTTCAGCAACCTTCGCAGTCTCAACAGGAGGACTATAATCGACAACATTCCCTTCAGATATATCAATATTGTTTAATTCATCTAAAGAAAGCGCAATCGGTTCATCTTCTTCAATTTCAGCGACATCCGGTATGACAGAAAGATCAAAGCTGAAATCCTCTACTTCCTCAATCCCGACTTTTTCAGCCATAGAAGGTTGAGCCTCTTCAATGACAGGCTGGGCTTCTTCCATTTCAGACAAATTAACTTCTTCGGTTTCTTTTTTTATTAATTCTTCCTCCTCTGGAGCTATTTCCAGGGGAGTTTCCTCTAATTTTAATTCTTCAGTTTCATATGTGCTAACATCGTTAACAGGTTCATAAATGCCGGCCTCTTCTTCATCGGCATTGTACTCGGCGTTTACAGGCGGCATTTCAAACGAAGAAACAGGTTCCTCAGTAAAAATAGTTTCTTCCGGCAGGGGTATTATTTCTTCAGCGGCGGCTTCCTTTTCAACTTTGTTTTCAGTACCCTTATTAAAAATCTTTTTTCTTAGGGGCATTGGTTCTTTAATTAATTTTGCTTCTTCCGGGTTTCCTGACTCCGGTATTTCATAAGTTTCTACACCTGTGTCATATTCGCCTGTATCAGAAACGTACTCAGGGTAAGCGCCTTTTCTTACTGAAACATATTCTTCTTTTTCCTCTGTTTCTTCTGCAAGGGGGACAACTTCTTCCCGGACTTCTTTTTCCTCAACAACAGATACCTCTTCAATTTTCTCTGCGGCTTCCTTTGCTGAAACATCTTCACTTTTTGATTGTTCTTCGAAGGGCGGTAGTTCCTCGGAATACAATTCCTCGGAAACCGGCGCTTCTTTGGAAAAACTCATTTCTTCCGTAACAGGTACTTCATGGGAAAACTGTGCTTCTTCTAAAACCGGCGCTTTTTCTAAAATTTGAGTTTCCATTGAAGTCTCTGCGGCAACGGGGGTTTCTAAGGAAACCGGCTCCTCAAATGCAAATTCCTGAGCTTTCGCCGGTATTTCTTCAACTGTAGCTGTTGATTCCGAAACAGCAGCTTCTTCGGCAAAAGGCATTTCTTCCAAAACAACCTTTTCTTCGGGGGCAGGAGTTTCTTCTTCACTTCCATAAATCATTTTATCAAGGTCGCTGCCATCAATTGTTATAATATCATCTTCCGTCTGGTAATTACCGGCGCTTAATTCTTCCGGCTGTTCTTCAGTAATAGACCCGGCAGATTGGACAGGTTCTTCCTGCAGAAAACCTTCTTCTTTGGGAAGTTCCGGTTCAGGCGTTTCTTCTATCATATCAAGACTTCCGCTGCTTATTTCCGGCTCGGCTACCTCAAGAAACTCCCCCATTTCTCTTTTCTGAGATATTTCACTTTCCGATACATTGATTGTAATATTACCCTGCAAATTAATCGGCGTACCCTGATTTTCCATACCTATATTTTTTGTAAATGGGAATTCTTTCGCAACTTCTTTATCAACAGGAGCTTTATCTGAAATTTCACTTTCTTCTATTATTTCTTCAGGTTCGTTTGGTTCTTTCATTTCCATATCATCAAGAGTAATTGTTTCTATATCCATATCTAAAATAAAATCATCTAATACTTCGATATTTTCATCCGGCATATCGGTACCTCACAAAATAATATTACCCTGCGATGTTTAAACTGCTCGACTTTTTTGTAATTTCTACGCTTTTCTGAGTTTTTAAAATAGATTCCCAGGCATCTTTTAAGGTGTTTAAAAGCTTAATCACCTCATTTATAATTTCTGTATTTTTCTCAATATTAGCTTCAAGAAGCCTTCTATTTATATAAATATAAAGACTGTAAAGATTATGAGCTATCTCTCCCGCCTCAAAATTCAAAGAGGACATTAATTCTGAGACAATATCCTGAGCCTTAATAATATTATTGTTTGCCATATCCAGCTTTCGGTGATGTATTCCTTCCTTAGCCAGATTCAGGAACTTTACAGCTCCGGCATAAAGCATAACAACCAGTTTCAGGCCGCTGGCTGTTTCAATTTCCACTTCCCGGTAATTCTTATATCCTTCCATTAAGCTACCTCAAAAGTAAAACTATCTTTTACATAAATCGGCATTCAATAGATAATTCTTAAGAAATCCCGTTTAAATAGTGAATATTTCAATTATTTATTTCTATTAAAAATCTCCATCATATCTAATGGAACCGGGAAAACTATTGTTGTTGCGTTTTCTGTGGATATTTCAGTAAGGGTTTGCAGGTACCTGAGCTGCATTGTCATCGGTTCCTGGACCATTTTCTGCGCGGCTTGCAGGAGTTTTTCAGATGCCTGGAGCTCGCCCTCCGCTGCAATTACTTTAGCCCTTCTTTCCCTGTCAGCCTCTGCCTGTTTTGCCATTGCCCTTTTCATCTCTTCCGGCAGGATTACATCCTTTAGTTCAACCCTGGAAACCTTTATCCCCCAGGGATCAGTCGCCTCATCGATGATTACTTGAAGTTCCGCATTGATTTTCTCTCTCTGCGACAGTATATCCTGCAGTTCAAACTGCCCGATAATACTTCTGAGCGTCGTTTGAGACATCTGGGATGTCCCAAACATAAAATCTTCCACCTGAATTATCGCTTTGTCCGGGTGAATGACTCTGAAGTAAATAACCGCATTGACGCTGACCGAAACATTATCTTTTGTAATAATATCCTGTGGAGGGACATCTAATGTCACAGTCCTCAGTCCAACCTTCACCGGCCTGTCAACTCCGGGAATAATAAAAACAAGCCCGGGGCCCTTTACTTTATGGAACTTTCCCAATCTAAAAATCACAAGTCTTTCATATTCGGTGACTATCTTAATTGTTGCAAATAAAACTATCAGCAAAAAAACTATTACATAAATCACATTTAACAGCATACAAACCTCCCTTTAATATCCGTTCAATTATATTATAATTATACACATGTAAAGTCAAGACTTTATCGGAATATTTTTTATCAAAATCCTAATAGTGTTCTAAAAAACTAAGTGTTTTTATGAAAGCTCCCCTATGTCAGTCATTCCGATTCTAAAACTGATATATTCTTATCAGGAATCTCTTTTAAACAATTCGGTCGGTTTAAGGAGATTCCTCATAAGAATAACGAGAAGAATAAATCGGAATGACACAGGGAGAGAGATAAATTTTAGTTGATTTTATAAACCTTAATTAGTTATAAGTTATTGATAAAAAAACTTTAGACAATACCCCACTAAATTTATGAAGATTTATAGCAAATAAAATCCGATAAAAGTTTGTGAAGTTACAACATATTAAATATAATTAAAGATATTAATAAAATTAATTTGGTTTGATTTTTTGGAGATATTTATTATGAAAATTGAAATAAGCCAGGAGCAAAGGCAGATTATTTCTCCGGCCTTAATACAGACACTCGAACTTGTGATGCTCCCCAGTCTGGAGCTTAAGGAAAAGATTGAAGAGGAAGCTAAAGTCAACCCCGCTTTAATACTGGAAAAAAAGAAGAAGAATCAAAAAAAATCTTACCTGAAACATAAAGGATCGGGGTCCTTTGATAATCAGGCTTTCCTTGAAAACCTTTCGGTTTATGATTTTAATTTATATAAATATATGATGGAACAGGTAAGAGACCAGCTTTTTTCAGACAGAGAAAAGCAAATCGCTGAAATTATTCTATCAAGTTTAAACGAAAACGGTCTTCTGCAGAAAGTTGATGAAAAGGGGCAGGTAAATACCTTGCCGGCTGAATCTGTTATTGAAAATTCTGACATAACTTTAAAAGAATTTGAGGAGGTGAGGAAGAAAATACAGAAGCTTGAACCGATTGGAGTTGCTTCTTATTCTTCACACGAATATCTGTTGATACAATCGGAAGAAAAATTCGGAGGCAAAAGCCTTGAATACAGAATATTAAACGAGTGCAGGGATTTTCTTGAAAAAAAACTTTACTCAAAAATTGCCAAAGATCTTGGGGTTAATTATGATAAAATCGAAAAGGCTATAGAAAACATCAGTAAGTTAAACCTTGTTCCGGCATCACAATTTTCAATGGGGATTCCTCAATATATTATACCCGATGCTTTTGTTTCGGTTAACGAAAATGGAATTCAGCTTACCTTAAACGATGAATATATCCCTGATATCAGGTTGAACAAACATTGCCTGGAACTTTATAGCGGAGATATATATAAGGGTAAGAAAACAATTCTGGATAAAGAGGATAAGCAATTTTTGAGAGAGAATATTGAAAAGGCAAAGATTCTTGATTGAAAATCTCAAATCCAGGAAAGAGATAATTTTTAAGGTAATCCTGAAGATAATTGAAAAGCAGAAAGATTTCTTTTTGAAAGGATACCAGTACCAAATTCCTTTAAAATTGAAGGATATTGCCGATGAATTAAATATTCACGAATCAACGGTTAGCCGGGTTGTAAGAGATAAATATATACAAACGAATAAAGGTATAATCAATTTAAAGAGCTTCTTCTCAACTAATATCGGCAACCGGGATACTTCGTCAAAAAGCGTGAAGGAAACATTGAAGACTTTTACCGATGCGGAGGACAAAAACAATCCGCTAAGTGATGATAAAATTGTCCAGATCTTTAAAAAGAAGGGAATACAGATTTCAAGAAGAACCGTAGCAAAGTATAGAGCGGAACTCAATATTCCGCCGGCTTTCATAAGGAGAAATCCTATTTAGAAAATATATTTTATAATGAAATTAATGCCGCGGGTAGAAATAAAAAAACTTAAAATAGCGGGAGTCAATTTGATAGATTGAATTCAGAGATAGGCTGATGTGGTTCGGAAAACATATGATAGAAGCGGCTTATCGAAGAGATTAACGACCGCATTGTTTGGATCAAGCGGCACGCTTGTAAAGGTCGGTAAATATGGATAGGTTGAAAGATTTATTGGATCAAGACCAGGAAAAGGACATGGTCGGTGTAAAGGAGCGTGTCCAGCCGGATTTTAGTGAGATTGAGGTATTTGCCTATACAGTCGAAGAAGCACTCAAGACTGCAGCTGAAGAATTAAATACAAGTATAGTAAATCTGGAGTATGAGATACTTGAAAGAGGCCAGGGCGGCTTATTCGGTCTTGGGAAAAAGCCCAATAAGATTTTAGTCCGATTATCACAGGGAAATTCAAACAAAGAGCAAATCCCAATGGAAGCTCTGGATTACGCCTTTGAAGAACCATCTATATCAATCAATCAGGATGGTAAATTCAAGGTTACTGTAACCAGAGAAGGCGTACTATTAAAAATTGATCCTCCGAATGGCGGAGGTAAAGCTGTTAGCTTTCATGATATTCAAGTGCACTTATTAGGTAGGGAGATTATTAAATTTAACGAAAACGCGGTAAAAAAAGAGATTGAAGCGCCGGGTGGAAAGTATGTAAAGATAGCCGAATACTCAGCCTCCCAATATGATAGTAAGTTTCAGATTCAAATCTCTCCTGATGAAATGAAGACATACATGACAATGACAAAACCTGAAAAATACGGCAGGGTGATCAGCCCCGATGAGGTAATATCGGTTTTAAAGTCAAAGAATGTATACTTTGGAGTAAAAGAATCAACTATTAAAGATGCAATAGAGAATGAACTTTATAATATGCCTATAATAATCGCGGAAGGAGACCCTCCGTATGAGGGAAAAGATTCACAAATAAAGTATCATTTTAAAACCGGGAAAGATGAAGTAAAGTTTGAAATTGCAGAAGACGGCAGTGTGGATTTTCATAAGCTTGATATTGTCCAGAGTGTTGTAGTCGGCCAGGTTGTAGCATCAAAATCGCCTGCGGAGAGGGGTAAAGCAGGAAAAACCATTACAGGCAGGGTAATACCGGCAAGAGATGGTAGAGACCTCAAACTCTCAAACGGAAACAATACTCACCTATCACCTGATGGGACACAAATTATTGCTGATATTAACGGCCAGGTTCTTTTTAAGAACAACAAGATACAAATCGAACCTGTCTATGAGGTTAACGGCGATGTGGATTTGACCACAGGGGATATTAATTTTCCAGGCAATATTATTATTTACGGTAATGTAAATGATACATTCAAGGTTTATTCAGGGGCTAATATTGAGATCAAAGGAAATATCGGCAAATCCAGGGTGGTTGCAGAGGGAAATATCATTATAAGGCAGGGAGTTCAGGGTAAGGATGAGGCCAATATTCTCTGTGCGGGAGATCTATACGCTAAATTTATAGAAAGAGCAAATATTAAAGCTGAGGGTTATATAATAGTTTCTGAATATATACTGCACAGCAATGTTGATTGCAAGAAAAAGATAATCTGCCAGGGAGGTAAGAGATCCCAGATAGCCGGGGGAAGGGCAAGAGCTCTTTTAGAAATTAATGCCAAATATCTCGGGGCTGAATCCTATACAGAGACTCTGATTGAAGCCGGAATCGATTCGGAGGCAGAAGATAAATTCGCAGAAATACATAAGCGTAAGGATGAAATCGCAAAGGCCTGGCCTGACATATTGCAGCAGCTTTCAAATCTTTCAGGATTGATGACTACCGGTCCACTGCCTTTGGATAAGCAGGAGTTATTTAATAACCTATCATTAAAAAATAACGAGTTTAAACAGGAAATGGCTGCCCTTGATGAACAGATCCGGCAACTTCAGGCTTATATTGACGGACTTGGAAAGGATGCTAAAATAGCGGCTTCCAAAACTGTTTATCCGGGTGTAAAGATAAAGATTAAAAATGAGATTTTAATCGTTAAGAACGACTATAAGTTCGTAACTTTTTATAAGGAAGGGGCTTATGTAAAGGTTGCTCCTTATGAGCAGACAAAAGAAATGGAAGAAAAAATGAAAGAGGGGAGCAGATCAAGGAAATTATAAAGTTGCTGGCATTTTCTTTATAGTTATCTTATAATAATTTCATAAAAGAATTTGGAGAGGGGTATGGAATTTAATTCATTAATAGATTTTACCAAGGATCATATTGAGGCTAAAATTATTAAAGTTAAAAAAAAATATGAATCAATCTACAACTCGACAAAAGACCAGGCTAAAAAAGATTCCTTTGTTAAGACTATTCAGGAAATCGATAGAGACCTGACAAAGCTTGCAAAAAAAGTTATTACCGAAGCTGACCTTAAAAAATATGAAATTTACATCGAGGATTTAGAAAAATATTTATCAGACTCACAACAACCGAAGATCGGTAATTATTACATTCTGAGAAATGTTATTATCGAGAAACTGAACAAACTTTCTACCAATGAAGAGATAAATTCAATCTGGTCGTATTTAAACTTTTTTGGAAGGGAGTACCTCGGACTATTAAGCGAACAAAACCTTAGGCTTGATTTCGGTCATTCTTTTACCAGAGATGATTTTTTTACACTCTATAATAAGACCATAAGGACTATGGAGGACTACGGCCAGATTCTGGAACAGCTCCAATCTGCCACCTTAACCAAAAATAACGAATATAGAGAAAGGCTGATTATAGCTCAGAATAAGGGCTACAGAGATATAGTTTTGAAAACCGGCAGGTTTTTAAATGCCATTAATTCTTTTATCGAAGATGTTATTGAGACAGAAAAAGGAGGCGAAAGAGTTTTGCTTGAGCCGGATAAAATCATAGAAATAAAGGGGGAAGCTTCAAACATTGACGGCTTAACAGCCAAGGAGGCTTTGATGGATTTATATCAATTTGTTAAGGAATTTATTGATTTTCTAAAGATTCCAGACCTGAAGAAAATTTCTGAGGATGATGAGAAATTATAAACTTGATCAAAGCTAAAATTAAGAAATATATTCTGGTTTAAAGGAGAGTTTTGTGGCATTAAAATCCGAGGTTACCAATAGTTTTATCGGTGAAAAATCTTTTTTTGAAGGAAAGTTCCTGATTAATGGAACAATTCAAATAAACGGCAAATTTGAGGGTAATATTCTTAAGGTAGACCAGATTTTTGTCGGAGCGACAGGTAAGGTTAAAGCAAATCTTGAGGCTTCATCAATTGTAATCGAAGGGGTCGTAATCGGGAATATAAAAGCAACTACGAGAGTAATGCTTCTGCCGACAGCAAGAGTTCTGGGAGATTTAAAGACTCCTGAATTAATTATCCAGAATGGTGTTATTCTGGAGGGAAGATGTCTGATAAGCAACAATTTAAATACTCCTGCGAAAGATACCATATTAAAAGTTTACAATGATTAACAGAAAGCTGGCCGTTACTATTGGAAACCCAAATGGTGTAGGGCCGGAAGTTCTCTCCAAGGCATTTAAGAAATTAAATAAAGAAGAACTATCAGATATAATCTTAATCGGAGAAAGAGATACAGTCAGTTTTTATTTTAAAGATTTTAAAGACTTGAATTTTATTAATATCTCACCGGATAAAAAAGACGGAATATTTCAATTTAAACCGGGCGAAAGAAGCCTGTCTTCCGGATATCTGTCATATAAATTTATTGAAAAAGCGGTAGAATTGGCTAAAAATAAAGAGGTTGGCGGAATTGTTACAGCTCCCATTTCTAAAGAACTTATAGTAAATGCCGGAATAACCGGTTTTATTGACCACACAAGCTTTCTGGCTGATGAATTTCATGCAGAACATTTTAATATGCTTTTTTACTCCGAAGATTTAAAGGTTTTATTGGTAACTATACATATACCTCTTGATAAGGTAAGCCAGGCTATAACCAGGGAAAATGTTGAATCTTCCATTCAAAATGCAATGCAATTCTTAAGAAAGTATAAAGAAAAGGACTTCAGGATAGCTGTCTGCGGAATCAACCCTCATGCCGGAGAAAATGGGCTTATGGGAAACGATGACAAAACAAAAATACTTCCTGTCGTAGAAAAATACCAGAAGGAAGGCTATTGTGTTGAAGGTCCATTACCTGCGGATTCCGTTTTTTATAAGGCCGGCAGGGGAGAGTATGATATAGTAATAGCTATGTACCATGATCAGGGACTCGCCCCATTCAAGCTTCTCCACTTTATGGACGGTGTAAATGTTACTCTTGGTTTACCTGTAGTCCGGACTTCACCCGACCATGGCACGGCTTTTGATATTGCAGGCCGTGGAGTAGCCGATGAAAGCAGTATGCTTAACGCAATCCGCCTGGCAGAGAAATTACTTTAAGATTTTAATGCCGTCTTTACCGAAAACCGCATAGATATTACCTGAAGGGGAATTGTAAACCTTATATGCTATTAATCCGTCATGATATTGCTTTAATAAAGTGAATGTATCCGGTGGATTCCATTTTACCTTAAGAACCCCGTTTATTCCATCGGCAATATTAATCTCATTACTGACAAGAAAAATATCATAAGAATCCCCCGGTGTATCATAGTTTCCTATGGGCACCGTTTTAGAAGGTTTGGAAATATCATAAAGTAAAACCCCGCTCATCTTATCGGCTACGGAAAGAGTATTTCCAAAAAGCGACAGTGCATTGGCATAGCTTATGGAGGATTTATCTGCTTTATTATCCTGTTCCCGGGAATATCCATTATTAAAAGACCTTCTTCTTTCGCTGCCAAATATGCATTGGTCTTACATACAACCAGATCGACTGAATTACTATTCGGTACTGCAATTGATTTTCCAATTCTAACAATAAGGTTAGTCCAGTCAATTAAATAGGATTGAAAACCCTTATTAAAATCAGATGTATAAATTATCTCCCCTATCCCTTGATCATTTCCGGAAACAGCCAATTCAGATGAAAAAACATTTCCGCTTAAATCATTATTCTCAAAAACATTTGTGGCAAAAATATTCGATGGATCGGTGACATCCAGAAGAATCAACCCTCCCTTGCCCATATAAGAACCCATAGTAGCAACCGCATATTTATTTGAAGCCATAGTTTTAATAATAACATCATAAAGAGGATTATTAGTCACGAATCCCCCCAATCTGTTTAAATTTGAGTCAAAAACAATGAGACCATCATAACCGGCCGCAGCATAAACATTAGAACTGTCGATGTATAATGATCTTATGACTTCTCCATTCGTCCCCTTCCATTCCGAAACCACTGAGAAAAGAGAAGATGAACTTCCTTCTTTTTCTCTTGAATCATTTACCGTAAGTTTCCGTGGAGGTAAAAAAATGTAAAGAATTATTATAACAGCTACTATTAAGCAGACAAATCCAAATATTAACATTTTCTTCATATGGTATTATCCTCCGGAAAATAAAGCACAATAATTTTTATGCTATAATATAATTTTGGCTGTTAATTAAATCAAATAAATACAAAAAATCATACGCTTTTATTCGATTTTAGGATTTCCAGGAAATAGATCATAAAAATTCTTGATTATTTTATTAATTTCTTTATAATAATAAAAGTTGAATCAAGGGGGATTCTGGAGGCTGTATATGGTCAGGATACTGGCAGTAGACGACCACGAAGAAATTCTCCATATCGTAAAAAGTAAGCTCGGCAAAAGCGGTTATGATGTTGAGACACTTTCAGATGCGGCTTTTGTTTTGCAGAAAGTGAGGGTTTTCAAGCCTCAAATTGTATTGATGGATATTATGATGCCCAAGATAACCGGTTTTGAGCTATGCCGTGAAATAAAATCTGACAAAAAACTAAAGGGTATTAAAGTAATATTCTTAACGGCAAAAGATATGGATTTTGCAAGGGATAAGGCCGAAGAAGTCGGGGGCGATGGATTTATTGCCAAACCCTTCTCGCCGAATGAGTTGCTGGAATATATCAACCAACTCGTCAGCAGTTTTTAATGATTTCATTCTTTTAAATTATCATTGAAAGTAATTTTCATCACCTACCAGTTTTTTATTTTTTTTATGATCTCTTTTTATTCCACTTTACATAATGTCTATCTTATTTTATAATAATAATATTCATAGAAAAGAGAGAGAATTATATGAAAGTTGCTGTAGCTGCAGATCATGCCGGTTTCAAGCTTAAGGAAGAGGTTAAGCTTTATCTTCAAAAAAAAGGTTTTGAGGTTTTGGATTTTGGTTCGCATTCCGATAAAGTTGTGGATTACCCCGATGTGGTTAAATTGGCGGCAAGATCAGTCTCCAGAGGAGAATGTGAACGAGGCGTGGTTGTTTGCGGTGCGGGAATAGGAGCCTCAATTGTGGCAAATAAAATCCATGGAATCAGGGCTGTCCTTTGTCTTGATGAATTCAGCGCTGAATATTCCAGAAGGCATAACGATACAAATGTGCTCGCCCTTGCAGGACGGAAAATGTCAATAGAAGAAGTATCAAGGTTCATTGATATTTGGTTTTCGACACCCTTTGAGGGCGAAAGACATAAAAGGCGGATTGATAAAATCTCTGGAATCGAGAAAGAGGAATGCCAATGATTGACGCTAATACACAACTTTACTGTATTATTGGAAAACCCATCAGGCATTCTTTTTCTCCATATCTTCAGAACGCAGCATTTCAGGAAAACTGTATTAATGCCGTTTATACTGCTTTTGAGGTTCGGGATTTGGAGAACGCAATTAAGGCTATTAAAACCCTTGGAATAGCAGGAGCAAGCATAACAATTCCTTATAAAGTATCTGTATTGCATTTTTTAGATGAAGTAAGTGATTTTGCAGGAATGATTGGTTCTGTCAATACCATTATAAATAAAGGAGGGAGGCTTTTTGGCACCAACACAGATTCAACTGGATTCTATAAAGCGATTAGTGAGAAAACAAGTGTTGCTGGTAAAACCATAGCGCTTTTCGGCGCTGGAGGAGCGGGAAAGGCTATCGCTTTTTCCCTTTTTTATAATAGTGTTCCAAAAGAACTATATATAATAGAAACAGACGAGTCAAGAACAAAAGAACTTATAAACAATATTTTGACTGAATTTAAAAAAATCAATAAACCGGTGGATCAAACAAAAATAAAATCTATTGACCGCAAAAACTGGATCCAAGTTAAGGATTTTATTGATATTATAATTAATGCCACCCCAACAGGGATGGAACCTGATGCGCATTCAAGTATTTTGAATCCTGAAGACATACCTGAAAAAAGTACTGTAATGGATATAGTTTATAACCCGCATAACACTCTTTTATTAAAGTATGCCGGACAAAAAGGATGTAATCTTGTTTATGGAGTAGATATGCTTCTATATCAGGGTGTTCAGCAGTTTGAGCTCTGGACCGGCCAGAAAGCACCTGTATCTGTTATGCGAAAAGTTCTGCTTGACTTTATTGAAAAGATTTAAGATATTTGATTAAATCCGGAGAGGATTATTTAATGAATAAAAGGAAAAATAACATTATTATTTTAATTGCAGATGATGATTCTGATGACAGGCTTATGATTAAAGAAGCCCTTGAAGAAATTGATCTGTCTAATACAATTCACTTTGTGGAAGACGGGGAACAGCTTATGGACTATTTGAAGCGCCGGGGCTCATATAAAGATATGTCTGACCTGCCGCTTCCCGGGCTTATCATACTGGATTTAAATATGCCTAAAAAAGACGGCCGCGAGGTTCTCAGTGAGATTAAAATAGAACGTGGATTAAGCATGATCCCGGTAGTTGTGTTTACGACATCCAAAGCAGAGGAAGATATTTTAAGGTCATACAATCTCGGCGTGAATTCTTTTATTACAAAACCTATTTCCTTTGATTCACTCGTTGATATTATGAAAACTTTGGCCAGATATTGGCTTGAAATTGTTGAGCTTCCAGGTAATATGATTAATAATAAATAAACAACCAGTTGCAGTGAATTTATCGAAATGTATTAAAATAAAAAAAGTTTAAAAGCAATGCGGTGTTTTTCGTCAGGCTCACCAACTTAGTTGATAATGATACAGATAATTTGACATTGCAAAGAATTAAATTATAATATATGGAAATTTTTTTGGATGGTACCAGATGAAGACGTTTGTTTTAAAGGCTTCCGAAATCAAGAGAGATTGGTATATTATTGATGCACAGGGAAAACCCCTTGGAAGAGTTGCTGCAAAGGCAGCGCAGATACTTATGGGAAAACATAAACCGACTTATACACGGCATCTTGATGACGGAGATTTTGTTGTTATTGTTAATGCCGGGAGATTTATTTTAACGGGGCGAAAATCGAAAAATAAGATTTATTATCATTATTCCGGTTATGTAGGCGGTATGAATGCCACACCTTTTAAAGATATGCTTTTAAAGAAACCTTTATTTCCTCTTGAAAAAGCGATAAAAGGGATGCTTCCTAAAAATCATCTTGCGAGAGAAATGTTTAAAAAGCTTTATCTTTTTGAGGGTTCTGAACATAAGTTTAAAAATATTGAATTAAAACCGGTTGAATTATAATTGGAGGATTTATATTATGGCAGATAAAATTTATGCTACCGGCAGAAGGAAGACAAGTGTTGCCAGAGTTTTTTTAATTCCGGGAGGAACTGGTAAAATAACGGTGAACGGAAAAGATATTGAAGCTTATTTTCCCCAGTCTTTTTGGGAAATTGTAAGGATGCCGCTAAGACTTACCGAGCTTTTTGAAAAATGTGATGTTTATGTCACGGCAAAAGGAGGCGGTTTAACAGGACAGGCAGAGGCAATCCGACACGGTCTTGCGCGGGCAATTGATAAAATGGATAAAGAGAAATACCACAAAACGATAAAAGCTGCCGGATACCTGACAAGAGATCCCAGAATGGTTCAAAGAAAGAAATATGGCCTTAAGAAAGCAAGAAAGGGACCTCAGTATTCCAAGAGATAAAATCTATATTTTAATAAGATATTAAAGAAATAAAAACCCCGCGTGAAAGCGGGGTTTTTTTATAGCCACTTTTTACCGCTTGCTTTGAGCAGTCTGTTCATAATTGCCCTGCCTACCCCAATTTCTTCGACAGCCTCTGCTATTATTATATCCACATTCATTCTGTCAAACTCATTGAAAGACCTGTAAAGGCTTTGCGCGTATTCCTCAAGGTTTTTAAAGCTAATATGCATGTGTTCTTTCAGCAATTGACCTTTCCCTGTTGTATGGAGAATTCCAATTTTCATGCCTGGAAAAAGGCTTGTCAAATCGAGTTTATTTATTTTATCCGATATGTAAACCTCCGCTTTGGGCTTATAATGAATGTATTTCATACCGGGTGAATCAGGTTTTTTCATTTCAACGCCGGAAAGATTATAATCGGAATCTATCTTTATATCATTACCGATCGCATTATGCAGCATTTCTTCAGTAACAGCTCCGGGTCTCAGAATTTTTATATGTCCGCCGATAATAGAGATAACTGTGGATTCAAGGCCGATTGCGCAGTTCCCGCCGTCAATTATGGCATCAGCCCTACCATCCATTTCAGAAAGAGCCATTTCAAATGTAGTCGGGCTCGGACGGCCGGACCGGTTTGCGGAAGGTGCGGCAACTGGAGTCCCCGTCAATTCCAGAAAAATTTTAGCTGTGGGATGGGATGGAATCCTCACAGCCACTGTATCAAGCCCGGCTGTTACTATATCCGGAATATTTTTATTTCTCGGCAAAACTATAGTTAAAGGGCCTGGAGAAAATCGCCGGAATAATTCAACTGCGATATCTGATATATTTGAGGCAACTATCGGCAGTTCTTCCAAACCGGCGATATGAACTATTAATGGATTGTCGACAGGACGTCCCTTGGCTTTAAACAATTCTTCCACTGCCTTTTTGTTAAAGGAATCTGCGCCGAGGCCATATACAGTCTCAGTCGGGAAAACAACTATGCCGCCGTCTCTCAAGAGTTTTGAGGCTGCCTCAAGACCTTTAAGGTTATCCTTAATAATAATAGTTTTCTTCTTAGCCATAATTGATATCCGTCTAAAATAGATTATTGAGAATATTAAGATATTCGTGCGAGTTTTTTTGATATGAATATTCCCCGGATTTAATAAGGCCTTTTGGAACCAGTTCTTCTCTTAAAGCTTCATCATTAAATACAGTTAAAATCCCTCTGCTCATATTGTCGTCCGAATAGGGATCAATATAATATGCAGAGTCTCCGTATATTTCTTTAAGAGGAGGTATATCCGAAGCTATCACCGGACAGCCGCAGGCCATAGCCTCGAGAGGAGGGCGGCCGAAACCTTCGTAAAATGAAGGTAAAATCAGCGCTTTCGCAGAATTATAAAGCTTTGTTAATGATCCGTCATCTAAGATTCCTGTAAATATAACATTTTTCTCTATTTTCAGTTCTTCTACAAGCGATATTACATCTTTAAAACCTGTAATAAAATTATCCTTCTGGCCGGTTAAAATCAATTGGAGGTTTTTGCCGTTTTGAATAATTTTTGCGAATGATCTTAATAAACCTCGAATATTCTTGTGGGGCTTAACATTTCCGACATAAAGCAGGAAATCCCCGGTTATTTTAAGGCCGTTTAAAAAACTTTCCTTTTCTATACCTGAAAATTCAATCTTCTTAAAATTATCGCTCGGATAATGATAAATTACTTTAATATTTCTACTTTTTTTTTCATCAATATTAAAATAACGGAGCATCTCATTTTTTGTAAAATTTGAGATTGTAAAAACAATATCGGATTTATAGATAGCATTTTTAATTAAATATCTTGAATAAATTTTTTGAGGTAAACCGAGAGCAGAATAAGGGGTTATTTGAAAAACATCATGTATTGTAACCGCTCGTTTAAATGCTTTAACCGGTAAAACAGGAATATTAAAATGAGGCGACCAGAATATGTCCGTTACAGGAATTTTTCTAAACAATTCCCATTGTTCAAATGGAGAATATATTTTCGAATTCATTTCAATTATTTTTACCTGATAAACATTCAATTCATCGGGGTTTCCCAGAAGCGTCATATCAAAATTATCTTTCAGGAAAGGTATAATTGACTTAACATACCTGCCTATGCCCGACATATTAAGCATTCTGGCGTCCAGAGTGATTTTCATAATTATTCCTCATAATTCAATAAAAATAACCGGTCATTGGATTATAAGGGCAGAAGACCTCCGTATTCCTCAATTGACTTCCATTTTTCAACATCTATAATGTTATTAAATTCCAGGTCAAGATAAAATCTTAAATTATCATTCTCTTTTCTAAACTGGCTAATGCTCGTTCTAATATTTAAATCCTTTAAAGGTTGTTCACCCAATCTTTTTATCTGCAGTTCCAGATTTTTCTTTATATTATTGTCATCAGTTAACCTGCAGGAACATTCAATCAATAGACCGACGGGACTAATATTCAATACTTTGCCTTTAACCGTCATAAGCGCATTTTTATCCGTTATTTCAACCTCGCTGTCATTACCGACAGAATATCTTGTAAATCTCCTTCTCTCAAAAGGCAGGGTTGAGTCCTTTAATTTCTCTTCTTCCAGGTAATCATAAATCTTGTTTTTACCAAGAAATTTCGATTTATAAAGGGAGGCGTCGGCTTTTTTAACAAGGCCTTCATAGTTAATACTATCGAGAGGATAGGTTGATATGCCTGCCGAAAATGTTACCGGTTTATCAATATCAAGGTTATTTTTTTTACTATAAAAAAGCTCTAGATTTTGTTTAATCCTTTCTGCCAGGAATCTTGCACCGATTCTCCCAGTCTGGGGCAATAAAATAATAAACTCATCACCCCCAAACCTGCCGACAATATCCTCTTTCCTGACGCTTTTGTTTAATATAGAAGCAAATTCTTTCAACACCCTGTCTCCGGCAATATGTCCATAACTGTCATTGATTTTTTTAAAGTCATCTATATCAATTATAATCAAAGACATTTTATGATGGTAGCGGTATGCCCTGTTTATCTCTTTTTCAGCCATATCAGCTATAAAGCTTGAATTATAACAACTGGTTTTCGAGTCTTCTTTAGTCAGCTTTAGAATCTCCTCGAAAAAATCAATTTCTATTATCTTGGGATTTTTTAGTATCTTAAAAACATTTAAAAAATAATCCATCGCTGCTACTCTAAGCCCAACATCTCTTCCCATCTTGTCTGACAGATTAACCTTATGATCCATAATACGATAATAGTGATTTCTCGCTTCCTCTTCATCAAGATCTATTTCGGTCAGAATATTAATGATAAAACGGTAGAAACCCTGGTAGGAAGAAGCCATTTCCGTATCTACAATGTTTTCAAGCGGTATATCCGGTTTAAAAAGAACCTTCTTCAACTCGGAAACATTTAATTCCTCATTACCAGCCGCCATTTTGCAACCCTCTCTTCCGATTTTTATACCTTGCATTCAAAATGAGTGTTAACAAACACTTGGATGCTTACTTGGTATTATACAGAGTTCTTTATTAATAATTTTTGATTGCAAATCAGTATTAACCTATACAGGAATGTTTTTTATTAATCCTAACTGCAAAAAAACATTAATAAAAAATGCATTAACACTTACTTTGAATTCAAGATTATTCTATTAAATATTCATAAAAAACCTAATATTCTATGCCCTATTTAAAAATAATGCAACTTTTTTTAAGCCGCTAAAGCTATAATCTCAATTGAAAAAGCCTAATAACAAAAACTCAGGATTTATTAAACAAAACAACAAAGACTGTTTAATATTCCTATAAAGCGGCCATATTGAACGCAGCGGTTTTAAACGGCTGGCTCTAAGTCTTTATTTTTAAACATTGTATACATAAGGAAGGGATATGAGATCAATACATAAGATATGTCTCCCCTGCTTCCGATGTAGGCCTGCCAGACTCCCTGCGAAAAAGCCTGGTTTGTAAAAAATATAACGGCTATAAGCCATAACAGAGCGCCGTTAAGAATAAGAAACTTTTCCTTACTTTTACTAAATATGCCTATTATTAAAGCCAGGATTATGAACAGAAAAGTTAAATACCTTGACATATGACTATCCTGTATTATAAAAGGGTTATACTTGATGATATCGCTTAAAGGAAATCTTAATAATGGAAGAAAAGTCAATAAAAAAACTATAAGGCCGACAAAAAGCATAATGAAAACAGGCAGATATTCCTTTTTCCCGCGGGAAACGATAATAAAGACAATTAAGGAAAATATTGGGACAATAACCACCAGGCGTGTTGACAGCACCAGGCCCAGCATGATGCCGGCTGTTATATATTTTATATAAGAAAAGTCAGATTTATTTAAAATATAAATAAAAACTAACAATAACAACGCGCTGTTTACAAATAATGTGCTTCTGCACAAAAGCTCCCATAATACCGTAATAGAGGATAAAAATAATATGAATAAGACTGTTGAGTATTGATCTATAGTTGATGTTATTTTATTCTTAGACTGCCTTACCAGAACGACTATAAAGCCAAATGTTAATGTAAGTAAACTTAAATAATCTATATAATAATGCGTTGGGAAATTATAATACTGGAAAAACGGCAGCTGTGACGGCAGTCCATTCATACGTGTCCTGGCCGAATATGGATAAACGCCCTTTACAAAAGAGTCCCACCAGTAATATACCGAGTCCCACCTGTCCACGTTTAATTTAAAGGGTGAAATAAAATGAAGAAAAACAAATAGTAAAATATAAGATGGTATTATAAGGTACATTGATCTGAATTGAAAAAACTTCTGTTTCAGGATCAAGGATACAAGCCAGATTCTTATTACAAGGTATAAGCATAAAATTAAAACCAGGACATAGATATTAAATAAACGGGATGTATATTTTAAAAAAAATATAATGTCGGATATGAATAATAGTGCAAGCGGCAGAAGATTAATCTCTTGAAAATTTAATTTTTCTATCCAGTTTTTCATTTTCCCTCCTTTAGCATTCATAATTATTTGATTTTACTTTATTAAATATTAAATTGCAAAAAAATAAAAAACTTATAATCAATTTTAAAAGTTATTTTCAAGTAATCGAATTATTCTCTGCCGGCTTTCCCTCTTTTTTATTTAAAATAAAATAGCTGTACCCTAAAAGAGTAAAAAATGTAAAAGGCGTTGGCGGCAGCCAGAAGCCACCATCTATGAATGTTGTTAATATATAAGCATAGAGTCCTATGTTATAAATCGTAAATTTTAAATTCTTCATAAAGAATATTATAAAAATAAGAAAAACCGAAGTAAAGAGAATACCAAAATTAACAAATATTCCCGCCGGCACGATCTCGTAAGCTCCCATACTTCCTTTAGTAAAGAAAAATGACCCGAATATAAATCTATAAAAAAATTTGTTTTCCCATAAATATTTACAATATGAAACAAAATTAATCACTCTTTCGTCTTTGATAAAGTTCCTCTGTAAGAGCTTAATGTTAAATAAATCAGCTAATGTTTTTGAATTATTAATAAATACAAACAGAATTAAAATCAATACCACAGGTATAGCTGTCAAAAGGATAATTTTAAAAAATCTATTTTTCCCGCTTGATGCAATAATATTTTTAATTAAATAAATATAATATAATACAAAAGAAAACAGAAGTCCGATATAGACTGTGCTCGATGCCGTCAGTACTGAAATAGCAATAAAAGAAAGGAATGAAACGATTAATAAAATTTTTCCCGGAATTTTTTTAAATTGCGATAAAAAATAGAATGAAAACCATGAGAGCATCAGATAATTAACGCCAAACAGGTTTCCATTTTGATATGTTGATGATAGTTTAAGACGGTGAATTGATTCAATATAGTTATGCTTTCCCCACATATTCATGGGAACATTTTTTGAAAATCGATCGGATTCGGCAAAATTAAAAGTTATGCCGGGGATCACAGTATTTATGTCTCCGAATATTTTCTGGATAAACCCATATATTGTTATCAAGAAAAAAGATACAAGCAGGGTATTTCTGAATAGTTTAATGTCAATAGAAAAATATTTCGCATAAAAGATGAAAATGGCCGCTATAATCCCAAAAAAGTAAGAAAGAGTTGATTCTGAAAAAAAATCCAGATGTATAAGTCTGGAATATATAATAATATTAAGAATGCAAATGAAAAAGAAGGCTGATAAATAATAAATGAAAAATCTTTCATCTTTTCCCTTCTTGTTCTTAAAAAGTTTAAAAAAAATGAGGGGGAAAAATACTAAGAAGTTTATGATTAAAGAGACATATAGCGGAAAGCCTCCAATTTTAGTTCCTGCTTTCGGAAGTGCAAAATTAAAAAAAAGAAATAAAACAGAAACAATCTCAGACAATAAGTTCATATTTCACCTCTACCAAGTTGCATTCAATTTGAGCGTTAAAGAGAATTTGAATGCTTATACTGACTTCTTTATTAATGTTGTTTTGATTGCAATTCAGTATTAGCCATTCATTATAACATTACAAAGACTTATTCTCAAAGAATTGATTCTCCGGTAAAATAATGATAAAATGAGTATACGGAGTGTCTTATGCTTGCTGCTTTGATTATTATTCTATGGATATTTTTCTTTACTCTAATATATGGGCTTATGGGAATAAGGTTTATTGAAAAAATCTTAAAAATTCAAGATAACCGGAGCATCCCTTTTACAATAACAATATGTTTCGGTCTTTGTATCTTAACGGCAATTGCTTCATATTTTACGCTTTTTATGAAAATAGGCCTGGCTGTGAATCTTATCCTGATAATATTTGCCGCTTTTTATTATTTTTTTGATCATAAATTTATCAATAATTATTTTAATTATCTGTTAAATTATTTAAAAAGCATAAATCCATGGCTAATATTTTACTTTTTTACGGCTTTTTTAATTATAATATTTGAGACGGCAATTTATATTCCCAAAAATCTGGATACGCCGTCTTATCATGCCCAGGCGATCCGCTGGATCGAAAACTTTCCTGTAATTCCGGGACTTGGAAACCTTAATAAATTTTATGCATACAACAGCCATTGGTTTATAGCAAGCGCTCTTTTCAGCTTTTCTTTTCTAAAATTGCAGTCTTTTCATGTTTTAAACGGTTTTATTATGACAGCCGGTGCTCTCTTTTTTACTTCCTCACTTAACCGTTTCGGAAAATCAAAATTATTCGCCGGTGATATCATAAGCATTTGCTCTTATCCGATAATATTCTTTCTTTTTCTCAATTTTTCTTCCTCTCCCGGGACAGATACTGCTCCGGCCCTTTTAATTTTTATAATTTTCTCAAGGCTTATCTTGATTGATGAAAGCTATGATAATTCCAGTACCGCTCTAAAACCGGAACTGATTATAATTTTAACTCTTATGGCATTTATTGTTACGATAAAACTCTCCGGCGCCCCGATATTATTATTATCCTTACCTGTTTTTATAAAGTTTATCATCAATAAAAAAATAAAAGCATTATTTTTTACCTGCCTCGCCTGCTTATTAATAATACTGCCTTGGGTTGCCAGGAATATAATTATCTCAGGCTATCTGATTTTTCCATTTGATAAAATCGACATTTTCGGATTCGACTGGAAAATACCCGGTTACATTCTTCGAGATGTTATTAATGGAATGAAAATATGGTCATTCCCCATCGGAAATATCCCTCTTTCGGAATATATTCCTGCCTGGCTTGATTTTATAAAAATTCAGTACAAGGCATTTATATTTCCACTGCTCATCCTTTCTGTTATATCAATGATTTTTTATTTATCACGGTTAATTGTAAAACCCAGACTTATCTTCCAATATCTCTCTATTTTAAAAAAGTACCTGTGGTATCCAATTACTGTCTATTTAGCCGTTGCGTTTCTATTTGTTAACGCTCCCGATGTACGATACGGGGCTGCATTCTTTATGCTCTTTTTTTTGATTCATATTACGCCTTTTTTTGCAATTATATTTTCAGGATTGAGAAGGGAAAAATTCATTATATTCATTTCTTCCGCGATGATACTATTCACGATTGCTTTTGAGATTTTTCTTTATCAGAGGTATTTTTATTACAATCTTGATGATATCGTTAAACATGATCCTCCATCGATAGTTACGCAGAGAATAATCCTGCCTGCCGGTTATGGGAAAGATCCTGCCGGGACTGACCTGCATGTTCTCAGTAATAATAACTTTACTTTAAATATATACACGGCGAGAACTATCTGCCTTTGCTGGTATGACCCTTTTCCCTGTACAACTAGAGGCGAATGGAACCTTATAAAAGGGATTGAATTGCGGGGAAATGATATTTTACATGGTTTTAGAATCCCGGCAAAATAAATTTATAATTTGGTTCGGCTCAATTATTCTTTCTGCCAAAAAGGTTCAGCTTGAGTTCATAATCAAATTTATGGATTTTTACAACCGTATCCAGAACCAGGCCAGTTGAGAAAAAAAACATCCCGAGTATCATAAGACCGGTCGAAAGAATCGCCGATGGAATTTTATAAACATACTTAAATTTTATATATTCTATAATTACCGGAATGCCCATAATCAAACCCAGAATAACGCAGAAAAGGCAGAGAAACAGGAAAAACTGCATCGGTTTATAATCTTTAAATAATTGTAATACGGTCTTTACAATATGGTAGCCGTCGGAAAAGGTGTTCAGCTTCGATTTGCTTCCCTGCGGCCTTTCAAAATAATTTATTGGGATTTCCAGTATTCTGAACCTTTTATCAAGCGCATGGAGGGTCATCTCGGTCTCAATTTCAAAGCCCTGTTTTAGAATAGGAAAATTGTGAACGAATTTTCTGTTTAACACCCGGTAGCCGCTCATTATATCATTAAGAGACGATTTGAATATAAAATTTATTAAATTTTTAACCAACTGGTTTCCAAAATTATGAAAAGCCCTTTTATTTTGATTTTTATAAACTCCGCTTGAAAGACGGTCGCCGACAATCATATCCGCTTGATTATTAATAACCGGCTGAAGAAGTTTATTAATTTCTAGCGCGGAATAGGTTGCATCTCCATCAACTACAATACAAATATCGGAATCAATTTCCTGAAAGGCTCTTCTTAATGCGTTAGCCTTACCCTGTCTTTTTTCAAACAATATTTTTCCCGGGCTTCCTGTTTTATTCAAAGCCTCCTGCGCGGATTTTTCAGTCATGTCAGAAGAATTATTATTAACGATACAAAAAAAGGCTTCCGGTAATTCCTTATAAAAGTCTTCTATAACTTTTGCGATTGTTTTATCTTCATTAAAAGCCGGAATGATAACCGCAATCTGCATAATTTATAAACCTCAATATCATTTTATACCAGGTTGATTCAAAGCAAGTGTTAACGAATCCAGTATTTTAGCCGGAAGTGTTTTAAAAATCAAAAATTTGTTAAAACAAATCATATTTGAAAATTTGATAAATCGGATTTCCTAAATTGACAGTTTAGCATGGATTCGTTAATATATTTTAAAAGGGGTTTTTATGTCAGGCAACGTTTTAATTACCGGAGCCGGAAAAGGTCTGGGGCTTTATCTTACAGAAAATATATTATCCAAAGAACAAAAAGTCATTGCTCTTTATAAACACAAAAGCAAAGAACTTGAAAAACTGAAAGAGAAATTCGGACAATTGCTTAATTTAATCCTTGTGGATGTATCCGATGAAAACTCTGTAAAAAAAGCGGCGGAAAAGACTTCGAGTATTGTATCTTCCTTAGACATTCTTATAAATAACGCCGGCGTCCACCTGGAAACACCACCTCCCGATATATTTGAAGCCGATATCGGCGCAATTAAAAAAACACTGTCCATAAATGCCATTGGGCCGCTGAGAATAACGAAGCATTTTCTGCCTATGCTGCTGAAAGGAAGTAAAAAACTTCTAATAAACATTTCTTCAGAAGCAGGAAGCATAGAGGATGCATGGAGGCTGAGGGAATACGGCTACTGTATGTCGAAAGCAGCCCTCAATATGCAGTCAAAACTCCTTCAAAACCGCTTGAAGGAATATGGAGTAAAGGTTATGGCTATTCATCCTGGCTGGATGAAAACTGAAATGGGGGGAATGGAAGCCGATCTTAACCCGGAAGAATCAGCCGCGGCAATTGTGGATATCATTGAAAGCGGATGGAAATTAGACGGGTCTATCTATTTGGACTGGAAGAAAAAACCTCTTCGCTGGTAGGAGGATTTATGAACAAATTGAATCATAATGGATTAAATCCGGATAAATTGAATATGAGCAAAATAAATTGCTCCAGTGGAACGGGTCAAGCAGCTTGTCCTGAGCGTAACGAAGGGGCACGCTTGTTGAATTTACTTGTAATGGGCGGAGTAGAAAGGGAGTATCATGACTTTTCCGTCATGGGTCCGATTTATGATTCATTTTTAACAACAGCGGGTTTCAATGTAACCATTTCAGATGATAAGGATTTATTCCTGCCTGAAAACATTAAAAATTTCGATGTGATAATCTGCTACACAACCCACGGTAGTTTGACAAAAGAACAGTCAAGGGGTTTACTCAATTCAATAATAGGTTCATTCTGGGAAAATACGGGCAGACCGAAAGGCTTTCTGGGAATTCATGGGGCAAGCTGCAGTTTTGAAGATAATGGAGAATATCTCCGGATGCTGGGATGTCATTTTTTAACCCACCCTGAACTTGGCCCCGAATACCGGTTTCATGTTGAAAAAGCTGATCATCCGGTAATGAAGGGGATAAGTGATTTTTCAATGACGGACGAGCTTTATCTTCAGGAAATTTACCCGCCTATGGAAACACTTATTACCTGCGATTTTGAAGGATTTTCAAGGCCCATTGCCTGGGTCAAACCTTACGGACTTGGCCGTGTTTTTTATATTTCGCTTGGGCATGATGTAGAGCAGACAGAAAACCCGGCATTCCAGAAAATAATAATCAACGCGGTAAACTGGACTGCGGGCGTGATACCAGATTGCTGAATCAAAGAGTTAAGGGAGTCCTATGACTTTGTAGAGACTTTCTAAAAACTTGATGTGGATATAACCGGATATTTTATTCAATTCATAAGGCGATAATGACGTAAATTTGAAGCCCGCCGCATCTTTTACAACTCTTAATAAAGTGGCTATTGTTTTGAGTTCTTCGCTGCGAAGATATATAGTAACCTGAGAATAGATCGTTCCTGGAATAAGTAAATCCATTTCCTGAGGGTTAAAAACTCTAAAAGCAAATCCGCCGGCGCTTAAATCAACGATTCTCCCCCTTATGAAGTGCTGGTTATCGGGCAAATAAATCGCTCCTGAAAGGCTTTCTCCGGGAGCGGGCTGAACCCGAATATGTTTCCTTCTTTCAGATGTGTGAATATCGCTCTCAATAATACTCTTTTCTATATCTGCGGCCAGTTCTTCCATTTTTGTTTTATATAATATCACAGATTTGATGCCTGTACTCAATAAATTTGAAACAACGCTTTCAGCCAGAGCGGTATTCGACAATATAAAAATACTCAGCGAAGGATTACTGTCTATGAAACTATCAATTGTACTTTTTTCGTAATCTTCAGAGATAACAATGTTGATATCCGAGATTTGTCTCAATATCGATAGAGTCTTTTCAAGAGAATTTGTCTCAATAGCTTCAATACCTTTTGTAACCAATTCAATACAAAGTTCATCCATTTTTTTTATGGTGTTTGTATAGATGACAGCTTTCATCCGGATTTTCTCCCATAATTTAATTTCATACTCTGAATATTAATTATTGTTTAATATCGGAAATTTTTCAATAATATATAATATTGAGATGTAATCAAAACATTTGAAGCTGCCGGCTTCGATTTGTCATATTCTCAGATTATTATTATCATTTATTATATAAAGTAATATTAACTTAATTTCTACATGAGCTTTAAAGGAGTAATATTATGTTTGGAAAATCCATCAGGCTTTTTACTTTATTCGGTTTTGAAGTGAAAATTGACGCAAGCTGGTTAATCATAGCGGCAGTTATTACCTGGTCACTGGCAATGGAGCTTTTCCCTTTTTATGTTAAGGATCTGTCAGCCGGAGTTTACTGGCTGATGGGCGCTCTTGGAGCCATAGGACTATTCTTCTCAATAATATTCCATGAGATGAGCCACTCACTTGTTGCGAGAAGATTCGGTCTGCCGATCAAGGGTATTACACTTTTTATTTTCGGCGGTGTAGCCCAGATGGAGGATGAGCCCTCAAGCCCTAAAGCTGAATTCTTAATGGCGATAGCCGGCCCAATTTCAAGCGTAATTCTCAGCGCAATATTCTACGGTATTCTGGCTTCGGGAAATTATTTTTATTGGCCTAAAACCGTGACTGTTATTATAGGGTATCTCGCTTTTATCAATCTGGCTCTTGCCGCTTTTAATTTAATACCTGCCTTTCCTCTGGACGGAGGCCGCGTTTTAAGATCCGGGCTGTGGAGATGGAAGAATAACATCAAATGGGCGACCATGATTGCATCCCGGATAGGCTCAGCATTCGGGATTATACTGATCCTTCTCGGGATTTTTCAGATTTTTATATCCAGGTTTATAAACGGATTGTGGTGGGTTATGATCGGTATGTTCATGCAGAATGCCGCTCAAATGTCTTACAGGCAATTGTTGGCCCGCGAGACCCTTGAAGGGGAAAAGGTTGAACGGTTTATGAAGAAGAATCCCATCACGGTAAGTCCAACCCTAACTCTTGAAAATCTGGTTGAAGATTATATCTACAAATATCATTATAAGATGTTTCCGGTAATTGATGAAAACAATATCCTCGGTATGATAACAACAAAGAGGTTAAAGGAAGTATCAAGAGAAGACTGGAAAAGAAAAACGGTTAATAATGTCATGATAAAATGCTCGGCTGAAAACACCATTACACCGGATACAGATGCGGTAAAAGCGATGGCGCTTATGAACCGGACAGGCAACAGCAGGATTTTGGTAGCAGATGAGAATAAATTGTCTGGCATTTTGACACTGAAGGATATCATGAAATTCATTTCAATCAAATTGGAACTGGGAATATAATAGATATTTCATCCCCCTAAAAAATATTCAATCAATCTTTATGGAATACAACAGGCCGCCCTGATTTGACGGGCCTGCCCTGTAAGGGCAGCTTAATGTATACTCTCTCTACAGATTTTTTGCATGTTTCAAGACAATTCGATATTATATACTAGAAATTTTTATTTATTATTGCGGAGTTTTTATGCCTATTACAGCTGTAACAGGCTCATCCGGCCATGCCGGGGCGAATTTAATACGCGAACTTTTAAAGCAAGGCCGGAGAGTAAGGGCTCTTGTCCGTGAGGATAGGCGCTCGATTGAAGGGCTGGATGTGGAAAGCGTAAAAGCCGATTTATTGGATACTGGAATCGCTTAAAAAAGCCTTTTCCGGAGTTGAAGTGATATACCATCTTGCCGCTCATATATCCATATCGAAACGCGATGATAAATACCTTGCAGATATAAACGTAAAGGGAACCAAGAACGTTATTGAAGCCTGCAGATTATGCAATGTGAAACGTCTTATCCATTTCAGTACAATTCATTCAATTTACGAAAAAATAAAGGACGAAAATATTGATGAAAACTCGCCTCTGGTCGATAAAAATCAGGGGCTTAGTTATGATTACAGTAAAGCACTTGGAGAGCAGGAGGTTTTAAAAGCCGTCAAAGAGGGAATGGACGCTCTTATCATTACTCCTACTGCAATTATCGGTCCTTATGATCTCAAACCCTCTTTTATGGGAAGAATGCTTATACTTCTATGCACAAACAGGCTTTTCGCTCTTGTTAAAGGCGGTTTTAACTGGGTCGACGCGAGGGATGTGTCAAAAGGGGCTATTGCCTCTGAAATCAACGGAAAAAGAGGCGAGAAGTATATTCTTGGGGGAAACTGGCTGTCCCTCAAAGAGCTGGCCATTATTACCGAAAAAGCCATTGGCATTAAGTGCAGGAAAGCCGCTGTTCCGATGTGGCTGGCGGAAATTGGAGCGCCTTTTTCAAGCGCAGCAGCCGCGATTATGGGGGAACAACCTCTCTATACAAGCGAATCGCTATTTGCCCTGAAGCATCACCGTAATATCTCGCATCAAAAAGCTTTTTCGGAACTGGGCTACCGGCCGAGGCCTATAGAAGAAACATTAATAGATACTGTAAATTGGTTTAAGGAATATGGTTACTTAAAATGAATGAACTTTTTATTCTTAACGTAATCCAGATTGTATGGCTTTGTATATCTCTGGTTATTTTTATCTCGCTATTTTTTATCACCGCGCCTTACGGCAGGCATAAAAAATCCGGCTGGGGAATTATGCTCGGCTCAAGACTTGCATGGATCCTTATGGAAACGCCGTCCCCTGTTATTATGTTTATTTTATTCCTGACCGGAAATCATATTTATTTATTACCTGTAATTTTCCTTTTAATGTGGGAAGCACATTATATACACAGAGCCTTTATATTTCCGTTTAGAAGGCATAATTCCAAGGCCAGCTTCCCGGTTTTGATACTCTTTTTTGGATTTCTATTTAATGTTGTTAATGCCTATCTTAATGGAAGGTATTTATTTTATTTTGCGCCGGATTATACTATGAACTGGCTTTTTGAACCCCGTTTTAGCATAGGCTTAGCCTTATTTATAACCGGAATGACCGTCAATATTTATTCCGACCTGATTTTGATAGACCTGAGAAAATCCAATTCCGAATCTTATAAAATACCTGAATCGGGACTTTTTCATTTTGTTTCCTGCCCGAATTACCTCGGCGAGATAGTGGAATGGTCAGGCTGGGCAATCGCGACCTGGTCTATCCCTGGGCTCCTTTTCGCGCTCTGGACATTCGCGAACCTTGCTCCCAGAGCGAGGTCGAACCACGCATGGTATTTGAAGGAATTTCCTGATTACCCGAAGACCAGGAAGGCTTTGATACCTTTTCTATTTTAGGCATAATAAATGACAGGAGAACTTTATGCTTAAGCAAATCTTCGATTATACAATCTCGCTTTTCGTTATCATTGATCCGTCTGTTTCCCTGGTAATTATGCTTTCACTTTTACCCAGTTCAAAAGAAAAAAACACATCCCAGATTGCCTTTAAGACATCCCTGAGTGTATTCATAGGCAGCGCGGTCTGTATCTTAATGGGAGACCTGATTCTCAGATTTTTCGGCATTGACATTTCAGCCTTCCGCGTTATGGGCGGGTTTGTTCTTCTCACCCTGGCTCTCCAGATGATTCAGGCAAAGGTCAGCGGAACCCGGCGCAACGAAAGAGAAGCGGCGGAAGTCCATCAAAAGTCGGACATTTCAATTCTTCCCCTCGCCATTCCCGGAACCCTTGGACCGGGAACAATCACTACTCTTCTTATCTACCGCAGCCAGGCCGGATGGATGGGAATTCTTTCGCTTTTCGCGGCCGTTTTAATCAACTGTGTTATTCTTTATTTTATTCTGTCTAATGCGGTCAGGATTGAAAAAAAACTTTCAAAACCCGCGCTCAATCTCTTTACCAGGCTTATGGGCCTTGTTGTCGGCTCAATAGCCGTCCAATTTATCATAAATGGCGCCAAGGACTTGTGGCTGAAGTAAAGGCATATTAAGAGCTCAACCTATGTTAACCCCGATCAGCCTGCCAATTCCGAATGTAACGGCGGCAGCGGCAAGACCGATCAATACCTGCCTGAGCCCGGCAAATAAAGGATTTTTCCCGGTCATTAACGTAATAACTGCGCCGATTGTAAAAAGACCGCAAACGCTTGTAATTATGCTTGTAATGATTCCTTTCGTCCCGGTCAAAAAGATATACGGCAGAACAGGAAGTATCGCACCGGCTGAAAAAAGTAAAAAAGAAGTAATTGCTGCCTCCCAGGATGAACCGCCAAGTTCCTTTGGATCGATCCCCAGCTCTTCGCGAGCCAATGTGTCAAGGGCTGCCGCTTCATTGGAGATGATTTTTTCCGCTGTTTTTTTCGCGGATTCTTCATCCATTCCCTTTGCCTGATAGATTAGGGCAAGCTCTTCCTTTTCCTCATCGGGAGAATCCCGAAGCTCCTCTCTTTCAATCGAAATCTGGTTCTGATAGAGCTCCCTTGAACTCTGGACCGAAAGCCATTCACCGAGAGCCATAGAAAGAGCACCTGCAAGCAGGCCGGCAAATCCGGTAATGAGAATGGACTTTGCAGAAACTCCCGCTCCGGCGACACCCATCACAAGGCTGAAAACCGACACAAGTCCGTCGTTAGCTCCAAGAACACCTGCACGCAGGGCATTTCCTCCGGCCGCTTTATGCCTTCCCTCAAAACGCGCAACATCGCTTCCTTCCAGACCCGATGAATTCATCGTCAGGGCATTGAAAATACGGGCATGCGAACGCTCATCCGAAGGCATTCCAGCGCTTTCCGCGTCGCTCTGACCGTCATACCCGGCAGCAGCGTTTTTTTCTATACCGGTAAGTGTCGGCAGGACTAGACCCGGTCCGAACCTCGCGGCCAGCCATCCAAGAACCTTTGTCCGCCAATCGGGCCTGATATCCGGAATTTTACCGCCGCTCTCCCTGATTTTATCAGACCAGAAAGCCGCATGCTTACGCTCGGTATCGGCCAATTTATGATATACATCCTTAAGTTTTTCATTATCCTCGGCCTTTGCCAGGTTTTCGTAAAGGATAACGGCGTTTATTTCTTCTTTGAAATTGCTTTTATAACGGGAAATCTCCTTTTTATCCATAATGTCCTCCAAAGGACGGCAAATTTTCTTTTATTCTGCTATATTCTATCCGATAGCCGTTAATATCGCAAGAAACTTTCTTTGCAAGGAATCTCTTCCTTTTTGGCAAAAAGGGGGCAAAAGGCTTTGACACTTTCTTTTGGCAACAGCGCCAATACCTCGACAAGCTCGATAACCGCAGTACGATTTAGTTTTCCACAAAAGCTTACCCTGAGCGTTAGTCGAAGGGAAAAACGCCGCCCCTCGGGTTTTCCGGCCTCAAACTCCCCCTCACCAGTTTGACTGACCACTGCAAGAAGCCAAACAAACTGGTGAGGGGTCGGCAGTAAAATCTAACAATGTGTTTTTTCCGGCCCATAAATGGGCACCCCCGTCAAAAACAAACTGCCCTCATAAGAAGGGCAACAGTTTCGGTCGGGCGCCGCTCCAGGCGGCTAAAACCCGAGGGGAAAGAAGGAATAAGCTGCATCAGAAATGACGCTTATGCTTCGGGGATTCCATTATCCAAACTCCGGGAAACTGCTTCGGGATGGGAACGCCGGAATATGTTCTCGCTTAATATTTTTAATAAGTCTTTTTAAGAAAAAACAGCCGGAAGTTGCAGTCTGCTAAGAATATGAACATCCTAAAGAAATCACTTGTATAACCCTATGGAAATAGCTTTTAGCTCTCCTTGAAACAGTTAAACCGTTTCGTCAGAGACGAATTGTAAATAATCATCTTAAAACGAGAAGTATACCCATTAAGGTCACCATGACGAAAAGAACAGGCTGCAGGATTTTTTCCAGTTTCGCCCTGTTGATACGCATCAATAATCCCGGACCTATAAGGGCACCACTCACGGTGCCTATCATCAACAGTCCGACGAGCTTCCATTCCACGTTTCCAAGGACCAGGTGCATAAAAAATCCGGTTATCGACATGCCAAGAATCACGAGGACCGACGTGCCGACAGTTTCCAGGGCCCCGCATCCCAGTATGGAAAGTCCCGCGATAATAGGGCCTCCGCCGGAGAGGCCTATGATTCCCGACATAGCTCCACCGAGGAAGCCGTATATTGTCGCCTGGATTAAGTTAGATATGTTCTTTTTATCACTCTCTTTCTTTATCCCTTTCTTTTTCAGTCTGGAAAGTAACATCTGCGCGCTAAGAAAAAGCATGATGACGCCCAGGATTTTATTATAATAGATCACCGGTATTATACTTGAACAGAGAGACCCTGCTATAGCCCCGGCTATCCCGCCGGCGAGCATGAATATTCCAAGCCGGATGTTGATATTTCCTAATCTCCAGTGGTTGAAAGTCCCCGCCGCCGTAGTAGGAATGATGGTTGCCAGGGATGTCGAAGCGGCGATCGCCGGGGGAATATTGAAAAACGCGGTCAATACGCCGACATAAATCATCCCTCCGCCGCCTCCAAGGGATATGATCAAAAGCCCGACAAGAAAACCTATTATGGGCAGTGCGGCTAGAGCAAGCATATTGACTGACTTTTACAATTTCTCCCGGAAGGTTTAATCCAGTAATTATCATTCCAACAGACACAGGCTACTTTTTCATCATTCATTAAATAACTCCCTTGGCTGAAACATACCTTCAATAAATTATTAAAGAACCTTCGTAACTCCCTTCCAGTTCTTCGAGAAATTTAATCCGGCTTTTTTAGTAAACGGAATTAGTCCGTAGTGTATAGGAATTACAACTCCGGGTTCAATAGCATCGGCAGCTTCAATCGCTTCCTTCCAGTTCATCGTAACAAGACCACCGCCAACCGGAAGCATCGCAATATCAGGCCGTAAGCTTTTCATTTCTGGTATAAAGTCTGAATCACCTGCATGGTAGATTTGAAGGTTGTCTATTGTAATGATATATCCGACATAGCCTTTGTTTTTTGTGTGGGGTTTCTTGCCTATGTTGTAAGCCGGAATTGTCTTTACATTAAGATTACCTATTCGTTTTGATTCATTCGGTGATATTGTGTCTGTTGCAACTCCTTTGTCAGATCCCGATTGTTTAACAGAAGCCGGGACTATGATATGAGTTGATTCCTTTTTAAGTTTCAACGCCAGGTTGGGGTTGAAGTGGTCGCCATGATTGTGAGTTGCAAAATAGTAATCAGCTTTAGGAGCATCCTTGAAATATCTAAATGTGTCGAGGTAAATGATTTCCCCATTAGAAGTTGTGATTTTAAAGGCTGACTGTCCTAACCATACTATATGCTTGTCTATCCATTCCAAGACTTGATTTTTGTCTGAGGCAGCCATCTTATCTCCTTGATCGTAATATTCATTATTTTAAACCTTCATGAGCAAAATATCAAAGAAACGAAACTTGATACATCTGCCCGAAGGCCGTTAACTTCTGTTTCAAACCTTCCCATCTGGCCTGTCGATGCTGCTGTATGTTTAGTTGCTCTGGCTCCGACAACCTGTCTCGTAGCAGGAATCCCGGCATCGTTTGTGTCTTCATAACCCGCAAGCCGCAATTTTTTTGCAGATATTTCTGTCAATCCAAGGGTGTTACCAAGAAATTCAAGCCTTAAAATTCTATTAAAATTCATCCATAAAGAATGATTTTTGTTCGTTCTGTGGCTGGATGCGACTTATACCGTTTTGAAAAAATTTACGGCGTTTTTTGCAATTTTTATATCATTCAGGTACACTACCATTGATTGGAATTGTATAAAAATCCTATCTGTCATTACTTTTCTTCTTCAAATATAGAGGATTAATAATATTGTATAAAATTCCCTGGAGGCTTATTATGAAACATACCCGGGAACCGGAATGGAGAGTAAAAATATTTAAGATGATTTCGAATGTCATGCTTGATGTAATTTTACTCTTATCATTATGTACTGGTATAGCTCTTTCAAAGACGGCAGTTTCCGCCCACGCGGACAAAGATGACATGGAATTTGACGAACCCGGAAGCGAACAGATACTCAACCGTCAACTGTGGGAGTTCGCCAAAACAACTCCTTACAAATCTGTCGAAGTATATGTGGCAAAGGCTCAGGAGAAATCCCGTGTGGCTGTTTCAAAAGAGATAGAACTTCCTAACGGATGGAGAATCAAACCTGCGGGGAAACAAGTTGAAGTGGGACGTTTGCCGTATGAAGCTATTTTCTACAGAGGGAAGCTAGTAGTACTCAACACAGGTTATTACATCGGAGAAGAGCAAGAATTGTCCGTCGTCGATCCGGAAACAGGCGAAGTTGTAAAGACCATGAAGTTGAATTCGATCTTTCCGAGCGCGGCGATAGGAGCGGACGGCAACCTGTATATAAGCGGGGGATTCGACTCCAAAGTGTACATGATAAATAATAATTTTGATTTTGAGGGATATAAAGTCGGCGGTTATGCTGCGGGGATCGCACCGGTCGATTCAGAACATATCGCCGTTATCTATCTTGTTGCGACCGATTCAACAAAGACTCGCCGGGTATCCTCTGGGAAGAGACCGCTACGGCAAAGGAAAAATCGCGCTTCTGAATCTCAAAAATGGGGAAGTCGAAAACGAGGCTGTTATCGGTTATTTCCCTTATGGCTTGGAATCTGTAAATGGGAAATTCTATGTGACTTTATTGGGAGAAAATAAGGTCAACGTTTACGATTCAAAATTCAAAGAGTTGAAATCTTTAAAAGCTGGGAGCGCTCCGGGAAGTATGACAGTCGATGGAAACTACATCTATGTGGTAAACACGACATCCGACAACATTTCCGTGATCGACACAAAAAAGGATGAAATTGTCCGCACTATCTTTACAGGGAAAAAAGGGCACAAGTCGGGCGTCTCGCCTACTTCGTGCGCCGTTCGCAACGGGAAGCTGTATATCAGCGAGGCTACGCTAAATGCTATTGGGGTTTATCGAGCTAGAAAGCGGAGAGCTTCTGGGATATATTCCAACCGGGTGGTATACGACTAAAGTCCTCTTTAGCGGTGAAAATTTATTCTCGCTCAGCGCGAAAGGAATATTGCCAAGGCGCCCCAATGTTAACGGACCGCAGCCGATTACCAACAATGGAAGCGTGGGTTATGTACTGTCGCTTTTAAAAGGCAGTGTGGGAATTGTCCCAGAAAATTCTATTGAAGAAAATCTTCCCGGATGGACTAAGGAAGTCGAGGAAAACGCGCCTATTTACGGATTTAAGAATGAAATGAAGATTCCAATAGAGCACATTTTCTATATTATCAAGGAAAACCGCTCTTACGACCAGGTGCTTGGCGATCTCGGGAAGGGTAATGGGGATTCAAGCCTTACAATTTTCGGCAGGAATATTACTCCAAATGTTCACAAGATTGCTGAAAATTTTGTGACGCTTGATAATTACTACGCTGACGGTGAAATAAGCGTACTAGGACATAGTTTCACAACCAGCGGTTACGCGAGCCCTTTCCTTGAATGGCTTGGAAATACGGGATACAGCGGGAAATTCAACGGCTATCCTTATGGAACGGTGCCGGCTGTATTTTCGAAGGCCTACATCTGGGATGCTCTTGATGTGAAAGGGGTCGATTTTAAAATCTACGGTGAACCTTATTATCTCATGACCGCTGCCTATAAGATTATAGTTGAGTTCTTCGGGGATAGCAGTGAAATAGCGAAAAAGTTTTATAAAAATAGTATGGAACTGGCGGCGAATACGGATAGGGGAAAGGAATTCAGTGAATTTGTCCGGAGCTATTATGGGAAGGCGGATAGCCGGAAAGATGCACTTGATCTTTTAAATGATGATGTGTTTGCTAAAGGGATTTCAGATATCTTTACCGATGATGATACTCTTTACAATGCCATTCATGAGAATGCTGACTTTAAACAGGCATTCGCGGATTTTCTTTACCATTATTCACTGAATTATTACACCTGGAGTCTAAAGTATTCAGACTTAGAGCGTTTTCAGGCATGGGAAGCGGATTTCAACAAGCAAATCAATTCCGGGAGCGTTGTACCGTTCGAGTATATATGGCTTCCAAACGATCACACGGGGGGAATAAATCCGGTCTACCAGAATCCTTACCAGCTTGTCGCCCAGAATGATATTGCGTTAGCTTTGATAATACAGACCATTGCCGGGAGCCCGATCTGGAAACACAGCCTGATACTTGTCGAAGAAGATGACGCACAGAACGGCCCCGATCATGTCGATGCGACGCGAACCGTAGCGCTCGCTGCAGGGCCTTATATCAAACGGAACACCGTTGTGAATGACCGTTATGACCAGCTAAGCATGCTTCGAAACCATCGAGCTGATTCTCGGACTTGACCCGCTGAACTTCGGAGACGCGATGGCTGTTCCGATGTTCGGAATCTTCTCTGCTGAGCCCGATTTCACCAAGTACACCGCCGTTCCTCCTTCGGACAGCTTATCCGGTTCTGACAGGGATATTCTCAAGCAGATACAAACAAAATGAACGCGCGCCTGACAGAGGGCTTTTGCCGCTGAGCAGAGGCAACGTAAGGCTTTCTTCCTTTTTGGCAAAAAGGGGGACAAAAGACTTTCTTCCTTTTCTTTTTTGCGGTAAAAAGAAAAGGAAGCGAAAAGAAAAGCCGCCCTGCACGGTTTCCATGCAAAGATGTCTATTTGTAATGAGGTGCATTATCCGTTTTTTACATCCAGCCGCTTTTTTATAATAGCCGCCTTACAATACATCCGTGTATTGATGCGGCGGCCGTGCCATCCTGGCACTGATTTTATTAAACATACTTTTGTTATTTCTTAATGGATAATGCGATTTTAGTTTTTTGAAAATAAAATTCTTTCAGCCAAAGATTATAGGGAAACCGCTACGGGAAAGGAAACGAACCTCATTCCCAACCTCCTTCGACAAGCTCAGGACAGGCTCTCTCCACTTGTGGTGAGCGCATTGCTTTTCCACCCGGGAAATTCCGCTCGGGTGAGCGGGTCACTTATTAAAACAATGCTCGTTCACGCATTCTGCCGTTTTTTAGAATCGGGCAAAACTCGGCGTACTGCCTTCGGAAGATAGAATCGTCCCTCACCTTTCCGGTAACTTACCATCGCATTAGGGTTAGACCGGAAAGGTGAGGGACTCAGTGGTGAAAGCAACAGTTTGCCCTCAACGCCTGCCGTCCTGGCAGGCTAGTCAAGCAGGTAGAAAACGGCAGAATGCGTGCACTCGCTTTAGAATTAATAAGTTTTGTAAAAGAAAAACAGCCGGAAGAGAGATACCTGAATAGTTTATTATAATACAAAGCAATTTCATACTTTATTTTATATTTATCTTGGCCGGCTGTTCCGAATGTCCCTTCCGGACTCCTCGGTTAAAATTTCACCGAAAAGCCGCAAAGCTAGGCAGCACTGAGCTTGTCGATGTGTACGCAAAGAAAATAGCTTTTGTTTTCAAACCTTTGCGCTCTTTGCGTCTCTGCGGTGAAAATAAACGGCGATAACTCCGAAAGGCTGATATTGACAAAAAAGAAAAATGTTTTATAATCAATATGTTGTTTTATAACCGGCATTTAATATTCCCTGCTGAAAAGCAAGGGAATTGACAAGGCTGGCAATTAACAGCCTTCAAGCTTCATTTGATATATCAAACTAACACATCATTAATTCACAATTTTATCCGGTTTACTTGCTTTGTTTTAATCCGGATAGACATGGCAATAGATTTAGATTTTATTTAGGGGAATTAATTTACGAAGGTTGGATATACCTGCATAAGATTTTTTAGGATTATAAATATGTTTAATGATTTTGAAAAAATATTTGAGTCTATTAATAGACAGCAAAAATTAATCGATTCAATAATGTCAAAATATAACAATTTATATTCTAAAAATTTTACAGCAATTCAAAAAGCTTTAGACCCGTGGAGAAATTTAGAAAAACAATTAAATGTTTTTAAAAAATTTAATAATTGTTAACACCGATTTAAATTTTCCGCTTTTCACCGATTTGGTTTTCCGCTTTCGGTTTTTGTCAAGGGAGTTGTCGCTTTTATTTTACGCAGCGATCAAAGATTCCTTGTTAGCCTTGCTTGGATTTAAAAATACCGATTCTACCCATTTCCATTTTTTACATTTTCCTGCCCATCTTTCAGGATGCCTGCTTTTTGCCGCTTCATAAGTTTCCGCTCTCGTCAGGAGTATTGCCTTATCTTTACCGTCATGTCTCTGTGATGGTGTAATATATCCAATCCCTGAGTGAAGATGTTTATTGTTATACCAATCTACAAAATTTTGCATCCATGTTTTTGCTGCTTCCATTGTCTCGAAATATCCAGGGTATTTTACATTATATTTCAATATCTTAAACAATGATTCTGAGTAAGGATTATCATTACTTACACTTGGCCTTGAAAACGACGGCATAACCTGTAGCCTCTGCAAGGTCGATAGCATCGTTGCTCCTTTCATAGGAGAACCGTTGTCAGAATGTAAATACAAGCCTTTTAAATCGATGGTTTCTCCAATATCGGCCATCATCCTTGCGGCATGTTCAGAGCTTTCCTCCTCGTGTATTTTCCAGCCGACTATCTTACGGCTCCAGACGTCCTCAATCATATAGAGATAAAAGTACTTACCTTTGATACGACTGGATATATATGTGATATCCCAGCTCCATACCTGGTTAGACCCTGTTGCTTCTAATACTCTTGGCGCTTTCCTTGCCGTTTTGGGCTTGGTTTCGTATCTATGGTGAAGCATATCATTATCCTTTAAAACACGGTAAAAAGATGATTCTGAAGCTATATAGCGACCTTCCTCTGCCAACAGTGGTACTATTTCATTCGGTGTCATATCTCTAAATCTCTCATTACAGCAGCAAGAGATGATTTCCTCCCTTTCTTCTGCCGACAGGGCATTCTTAGGCTTAGTTATCCGTTTTTTTCTCCTGTCCCCTTCCTGGTTTTTATCCCAGCTCTGTATAGTCCTGATGTCAAAGCCTGATTCTTCACAAGCCCTACCTTTATTGGAACCTGATGTAACAGCCTCATTAATCAAACTGCATATACTGCTTCTTAAATCAATAGGGGTTAATCTTCCTCTATCCCTAATAAATCGCTTAGTTTTTTTTTAAGCACAAGCAGAGCTGCTACCTCAGCCAGAGCTTTATCTTTACGGTTTATTTCCTTTTCTAATTCTATAATTTTCTCTTTCAACCCCTTATTTTCCTCTCTGTATGTGTTATTAGATAGCACTGTTAAACACTCCTTTTTCCAAAGGTCAATATGAGTTGTCTGTAAGCCATTTTTCCTCAGCCACTGTCCTAACTCCTCCCCCGATTGATTGGCAGTGTCTAACACCGCCTGATATTTATCAGATAGTTTCCAACCTCTGGGGCTTCGTTCCTTGTATCCTTTGGATACATCATTCTGAATCATTTTTCTCCAATTGTAAAGGGTTTGATCACTCACTCCTATTTCCTGACTCAATTCTGCTACTGTTTTCCCGCCAGGCATACACATTTTTTGGACAATAGCTTTCCTGAATTCCTCCGAATAAATTTGACTATTCATTTTTTATCCCCTAATATTTTAGGCGACAACTATCCTAACAAACGGGGTAGGAAAGCAGGATGATATCTATTAGTAACGCCATCCTTTTATTTTTTATTGTATCGGTATTTAACGCACCATTCAAATTACAGCGGATATATGTTACACTACAGTTGCCCTTTTTTGATTTTTGTCAGTAATTGGCATGATAGACGTGGTTTGGTTTGTAGGAGAAAGCGGGGGGAGTGAGATTACGAAGGTCGAATTTCCCCGGCGGATGAAAAGTAAGAAGTAATATATAGTATTAATATAAAACATTTTCGTTTCTGACCCCGAGGGTTTTAGCCGCCCGGAGCGGCGCCCGGCCGAAATTGTTGCTTTACTTTTGAGGGCAGTATGTTTTTGACGGGGGTGCCCATTTTATGGGCCGGGAAAAACATACTGCCCGATTTTGCTGCCGAGGCAGGACGCCGAGTTTGAGGCCGGAAAACTCGAGGGGCGGCGTTTTCTTTTGATTACTTTTCTTTGTCGCTGTTGACAAAGAAAAGTAATAAGGCATTTCGTTCCTTTATGCCATAAAGGCAAAGTTTTTTCTGTTCGAAACAGGATGTGATGCTGAGTTGTAATCAAAACAAAAAATAATTGGATAATTACCACGAAATCTTTGATTATTATTTTAACAATGCTGCTGTTATTCAGCTGTTCAGGAAAACTTAAGACGATCGGGAAAACAATAAATTCACCTGCTCAATTTTGTTCAAAACAGCAATTGCGTGAAGACTTTGAACAGTTAATAAACATTATCTATACAAATCATCCAAGGCCGTTCGCTTATGTAAGCAGAAAAGATTTTGACGACCTGGTTAAGCAACAGTCAAGGCTTATTAAAAATGAAATGAATGAAGAAGAATTTCTTAGAGTACTTTATCCGGTCATAGCTAAAATTAAATGCGGCCATTCATCAATCCAGCCTTCTTATGAGTATCAATGGTATCAGTATAAATATTCAAGGTTATTACCACTCGATATTAAAATTATCGATAATAAAGCTTATGTGATAAAAAATTTCAGTTCAAATGACAATCTTCTTCCCGGTTTCGAAAATTCTTAACATTAACGGACAATCAATGGAAGCTATCCTCAATCAAATCAAGCCATGCGTACATACAGAGGGGAAGAGTGACGCATTTGCAGATTATCAAATTAATAATTCTTTCAATGATTTTTATTCATGGTGTATTACTAATCCTGAAAACTTCCGGATCCAATGTAGGAAGCTTAACAATGACCAGATTTCCGAATTCGTTCTTACTCCTGTTAGTGCAGGACAATTTAAACTGCTGTTAGAACAAAGTTTTACTAATAAAAATCCGGTTGAGCCTCTTTCCTATGAGTTCCCGGAATCGAATATCGCTATTGTAAGAATCCGATCATTTAATTACAGTGTTAATAGAAGCCCGTTTTTTAACTTTACTGAATCTTGTTTTCAGTAAATTAAAAAAATGAAAATAAATAACATAATACTGGATTTGCGTGGGAATGAAGGAGGGGATCCAAATTGCGGGAACAATCTGCTGAGTTATCTTATCCCGAAACCTTTTATTTATTTCAATCCCAGGCAGTCGTGGGGATATAAATCGTTAAATCAGCTTACAAATCCAGCCACAAATAATTTTAATGGAAATCTTCTGATACTGATTGATGGCGGTTGTTTTTCTACCACTCCTCATGTTGCTTCTTTACTGAAATACTACAAGGTTGGTAAATTTATCGGTCAGGAAACTGGCGGCGGTTATTCCTGCAATTCAAATCCTGGCTGGTCTACATTGAAAAACACTCATATTCAAGTTGGAGTTTCTGAATCCATATATTCAACAATGGTAACCGGGCAGGAAATTGGTAAGGGAATTGTCCCTGATTATCTTGTTAGTTGGACCGTGGAAGATTATTTGAATGGCAGAGATCCGGTTATGAGTATGGCTTTGAACATAATTGATAAAATGAAACATTGAAATAAAATTGGATTGTTTTGTTTGATAAAGCAGGAGTTGGAAAGTGGATAGAGCAATATGGACGCAATTTGCAGGCGGCGCTTTGAATAATTTAAAGGGTGAAAATTATGTTAGAAGAATATGAATTAATGAAATCCAGTGATCTGGAAAAGATAAACCAAGAAAATAGAAATATCTGGAATGACAATTCAATTTTTTGGGATAATAAAATTGGAAATGGGAATTCATTTCAAGAGAATCTTATTGAGCCTAATACTATAAAACTGATAGATTTTCAGAATGATAAAAATGTTTTGGATATAGCCTGCGGTGCGGGTAGATTTGCCAGAAAAATGGTAGAAAAAGGATATTTTGTAGTCGATGTAACTGATGAAAACCAATTATTAAAGCTTGGAGAAAACAATTTTGATTTAGCTACGTGCTCTATGGCAATTATGGACATACCTATTATTGAACCGTTAATAAAATCATTAAAGATTCTATTAAAATAGCAAGGGAAACTAATATTTTCAATTTTACATCCTTGTTTTAATTCAAGTAACATTCAAAAATTTGCGGAAGAACATGTTAACAATGAAAGATATACGATAAAAAATGGTGTGAAAGTATATAGTTATAAGACTTCTATTAATTATAAATCCGAAGGTATCCCTGGACAACCTAAGACACAATACTATTTTCATAGGTCTCAAAGTGATTTATTTAATCTATTTTTTAAATATGGTTTTGTAATAAATGGATTTGAAGAACCCAGTTTCGATATTCTAAACAAAGATAAAGATAATTTGAACTGGGAAAATATGCCGGAAATCCCGCCAATATTAGTAGTAAGAATGGTCTTAACAACAAAAGGGTAATAATTATAGCTTATTATTAAATTAGCAACCTGGAAACAGCTCTCAACATCAGAGTCTGCCGCAAAGGCGGGTTTTAATTCTCCGGCGGATGAAAAGCGTTAGGTGCAGAGTCCTGCGTATTGATTTCAAAGTCGCATAGCGAGGAAGCCCTATTGCCAATGATTTATCCGAAATTAATGAAAGGAAAACGGAGCTGTTATGAATTACTTTGACGATTTTATTCAAAAAGGCTTGGAAGAATGGAAAATACCTGGAATGGCAATATCTGTCATTAAAAACAATGATATCATTTTGTCAAAAGGTTATGGATACAGGGATTTAGAAAAGAAATTACCGGTTACTCCGCAGACTCTATTTAATATTGCATCCTGTTCTAAATCTTTCATAGCGACATTGGCTTGTGTTCTTATCGATGAAGGTATCATTGATATTAATAAACCAATTATAGAATATATACCGGATTTTAAAATGTTTGACCCATATACGACTAATCATTTAAACCTGCGGGATATTTTGTGTCATAGATCAGGATTACCAGGGTCATGATTTTATTTGGGAACTTTATCCTGATAAGATACCAAGCAGGCAAGAAATTTTCAATAAGCTCCAATATTTAGAGCCTTACAAGGGACTACGGGAAATTTTTATTTATAATAATATTCTATATGGTACAGCGGTTTATGTTCTTGAGTCTTTTACTGGTAAACCCTATGAAACTTTAATAAGAGAAAAGATATTAAATCCACTCCAAATGAAGTACAGTAATTTCTCTGATATTGAAATAAAGAATTCAAATGATTTTGCTTTACCCTATGCAGTACAGGATGATAAAATTATAAGTGAGAATTTTCAAGACATTAGTTTTTTAGGGCGGATTAATTCCTGCATTGAAGATATGTCGAAGTTTATTTTATTTAATCTGCATAAGGGAAAGGTTGGAGGAAGAACCGTTCTCTCGGAAAATAATTTTGAACAATTACTTTATCCCCAGACGGTTCGACCAAATTGGCTCAATGGTGATGAAGTACCTTATATATTGAGCGGGCTGGGCTGGTTTATTATGCCCTACCGTGGATATCAGGTGGTTTATAATGGCGGCCAGATTAATGGCTATACTACTTTTATGGCATTTCTCCCGGGGGAAAAAATCGGATTAGTCATACAATCGAACAAAGATAGTGATGGGTTTAATCAAGCTGTGGCAAATTTCCATATTATCGAATATCTAATTGGACTCAGTATAACAGACTGGAATAAGCGCTTATTGGAAAATATAAAAGCTTATCAAAATAAAATGGCTCAGGAATCTGTCAAAAAAGAAATAAAACCTTACAATTATCCGGATAATATAAATGATTACGAAGGGATTTACGAGCATCCAGCTTATGGAAAAATATTGATAAAACAGGAAAACCAAAAACTTACTGTTTTATGCCATAATGAGAATTGTATACTCGAACAAGTCGACAATGATATTTTTCAGTTTTCAACGAGTAAGCAATATTTACCAAAAAACCTAAGAGTTACTTATAGAAAGGATAAAAAGAATAAAATTACACACTTAGAAATTCCGTTTGAACCGAGTGTGAAAGATATTATGTTTTCAAAAATAAATTAAGATTAATATATCTCCGGCGGATGAAAAGCGGCATGCAATAAGCTTAGAACAGCTGGCCAAGCATGGATAAAAAACGAGGACTGAAATTAATTTGTAATATAATGTAAGATTCAAGTTTTTTTCTTCCGGCTGTTCTTTTTTACAAGGCTTTCGTAACGGCGGCAGGGTTTATATTTAACAATTACAAAATAATTCAGTGGAGTCAAACTGTTCTTTTTGAGAGCGACTCGGAGGAGCGACCCGCCGATCTGTCCGAAACAGGGTGTGAGTTAAAGGGAAAAGAACAGTTTGACGGAACTATTTTAGTAAAAAATTATTTTAAAAATTATATTTTCTTTCTACCGCCGTTACGACAGCGACCCGCCTCTCGGGCGGAACTTTTGCGCCCCACAGGTTACAAAGCGGCCTGCCCCTTCGACTCCGCTCAGGAACCAGGCCGCGAATGCTGCGCTTTCGCTTTTTTAGCTCCGTTCCCTGCCCCGCAGCGGTTTCCCAATATGTTTTTGTGAAAGAGTTTTCTAAACAAGAAATGTCAAACGCTTTATCCATTGAGATATAATAATCAAATATAAAACAAAATAAGCGCCAGGGACGGCGCGACCGCCGCATCAGGACAGGATGTCCTGTAAGGCGGCTTTTAGAAAAAGATGGTTATAACAAAAAACGGATAATGCACATTGATATGAAAAGGCAGCTTTGCATGGAAACCGCGGAGGGTGGCTCTTTCTTTGCTTCGTTCTTTCTTCGCCAGTGAGAAAGAACGAAGGAAGCGTCTTCATTGCCGCTCAGCAATGCCCCCTTTATGCCATAAAAGCAATAAGGTATGCTATAGCAAAGGCTTTATAACCTGTCTTTATTATAAACAACGGCGCAATTTTTAAACCTGCAGAATAGGCCGTCTCCGGCAAAAGTATGGTAAGTTTTTCCTGTTTGTTTCCCTTCAAGAATATCGCCGATGCCGTCAATAAGAATTTTGATAATACCCTTATTCGCCAGACATTTTCCATGACCTGGAAAAATAAAATCAAATTTATTTGAAATCGAATCCAGCTTTTTCAAATTATTGTAATAATCGCTCAGGCACAGGGATTCGCTTAAATGCAGCCAGTTTTCTCCGGTTTTCGCCGAATCTCCGGAGAACAAAATTTTATTTTCTGAATCCAGAAGGCAAATACTGCCCGGTGTATGCCCGGGAATGCCTATTACTTCAATTGTCCTGTCGCCAAGGTCAAAGACATCCCCGGGTTTAACAGGCAATATTTCTGTTGGAAGAAGATTTAAAGATGCATCCAGCCATTCTTCAACGGAAAAATCTGGCAGATATTCGGACATTTTAAAATGTTCATTATCCCATTCTCTTTCTTCTTTACAGTAACAAGCATCCAATAAGGAAAGGTCTTCGGCTGAAATATGAACTGCCGGAAAACGGTAATCCCCGCCCGCGTGATCAGGATGGCCATGAGTATTTACGACGGTTACCGGAAGATTTGTAATAGATGCCGTTAATCCAGCCAGATTCCCGATCCCGAAGCCGGTATCAATCAGCAGGCTCTTTTTTTTACCTGTAACCAGATATATGGAATCAAAACCATGGTCATCAATAGCCCATACGCCATCCATAATCTCTTTTCTTGTAAACCATTGAAAATATGAATCAGACAAATTAAGCTCCCAATTAAATTTCGAAATTATCCTTGAACCGATAAGGAAAAATTATAATTTCGGATATGTAAAAACACAAAAAATCCGCTGTTTAACAAACTCCATAGCATGATTACATTGAAATATTCAATATTTCATCTTATACTCTGTACAGGATAAAAAGGAGAGTCTATGCGTTTTTCCGAAATGATTTATCAAAGACCTGATTTCGATGAACTTGAGAAAATATTCAGGGAAAAACTGTCAGCCTTCCGTAATGCCGGTAATCCGGAAGCACAATTAAAAATCATTAATGAAATCAATGGAATCCGGGAAGATGTCGATACTGCAATGAGTCTTTCCCGAATCCGGCAGTCGATCGACACTCGCGATGTTTTTTACGATACCGAAACCGCATTCTTCGACGCCAATTCTCCTCGTTACCAGGCCCTGATCGATGAATATTACCGGGCTTTAACCGGTTCAAAGTTCCGTCCAGCACTGGAAAAGAGCTTTGGGAAAAGGCTTTTTGCACTTGCCGAAGCGGCATTAAAAACTTTCAAACCAGAAATTATGGAAGACCTTACCGGGGAAAACCGGCTCTGTACGGAAGACATGGCAGCTTCTTGCATCGGCTGAAATTGAATTTGACGGGAAAAAACTCAACCTTTCAGGACTTGGACCCTATAAGGAATCACCGGACAGGAATATCCGCAAATCAGCTTCTGAAGCCTATTTTGACTTTCTTTCGAAAAATCGCGAGAAGTTGGATTCCATCTACGACAGCCTGGTAAAAGCACGAGACAGGATGGCTAAAAAGCTCGGGTTCAAGAATTTTATTCCTCTTGCCTATCTTCGGATGTCCCGGCTGGATTACGACTCGAAAATGGTAAAAAATTACCGGGATTCGATTTATAAAACCATTGTACCGATTGCAAATGACTTGCGTGAAAGCCAGAGAATCCGGCTTAATCTTGATCATCTTTATTACTTTGATCTTTCTTTCCGCTTCCAGACCGGAAATCCGAAACCAATAGGAAATTCCAGAGACATTATACTGAAAGGCAGTGAAATGTACCATGCTCTTTCTCCGGAAACCGGAAGATTTATTGAACGGATGCTCTCCGATGGTCTGATGGACCTTGAGACCCGCCCTGGAAAGGCTGGCGGCGGATACTGTTCCTGGATACCGAAATATAAGGCGCCTTTTATTTTTTCCAATTTCAACGGCACTTCCGGTGATGTGGACGTACTGACTCACGAAGCGGGCCACGCTTTTCAGGCTTATTTGAGCCGGGATTACGAAATCCCGGAATACGTCTGGCCTACTATGGAAGCCGCCGAAATCCATTCTATGAGTATGGAATTCATTGCCTGGCCATGGATGAACAACTTTTTCGGAGCGGAAGCCGATAAATACCGATTTATGCACCTGTCTGAAGCATTTCTTTTCATTCCCTATGGAGCACTTGTAGACGACTTTCAGCATGTTGTTTATGAAAATCCTTCATTTACGCCTGCCGAACGCTTTAAAACCTGGCGTGAACTCGAAAGAAAATACCTCCCTTACCGGGATTTCGCCGGAAATTCATATCTCGAAGAAGGCGGTTTCTGGCAAAGCCAGCGGCATATCTATGAATCCCCGTTTTATTATATCGACTATACGCTGGCCCAGGTCTGCGCCATCCAATACTGGGAAAAGTTTCAGGAAGACAGGGTAAGCGCCTGGAAGAATTATCTTTCTCTATGTAAAGCAGGCGGAAGCGCCTCTTTTCTGGAACTCGTCAAAACAGGCGGGCTGGAATCTCCATTCAAGCCGGGTGTGCTGGAAAGAGCCGTAAAACCGGCAAGAATCTGGCTTGAGGAGGCAGCCTCAATGAAATATTGAACCCGGAACCCCATCATCCGGGGCAAGCTTGTTAAAACAGGTCTTTCAATCCCTGTGAAGCGGTATAAATACTGCCCACGCCGGAAAGCTGGTAAGCGACCCTGAGGGTTTCGGCGATTTCTTCCATTGTTGCCCCTTCTTTAATTGCCGATTGAGCCAGACTTTTTACGCCTGCTACTGCGCCGTTAGCTGCGTCAAAAGCCATCGCGATCAGCAGCTTGATTTTTTTTGAAAGAGCTCCGTCTTTATAAATCAATTCATCAACCTCTTTTAAATGCTTCATAAGCTCTGGGTCAATTTTCATCATAGTACTCAAAGGATGTTCTGCCATATTAAGCCTCCGGAATAATCTGACAAAATTATAGCTTTTATTTCTATTTATTTCTAAAAAATAATGAATTGGGCATTTAATTTGACAAAATTTATGTGTCAAATTAAATTTGATTGATAATAAACAGAGTCAAAAGATTATCAACCGAACAGTATGCTTTTAAATAACCATAAAAAAATATCTGCCCGGAGGCTTTTATGAAATTAAAAGATAAGTCTGTATTGATTACCGGAGGCGCTATGGGAATCGGTCTGGCAACCTGCCGAAGGCTTGTGAAAGAAGGCTCTATCCTGACTATATGGGATTTGAATGACGCCGCTTTAAACTCTGCAAAAAAAGAATTGACGGCTCTTGGCGGGAAAGTTTTTACCTATGTTTGCGATATTACCGACAAAAAGCGGGTTTATGAACTGGCAAAGCAGGCTGAAAAAGATACGGGCGGGATTGATATCCTTATTAATAATGCAGGTTTTTTAGCGGGCGGCTATTTTCTTGATCAGCCGGACGAAAAATGGGAGAGGATGATAGATGTTAATTTAACCTCCCTGCTCTATACAACAAGAGCTTTTCTGCCTAGAATGCTTGAAAGAAATTCCGGACATATTGTGAACCTATCTTCAGCCGCCGGGACTGTTGGCGTTTCGGGGCTCGCCGTTTATTGTGCGACGAAATGGGCCGTTTGGGGTCTTACAGAGTCTCTAAGGCATGAGGCTTTTAATTTAAAGAAAAAAGGAGTCCGTTTTTCATCCATTCACCCAAACTTTATAGATTCAGGTATGTTTGAGGGTTCGAAGATTAAGGGCCTGGGCAGCTTCTTTTTTCCCAATATCAAAGATCATGACGTAATAGCCGAAGCCATTGTGGAAAGCACCTTAAAACGCGGCAGATATTCTCCTAAAAGGCCTTTTACGATTAAATTTTCCTCTTTTTTACGCGGCATTCTGCCGGATTATTTATTTCAAAAAGTTGTCCGCTTTTTTGGAGTTCACAATTCCATGGAAAGCTGGACGGGAAGAAAGGAGATGGTATGATAAATAGACCGGTGAAATAAAAGCTCTCATGTTGAAATAATATTATAATAATATGAGAGTAGATAGGTTGTAGGTTGGATAAAAACATAGGGCTTTGACCCTGAAAAGGAGATTAATTTTAAACCTATGACCGAAACGTCACCGTTGGGCATAGACCCTGGATAGGAGAATGGTGTTTACCGGTAATAAATCTACTCTAAATAAACGGAGGCAAAATATGGAAAGGTTTGTTGGAGTGGATTTACACAGTAACAGTTTTACGGTTTGTTACTTAACGCCGGAAACAGATGAGAAAAAGTTTGAAACATTCAAGTTGAAGTGCCTGGCGGATTTTGCTATGAATCTTAACAAAGAAGATACGGTGGTTGTTGAAACAACAACAAACACTCGTTACTTTAAAAAGAAAGTGGAAGAATATGTAAAGAGTGTAGCTGTAATTAACCCTTACAAATTTAAGGTGATCAGCGAATCGGTAAAAAAGACTGATAAAAACGATGCGGAAACCATAGCCTATTATGCTAGTAAAGGCATGATCCCGGAGGTCAGGATGAAAGAAGAAAATATATCAGAGATTGAAAGTCTGGCCCACACAAGGGACAAGTTTGTTCAACTTCGTACTGCGCTCAAAAACAAAGTGCATAATATTTTGAGGATGAACGGGATTGAAACTGACAAGGAATTTCTATCAAGTGAGAAAGGATTCAGCAAAGCTCTTGGTTATAAGATTAGCGATACATCAGAACTTGAAATTAAAGTTTGTATAGACCAGATAAAGTATCCTGACAAGCAGCATTGAAGAGATCGATAATAAATTGAAAGAAAAAGGGAAAGGATTGAAAGGTTTTGAAAATATAACAAGCATAAAGGGAATTGGTGAAAAGAGCGGAACAATATTATTGAGCGTGATTGGCGATATTAATGACTTTGATTCCCGTAAAAATCTTGATGCTTTTTTCGGTATAGTTCCAAGAGTCAGTGACTCAAATGAGACAGTAATGCATGGAAGAATAACAAAACAGGGAAGCAAGATCGGCAGAACAACCCTTGTACAATGCACATTAATCGCAATACGTTATTCTGATTATTTACGTGCATTTTATTTGAGAATGAAAACTAAGAAAGGTTCCGGTAAGGCAATTATCGCAACAGCCAGAAAATTATTAGGAATAATTTACGACACATTAAAAAATAACTGGGTTTTTGAAGATTTTACCCAATTTAAACTGAAACAAATATAAAAAAATATTTTTGAGTAGATATATTGACATTTATCATAGGAGTGATATATGACAGAGAAACCTATTTATAATCCGTCAACCGGAGAGGTATTGACATACCAAAAGCTGAATACGCTTGAAGAGTTTAAAAAGGCAGTCAGGGATGCGAGGGCTGCCCAGGAGGTTTGGGGAAAAATGCCTGTACATAAGCGCGGAAAATATGCTATAAAAATTCGCGACTTCGTTTATGCAAATGCGGACAGGATTTCAAAGATTATATCCGATAGTACAGGCAAAACAAGAATAGAAGCTTTAAGTACGGAAGTCCTGCCTTCTGCTATGGCCGCAAATTATTATGCAAAGAATGCGGAAAATTTCCTTAAAAAACAAAAAATAAAAGGCTCAAGTATTTTATTCTTTAACAAAAAATCAACAATTTACAGGGTTCCTTTCGGCGTCATCGGCATAATAAGCCCATGGAATTACCCATTTTCCACTCCGTTTTATGAAGTGGTTATGGGTCTCATCTGCGGGAATGCCGTTATATTAAAGGTAGCGACCCAAACACAGCCCGTTGGTGACGTCATTGAGGAAGCTGTAAGATCATCGGGTCTTCCCGCCGGGGTATTTTCACTTATGCATTTACCGGGCTCTGTTGCCGGAAAAGCCTTTGTTGAAGAAAGAATGGATAAAATATTTTTTACGGGTTCAACTCTCGTCGGCAAGGAACTGATGGCTTTATCGGCAGCAAAACTTATTCCCCTTTGTCTTGAGCTTGGCGGAAAGGACGCAATGGTGGTACTTAAGGATGCCAATCTTGTCCGTGCGAGCAAAGGGGCCGTCTGGGCTGGTATTTCAAACGCAGGACAATCCTGTGCAGGAGTTGAGAGAATATATGTTGAAGAACCTGTTTATGATAAATTCACAAATCTATTGAGGAATGAAGTTGCATCTCTCAGTCAGGGCCATGACGATGATTTTTCTGTTGATTTCGGCGCTCTTACTTTAAGCGAACAGCTTAATACTGTAAAGAAGCAGGTGGACGATGCCTTGGCCAGGGGAGCAAGCATAACTGCTTCATCCAAAAAAATGGCTGAAAACGGGAATGAAAGAAAATTGTTTTATCCTGCGCTCATTCTTGAAAATGTTACCGACGAGATGCTTGTCATGAAGGAGGAGACTTTTGGTCCCATTTTAGCCGTAATAAAAGTGAAAAATTTCGATGAGGCTTTAAAAAAGGCGAATGACTCGATTTACGGGCTTACCTCATCTGTCTGGACTAATAACCGGAAGCTTGCTTATCAGGCGGCTGGAGTTCTTCAAAGCGGAACTGTAAGTTTAAATGACCATTTAATGTCTCATGGTCTTGCTGAAACTCCCTGGGGCGGGTTTAAAGAATCGGGGTTCGGCAGGAGCCATGGCAAAATAGGCTTTGAGGAAATGACCCAGGTAAAGGTTGTTGTGGAAGAGCTGCTTTCCTTTATGCCGAAGAATATGTGGTGGCAGCCTTATAATAAAAAGGTCTATGAAGGACTTAAAGGCATACTCGACTTTTTATACGGCCGGAATATTTTCACAAAAATAACAGGCCTCTTTAAATTGACGAAAACCTTTTTAAGGAGCTTCCGGAGAGGGTTATGACAAATATTCTGGAGGCGAATAAAATTATTAATAAATACACAAAAAGAGCTTTCTGGATGAATGACCCTCTATCCGGCGAATTTAAGCTTTTTTTCCTGGAAATGGTAACAGAGATAAGGAAGATATCGGGCAGGGAATTTAATTCAGACATTACAATTGAAGACCTGAAGAGAACGCTTCAAAATTTAACGGAAAAATACCCGCTTTCAAGCAACGTATCGCTGAATACCGTGTTAAAAACCTTAAACGCCATGCAGTCGCTTTCTCAGCTCGGGGATTTGTTTTCCATAGCCTCGGCTGTTTCCATTTCTTTTATGCCTCTGGGGGTATTATTTACAGGTCCCGTATTTTATATTTTCCTGAAATTATTCGCTCCTCAAAGATTGAAGTGCGGTGTTATAATGGGCATAGGCGGTCTTCTTGCATCTGAATTATACAATAATAATCCCGGATTTTATAATAAACCGATTCTGATCGGCAAAAAACAGGGCTTATCATTACCGTCATTTGCCTTTGGATTTTTAGCCCTGCTGACAGGCATAGTATTATTTCTTTTCAAACTGGACTGGATTTCCCGGCTGTTGATCGGTTCATTCTGCGCTGTAAGCCTTATCTTATTATTTATCTGGACAGGAATCGATCTGTCGAGAACAAAAAAAATAAAAAATCAGAAAGCGGAATCCGACAATCAGATTTTTCATTTTCAAATAAATACAAGCCGCGATTTTTCAGAACAATTCCGTCTGGATAATGAGGAGGCAAGATTTTTATTCAGCCTCCTATACTTTCTAACAGTAAGCAATATCAATGATACGCAGGATAGTAAGATAAAAGGAGATAAAAGAATCTGGCTTGATAAATGGAAATCCGATATAGAGATTCAACTTGGGAGAAAAATTGTAACCGAGAGGAAGATTCTGGAAGAAGCCTATCAGGACTGTGTTCAATATTTATCAAAAACAAAGATAAGCCTTATTTTTATAGAGTGTGTTTTATACAGTCCTTTTTTTGTAATTAACAATCTGCATGGATTGAAAATTCAAAGAAAAGAAAGGACTCTAAATCAGAAAATATTAGATGAGATTGGAAAATCACTGAATCTGGATTATCCGGCAAAAAAAATTCTTTCTTATTATTCATTTGTTGTTCAATCAATCGGGGCTTTAAATATTTTAAAAAAGATTGCCGAGAGTGTCTTTTCGGAAGGTTTTAAGATTGCAATATTACAGGAAAATACCGGCCCGGTTTCAGCTTCCACAAGCCTTACTTTTTCCAGCGGAGAAAGTCCGGACGACAAAACAGAAGATTCTTTCCAAGAGAATTCTTTTATAATAGCCGGGGGAATTGTCATTAATGATGACTTTTTTCAGAATTTACTGCAATCCGCGGATTTTAACTCAGGTTTCATTTTGAACCAGCTCGCCAGGATGGAAACCGTTCTGAAAATAATAATTCCGGATCAGAAAGACCCGGTATTGATTTTGAACAAAATTATCAATAAGTATATTAATATCAGGGATAAAATGGTAAAATTGTTCAATCAAAGTGAAAAAACCCGTGAAGAATTGAAAAAATCAATTCATTATTTTGAGAGTTCCATCCGGAGAATCGAAATATTTCAAAAAAAGAACGAATAGAAAAAAATAAGAAAATGCAGGATAATTACTTCCCCTTCCTGGAGGGGAAACAGCTCAGAAGGCTGTATTATTACAAATGAGGATATATAATATGTCAAAAACCATATTAGTTTTCATAATATTTATAATATCCGGGTTTATTAACAGCTGTACGTCATCGTCTGTAGCTGTAAGACCTGCCGGTGTGAATAACCTGAATTCTAAAGAAGCCCGGGCTAACTACACGAATTTCTGGGAAGCGATGGGAAATTTTTATCCCGAGTATGTAAATACTCACCCGGCTTCCGATGATGAAAAAAAATACGCTATGGCAATCGATGATATTATGCGTGGTATGTGGGAAGATTCTGAAACCGCTTTTAAAGAGATATTCACTGATTCGGCAGATTACAGGCTGAAAGAAAATGCCAGGACAAACCTTATAAATTTATTTTATTATAAATCCAGGTGGAAAGAATGCCTGTCTTTATTTGAAAACGCCGGCAGCAACAGTGTCAGTAACGATGATAATCCATATCCGCTGATAAAGGAGATTTCTCAGGATATAAGGGAGGAACAATATATCTTTCCGGATAAGCCAGAAAGATTGCCGGTAACTTATGCATCCAGAGGAAATCAACCTATGCTTGAGATTTCTATCCGGGGGCATAAAAAAAGATTTATCATGGATACAGGAGCAGCATTCACAGTACTTTCGTCTGATTTTGCCGGGGAATGCGGTATAAAACCAATTGGAGATGAAAAAATTAAAGCCGGCACGTCAACAGATATAAAAATAAATGTCCAGGCAACTGTGATACCGGCCATCGAAATAGGAAATATTATAATCAGCAATCATCCGGCCTTAATAATCGATAAAAAAGACCTTGAATTCAAGTTATTGGGCTTTATTACTTTTATAAAAATTGACGGAGTCATAGGACTGAACGCAATAAAAAATTTTGACATTGAGATTGACAAAAAAGACAGAACTGTTCTGATAAAAAAGCCGTCCAGGATTCAAAACCCGAACAGGAATTTATTCTGGTGCGGTCTTCCATTGATTATGCTGAAATCAGAGGAAAGTCTTCCTCTTGTTTTTCTGCTTGATACAGGGGCCAACAAAACTTTTCTTTCCGGCAATGCAGTCAAAAAGCTTAATATTAAAAAATATCACAAACAGGAAATATTGGTCGGCGGAGCCGGCGGCTTTCAAAAATCCGATGTAATTGTCATTCCTGATTTGAACTTAATGGTTGACAATTATGAACTCAGCTTTCGAAACATAAGCACTTCAGATCATGTTTACGCGCCTGACGGTCTTCTCGGCAACGACATTATGGATAATAACCGTATTAGAATCGATTTTATGAACGGGATATTCGAGCTTAATACAGGAGACAGGTAAATAATTTTCCAAGCATTGCTTTAATTCCATTTTCCGTTTTGCGAATCTGGTATTTCTAAAGCTTTCATATCTTTTTTACACTAATACTTTTTCTATACAAATCACAATAACTTGCACTAATTATTTTCAGAATTTCTGCCCACTATTTATAATTTTTTCTAATATAATTTATTCTCTAAATTCTATGATTAATTATATGATAGACATTTACGAAATAATAAATAATAATTCTTTATCTAAATAAAAGGGGATATTTCTATGACCAAAAAAATAATTTTTATTTCCACCTTAATTATATTCCTGTTAGCAGTATTTTTATTGTCGGCATGCTCGAACCAGCCAAGCGGCTCATCGTCAAATGGCGGAAATTCATCTAATAATGCAAGCAGTTCGTCAAGTAATACAAATAATTCGTCAACCAATACAAACGCTATTGTAAACTGGGCATGTGCGATAAACTCAGCTGCTTTTCCTTCAACAGTTAATCATACTATCGTCGTTTATAAGAATAAAATGTGGGTGATCGGCGGATGGTCGTTTGGATTTGGAGATGATGATAAAGTCTGGTATTCGGATGATGGAACCAATTGGAGCTACGCGACAAACTCCCCGGCTTTTCCGGTTAGATGTAATCACTCCAGCGTTGTTTTTAACGACAAAATGTGGGTGATCGGGGGTGCTCTTGCCGGCAATAACTACACTAATGAAGTCTGGTACGGACAGTAAGAGAGGAATTCTTCATTATTTAGCTGGTAAGTATATTCGGTTCCTGAAAATATCTTTACCGGAGATTGCCCTAAAACCGACAAAACTTTTGGGACTAATTATTTGATAAATATAATATAACTGCTGAGATTTACAGATGAATTTTTAAAGGAATTAAGGGTTCAGTTTCCAGGGTCGCAACTATTAGGAGGACAGTGTCATATTTTTCAATGGAAGGTTTTTAGTTTCCAGATTGGTCAGATTTGCGACTTTACTGGCATGGTCAATATCTATACCGACCAGGTTTTTATTTTCATCAAAGTCCAATATGATTCCCGGAGAAATTTCATGAGAGTCAACACTTTTTTTTTCCGATAAATCGATATATAATGAATCGGTTTCTTCATAATAATAAAATTTCATATATTTAATCCTCCTCAAAATCCCTATCAGGGAAAGCGTTATGAACTGTATTGCCATCCTCAAGAGTTACAACCCTGAGATACTTACCTAATTCTGGTATATATTTCCAATAACGAATACGGCCATCAACCTGCTCTTTTTTATAATCATAATCTTTTATAGTCAATTCGCACCATTCCTTACATAAATAAGGCCGTTTTCTTAATACTTGCTCCTCAAAATAACGGGTAAATTTCATATATACTCTCTTTATTAGATTAGTATAATAAATTAATCCTTAAAAATCAATAATTTTTTAAAGAGTCCTAATTATAACTGACGGATAATTTGAAATTATTGGACAATCAGTTAAAATAATAGGCTGAAAATATCTCAATAGCAAAAACGGTACTATATTTGGCCTTTGTTTAGTTGAGTAAATAAACGCTGGATAGAAATCACATCAGGTCAAGCAGCCCTTAGAGTAGTGAATGGGCACGCTTATTACAGGAGTTAAAATGAGCTTACAGAAAAAGGCAAAAACACAAAAGAAAGAAAAGTTAAAAAAACTTGTTGTCGTAGAATCCCCATCCAAGGCCTCGACTATCAAAAAATATCTTGGTAAAGACTATGAGGTAAAGGCTTCCGTCGGTCATATTATAGACCTTCCAAAATCAAGAATGGGTGTTAATCTTGATACCTTCGAACCGGATTATATTGTTATGAGGGATAAATATAAGGTTTTAAAAGAACTGAGGGAATCCGCAAAAAATTCTTCCGAGATCATTTTAGCCTCAGACCCGGACAGGGAAGGTGAAGCTATCGCCTGGCATATAAAGAATGACCTTGAAAAAAATGTATTTCCTAAAATTAAGGAAAGAAAAATACCGATAAAAAGGGTAAAATTCAATGAAATAACCGAATTAGAAATTAAAAAGAATATTGATGAACCTGAAGCGATCAATTCCAGGCTTGTTAACGCTCAGCAGGGAAGAAGGATTATCGACAGGATTTTCGGTTATCAGTTAAGCCCCCTTCTCTGGAAAAAAGTAAAATCCAAGCTGTCTGCGGGCAGGGTTCAATCCGTGGCGCTAAGGCTTGTCTGCGAAAGGGAAGATGAGGTGGAGAACTTTAAGCCGGAGGAATACTGGGTAATTGAGGCGGAGTACAGAAAAGAGAAGTCAAAATTTACCGCAGAACTTACAAAAATTAACGGCAAGAAAGCTTTAATAACAAATGAAGCTGCTGCTCTTAAGATAGAGAAAGAATTAATGGAAGAAATATCTAAAATTAAGGATATCAGAAAGAAAAATACTTTTCGCAATCCCGGCGCCCCATTCATTACAAGTACCCTTCAGCAGACCGCAAATAATTTATACGGCTATCCATCTATGAAAACGATGCTTATTGCACAGCAGTTATACGAAGGAATAGATATCGGTAAAACAAGAACAGGCCTTATTACCTATATGAGAACCGATTCCACAAGGGTTTCCCAGGTTGCTTTGAGCCAGGCTAGAGAATACATTCAAAAGAACTATGGGGAAAAATATCTTCCGAAAACCCCAAATTATTATTCCAACAAAAAAAATTCACAGGACGCACATGAAGCTATCCGTCCATCCAGTGTTACATACAATCCGGAAGAAATTAAAAACAGTCTTTCCCCGGAGCAGTATAAGATTTATTCATTAATATGGAGACGCTTTGTAGCATCGCAGATGAAACCTTCGGAATCAGAGCAGAATACTATTGAAGTAGAATGCGGAAAAAAAACACTTACGGCAGTCAGTTCAAAAGTTATATTTGATGGTTTTTTAAAGGTATCCGATAATTCGAAAACGATTAAGGAAAAAGAACTTCCCCATAATCTTCAAATCGGAGATATACTTGACATATTGAAAGTTAATAAAGAACAAAAATTTACCGAACCACCGCCCCGCTTTACAGATGCATCTCTTGTAAAGGTAATGGAAGAGCTTGGAATTGGAAGGCCTTCCACCTATGCTCCTACAATTTTTACGCTTACAAAGCGCTATTATGTGAAGAAAGAAGGAAGAAGCCTTGTTCCAACCGTTCTCGGCAGGGCTGTTAATAAACTTCTTGTGGATAATTTCCCGGAATTGATCAATACAGGCTTCACAGCCGATATGGAAGAAGAGCTGGATGATGTTGAAGATGGAACCAAGGAATGGAAATTCGTAGTTAAAGACTTTTTCAACACATTCAACCCAATATTAACAAAGGCTTATGATAATATAGACAGCATTAAAGGAAGTTTTGACGAGGAAACAGATATCGTCTGCAAGAAATGCGGTAAAAAGATGGTGAAAAAATTGGGGAAATATGGTCTTTTTCTGGCCTGCTCCGGATGGCCGGAATGTAAAAATGCTAAACCCCTGCCGCTCGGGAAATGCCCAAAATGCGGAACAGGTTCTATTGTTCAAAAGAGAGGAATAAGAAAGCGGTTGTTTTACGGATGTTCCAAATTATCCTACCTGTGATTTTGTTTCCTATTTGAAACCGCTTGAGGAAAACGGAAACCCTGTTAATTGTCCAACCTGTGGAAGCGTATTATTCTCACAAAGAGAAAAGGGCAAGAGCAAAATTATCTGTTTAAAGGAGGGCTGCGGATATGAAAAGATTGATAATTAATCTTTCAATCTTTTTTATTCTCCTCTGTTCGGAAAACACCTTTTATCCTCTATTTGCAACGGTACAGAACTGGAATGCGAATATTGAAGAAACTCAAGGTTCGACTAACATTTTATACAATCTTGTTCCAGGAATGGTAGTAAACGTAGAAAAACCTGAAGGTCTATTTTGCAGGGTAAGTTATAAAAAATTTAGCGGCTGGATTCCATTGAAGTATATATTAATTTATAATAATCAGTTTTCCAATATTAAAAATAAGGCTATTCTGTCAAAGAGAATATTCAAGGAAAATGGAAAGGATTATCTCATCTTCTATAAAAACAGTAAACTCAATAAATTCAATATTACTGATAGGACGCTGGAATTTTCGCAAAAAATTAAAGAACCTGAAAATATTTTTCCCTCGACAAAAAACGAGCTTTTTTTATTGGAAGGTATAACTACTAACGGTATTGAGATACACCATTATCAGCTTTACAATTTTTATACCGGTAAGACAGTATATATCGGGAGTTATTTACAGCATCAAATAAGTGTGGAATCCGTTCAATTTTCAGATAATTCTGAATTTGTGGCTCTTATATTAAAAATGAATGATTCTTATATAACATGCATATACAAAACGGATAACGGAGATCTTATAGCCTACTCAAAAAACTCACAGTGGATAAACTGGCTGGATAAAACTATTATTATGAACAGCAGGAATTATTTCTGGTATTATGATCTGTCAAACCCTCCGGCTGACATGGATATCGGTTATCAGCAGGCAAGATCAATAGCTGCCATTCGCCCGGACTGGATATTGTCAGGCGAGATTGAAAGCAAAATAATCGGCGGTTTATTATGCATTAATACTAAAAAAGGAGTCATAGCTATAGATTATAAAACAAAGCAGGTTAAAGAAACCCCATTAAAGAGCCTGATAATTAACAATACAGGCAATCTTAATTTTTATATAAAAAAGGATAAGTCATATCTAAAAAATTTAACACAAAATATCTCTTATGCTGATTTTCAGGGTCATGATCCTAAGATAGAATTTATGGGATTTTCAAAAACAAATATCATCGGAAGAACAAAATATGATAAAATCGAAGCTCTTTTTTTATATAATGAAGAAGGAAGGGAAATCTATCGTTATAAAGCAATAGACGAACCTATGTCTCAAAGCGAAGACGGTATAATGGCTGAAGTCAATATCGACAAAGATCTCATTGTTATAGCAATTGAAAATCCCCAAAAAGACGAATTTTATTTTTTATTTGACAAGGAGCAACAGTAATGTTCGAAACATTTGAACACACCGCTGATATAGGCATCAGAGGCATCGGAAGTAATTATTCTGAAGCCTTTTCTGAAGCCGCAAAATGCGTTTTTAACATTATGGCGGATTTGTCTGTATTTATTAATGATCTTGAGGTTTCGTTTGAATGCAGGGCCTTTAACATGGAAGAGCTTCTTGTAGAATTTATTAATAAACTGCTTTATCAGGCTGCTATTAATAAGTGTATTTTTACGGATTTTAATATAATCAGCCTTGCCGATTCAGTTATCAAAGCAAGGGTTTCCGGTGAAAAACTTAAGGCCAATCATAAGAACTCTTTAAAACTTGAGGTAAAAGCAGCAACATATCATCAGCTCAAGGTCTATAAGGATAACGATAAATATATAGTTCAATGTATTGTTGATGTTTGATATTGAGTTGCAATCAAATGTTCGGGCTATTTAATCCTTAACAAAAATAAATTCTTTAATGGTTTCAACTTCTTTTCCGTCTGAGGTTTTTGCTTTGAAATAAATCTGATAAGTACCGGATATGAGATTTGGGCTGCTGCTTTCCGAAGGATGCCAGTACAATGTATTTTTCCCTTCCCTGAAGAACTGCCCTTTAGCAGTATAATCAATAATTTTACCGTTTTTATCAAACAATATAACATCCAGAAAGGATGGAAAGTTCAGTGAAAAATCTATTCTCAGATCGTCCTCATCAAAAAAAAGAATTTCAGGTGATATGGATATATCGCTATCGCTTATAATCATGTCTTTTTTTCTTACAAGTCCAAATGAATATATCTTTATTTCTGAGCCTACATTTTCAATATAAATGGATACGCTTTTCTTGAAAACATTGATCAGGTCAATTTTGCCGGATCTATAAAAGATACCACCCTTGATTATTTCATCATTTTCATTATCTTTAACAATCAAAGTCACATAAGAATTTGTTGAAGAAGACTCAAAATTGATAAAGGCTTCCGTAACTGCAAAATCCCTGCCGATATCGATCGGATATGATACCAGCCAGGAATTGGTATTGCCGACCGGCTTTATATATTCCTCCTGAAAATCTATGTTTTCAAAATCCATAATATTATCGAAATTCTTTACGAGATCGGGTGTGAATTTTATTACATTGTTTCTCGACCATTGAAGGCAAAACATATTATTAAAGATTAGAACTAAAACCACTATTATTTTTTTCATTATTTTTTGCTCTCGGCATCCTGAATATAGGTTTTAATCCATTCAAGATTTGCCTCGCTATCCTTCAATTCTTCTTTATCAATATTAAATTTTCTTATTCCGCTTGAAGGTATATCTTTTTTCCATTCATCAAATTTTCTGCATTTCTTTTCCAAAAAACTGTCGATAGCAATTAATATTACAAAAATTAACAGGAAAATAATGATCTTTAGAAGAATCAGAAGAGTGCTTCCAAGGCTTCGGGATGGATAAGTAATTCCGAATGTGCCTATATAAAAATTATCTCTCATTAAAACCATTGTATCAACAACTTTTAATCCTACATAATATTTTCTTTCATTATTAAGATCTTTTTGAATATTATTTAATATAACAGGAAGCGGTGCAGAATTCTTGTAAATCTCTTTGTTCATAATAAAAAATGCCGGATAATCTATATTCTTGAGCTGTTTTGTTATCGCCTCATGATCGAATAAGGCAATGATCTCTATATCGTAATCTGTAGTTGGATCATTAAATTTTTTTAAAATACCGAGATCATCCCCCAAAAACCTCAATTCAATGTCGTTGGTTATATTAAAATATTCCGTTACAAAACTATTGTTTCCGTATTTATAAAGTACGTTTTTATTTTTATCTATAAGAATTAGGTCTTTAAAAGATGGTATAACTGCGAACCGGCTTTTTGTAAGATTTTCCATCCCATCCATATTTTTTGATACCATATAGATAAATATGTCATTATAAAAACTTTTATCAGTCGCTAAATTTGAGACGGCAGAAAAAAGATTATAAAATATTTTTTTAAAATCCTCTTTTGAATTTTCTATTTTTCTAATTGTGTTTTTATTATAAGGGTCTTCCAATAGATTTGTTTTCAGGCTCTTATAAGAATTAATCCATTCTTTCACAAAAGTATTTTGGTTATAATCAAAATTAAATTCTTTTGTATTTTCATAAATCAATATACCAAGTATGATTGATAATAAAAAAACAAGCAGGGCTAATTTGAAGGAATGATATACTTTCAACATTTTATTATATCTCCATTCTTCTTTTTTATTGCATCTAATATTATTTCAACGCTTTTTTCAATACCGTATTTACCGGTATCAACAATTATTTGCCCGATATCGAGATATAACGGTTCTCTTGTTTTTAACACTTCCAGTATTTCTTCTTTAAGCGGTAAACCGGTCAAAGCCGGCCTGTTTTTATCTCCTCTTATTCTATTAAAAAGAATTTCCGGATCTGCATGAAGAAAAACACAGTATCCTGTTTTTTTTATTATATCCCTGTTTTTTTCTTTAAGGATAATACCGCCACCCGTAGAAACTACCTGATTATTTTTTTTAGATATCTCTTCCAATATCCCGCTCTCAATTTTTCTAAAATATTCCTCGCCATATTTTTTAAATATCTCTGGGATTGATATCCCTTCTTTCCCTGCCGTAAGATTATCAGTATCTATAAAAGTCATATCACATTTTTCTGAGATAATTTTTCCTAAAACGGTTTTTCCGCTGCCGCGAAACCCAATTAAATATAAATTCATCTATTCGGTCCGCCTGTTCAGTTTGAAACAGAGAATAATATTACCGATGATTATCACGGCGGCTATAAGAAATGAAAAAAAGTAAATACGATATAGCGGCATCGACTTTTCCTTAAACGATATACTTTTTATATTGTTGTTCTGGTTAACAAATTTAAATATCACCATATTGCCGTTTTTTCTTCCCTGTTCGGCCAGTGAAGTACTGTCCGGGGCATTCATTCCTTTAAGATAATTCAATTTTGACTTTAGATTTTCCAGTTCTATTTCTTCGGATAATTTCTTATTTTCAAGCTGGGTTAAGATTTGAATTTTATTAATATTATCTGCGATTCCTCCGTTTCCAAATATAAAAACAGTAAGAATATAAAAAGCAATAATATTAAACAAAACCAAATAAAAGTATTTCATCATGCAACCTTATGATAATTTCCATGAAAGAAAAGATTTACACTTATATTTTCGGCATTATCTGGTAAAGTTTTAAATATTATAATGACTTGAAAATTATTATAAATAGTGATAATATAAAGGAAATCCATTTATGAGGAAATAATATGAACAAAACAAGATTGATATACCTCTTCACTATAGTAACACTTTCCTTAGTATTATTTAATTCATGCGACGGAGGAACAGTAAAGAGTGAACCTCCAAAAAATATTCTTCCGGATGAAAAAGATTTTACCGGTATCGGCAGCGCAAGCAAGTTTTCCGAGACAAGAAATAATGCTTATATAGATGTTATCAAAAAAGCAATTATTTTTATTCTTGGAGATGAAAAGTTTAATCAAAATCAAAGCGACCTTGAAAAAGTATTTTTCTCATATCCTGCGGCAAGGAAGTACATTCTCGGAGAAACAGAAAAAACCTCTCCCGACAAAGAGAAAAAATGGCTTTCCAACACAAGAGACGCGAATGGAAATCTGGTTTTAAAGCTTCAAGCCTTTGTCAATATTAAAAAACTTAAAGGCGATCTTGAATCAATGAGCCTTCAGTCCGGCCGGTCAACCGGCACAACGGCCAGCCAGGCCTCGGAACAGCAGCCTGGTACAAAGGAGGGGGAACCGGGCGGCCCCTTAAGTGAAGATTTAAAAGGCGTTGACGTCAGTTCTCTGACTTTTCTTGTCTATTATAACTCCAAGGACCCGGCTCTCAAGAATGACAGCGAGCAGGAAACATACTCCAGATGGTCGGTTGACAATCTGAATAGGGAATTATCTTCCCTTAATATTCAGACTTTTGATCTTGAAACAGTCGAAAAACTTGCCGGAGAGCGAAGCCTGTTGCAGGAATCAACTACGGGCAACATTGGTGTCGGTTTGCTGCTTGCTCAGAAAGTATATGCTGAACTTTATGCCGAGGTTTCCCCCGCTGTGAGCTATCAGGGCAATAGAGCTAATGTTATATTGAATACAAAAGTATTCGTAAGAACTACAGGAGCATTAATAGCGTCAATTGAGAAAGGCGGACAGCAGTATGAATCAACATCTCTCCAGGCCTCAATTAAAATGAGCATGAGGGAAGCAGCCAAAAAAGTTAAAGAAGATTTAATTGTCAGCTTGAAAAAGTATATAAATAATGGTAGATTTTATTTCGTCAGGTTGACGGGGGTTCAATCTTTCAAAGACGCTGTGAAGTTTTCTACTACTATCGGAAAAATGAATGGCGCGGCAAGCATTGTAATGAAATCAGGCTCAAAAGAAGATATGGTATATGATTTTAATCTTCAATTTAAAGGGAACCCTACCGAAGCTGTAAGCGGAATTATCGAATCTCTATCAGTCCAGCCGGGTTTTGAAAAGATAGATTTAAAAGAAATCAGAGGCAATGAATTAACTTTCTCGATTGATTAATTTTATTAATGGATTTTTTATTAATATTTGATTAGGAGGAAATTATTTATGAAGAAATCTGGAATATTTCTATGTGCTGTAGTTATGGCAGTTTATTTGGTTTCATGCGGTTCTCACAAACCGCAGCCGGCTCCTGCGCCAGCTCCGCTTCCTGAAGAAACCGCAGCAAAACAGATTAAAGTTTATGTTATACAGCAAAGTGAAAATCCAACTCCTGCCTGGGTAAACAAAAAGTGGGAAATTGGAAAAGATGAACTTGGAAGAAAAGTAATCTTTTTAGCCGTAGAAGGACAAAGAAATACAAAGGAAAAGGCTGAAATTGATGCCGAATCTAAGAAGATTGCAATGCTTTCTGAATTAATCAAGCAGGTAGCAACAAGGGAATTTGCAGTGGCAAAGCAGGGAATGCTTAATGATGAAACCGATCTGGATACATATTTTGAGGAAACCATAGCCGCTGTTTCAAAGAATGTAAATATCAGCGGGGCTATGAATGTTGCGGATTACTGGGAATATATTCAGGAAACCCAGGGCAGCGAATCAAAAACATACTTCCGTTTTGTTAAGAGATATGCAATGGACTACGAGGCTTATCAGAAAGCTGTGAAGCAGGCTTGGGAACCAGTTGCCAAAAAGATACCTGTCGATTTAAAGAACAAGGCACAAAACGTACTTGACAGCCTCAATAAAAACCAGGATCAGGTAACCGGTGAATAGATAAAAAGTTAAAAAACAATTAAAAGGTGATGGAATTAGATAATATCCAATTCCATCACCTTTTTTTTGTCTTGATTATTATAATATTTTATATTATAATTTATAGTTAATTTTTGGAGTTTCTTCATGCGCTTTAAATACAAAGCCCTTGTTCAGGTTTTATCCTTGATTTTATTGGATCTGATCGCTTATTATATATGTCTTCTTTTAGCCATCTTCAGTGATACAAATTTAAAATATTTGATGAATTTTAGATATATTTTCGGAGGAAAAAACTTTACAGACTTAATGTTCAAATTAACTTATACAATGTCAATCTGGTGGATACCGCTTGCTTATATTTTTGTACTTCAGTTTGAAAAGCTTTACATGTCGCGTTATCCATTCTGGGTTGAATCAAGAATCATATTTAAGGCTGTATTAATAGCAATTGTTTTCGTTTTTCTGACAATAACAGTAAGGAATATGTATGGTAATATCTCCAGAGGAACATTACTTTATCTTTGGGTCTATTTGATATTTGCTCTTCCCCTGGTAAGATATTGGGGGAAAAAGACATTTTTTAAAATAGGTCTCTGGAAAGAATCTGTGTTAATCATAGGTGCCGGTGAAAAGGCTATTGCAACTGTTATAGGTTTGACAAATGAGGAGCACCTGGGATACAGCGTAATCGGTTTTTTAGATGACGATCCTGAAAAGATAGGCACTACAATACACATTAAAGGCAAGGATTACAAGGTCTATGGAAATATAAAAAATTTCGAAAAGTTTATAAATCTTTTGAATATAGAAACCATTTTTATAGCAAATCCAAGCGTCACTCAGGAGGAGTTGACCGAACTTGTAAATGAAATATATAAGCATGTCAAAAAAGTTATAATAATACCTGATATAAACGGCGTGGCTATTTTTAATTCCGAGCTTCATTATCTCTTTATGGAAAGATTATTTATGATTAAGGTTAACAACAACCTGAATTCAACTGCCAATATGGTAACTAAAAGAATATTTGATATTGTGTTTTGTATTATTGGTATTATATTGAGTTCGCCTGTATTTTTGATTATTGCTCTGGTTATAAAATTATCTTCGAGGGGAGCCGTTATCTTCCCGCACACAAGGATAGGTAAGGATGGTAAAGCATTTCAGGCTTATAAATTCCGTACCATGTATATGGATGCTCAAAAGAGGCTGAAAAAAATTCTTGAAACAGATCCTGAGGCAAAGAGGGAATGGGAAAAAGGGTTTAAATTAAAAAATGACCCGAGAGTTACGCCCATCGGGAAATTTTTGAGACAGACCAGCCTGGATGAGCTTCCACAAATTTTTAATATTTTGAAGGGCGAAATGAGCATTGTCGGCCCAAGACCCGTAATTAAGGAAGAAATCGACAATTATTACGGTACTTACAGAGAATATTATTATTCTGTCTTCCCGGGTTTAACAGGCCTCTGGCAGGTAAGCGGGAGGAGCGACACCGATTATACATTCAGGATACAGACAGATGTCTGGTATGTTCAAAACTGGTCTTTATGGCTTGACATAATAATACTTTTCAAGACTGTCCCGGTTGTCTTTAAAAGAGAGGGTGCTTATTAACAGGCGCTGCTTGACCGGTATGGTTGTCCTTAAATTATTTAATTTTCAGCAAATCAATAAATCTTCCGATTAATATAGATAACTTATTTTTTGGAAGAGTCAATGGCTAAAATCATAATTCCTATTATAATGGTATTTATTATTATCAGTAGTTTCTTTTCAGATAGTCATGCTGCCGAAAGTGATTTCGGCTACCAGCCATTACACCAGAAAATTCATTATAAAGAGGATTTTTTCAGACTTTATAACCAATGGCTTTATTCCGAATTAGATTCAGTAAGCAGAAATATATTTTTTTTGGAACTGGCCTATTCTGTTCCCTTCGATCATCCAATTAAAGCGCTGACACCCATTACAAACGATGTGCAATATGAAAGATACAGAAATCTTTTGATGACTCATATCTGTACTCTTCTTACACAGGAATATATTAATTACGGATATATGTATATGAAGGAGCACATATATTTTTTTAATAGTGATTTCAAAGATGAATATCTGGAAGGATATGATATAGCTGAGTTCTACTTTAACCAGGCAAAAAAATACTGGGATCAGGCAATTCAATATGGTCAGGCCGCTGATAATATAAATGGATTTCGAACAGACCTTGAGGCAATGGAAGATGAGATTTACAGGATGAAAACAGGAAATTTGAATTATTACAAAGTAATTGATAATTTAATGATGCGTATAAATAGAAACCGTTCGGAAATTGAAAGCCTTCAGGGAAAATAAACCTAATCATAAAAAGATTCTATCGCTTGATTTTCCTGCCTTATTTTATTATATTTAATATACTACTTGGGGAGGATTTTCTATGAAGAAAATAATCGTTATTACATTTATAATTGTGAGCGCAGTTGTCTTTGTATTTTTTACTGATAATAACCGCGTTTTTTCAAAAAGCCTTTCATTTGAAACCGATAATAAGCAGGTAGGTTCTATCGATGGTATGGATACGGCGCTGAAGCTTCAAAGCGTTTACAGAAATATCGCCAAGACTATTATGCCTGCCGTAGTCAGTATTAATGTTGAAAGTGTTCAGGTAGTGCAGAATCCTTACAGCCAGTTTTTCAATGACCCGTTTTTCAGACAGTTTTTTGGGGAAGAGGGGCAGAATATGCCCAAGGAATACAAAAGAAAACTTCAGGCAATGGGTTCAGGATTCATTGTTACAAAAGACGGCTATCTGTTTACCAATTTCCATGTCGTCAATAATGCCACAAAAATTGTTGTAATATTATCTGATAAAAGACAGTTTGATGCAAAGGTAATCGGTACCGACCCGGAAACGGATATCGCACTGATTAAAATTAACGCAAACAATCTTCCGGTCGTAGCTATAGGTGATTCCGGCGATGTACAGGTAGGTGATCTGGCTGTAGCAATAGGAAACCCGTTCGGTTTGAGCGGTACTTATACCTCAGGTATTATAAGCGCGGTCGGCAGACCGGGAATGACTTCCGGTTTCCAGAGATTTATTCAGACAGATACTCCTATCAACCCCGGAAATTCCGGAGGCCCGCTTGTTAATATAAAAGGCCAGGTTATCGCTATCAACGCAGCCATTCAGTCTCAGACAGGCGGCTACCAGGGAATAGGCTTTGCAATACCCATAAATATAGCGAAAAACATTGCAAACCAGATTGTAGACCATGGCAAAATAGTTAGAGGCTATCTTGGAATAACTCCAACTGCTTTAGATGCAACGACAAGAAAGTTATTGGGTATATCCGATAACGAAGGCGTTATGATTTCAAAAGTGGAAAAGGGCAGCCCTGCTGAAAAAGCCGGTCTTAAAAAGGGTGATATTATAACTAAGGTAAATAATGAAAGCGTTAATGCTCCTGAAGACCTTCAGGTTGATATAGGCAGTTTAAAGCCGGGTTCAATGACTAAAATTGAATTTTACAGAGACAAAAAGAAAACAGAGGTTGACTTAAAACTTGAAGAAAGGCCATCGGAGATAGCTAGAGCAAATCAACCCAGTGAAGAAAGCAATTCAACAACAAACGGAGAGACCTTTAATTTTATGGGAGCTGTTTTTGTTGCACCATCGGACTCTATTCTTCAGCAAAACGGCGCGGATTTCGGTGTGATGGTTTCCGAAGTAAAGGATGACAGCATTTTTGCCGGCACTCTTGAAGAGGGTTCTATAGTATCCGGAATAAACCAGGTGGATATTAAAACTCTCAATGACTTGAAGACCTTTGCCTCAAAGAATAAAAATACGAAGTCATTTACTTTTCTAATAGTTAAAGACGGGTTTATGTACTACAGGGGAGTTGAAAAATAATTTTCCTTTACAATAGATAAGAAGCCGGTATGTTGTATTGCAATGTACCGGCTTTTTTATTTTTTGTGCATAAAATTAACTATAAAAAGCATAAAAGGCATTTCTTGCCACAGAAACACTGAGACACTGAGTTTAGTTATTATTTAAAATTGTATTACAGCATTCGTAATTTTTCTGTGCCTCTGTACCTCTGCGGCAAATATATGCTCATATAACTATTCATAATTCTCTATCTTGTTTATACTTAAGAAACAGTAAACGTCCTTCTATGATAGGGTGAAAAACCGAACTTCTTGATGGCTTGCCGGTGGCTTTTTGTCGGATACCCCTTATTATTATGCCATCCGTAAACCGGGTATTCATTATGAAGGAGTTTCATCAAATTATCCCTGTAAACCTTGGCTAAAATCGAGGCTGCGGCAATCGTGAAGCTTTTTTGATCGCCTTTTATGATAGAAAGGCATGGCCGTGCTGTTTTTAATTTAACAGCATCGACCATAATATAATCTGGAGATATTGAAAGACATTCCAGTGCCTTTTGCATGGAAATCTTTGTCGCTTCAAAGATATTGATGCAATCTATTGTATTATTATCAACAATGCCTATCCCATAACAGACAGCCTTTTCAACTATCTTTTGATATAGAATTTCTCTTGTTTTAGCAGGCAGGGCTTTGGAATCATATACGCCCTCGATATAATCAGACGGGTTAAAGATGACGCAGGCAGACACAACAGGCCCGGCAAGAGGCCCGCGCCCAGCCTCATCGATTCCGGCAACATGGTCGAAACCCTGACTCCAGATTTCATTCTCAAAATCGAGAAGATCTTTCACATGAGGAACAGGCATGTCTGCCCCCAGTTTACAAGCAGAATTTAAAATAATTTAGTTTCTGATATATTATACTTTTTCAGTAATAACAGCAGAACGGCCAAACCTGCCGCGGAGATAGTAGAGCTTAGCTCTCCTGACTTTTCCTTTTCTCACCATTTCTATCTTTTCAATATACGGCGAATGTAATGGAAATACCCTTTCAATAGCGACACCATAGCTGATTCTTCTGACTGTAAAGGTTTTTCTTGCGCCGCCATGCTTTATTGCCAGAACGACACCCTCATACGGCTGAAGTCTCTGTTTATCTCCTTCAATAATCTTTACATAAACCTTGATGGTATCCCCCACTCCAAACTCAGGAAATTTATTCAAATTATTCTGCTCATCCAGGAGCGCTTTTTCAATATCCACAAGGTTATTTTTTAATGTCTTTTCCTTTTTTTCTTCCTTTTCAATCTCTGCTTTTAATTCTTCAGGTTTATTTTCTTCCGGCGCAGCTTCGGCTTTAACTTCCAAAACGGCCTCATTATCCTTTTGAATTTCTTCCGGCATCTTTCCACTCCTCAGATATTTTTTCTATATTCTTCAAGTAATCTCTCATTCTTTCATTTTTTTTTCTGATTTTTTTCAAGCTTACACCTTCATTTTGCTCAGGACAAGCTGCTTGACCCAAACTTCCGGTATCAAAATCAGGATCATAATTCAAAAAAAGATCGATCCTGTTAAAATATGTTTTCCTGAGACTATTAAAAAGCCTGAACTTCTCAATCTCCTTATGGTTTCCGGAACGTAATACTTCCGGAACCTTTTTATTCATCCAATCTATGGGCCCGGTAAAATGATCGTACTCAAGAAGCCCATTCTCAAAACTTTCCTCTTCAGACGACTCTTTTTTGATTGAGCCTTCCAATAAACGCGCTATTGAGTCCATTACAATGAGGGCAGGCAACTCGCCGCCGCTAACAATATAATCCCCGACAGAAATTTCCTCATCCACTATCGAGTTCACTATTCTTGAATCTATTCCTTCATATCTTGCGGCAATTAATATTACATTTTTTTCTTTCTTAAGCCTTTTTGCTACTTTATTGGTAAACCTTTTACCCTGCGGCGATAAATATAAAACCCTGTTTTCAGGATATTTATTTTTGATTAATGAAACCGTTTGAAACAGAGGCTCGGGGCGAAAAAGCATTCCCCTGCCGTGTCCAAAAACATGGCCGTCAATCTGACCATATTTATTAACTGCAAATTCCCGCAAATCATATGTTAAAACTTCTATTATTCCATCTTTTTCAGCTCTTGATAGAATTCCATAACTCAAATAATCTCTTATGAATTCTGGAAAAATGGTAATAATGTGAAATATCACTCCGTTTTCTCGCTTATAAAAGCTCTTCTATCATTTTAACGGTAATTCTTTTTTCTTTTATTTCTACTTTATCAACATATTTATTATTGAATGGAACCGCCAGTTCCTTTCCCGAACTCATTTTTAAAATCAGCATATTTTTATTCGCTATCTCGATAATGTTGTTAACCTTTCCGATATTCTCTCCATTATCAATAACATCAAGCTCCAGGAGGTCTTTTATATAATAGTCATTCTCTTTTAAAACAGGCAGCTCGCTTTCAGTAACGAAAATATCAACTCCCTTTAACTCATCGGCCTGTGTTCTGTCATTGCAGCCTGAAACCGAAATAAAGATCCCATTTTCCCCAGCTTCAATTTTATCAAATTTAATTTCCCTGTAGTTTGTATTTACTTTAATATCTTTCCTGTAAAATTTTGAAAAAGTGTCCAGTTCATCCAGGCTGTCCACAAAAAAGTCAGCTTTTATTTTCCCCTTCAGTCCGTAAGGCTTAATCAGCCTGCCAATAAGAAGGTAATTCATAATCAGTCCAGAATTTCTAATATTACTCTTCTCCCGTTTTTCACCGAAACAGCATTTACTATTGTCCGTATTGACTTTGCAATAATTCCATGTCTGCCAATAACCTTTCCAACTTCACCGGCGCCTACTTTTAATTCAAGAATTGTTGACTTCTCTCCTTCAACAACATTAACGCTTACCGCTGCAGAATCATCCACTAAACTCGAAACAATCAGCTCTACAATCTCTTTCTCTCTCATAGCGTATTGCTCCTCTTCATCCATACAAAGCATTATTTAATTAAAAATTCATTATGTTGAAGCTTTCTTTCCCATTCTCTTAGCTATGTCTCTGACTATATTGCTAACCTTTGCGCCATTCTTTACCCATTCTTCATATCTCTGTAGATCGATCTTAAAACCGCTGTCCTTCTCAATCGGATGGTAATAACCCAGTGATTCCAGATATGCGCCGTCTCTGGGCGCCCTGTTATCCATAACAACAATTCTGAAATATGGCCTTTTTGTTTTCCCAATCCTTTTTAATCTAATATGAGCTGCCAAAAGTGTCCTCCCTTATAAAAACTAGAAACAATATTGTAAAGGCATTTTTAATCTTTGTCAAATCAACAAATAAATTTTGTGTGTTAAATCGACAAATCAATTTGATTGCTTAATTATAAATGATAATATAAAATCATTATTCTTGAAAATTTAGTGCATGGATAATATTTATGCTTATAACAGGCCTGAAGGTTTATTCTATAAATTTTAATTACATAAGGGATGCGGTAAGATTCTATGAAGCCGGTTTATACCAATATATTGAGCTTTATTCCGTACCGCATTCCTATGAGAAATATATCAAAATCTGGAAAAATCTCGGAATTCCATTTGTTATCCATGCTCCTCATTATAGCGACGGAATCAACCTTGCGAAAAAGGAGAACCGCATAAATAACCTTGCTTTAGCTGAGGAGGCTATTAAGTTTGCGGATATACTCAAGAGTAAAATAATCATTTTTCATCCGGGTGTTGACGGAGACATTGAGGAAACCGCCCGCCAGATAAATGAAATTAACGATAGAAGAATTGTTATAGAGAATAAACCGTATTACAGCAATAATAAATATTCCTTATGTAACGGGTATTCACCAGAAGAAATACGCTTCATCATGGAAAAAGCCGGTATCGGATTCTGTCTGGACTTTGCCCACTGCATCTGCGCGGCCAATGCAGTTCATATTGATCCTATGAATTACGCCGCCGAATTTTTAAAATTAAAACCTCTTATTTTTCATCTTACTGACGGCGATTATACCGGAATATATGACACGCATGATCATTTTGGAATGGGAAGCTATCCTCTTAAACAATTAACCGGTATTATCCCGCAGGGAAGTATGTTAACTATAGAGACTATCAAAAATTCTCAGAATAATTTAAATGATTTCGCCGAAGATATGAGGTATCTTGGTAATTTGTTTTAATTTGTTTAATAGGCTGCGTTATTGTATAATATACCGTTTTAAAAGCGGTTCTTATCAAGCGTTTATAATGCTGTGAGTCGTTGCTTATTATCATTTCTAAGTCGCAAAACAGCTTATTGATGGGAAAAAATATGAAAAAATGGCTTTGTATCATTATTATTACATCTCTATACAGCGTTATATGCTGCGGCAGAGGTTATTCATATTTAACTATCGATACCAACAATCTTAAACCTAATGATGAATCGGTGACTAATATTGAGGCCAAAAGCGTGCCTGAGCCCGAAACACCGAATATCTATCTAAAAACTAAAAAGATTGAAAAAATAGAGCCTGAAACACCGGCAAGAAGATATGATATTGTTTTCTTTGTGGCAATCCCAATTACTTTTTACGTAACGCTTAATCTTCTTACGATAAAAAACCAGTTTGTTAACAATTTCCAGCCGCTTGATAATAGCGACTGGAATTATATTTATTTAAATACGCTTTTAGTCCCGCTTACAATTGCTTATTATGACTATATTTATATGGAAGAACAAAAGAAAATGAGGGAAGAGCTTGTTTATGGACAGAAAAATCAAAATAATTTCCATTTCAATTTAAGTTTAATAAGTTTAAGATTTTAAACATAACTGTTTTCAAAAGGAATAATTATGAAGATTTTAATAAATGCCTTATCAGGAATCGGCGATGCTTTAATGTTTTCGCCGGCATTGAAACTTATGAAAGAAAACATACCTGGTATAACAATTGACATGCTTGCCATGTTTAAATCTGTTAAAGAAATGTATCAGGAAAGCCCATACATCAATAAAATACATTATATCAATTTTTTGAACCAGGGTATGTTTAAGTCAATCAAAGAATTATTCGAATTAAGGGCAAACAATTACGATTACTCGATTAATATCTATCCTTCAAACCGTCTTGAATATAATATTGTTAACTTTATACTTGGTTCGAGGAAAAGGATCGCCTATCATTATCTTCATACACACATCTTCAGGGCCGAGTTTTTAAACCAGATTTTGATTAATGAAGAAAAAAATATTCACAATGTACTGCAAAACTTCAAGATTGCGAAATTTATAAAAGGCTCGTTTGTTAATAATGAAATACCTCCAATGGAGCTTTTTATAAATAAGGAGAATATTAGCAACGGAGAAAATTGGATTAGAGTTAACAACCCTGAAAATAAGATTATAGTAGGTTTTCATGCCGGTTCCTCGACACTTAAAAATCATATTCATAAAAGATGGGCTATGGAAAAATATGCCGAACTCGGGAAAAAGCTGATTGAGGAATGGAATGCTCTTATTTTATTATTCGGCAATGAGTTTGATTTGAATAACGAAATAAAATCTTTAATTGGGGGAAAGGCCATCATAGCTTCAACAAATAATTTTATGGATTCTATGGCCAGGATGAAGCACTGTAATCTTTTTATATCCAATGATACGGCCTTTCTTCACACTGCAGCGGCGTTTCAGATTAATACTGTCGGAGTTTTCGCTTATACAAATCACTTGGAGCTCTACCCCTGGAAAACAAATCACATTATCGTAAGGAAAGAGCTTAAATGCAGTCCATGTTTTTATAATTCGCCAAGACCGGCCAGATGCCTGTGGAAAGGTGATGATGAATTTATGTGCATAAATAACATTTCAGTGGAAGAAGTCCTGAATGCCTGCAGAGTATTATTAAAACAAATCAGAAGCAAGGAGAAAAGTATTTGACAAACTCCATCCCCCAAGCCTACCGAAACCTTGAATTTGATAAGATTTTACCTTTACTCTCGAAATATATTAAGACCTACCCCGGAAACAAGGAACTGGAGAAAATAAGAATTTTATCAGACAGGAAGCTTATTCAAAATGAACTGGATTTAACAAGCCAGATGATGGAATTCTTAAAGATTGACGGCAGTCTTGCCTTCGAGGAAATCGAAAATATTGATGACTCCCTTAAAAACTCCGGGAAGGATGGTTTTATCCTCGCCGTTGATGAGATTCTTGAAATTAAAAAAACTCTTGATATGTGGGTTTTTAATATAGAATCGATTAAAAACCATTCGGAAAAATACCCGTTGATTAATTCATCATTTAACAATATTTCCAATCCGGACAGCTTTATAAAGAAAATTAACAGAATCATGGACAATAACGGGAATTTTTTTGACGGCGCCTCTGAAGAATTGAAAAGGATAAGGAAGAGGAGAGGCTCTGTCCGTCAGGATATCCAGCACAGGCTTTCGTCAATAATGGAAAGTGAAAGGATGCAGGAAGTCCTGCAGGATAAGATTATTACCATACGCGATGGAAGATTTGTCATTCCATTCAAATCACAGTTTAAAAACAAGGTTAAAGCAGACATGAATTTTATTGTCCATTCCTTTTCAAAGAGCGGAGAAACTAGCTTTGTCGAACCGGAAGCGGTTATTCATCTGAATAATGAACTTGTCGAAATTGATGAAATGGAGTGGATTGAAATAAGAAGAATCCTCAAAGAATTGACGGAAGAGACAGCCCGGTTATCGGATATTATCCAGGCAATCTTTCTTGCTCTTGGGAGGCTTGAATTTCTTTACGCAAAAGCGAAATTCGCAATCGATTTCCATTGCGGCTTTCCGGAAATTATCGAGAGACCGGCCTCTTTTAAACTTGTAAACGCATTTCATCCGCTCCTTGGCAGTGACGCCATTCCTATAAATATTGAGATAGGCTTTACCTGCAATGGAATTGTCATATCAGGGCCCAATGCCGGAGGTAAAACTGTAGCCCTCAAGACAGCAGGAATACTGGTGCTGATGGTTTTGTCCGGCATCCCGATTCCGGCAGACAGTCGGTCGAAAGTAGGTCTTTTTACAGGGATTATGGCCGAAATAGGAGACGAGCAGAATATATCGGAAAATCTATCTAGTTTTTCAGGGCATATATTGAGCATCGCAAGGATTCTATCCGAATGCGGCAGTACTTCCTTAGTCCTTATTGATGAGATTGCCGGTTCAACAGAGCCGAAAGAAGGGGAGGCTCTTGGAAGAGAAATCATTAACTATCTTGCCGAAAAAGGAACAAAATTTATAATTACAACCCATTATCAGGGCATCAAGGAAATCGCTTATACCGATCCGAGGGTCAAAAACGCCTTTGTGGAATTCGATGAAGAAAGGCTTGTTCCGCTTTACAGGCTTCATACCGGCGGAACCGGGAGCAGTTACGCCCTGAAGGCCGCAAAAAAATATGGGCTTGAAGATTCAATAATCAAAAAGGCGGAAGAATACCTTGTAAAAACTTCCACAGAAAGCGAGAAAATACTCAAATCACTTGAGGCTGATAAAAATCTGCTCTCAAAAAGAAGAGAAATTGTCGTAAAGCAGATTGAAGAATCTAAAAGAATACGCGATGATTATCAAATTTTCTTAAAACGGATGGAAGAAGAAAAGAAAGAGGCGGAAAAGAAGGGGGTCAGCCTTTTAAAAAGAGAATTGGATGCGGCGTTGAAAGAAATTGTGTCTCTCAGGCAGGAAGTCAAAAACAAGAGGATCTTGGATATAAAAAGCATTGATAAAAAAATCGAAGAGATACAGACCGTATTAAAAAAAGAAGAAATTGAGATTCTGGAAGAAGAAAAAAAACATCCCGAAACCATATTCATCGGACAAACCGTTTATATTGGAAGCTTAAAAAAGGAGGGATATGTTGAAGAATTTAGTGGAAATAGGGTGAAAGTCAGGATCGGAATAATCAGTACGGTTGTCGATAAAAGCGACATTTTTTTACCTGATAGCTTAAAAGAAATAGATAAGAAAAATTTTTATCATATATCCGAGGAATTGAATTCAATGCCTTATGTTATTGATATACGTGGAAAAAGCCTCGAAGAAGCAATGAAAATAGTAGAAAAGAATTTAGACCTTGCGGTCATAAACGGTTCCGCTTCCATCTTTATCATTCATGGAAAGGGCGAAGGTGTTTTGAGAAAAGCCGTCTGGGATTATTTAAAAACTCTGGATTTTATCAAAAACTTTCATTATGCCAAACCCGATGAGGGCGGCCAGGGAAAAACGATTGTTTTGCTTAAGTAAACTTCTTTTCCATCATGCAATTCTTAGAATTGCATAAAAAACCAATCTAAAATATAATAAATCTCTTTACAATTGTGAATCTGAGGAGAATATGCCAGACTTTATCCATCTCCATGCCCATTCTCACTATAGCATCCTTGACGGGGTTGCAAAAATAGATAAAATGCTTGAAAAAGTAAAAGAATTCGGTCAGAATGCCGTTGCACTTACAGACCATGGAAATATGTTCGGCGCGATGGAATTCAACAAGGAATGCGGTATTTCCGGCATAAGTCCGATCTTTGGTTCTGAGCTCTATATAGCTCCTAAAAGCCGCTTTGAGAAAAATAAGGATGAAAAATATTACCATATTGTCTTACTCGCCAGGGATAATGAAGGCTATAAAAATCTGATGAAACTATCTTCCATTGGTTATCTCGAGGGTTTTTATTCCAAACCCAGAATAGACAAGGATGTTCTCAGGGAATATTCAAAAGGCCTTATTGTTTTGACTGCGTGCATCGGGGGGGAAATCCCCCGCCTTATACTGGATAACAATGAAGAGGGTTTGAAAAAGTCCTTAGACTGGTATTTAGATGTATTCGGAAAGGACAATTTCTTTCTTGAACTGCAGAACCACAACCTTTCCGAGGAAATTGTAATCATTAAGAAAATGCTTGAGATTTCCAAAAGCACAGGTATTAAAGTAGCGGCAACAAACGATTCTCATTATATTCAGAAAGAGGACGCAAAGCTTCAGGAGATTGTTTTTGCTATCCGCGACAAAACGACCCTCAAAGACCCTAAACATCAGAAATTTCCAAATGATGAGTTTTACTTTAAATCTCCTGAAGAAATGGCAAAACTGTTTTCAGAAATCCCGGAAGCTATAACCAATACCAGGCTGATCGCCGAGATGTGCAGGGTAAAACTCGAATTTTCAAGACATACGCCGCTTTTCCGGCTTCCCGGAACGGAATCAACCGAAGAATATCTAAGCAGGCTCTGCATACAGGGATTAAATTCGCGCTTTAACGGCAGTCCTCCTTTAATTTATCAAAACAGGTTGAATGAAGAACTGGAATTAATTAAAAAAATGGGATTTTCCAACTATTTTCTAATCGTTTCTGATTTTGTTATTTATGCAAAAGACAGCGGTATTCTTGTTGGGCCGGGGAGGGGCTCGGCTGCCGGAGCCTTGATTTCTTACGCTCTTGGAATCACCGATGTTGACCCGATAAAATACGGACTTCTCTTTGAGCGCTTCCTCAATCCGGAAAGGGTGAGCATGCCTGATATAGACGTAGATTTCCAGGATGACAGAAGAGACGAGGTTAAGGAATATATCCGTATGAAATACGGTTATGACAAAACAGCCGATATCATTACCTTCGGCGTCCTGAAATCCCGCGCCGCACTCAAGGATGTCGGAAGGGTGCTTGAAATCCCCCTCGAGAATGTAAATAAAATCACAAAATTAATCGACAACAAAACCGCCAATGAGTATCTTTCGGATGTTACCGAAATGATTCAGGAATTAAAAGACCTCAAAGAGAAAGGCAGCCCGATTGAAAAACAATGGATTGGTTATTCGATAAAACTTGATGGTACTATACGTAACATAGGAACTCATGCCTCAGGCCTAATTATTTCGGATGCCGATTTAACGAGTGTTGTACCTCTTTACAGGGATGTCTCAAGCGGGATTATTTCAACACAGTTTGAGGGCGAATATCTCGAAAAAAATGGCCTTCTTAAAATGGATATCCTGGGGCTTTCCAACCTTACAATGATAAAAATCTGCCTCGAAAAAATCTGGAAAAATCATAGCCTTAAGCTTGATATTTTTAATATTCCACTGGACGATAATGATGTTTTTCAGCTATTCTGGCGTGGAGAAACAATGGGTATATTCCAGTTTGAATCCGGAGGGATGACTGAATACCTTAAACGCCTCAAGCCCACATCTGTAGAGGACCTGATAGCCATGAACGCGCTTTACCGGCCCGGCCCTATGGATAATATTCCCTCATTTATAGCCCGCAAGCAGGGAAAAGAAAAGATAGACTGTTTTCATCCGAATCTGGAGCCGGTTTTAAACAGCACTTACGGCATAATAGTTTACCAGGAGCAGGTAATGCAGATAGCGCAGATACTTGCCGGGTTTTCACTTGGAAAGGCGGATGTCGTCAGACGTATGATGGCGAAGAAAAAGCCCGAGGAGCTTGATAAACTCCGCCCGGAATGGATAGAAGGAAGCATTAAGAACGGCTATACAAAAGAACTTGCTGAAAAAATATTTGAAATTCTTGTTCCATTTTCAAATTATGCGTTTAACAAATCACACTCCGCGGCTTATGCGCTTCTTGCCTATCAAATCGCCTATTTAAAAACTCATTATAAACTTGAGTTTATGGCATCCCTTCTGACCCTGAATATGGGCAACAGCGACCAGCTTAAGATATACTGCCAGGAGGCAGACATAAATGGAATTATCATAATGCCGCCAAATATAAATAAGAGTTTATGGGAATTTAAAGAAATCCATGAAAAAAAATGTGAAATGATTCTCTTCGGTTTTGGAGGGATCAAGGGGCTTGGTGAAGGAATATCAACGGCAATAATCAATGAGAGGGAATTGGGCGGAGTATTTTCTTCTTTCGAAGACTTCATAAAAAGGATTATAAAATACAGTGAGTTTAAAAAGGCTGCCGTTGAAATTCTGATAAAAGCCGGCTGCTTTGACGGTTTTTATAACGAGGAAAATTATCTTCAGGAAAAGGCTATTCTTCTTCATAACCTTGAAATCACAATCAATCAGTTTCTTTCTCAGGAGAAAGAAAAAAAAACAGGCCAGATGGGACTTTTTGGCAGCCATGTAAACAACGGTTTTGATATTCATATTCAGAGGAACGTAAATCCTCTTACACTGAAAGAAGAATTTGAAAACGAGGTTTCTCTCTTCGGATTTTATTTAAGCGGGAAGCTGTTCTCTCATCATACGAAAAAATTCGGAAAGATCTCGCACTGCACCAATGAAACAATCAGCAGGCTCAAACCCGGCACCGGTGTTTTAATATGGGGATTCATAATGGAAGTTCAGATTAAAATAGCTTCCAATAAGAAAAATTACGCTATTGTCACCATCGATAACGGACAAGACAGCTTTAAGTTTTTTATTTTTTCTGAAAAATATGAACAGTTAAAAAGCGAGATTATTGAAAATAATTTTGTGATGGCGCGCTTTATACTGACGCTCGGCAGCAGGGGAATTCAGTATGAAATCACTGATATCAAGCCCATTCAATACTTAAATCATGAAAGATTCACACAGCTTCATATATGTCTTGAAGGCGAAGACACATCTGAAGATACCGTTAAAAGTCTTTCCATAATCAAGGCTCTTGCATTGGATCAGAAAAATAAGGGAATCACTCAATTCCAGTTTCATATTACAAGCGATAAAGGCTGTTTTACAATCTCAGCCGCAGAAAAATACCGCATAAAATTCTCAAGCGGATTGATGGATAAAATTACAGAAATTCCGAATTTAAAGGGTTACTGGTTATATTAAGAAAAGTCAATAAAGAATAGCGAAGGGGGCATGCTTATTAAAACAGATTCAATTCTTCTTCTTTATATGAACATCCCAGATGATCATAGGCAATTTTGGAAGCCACCCTACCACGGGGTCCTCTTTTAATAAATCCGTTCTGCAGTAAAAAAGGTTCATACACATCCTCTATTGTTTCCACTTCCTCGCTTACTGCGGCTGCAATAGCCGAAATACCGACAGGTCCGCCGTTGTAATGATCAATAATAACCCTCATGATTTTCCTGTCCATTGCATCAAGCCCTTTTTCGTCCACTTCTAATTTTAACAGGGCGTAATTTGCAAATTCCTTTTCTATCTCTTCTTTATTCTCAACGAGGGCATAGTCGCCTACCCTTTTCAAGAGGCGGTTCGCTATTCTTGGCGTTCCCCTTGACCTTCTTGCTATCTCATAAATGCCGGCGCTGTCAATTCTGATATCCAGAATCCCGGAGCTTCTGCTAATGATTGTATTGAGACTTTCGGTATCGTAAAAATCCAGCCGTTCGATTATTCCAAAACGGGATCGAAGCGGCCCGGTAATAGAACCGATCCTTGTAGTAGCACCTATCAGAGTAAAATGCGGAAGGGTTATACGCAGAGTCCTGGCCCCGGTTCCTTCTCCTATTATTATATCTACTTTGAAGTCTTCCATTGCGGAATAAAGCACCTCTTCCAGGACCTTCTTTAACCTGTGAATCTCATCGATAAATAGAATATCGCCTTCCTCTAAAGTAGTTAAAACAGCCATCAAATCGCCCTGTTTTTCAATAGCCGGAGCCGTTGTAATTTTTATTGTTTTTCCAAGTTCATTTGCAATGATTTTTGCCAGAGTAGTTTTACCCAGTCCGGGAGGACCGTATAGAATTGTATGGTCAAGGGTTGAATTCCTTATTTTTGCGGCAGAAACAAAAACCCTGATATTTCCCTTAACCTTATCCTGTCCGATAAAATCATCAAAACTCTGCGGCCTCAACGTTTCATCTATATCTCCTTTTAGAAAATCAGCTGTTGTAAGTTTTTCCTCAATCATAAATTTTCTCCAGAGAATATTATTATAAAGAAGAATGATATTTATAACAAAAAGTAAACAAGACCTGAATTAAGCTTTTTACTAAATTATCTAAATTTTTATTCATTATATTTAATACCAAGTTGCATTCAAAGTGAGTGTTAACGAACATTTGGATGCTTACTGGTATTAACTGAGTTCTTTATTAATATTGTTTTTAATGCAACTCAGTATAAGCAAGAAATATTTGACTAATTCTTTAATATAGAATAAAATATTTGATATTATTCTTTACATAAGGAGGAAAATGTGCCGATTATTAAATCCGCAAAAAAGAGAATGCGGCAGGGAGAAAAGAAAAGGGAAAGAAACAAAGCTCTAAAAAGTTTTTTGAAGAATTTAAAGAAAAAAACTATAGGCATTGTTAATACTGAAAACGCTAAACAGGAAGAAGTTATAACAGCTTTAAACTTCTATAAATCTCAGGTGGACAAAGCATGGGCTAAGGGAATCTTTAAAAGAAACAAGTCTTCCAGGCTTAAATCTAGAATTGATCACTATATTATGCATAAATTCCAAGCTGAAAAAATGTAGGAGGTATAAAATGGGTAAAAGCAAGATGACAAAGTCTGATATAGTAGACGTTGTTTTCGAAGATGTAGAGATTAAAGAATATGGAATGTCAAGGAAAGAAGTAGGCGCAGTGATTGCTAAATTCGTTGAAAAGCTCAGAGAAGCAATCGAAAATTTAGATGAGGATGATAGAATAGAATTAAGGGGTTTTGGAACCTTTGGTATAAAGAAAAGAAAAGCCAGAGTTGCACGAAACCCAAAAACTGGTGAAGAGGTAAAGGTTCCTGAAAGAAAATCTCCTTTCTTCAAAGCCGGAAGAGAGATGAAGCAGACAATAATGAATAGCTGAAATAAAAAGCCTGTACTTAGACAGGCTTTTTTTAATTTAAGAATTAATTTCTTTCTTCCGATATTGAAAATAAGCTAATAAAGTTATTATATTTTAATATTTAATTATTTTGAGAGAAAGGCATGATAACAGAAGAAATTTATCGGGATGAAAAAGAAATAATTAAACTCATATCGATTATGTGCGCTAACGGTGCAATTGGTGTTTTAAAAGATAGAGACTTGAGTTTTAATGCCCGTTTTAAAGAATTTAAAAACGGTCAGGTTTTTATGTCCCAGATTGAATCAGCTAAAGAGGGATTAACGTTTGATTCTTATATTATGCGTCCTCTTGAAGCCGAGGTAAATCTTGGGGCAAGTATGTATATGTTTACAGCCATTCCAACAACAAATAGGAGTATTTCTCTTCCCGAGGAAATAAAATCCCACCCTAAAAGAAAGAATGTCCGGATCAAGGTTTCCGGAAACCCTTTTATTTCTAAAATGTATGCTTCTGTATCTGTTAAAGTGGTTGATCCTACTATTCAGGACGAAGAGTTATCAAAAAAAATCAATCTTATAATGAATACCATTGAAAGTACATTAATAAGGTCAGAGAATTATGATATAGCAAAGATATCCTTATTTGATGGAACCGAAAAGAGCACTGTGGCTAAAATAATCAAAAAATTTCAGAAATCTTTTGTTGTATTTGACACATCAAATCTATCAACAAAGGATGAAAATGTATTAACCTATGAGGATTATGTAAAGTTTTTAAGTGAAGAAGGCGCAAACTTTAATGATATTTTGGCACAGCTTGACAAAATAAAGGAATTTTATCAAAAAAATAAGGTGCGCAGCGAAGCTGTCGTGCCTCTGATTTTTGAAGAAGAGGTTATCGGCCAGATAAGGGTCGTTTCTTTGAAAGAACCAATATCAAAACCGAATATTTTCAGGTTAAACACCCTGGCTTTAAATGCAGTGGATAATCTTTTTACTAAATGCGCATTTGAAGTGGTTTCAAAAGAGCCGCAGACCATTCTTGACATCGGAGTTAATGGTGCCAAGTTTATGATTACTGAAGTTGATTTATATAAGTATGTCAGGCTGATGCGAAGGATTTATCTGCAGCTTTACTTTCCTGATGAAACAGTAATTAAAACAATGGCAACGATTGTCAATGTCTATGATGATATGTCGGAAGGATACAAGGTTATCGGGGTCAAGTTTTCTGCTAATATCGACTGGAAGGACAAAAATAAGCTTGATGAATTTATACAGAGCGTTGTAAGGCTTCAAACCAGCGATTATCTTGCATAATAATTTTTTGATATTATCGGTTTTAATTCAGTTTATTCGCTTTTCTTTTTTCTCCTTTCATAAGCTGGCAGCTTTTGAAACTCATAAACTGCCTTGTTGTGTTCCGAAAGGGTTTTTGAAAAATAGTGAGTTCCATCCTGCTTTGCAACAAAATACAGATATTCAACATCAGCTGGGTATATAGCGGCTAAAATGGAAGTTCTGCCCGGATTTGCTATCGGCGCCGGAGGCAAACCAAAATGCTTATAGGTATTGTATTTAGAATCAAAAATAAAATCCCCGTTTTTTATGTCGCCGTCATATTTTCCGGCTATTATCATTCCATAAATCAGGGTCGGGTCTGCCTGTAGTTTCATACCTTTTTTTAATCTATTATAATAAACCCCGGAAATAATCGGCTTTTCAAATTCCTGTTTAGCCTCTTTTTCTATTATAGAAGCCATTACCAGAACCTCATTTAACTTAAGGCCCTTATTCTTAATTTCCCTGAGAATATCCTCTTGTATAACCGATTTAAAGTGATCTAAAAACATTTTTACAATCTTCTTTTTTTCATAGTTCAGCGGTATAAGATAAGTATCAGGATATAGATATCCCTCTAATGTGTAATCCCCTTTTAAACCGACTTCTGACAGGAGCTCGCTGTCTTTACAGAGCTGAAGGAATTCATCTTTTGAAATGAAACCCTTTTCAGCCAATATTTCAGCAACCTGAAATATGTTATCTCCCTCAGGAATAGTGATCTTAATAGAATATGTAGCGCCTGAAGAAAATTTATCTATCAGTCCCGAATATTTTTCGGCCTTTTCAATTTGATAAATACCGAATTTGAAATCTGCATCTTTTCTCATCAATTTAGCCAAAATTAAAAACCGGGTGGAGTTTTTAATTATTTTTTCCTCTTTCAGCCTTCTTGTGACGCTATGAACGGATTCCCCTTTTTTTATCTCAAAAAGCACTGGATCATGGTTATTTGTAACTTCTTCTGCACAGCCGGTTAACATAATTATAAAAAATAGTATTGACAATGGAAGAATAAACCTTTTCATCAAAATCTCCACAAAAGGGGAAGGTACATTATATATTTTTGATTAAACCCATTTTCCATGTACCGTTTTTTCTAAATTATTATAAAACGAATTACTCAAAATGACAAAAAAACCCCGCCCAAAGCGGGGTTTTACTTTATAAAATATCTATATCTTGAAAATCGTTTATCTTCTGTTATACCCTTTTTTTTCTTCTCTGGGCCTGGCTTCATCAATTCTCAATGGCCTCCCGAGGAAGTCCTGTCCATTCAAAGCATTCATAGCATTCTCGGCCTCTTGAGTGCTTCCCATTTCAACAAATCCAAAACCCTTGCCATCCATGACTTTTGCGTATTTTACTTCGCCGTAACCGCCAAACAATTCATTCAATTGCTCGGTAGTTATCCCATATTTTAGATTTCCAACATACAACTTACTACCCTGCATGTATTTCACTCCTAAATAATAATTTTCTCTTATTTACCCATTGCATTCATATGCTTTTTGCATCTTTCAGCATAAGGAATAACTTCCAGCCTGTCTTCTTCTATATCAGTGCTGCAAATAATGCATTTACCAAAGGTATTATCCTTTATTCTCTGTATAGCTCTGCGTATTTCCTCTATAATCTTTTTTTGAGAGGCAGACAGACCCTCACTGACTGTTGCAGAGCTGAAAGCTTCAGCCCTATCCACCAGGTCTCCGTCTATTTCAAAAGGGTTTTCTTCTTCGCTTGTTTCACTCTTTATATTTTCAAGTATTTCATTTTCAATATCCAGCAATCTATTTTTAAAATATTCCAGCTTTTCGGGATTCATAAAATACCCCACTAAATTTTATCAACAACATTGATAACTTTATGCCCTTTCCTGTCTCCAAACTTTACAAAGCCGTCCTTTACAGCAAAAATAGTATAATCTCTGCCAATCCCGGTATTGAGCCCTCTATGAAATTTAGTACCCCTCTGCCTCACCAGAATATTTCCAGACAAAACAAATTGCCCCTCAAACTTCTTTATCCCCAGCCTTTTCGAATGACTGTCTCTTCCGTTTTTGGCCGTACTCCCGCTTGCCATTATCATCCTCCACCGAAACTTTAATGTTTTCTTTATATTGATTTTCTAAAACTAAAAGACTTAATACCAGCGAATCAAACAATAATTTTTCTTTTTCATCAAATTCAAATAATTCAGCTTTAAAAAAACCGCTGTTTTTAAGCAGTTTAATATCCGCTTCACACAACTCTTTCTCGCTTAAATACCAGCTCTCTAAAAGAATTGAGACCGAAGAACAAACTATATCCCTGCCTCTTTTATCAAACAGGGCATGTCCTTCAGCCTCCACAGCGAGATCATTTTCGAATATTCTTAATATTATATTAATCATAATAAAGAAAAAGTCAAATTACCGTAAAAAAAACCGGTTCAAAATAGTTTCAGGAAACAACCTACTAAATCTTTAAGCCCTTTATTTATCTGTACCTGTTAAGCTTATATCTGTTATATTGATGCTTGTGTACTTCTGTCTGTGACCTGTCTTTCTTCTATAACTGGCTTTATGTTTATATTTAAAAACAACCTGCTTTTCTCCCTTAATCAGAGGATCGACTACTTTACTCTCAACAACAGCCTTTTCAACATAAGGATTTCCAATAATTATTTCTTTATCGTCTCTGAAAAGGGTTACCGTATTAAATTTCAAATCATCCCCGGCCTTTGAATTAATTAAATCAACTACAAGGTCGATTCCCTTTTTAGCTTTATACTGTTTGCCGCCTATTTCAACAATGGCATACATCCCTTTCTCCTTAACATTAAAATACAAAGATACAAGCGCACTTTCGATAAAAATTAAGTTTAATATAATAAAATCAACATTTTTTTTTGTCAAATAAAAGGGATAGAACAATTATAAATCTTCTTTCAATAACTTCAGGGTTAAGAACTTTCCGTTCCTGTTTTCGACCAGATAAACATTTTTACCTAGCTTTTTCCTGATTATTACATCAGATACTATTACAATACCATTTTTACGGTAAACCATTTCACCACTGTTTTTTTTCACTTCTCTCAGGTAGAAATCCTCTGCATTATTATCAATTTCTCTTTTTGATGCCGATGGTATATCTTCCGGTCTCTTTTCATTTTCATAAGCCAGGAAAAATGCCTGGTTAGTTGAAATTCCAATTCCGTCTTTAAAATAAAAATAATCCAGAGAAGTAATTATCTTATTGTCCGAGACATCGGCCTTGATATTTTTAATTAATGAAGGCTGAATAAGAGATATTTTTCAAACTCAGAAGGATTTATTTTTAAGTATGGATAATTTGTCAAGATAAAAGCCCGGATATCATTCAATTCTGAGAACTGAGTAATATATTCGACCCTCACTCCATTACCGATAAGGATAAAATTTTTCATACCGGCACTGCATAATTTCATAGACAGCTCATCATTTGAAAAAGACCGGCTTTTTGTTATCATAAAATGATAGTTATTGTTAACATCATTTTTGAATAGCTGATTAATTTGAATAATATTTGTTGAAGTGTAGACAATATCCTTCAAATACAATAAGTTATCTGCATATATGCAGTTAATGAATTGTAAAGTAAAAATAAACAGAATAAAAAAGATTTTTTTCATAATATCCCTCTTTAATTAGTATCGTCAAGATTTAATTTAGCAATAATTGACATGCACAAATTTGCATTTGCACTGTGCAAAATGAATAGTGCAACTCATAATAAATAATTTTTAATAATATTATTTGATTAATCGGTAAATATTTAATATAATTAATAGATACAAATGGCATAATAATTGCATTATTAAGTCATAAAGCCCCCTTAAAATATATTTTTTTCGAAACCCCCTCCTACCCCCGGAGGGGGTTTCACTATTTATTTTTTGTATCATATTTTTTAAATAAAGCATCCTCGAGGCAAAGCTTCATGAAATTCTCCTTCCAGGATTCCCCTTTCAAGGATTCCCCTTCCAGATTTGTGATAACAGTAATGATTAGCTGATTAAATATTATCATCTAAGAAAAACATCGCCGGTGTTAAGATTCGAATCGGTAATAATCATGTCATTTTTTTGCAATTTTTTTATCTTTCCAATACTCTATCTTTGGCAGGGATTATAATTCCCACAAGTAAATAAAATAATGAGTTGCAATATAAAATATTAATTAAGTATAAAGCCGGGGGTAGAAAGAATTATGGATGGCTACAAACAAAAAACCATTCTACTCGTTGAAGATGAAGCTATGATAGCCCTTTCTGAAGCTGAAATTCTTAAAACACATGGGTACAAAGTTATTACCGTTAACAGCGGTGAAAAAGCCGTCCAGATTGTTAATGAAGAACCATATATAGACATTATCCTTATGGATATCGATCTGGGCAGAGGTATTGACGGGACACAAGCCGCTGAAAAAATTCTTGAAAAGCATAATCTGCCTATAATATTCCTGTCATCCCATATCGAAAAGGAAGTTGTTGAAAAGACCGAAGGTATTACATCTTACGGATATATCGTTAAAGACTGCAGCGAGACTGTCTTTATAGTGTCTGTTAAAATGGCTTTCAGGCTCTTTGAGTCCCGTATGAAGGAACAGGAAATCGAATCCCACTTAACATCCATCAGCCATAATTTTACTAATGGATTAATTTTCCAGATTATTCGGAGACCGGACGACACCAGAAAGTTTACTTATTTAAGCGATTCCGTATATCAGCTGTTCGGAGTATCGCCCGAAGAAGGAATAGCCGACGCGAATCTGATTATCAGTAAAATATATCCTGAAGATTTCAGGTTATTTAATATACTGGCAGAAGAGGCTGTAAAAAATAAAAAGCAGTCTTTTAGTGTTGATCTTCGGGTTATTGACCCCTCGGGGAAAACACAATGGCACTCCATTGTGTTAACAATTAAAAATATGAGTGACGGTTCAATCTGTTTGGATGGCATCGGTTTTGTTATTACCAAAAAAAAACTATCTGAAGATGCCTTGCGCCTCCGCGAATCATTCCTGTCCGCAATAATAGAAAACCAGCCCGGCTTGTTATGGCTGAAAGACCTGGACAGCAGGTTTCTGGCCGTCAATAAAAAATTTGCTGTTTCATGCGGCCTGAATAATCAGGAACTGCTGATCGGCAAGACTGATTATGATATATGGCCGCAGGACTTGGCGGCAGGTTATGTGGCTGTTGATATGGAAGTAATAAAATCAGGAAAGCCAAATAAGGTTGAAGAACCCATTCCGGAACAGGGCAAAATCCGTTGGTTCGAGACTTATAAAACACCGATCCTTGATAAAAATGGAGAAGTAATAGGTACAACAGGCTACTCAAATGACATCACCGAACGCAAACTGGCGGAAGACAAAATCAAAACGCTTCTAGCAGAAAAGGAACTGATCATTAAAGAAGTCCATCACCGCGTTAAAAATTATTTGAGTACTATCATCAGTCTGTTGTCGCTGCAATCAAAACAGGTGAAAAACAAGGAAGCGGCAAAGATTCTGGAAGACGCTGAAAAACGAATTGTGAGTATGCACTTACTTTACAATAAACTATACCAGGAAACATCTTTCTCTGAAATATCAATCAGAGAATATCTGGAACCGCTGGTTAAAGAAATAGCCGATTTATTCCCTAACCGGGAAATTGTTAAATTCAAAACTCAGATAGACGATTTTAAACTACATAAGGCTGTGTTGTCCACTCTAGGTTTGATCGTAAACGAGCTCATCACCAACGCGATGAAATATGCGTTTACCGGCAGGAATGAAGGTTTGATAACAGTTTCAGCATTAAAAAAGGATGGACATGTAATCCTGACCATCGGGGATAATGGAATAGGGATGCCAGAATCAATTGATTTCGAGAGTACAGACAGTTTCGGCCTCAATCTATTGAGCTTGCTTGCAAGGAAGATTGACGGGACCATCCGGCTGGTAAACGAACCTGGAATAAAATTTATAATTGAATTTGAATCCTAAAACAGAGCCTAAAGGCATGTTTTTTGGGGTCAAGCGGCTTACGAAAGGAGACAAAAATTAAGCAATTCAGTGAATTCTTTAAAAAGCAGATCGATTTTTCGAATAAACATTTTTCTTTTTTAGACTGCAAATATTATCCCTGTCATGATATTTCAGCATTCGGTAATGAAAAAGGAGAGGATAGAATATGCTGTGACGATATTATAAATATAGAACAGAGGGAAACGAAATCGACAAATACTCCCCTGATAACACCCGGAATAAAACCAGTAAACTGCAAGGATTTATACCCGGTCAAAGAGCTTGTCCTGAGCGTAATGAAGGGGCACGCTTGTTAAATTGCCTTTTCTGTTACTGTCCATTTTATCCCTGCAAAGGAAAACCGGGAAATGGAAAATGGATAAAGCCGAAAAAAGGAAAGAAGGTCTGGGATTGCAGTCCATGTATATTTATCCACCGGGATGATGTGGTTAAAAGAATCCTTGAGCTTCTTTTTGAAAATAAAAATTTCAAGGCAATAAAAAAAATATTAATAAAAGAGTTCCAAAAATGATTAACATAGACAATAAAATTATCGTTGGTATAACAGGAAGGATCGGAAGCGGAAAATCGAGTGTGGCGGGAATTCTTGCCAAAAAATATGGTTTTATCCATATTGATGTTGATAAATTCGGCCATGCGTCACTGGAAGATGAAAAGGACAAACTCGTTAATATTTTCAGCGATTCAATATTGAAAAAAAACGGTGAAATAAACCGTGAAAAATTAGGAAGTATTGTATTTTCCGATCCGGAAAAATTGCTTCTGCTCAATTCCATTACCCATCAAAAAATGAGAGACAATATTATTGATTTTGTAAAAAACTCAAGCGGCAGATTTTTTACGCTTGACGCGGCCCTTTTGTTTAAAATGAAGCTCTACAAAATATGTGATTACATTTTAGCCGTTGAAACACCTGATAAAAACATAATTCAAAGAATTAAAACATCCCGCCACTGGGAAGAAGAAAAATAAGGAACGCCCTGAAAACCCAGCAGGATTTACAGATAATAAAAGAAAAAATAGATTTTATTATTTATAATAATTCCGGCCGGGATAAGCTCTTAAAACAAGTTGAAATCTTTGCCCTCTGCATACTATAGAGTTTTTTAAAACCATACCGATAATAAATAAGGCTGCAATTTTTGATTTTATAAGAGGACAATATGAAAAATCTGGTATTATTTTTATTATTCATCATTATTTTTAGTATTCTGACCGGCTGCGGATTCTATCAGAAACCATTGAACCATGCATCGCCTGTAGTCAGGGTTTTGCTTGATGAGGGAACCGAAATGAGGATTAAGCCGGGTAAAAATTACATTCTTTCTATAAACTCAAGAAGAGAGATGGGTAGCGGTATGCTTTTTATATCTCTTACCAATAATAGTATAGAAGTTAATGATATGGTACTTGATATTGACAGCATTGAAATATATCCAAATCAGTATTTTGAGTTTACAGGGAAAAAATATCCGGGTTTCGCGAAAATTATCAAAAACAACGGCAGTCTTATGCTGATTAATATAGTTGATATTGAAACATATCTTCATGGAGTTCTTCCCAACGAAGCTTCTCCGGAATGGAATATAGAAGCGCTGAAAGCGCAGGCCATAGTTTCCAGAACATTCGCTTTATATGAAATAGCCAGTTCAAGGAAAAGCGGCAAGTCTTTTGATTTATATGATGATACCAGGTCGCAGGTTTATTACGGCCTGGAGAAGAGTCTCAATCAACATCGGCTGCTGTCGACTCGACAATGGGCGAGGTTTTAAGATATCAGGGTAGAATTATCCAGTCATTTTTCCATGCCTCAAGCGGAGGCATGACGGAATCCTCCAAAGAAGTTTTTGATGAAGACAAACCTTATCTGACCCCTGTTATATCGCCGTTTGCATCAAGCTACAGGGATAATAAATGGGAAACGACTCTAAAAACTCAGCAGCTTAAAAATAGCCTTAAATTAACTAACGATATAGTTTCCATTTCAGTAATAGAAAGAACTTCTTCAAAAAGAATCAAGACTGTTGCGGTTGTCGATAATACAAGCAACAGAATCTTAATTAATGGAAAAGAATTCAGAAATATTGCAGGGATTACTCAGATGAAGAGCACAAGGGCAAATATCAGACTGACAAACGATAATATTTATATTTCCGGAGTCGGTTACGGACATGGCGTAGGAATGGGCCAATGGGATGCCCTTGGAATGGCCGGAAGAGGGTATCATTATAAAGATATAGTAACATTTTTTTACAGGGGCACAAGCGTTGATAAAATATGGTAGAAGGTCTTTTCATTCCTTTTTTTGAACAGCCGTTTCACCGTATAGGAGCTTATTAAATTTATCCATTTCATCAAGTACATCGGGGTAATTATTTTTGATCTCTCCCTGCAAATTCGTAAGTTGTGAAGCAACTTTCAGCGCTTTTTGATGATTATTCTCATAATCCTTCACCTTTTCCAGGGAAAAACCGTACCTGATCATAGCAATGTAATAATATCTCTGCGTCTTACCGAAATTTTCTGGAAGACGGTACTTATCCGAGGCAATTTTATAATAGTTTGCCGCCATGTTATAAACCTTCTCATAAGCATAAATGTTTCCAAGATTGTAATATATATCCGCTTCATTAGTAATAAATTTTGATGCCTGTTCATAATATTTTATCGCCTGTGAATAATTCCCCTTTCTAAAAAAGAGGTCGGCAACAGCCTTGGCCCGCAATCCTATAATCTCATTTTTTTCATAGGCAGGTAAATAAAAACCGTTAATATAAAGTTTATCCTTCACATCTTCTTTGGGCGCCGTCGGAGCCTGATTGGTTATAACTTTAGGCGGAGCTTGAAAAAACTGAAATGAAAACGAGGATTCCTTCTTCGGCGCACTTGGAGGCGCGGCAATAGCCTTTTCAGAAGCAAAAAGAATCCCGATTAAAATAAGCGATAATAAATAACTAATGCTTGCCGCTGAACATTTCCGATACTTTCCAGACATCGCCAGCTCCCAGTGTAATTAAAATATTATTTCCGTTTAACAAGTGCTTGACTCTTTCCGGCACATCCTTCAAATCCTTAGAATATATAACATTTTCAATACCCTTAATCTTCACAATCTCATCATAAATCATTTTTGTACTGATATTATTCTCGTTCTTTTCTCTTGAAGCGTAAATTTCGGTAAGAACAATTCTGTCGGCCTTTGAAAGCGATCTTGCAAAATCCTTGTATAATAAGCTCGTTCTTGAATAAAGATGCGGCTGAAATACCGCTATTAATTGCGCTTTTTTCCTGACAGACAAATTTTTTGCGGCTTTCAAAGTAGCGTCGATCTCGGAAGGATGATGGGCGTAATCATCAATAACCATAAGGTTATTTATATTCAGCTTTAATTGAAATCTCCTGTCCGCGTTCCTGAAATTTGCAAGAGTATTATAAATGTCATCATTGGGAACTCCGTTAACACTTGCCGCCGCAATTGCAAGAAGAGCATTATAGACATTATGAATCCCGGGAATATTTATTGTAAACGCTCCGACTTCTTTTTCCCTGTTTCTTACAACAATATTCGATGAAAAATCATTTAACTCGATGGACTGTGCAGTAAAATCAGCCTTGTTCCTGATTCCCACCGAAATTGCCCTTAAGGGCTTTGCTTTTTCAACAACCTGATTTAAATTTGGATCATCTCTGTTGTAAATCAGCATTCCATAAGGCGGAATATTTTCAAGAATATACTGCCCAAAAGCCCTTTTTATATTTTTAATGTTCTTATAATAATCAAGATGATCCGAGTCTATGTTGGTTATTACAGCGATATTCGGATGCAGCTTTAAGAACGATCCGAAAGCCTCGCAGGCTTCATAGATGAAATATTTTCCATTGCCGTCATAACCGGAACCGTTAATTTCATTTAAATATCCGCCTACGGCAAGCGAGGGCTCAAAACCTGTGTTTAAAAAGATCTTCGATATCATGGAGGTTGTGGTTGTTTTTCCATGGGTTCCAGAAACGCCAATCGTAAACTTGGAGCCTGCTATTACATCAAGCATTTTTGCCCTGTCATAAATATCCAGATTGAGTTTCTTAGCTTTAAGAAATTCTGGATTATCATCGGTTATTGCATTTGTATAGATTACAGTTCCTATTTCATCCGTTATATTTTCATCACTGTGGCCAATTTTTACATCTATGCCATTTTTAATCAAATCCCTGACGGTTGAAGATTCGGATTTGTCCGAGCCGGAAACCTGATAGCCACGCTTTTTGAGTATTATGGCAATCGCCGACATACCAATGCCGCCGATGCCGATAAGAAAAACCTTTTTATTCTTGTTTAACGAGCTCATCTATGTCCCTCCAACTTCATGAAACAGAAGCAAAGCTAATATAATATTATAATGCAATTTTTGATTTTTATATAGTATTAGCATAATTTAACCGGAACTGTCAATAATGCTGAGTTGCATTAAAAATATTTTGAATACAACCTGGTATTAAATAATATCGGATTTTAATTTAATTAGAAAAGACTTTTTTATCAAGAGGGCCTTTATGACATAAAGGGGCAAAAGGCTTTATTACTTTTTCTTTTGGCAGCAAAAGAAAAAGTAACTAAAAAGAAAACTGCCCTTCACAATTTTCATAATAAGAATTCTTATCATTATTGGCTCATTATGCATTAATCTTAAATATGCATTATTGTACCCCATCTCCTCACCAAAACATCCTTTTTTGATTCGTCGGAGACTCACATCCTGTGCTCACCCAATAACACAAATGAATTTTTTATAAAGTGCATAATGCGATTAATTGTTTAATGTTTTTGTTTATTCTCGAATCCTAAGATTTCCAAAAAATTGTTGCGGGACAAGGAACGGAACGGATTCTTTCTAAAAAGCTTTATATAACGTTTCTTTAATAAGCGCCTTCATCGGCAAGAGCAAGATACATTGCTAAGGCGATTTTAAATATTATCTTTGAATATTGAAAAAGTAATATCAGCTTGTTTTAAAATACTTCTGAAAGTGCCTTCCACAATAGGAAGCCCAATTTTTCAAGAACAGAAACAGTTTAACGTGAAGAGTACTGTTTAGACATAAACCTTTTCTTTACCGACAAATATTTTATTAATTTCGGGAAGTTCTATATTCTCATTTTCAAAGTACAGTTCAACTGCTTCTTTAAGATTGGAAATAGCATCATCAATAGTTTCTCCAAAGGAGGATACTTCAACATTCAGACATTGAGAGATATAATACTTTCCTTCCTGCCAGATTACATAATCTATCTCTTTCATTTTCATAACTTAACCTCCATTAATAAAGGATAAAGATTAATTTATGATAAATCAAGTTTATTTATTGGCCGGGAAACCGTATTATGGCTTTCGAAGATTGGTAATACCTATATTATTAAAACAATAATGAATATCATTCTTTATCTTATTTGAATAAAATCTGCTGTTTAAAATTTTATTATATATCTGAATTATAATTTCTTTTGAAATTTCTCCTTTTATCTCTATATTTTTATTATTGATTATTATCTCATTATTTTTAGTATAATATAAATCAAGATCAAGAACGCAGTCTTCATCAAAACCGTATAAATTCTTATTAATAGATATGAAATTGTGATAACTTCTTTTACCGCCGGGTTTATAATGACGTTTTTGTGTTGTTGTTGTGCAGATATACGCAAGAACCGGCCTTGATAAACTATCCGTACAGCCCAGATATACAAACCATCTTGGTTTTATCTCTCCGTCAATTCGGTCCGGAAAATCTTTCCATTTAATAACTGCGCCGGGGTTCATTCATGAAAATCCGTAAGACATTTCTGAATTATATAACGCTTTTCAGATGACGACAGGTTTTCGCTTCCCTTTTTTTCAAAACAATCATTAAACATATCTTTATAGTCTATCGGGCTGCCCGGTTTAATTTTACATGCTTTATTCCATGCCGGGATATCATCATTGCTTGCTTTCCTAAAATAATCAGCATTAATGGAGCCGTCCGCATAGATTTCCATAAGTTTATTCATTTCATCTATTTCATAACCGGAAAAATAATCCATATTCGGTGTTCCTTTTGTAATTATAATATTTTTTTTATCTTCATCCTGAGAAAACTTGTATAAATCGGCTTCCGTATTATTTTCATAAAGTTCAACAGGAACAGGGCCTTCTTCCATAGCGCAGTAATTCAATCCAAGAGCAGGAATACCGGTATCCCTGACGCTGTAAAAATCCAGAAAAGCGAGTAATTTATAAAGAATAGCTTGAGAAAGAGGTTTATGAGTTCTTTTTTTAAATTCAACGGCAAAAAAACATATAGCATTATCTATCTTCTCTTTTTGATAGGCGATCATCACATACCTCATAAATATTTTGGGGTTTTCCCCTTGATGAAAAGTAATTTTGAATATTGTAATTAAGTTTATTTATAAAGTTTAAAACTGTCAAGAGTTTGACAGCTTATTAAATTTGCTGCCGCAGGGCCGCAGTAGCAATGAGGCTTTCTTCTTTTTGGCAAAAAGGGTTGCGAAAAGCTTTCCTACCTTCTTTCTGAGCAGAAAGATAGAAGGCTTTATTACTTTTTCTTGGCAGCAAAAGAAAAAGTAACCAAAAAGAAAACTGCCCTTCGCAATTTTCATAATAAGAATTCTTATCATTATTGTCTCATTATGTATTAATCTTAAATATGTATTATTGAACCCCGCCTCCTCACCAAAACATCCCATTCGCTATCGCTCAGGGCAGGCTCTTTTTTGATTTCCTGTGCTCACCAAATTACACAAATGAATTTTTTATAAAGCGCATAATGCGATTAATTATTTAAAGTTTTTGTTTATTCTCGAATCCTATGATTTCCAGAAAATTGCTGCGGGACAGGGAACGAAGCTAAAAAAGCGACAGCGCAGCCTTCGCGGCTTGGTTCCTGAGCGGAGTCGAAGGGGCAGGCTCTGCGCTTACAACATCTACAATCTTTTATTATTAAAAGCGGATAATACACTTTAACATTTCAGAATATTTGATTCCTTTACCAAATATCGCCGGGAAACTGCTGCGGGAAAGGGAACGAAGCGGTTTCTTCAAGCTAAATCTTTTTTTTAGAGCAACAATCGCGGCTGGACGCAGCTCCACTTTTCATCCGGAGGGATGGGAAACGATATGATTTGATTATAAAGAAATTGTCAGAATTTTACAAAAATTCCGGAATTGACTATTCAGACCTCGCGAGATATAATATTTTTGAATTCATTATTGTGAAGGAATGAGAAAATAATCATAAACGAGATTACAATAATTCCGCACTAATATTAGAAATTTATGAAGTGAGCGAATAAATGACTACTGAAGAATTAAAGAAATTGGAAGCCACCCTCTGGCAGACAGCCGATACTTTACGGGCAAATTCTGACCTGAAGTCATCTGAATACTCAACGCCGGTGCTTGGTATAATATTTTTAAAATTCGCCGACAACAAATATAGCCTTTTTGAACAAGAAATCAATTTAGAGTATGAAAATCTCAAAGGAAGACGGCGTGAACGTCCTATACATGAGATTGCCATTGAAAAATGCGGTTTTTATCTTCCGCTGGAATCGCGTTATGATTACTTACTGAATCTTCCCGAAAAGGAAGATATTGCCAAAGCCTTAAAAAATGCCATGAAGATCATTGAGCAATACAAACCCGAGTTGAAAGACACTCTTCCGCAGGATGAATACTTCCGTTTGGTTCGTAAACCTGAATACCGGGGAATTCCTAAACAGCTCCTTAAAAACTTCGCAGATATTCCAAAAAATATAACCGGTGATATGTTTGGGCAGATTTATGAGTATTTCCTGGGAGAGTTCGCAATGGCGGAAGGCCAGGGCGGCGGGGAGTTTTTTACTCCGCGCTCGGTAGTCCGTTTGATGGTGGAAATTATCGAGCCGCATAATGGGACTGTTTTTGACCCCGCCTGCGGTTCGGGAGGCATGTTTGTCCAGTCTGCCCAGTTTATTGAAAAACGGAAAGTACCCGGGGAAGATTCAAGCCTTTTCGTTTATGGGCAGGAAAAGACCCTTGAGACCGTGAAACTGGCAAAAATGAATATCGCAGTAAACGGATTACGAGGGGATATCCGGCAGGCTAATTCCTATTATGAGGATGTTCACAACAGTTTTGAAAAGTTTGACTATGTGCTCGCCAATCCTCCGTTTAATGTGGACGATGTGAACCTTGCCAAGGTCGAAGGCGACAGACGCTTTAATACATACGGCATACCGCGTAATAAGTCCGACGCCAAGGCAAAGGATAAGGGCGCGGTAACAGTCCCGAACGCCAACTATCTCTGGATCAATCTCTTCGCAACTTCACTAAAACCCAAAGGACGTGCCGCGCTGGTCATGGCAAACTCCGCTTCTGACGCAAGACACAGCGAGGCTGATATACGCAAGACCCTGATTGAAAAGAACCTGATTTACGGCATGCTCTCGTTGCCATCAAATATGTTCTATACAGTAACCCTTCCGGCAACTCTCTGGTTTTTTGATAAAGACAAACCGGACGACAAAATACTCTTTATTGACGCGCGGAATATCTTTAACCAGATTACTCGGGCACAACGTGAATTCACCGATGAACAGATACAGAATATTGCCGTTATAAGCAGACTTCGCCGGGGTAACCGGCAAGCCTTTATAGAACTAGTCCACTCCTATTTTGAACAGGGGTATCAAAGACTGTTTGAGCATAGGGAATCCATTACCCGTTCTTCAGTACTTGTTACCGAGCTGCTTGAAAAAGCTGGAAAGATATCAAAACTGGATTTTACACAGCTTCTGGCGGATATTCATGAACACAAGGCAGGCTTTGATAAATATAACAGCCATTACCGGGCAAATCAATTCAACGATATAGACGCGATTAATAAAGAACAACGTCTCCTGTTAGAGGATATGGAACCTTTCTTTGAAATGTTTCATGCCGATCTGAAGGGTCTTCATTCCGATATCCGTCATCTGGAAAAACAGCCTCTGGAAGCAAAAGACCGGGAAAGGGAAAGGCAGTATCTGGTTAAAGAATTAAAACTGGAACTCGACAGGCTGGAAAAAGAGACCCGCTCTGCCGAATATTATTTTATCCACATTGCCTGGCTTCAGGAACGTTTTCCCGGGGCTAAATATGAAGACGTAACCGGCCTTTGCAAACTGGCAAGCCTGGATGAGGTTAAAGAGCAGGAATATTCACTGAACCCCGGTCGATATGTAGGCGTCGTAATAGAGGAAGACGGCAAGACCGAGGAAGAATTCATCGATGAGATGCTTTCAATGAACGCCGAACTGGAAAAGCTAAACGCCGAGGCTGATGAATTGGAAATGGTGATCGGTAAAAACATCCGGCTGATCGCGGGGGAAGAATGAGATTTATTGAATCAAAACACACTGAATATAAGCGTGAACTTGCCGAATCGCTGGAAAAAGAAGTGGATGAAGAAGGATTTATTCAAACGGATTTATCCCAGCCGGAACTCGTTTCAGACGGCGGAGTAAATGGCGGAGTAAATGAGGGAGTAAACCGGGTTCTTGCTTATATAAAAAAGCACCCCTTATGCCGTGTCCCGGCAATTGCGCTGGGCACCGGAATCCCGGAAAAGTCGGTTGAGCGGCATGTGAAGAACTTAAGGGTGTTGAAAAAGATCGAATTCACCGGCGCGCCGAAAACAGGCGGATACAGGCTGATCACGGATGAATAATGATTGCTTCTTTGCGTCACTCCGCGGCCTCTGCGGTGAAATTACGTAAGAATTTACCGCGGAGGGCGCAGAGTACGCGGAGTTGAGGACGGAGGAAAAGAATGATGGTTCGACAGGGCTTCGACAGGCTCAGTCTGACAGCTTACCAACCGTTAGAAGAACGATATTTTCACGCGGAAACGCTGAGAACGCGGAGAGAAATACGGATGAATAATTATAAATATTCCTCTGCGTTACTCTGCGTCCTCTGCGGTGAAATTACATAAGAATTTACCGCGGAGGGCGCGGAGTACGCGGAGTTGAAAACGGAGGAAGAATGATTATTAATGATGAATTAAAATTTACTTCATCTACACTAAGCTCAGTATGTAGTCTGGTAACAGATGGAACTCATGACACACCTAAAAATATTTCAGAAGGATACCCTTTAATTAAGGCAAAAGAGATAGTAGGTGGAAAAATAGATTTCGAAAATTGCGATCATATTTCATTAGATGAACATAGAAAAGTTATTTCTCGATCAAAACCTGAAAAAGGTGATATTTTGTTTGCCCATATTGGAGCTTCTCTTGGTGAGACAGCATATGTATACTCAAATAAAGAATTTAGCATAAAAAACATTGCTTTATTCAAACCAAGTAAGGATATGATTTATGGTAAGTATTTATATTATTTGGTTATCAGTCCTCCATTCCAAGAATATATCAAAATCCAAAAAACAGGTTCAGCACAATCATTCTTAAGTTTAAAGCAACTTAGAACATTTCGTTTTCAGCATATTAAATCTCTCCCCATTCAGCGGAAGATCGCCGCAGTGCTTTCCGCATACAATGACCTGATAGAGAACAACAACCGCCGCATCGCCATTCTGGAAAAGATGGCAGAAGAGCTCTACCGCGAATGGTTCGTACGCCTGCTCTTCCCGGGACATGAAAAGGCGAAGATCGTGAAGGGTGTACCGGAAGGGTGGGAGGTGAAGAGGATTGGAGAGGTTGTAGATCGTAAAAGGTTTGGAAGAATCTATCGTGAATATGAATTAAAACCAGAAGGTAGAATAATTGTTATTGATCAATCTGTGGATGAATACTTAGGATTTTATGATGGCGAACCTGAACATTATGCTTCAAAAGAGGCCCCTATAATTATCTTTGGAGATCATTCATGTAAAATGCAATTGATGATAGAACCATTTTCATTGGCAGAAAATGTAATTCCATTTGTAGCCGTTGGTAAAATGCCGACTACCTTCTTATTCTATTTGATTCATAACTCTATTGAAACGACTGAATATAAACGTCATTGGACAGATTTAATTAACAAAGAAGTTTTCATTCCAACAGAATATTTACAAATCAAATTTGCGAAAATTTCTACTAATCATATTTACCAGAAAGTTAAATTCAAGACAATGAACCGTAAGATAAAAAACACCCGCGACCGGCTCCTTTCCCGGCTGATGTCCGGCAGGATCGATCTGGAAAATCTGGATATTTTATTTCCAAAATCTATGACTGAAGAACCGGTTGCTGAGCCGAATAACCGGCGATATGATTGATACGAATGGAGACGAAGGAATGGGGAAAGAATTTACCGCGGAGAACGCAGAGGAACGCGGAGGAAAACGATGAGATTTCAATATATACCGTTGATGCCAATCTCTGCGTCCTCTGCGGTGAAAATTATAAAAAAAAAGGATTTAATATGGAATTAAATGATATTACTGACCTGATAATTAATTCGGCAATCAAAGTTCATAAAGTTTTAGGCCCCGGTTTACTGGAAAGCGCTTATGAAGCCTGTCTTATTTATGAATTGAGAAAGACAGGAATCAAGGTTGAAAATCAGGTTGGTTTGCCGATTTATTATGATGGAATTGTTTTAGATGTTGGATATAGAATTGATCTCCTTGTTGAAGATAGCGTTATCGTTGAACTTAAAGCTGTAGAAAAGATTATCCCAATTCATGAAGCTCAATTGATTTCCTATTTAAAGTTAAGCGGAAAAAAGCTTGGATTAATAATCAATTTCAATGTTGTTCTCCTAAAAGATGGAATAAAACGAATGGTAAATAATCTCTAAAAATATTCCGATTTTCTCCACGAACTTGCGCCTCTATGATATGAGAAAAATGGAGGGTAATGATAATGCCTAATTTTATCTCCGAAGAACAGATCGAAAAAGCTGCGGTAAAAATACTCAAGGAAAAATACGGTTATCGTATCCTCAATTGCTTTACAAGTGACATAGAAGACTTAAATGATAATTCAAAACGGGAAACAAAACAGGAAGTTGTTTTTATTGATATTATTAAAGCATACGCTATAAAACTCAATCCATCAATTCCAGAGCCTGTCATTGAACAGGCTATCGAAAAACTTACCGCCCGGCGGTATGCAATGTCAGCCATTCTTGCGAATAAAGAGGTATATGGGCTTATCCGGAATGGAATTCCGGTTGAATATGAAGACGCAAAGGGAAAGATCGAACAGGGCATAGTGAAGGTAATCGATTTTACCAGCCCGGAAAATAACGATTTTCTCGCGGTTACCCAGCTCTGGATAAAGGGCGAACGCTATCCGCGCAGGCCGGATATTATTATTTACATTAACGGTTTGCCTCTGGTATTTATTGAGCTTAAAAATTCCAATGTAAAGGTTCAGAACGCATATGACGACAACCTGACCAATTATAAGAGCGATATCCCTCTCCTTTTCAATTATAACGCTTTCTGCGTGCTTTCAAATGCCCTGGAAACCAAAGTGGGAAGTTATACATCCGGGTACGAATTCTTCTTCAGTTGGCTTCGTCCCGATGATGAAACGGAAAAGATTGACCGAAAACAAATTGAGCGGGAAGGGACCAGCCTGGAACGTTTGATTCATGGACTATTTCCAAGGGAACGGCTCCTGGACTATATTGAAAACTTTATTCTTTATTATAAAGACAGCGATAAGATTATCGCCCAGAACCATCAGTTTATCGGGGTAAACAAAGCGATTGACTCATTCAAAAACCGCGGTGAAAAAGAAAGGGAAACTCGGTGTTTTCTGGCATACTCAGGGTTCCGGTAAAAGTTTTTCTATGATCTTCCTCTCCAGAAAGATTTTTCATCAGTTTACCGGCAACTACACCTTTGTGATTATCACAGACCGCGAAAACCTGGACGGCCAGATATACCGAAACTTCCTGGAAACCGGAACCGTCAGTAAAGAAGAAGCTGCTCAGCCGAAAGATTCGGCGGAAATGCGATTCTTCCTGGGACGGAACATGAGGTTTATCTTTACCCTTATTCATAAATTCCGTTATGATAAGGGTTGGAGTATCCGAAACTTTCCGATCGAAGACGATATCATAGTGATTGTCGATGAAGCGCACCGGACTCAGTACGCTTCCCTCGCTGAGAACATGCGAAAAGGATTGCCGAACGCCCAGTATTTCGCTTTTACCGGGACACCATTGCTCGGTAAAAAGAACAAAATATACCGGCAAAACCAATGAGTGGTTCGGGGATTATGTCAGTGAATATAATTTTGTCCAGTCCATCGATGACGGAGCGACCGTTCCGCTCTTTTACCAGAAGCGTGTTCCCGAAGTCCTCATTCAGAATGAAAATCTCAGCGATGAGTTTTACCAGATTCTGGAAGACGGAAGATCTGGATGAAAAAGCGCAGGAAAAACTCGAAAAAGAATTTGCCACGGAGATGGAAATTATCAAGCGGGATGACCGTCTTGAAACCATCGCTAAAGGATATTGTACCCATTTCCCAACCGAGGGTATCTGGGAAAAGGAATGGTAATTTCGATCGATAAATTTACATCCGTCAAGATGTATGATAAGGTGCAGAAATACTGGAAAGAAGAGATAAAGAGATTAATTGGTTTAATTGGCGAGACCTCTGACGAGTCTCAGAAACTACGGCTGCAAAAAAGCTCGATTACATGCGATCGGTTGAGATGGCTGTCGTTATCAGTGAAGAAGCCGGAGAAGAAGAACGATTTGCCAGACAGGGGTCTGGAATCAAGCCCCACCGTAAGAAAATCAATGAGTCTGATGCAAACGGCCACGATATCGAATACCGTTTCAAAGAGCCTGAAAGATAAATTGCAGATTGTTTTTGTCTGCGCCATGTGGCTTACCGGTTTTGATGCGCATACTGTATCGACACTGTATATGGATAAACCGATGAAAGACCATACTCTTATGCAGACAATTGCCCGTGCAAACCGTGTAACATCTTTATGATAAATGGTATTTCCAAAAAGAACGGTGAAATAGTCGATTACTACAATGTTTTCAGGAATATGAAAAAGGCTTTATCAGATTATGCACTTAGTGATGACAATGAAAAGGAAACACCGGTGCAGGATAAATCAAATCTCTTTACCTTACTTGACGATGCAATACTTCAAGGTACTTCATTTTGCAATTCGATGGATATCGATCTTCAAAAAATATTGGATACTGGAACAACATTTAACAAGGTTCATCTTTTTGAAACTTTTGCAAACAAACTATTGGAAAAAGATAACTACTGGAAAGAATTCAAGGTTTACGAAAATGCCATTTCTTCTCTTTATGAAGCATGCAAACCGGAAATCCTGGAAGGTCATTTCAGACCGATAATTGCCGTATTTCAATATTTGCGGGGAGTTATTGACAGCATCATAGGCCAGGCAGATATTGATTCTGTAAAGCAAAGAATCGGCGATTTACTGGATCAGAGTATAATTACCGCAAACAATGATATGTTTGCAGAAGAATCAAAACCTGAATTTCAGATAGTAAAAAAAGGAAAAATCCTCGACCTGAGTAAAATTGACTTTGTTAAGCTTAAAGATGAATTCAAAGATAAGGAATTCAAGAATATTGAAATAACCAACCTTCGTGAGTTCATTGAAAAAAAACTGGATGAGATGCTAAGAGAAAACAGTACCCGTACCAATTTTGCCGAAAAACTTCAGGAAATAATCAACAGATATAATTCCGGCGGTATGACGACAGAAAATTATTTTGATGAACTGGTTAAGTTCACCGAAGATATGAAAGAAGAAGATGAACGTTATACCCGTGAAGGATTATCCAAGGATGAACTGGAGCTTTTTGATATTCTTAAAAAAGATAAAATGACAAAAGTAGAGGAAATCAAAGTTAAAAACGCAGCCAGGAATTTATTAAAACGACTTATTGAGGAACAACCAAAAGTCCTTGTTCAAGATTGGTTTAAAGACAGTCAGAGCCAGGCAAGGGTTAAGGCAGCTATTGAAGAAGTGTTGGACAGAGATTTACCAGAAACTTATGAAAAAACTTTATTCAAGGAAAAAAGCCAAAAGCTTTATGATCTTACTTATGATTATGCTTCAAATGGTGTTAAATGGGCGGCATAGTGGAATACGTTGTTCACCTTTACATCAAATTAAAAATTATTTTGATATCTTTTTTCTCAGCCCGCAGCACCCGGTATCCATCGCCATGAAAAGACAGAAGACGGAGCCGGAAGTGAGGATTATCGAGGGTCTGGATAAATAAATGGTCTTCTCGATGGATTCGCCTATGGCTCACCACAAGTACGATTTTGCTTACGCAAAATCACTCGAAGACCGGGCTTTTGGTTTAAAGGCCGGCCCCCTCGATACAATTTTGCTGTGGCAAAATCACTCGGGGGCCGGACGGTTGATATTAGAGCCGGACTCCGAGTGTTCGCCGCAGGCGAATGTATCGAGGTGTCAACATCATTAGCAGTCCTTCCAAGTTAGCATATCAATGTAAATAATAAACCTGCCCCCAAAGTATGAGCGCCATTTCTGATCAAACCTTTAAAAATGTCTTTCGTTTCCTGACCCCTCGGGTTTTAGCCGCTTGGAGCGGAGTCCGGCCGAAAATGTTGCTCTTCTTATGAGGGCGGTATGTTTTTATCGGGGGTACCCGCTTGCGGGCCGGTAAAAGCATACTGCCCGATTTTGCTGCCGAGGCAGGAAGCCGAGTTTGAGGCCGGAAAATCCGAGGGGCGGCGTTTTTCTTTGGATATTTTCTTTTGGCGCTGTTGCCAAAAGAAAGTATCAAGGCCTTTTGCCCCCTTTATGCCATAAAGCCCCCTCTCCTATTCTGAGGTTAGAATAAAAAATACGCATTGCGAATTATTTTCTTGCAGTGAAAACTTTAAAAAAAAATAATTATCATTTAAAATAGTTACTCTTTAAAGAGTTGTTCTTTATTGATTGAATGAATTGTACTATGAATGGAGGATTTTTATGCTGGAAGGGAAAAAAGATTTTCTCGATACACAGACATTTTCAAAAGAGGCTTTGTTATATCTTATTCGTTTAGCGCAAGATATGAAAAATGATAAAACCAGGTTTTCAGATTCTTTGAAAAATAAAAAACTGGGAATGATTTTTGAGAAATCCTCCACAAGAACAAGGGTATCTTTTGAGGCCGGTATTTATGAACTCGGAGGAACCGGAATGTTTTTAAGTTCAAGGGATATTCAAATAGGCCGGGGGGAACCGATCAGGGACACAGCGAATGTATTATCACGGTATCTCGACGGAATAATGATAAGGACATTCAAACAATCCGATGTTGAGGAACTCGCTTATTATTCAACAATTCCTGTCATAAACGGTCTTACAGACCTTCTTCATCCATGTCAGGTGATGGCGGATTTTATGACCATACTGGAAAAAAAGGGCAGGATCGAAGGAATAAAAATATGTTTTATCGGGGATGGAAATAATGTAGCCCATTCCCTCGGACTTCTCGCAAGCAAGCTTGGCGCTGATTTTTCAATCGCCACACCGAAGGGTTATGAAATGAAGGAAGAAATAAGAAAAATTATTTCTTCCAATACAAAGGCCTCCGGCAGTAAATTTAATATTTCAAATAATCCGTTTCAGGCAGTTGAAGAAGCCGATGTCATTTATACTGATGTCTGGGCTTCAATGGGACAGGAGGAGGAAAGAGCGGCAAGAATGGCTGCTTTTCAGGGTTTTGAAGTAAATAAGTCCCTTGCACATAAGGCAGATAATAATTTTATATTTATGCATTGCCTTCCGGCACACCGGGGAGAAGAGGTTTCGGCAGAAATTATTGACGGGAAAAATTCTGTTGTTTATGATGAGGCTGAAAACAGGCTTCATATTCAAAAAGCCATAATGTACGAACTCCTGAGGTAATCAACATAATGAAAATCACTGTTATCGTGCCAGTTTATAATAAGCCAAAAAGACTAGGCAGATATAATCAACAAAGCCCTTAAATATAATTACGGCAGCAAAGAAATTGTTGTGGCGGTTGACGGTGAATTAAATAATGAGATAGAAGACGCACTCAAGCCTTATAATGATAAAATTACGGTTTTTTATAACAGGGAAAGGCTTGGAAAATCTAACTCGCTGAATAAGGCGGTTTCTAAAATAAGCTCGGATGTTCTTTTATTTTTAGATAATGATGTGTTATTAAACGATGACCCGGAGTTCCTGCAAAAACTGTCAGCCGATATGGAAAAAAACGATATTGCCGAAATTCCCAAGGAGGCTATCTCAGGATCGCTATTATCAAGAATGATGGCTTATGAATTTCTTGGTTTTGCTATGACCACCTATACATTGGCCAAATTGTCACACAGATGTCCCTCAATGAACGGCGCCGCTTTTGCCGTTAGAAAAGATTTATTTGATAAACTCTCAGGCTTTAGAAATGTGGTTAATGAGGATACCGATTTTGCGGCAAGGTCGTATAAATCACATGCCAGGTTTTCTTATAACCCGGCTTTGAAGATTAAAAACGAGGTCCCTTCAAATCTGCGGGACTGGCTGATTCAGAGAAAAAGATGGGCTTTGAACAATGTCCTCTGGCTCAGGGATAATTTTTTTATGGTTATCACCCACTTCTTCAAATCTCCCTCGCTATTTCTATCGTCCGTTTTACTGCTTTTACCTCTTATCTCCTATATTATAGCCTTTTTAATACTGCGTTACGCACATATGACAGTCGTATTGCCATTCGTTTTTATGATCGTCCAGCATGGTCATATAATCGCCGGTATATTCCTCTTGATTACCCATTATAATCTTATATTCAGTGAAGGGCTTATTCCAACAGCCATCGGTTTACTTGTTTCTGGCATAATCTATTTCGGGTTTGCCAGGATTTTAAGATTCCGGTTTAATCCTCTTGAATTTATTCTTTATTACTTTATTTATTCTCCCGTCTGGCTCCTAGGCAAACCTTGTAATGTGGGTTCTGGTCATCCTCAAAATAGACATCAAACTGGACTGGAAAGTATAGGCAGCATTGTGCCGCTCACCGAATTTCCAAAGTCACTTACATCATTAATGATTCTTTATTATTAAAAAATCAGATAATGCGATTTATCATTTCAGTAATTTTGATTCCTTACCAAAGATTGCCGGGAAACTGCTGCGGGTTGTTCGACTTCTTGCAGCAGTCCTATCAAACTGGTGAGGGAGAGTTCGAAGCCTTTGTAACCGAAGAGGCATCCTTTTTCTTTCGATTCCTTCCTTTTTCCGATGACGGGAAAAAGAAAGAAATAAAGCCTTTTGTCTCCTTTATATAAAAAGGAATGCCTTGCGTTGACTCTGCAGCAAGGTTGATAACTCCAGAGAGAGTTTTAATTTTTGTAAAAAACATGTACGATTTTATTTATAATTGGAATTACAATAAATATTATCCCGATAATAAAGGCGCTCAGAGCCGAGAGGAAAACGGCTCCCGCTGAAATGTCTTTTATCTTCCCGATAGCAGGACTTTTTTTATTTCCGGCCATTTCGTCACAGATTCTTTCCAGAGCCGTATTCCAGAGTTCAGAAACAAGGACAAAAAAGATTGAAATAATAACGATGCCCCAGGTTTCGACTGAGAATGACAGACAAAAACCTGCAATAATTGCTAATAAAGCGATAACCAGATGAATCCTGAAGTTCTGTTCCAATTTTAAGACGGATTGTATTCCCTTTAAAGCGTATACAAAGCTTTTTAACATTTTTTGGAAATCAAATATCATTCCTTTCCTTCCTTTTTATTATTGCAAAACAGCAAAGTGCACAAATTTAACACTAAGGAACTACGCGTGGAGTTTTATCTCAGTTAATTTCTCCAACAGGAAGCCAATGATCCATTGTTAAAGACTCTTTTCTTTCGCAGAATTCCTCCAGTCTTATATTATTCAGTTCTATGAAAAAAATTGATTTTTTTATCATCTGGCAGCTGATAAGTTTTCTGAAAATGTTTATTTAAAAGGATTAATAATTTTCAATTAATTTTCTATTATCTGCTCATCATGCATATCTTCCGAATAAAGAGTAGCACATCCGGAAACTAGGGCAACTGAGATAATCATACAATCCCAGATAGAATAGCGGTATTTATTTCGGATCTCCCATGATTTCTTAATAACATTTTCTGAAATAGGCCATAATTTACAAATTTTCATAATTAAAGATAAATTATATTGAATTATAGCATCATCGATAGATAAACGTGTAAGCACAGAATAAAATTCGGAAACAACCTGAGAGCTGATAATTGGATTCCCTTCCAGATTCCGCAATAGTAAATCTGCTTTCTGATGTTTTTTAATATCATTATCATCTGTGGTTTTTGCATATACCAGAATATTTGTATCAATAAAAACTTTAAGCACGGTGAATATCTTCACGGGAAGGGATTTTGTGACCTTGGATATTAATTTTTTCGTTTAAAAAGCCGTGAAAACGGTTTTTCCTGACTGCTTTATTATTTATAATGATTTCCACAGCAGTCTTTATTTCAGGTAAATCTTTATCAGTAATCTCAACTTTTCCGTTATCGTAAATACCATGTAAAACCAGCATAAATTCCTCCATTTATAATTTAATACACTCGCTGAAAAAACGCAAGCAGAGGTTTGGACTTCCCGCCTTCCCATCTTCCTGTCCTATTCGCCCCAAATGGAGGCTTAACCGCAAAGGCGCAGAGAACGCAAAATAAATAATCATTTATTGTCTACCTTTGCTATCTTTGCGACTTTGCGGTGAAATAAATACGGTTAAGCATCATTTTTATGAAAAGTCTGGTCTTCCGCAGGGAAAAGATCATTTTTAACCTCTTCGGAATATGCCCCAACCGCTTTTTGTATTATACCTGATAAATCCGCGTACTTCTTGTTATGCTTAAAATTAGTGTCTTTATCCAGGCCGAGCATATCCGTAATAACAAGAACCTGCCCGTCTGTAAACCTTCCGGCTCCGATACCTATTGTCGGTATGGAAACAGATTCGGTAATAATTTTTGCGGCCTCTTCAGTAGTGCCTTCAATTACAAAAGCGAAAGCACCGGCTTTTTCCAGGGATATTGCGTCTCCTATCAGACCGTCAATTTCAGCATCTGTCTTCCCAACGATCTTATGCCCGCTTTTGTTGACGGATTGCGGTTTAAGCCCTATATGACCCATTACCGGAATACCGACATTTACCATGGCTCTTATAGTATTAAAGAATTCCACTCCCCCCTCAACCTTAACAGCATTAACCCCGCATTCTTTTATTATCCTTCCGGCATTTTTAATATCGTCTTTAACCGATAAACCATAGCTCAAAAAAGGCATGTCTGAAACGATAAATGAGTTTTTTGCCCCATTCCTCACGGCAATACTGTGATGGATTATATCGTCCAGAGTTACAGGCAGAGTGTTCCCATATCCCATTACAACCATCCCGAGAGAATCTCCGACTAAAATTATATCGATTCCGGATGCTTCAAGTATTTTAGAAGTAAGATAATCATAAGCCGTAAGTACCGTAATCTTTTCTTTTCCCTTCATAGATATGATCTTTGAAACGGTCATTTCCTGCCTCCTTTACTTAAAGCCAGCCTGATAAATATCCGCTATTTATATAACGCTATCCTCATCAATTTTAATGATTCTCTTTCCATCTTCATAGGAATTTAATTTCCATGATTCCGAATTTAGAATACTAAATTTCTGGTAGTCGTACTTCAGAAAATCATATTTCAGAAAGTCAAACTTTAATTTGTTTTTATCAATTATATATTTTAATACCAGTGGAATAGCGACCGATGTAATAATAACCGTAATAACAATTGATGTATAGATTTCCGTGCCTATAATTCCTGACATTTTCCCGAGCAAAGCAAGGAATAATGTAATTGAAAGTTGAGGAACATATATCAAACCCCCGCATAAACTCTTTATATCGGAGACCCCGTTTATTTTTACGGACAGTAGGCCGGAAATAAATTTTGATAAAATAATTCCCGCAAAAATAAATAATAGTAATAATAAATTATTAATCTGAAGAAACGGCTGAAATCGAGTTTCAGCGCCTATTGTAAAAAAAAGAAAAGGCAGGAAAAGTCCATATCCAAGCCTGTAAAACAAGTCCTTTATTCCGGCAAGTTCATTTTCTGGAATTATCATTGAAATAACTATTCCCGCTGTCGCCGCACCGCCGACTATACTTAAACCCAGAAGCTCGGATGTGTATGTAAAAATTAAAAGAATCAATATAAAAACCAGCGGAGAATTTAGTTTAATCTTATTGAATTTTTTCAAAGCGCCCTTTAGAAACGGCGGTACCAAAAAAAAGGCCGCAATTAAGTATATGGCTATTGTTAATATTAATAGAACCAGGATTAAGACAGGATTATTAAGCATATATAAATTCCTGAAAAGAGAAATATTATTTTCAAGCAGGGAGTTTCCTCCATATTGCTGAAAATTTAAAGCGGCCAGTAAAAGTAAAATGCTTATAAAATTCATGACTTCTGAAGATTCTGCTATCAAAACACCGAAGGCTGTATTTTCAAGTCTTTGATTTCGGATTCCATTAATAATAACAGTCATAGAATGTGAAATAAATATGGATATAAGTAGAATAATTCCGGGAATTCCGAGCTTTATCCGTAAACCGATAAAAAAAGCGGCTATCAAAGGAAGGATTGATGATATTATAACAAGACTGAAGACTCTTTTTTTATCAATTTTAAGTATATTAAAACTGGATTCCATCCCTGCCCTGACCATCATAAAAATAAGGCCGAGTAAACTTATTGTTGTTATGGTATTATTAATAATCTGAAACTTTTCAGGCTGACCGATAAAATCGAGAAAAATATCAATAAAGTTTATTCCGGACGGACCAAAATATATTCCTATAAACATCATCGCTATAAATGACGGGATATACAATATTTTCAATATTTTTTTCGCAATAAAAAGAATAAAGAGCGTGATGGGTATAATTAACAGGTAAGCCATATTAAACTCCGGAATTACAATATCATAAGTAAAACAGGCTTATATTTTAATATAAAAAGGAATATTTATCAAATGCCTCATACCCCTTCTCTACCTCACAAGTTTATTAAATTAAACAGACTGGTATGTGGCGGTGTGAGGCTTGAACAACAAGATTAACCTTCACTGGTTTCTTGATTTTATACTAACTTATTACTACCTTAATCGTTCAGATCAAACGGCACGTTTGTTAAAATTGAATAATTACTTTTTATCAATTATAATAGTGGTGCATCTGAGGCTCTCAAATGTCTTTGTAGCGACAAAGGGAGGCAAACGCTTTCTTCCTTTCTTTTTCCAATCCGCGAAAAAAGAAAGGAAGAAAAAGAAAAAGGCGTCCCTTCGCAAGTTTTATATTGAAGCTCTGGAGTGCTTCTGGTATTATCCGGTGTGTAAATAAAAGAATCATTTTAGTTAAATGCAGTCTCACTAAAACATCACCTACGGTTATTATTTCCCCTTCACGGGAGGGGAGATCATGAAATCATGTATTATTTTTATAGAGTAATAAGTTATTACACTTTACAATAAAAACTTTTAATATACGATAATACGATATAAAAGTATAGGAGCCTCTATGAATATGTCAAAAAGAGCATTGTTCAGCACTTACAAAAAAGAGGGCATTGAAGATTTTGCGGCTTTTCTTTCCGGAAGGGGTTATGAAATTCTTTCAACCGGAGGAACTTACAAATATTTAAAAGAAAAGGGCGTAAAAGTTACGGAAGTTAGCGAGGCTACTGTTTTCCCTGAGGTTCTGGACGGAAGGGTCAAAACATTGCATCCGGTAATTCATGCAGGTATCCTGGCAATGAGGGATAGAAAGACTCACATTGAACAGTTGGACAAACTTGGTATCCCGCCTATCGATTTTGTTGTTGTAAATCTCTACCCTTTTGAAGAGACTATCAAAAATCCGGAATCAATGTTTGATGAAATCATCGAACAGATCGATATCGGAGGTGTAGCATTAATCCGCGCTGCAGCTAAAAATTATAAGGATGTGGTTGTAGTCGTTGACAATTTGGATTTCGGCCAGCTTATAATAGAACTAAATGAAAATGGTGAAATTACAAACAAGACAAGGTTAAACCTCGCGTCAAAGGCCTTCAGCCATACGGCATATTACGACGGTTTAATTTCCTCTTACTTTAACAGGATTAATGAGATAAAGTTTCCTGCAGAGCTGGCCCTGCCGCTCAGGCTGGAAAAGGGTTTAAGATACGGTGAAAATCCACATCAGGATGCTAATCTCTACCGCTGTTATATCGATAAAAACATCTCCACTCTTAACGCAGATATTCTCTGGGGAAAGGAGATGTCTTACAACAACTATCTTGATGCCGATGCCTGCCTTGATATACTGAGAGAATTTTCTAGCGATGCTCCTTTTTCTGTTGTTATAAAACATACAAATCCATGCGGAGCGGCTATTGGCAAAAGTCTGGAAGACTCTTTTAACAGGGCAAAAGCCGGTGACCCGGCTTCAGCTTACGGGGGCATAATCGGTGTAAATCAAAAGATGGACAGGGAAACGGCGAAGAAAATATCGGAAACGTTTTTTGAGATAGTAATCGCGCCGGATCTTGAAGATGAGGTCGTGGAAATACTGAAAAGCAGGAAAAACTTAAGGATTCTCAGGCTTAAGGGGGAAGACTGGTCTAAAAAGGGATTAAATTACAGAAGGATTGAGGGTGGTTTCCTTGCCCAGGATTGGGATAATACAGGTATGGGAATTGAAAAATGGGATGTTGTTACAAAAAGAAAACCCTCATCCGAAGAGGAAAGAGACCTGAGATTTGCCTGGAGAATAGCGAAATACGTTAAATCCAATACCATTGTTTATGCCAGGGATGAGCAAATCATTGGAGTCGGCGCGGGGCAGATGTCAAGAGTGGATTCCGCCAAGCTTGGAATAATGAAAGCTACCGAATTCGGTTTTGATATCAAGGGATCGGCTTTGGCTTCCGATGCATTTTTCCCATTCCGCGATACTGTGGACAACGCGGCTAAAAGCGGAGTTACTGCCATTATACAGCCGGGCGGTTCCGTAAGGGATGAGGAATCCATAAAAGCTGCAAACGAAAATAATATAGCTATGATTTTTACCGGAGTCAGACACTTTAAGCATTAGATTTTATTTTTTCTGGGGTATTCAAATGAAAAATAAGGAAGATCGGGGCATATTACAAAAAATCATAATAATTAATATTATAATTCCATTTCTGATGTTCATGCATAACCAGATCATTACAAATGTTTTTAATCCATATCTTTCTATTAACGCCTCGGAAAGGTTATTTGAAGCCTTATTTAAAAATTTATATATATTTATTTTCCTGGGACTGGGAATACCCGCCGCATTGTTTATCGGCTATTTTATGCTCCCCGTCAAACAGGCGCTGTCCAATAGCGAACTTATACAAAAAGCGCAAAAAAGGATAATCCGACTGCCATGGATTCTTCTCTTTATTTATACGGCCGGTTTTCTTTCGGGTCCAATTGTCGCTTACTTAATACCGGGTATAACAAAAATGAACGAATTCGAGTATGTATTCCCTGTTTCTTTTTTTGGGGGTTTTTATGCACTTTCCTTTTCCCTCATTCTAATGGATACAATTCTTTATCCGGTAAAAAAATTATGGGGAATGCATATCCTTTCGGAAAAACAAAAAGAGCTTTCCTTAACTGTAAAATACATCATCGCCATTATTTCAACCGGAGGCTTGATTTATGCAGTATCCCAGGCCATCGGATATTTTTATTATCTGAGAGGTAAGACAATTGATACCGGCAATCTTTTCATAATTTTGCTTTTCAATATCGGCCTGCTTCTTATATTCGGTATACTACAGGCTTACCTTATAACCAGGAATTTAATATCAATGATCCGGTATATGAGAAATTCTCTCGATACGATTATCCATGGAAAAGGCGATTTAACAAGCAGAATTAACATTATGAGTTTTGATGAAATCGGGATGCTTACCTCAGATTTTAACAGGCTCTTTGAATTTCTTGATAATATGATAGGAAAGATCAAACAAGTTTCCATTAATATGAATGTATCACAGGATATTTTGATTCACTCGATCGAAAACAACAGGCAGTTGTTTGATAGCTTTGTCGACTCAATAAATCAGATTATAAATGAAATCAACATGGAATTTTCACAATCGAATATATTAAATGAAGCGGCGCAAAAGACATTAAATAGTTCCAATCTTATTAAAAATTCTGTTGAAAAGCAGATGAATGCCGTTGATTACTCGGCATCTTCGGCGCAACAGATCGTCCAGAATATAAGAAACGTAAACTCAATCACACAGACATTGAAGAAGAGCGTTAAAGGCCTGCTGGATAATATCAATGCCGGTAAAAAAAGCCTTCAGGATTCAATAGCCTCTATAAATTTAATCAACACTTCTTCACAATCCCTTCTTGAGTTTAACCGGGCTATCTCCGACGTCTCGGAAAGAATAAAAATTCTTTCAATTAACGCATCGATTGAAGCTGCAAACGCAGGAAAGGCCGGGCTTGGATTTGCCGTAGTTGCCAGGGAGGTGAAAACCCTCTCGGAATCCAGCGCTAACAGCGTCAAGAATATTGATAAGATGATTGTTGAGATGAATACTAAAATCTCAGAGGGAACTGATCTGATCAATAAAACTGCAAAGATACTTGAATCCATATTCACCAGAATTGAGGTTTTCGTTCAATCTCTTGAAAATATTTCAACCTCAATGGAAGAGCAGGAGACCGGGACAAAAACGATTATTCACGCGACCGATGATGTTATGACACAAAGCAAATCACTCTCCGAAATGTCCCGTTCCGGAGATGAGCAAAGCCGTCAGATGAAGGAGATTTCTGATAATTTCGTCAGCATATCAAATAAGATTTTCAACCTTGCCGAGGCCCAGAAGAACAAAAACCAGCTCCTCGTAGATGTAAATAACAACTTCAAAATGATATCCGACACAATACAAAAAAGCTTTGACGAGCTTAAGGCAATCCTAAGCGAATTTGTCATAAGCAAATAAACTTTTATTCCAGCTTAAATACTCATTTTAAAACTAAAACCGTCTTGAATCAATTGATCAAGCGGCACGCTTGTTGGAGGCACATTGTGAATGAAATTGCGAAACCCGGGATATTTCTCAATCATATCGGTTTTTTAACAGACTCCCGGAAGAGATTGATCGCAGACGACTCAGCTTCGGATTTTTTTGAAATACAGGATATGGCGGTAAATACAAAAGAAGAATTCGGCGAATTTGAAAACTGGAAAACAATTTTCAGGGGTGAATTAAAACGTCTGAAGACGGATATGGGAACTTTTCTTACCGGAGATTTTTCCAGCTTAAAAATACCAGGGGTATACAGGGCTCTTATTCCAGGAAATGATTCAAGATCCTTCATTTTTTTGATAAGCGACGGGGCTTATACTCTTCTTCCCGATCTTTTTTTTAATTTTATACACATACGCCGCTCTGGAGATTTCGATAGTCCTTTCCGGAACCCGTCTCATCTGGATGACGGAATCAGAAACGACACTCATAAACCTTACAATGTAAGCAGAGGCTGGTACGATGCCGGGGATTTGCGGAAATGGATGACTCACGCTAATTACCCTGTTTTCGGATTTCTGGATTTTTCCAGCCGTAAGGAATTTTTCAGGTCTTCCCTGGCTGATGAAAACATCAGCAGGAACGATTGGATAACGGAAAGTGCCTGGGCGATTAGTTATATTTTATCAATGCAGGATAAAGAAAGCGGTCAGTTTTTCGAAGAGACCGGAGGCGGTGGTGAAGCGCGCCGGTATAGCGGGATGTCCTGGTGGTATGATAATCATTCAGGGTGTTATGCGGACAATTCGCAGAATTATTTTACGGATAATAAACCCGGTTCAGGTGACGAACGCTTAATCCGAACAGATTACAACCCGATTGTCCAGTATGTTTCGATCACATTGCTTTGCAGATTTGCAAAGGCTATAGCGGCTGAAAAGTTAGAATTGGCAAAGCAATGCCTTAATTCGGCACAAAGGGCATGGATTTATACAAACAGCAAAAAAACAGATGATCCGCTTCATAAATGGACTTCGGTCAGGGCATGGAGACTATCAGCCCAATTGGCGCTTTTTATTAATAATATCGGCAGCCAAAAGGAAATATTTTTATCGTTTGAAGAAATTGAGGAATGCTTCAATGATAAAATTTCTTATTTTATGATGGAAAAGGACGGTAATGAGCCTTACAGGGGAATTATTCATTCAGCATTCCCCATTCTGGCTTTATGCGAATTTATAGAATATTTTCCTCAGAGTCCGGAAGCAAGCCGGGCAAAAGGAATTTTACTTAAGATCATTGAAGGATATGTAATGCCTTTGACGCAGACAAATCCTTTCGGAATAATGCCCTATGGTCTTTTTTCCGCGCCCAGTACTCTGGATGATAATTACCGCGAGTGGAAAAACGGGTTTTATTACAGATTTTTTATGCCGGATCATTCATCGCAAAGGATAAGTCATGGCTTATCAAGCCATTGGACGCAATGGGCTCACGCTCTGTCTTTCTGTGCCGATATTTTAAAGCTGCCGGAATTGAGAGATACCGCCTGGGACCAGCTTTACTGGCTGTTCGGCGGAAATCCGCTGAACGCTTGTATGGTAAGCGGAATCGGTTATAATAATCCTATGCCTCATTCCAGATTTCACGGTATGATTCCCGGCGGTTTTATGATCGGGCCGCGCGGAAATGAAAAGGATGAAATAAGTATCGATCTTGACCGCCATGCAGAATGGAATAGTACCGAATATTGGAATTATCCTGTCGGCAACACATTGCAGGCCTTTCACAGGCTATTTCCAATGAACTTTGACCGGGATAAAAAATTGGGTATAAAAAACCCGAATTTATAATATCTTTATAAATTTTACCATAAATACCGATTGGTGGATATTTCCGATAGATAAACGTTATAATGTGCTCGACCGCCTTACTATTGAGAGAAGTCTTAAGTAATTTCATAATAAAAATGATTTTGAGTTGATTTATATAAGCAGTATATTTATATTTATAATATCAGGGAAGTCAATGGTAATTAACTATAGTTAATTTGTTTCATGAGAGGGATTTAATGAAAAAGTTGTTGATTTGTTTGTTATTGTTTTTGTTTGCCGCCAGTTTATTTCCTGCGGATAAAATGACAGATTGGGAAAAAGACGGGTTAAAAGGTAAAGTCAAAGAATTAATCACTCTTACTTATGACATTAAAAACAATTTTGGCGAGGATAGCAGGGTATTAACCTCTAAAACTATTTCTAAATATGATGAAAACGGGATTAAGCTTGAAGAGGATGTATATGATGCTGAAGGCTCCTTATCAGAGAAATATGATTATAAATATGATGAAAATGGGAATAGGATTGAAGAGGCAAAGTATAAAACAGATGAGTCTTTATCAGAGAAACAAGTTGATAAATATGATGACAGTGGAAATGTGACCGAAGAGGCTGTATATAATGATGACGGCTCTTTATCGGAAAAATATGTTTATAAATATGACGGCAGCGGGAATGTGATTGAAGAGACCGACTATAATGCGGATGGGTCTTTATCGGAGAAACATGTTTATAAATATGACGCTAATGGAAATGTGATTGAAGAGGCTGGCTATAATGTTGACGGCTCTTTATTAGAGAAATATGGTTATAAATATGACGGCAGCGGGAATGTGATCGAAGAGGCTGACTATAATGCGGATGGGTCTTTATCGGAGAAATATGATTATAAATATGACGGCAGTGGGAATGTGATTGAAGAGGCTGGCTTTAATGCTGACGGGTCACATGTTTATAAATATAAATATGATGACACCGGGAATAAAATTAAAGCGTTGTATGAATCAAAAGATTTCCGGCAAAGCAATGAAACATTAACTGAGTCTATAAAACAAGAAACAGAATATCATTATATATATTATTAAAAATTAAATTATTCACTTTCCACACCTCTTTTTTTGTTTTATTTTCAATTGTTTTTTGCCATTTTCTAATAATTTCATTATTATTCTTAATATAAACAACAGGATTTGGCTAAAAGGAGGAAAAATGAAAAGGATTATAATATCTTTATTAACAATATTTACTTTCGCGCTAGTCTATTCAATGGATGTAAACATTCTTATGAATGACGGCTCGATTGTAAAGGGCGCGCTTATCGGCAAGACTTCGGAAGAAGTATATATACAGGATACTAACAACCAGACGTTTTCAGTATGGGTAAACGACATTAAGTCTGCTTTCGACGCGGATACTGGCGACCAAATCGATCTTAACGCCGGCAGCGCTTCATCCTCAATTCAGGAGGACACAGTAATAACAAATGTCGTTGCTCCCGAACCGGATGTGGTTGTGATTCCAAATACATACGTTTATTATTACACCTATGATAATTATGATTGCTTCTTTTACGGGGGGTTCTGGTGGAGACCATGGCACGGAGTCTGGTATAGGTCTACTTTTTATAATTACGGATGGGTCGTAATAAATCCCGGGCTGGTACCTTATAATGTGTCTCACCTGCCTCCAAGCTGGAGGGGAGATATTGTAAGTGCCCCGAGGATAGGCTGGGGAGACGCCAGGTTACACTGGCATGAATGGGAAAGGTCAAGATATTGGGGTAGAGTCGGCTGGAGAAGAGAAGCTGTAATAAGGCACAATGACAGGGAATCAGTTAGAGAAATCCATGTCAAAGAAGCGCCCGCCAGGGAAAAGAGGAAGGCCGTGTCCGAAAAGGGTAGAAAGAGAGAAAAAGATTGATAGTAAATAGATTTTATGGGATTCAATATATTAGAAAAGCAATATGATGTTGTAATAAGGAATAATAACTCACTGAGCTATTTCAAGCCAACAAAAAGTTATATTTCTTATTAATTTGTAGATTTAAAATCATGAAAAAAAAGCATTAACATTGCCCGCTTTTTTATGCGCCTCATCCGCCTTTGAATTGATTGATTGCATCCGAATCGCCTTAATTCCATAAGAGAGGTCATGAGCCAATTCTGTAAGCAGACGCTCTTCATCATCGGAAAAAGGATCGGGATCCTTTGAATATATCGTTATTGCCCCGAATGTTTTGCCGCCGGTTATCATTGGAATAGCAATTGAAGATGAATACCCTCTTTTAACAGCTTCTTTACGCCAGGGTTTAAAAGCCGGGTCTGTAAGCATGTTTCTGCATTTGCTTGCCTTTCCCGTACGGATGGCAGTGCCTGTAGGCCCGCGGCCGCGTTCAGTGTCCGCCCATGAGATTTTCAGGGTTTCAAGATACCCTTCTTCGAACCCGGCATAGGCAACAGGCCTGACTGATTTATTTTCATCCTCCTCTGCATATCCGATCCATAACATTTTATAATTACAGCTTTCCAGAACAAGATTACATACTTCTCTTAAATAATCCTTTTCATTACTGGCATAAACCATAGCATGACTGCTGTCATAAAGAGCTTTGAGAGTCCGGTTCAACTTTTGAAGTTCGGCTTCAGACTTTTTTCGCTCGGTAATATCAATCAAATAAAACCTGACAACTTTAAGCATATTTGATACATGAAAGGTTACTCCAAATATCAGGTCCTTAATAATAATTTCACGGTAAAAAGTCTGGCTATCTTTATCTTGATCCAATGTCTTTAAAATTTTATCCAGATCATACGGCAAGAAAATTCGAAAATCGCTTCCGGGAGCATATTTCTCCAAAACCGCTTTGGCTGCTTCATTCATGAAAGTAAGTTTTCCGGTCAGATCCAATTCGATAACCGGGTTCGGATTCAGCTGGGGAAATGATGCAAGATGTTTAATTTCCCTCTCAGCCAGCTTTTGATCGGTAATGTCCTCAACAAGCGACATAACAGAGGATATATGTCCATTTTTATCAAGCAAGACGGAGTTATACCAAGTACATTCGATGATATCGCCCGATCTGGTAATATTGCGGTGGGAAGAAATAACCTTTTTTTCGCTCCCGCTGACCAGCCGTTCCATAGTATGATTGACAATGGGGATGTCCTCTGCATAAATTATATTAAGAGAGTCGACCAGCTTTCCGAGAACCTCTTCTTTTTTCCAGCCGAAAATTCGTTCAGCCTCTAAAGACCATTGGGTTACTACGAAATTATAGTCCCATTCCACAATGGCAAGGGGTGAATTTTCAAAGTGAAATTTTAATCTTTGCTCACTTTCTCTCAATGCATCTTCCAGCTTTTTTTGTTCTGTAATATCCACCATCACCGCATAACATTCTTTAATATTTGATTTGTTATCATTGTTAATAACTGCTTCTATATGGACATAAATTTCCGTAAGGTTATTGAATTGAAGCTTAATCTCACAATCGGTCATGACTTCTTTTTCGAAAAGTTCTTTTAAAAATGTATTGAAAACAGGTCTTGATTCTAATTTTACAAATTCCAGAAAATCACGGTTCACCAAAGATGAACGCTTTGAGTTTAACAACATTGAACCGGTTTTGTTGATATCCATTATGACGCCATTCCGGTTTAGAACCAGATAACAGGTTCGGTCTATTGCAAAGAATTGCATAAACAACCCCAAGGCTTATTATTATAATTTTATAATATTCTTGAATAGTTATCAAATATTCTTTATATAAAAATAATTATTTTTATGAATTACAAGATTAACCAAACTTTTCTTATTTATTCTTAAGAATAAATGTATCATTTGATACATATGTATCAAATGATACGGAATATTTTAATTTTTTATATTTTGTTAAAATTTTGAGTATTGACAATTGTAATTTTATAAGCAGACAATATAAGTAAATAAATATAAATCGCGGAATCAAATATATCTCATTTGTAATTATGGTATAATTATTGCTGAAAATATTGCTGTGTGATGGATAGAATTGTGCTTAATACTGAGTTGCAGTCATAACAACCATTGTATAATTCAGCTTCAGCATGGTATTTATTATTATCTGCGAAAAAAAACAAAATAAAAAATGGGAGCTTTGATATGAAATCAGGGATTTTTTTATTCAGTATATTTCTATTCCTTTCGCTTTATTCCTGTGGGACACAGAAAATAACGGAAAAGTACAAAATCACCGATATTTCCGGTTACTCGGAAGGCAGGGCAGCTTTTCAGGCCTACAACCGCTGGGGATATCTCGATCAAAAATGGGAGATCGCAGTTTCACCCCAATTTATGGAAGCCGGTAAATTCTCCGAGGAACTTGCTCCGGTTTTATTGAACAAGAAATGGGGCTACATAAGTACGGACGGAAAATTTCAGATTAATCCGCATTATGAAAGAGCGGAAGAGTTCTCTGAAGGTCTTGCGGCTGTGGAAGAGGATGGATTGTGGGGATTATATCGATAAATCCGGTAAAATTATAATCAAGCCCCAGTTTGACGGAGCTAAACCTTTCCAGAGCCGGAGGGCGGCTGTCGAGACCGGAGGAAGATGGGGTTATGTTAACCATGACGGACTTTACCGGGTAAATCCAACATTCGCTGATGCTGCTTCCTATGAGAACAATTACGCTCTTACTGCATATAAATTGGGAAAGGACGGCTGGGGCATTATCAATGATAAGGGAGAATACATAATGCGTCCTGATTTTGACGATGGACTTCCTTTTTCCGATGGACTGGCCGCGGTCAAGGATGATGAGTTATGGGGATTCATCGATTCAAAAGGCAGAATTGCAGTTAATCCGCAATATGAGAGTGCTCTTTCATTTTCAGAAGGGCTTGCTCCGGTTCGATCCGGTGGGAAATGGGGCTATATCAATAAAGAAGGCCGGGTAGTAATTCCTTTCCAATACGATAATGCCGGAATATTTTCAGGGGGATTTGCAGCAGTAAAGACACCTGAGTATTTACAGTATATTGACAATTCAGGCAAAGTCCGCTATCAGATTCAGATTATACAGGATAACGGTAGTACTGTTAAGGCTCAGACTTTGAATCTGCAGGGGAAAAAACCCTGGCAGGAATACGCTATTCCTCTCTGGGAAAATAGCGACATGAGCGGAGGCTTCAGGGACATGACTCTCCATAGTTTCGGTGCACTCGACAGTCTGATAGAGCTGCATCAGAACCTGGTAAAGATTACATACCGGGTAAACGTTAACTTCAATATGGGAGCGACTGTAAATACGAATACAAATAGTGCAAGCTGGGCCAAAGTTACGGAAGAAGAACTCAGATTTAAAGACAGGGCTTTTTCCGATACCCCCTACTATACGATGGTTAATCCCAGGATTATATCTGACGGTACTTTCATTTATATATTCGGTCTGGGAAGCAGAGCTGGAGTAAGGGATAAAGTTTATTTATATTGTTTTAAATACGGATTAAACGGCGGTGCGAAACTGGTTTCCGTTCCTGAAATCCGGTGCATTACAAATATTCAAAACAACCGGACAAATATAACCTTTGATTATAAAGATAATGATGGACATTATTACTATCTTGAGCCTTTTATGTATGAATTGGCTGGATTGGGCGGGAAGAAAGGTCTGGATGCAAACGCCTCATATTCCGTTAAGCTTTTACTTACCCTTGTGGAGGGTCAGAACCGATGGATTGTGTCTTATGGCTGTAATCCGGACAATGTCAGCCAGGTCAGAATCCTGAATTTCAGAAAGGATGAAAAGAGTGGGCTTCCGACTCTTGAAGATTATAAAATTAAGTTCTATAATGAATCGAACCGCACCGCTGAAGTAATAACACTTCCAGGTCTGCAGAAATGCACAATCTATGGAGCCGGCTCATCCCTAACAAATGAAGATACTGTTGATCCCCTCAATTTCAAGATAAATTTAAAAAAGTCGCTCATTTCAGAAATAGGCGTCAGCGGTGAATATTATGTCATCAGAGAAAACATAACAAATGGACAGGGAAACACCAGCGCTCTGCCTGCCGAAACGCTGCCGTTATTACCTGGCTTTCGGGACGGATGAGCCCAAAGATCATTATACGAATAATACAACACCTTCTTTTTATAGTTTTAAGGTCCTAAACAGCGGTTTGATTATGCCGGATGTACCGGAAGGCGCTGATCCAGCCAACTCTTTAGTTCAATTTTATGAAGATCGAAACAAAGGATTTGACGGTAATTCGGCTCGCAGCAGAAGCTGTCCGATGCTATTCGGTAGTATGGACGGTTACCTGCACCTATATTTTTCAGGTGTGAATAAAGGAGATTACTATTTAAACTATTATACACCGAATAATACAAGAAAATTCCTGGAAAAAATGGTTTATAGTGAGATAATACATCAGGTTATATATGACCCGGCCATCGGAAAATTTATAGATGGAACTATCCCGGTTAATGAAAATCTGAAGCAGATTGAGCCTAAATGGAATTCGAAAATCAGCGAGTACCATCCTTTAAACAGTGATTACGGCGGCTGGTATCATCTTGAAAGAAACGGAAATAAAAGCATTGGATACATTTTAATCGGCGATATGACCGCGATTGATTATCTTGGAAATTATGGAGACCATGTCAGGGGCCATTACTGGGCCGGAGGTTTTAATACAATCACAGATGGAGACAGAACCGTCAAAGATTTTTATTATAGATGGGAAAGAGGACTTGATGTTATTGAAACGATGGGATTAAAAACCGATGGGACGCAAACACGCGGATCGGTTTATCGTATTTCTAGAATGCGGAACCAGAGCTCAGGCGGGTCAACGTTTGTCGAAACGGTTTGCGATGATATTTCCGCGAAATATGTTGGAGACGCAGTTGTCAACGAGACTCTAATCGGTTATATCGAAGGTGCTCCGCCTGTTCCGGTTGTCAACATGGATATGAGGCCTAATTATGAAAAAGCCTCTGCCATTGATATAGCAAACCGTTCTACCGACGCAAAAATTTCAACCTTCGACAGGGAAATTGCTCCGGGTATGCTTTGCGAGGGTAAAGCCTCATTCCCGGCCGCAGGAATCCGCTGGAAGTTTGAAACGGAATACGGCTTCACCACCAAGAGAAAGGTTGAATCCGCCACAGAAACCCTTGATAAAAAAACAGTCTATTTCAGTTATAATAAAGGCGAAAAAATGACCACCTGGGGTAATGCATTCGTGCGCGGAACTACTGCGAAAGTCTATGCTTTGACAAGAAGCGATAATACTGTTATTTCCTATCAGCTTGGAGACATACAGGATGATACAACAATTATGCCGATTACTTTTAAAATAAGCGATGATTATATCCGTCAGGGTGATCTTCAAAGCTATCAAAAGTTAGACAGGCCTGCGCTCGATTCAAAGATACAGGCTTCCGAAGCCAATTATCAATTTGTGTACGATGATATGAATCCCTATAATCTTGCGGTTGGAAGCGATGATTTTAAAGAAACGGCAAAGATAAAGAACAGGCAGTTCCGCCAGAGTTACTGCTGGGCTTATGACGGCGACAATCAACTGATTAAGAACTATTCCTTCTCCGATGAAAACAGCTACGGCGGATCTTTCAGCCTGAAAACGGCTTTTGGTTTATACATTGCATGGGATGTTTCAGCCGGATTTATCATTCAAACAAAGATAGCCAGCGGAGAATTGAGCGTCCTGGGTACTTTCAGGCTGAATGTTGCCCGTTCAAAGGGTGAGAAGAAAAGCGAAGCCATCAATTATAATCTGGATGCCTCCGGAGAAAGACAGGGCATAAAACAAGGCGGGAAATGGACGAATCCGAATAAAATTTACGCTTATCATTTCTACACTTACTGTCTGGCTCAGGATGCCAATAATTTTGAGGCTTTCTTTAATGACGTTGTGGATAAGGACTGGCTGACGAATGACAAAAATCCTTATGCACATCATCAGGAAGCCAAACGTTTGAGAGAACTGTCGGGAAGGCATAGCGACCCCTGGCGTATAACATACCGTGTGACCGAAATTCATAAATGCGGCGACTCTACACTTGAAGCTGCAAATTTAGGGGTACCGGATAGTATTAACGATGAGGAAGCCGGCCGGATTATAATTGAGGATATGACTAATTATTATCAGCAGACTGAATAAAAAGGAGGATTATTCTATGAAAAAGTGGTTAATTTTTATTTTTCTTACAATTCCGGTATTTACTTTCGCTGAAACATTGATAAATGCTGCCACAAACGGAGATGTTGCGTTTATCAAAAGTTATAAAGGAGACATAAACAAAGCTGATACAAACGGAGTTACGGCTTTGATGTACGCCGCCCAATATGAACATACAGACGCTGTACTGGCATTGCTTGAGGCTAAGGCAAATGTCAACATGGCGGATAATTTCGGCTGGACTGCTTTAATATACGCGGCCGATCATGGTGACTCCGAGGCTGTTAAAGCTCTGGCCGGGGCTAAGGCAGAAATTAACGTAGCGGATAATTTCGGCTGGACGGCTTTAATGTATGCGGCAGATAACGGCAAAACTGACGCGGTTTTGGCGTTGATCGAGGCAAAGGCAGATATCAACATTATGGATAAATCCGGCATTACCGCTTTAATAACAGCGTCAAAAAACGGTCAAAAAGAAGCAGTCTTGGCATTGATTGGAGCTAAGGCCGATATAAATGCTTCCGACAAAGAAGGTAAAACTGCTTTATATTATGCACACCTGTATGACAGACTTGATGTGGAGAAGGTTCTCATCGCCGCGGGAGCAAAATAAGAAAGACATGCTTTTTTGTGATTTATTCGCTGCTGATATAAAATAAAAAGCGATGAGTTTTTTAAAGTATTTAGGAGCCGGCTATAAAAATTAAAATTCATAAATTTATTGCGGTTATCTTAATAGCTGCCATGTTTCCTTTTTTAATCATATCCTGCGGTAAAATTTCGGGAAAAAATAGCCCTAAGGCTGTCAGGGGCATTTTGAACATTGAAAACATTGATATCGGCAGTTCAAAAGGCATAAGACTTGATGGAGAATGGGAATTTTACTGGGGAAAACTGCTGTCTCCTGAAGATTTTACAAACGGTACACCTGATTATAAACCGGATTATATAAATGTGCCCGGTTTATGGGATCAAGCCGGTTTAATACGAAAAGAGGGTTATCCGCTGAACGGTTTTGCAACCTACCGTCTGGTTGTTGTTACAGGTTTTTCCAGTAATACAAATATTTCTCTCGGCCTGAACCTTCAAAACATCAAATCTGCCTATAAAATATGGATTAGAGGAAGATTATTAAAGGCAGTTGGAAATGTTTCGGATGATCCCGGGAAAGCCCGATACAGGCACCAGCCCGAAGTAGTATATTTTAACCAGAATCAGAAAAATATTGAGATAATAATTCAAACGGCAAATTTCCGGAACCGGAGCGGCGGAATATGGCAGCCCATAACGCTGGGAACATCTGCCGTTATTACCGGCATCAGGGATAAGATGCTGGGAATCGACTATTTCCTTTTCGGCAGTATTCTGATCATGAGCCTGTACCATTTCGGATTATTTCTGCTGCGCAGAAAGGATAAATCCACTCTATACTTCGGACTTCTCTGCCTGATTGTCGCCATCAGGATTACGATAGGCGGCGTGTTTCTGGCAGGAATATGGTTCCCGGATTTTCCCTGGGAACTTTACGCAAAATTGGATCCTTTAACCGTATTCCTCGTTATACCTGTTTTACTTCTTCATATAGAAAGTCTTTTTAAAAAATATTTCTGGCATTATGCCGTAAATATTGCACTGGTATTTTCTGCAGTCTGTTCTTTAATTGTGATATCCACACCAGAAACTATATTCTATTATACCGAGCCTCCCAACCAGGCATTTCTAATTCTAAGCTGTATTTATTTTTTGTATATTATCATAAGGGCATTTATTGACAAAGATAAAAGTGCACCATATTTTTTGACAGCATCATTGTTTTTATTGATAGCAGGAATCAATGATGTATTGCAGGTTTCATTTGAGTTTCAAACCTTTGCGCTTTCCCCTGCGGCTATTTTCTTTTTTATCCTTATACAGTCTTATAATCTATCAAGAAAATTTGCCGGAGCTTTCCATTATGTAGAAACAATGTCCAGTGTAATTAAATTGAATTATAAAAAAACGAAAAAGCTTTTATCGGATAACCAAGAGCTTCAGTCATTGAATCAGTCCAAAAATAACTTTATTGCCAATGTTTCTCATGAATTCCGGACGCCGTTAACGTTGCTGCTCTCCCCAATTGAAGCAATTATTCAGGGAGAATATGGAGAAAGAATCAATAAAAGCGATCCTATATTTGATGCAATGCTTCACAATGGAAGAAAGCTGCTCAGGCTTATAAATAATCTGCTTGACTTTTCAAAGATTGAAGCAGGAAAGATAATTATGCATAAAGAAAGGACAGATATTTCCAGACTCCTGGAGTATTATGTTTCAACAGTGAAATCTACTGCCGAATATAGAAAGCTCAGCCTGGTTTTTAATGATAATAGTGATGGGATTATTGCTTTTATCGACCGGGACCTTATTGAGAAAGCGGTATTCAACCTGATTTCAAACGCATTGAAATTTACACCTGCCGGCGGTTCAATTATCATTCAGCTGGATGATGCAGAAGCGCCCTTCGACTCCGCTCAGGGTGCGGTTAATAATGCGGCAGCGGACATTGAGCGGAGTCGAAATGCCGCTTATAGCAAATGTTTTTCTATTACCGTCAAAGACTCCGGAATCGGAATACCCGGGGAAAAACTGGATTTAATTTTTGAAAGGTTTGCACAGGTAGACAGCTCATCTTCAAGGAAATATGAGGGCACTGGAATTGGCCTGGCGCTGACAAAAGAAATTGTCGAACTGCATGGCGGTAAGATAACGGTAAAAAGCCGTGAAGGGAAAGGGTCGGCTTTTACGATTGTATTGCCTATTGAAGATTCAGAAAAGAAGGATGATTGGACTGAGGCTGCCGGCATGGTTGATGAAAATATAAATAAAATTTCACCGGTGCTATTATCAGATATAAGCCGGATTAAAAGTCCTGTTTCCGTTAATATAAAAGAAAAATTAACTGAGAAACAACAATCCATTCTCATTGTTGAGGATAACATTGAAATGATGGATTTCCTGAAAATATTTCTCGAAAAAGAATATAATGTTCTCATGGCATATAACGGAAAAGAAGGTCTTGAAATAACTGTTTCAAGAAAGCCTGATTTAATTCTTTCTGATGTTATGATGCCGGAAATGGACGGTTATGAGATGACCCGCGAAATAAGGAATAATGAAGAATTAACAGGTATTCCGATTATCTTTCTGACCTCAAAGGCTGAAACAGCAATGAAGCTGGAAGGTCTGGAATTGGGAGCCATTGATTATATCGTAAAACCTTTCAACCTCGCAGAACTCTCGGCAAGGATAAAGGCTCAGCTTGATATGAAAAGCCTCCGTGATGAAGCGATCAGTCAGAAAAAAGCCCTGGAAGAAAGCATTAAAAAAAGAGAAACCGCCGAAAGAAATTACAGTGCAAGCGAAAATCGCTTTCAGGAAATGGCTGAACTTATGCCGGTGGTAATAGCAGACCTGGATTTAAACGGTAAGATCAGGTATATGAACCGTCCGGGATTGGACCTGTTTGGAATTAAAGAAAAAATTAATATACTGGGCTTAGAAATATATGATTTTATTGAATCTTCCGATAGAGAAAAATTAAAAAAAGAACTTCAAAGAATAGCAAAAGAAGAAACTTTAGATTTGATCGGATGCAAAATACTCAACCATGAGGGATCAGGAATTAACACTCTGATAAAGATAGCCCCGCTTTTTGAAGATGATAAGGCAACAGGCTGCCGCATGACTATTATCGAGATTAAGTCTTTCCTTGAAAAAGCTCTTATGCCCGATGAAGGCTTTTTCAAGACCTACGGATTAAGTGAAAGGGAGAGTGAAGTTCTGAGAAATATTCTGAAGGGTTACTCAAACAAACAATTGCGCGAAAGATTGTTTATTTCGGAAAATACTGTAAAAACACATCTTAAGGCAATATATCAGAAACTCGGTATATCGAGCAGAGAAGAACTCTTCAATCTGATAAAAAACCAAATATCTAAAAATGTCAACCCTGATAACCTGATGATTTCTGTCCTGAATTCAATAATTAAGAGTGAAGAATAAAAATTCCAAAAAATCACCCTGTCAGGGTGAGAAAAATCACACCGTTTGGGTGATTACAAATCTATCATGAGACTCTATAATATTATCATAATATAAAAGGAGCCGACACCGGCGTTGGGGGTAACGCGGCCCCGGGTGCTTAATTGCGCAAGACTTTGGTGACGTCCGGGCAGCCTTATTTTCGGATAAGTCTGCCCGGTAAAAACGGCTTTTATGTTATTATCCAAAAAAGAAGTTTAACACTTAATAATGTTTTTCCAATCAGATGACAAAATTAATAATATTAACGCTTCTGATTTCCTTGAGAATGAATGTATCATTTGACACAATTGTATCAAACGATACAGAATGTTTATTCTCTTATCGTTATTTAAAATCGTTATTTAAAAATTTTACAAAAAACATCATGGTTTTATTTCCAGATGATATAAGGAAATAAAAATAAATTGCGGAATTGATTGTACCGTTTGGGATTTTGGTATAATTTATGCTCATTATATAAAGTATTCCCGGTGGAATCGCCCCTAGTATAATTGTTTTTGTTAAGATTCAGGAGGTGTAATATGTTAAGAAAAATTTCAGCGTTTGTGCTTTTTATAATAATAGTATTCTTCACAAGCGGCTGCAACCTTATTGCAAACTTGTATAATTCTTCATCATCGATTTCGTCTTCCAGTTCATCTTCAGTAAGCTCCAGCTCATCTTCGAGTTTATATAGTTCGTCTTCCGTGAGCTCCAGTTCGTCATCGTCTTCCAATAGTATAACCAACTATACTGTTGCATTTGACAGCCAGGGCGCGACGACAGCGGCAAGTCCGGCTGTCATAACTGTGACTAACCCCGCAAAGACTGTCACTACTCTTCCGGCTGCACCTGCTAAGACAGCTTATTACTTTAGCGGCTGGTACACTGCTATAAACGGCGGTGGTACACAGTTTACAACAAACACAATAGTTGCATCCAATATAACGGTTTACGCTTTTTGGACAGTGCCGTCCTCTCCAAGCTGGGAGCCTTCTTTAACAACTTACGCCAGTTTCACCGCCTCGCTGGTCAATGGCGTGGTTGCGCCGGACGGGACTACTACCGCGTATTCTCTAAATGCCTGCGGTGGCGGACCAAACGCTTATTACGTGAAACAGACACTCTCACTTACTGTGGGCCAGCAATACCAGTTCGGTTATTTCGCTAAGGCCGGGAGTCTTGACTCTTTCTGGTTTAACAGCTCGGATTTTTCGATCGGGTTCAATCTGGCCACCGGGACCGTTTCCACAAATGACCCGCCTACCGGTTCGATAGTCTCCTGGGGAATAACACCAATAACTAATGGATGGTACTACTGCTATGCGACTATTACCGTAAGCAACGCTTCAACGACCTACTCTATCGGCTGCGATAATAGCGCACATTGGAGCTACACCAGTGGTGGGGACAACATTTACCTCTGGCAAGGGACGTATTAAGCAGGATTTATAAAACCATAAAAAGTAATTATAAATTATTGATACAGTTAAAGAACTTAGATAAGCTTTTTTATGCAAAGATTTAGGAGGTGTAAAATGTTAAGAAAAATTTCAGCGTTTGTGCTGTTTATAATAATAGTATACTTCACAAGCGGTTGCAACCTTATTGCAAACTTGAATAATTCTTCATCATCCAGCAGTTCTTCAAGCTCTTCACTTGGGTCCAGCAGCAGTTCAACCAATTCCTCTTCCGTAAGCTCCAGATCGTCTTCTGCAGGCTCCAGCTCGTCGTCTTCGTCGTCGTCCAGTTCTTCTTCCACCGGCAGCGTTACTCTTTATATCTCCGGTGTTGACCATAACGGCTATACCTGCGTATGGAGAGTTGCCATTAACGGGACTTCCACGAATATTACTGAAAATATTGTGGCGAACTATATCGCGCCTAATTTAAGAGCAATGTCGCTTGCGAACGGCACCCTTTATTTAGCCGGAGAAGATAACAGCGATATTGGCTGTTACTGGACAATTTCGACAAACGGAGGAACGGCAACGGAACATTCTGTTAGTGTTTCCGGTTATCTGGGGTGGGCGGGTTATGATCCAGGCGGGAACTTTTGGTGTTCCGGCGCTCAGAGCAGTACTTATGATTATTATATTGAGAATGGCGGTGCTGCAACCTATTTTCAAACAGCAACACCCTGGGATTCTCCGGGAAATATGGTGTTTTCCGGCGGCAGTAGTTTTGCATTTTGGGGTGGAAATTCCTTAGGGGGTTATGTTTCAAATTTAACTGTAGTTTCAGCATTGCCTGGTTCAGCTTATTACGGCGGAATAGCGGTGAATAATGGAATTATCTATATAGACGGCATGGACACCAGCGGCACAACCTTTACAGTCTGGGTATCTTCAAATAACTGCGCTTCATATAATTCCATCGCTTTAAATGGAACTGGTGCGATTTCCTACGCGATTCCATTCTATTCGGGCTCATACCTGTATGTTCCCGGCGCAACGCTTTTGCCTTACCATCCCTGTTATTGGACAATAAACACTTCCTCAGGGATTGCTACTCAATACCAGTTAAATTATAAGAATTCATACGGCGGATGGGTATATTCTATAACCTATACCAACAACACGGTCTATGCTGCCGGATACGATATTAATGCTTCTGCTCTTAATTCTCAGCAGCCTGCCTGCTGGATCAACGGCAATGAGATTGTCCTGGACTCCCTTGGTTCATCCTGGACTTATATGGCGCTGGTTGTGACTTATTAATAAAATTAATATTAGATTAAATTTAACGACGGAGGAGGGTCAAGCAATCTCGATAGTATATATCCGGAACAAACGGCGTTAATAGTAGCAGCGGGTATATTGTTATAACTTATTAATATACTTAAAGAAGTTAGATAAAGTTTTCTATGCAAAGATTCAGGAGGTCTAATATGTTAAGAAAATTTATGGATCTTGTACTTTTTATGGTAATCGTATCATTTATAAGCGGCTGCAATCTTTTTTCCGGGAATAATTCTTCATCATCTTCGTCTTCTGTAAGTTCCAGTTCTTCCGCTTCATCTTCCGTAAGCTCCGGTTCGTCGTCATCATCTATCGCTGGAACCAATACCATTACATTTGACAGCCAGGGTGCAACAACGGCGGCAAGCCCGTCTAATATAACCGTAATAACGCCGACATCGAATGTCGGTACGCTTCCATCAGCGCCGGCAAAGACAACTTATTATTTTGCTGGCTGGTACACAGCAACAAACGGCGGCGGGACACAGTTTACAGCAAGTACAGCAGTTACGTCAAATATTACTGTTTATGCATACTGGATAGCCTCAGGTTCTTCCTGGAAGGGCTTCTACACCTTGCCGTCAAGCGGCGGCACTTGGCAGTCAGTGACCTATGGTAACGGTGTTTTTGTCGCGGTTGCCAATAGCAGCACAGCAGCGTATTCAACTAACGGGACAAATTGGACGGCCAGCACCCTGCCATCTTCTGCCAGTTGGCAGTCAGTTACATATGGGAACGGTCTTTTTGTAGCGGTTGTCTATGGCGGTACAGCGGCGGCGTATTCAACCGATTACGGAAAAACCTGGACGTCCTGTAATCCCCTTCCAAGCTCTGCCGATTGGAATTCTGTAACTTACGGAAACGGCGTTTTTGTAGCGGTTGCTTTTGGAGGAGCAGCGGCGGCGTATTCAACCGACGGGATAAACTGGACGTCCTACAACCTGACAGGCGCTGCCGATTGGCAGTCAGTGACATACGGAAACGGCGTTTTTGTGGCGGTTGCCGAACTCAGCTCAACGGCGGCGTATTCAACTGACGGGAAAACCTGGACGGCCTACACCCTGCCAGGCAGCTCTTTAAGGTGGAGTTCAGTAACTTACGGGACCCCGGGCGGAGTTCCCACATTTGTAGCGGTTGCCTTTAGCAGCACAACGGCGGCGTATTCATCCGATGGGAAAACCTGGACGGCCTGCACCATTCCAAACCCTTCTTCTTACTGGCAGTCAGTGACATACGGAAACGGCGTTTTTGTCACGTTAGCCGAAGCCAGTACGTCGGCGGCATATTCAACCGATGGGATAAACTGGACGCCCTGCAGCCTTCCAAGCGCTTTATCCTGGTATTCAGTGACTTACGGAAACGGCGCTTTTGTATCGGTTGCCTATACCACAGCGGTAGCGTATTCACATTAAACCGGAATAAATCAAGCCGCCCTTATCAGGGCTTGTCCTGTAAGGAGCGGCTTTTTTCTCAGGAAACTGGGAAGGCACGAAGCCTATTTTTAGCCTTAAATTGCATAAGCTTTCTATTCAAGCACATAAGTTCTTGCCCTTCAACTAGAGTTTACACTGAGTGAAGCTGAAGTACTCAGGGCATCGTTTCGCGTCTTCCTGTTAATTGTTTCTTTTCAATCAAAGTACGTTTTAGTCGGATGGACCATTTCTGGATATTTAGATGCATAGAATCTATAATTTAACTCCATATATTCAAGTCAATTACAAAAATCACCCTGACAGGGTGAGAAAAATCACATCGTTTGGGTGATTACAAATCTATCCTGAGACTCTATAATATTATCATAATATAAAAAGAGTCGACACCAGCGTTGAGGGTAACGCGGCCCAGGACTTTGGTGACGTCCGGGCATCCTTATCATTTGTGTAAGTCTGCCCGGTAAAAACGGTTTATATGTTCTTATCCGGAACAGAAGTTTAACACTGAAAAAATGTTTTTCCAATCATTTGACAAAATTAATAAACATGAACGCTTCTGATTTTTCCTTGAGAATGAATGTATCATTTGACACAATTGTATCAAATGATACGGAATGTTTATTCTCTTATCTTTAATTAAAAATTTATACAAAAAGGCGCTATGATTTTATATTGAGATGATATAAGGAAATAAAAATAAATCGCAGAATTGATAACGCCGTCTGGGATTTTGGTATAATTTATGCATATTATATAAAGATTCCCGGTGTAATTATTGTTGTTAAGATTCAGGAGGTGTAATATGTTAAGAAAACTTTTGGCTGTTGTGCTTTTTATGATACTCATATCCTTTACCGGCGGATGTTATCTTGCAGAACATTGGAATGACTCATCGTCATCCAAAAGTTCGTCATTATCTTCACTTGGATCCAGCAGCAGTTTCTTCATCTTAAGCTCCGGTTCGTCGTCTTCGTCGTCTAGTTCTTCTTCCGCCGGCAGCGTTACTCTTTATATTTCCGGTGTTGACCATAATGGTTATACCTGCGTATGGACGGTAGCCATTAGCGGAAATACCACGAATATTACAGAAACTATTCTGCAGTCAACAACAGGTAGCGGAACAGGATATATGTCACTCAAGAACGACACTCTTTATATAGGAGGATATGATGGGTTGCTTAATGGGGTTTACTGGACGATGAAGACTAACGGCACCTCTATTAATAAAAACGTGGTTTGTTCAACGAGTCAATATGGAGCTAATTTGAACTGGATTGGATTCGACCCAAGCGGAAACCTCTGGTATACCGGGAGCGAATCAGACATTAGCGCATACTATTGGGAAAACGGCACCGCGACCGCGATGCCGACATATTATTCAGGAGAATGGGCTACAGCAGGCAATATGGTGTTTTCCGGCGGTAATTATTATACACTATGGGGAGGCAATTACGCGGGGACCCTCATTATAAACGGGACCGCCGTTGCGTTTCCGACTTCTATCGGTTATTTCGGCGGAATAGCGGTGAATAACGGGATTATATATATCGACAGCATGGATACTACAGGCCTGAACTATACCGTCTGGATATCTTCTAACAATGGCGTTTCCTATAGTTCCAAAGTATTGGGAATGGGTATGGATGGTTATTCAATCCCGTTCTATTCCGGATCATATCTCTATGTTCCGGGCGCGACGACATATCCCAGCGGGACACCCTGTTACTGGAAGATAGACGGCGGTTCAGGCAGCGCTACTCAAATTACGCTTGGTAGTAAGAATCCATACGGGTATGTAAATTTTATAATTGTTACGAATAATATGGTCTATGCCGCGGGCCAGGACCAGCAGGTATCAGGTTCCAGCCAGCAGACTGTCTGCTGGATCAACGGTATTGAGATTGTCCTTGATAGCACCCTTAGTGCTAATCAGGGAAATAATACTATCGTTGTAACTTACTAATAAAATTAATATTAGATTAAATTTACCGGCGGAGGAAGATCAAGCTATTTCAATCCTTACGGTACACATATATCCGGAACAAACAGTGTTAATACCGGCAGAGGGTATATTATTATAAGTTATTGATACATTTAAAGAAGTTAGATAAAGTTTTCTATGCAAAGATTCAGGAGGTGTAATATGTTAAGAAAATTTATGGGTTTTGTGCTTTTTATGATAATCGTATCATTTATAAGCGGCTGCAACCTTTTTTCCGGGAATAATTCTTCATCATCTTCGTCTTCTGTAGGTTCCAACTCGTCATCATCTTCTATCACCGGAACTTATACCGTTACTTTCGACAGCCAGGGTGCAACAACGGCGGCAAGCCCGTCTAATATAACCGTAATAACGCCGGCATCGAATGTCGGTACGCTTCCATCAGCGCCGGCAAAGACAACTTATTATTTTGTCGGCTGGTACACGGCAACAAACGGCGGCGGTATACAGTTTACGGCAAGCACTGCAGTTATATCTAATATTACAGTCTATGCATATTGGATAGCCTCGGGTTTGACCTGGGCGGCCTGTAATCCCCTTCCAAGTTCTTCCAGTTGGCAGTCAGTGACTTACGGTAACGGTGTTTTTGTAACTGTTGTTTATGGCGGTACAAATGCGGCGTATTCAACCGACGGGGTAAACTGGACAGCCTGCTACATGCCAATCGCTAACCATTGGTATTCAGTAACTTACGGTAACGGCGTTTTTGTCGCGGTTGCTCAAGCCAGCACAACGGCAGCGTATTCAATTGATGGAAAAACATGGACGGCCTCAAGCCTTCCAAACAATACCTGTCAATCAGTGACTTACGGTAACGGCGTTTTTGTAACGGTTCCAAACGGCATAACAGGGGCGTATTCAACCGATAATGGAAAAACATGGACGTCTTGCAATTCCCTTCCAAGCCAAGTCTCCTGGCAATCAGTCACCTATGGGAATGGTGTTTTTGTAGCTGTTGCCTCTGGCACATCAGCGGCATATTCAACCGATGGGAAAACCTGGATGCCCAGTCCACTTGGTTTGCCAAGTGCCTCTTGGTATTCAGTAACCTATGGGAACGGCGTTTTTGTGGCAGTTGCCGGAAATGGCACAACAGCGGCGACTTCTCCCGACGGGATTACCTGGACACAACGAACTCTGTCAAGCCCTGCCAACTGGCAATCAGTCACCTATGGGAACGGCGTTTTTGTGGCGGTTGCCGGCGGCGGTACAAATGCGGCGACTTCTCCCGACGGGATTACCTGGACGGCTCAAACTCTGCCAGGCTCTGCCAATTGGTATTCAGTGACTTATGGAAACGGCGTTTTTGTATCGGTTGCCTCTGGAAGCACAATGGCGGCGTATTCACATTAACCCGGAATAAATCAAGCCGCCCTGAATCGACGGGGCGGCTTTTTCGGCATATGTGTGTTTTTCACAGGAAGCCGGGAAGGCACGAAGCTTATTTTTAGCCTTAAATTGCAAAAACAATTTGGTATTATTGCTATTATACTACAGGAACACCGGCGCACGGAGTAATATTTAGTTTATTATGTAATCTCTGTGCATCTGAACTTCTGTGGTTGAAAAAGTCGGCGAAAGTACATAGGCTTTCCATTCAAGTACAAAATTTCAGGTCATCCGGTTTTTGCGTACTTTTCGTTCCCTCGATACAATTGCTGTCGCAATCACTCGGGGAACATAGTAGAGATATTTCATCACCCTGAAAACCCTCAATTAATAATGGATTTCAAGGGCGATGAAATTAAAAAAAACACACTTTAGTCGGATGAACCATTTCTGGATATTTAGATGCAATGAATCTATAATTTAACTCCATATATTTCAAACAATTGTAAAAATCACATCATTTGGGTGATTATACAAGGGCATGAGAATATTTATGAAACAATGCTATCAATATTAAATGCATAACTAACTAAAACTTTCGTTTAAAGTCCTCCCTCACAAATATTAGAGCAAGATGTTGTGTCACAAGTACCGTAAAGGTAATTATCTATCAATTTATTCTAGAAAAATAAACTTTAAGTGTTAATTCACAATGAAACCGGATAAATTGCCGGCTTTAGCACAACGAGGGTGGGCGGTCACTTTCGGAAGTTTATTAAAATGTTTTTGTTAAAGTTATATTAAGCGGTCTTTTGTATTTTATAAGCCCTGCCCATAGGTAGAAATCCTGTAATATCTTCGGTTTCCAGCTTACGCTTAATATCATCGAAAAAACGGATCGTTGTAATAGGATACATGATTTCGCCACACCGGAGACACACTAAAGCTTCCGTTTTTAATGTGGCTGTATTGTTACCGCCGCGGAGGGTTTCTTCAATGTCTCTTAATTCTACATCACCTCCACAGACGGGACATTTTTCAAAAAGCATTTATTTCCTCCTCTTTTTCCAGTCGATCCATCTCTTCGGATCCGGTTTATAAACGGTTATCAACACAGCGCTTTCCGTCAGCGGATTGTAAGCCCAGACGCTATGTATTGGTTCCGATTTACCGTTAAAGCTAAGAATTAAACAACTTGGGAACGGTAAATCTTCTGTGTATTCTTCAATAATAAAACCTTCATTCAATGAAGCGATTATCTCTCCAATATTAAAACCGTCGGAAGCAGCTTCAACCCAAGCATGTTTCGTAATCAATAGCCGGTCTGAATTTACAGCCTTAATAATATTTTTTAATTCCATATATAAAAATTATACATTTTTTCATCATAAAAAACAAATATACTTTCGTTACTATAATGAAACGAATAAGATCGCTCAATTCAGCAAAATTGTAGGCATCATGTCGAACTTCGTGTTCGCCGCCGAATCTTCGATTCGGCGGCCTTACAATAAAACGAAAGATTAACGGCACCGCCGTATGTAGCTTGCCGTTATCGAACTGATGTTTGACGGCCTATGCAGCATCCTGATGCCGGCAGAACTTTAAAAGGCGTTTCCGTTATTAAAAACGAAGAATGAATCTATAATATATCTCTATATATTCCAATCAATTACAAAAATCACCCTGATAGGGTGAGATAAATCACATCGTTTGGGTGATTACAAATCTATCCTGAGACTCTATAATATTATCATAATATAAAAGGAGCCGACACCAGCGTTGGGGGTAACGCGGCCCCGGGTGCTTAATTGCGCAAGACTTTGGTGACGTCCGGGCAGACTTATTTTCGGATAAGTCTGCCCGGTAAAAACGGCTTATATGTTATTATCCGGAACAGAAGTTTAACATTTAATAATGCTTTTCCAATCATTTGACAAAATTAATAATATTAAACGCTTCTGATTTTTCCTTGAGAGCAAATGTATCATTTGACACAATTGTATCAAATGATACGGTTTGTTTACTTTTTTATCTTTATTTAAAAAATTTATATAAAAAAGCTATGGTTTTATTTCCAGATGATATAAGGAAATAAAAATAAATTGAGGAATTGATTGTACCGTTTGGGATTTTGGTATAATTTATGCTCATTATATAAAGTATTCCCGGTGTAATTATTGCTGTTAAGATTCAGGAGGAATAATATGTTAAGAAAAATTTTGGCTCTTGTGCTTTTTATGATAATCATATCCTTTATCAGCGGCTGTAACCTTATTGCAAACTTGAATAATTCTTCATCATCGAGTTCATCTTCAGTAAGCTCCGGCTCGTCTTCGAGTTTATATAGTTCGTCTTCCGTGAGCTCAAGTTCGTCATCGTCTTCCAATAGTATAACCAATTATACTGTTGCATTTGACAGCCAGGGCGCGACGACAGCGGCAAGTCCAGCTGTCATAACTGTGACTAACCCCGCAAAGACTGTCACTACGCTTCCTTTACCGCCGATTAAGACAGGCTTCAATTTCGCAGGCTGGTATATTGCTACAAACGGCGGCGGTACACAGTTTACAACAAACACAATAGTTGCATCCAATATAACGGTTTACGCTTTTTGGAATATCATCTTTAACTACACAGGCGCCGTACAAACATGGACTATTCCAAGCGGTGTGACTAAGGTAAGAATTACTGTTGCAGGTGCCGCAGGAAGTGATGGCTCTACTAATGATATTATTACCCCTGTAATAGCCGGAAAAGGCGGCATTATGACCGCAGATTTCTCAGTCACTTCAGGTCAGGTATTAAACCTGTATGTTGGCGGACTCGGGGTAAATAGTACAAGTGGCGGATTTAATGGAGGTGGGCCGGCGATTCAAAGCGCTTCTTATGCAGGCGGCGGGGCATCTGATGTGCGCATCGGAGGTACAGCCCTCAACAACCGGGTTATAGTTTCTGGCGGAGGCGGTGGATATGGCGGAAATGGAGGAATTGGCGGAGATGGAGCCGGTGTACTGAATGCAAACGGCGGTAATGGGCTTACCACGACTAATATAGCTCTTGAAAGTGGCGCCATTACAACAGGAGGCAGCGGCGGTACAGAATCGGGAGGTGGAACTGCCGGATCGGGTAATTGGGGAACTGGAACAGCAGGCACATTAGGACAGGGAGGTACCGGCTATCAATATGGAGGTAGTGGCGGCGGCGGCTACTACGGTGGGGGTGGGGGTGGATCTGATACTGAGGGCGCCCATGCCAGTGGAGGTGGTGGATCAAGCTACCTCGATCCTTCAGGCACATATATCTCCGGGACAAATGGAGTTAATACCGGTAACGGGTATATTATTATTAGTTATTAAAATGGAATTATGTATAGAAACAACCGGGCAGCTTATGCCTGCCCGGTAAAAAATAGGTATATTTTCCAAAACAGAAGTTTAACACTGAAAAATGCTTTTCCGGTTTTGTAACAAAATCAATAAAACTAAACGATTCTGATTTTTTCCTTGAGAATGAATGTGTCATTTGACACGATTGTATCAAATGATACGGTATGTTTATTCTCTTATCTTTATTTAAAAATTTATACAAAAAACATTATGGTTTTATTTCCAGATGATATAAGGAAATAAAAATAAATCTGGAATTGATTGCACCGTTTGGGATTCTGGTATAAAGTATCACTGTTGGAATCGCACCCAATGTAATTATTGTTGTTAAGAATCAGGAGGAATAATATGTTAAGAAAATTTTTGGCTATTATGCTTTTTATGATAATCGTATCCTTTACCAGCGGATGTTACCTTGTTCTCAACATGAATGATTCTTCGTCTTCCAGCAGTTCTTCAAGTTCTTCTGGCTTTTCTTCCAGCAACAGTTCTTCAATTATTACATCGGCTAATAACACTATATTTGCCTTTGGCTTAACGAGCGCACTTAATTCTGGGGCAGGAATAAATAACGATGTTACAGGGATCATCTCCAATACTAACATCAACTTGACCGTACCTTATGGTGCTATATTAACGAATCTTATAGCTGTATATTCAAATACCGGGGTAACTGTAAAAATCGGTTCTAATATACAAACCAGCGGAGTAACGGCAAATAATTTTACAAGCCCGGTTATCTATACTGTTACGGCAGCCGATGGTTCTACACGGAATTATGCTGTTACGGTAACGATAGCTTCAAGTTCAGCCAAAGCAATTACAGCCTTCAGTTTCACAAGCGCCCTTAACGGAGCATTGGCATAAGCAGCGATGTCGCGGGTGTAATTTCCGGAACTAACATCACTTTAAATGTGCCTTTTGGTACTGTTGTTACGAGCCTTAAAGCAACATTTTCCACAACCGGAACTAATGTAAGAATAGGCACTACCACACAAACCAGCGGAGTAACTGCAAATTCCTTCACAAGTCCGGCGATCTATACCGTTACGGCTGCCGATAATTCGACACAGAATTATTTAGTTACAGTAACAATAGCTCCAAATTCAGCCAAGGCTATTACTGCCTTCAGTTTCACAAGCGCTCTTAATTCGGAGCCGGTATTTCTTATGATGTTATAGGTATTACTAATGAACACATCTAAAACTATTACTTTAGCAATACATACAATACAGCAAGCAGTCTTAAGGCGACATTTTCAATAAACGGCGCATCGGTTAAAGTGGGATCAACAGTTCAGACCAGCGGTAACTGCAAATGACTTTACAAGCCCGGTGTTTATCAGTTACTGCAGCCGTTGCTTGACCAGCTCAATGAATTATACCGTTTCAGCCCCACATAATCAACTAACTATTCGGCTACAGGCGGCCAGCAGGCATTTAACGTTCCGGCCGGAGTGACTACTATATATGTAGATGCCGCTGGTGCCCAGGGGTCAGGCGGTAATAATGTATATGTTTGTAACAATGGACCAACGCCTCCTTATGGGAAAGGGGGTCGTGTACAGGCCTGGATAACGGTAACTCCCGGGGAGACTCTAAATATCTATGTCGGAAGTCAGGCAGGGTATAACGGTGGCGGATTGGGCAGGACAGCGTCCACTTCCGTTAACACTTCAGGCAACGGCGGAGGCGAGGATATCAGGCAAGGCGGAACGGCTCTGACTTCACGCGTAATAGTGGCTGGCGGCGGCGGCGGCGGCGCGGACGGAATCAATGGAATTGGGGGCAGCGGTGGCGGAACCGGAGACATGGGAGCGGGTGGTAATGCTTCAGGTGTTGGGGCTCCCGGCACACAGGGAGGTGGCGGAGCCGGTGGTTTCGGGTAATTCTCGTGGAACTAATGGACAGGGTCGGCTCCCTTGGACAGGGTGGCAATTGGGGGACAAATACTGCTGGTACCTCCGGTGGCGGAGGTGGCGGTGGTGGATACTACGGCGGAGGTGGCGGAGGATACGGTTATGACGGCGGTGGGGGCGGTGGCGGTTTAGCCTGGTACCGAGTGGTGGCACTGGCACATCCGGTTATCAAACAAGTGATGGTTATATAAAAATTTACTGGTGATGTTAAGTTTGTTGATACTTTAAATAGTCTACAAAAAATGGCCGTATCATTTGATACAAATGTATCAAATGATACGGAATGTCAATTCTCTTATCTTTATTTAAAAAATTTATACAAAAATATTTTTGTTTTTATATGCATATAATATATGAAAATAAATTAAAGGGAATACGACATTTATAGTTTTGGTATGATTATTGCTAAATATATTGTGTTGTCCGGTAGAATTGCTTTTGTAAATCGGCAATTTATCCGGCTAGTTGTTGATTTATTCTTATAAGGAGGAATAATATGTTAAGAAAGTCTTTAATATCTATTTCTTGTACAATAATCCTATGCTCTTTAAGCAGTTGCTATCTTACTCAACATTGGAATGATTCATCATCATCCAAAAGTTTGTCAAGTTCAACGAGCGTTTTTCAAACTCATCATCAGGATTTACAAATAGCACAACTACAAATTATTTTAGTATAGGCAGTACGAATTTTACGGTGGTAAATGCCACTAATATTTTAGGAACAAACATCTCTATTTCTCTTTATGATACAAGAGGATTATTAACAATTTCAAACTGGGCTGCGTCTAATATGATTATAACGAATCTTTGGCAGAATATCACAAACGCTTATACAAATACAAACTTACTAATTTTTTCACTTACCAATAAATATTTCTTTACTAATTGGATATCTAACGCAAACTGTACGAATACAATAAAAATAACCGTTTATCTTGTGGGGCCTAATAACGTTAGCAATGTCTGCCTCTGGACGCTTCATTCTGATGATATGTCTCTACAAATATAATCTTTGCACCCAGGGGAGCCGGTGGCCGTCCATTTCTTTACAACGGAACACTATATATTCCGGAAGTCATGGACAATATACCGTTGATTACAACAATAGAAAAGCCTGTTATTGGACGGTATCCACAAACGGTGGGACAGCGGTTGAAACAACACTTTCCGCGGGAAGCGGTTACGGCGGTGCAATTAATTCAATCGCAGTGGATGGCAGCGGAAATGTATGGGCGATTGGAAATAATGATGGAGAATATCCAGTATATTATTATAACGGTACTGAGAATTCGCTTGGTAATAATGCATGGAATACCGCATACAGCGTTCAATTATACGGAGGAAGCTATTATATAAGTGTCCGCTCTAATAACTGTTATTGGATTGATATAAATGGAACTTCGGTAATACCGACAGCGGGGGATAACTATGCTTTTGGCATGGTTGTGACAAACAGTGTTATTTATGCGGCATCGGATCTGGGAGGCGGTTCATTATTAATTTCTTCAAATAACGGCAGTACATGGAATCAGGTTACACTTCCCAATGGCGTTCCTATGGGAAATGGCGGGGCAATCTGCTTTGATAACGGTACAGTTTATATCTGCGGAAGTACTGCAAGCTCTCCGAATCTTCCTTGCTATTGGACTGTTACTTCAAACGGGATTGCCACTCAGATTAATTTACAACACCAGCAGAATGTAAACGGTAGGGCACAGGATATAAGCGTTTTTGACGGATCGGTGTATGTTGCCGGGACAGAAAACATTTCCGGAAATGGAGTCTCATGCTACTGGATAGGGACAAATCAGTATATACTTGATCCAGGGGATTGTGAAGTTTATGGGGCGTACTCCGGGTTAATTGGTATTCTTGCTGTACATTGAATAGGAAAGAATATATTTGTTACTTGCTGAATTTGGCAGTAGCGGTAATCCGGTTTGAATTTACTCATTTCAGGGAGAAATAATATGTTAAGAAAGTTTTTAGTGTTTTTACTTTTTATGATAATAATATCCTTCACAAGCGGATGCTACCTTGTTTCTCACATGAATGATTCTTCGTCTTCCAGTTCATCTTCAATAAGCTCCGGCTCTTCGTCATCTTCAATTGGAATAACATATACAGTCACCTTTGACGGCCAGGGAGCCACGACAGCGGCAAATCCGGCCAGTATAGTTGTAACACCTCCGGCAACAAATATTGGGACATTACCGATGGCTCCGGCTAAAACAGGCTATTATTTCAGCGGCTGGTATACGGCGCCGAACGGCAGTGGAACGGCGTTTACAACTAACACAATTGTTACTTCAAACATTTCGATTTATGCAAAATGGATAGTCTCTGGTTCGGTATGGACGGCTCAAGCCCTGTCAAGTTCTGCTTTGTGGCATTCAGTTACCTATGGGAACGGTGTTTTTGTCGCGTTTGCTGAAAATATCTCATCAGCGGCGACCTCAACCGATGGAATTACCTGGACAGTCCGAACTCTGCCTATTTCTGCCGACTGGTATTCAGTTACCTATGGAAATGGCGTTTTTGTCGCCGTTGCCGGGGGACTAAGCACTACTGCGGTGACTTCACCCGATGGAATTACCTGGACGGTTCGAAATCTGCCATTCTCTGCTAATTGGTATTCAGTGACATACGGAAACGGTACTTTTGTCGCGGTTGCCAGCGGTGGAACAACAGCGGCGTATTCAATAGATAATGGAATTACATGGCACTCTTCGACCATGCCAAGCTTATCCTACTGGCAATCAGTAACCTACGGGAACGGTACTTTTGTCGCGACTGCTTATAGCAGTACTTCAGCGGCGTATTCATCTGATGGAATTAATTGGACGCCCAGTCCCAGTGGATTACCAAACCCTACCAGCTGGATATCAGTAACCTACGGGAATGGTGTTTTTGTCGCGGTTGCCCAGGATAGCTCAGTAGCAACTTCACCCGAAGGAATGACCTGGACAGCACGGACAATGCCCTCTGCCGGGCAAGCAGTGACTTATGGGAACGGTGTTTTTGTCGCGGTTGCCAATAGCAGTTCAGCGGCATCAACTTCAACCGATGGAATCACCTGGACAGCCCGAACAATGCCAAGCTCTGCAGGCTGGATATCAGTAGCTTATGGGAACGGCGTTTTCGTCGCGGTTGCCCAAAGCAGTACATCAGAGGCAACTTCACATTAAATATATCAAGATATAAAAAGCCGCCCAAACTAAACAGGGCGGCTTTTTTGTTGCCAAAACAAGATTAGAACTTCCTGTCTTTTAAGTTTATTTATTTATTATTACTGTTCGAGCATTATATACTCTTTCGGTTCGCCGAAGTAGTATCCCTGGGAATAATCTATCCCGAGCTCCACTCCCTTATCAAAAACGGATTTTGAATGAACATATTCTGAAATAGTCTTCAGGCCAAGCTCTTTTGAAAAGTTAGCTATCGTTTTAGCTATAATCTGGGCATTGGGATCTATATCTATATTTTTTATCAGCGAGGCGTCAATCTTTATATAATCCACACTCAGTCTCAGAATATGCTCAAAATTTGAATATCCCGAGCCGAAGTCATCGATCGCTATCTTGCAGCCATGTTCTTTTACCTCTTCTATAAAGACCATTACCTCTTTATAATTTTCAATACCTTCAGATTCAAGTATCTCAAAAATAATCTTATCCGCAATTTTATAATTTTCTTTAATCTTCTTCTTAATTTGATAATTCATTTCCTCATCCATGTCAGTGTCATGAATAGTAAGATTAATGGAAAAATCAAATTCAGTATCTTTAAATACTCCAAGGGTTTTATCAAGCATAACACTGGTAATATCGCTGTAAAGGTGTGATTTTTTAGCCACCTCCAGAAAATAACGCGGTGCGATTATATTTCCATGGCCGTCAATCAATCTGACGAGGCATTCGTATTTTTCAATCTTACCATTTATATTATTCACAATAGGCTGAAAGTAAGGAACAATTCTATGATTTTTAATCGCCTCTTTTAATCTCTTTTTCCATAAAATATTATTCTCATATTCTTTTGGAATCTCCATGGAATCGCTATAAATAATAAAATTCTTCTGCAGTTTTTTTGCCTTTTTTAGCGCCATATCGGCGTTTGTCGCGAGGTTTCTCCATTTTCCCTCAATTATCTTATCTATCAGAATATCCTCGCCTCTGGCAACACCGCATGTCATCCTGACATTTATCTCATTATCTTCGAGCAGAAAAGGTCTTTCGTTTATATCTTCGCCAAGATGCCTTAAAATCTCTTCAAGCCTCTTGATTTCTATACAGCAGTCAAACAGAAGCGCGAATTCATCGGCAGGCATTCTGTAAAGCTGATAATTGTACTCTGTCTGGAGAGCCCTCAGGCGGAATGTCATCTCCTTTAATACCATATCTCCGATCCGGTTGCCGTAAAAATCATTAATTTCCTTGAAAAAATCTATATTTATTAAAATCAAAGCCGGGCTTTCCTTAACTTCAATATCAACAAGAATCTTGTATCTGTTCGGCAGTCCGGTAAGAGAATCGGTATAAAGCTGTTTTAGCATCTCCTCATTGTAATGCTGTAGCAATTCCGCCATTTTATTGAAACTTTTGCTTAAAGAACCAAGTTCATCCCTGGTTGAAACCATTGCCCGCGTTCTGAAATTTTTGCTGTTAAAGTTCATTATGGAGTTATTCAGATCAATCACCGGTTTTATAATAAACTTATTAACAGTTAAATTTATTATCAACAGAAGAACAACAGCCAGGAGCATCATATTTATTATTGTTTCAACAATAAGGTTTTTCAGATATTGATTTTGAAAGAAATCGGTAATATATACTTCAACCCATCCGCTATACATATTGTTGAAAAAAATTTTCTTTTTTGAAACAAAAAAGCTTTTATCCAGCCTGTTTTTCAAAGTCAAGGATGAATCGAACTCCTTTATATTCCAATATGAATCTTTTATAAGGCCCAGATCATCCCTGCTTAAAACAGAATTCGTATTGGCATCATTAATTATTATAGCGAGCATATTTTTATCGCTCATTTCGATTTGTAAAACATTTGTAATATCGGATATTTTTAAGCGGTCACCGGCGGTTGAAAATAAACCGGCGACACGCAAAGCGGCCTGTTCGGCTGAATTTCGGATTTTACTGATTTCTTTCGATCTTTCCGATAAGAAATATGCGCATCCCAAAACGGTTATGATAAAAATTATACTTATTGAAAGGATGATATTGATCTTTAACGAAATGGATTTTTTAATATTTAATTTTCTAATCCAAATACTTCTGAAAGAATTAAGCATTAAAGTTACCTATCAGCAATATTTCCCCCAGAAATATACCCGGTTTTCATTCATTTAAAAATAGTATAACATAGAAAACTCATAATTTTCAAAAAATTCTTAAAATAAATTTAATCTGCCAAATATTATTTGTTCTTATAATTTTTCTTTAATCCGTACTATCGGCTTTAAAGATTCAATTCTTAAGAGACATCAGGATATTCAGTCAATCTTTATCAATTCATAATCCTGCAATCCGAGACCTATTTTTTCTGCATAATCCAGCCCGGTTTTCCAATCAGTATTAGGGAATATGAGTTTAAACTTATCTTTTCCATACTCTTCCCCGCCGACAACGCTCTCTTTGATAAATGGCGCTTCATTCACCAAATCAACGCTTGCCCTGTCCAGGGCTACCGGGTCAAAAGATGCCAGTATTCCTATATCCGGGACTATAGACATGTCATTATTCGGCCAGCAGTCGCAATTCGGAGAGATATTCATAAGAAAATTAATATGAAAATTGGGTTTGTCTTTAATAACAGCAAGCGCATATTCGGCAATCTTTTCACCAAGCCCCTTTGAGTTCCAGTTAACCTGCGCGGCGTCATACCTGCATACGGCAATACACTGCCCGCATCCCACACATTTTTCATAATTGATAACAGCCCTGTTTTCACTGTCAAGCTTCACAGCATCATAAGCACAGTTATTTTCGCATAATCCGCATCCGGTACAATTCTCCCGGACTATTCTGGGTTTTGAAGAAGAATGCATTACAAGCTTTCCACCGATTGAGCCGCTTCCCATCCCTATGTTTTTCAAACAGCCTCCGAATCCGGCAGCCTCATGCCCTTTAAAATGGTTCACTGAAATAATGATGTCAGAGTCTGCAATAGCGGAGCCTATTTTGGCGGTTTTACAATTATTGAGATTTACCTCAATCTCTCTGTAATCAGTGCCTCTAACTCCATCCGCGATAATCACATTGCAGCCCACAGCCATTGGATTAAACCCATTCTCCATTGCGCTGAGGAGATGATCCACAGCATTTGAACGGCGGCCCTTGTAAAGCGTATTACAGTCGGTTAAAAACGGAAGCCCCCCTTTTTTCTGAATTATATTAACAATCCTTGCGGCAAAATTCGGCCGGATATATGCAAGATTACCCGGTTCACCGAAATGAATTTTTATTGCCGCAAATTTCTTGTTAAAATCAATATCCAGCATACCGGCTTTAGTAACCAGCTTTTCGAGCTTGTCCAGCAGATTTTTACCTGGATCCGTTCTTAAACCTGTAAAATAGACCTTTGCTTTATTCATAAAATACCATCCTTTAAACTTTATTTTACAATAAATTTGAATAAAATTAAAGAAAAGAGGGCAAAAGGCTTTGTTACTTTTTCTTTTGGCAGCTAAAGAAAAAGTAACCAAAAAGAAAACTGCCCTTCGCAATTTTCATAATAAGAAATCTTATCATTATTGGCACATTAAGCATTAATCTTAACCCGGTCTTATTGTCCTCCTCACCAAAACATCCCATTCGCTGTCGCTCAGGGCAGGCTCTGTTTTGATTTCCTGTGCTCACCCCAATTACATAAATGAATTTTTTATAAAGCGCATAATGCGATTAATTGTTTAACGTTTTTGTTTATTCTCGAATCCTAAGATTTCCAGGAAATTGCTGCGGGATAAGAAACGAGATATAAAATATTTTCTCTTTTAAATATATGGATAGCTAACATCTTTCCTAAGCCACCAGAAAAGAAAGTAATCTCACCAATAAGTTGACATAGAAAAAGGATGCCTCTACGGTTACAACGGCTGCGAACTCGATTTCCTTTATCCACTTTTGGTTATAGCTATCTTTTTCTAAAAACCGCCTTATACCAAGTTGCATTCAATTGAGTGTTAACGATCTTTCGTTTAAGAATTAAGCAAAATAAAAAATATTAACAGCAATATTTTCCAAGATTTTTAACCGGCGCTCAGGTTATAATATGACGAAATGAAAAACAGCGGAAAGCCAGCTTGATAGATAATCAAGCTGCACGCTTGTTAAACGGAGGGTTTATATGAATGAATTGTTAAAAGACTTCGAGAAAGGAAGCGTAAATCATCTCACAAAATCTGAGGACGCGTCCGGTTTGAACTGGAATCCACATGCAACAATGAAAGGTGTATTTTTAAAGCACCTGGTTAAGGGAGCCGATACCGGCGGGCATTTAAGCTGTCATATTGTCAGAATTGAAGCAGGTCAATCTATTACCGATCATATCCATGACGGCAAAATGGAGCTTCATGAGGTGATTTCCGGGGAAGGAAGGGCTATTCTCGGAGAGAAAAAAATTGCTTATCAAGGCGGTGTAATAACAATTATTCCTGAAAATATCCATCATAGCGTAACTGCCGGCAAAGAAGACCTCTTTTTATTTGCGAAATTTATTCCGGCTTTATTATAATATTTGATGGATAAAAGCAAGATTAAAATACGCTCCTTTTCAGACTGTAATGAACTTGAATTAATTATCGGGGAAAATATCACCAATAGTTTTCCTTGGCATAACCATCGCCGCCATTGTATTGGTTTGGTTACAGTGGGAGAAAGGATTATTTATTTTAAAGACCGTGATTTCCATGCAAATCCGGGAGATGTTTTTTTTCTCAGGTCTAATGAAAAGCATGCCTGCGTATGCCGAAGCAGCAGTTATCAAGTCCTATGTTTTAATAATAATCTGATAAAGTCCCGGGATGGCTCTATTATTAAAGACCCGGAATTAAAAAAGAAGATGAAAAATCTTTTTCAGTTAATCCATGGAAAAAATATTCTTGAATTTATAACCGGATTTCGTGAAATATTAATTCAACTCTCAGGCGAAAAAAATGAAGAAATAATAGATGCTGAAAAACCAATGAGGTATGTAAGTGATTTCATTCTTAAAAATTATAGAAGAAATATTTCACTTGAAGAACTTTCCGGTATGGCTGGTTTGAGCCCCTATCACTTCATCAGGGTTTTTTCACAGATTTACGGCATTTCTCCTTATGCTTATTTGATTCAGGCAAAAATAAGGGAAGCAAAAAACAAGTTAATAGCAGGGAATACCATTATCGATACTGCTCTGGATCTCGGATTTTTTGACCAGAGCCATTTCACAAACACTTTCAAAAAATTTATGGGTACAAGCCCCCGGGCGGTTTGCGGTTGTGAACAGATCGTGACGTCGGCCGCAGGCCTTTATGGCATAAAGGGGGTAAAATGCTCATTACTTTTCTTTGTCTACAGCAACAAAGAAAAGTAATGAAAAGAAAACGCCGCCCCGCTAGTACTCCGGAAGCTTGAGTTGCATCGGCTCAAAACGGCTGCAAGCGGAACTCAAGGCTTTTTACACAGCTTTTATCAGACATTAGCTTTTTCTTTATTAACAACTAATATAATAAAAGGTAAAAAGCCTTTCAAACAACCGCTTGCTTACCGCCGTTTTTTGCCGGCAACTCTACGCTTCCTTCGTAATGCGGGGTCAGTAAACTAAAAAAAGTAACCTTGCTAACTAAGTTGGCGTAATAAAGAATTAAAGCAGCCTTACTGTCCTTCCTGGACTGATGCGGCGGCCGATCCGTCCCTGGCACTGACTTTGTTTTACATTTTATTATCATATCTTAATGGATAATTCGCTCATTGTTTCTTGTTTGGAATATTCTTTCACAAAAAATTACCGGGAAACCGCTGCGGGATAGGGGAAAGATATATTAGTTTTAAGAAATAATCTTTATTTTATAATCAGTCTTGACAGTTTCAAGCGGGTTCATTAAGATATGGGATAAAGAAAGTTTTGCATATATATCAAGATCTACAAAATGTCGCAAGCAACATTTTGTAGATCACCCCGCGGGGCATTGTACGCAAGCCGAGCAGCTTTTATTTATACTAACTATTGACATTAGTAACTATATGTGTTAGTATTATATATGATAAAGTCTTTTAAAGATAATGAAACCAATTTAATTTGGTTGGGCATTAGATCAAAAATATTGCCTCCTAATATTCAAGATGTTGCTCGAAGAAAATTAAGGATGCTTAATAATGCTCATACCTTATCTGATTTATTAATACCACCATCAAATAAATTAGAATCTTTAAAAGGAAATAGAAAAGGTCATCATAGCATTAGAATAAATGATAAATATAGAATTTGTTTCATTTGGAAATCTAATGATGCCTATAGTGTTGAAATTATTGATTATCATTAAATATTAAAGAGGTAAAATATGACTGAAAGATTAAAAAACATACATCCTGGTGAAATCTTAAAAGAAGAATTTTTATTGCCTTTAAATATTACAGCTTATAGACTATCAAAAGAAACAGGCATACCGCAAACGGCAATATCTGAAATAGTAAAAGAAAAAAGAAGAATCACTGCACCTGTAGCCTTAAAACTCTCAAAATTTTTTGGTACTACTCCTCAATTTTGGTTAGGTCTTCAAGATGATTATGATCTAGAAGAGGAAGAAATCCATATAAAAAAAGAATTGGATAATATTCATTCAGTGAAAGACTTACATTTAGTTAATGCCTAATTCTAGAACTTACTGCACCGCCATCGCCTAACGGCCATGTAGAAAAAGCCAATTTTTAATACTGATCCTCCCTCACCAAACAGCCTGCTTTTTTTACAGATTATTTGGCATCCCTTTTATAAAAAACTGTGCTGAATTTATCGGGAAACCTGGATTTGAAAACATTTATATTTAAATCTATAATAAAAGAGGTGTTTCTCAGGTACAAAAGAAAAATACGTTAGTGTTTCTATGTCCTGACGTTAAAACGTTACCCATGTCTTGAAGTCTGACCTGGTGCTAAGTTAATTTATAAATAGAAAAGTAAACTTCGGAGGATTAAAATTTATGAATAAAGATAACGATACTCTCATCAAATCGTTTTCATCCTCAAAGGAATGGAAGGAATGGCTTGCAATGAATTATGCCACATTCAATAATGGTATTTTGCTTCGAATTTTCAAGAAAGATTCCGGTGAAAAAACAATCACCTATGATGAAGCCCTTAATGAAGCTCTTTGCTTTGGCTGGATCGATGGTCAGAAAAAAACGTATGATGAAAAATCGTGGCTTCAAAAATTTACGCCACGCAGGTCAAAGAGCATATGGTCAAAGCGAAATAAAGCACGAGTGGTTCTGCTTATCGAAGAAAAGCGAATGCAACCACCCGGGCTAAAAGAAATAGAGACCGCCAAAAAAGAGGGCAGATGGGACAAAGCCTATGATTCTCCCAACCAAATGGAAATTCCATCTGATTTTCTAGCAATATTAGAAAAAGACCAGCAGGCCTACGAATTCTTTAAAACACTGAATAAGGCAAACATATATGCAATTGCCTGGCGATTACAAACAGCAAAAACACTTGAGACAAGAGAAAAACGAATGAAGGTTCTTCTAGAAATGATGAAGAATGGACAAAAATTGCACTAAATTGTGCAGACAGCACCAAAATACTGCGCCTAACGGCCATGTAGAAAAAGCCAATTTTTAATACTGATCCTCCCTCACCAAACAGCCTGCTTTTTTTACAGACTATTGGCATCCCTTTTATATGAAACCGGGCTGAATATACCGGCATAACTGCTTTTCATCCATTATTATGTCATTATATTTCTCCATATTTGTTTATTTTTGCATGCCCTGATATTTCCAAATACCGGTTCAACAATTGCCATTCTCTTTGCATATAGTTTTCTCCCTTCATCTGTGTCAATGAACTTTTTCATTTCATCCGAGTAATGTCTGTTGTCCGCATTTAAAGGTTTCTGCAGGGTACGGTATCTGACTGTTTCTTTTTTCAGGCATTCTTTTCGGAATTGACAATCACGGCAGGCTGACAATCTGCAAATATATTTCGCGTAAGTAATATGATTCACAGTGTGATTATACCTGAACCGGAGTTCCTCGCCTTTCTTGCATATATATACATTCCTTTCCGGGTCATATTTAAATTCATCAATCGTATATTGTCCTTTCTTCTCTGGCTTGTGCCTGTCAGCCATTTCAAATCTTACATCACGCTTCCTGAAATTTGTGTCCGGTATAACCGCTTTTATTCCGCTTTGGGCAAGGTATTTCAAATTACTTTCGCTGAAATAATTGGTGTCCGTGGCGATTATTTTATTCTTTAAATCTTTACCTAAAACAACTTTTGTTTTCCTTACCATCCCCTTTAGAAATTCCCCTGTCTTGAGGTCGGACCATAACAATAATTGGGATAAGATTGCTTATTGCGCTGTAAAAACAGGAAGCAGTATTTCATCGACAAATAAGACAATCCGGTTCGAATCAACATTTTTATACATAAGATTTTCCATACGAATAAGGTTAAAGGGTAAGGTCAGTATTATGTCGCTGACCTCTTTTATCTTTTCACCTCTTGACTTTGCGCTTTCAAGTAACTTTCGCATAACCAGGATGTTTTTTGCCGCTGCGTCTACCTCAGCTTCGGGTACTTTGTTATTACCTTGCCCTATTTCAAATAAAACTGCACTCAAAATTTCCGGTCCAATTTCTGCGTAGGTACTCTGGTAGAGCGCAAGCAAATTTAACAGATCTCCTCGTAAAGTTCCGGTATTTTCTATTCTGTCGATTAATTGACCACCAAGTGCTTTAGAGAATCTGTCATCAACTATTTGCATAAGTAAGTCAAACATGTTTGCCCACCGGCGGTACAACACACTGCGGCTGGTTTTTGCTGCCTTCGCAATCTGCTGAAAAGTGAGATTGGCATAACCGACTTCTTTTATGAGCTTTACAGCCGCGTCATAAATAGTTTCGACTAACGTATCTCCCCGCTTTCGAGTATTCACACTTGTCTCGTTCATGAATAACCATTTCCTCTGTCTGTATTTCTTTAAGTAATAGTATACCATTTTTTTTAAAAAATATAAGATACATGTTGTATTTTATTTTCAAAAGATGTATAATAATAGATATAAGATACACTTCGTATCTTATATAGGAGGAAATCATGACACATAGCGTACTGAAATCCAAACCGGATTATGGTTTTGATGGTTCGCCTTTCGGTGTTACCATTGTTTGTTTTGCGGGAGTAGTTTGTTTTGGCGGTGGAGTTGCTTTAATCTCTTTTCCCAGACTCAGCATGAGCATTGTGGCCTTTGTTCTTATGCTTTGCGGTTTATTAATGGTTCTTGTTTCCACTTCATATCTTTATTATGTTAAGCTCGGCAAATTCCATCGCAGGGACAGGATGATTTCCATGATTGATTGGAAAGGAAATGAAAAAGTTCTTGATATCGGCACCGGACGGGGACTTTTAATGATTGGTGCTGCCAAAAAATTGACTCCGGGAAAGAGCATCGGTATTGATATCTGGAATGCGGGAGATATGCACAGCAATACTTATCAAAATACCATGAGAAATGCCGAGCTTGAGGGGGTCCTTGAAAAAGTAGAAGTAAGAAATGAGGATGTGCGAAACATGTCCTTTCCCAATGATACCTTTGACGTGGTTCTTTCCAACCTTTGTATCCACAACATCCCTACCAAAGATGGACGAGAAAAAGCCTGCCGGGAAATAGCGAGAGTCTTGAAACCGAATGGAACAGCGATCATTGCCGATAAATCACACCTAAAAGAATATGGTGAAATTTTCGCAATGGAAGGGTTAACAGTGGAGGTTTTTCGTACTTCTTTTGATGGTTCACTCTGCGGGATTGTAAAGGCGGTTAAAAAGTGAAGCTTATAAACTGAATCTTAATTGGTTTGCGATAGCAAAGCGATTTAGATTCAGTTATAACTCATGTGTTTACAAAGGTTTACTACGGTTACCGAGCTCACCGAGGCACTGGCCAAAACAGAAAGAAAGGAATAAAGCATTTTGCCCCCTTTATGCCATAAAGTTCCTCCGCTCCGGAATAAAATTTTACCGTTATCAATTTTTGTGCTAACATAACAGTGTATGAATTCTTTAACTGGAAGCCATTTCTTTAATAACTTGGAGGAATAATTATGTTTCGTTTTAGTATTTTTTTATCGGTAATCTTTATTGTTGCTATCAATTCAACCCGGGCAAATGATAATAATCCGGCGGATGTTTCTGTAAAATCATATCAAATTGATGAACAATTATCGATCAGGGAAATCAGGCCCGATCTATTTTTGGTAATCCATGCCTACCCATGGCCTGCCAATTCATTAATAGCCATAATGGATGACAGCAGTATTTTAATAATTGACACACCCTATTCCCCTGATGCAATGGAAAAAGTATTAAACTGGATTACCCAAAAATTTGGAAAAAGAAAAATACAGGCTATAAATACTCATTTTCATGTTGACCGGCTTGGAGGGAATGAGGCGCTTGTAAAAGCAAAAATACCTGTATATGGCTCTGATTTAACCGTTTCTGAAATATCCGGTAAGGGTCAAAGATCGCTTCAACTGACGGCGAGCTGGATTAGTGATGAAAAATTAAAAAACTATTATTTGAATTTTAAGTATGTCGCTCCGACAAAAATATTTGAGGCAAAAAAAGGTCTTAAATTAATATTCGGTAAAGAAATTGTGTTTATAAAATATTATGGGGTAGCACATACGGTTGATAATTTAGTGGTATACCTGCCAGGAAAAAAGACATTATTTGCCGGCTGTATGATTATTGCAAATAAACAAAATTTAATCGGAAATGCGAGTGACGGTGATATACTTGAATGGAAAAAGACGCTTTCGAAAATCGATACCAATGATATCGATTTAGTCATACCCGGGACATGGCGAAACCGGAGGAGTCGATCTAATATCGCATACAATGAATTTGGTAGAAAAAGAAATAGAAAATACAAAAAAAGGAGATACTCAAAAATGAAACATTTGACGATATTTATTTTTCTGATGGCTGCATCGTTTTCCTGTGCCGACGGTAAAATTACTGGGACGGTTTCAATTGATGACTTAAGTAGTTATTTTACAGGTTTTAACGGATGTTTTATTCTATACGATGAATCAAATAATGAATATACAATATATAATGAAAATAAGATTCAAATAAGAGTCTCTCCATGTTCAACTTATAAGATTATTCATTCTTTAATAGGATTAGAAACTGGAGTTTTAAAAGATGAAAATACAGTATTTAAATGGGACGGTACTCAGTATCCTATCGAGAGCTGGAATAAAGATCAGACCCTAACTTCAGCTGTATCAAATTCGGTAGTCTGATACTTCCAGAAGGTGGCTCTGGCGGTTGGTAAGGACAGAGAACAGAATTATCTTGATAAAATAAATTATGGAAATAAAGATTTATCGGGAGAAATTACAAATTTCTGGCTTCAGTCATCCCTGAAAATATCACCGATGGAACAGATAGAAATTTTAAAAAGATTTTATTATTACCAGTTGCCTTTTTCAAAGCGGAATATTAATATTGTAAAAAAGATTTTAATTCTCCTTCAGGAAAATGGGGCTAAGATATCAGGCAAGACAGGTTCGGGCGTTATAGACAATAAGAATGTAAACGGCTGGTTTATCGGATATTTGGAAAAAGATAAAAATATTTATTTTTTTGCCGCTAATATTGAAGGTGAAGAAGGCGCAACAGGCTATAAAGCCAGGGAAATCGCCTTAAAAATATTAAAAAATAAAGGAATCAAATAATGGCAGATAAAAAGAAATCAGGATCAAGCCTCAGGCTTGTTTTTGAAATATTTGCTGTAACATTAAAACTGGGATTAACCTCTTTCGGCGGACCAATTGCCCATCTGGGTTATTTTTATAATGAATATATCATAAAAAGAAAATGGATGGATGAAAATAGTTATGCCGACCTCGTGGCGCTCTGCCAGTTCCTTCCCGGACCAGCAAGCAGCCAGCTTGGAATTGGTATAGGCACAATCCGTGCGGGTTTAATGGGCGGCATCACTGCCTGGCTTGGATTTACCTTACCTTCATTCATTGCCCTGGTTCTATTTGCCTTTCTGTTAAAAAGCTTTAATGTCAGCGGAAGCGGCTGGATTCATGGACTTAAGATTGTCGCAGTAGCCATTGTCGCTCAGGCAGTCATCAGTATGGGACAAAAGCTGACACCCGACCGCAACAGGGTAACTATCGCCATTACGGCAATGGTAATAATCTTATTATGGCATACAGCTTTCGTTCAGATAATCCTTATCTTCGCAGGCGGTTTATTTGGCCTATGGTTATATAGAAAAAACGATATTCCCGAGGTTTCCATTGTAAAAGTATCAGTAAGCCGAAAAACAGGAATAATCTGCCTGATCATATTCTTCCTTTTACTTGTTTTATTTCCCATACTTCGTCAGATAACGGGAAATCAGTGGTTTGCCGTCACAGACAGTTTTTATCGCACGGGGTCACTTGTTTTCGGCGGAGGGCATGTACGTACTTCCCCTGCTTGAGAAGGAGGTTGTTCCAAATGGATGGATCAGCAGGGATGACTTTTTAGCCGGATATGGAGCAGCTCAGGCTGTCCCGGGGCCTCTCTTTACATTCGCCGGATACCTTGGGGCAATAATCTATGGTATTCCCGGAGCCATACTTACAACCGTAGCTATCTTTCTTCCCGGATTTCTTCTAATAATAGGAGTGTTACCATTCTGGAGTACGCTTAGAAAAAATCAAAGAGTCCAGGGCGCCTTGACCGTTGTAAATGCCGTTGTAGTCGGAATCCTGCTCGCGGCGCTGTACAATCCGCTTTGGGTTTCCGCGATTCTCTCACCATTTGATTTTGCGCTACTTGTTATACTGTTCGGTATACTGGTCTTCTGGAAATTACCGCCCTGGGTCATTGTTATAGCCGGGGCCATCGGCGGCACCATTATTAAATTGTATTTCTGAATAAACTTTAGCACAAGATATGCACAATGGGAAGTTTTGTTTTTTTACCGGCTAAAGATTGAATATAAGTCTTTCAAGCTGGTAAGTCCGGCCAGCATAATGATCATATCAAAAATATGCACATCTAAAAATTTAATAAAAACACACAATTCCTTTCTCATATTCTAATAATTAATCCTTATAATATAAGGATATGGAATCGATTTAATTCGGGAGGATATTATGATGAAAGCCGATGCCCATGTCCATTCAAAATTTTCCGACCATCCCTCGGAGTGGTTTCTTCAGAGAATAGGAACAGCGGAATCATATACTGAGCCTGATTTTATATATCAGACGGCGGTAAGCCGGGGAATGGATTTTGTTACCATTACAGATCACAACAATATCCGCGGAGCGCTTTACTTAAAAGAAAAGCATCCCGAAAGAGTTTTTATCGGTGTCGAAGCTACGGCCTATTTTCCCGAGGATGGCTGTAAGATTCATATACTTATTTATGGAATAACCGAGAAAGAGTTCGCGGATATAGAGAAGAAAAGAGAAAATATTTATGAGTTGAGAAAATATATTAAAGAGAAAGAGCTTGCTTATTCCATCGCGCATGCAACCTATTCGGTAAATAACAGAATCACCACCGAGCATCTGGAAAAACTCATACTTCTATTTGATGTTTTTGAGGGAATGAACGGCGCAAGGGATAAGATACATAATAAAGGCTGGATGAAAATTTTGAAGGAACTGACTCCTCATGACATAGAAAAACTTCATTTAAAGCATGGGATTGAACCGATAAGCGACACACCCTGGATTAAGGGCTTTACAGGCGGTTCGGATGATCATGCCGGTTTATTTATCGGTAAAACCTATTCTGTAGGCTATGCCAGGACACCTGAAGAGTTTGTTGACTCAATCCGGGATAAAAAAAGCATCGCTGAAGGAAGGCATAACAATTTTCAGTCCCTGGCTTTTGCGATTTATAAAATCGCTTTCGATTTTTCTATGCGATACACATCGAAATATACATCGAAGTCCGCACCGAAAAATTCATTTATAAGCCAGATTACAAGATTTGTTTTTGAAGAAAGCCGTCTGACATTTTTTGATAAGATTAAAATAAACCGGATTAAATCGCAAAAAGAGGGCAAGATTAAAAAGATGCTAGTGGAACTTGTGGAAGAAATCCAGACTCAGCAGGATGATAATGTTGAAAAGAAGCTTGAGCTTGTTTATGATAAAGTCAGCGCGATAGCCGATGAGTTTTTAAGGATTCTGACATCATCGCTTGAAAAGAATTTAAAGGAAGGGAATATTGTAAGTCTTATCAAAAATATTTCCCTATCACTGCCGGGAATTTTCCTTTCTGTACCTTTTATGACCACATTCCAGCATATGCACAGCAACAAACATCTTATTCATGATTTGAATGTTTCGCTTGAAAAAAAGAGGCGGCATGAAAGTAAACGCATATTCTGGTTTACAGATACCTTAAATGATCTGAACGGCGTATCGATTACTCTGAAAAAAATAGGCTGGCTTTGCCATCAAACGGGAAGGGATTTGAGGATTGTAACATCACTTCTACCTGAAGAAATAAGCAAGGATATTCCACCGGAGGTTATCAACCTTCCGGCAAGCTACAGTTTTAAACTCCCCTATTATGAGAAAATTTCTTTAAAGATCCCGTTGGTTTTAACGGCTTTAAAGGAGCTCTATGAGTTTGACCCGGACGAAATAATAATCTCAACTCCCGGCCCTATCGGGCTTATGGGTTTGTTAATCAGCAAACTTTTAAAAACAAAATGCTCAGGTGTTTATCATACAGATTTTACAAATGAAGTTATGGAAATAACAAAGGAAGAAAGCATAGCAGTCATGATCAGAGACTTATACCAAATGGTTTTATTCAACTATGGATGAGATAAGGGTTCCGACCGGGGAATATATGAATTTACTGGAAGAGAGAGGTTTTGAACGGAATAAAATGACCCTATTCAAAAGAGGCATAGATACAGGTGTTTTTGCGCCTAAAAACGGGCTTCTGAAAGAAAAGATGGGCATAAAGAGCGGGATTAATCTATTGTATGCAGGAAGAATATCAAAAGATAAAAATCTCGATTTTCTGTCTCTTGTTTATGATAATCTCTTAAAGAAAATAAACAAATTGAATCTGATCATTGTCGGCGACGGTCCATACCTACCCGAAATGAAGACAAGATATAAGAAAAATGAAAGAGTCTTTTTTACAGGCGCTTTAGACAACAAAGACCTGCCTGAGATTTATTCTTTCTCCGATATTCTGGTATTCCCAAGTACAACGGATACATTCGGGATGGTTGTTCTTGAAGCCCAATCATGCGGCTTACCTGCTATTGTTTCCGATACCGGAGGGCCTAAAGAAATTATAAAAAACGGTATTACGGGTTGGGCTTTAAGCATTAATCATGAAGAATGGGAAGAAAAGATACAGAGCCTTATCGATATGATTTTAAACAATCATCAGGAATATTTAAAGATGAGGAATGAAACCAGGAAGATGATTACTGATAAATTCGGCTGGGGCGAAGTTTTAAGCGAACTGTTTGAGGATAAAGCCTTTAAAAATGATGTGCTTGTTAAAAAACCTGAAATCTCTGAAATACAAATTAATAATGATGAAAGTTCAGAATTACTATTAAAAAAAGGGAAAGGGCTTAATTCCATTCTGAAGAAGATGGAATTATTAGGAGTCTGATAGCGTTGAAAATATAAAGAACTCCGGCGGTTTCGTTAAACCGCCGGAGTTTGTGTTAAGCCTAAAAGAATTTAACATTTTATTGTTCAACACTTCTGTAATAACTATATCCGTCTTTAGTTTCCAGGAAGATGAATGACTTTGTGTTTTTGTTTTTATCCGCAAAAGCCTTAAGATCTTTAAGACTCTTAATCTCCTCATTATTTATCGAAGAAACGATTGAACCCTCGTCCAGTACGCCAGAGAAAATGCTGTCAGGGCTTACGCTTTCAACATAAACTCCGTATTTCGCATCATTTTGATCCAGAGCTTCCTGAGTGGCTTCTGCAAATTGAGCTCCTTTAAAGTCAACAGTATTTCCAGGATTCTGTCCGTTCTGCGTTTGATTTTGAGTAACAGTACCGTTTGGCCTTTCCCTTAAAGTAATATTCATTGTGAGTCTAGTTTTATTGCGGAAAATTTCAACCTTTATAGTGCTGTTAGGTGTCATTTCGCTGATTTTTGACTGCAGTACCGCGCTGCCGGAGATAGCCGCATCATTAATTTTAGTGATTATATCTCCGCTTTGTATGCCTGCTTTATCAGCCGGCCCGTTTTTCTCAACCTTGGAAACGAAAACCCCCTCATTTTCGGCAAGGCCTAATTCTTTTCTGGTTTTGCTGTCGATATCATCTATAAATATGCCTATATAGCCCCTTTGAACCTTACCATGAGCTATAAGCTCTTGTGAAACATACCTTGCCATGTTGATAGGAACGGCAAAACTTATTCCCTGATAACCTCCGCTCTGAGACTGAATGGCTGTGTTAATACCGACAACCTGCCCCTTTAAATTAACAAGAGGACCGCCCGAATTTCCGGGATTCACTGCGGCGTCGGTCTGAATAAAATGCTGATAACCTGTCATTCCCTGCCTGCCGATATAGCTGATTACTCCAAATGTAAATGTCTGACTGAGGCCGAACGGATTGCCGAACGCGAAAACCAGATCCCCAACCTGGGACTCACCTGAATCACCTATAGCTACAACAGGCAGATCATTAGCGTTAATTTTAAGAAGGGCTACATCGGTTTCCGCATCATAGCCGACAACCTTTGCATTGAATTTACGGTTGTCTGACATGATCACCACGATCTTTGTCGCTTCTTTGACAACATGGTAGTTGCTTAGGATATAACCGTCTTTCGTGATAATAAACCCTGAGCCAAGAGCCTGAAGCTTTCGTTTGAATTCCCTGGGCATCTGCCCCTGATTTCCTTCATCGCCGAAAAACCTCCGTAAAAACGGGTCATTAAACATATCGCCGTATGGATTCCGGACTACCTGGTCGCTTTCCACATTAATGCTGACAACGGCAGGCATAACGCTCTTTGCTATAACCCGGAATATATCCTGCATTTTAAGCATATCAGAGAAACTATTTGCCGATTCAACATCTTTATTCTTTGAACCCAGGCTCAGGTTTCCCGGAAATATAGATACCTTCAGCAGGAAAATTCCCCCAAACACCATGGCAACAGTAACTGTTGCCTTGAGTAGTAATTTTTTCCACTGTTTCATAAAAAACCTCCTGTGGTAAAATAACATTTTTTAAAAAGATAATAATACTACGCATGTAGTATTTTGAAATAAAGGAACCTTCATTTTTACCTTATTAACAATCTACGAACCATAAACCAGTTCAAACGCTACGTTTGTTATATTATGCCAAACCGGCTTTTCAATACCATAGAAATAATAATAATAGAAAACGCGATTAATACAATATTGGTTATAAATCTCAATCTCCCGCTTTTTTTCTTTTTAGATTCCAATAAATATTTTAATCTCCTGACTACTTCTGAATTTGAAGAAATTAAGTTCGAGACCAAAGCGGGAGATGTAATTAAAAAACTATTCAATATCTTCTCAATTAGAACTGCCAGATCAAATTTATTCCGTGTCGCTTCATCGCATGCCAGTTCAGCAGTATAAGATATCTGTTTTGCATATTTATGTATAAATGGAATATACCAAAAAATAAAGCTGATTAATTTTATAAACATATTTGAAACGATATCCAGCCATCGGATATGACCGAATTCATGGTCAATCAATGCCGCTACTTCTTCCTGAGAAAGCTTCCTGTACAAAGAATCCGGAATTATAATTTTCGGTTGTAATAACCCAAAAGAAAATGGGGATATTCCTTTCTCATCTGTTAGTAATATTTTTACCCGGCTTTTTATCAAACGCTTTTCCAGTATCTTGAGATAAATTATCAGGCTTTATTTCTAGGAAACTTGCATAATTTTGCTTCAAATTGAACCGGGAAATAATAATGCCAATCAAGTATTTCGCAGTAAAAACAATCGAACCACTAATTAAGATTGAAACCATTATAAATGTGATAGTGAATCCGGCATTCTGAGTAATCAAATCTGCAAAGCTTACAGTAAAAAGATTATATATGGAAAGCTCCAGGTAAGAATATGCTGGTATAAAGGGTTTGTAAAATATGGCCCCAACATAAGCCGATAGAGAAAATGGAAGACGGTTAACTATATCTATACCATACGCTATTGCCCATCTGGACAAATCATACTGGAAGAATATATCGTATAGAATTTTAATGAAGGGTATCATCCGCAGAAAATAGATAAACCTGAATTTTTGCTGCTTTTTCAAACGGAAAGCAAAAATAAATAACTCAACAAAAAGCACACTCACGAAAAAGCTTATTACCGCATTGAGATAAATATTGGCGGCATAATAAACGGCTACCGGGTTTATCATAAACCGCCTCCTTCCCGGGATTCTCTATCTACTTCCTTCTTTTTCTTGTCAATAAGCCTGCCGATAAGTTCCAGGTCTTCCGCTTTAATATCTATGGAATTGTCAATCAGATAATTAACCATCTGAAAGCTTTTACCTCCAAAAATAGATTTTTTAATCTTTTCAAGCATACCGCCGATTTCCGCGTCTTTTTCTTTCTTATATATATAAATATAATTCTTCCCCTCTTTTGTCCGGTCAACAAGTTTCTTATTAAACATTCTGGAAAGAACAGTCATAATAGTGGTATATGCGATGTTATTTCCGATTAATTTCTGAACCTCAAGGACAGTCGCCTGTTTCTTCTCCCAGAGTATATTTAGAATTTTTAATTCCAGCTCTCCGAATTTTCTTTTTTCTTCCATAGCATTTTCCTTTATCTATCTTTCAATAATAATATACTACATTTGTAGTAGAATGTCAAGTAAAAACTTTCTCTTTTCAAAATTATTAAGTGATTAATTGAATAAAAAGATGCGGTTTTACAACTATTTTTTATAATTTCATTCTCTTCCGGGAAAGTGAATATCAGCTTTGTTTAAGTTAAAAGGTGTCCCTTGAAAATCACTAAATTCTCTTATTTTATTATCTAGTTCTTTATTTAGAGATAGAATATCTTTCTGGAGTTCTTTATAGTTATAGCCAAGTGAATAAACAATCCTATTAATTTGTAAAGAATCATATATATCATAATTAGAATTATATGTGGCTATTCTACCATCTAATCTATCTTTTTTTATAATTTCGAAATTACTATCAACGATTGCAATTTCTTCCTTTATACACTTTTTATATTCTTCAATAATCACCTCAATATATTCATTTTCTCTAATATTTAAAGAATATAATAATACATTACTTATAATTTTTTCTTTTTCAAATAGATGCTTATCTAATGAATTTTTAAACATATTAAATTGAATTTTATTATCAATATCTTTATTTAATCTGTTAATTTTTATTTCCTGTTCCTTTAATTTTTTCTTTAATTCTTTTGGATATACAATATTACCAATATAAACAATTATTGCAGTAATACCAATCAACAAAGTAACACCTATTCCAAGTACACCAATTAGTATACTCATTCTATTGTTATAAAATGTCTCTATCTTATCCAAAAAACCTACGGCATAATCATTTGTAATTTGAATAGTTATAAAATTAGTGATAGTCAAATAATTTGCTTGTCCGAACGTTATATTTACCAAACATAACAAAAAATAAATAATAACTGCCCGCTTCACTCCTTACTCCTTGGGTAAATTCTTGTGACAGTTCTCAACATCAGCTGTAGTTATGCTCACCGCAAAATGCCGAATGACTAATTGTAAGTCTTTAACTTGTTGATCATAATACATACGTTGAAACAAGTCAAATTTGATTGTTCAATCAGCTTTACCCTTCTCGTCTTTCTTCATTTTCACAGTCCTGAAGCGAATCAAAATTCCTTTTGTATTTTAAAATAAAAATCCCCGAAACAAAAACAAAAACGAGAAAAGCCATCTGCAAAAGCAATCCACTATTACTCAAAATCGTCAAATTCCAAAGATGATAAGTCGCATAAATATTAACAATTACATCAATCACCATAATTATCAAAATCAGAAATATTCCCAAACCAGCATTAATAAAAAGAACGATTATCATTAATGGATCAATAAAGGTTAAAGAGGTCCAGAAAATATTCAAAATAAAAGGCGCTCCAAACCACTTTGTATAAGGTAAGAAGCCTTTGTCCATCAATTGTAAAATGTGATTCCATGTAGCTCCCAAAAGACAAACCGAATATAATAGAATGGTAAGCTTTATCCATAAATGCTTGGCCAGGAAATCTATAAATATTTTTCTTATAAATAATTCACATAATCAAAATTTAAAAAATCATTTCTTCCAATTTTGTATTTCTATAAAATTTCCCTCGGGGTCTTCCGCAAAAACTGCCGTTAATAAACCAAGATTCTCATACTGCTTTTTAACTACTCTTCCAAGCTTCTTTCCGCCATATTTTATTAAATTTGCTAATACTTCTTCTACATCATCAACATGAAATGCTATATGTCCGAATCCCTGCCGATTAATATGAGACGTACTCCTGGAAAAGTCCGGCTCATACTGAAATATCTCTAAAGTGGGTCCATCTTCATATCCTGGTAAACTAAGATGAATACCTTTAATTCTAACATTATTTATATTAGTCATATTATCTATCCATTCACCCGAAAGGTCTCTCTCGGGATATAAAGGTTTACAATTAAAAACCTTTATGTAAAATCAGATAATTTTCTCCAATCTTTTGCAACAATATCAGTATGAACAAATTTTATTTCCATAAAAGCCTCCTCAATTTAGATGTATTACAAAAAATCCAAAAATAAACTTCCGCATATTCGATATAATTCCGGATAGACTTGTTATGATTCCATTTACTTAATCGCGGTATCGGTATGAACAACGATACAACCGACGCATTGACGTGTAACTGCTGCTAATAAGATAATAAGCTCAAGTTTTATCGCATCAATGGCATAAGTCTTGGCTAATATTTTTTTAACTTTTTACAAATGATGAATTTATTACTTGCTTTAATTCTGAACGATTAATAAACCGGATAGATATTATTCATAAAATTAATGAATGTTTATTGAAAAGCTGCTAATGGGTGGAACAGCGACCATTATGTTAATAAAAAAAGCCTGACGACACCTACTTTCCCCCGAAGAGTATCATCGGCGACACAGGGCTTAACTTCCGGGTTCGGAATGGGACCGGGTGTAACGCCTGCGCTATGGTCATCAGGCAAATTAAGACGACAAGGAAATAACAAGGGGTTAAAACCCCTTGTCAACCCTTGACAAGAATAAAGGAAAGAAAGGTCAAGGCGAACGATCGATTAGTACTGCTCGGCTGAACGTGTTACCACGCTTACACCTGCAGCCTATCAAACTGGTAGTCTACCAGAGATCGTAAGGGACACCTCATCTCGGGGTGGGTTTCCCGCTTAGATGCTTTCAGCGGTTATCCTTTCCGAACATAGCTACCCTGCTTATGCCACTGGCGTGACAACAGGTACACTAGCGGTTCGTCCACTTCGGTCCTCTCGTACTAGAAGCAGACCCCCTCAAGTATCCAAACGCCTACGGCGGATAGGGACCATACTGTCTCACGACGTATTGAACCCAGCTCACGTACCGCTTTAATGGGCGAACAGACCAACCCTTGGGACCTTCTACAGCCCCAGGATGCGATGAGCCGACATCGAGGTGCCAAACCTTCCCGTCGATGTGAACTCTTGGGGAAGATCAGCCTGTTATCCCCGGGGTACCTTTTATCCGTTGAGCGATGGCGCTTCCACATGCAACCACCGGATCACTAAGACCGTGTTTCCACTCTGTTCGGCTTGTTTGCCTTACAGTCAAGCTCCCTTATACCTTTACGCTCTACGCACGATTTCCAGCCGTGCTGAGGGAACCTTTGTGCGCCTCCGTTACTCTTTAGGAGGCGACCGCCCCAGTCAAACTGCCCGCCAGACAATGTCCTCCACTCCGATTACGGAATGTAAGTTAGAAACCCAATTCAACAAGAGTGGTATCTCAAGGTTGACTCCACCGAGGCCAAAGCCCCAGCTTCATAGTCTCCCACCTATCCTGCGCATGTTAAATCAAATTTCAATGCCAAGCTGCAGTAAAGGTCCACGGGGTCTTTCTGTCCTGCCGTAGGTAACCGGTATCTTCACCGGCCATACAATTTCACCGAGCCCCTCGCTGAGACAGTGTTCAGATCGTTGGACCATTCATGCGGGTCGGAACTTACCCGACAAGGAATTTCGCTACCTTAGGACCGTTATAGTTACGGCCGCCGTTTACCGGGGCTTGAGTTCGATGCTTCGCCTTGCGGCTAACACCTCCCCTTGACCTTCCGGCACTGGGCAGGTTTCAGTCCCTATACCTCCTCTTACGAGTTTGCAGAGACCTGTGTTTTTGGTAAACAGTCGCCTGAACCTCTTTACTGTGCCCGCCCGAAGGCGGGACCCCTTATCCCGAAGTTACGGGGCTAGTTTGCAGAGTTCCTTAGCGAGGGTTATCTCGTGCGCCTGAGAGTTTTCCTCCCGCACACCTGTGTCGGTTTTGGTACGGTCGCCTGATTTCATCGCTTAGGGGTTCTTTCTCGGCTGCAGACTCGGTAGTCTTCTCCTGCCCGAAGACAGGATCGCTCACAGCCAGGACTTGCGACGCAAGCATTTAACTCACGCCATCCTCACTGCTTCGACGAACATCCAACAGTCCGCACTACTCCACCCGCCGCGTCACCCCATCACTCCATCAGACGGCTACTGAATATCAACAGTATTCCCATCGGCTACGCCCTTCAGCCTCACCTTAGGGACCGGCTAACCCTGGGACGAAAATCGTAGCCCAGGAAACCTTGTGCTTTCGGCGAACAGGTTTTTTACCTGTTTTATCGTGTACTCATGCCTGCATTCTCACTTCTATCCGCTCCAGCATAGGCTTACGCCACACCTTCGTCGCAAATAGAACGCTTCCCTACCATAAACAATCGTTAGATTGCTTATCCGCGGCTTCGGTATCCTGCTTAGCCCCGTACATTTTTGGCGCAAAACTGCTCGACCAGTGAGCTATTACGCACTCTTTTAAGGATGGCTGCTTCTAAGCCAACCTCCTGGCTGTCTGAGCAGCTTCACTTCCTTCTCCACTTAGCAGAATTTTGGGACCTTAGCCGGCGGTCTGGGTTGTTTCCCTCTCGAGCATGGAGCTTATCCCCCACATTCTCACTCCTGTTTTTACATTACCGGTATTCGTAGTTTGGTTCGGGTTGGTAGCATTGCTGCCCCTAGCCGATCCAGTGCTCTACCCCCAGTAACTACTTGCCTGCTTAGCAGGCAACAGGGCTGCACCTAAATGCATTTCGGGAAGAACCAGCTATCGCCAAGTTCGTTTAGCCTTTCACCCCTAACCACAAGTCCTCCGAGAACTTTTCAACGCTCAACGGTTCGGACCTTCATCCCGTTTTACCAGGACTTCATCCTGCTCATGGTTAGCTCACTTGGCTTCGGGTCTACAAATAGCTACTCAACGCCCTATTCAGACTCGCTTTCGCTTCGGCTCCGGAGCAGAGCTCCTTAACCTTGCAACTATTTGTAACTCGCAGGCTCATTCTTCAATAGGCACGCCGTCATACTTGAAGTAAACTTCAAGCACTCCGACTGCTTGTAGGCTAAGGGTTTCAGGTTCTATTTCACTCCCCTATCAGGGGTTCTTTTCACCTTTCCCTCACGGTACTTCTTCACTATCGGTCACCAGCCATATTTAGCCTTGGAGGATGGTCCCCCCAGCTTCACACAAGACTCCACGAATCCCGTGTTACTCAGGATACCTCTCGGCCTGTTTCGTTTTCGCATACGGGGCTTTCACCCTCTTTGGCCGGCTTTCCCAAAACCGTTTTGCTAACTTCACAGGTCCTACGTCGAGGTCCTACAACCCCAGAGGATAAATCCCCTGGTTTGGGCTCTTCCGATTTCGCTCGCCGCTACTTACGGAATCTCTTTTGATTTCTCTTCCTGCGGGTACTAAGATGTTTCAATTCCCCGCGTGCGCCTCCCTCACCTTTTTGGAGCTCCACCTTACGGTAAGCTCTACAAAAAGGTGAGGGATGATGAGACATTACTCTCACCGGGTTCCCCCATTCGGACATCTCCGGATCTAAGCCATATGCGACTCCCCGAAGCTTTTCGCAGCTTGTTACGTCCTTCTTCGCTGGCTGGTACCAAGGCATTCACCCTTAGCCCTTTTTCCCTTGACCTTTCTTACCTTATTCCTATAACCTATTTTAGTCGGCAGTCAACAGTCGATTAGTCTACAGTCTTTTGCCGATTTATATTATGGATCTTATCAATCCATTAATCATCTTTACAATTTCTTCCGCTTTATTTATCAATTCACTTAACTTTTCTTTATTTATATAATTTATATCAAAACCTATATACAACAAGGATTTCACTTCAGCACAGCTTCCTCTTGCTATACGCAGAAACCTTATGAAATCTTTATCATTCCTATAATCAAATCCTTCGGCTATATTCGACATTATCGATATTGATGCTCTCTGAATTTGATCTTTGTATCCTATATCAATACCATAATCACTTTTACACTTTAGCTCGTAAATCTCTCCAGTCAACTCTTTTGCAACCTGCCAAGCCTTTATATCTTCAAATTTCTCTATTTTCATTAACTTTCGACTGTCGACCGCCGACTTCCCGACTTTCGACTCGTTCTGGAGATAAGGGGAATCGAACCCCTGACATCCTGCTTGCAAGGCAGGCGCTCTCCCAGCTGAGCTATATCCCCGTATGGGTGTAGGTGGTTTCAAACCACCGACCTCAGCCTTATCAGGGCTGCGCTCTAACCAACTGAGCTATACACCCCTTTAAGAGTCTAAAGTAAAAAGTATAAAGTTAAAATTGTTAGTTTAATTAACTTTATACTTTTTACTCCAGCTTTATACCTTCTAACTTTTTATTTTATAATATATAAAGATGAGTGTTCAGCGCTTTTCCGGTTATTGACCGGTTTGGGTTTCCCGGGGGATTCTCATCCCCCGACCCCTGGCCTTTGAGGCCTTTTTCTCCCTAAATAAGGAGGTGATCCAGCCGCACCTTCCGGTACGGCTACCTTGTTACGACTTCACCCTCCTTACCAACTCTTCCTTTACCAGCCTCCCCCTTGCGGTTGGAGTAACCAGCTTTAGGAAAAACCAACTCGGATGGTGTGACGGGCGGTGTGTACAAGGCCCGAGAACGTATTCACCGCGGTTTTGCTGACCCGCGATTACTAGCGATTCCAGTTTCATGTAGTCGAGTTGCAGACTACAATCCGTATTGAGGCTGCTTTTGAGGATTCGCTCCGTGTCGCCACTTCGCTCCCCGCTGTTGCAGCCATTGTAGTATGTGTGTAGCCCAGGATATAAAGGCCATGATGACTTGACCTCATCCCCTCCTTCCTCCGACTTATCGTCGGCAGTCCCCTTAGAGTGCTCCCTCGCGGGTAGCAACTAAGAGTAAGGGTTGCGCTCGTTGCGGGACTTAACCCAACACCTCACGGCACGAGCTGACGACGGCCATGCAGCACCTGTGTATCTGTCCCTTACGGGAACTCTACCTTTCGGCAGATTGCGGATACATGTCAAACCCTGGTAAGGTTCTTCGTTTATCATCGAATTAAACCACGTACTCCACCGCTTGTGCGGGCCCCCGTCAATTTCTTTGAGTTTCAACCTTGCGGCCGTACTCCCCAGGCGGTTCACTTAATGCGTTTGCTACGGAGCTAACGGATACCGCCAACTCCTAGTGAACATCGTTTACAGCATGGACTACCAGGGTATCTAATCCTGTTTGATCCCCATGTTTTCGCGCCTCAGCGTCAGTCTCGGCATAGATGACTGCTTTCGCCTTCGGTGTTCTTCCCGATATCTACGCATTTCACCGCTACACCGGGAATTCCATCACCCTCCACCAGACTCTAGCTTTACAGTTTCAAACGCATATCCGCAGTTAAGCTGCGGTATTTTACATTCGACTTGTAAGGCCGCCTACACGCCCTTTACGCCCAGTAATTCCGAGCAACGCTCGCCCCTTACGTATTACCGCGGCTGCTGGCACGTAATTAGCCGGGGCTTATTCATCAGGTACCGTCATCAGTTGACCATTTCCTGCCAACCTTATTCTTCCCTGATAAAAGAGGTTTACAATCCGAAGACCTTCTTCCCTCACGCGGCGTCGCTCCGTCAGGGTTTCCCCCATTGCGGAAGATTCTTGGCTGCTGCCTCCCGTAGGAGTAGGGACCGTGTCTCAGTTCCCTTGTGGGTGATCATCCTCTCAGACCACCTACCCGTCTTTGGCTTGGTGGGCCTTTACCCCGCCAACAACCTGATGGGACGCAGGCTCATCCACAGGCGAGGCCTTGCGGCCCCTTTGAACTTTCATTGTCATCAGGTATTACCCCAAGTTTCCCTGGGCTATCCCCAACCTATGGGTAGATTCCTACGCGTTACTCACCCGTCCGCCTCTCGCCGCCCATAGTATTGCTACTACTGCGCTGCCGATCGACTTGCATGCCTAAAACACGCCGCCAGCGTTCGCTCTGAGCCAGAATCAAACCCTCCGTTATAATTATCTTATACCTTTAGATTTGACCTGATTCAGCTGAATACGAATTCCTTCGTATTCGCTGGATTTTTCTTTTTCACTGAACACTCACCTTAGTTCTATTACATAATTTCATCTACCTGAATCTCTACAGGCGAGGAAGATTATGGCATGAGCTATTTTCTTAGTCAATTTTTTGCAAGAAATATTTTTTTATAGTTAATTTTAAATAAATATTGAATTAAGACAAGCGTGCCGCTTGACCCAAGTTAAATTCACAGCAAACTCTGCTGTATTTTTATCAGAAATTTTTCCAGATTTTCTAACTAAATAATTCGATTTATCAATTAGAGGAAAACGATGACTCAAAGGTTTATCAAAAATTTATGGTATTTCAACAGTATTTAAAATTTGTTCAACGACTTTATCTGTCGTTATTCCTTCGGCTTCGGCCTCAAAACTGAGAATAATCCTGTGACGGAGAATTTCATAAGCCACGGCCTTTATGTCTTCAGGAATGACATACCCTCGTCCGTCAAAAAAGGCCTCGGCTCTTGCAGCTTTAATGAAATTGATTGAAGCTCTTGGGGAAGCTCCATACTTGACATGCCCTTTCTCATAATTCCTGGTTGCAAAAACGATATTTACGGCATAATCATATATCTTTTCATCAACATATATCTTTTCGACAAATTTTTGAAGAGCTAAAATTTCTTCTTTTGTGGCTGCGGCTTTCGGTTCCGGATAGGTTAAACCGCTCATTCTGTGAACTACCCGTTTCTCCTCTTTTTTGTTCGGATAATCAACAAATACCTTCATATAAAACCTATCCATCTGGGCTTCCGGTAATGGATATGTTCCCTCCTGCTCAATGGGGTTTTGTGTTGCCATTACAAAAAACGGATCGGGAATTTGATATGTTGTTTCACCGATAGTTGCCGTTTTTTCCTGCATTGATTCAAGAAGCGCCGATTGAACTTTTGAAGGAGCACGGTTAATTTCATCGGCAAGAACGAAGTTTGTAAAAATCGGGCCCTTCTTTACTTCAAAGCTCCCATTATGCTGGTTATAGATCAAAGTCCCGCGTATATCTGCCGGAAGCATATCGGGTGTAAACTGTATTCTTTTAAAGTCAAGCTCAAGAATTTGCGCTAATGTTTTAATCGATAATGTCTTGGCTAAACCGGGAACTCCTTCAAGTAAAAGATGACCTCCTGAAATTAATGCTGAAATCATTTTATTAAGAAGATTTTCCTGACCTACAATAACCTTCCCAAACTCATCCTTTATTTTTTCAACAATTTTAACCTGTTCAACAGCTTCTTCGGTCAATCTTTTTATCTCTTCATCCATCGGTTTCTCCTGAAAAAAACAATACCGATTATTTTAAACTCTCCATTCTTTTTTCGCAAGAAGGCGTATACTTTAACCACATTTATAAAATTCCCAAAGTGAGCGATTTTATGAACAAACACAAAATTAAGGTGAGTGAAAGACTGGAATTTCAAAAATTTCAATCGTACGTTGAAAATCTTGTCTGAAAACGATCCGTTTCTCTTAAATCCTCCCCAAATTCCAGAAAAATAATCACTTTGGGCGCAGTAAACCCTATTGTTTTATAATTTTCCTGATTTTCAAAGCTATATAGGTACACACAGAGTGCATATATTCCATATTTCCGGCAATTTCAACCGTTCATACACTCCCCACTCAAATTTCAGAATAATTTTCCTTGCCGTAAGGACTATTTTTCCAGCTATATCAATAAACAACCTTCTTACTGTATTGGGATAAGCTGTCATTGGTATCACAGGCGATAATACATCCTCCTGAAATGCCCTCAACAAATCACTGGCTATCACTTCCAGATAATAATATGCACCGTTAGATTCAAACCGCTTGAACGGGAGTGCCTCTTCCGAAAACTCCTTCATACTCCTGTTTACCAATTCATCCTTTGCTCTTGCCTGATAAAGACTGACTATTTCCTTTCCATCCAGGTACTTCTCCATTACTTTATACTTTTCCAGTAACATCCCAACCTGTAAATTCGTATAGACCAGTGTTTCCGGCCTGTCAAACTCAAGATGTAACTCTCCGTTGATGTCCGCCTGTTTATAATAAATTGCCCGATATACCTTATTCCAACTTTCCCGTTTATCTGTAAAATCCAAATAATCATATGCCGTGTTATTTTTTTCAAAACCTGCCCATTTCGAAGGGGGTTCTTTCATTATCACCATTTTTACACAGTCCATCAGTCTTCCGCCGCAGATAAAAAAGACTTTCTGTTCATCCATCTCCTGGAAATACTTCTCATCATAGAATCCCGTATCCGATAGAACCAAGATTGGTTTCTCTTTGTCATATTCTTTACGGATTGTTCGTATCGTTTTCCGCAACGCTTGAAAGAAATCGTTGTTATGGTTCGGATGATCTTTGCCTTCATGAAAAACCATATTAACTATAAAGCTTCCCCAATAAATGAAAAGCGGATGATATCCCTTAACCAATTTGTATGTTATATTGACACCTTCCCTCGTCTTAGCGTCATTATTATCCAAAACCATCGTGTCCGCTCCGAGGATAATGACCTCCGGTTTCGCAATATAAAGTCTTAGCAGTACCTCTTGGAGACTGTTCAACATTTTTGTTGTCACAGCACTGAAAAACCTCTTCATTATATGGGAAGAAACCATGTCAAACTGAGAAGTTTCAATTATTCTCTGATATCCTTGATCGTCTTTCAACTCGTCAAAGCGGGTCATCGTTTGCTTGGAACCATCAATAGCGTTATAAATTAGCTGGGTTAATATTTTTTCGATTTCCTTCCCTTTACGGCTTTTTCTTACACCCTGGAATGCTTGTGCTATCAGCGTTAATACTCTTATCTTCTTAATGAATTTTACTATAAAGGCTAAGCCGCCACGCCCTGTCAATGTATCTTTAGTAATTCCGATCTCTTGAATTTCATTTTTCTGATTTTTGCGATTTTTATTTTTTTCAGCCATAATTTACCAGCTTTTTCACCCAATGGGTGTTATTTCGGGGTAAGGACGGCTCCAACCATTTCCTTACCCCATTTTATTTTAGCATGGTTTTCAACTTTTTTACTATAAAAAATCGCTCAGTTTGGGTTATTATTAAAATTTGATGAAATTTTTAATTACTTATCTTATAATAAGACTTGTAAGAATTTTTTTTGCGTATTATTTTTTCCGTTTTTTGAGCTGACCCTAAAAGGGAATAATAAGGTAAGACCATAGTCCGTTGGGTTATATGTCACACAAGGTCAGTATTTGAATGCTTAGGAGTAAACTTATCGAATCAAAACTAAAGACAATTGATTTTATCAATAAAGATAAAGAAATTTGTTTCGAAATCCGGAAATGACATATCGATTAAAATTCTGCAAACTAATGAAAATGCAGGAGGCTACCCGACTAACAGTATACCGAAGGGGTTGACACTGGCTTACGCCGGGATCGATTTAACCGAAGAAGGGGTCGGTTTTGGCATACCTGTACTTAAGCGGCAGTTTGAAACGATATTTCCGGGAAATATTAAAATAATCTCATGTCCTGAAGATCACTTACATATTATTGCCGAATATGAGATGAATCTTATTGAACGGCTATCGATGGGAAAAACAAACATTCTAAAGAACCGATTTATGAATTCCGTTAAAGAAATTATTGCTATGGCACACCGTAGAATGCCCTTTATGCGTAATTTACTTACAAATATTTCTAATCTCCTTCGCTTTCTATTTGGAATAAAAACTGTATTTGAGACTGTTGAATCCGCCGGAATTATCATAGTTGATTACAGAATCGAATTAAATCAAAACAAAATCCTTATCAATGCAGATACAAGCCGTATAGATAAGAAAGATTTAAAGGAAATAAGTATTATGAACGAGCTGGGAGCAAATTATTTTGATCGTTATCATGATTCAGATGGTGTTGTTCTTTCTGGGAAATCAATCGGGACATGGCAGAAGGTTTTTGCATCAAACGCCTCATTTCATGACATTTTACATAGTTTATTCTTCAGGGTTTACAATATTAATGGGGCAAGTCTCTACAGAGGAAGGGAGCTTGTTAAAGGGAGGCTTGTTTGGGCAGGATTCGCCTATGTTTTTCCTCCTGTCATAAACAGCTTTCAATTTGCTATAGAATTTGGTGTTGAGATATGAAAAAAATACTCCTGATTTATCCATATTTCAATTCAAAGCATGATAAATCGGCTTTTCGTTTTCCCCCGCTTGGAATCGGATATATCGCTTCGAGCCTTCGCGCCGCCAACCATGAGGTTCGGATTCTGGACTGCACATTTATATCAAAAAAAGAGGCTATATATAAAGCCTTATCATTTAATCCGGAAATTGTCGGAATTTACTGTATGATTACCATGCGTGATAATGCTATTTTATTCGCGAAGCATTTAAAGGTTAGCGCGAAGCTTCTTATAGCCGGAGGCCCTCTTCCTTCCTCAGATCCGACTTCTTTTCTTGAACATTTCGATGTTGTTGTTATAGGCGAAGGGGAAAAAACCGCAGTAGAGATCGTGACAGCTTACGAAAACCGTACTAATCTGATTGACGTTCCGGGAATCACCTTCAGAACTGACAGAAAACGGGGTTTCCCACCGGAAAATATCATGTTTTCCGCAAACCGTCCTTTTCAATCAAACCTGGATTCTATACCTTTTCCTGCTAGGGATCTTCTTCCTAATAAAAATTATATTCATTACGGAAGAAAAAGGTACGGATATGCCATTACAACAATCATGAGTACACGCGGCTGTCCTTTTGAGTGTGAATTTTGCAGCAATACCGTTTTCGGAACAACTTACCGCGAACGTTCGGCAGAAAATGTATTGGAAGAGGTGGAGAATGCTCTTTCTTTCGGATATGATTATATTCATTTTGGTGATGATGTTTTTACGTTGAATAAGGAAAGGATTAAAAAAATTTGCAGGGAAATAAGAGGAAGGGGACTTCATTTTCGCTGGGAATGTTTGGGAAGAGTTGATTCTATTGACAATGAGATTGCTCTTGAAATGAAGCAGGCCGGATGTGAAAAGATATATTTTGGAATAGAATCTGGAAATGATTCTATCTTAAAATTAATGAATAAAAAGATAAATATTGATCAGGCAAGGAAGGCAGTTGAAACAGCGCGTTCAGCCGGGCTTAAGACCGGCGCTTTTTTCATCCTGTTTTATCCGGGAGATACAAATGATACAGTGTTAGAAACAATCCGGTATGCTGTATCTTTGCCGCTGGATTATCTTTCCTTTACCGTTCCCTACCCGATCTCCGGCACAAAAATGTATGAAAGGGTTAAAAACCAGTCTGTCAGAGAATGGATTCAGCCCAATGGGGTATTATGCGGCCATAAACTGGTGTTCGATGCCGGTTTTTCTGAACTTAAAATGTTGTTTGGAATTTTTAAAGGCCAGATCGAATTTGAGATTAAAAAGCAGTTAGGAAAATCTCCGATTATATTTAAGATTTTTGAAAAAATGACAGATTTTCTTCTAAAAATCTTATGGTGAATGGGTTTCACTTTCAGGTCGAAAAGTCAAAACCCGGCCGTTATTCTTGTATATACTCCACCATAAAGTCACCGATAGAGCTACCAAAACCATAGATAAAAACCTAAAGATATCCGTAAGGACAGTTTCGGAAATGTGTATACTGCTTCCTCCGCGATATAAAACAATAAGAAAGTAACAGGCAAAAAGAAATACTGTGAATAGTCTGTATAACAGGCTTTTTTCGAGATCAAATAAGAAAAAGAAAACAGTAAGCCATAGATAATATTGCACGCTCCAGGCAGGACTTAAGATATAGAATGTAAGCAGAATGAAAAAAAGGGAAGAGAGATTTCCCATTTACGGGAAAAAAAGGCAGCCGACAAAATTGCAAGGAAACAGACAACTTTAAGTATAATAAACGCAAGGTTTAAAATTCCATTATTTAAATTAAGAACTTTTATTATAAAAAAATCCAGTACACCGGACAACCCCAGGTATCCCGGTAAACCATTATTTTTTAAAGGGTTTAGAAGCAGTGATGGATCCCTCAGATAAAAGCCGGAAAAAAGCAAAAAAACCGCAGCCCAGGACAATGCAAAAATAATTGTTTTCTTCAGTTTTAGCCTAAAAATATATGCCGGAGTAAACATTAGAGGCCACCACTTGCTTTGAAAAGCAGTCCCCAAAAAAATACCAGAAACTGCAGGGCTTTTTTCCCCCCTCATGTAATAAATGGATAGAAGAACAAAAAAAAGTGTTATTGAATCGAACTGGCCTTGACATGCGCTGACCATTATGGTTATCGGATTCCATGCGTAAGCGGCAGCCTTTTTTCTGTCGGTAATTAAATAAACGGCAAATATCATAATTGAGTCGAACAAAACAGGAGCAAGTTTTATAACGAAATATTCGGGTAGTTTCAAGACATTATTCAGAATGCCCAGAATATATAGTAAATATGAAAAAAAAGGAAAATAAGGGGCTTCAAACATAAACCATTTCCAGTTTCCAGAAATTACAGACCTTTGTATAAGCTCGTAGTCTGCCATATCAATGGCTGCCCCGAATGTCAAGGCCGCGGGGACCAGCCTAATAATAACAGCAGTCAAAAAGATTAGTAAAAGCGGTTTATCCCGGTTGAAATCGGAAAAAAAATAATAAATAGAAACCCAGATTATATAAGAAATAATTGCAAAATACGATATTATTGCCCAGACTTCGCTTTTCAGAGAAAGTCCTAAGTGAGTTTCATGCATGAAATAACCGTTTAGAATGAAACCCTTTGTCAATAGAAAATACACGGAATATATGGCGAAAAAAAGAAATATCAGGCTGTTAGCGGTCTTTGACATTAAACTGACCGGACAGGCATTCTTATTTTCCATAAGCGATTATATAGCAGATAAAAGGTTTTGTCAATGGTGAAAATAACGCTGGAGAAAATAATTTGCTTGATATAATTATTCCAAATATATCTTGACAAAAAACGATACCGGCATTAAATTTCAATATAAATGCTGGTGTAAGTTCATTATTCAAAAGAGGTAACAAACATTGAAAAGCGAAACTCAAAAATTCTCAACTCTTGATGAATATCTTGACAGTGTTCGGCAAGATATTCGAGAAAAATTACAACAAATATGTGATATAGTATCAGAAGCTGCTCCGCAAGCAGAGGCGAGGATAAGCTATAATATGCCCGCATATTTCTACAATGGCAGATTAATTTATTTTTGTGCATTCAAAAAACATATCGGTTTCTATCCGGCAAGCATGAAAGTTTTTTCTGAATTTCAAAATGAATTAAAGGAATTCAAACAAAGCGGGCGTGGAACTATTCAATTTCCTTATGATCAACCTCTGCCAATTGCATTAATTAAAAGGATAGTTAAATTTAGGGTTAATGAAAATCAAAGAAATAGAAGTTGAAAAAATTTCTCAACTTTGCGAAGGATTATAATATTTATAGGAGGAGTTTTATGTTAGATTTTACTGTTTCAGTTTTACCCTTAATTGTTATTGGTTTAGCTAATTTTGTCCTGAGCTGGCTCTATTATTCACCCATGGTTCCATGGTTTAAAGCGTGGCAATTGGGAGTTGGAATGGACCCAAACAAGAAAGAAATGAGTGAAGAGGATAAAAAGGCCATGCCTCTATTGATGGCCGGGGGTCTATTAGCCACATTCATTTTGTCCTATGGATTGCAGGTTTTTATCCACAGCTTAAAAGTGAATGATTTCATGACAGGAGCATTGGTAGGCTTGGCTGCCTGGTTTACTTTTGCATTAACCCATAGCCTGAACACCCGGTTTGAAGGGCGAAAACCAGTAGTATTGGTCATTAATAATGTATTATACATCATTACCTATGCATTATATGGCGGCATCTTAGCAATTTGGAAATAATATTTAAAAAAAGCTACTTATCACAGAGGAGGATTTTATGACTGGAATTATATCGAGAAGTTCCGTAGCTGCCAATGCTGGTCCGGATGAAGCGTGGGATGCCCTCGTAAACCCGGACAAAATCAAAAAATATTTATTCGGCACAGAATGTATTACAGACTGGAAAGTCGGAAGTCAGATAATATACAGGGGTATGTGGCAGGGAAAACCTTACGAGGATAAGGGCAAGATCCCTGAAGATCGATCCCCGGTAAATTGATCGAGACATCCTACTGGAGCAGTATGGGAGGTTTGGCCGACATTCCGGAAAATTATAAAAAAGTGACTTACGAGATCGCCAAAGAAAAAAATGGTACGAGAATTACCGTCATACAGGATAATAATGCTACAGAAGATGAAAGAAAACATACTGAAGAAAACTGGGGCATGGTCCTTGCCGGACTGAAGGAATTGCTGGAAGCAAAATGAGGAGGTAGAAAGTCATGATACAAACAACTCCTTTTCTTTTATTTTTATGGTAATTGTGCAGAGGCAATGACATTTTATCAAAAATGTCTAGGAGGAGAGTTAACCCTTACAAAATTAGTTGATACTCCTATGAAAGATATGTTTCCAAAAGAGAAATGGAATAGACTTATCAATGCACATTTGAAAAATGGAGCTATTGAAATATCAGCAACAGACTGGATGGTTTCCCCAACTTATGAGCCAAAACAAGGCGATACGTACGCTATATTTGTTATTGGTGGAAGCTATGATGAGTTAAAGAGTGCTTGACAAACTCTCGGCTGGAGCAGAAAAAGATAGATTCCAGGAGTTGCATTATATGCCATTTGGGATATACGGACAGTTTTGTGATAGATATGGTGTCCATTGGATTTTCAAGGGAGATAAGAAAGAGTGATATTACCTTTAAAGCCTTTATTTGTCCTCAAATTCCAGAATGATCCGGGTTCCTTCTTCACGTTCAATTCGAATAATGGCGTTTAATTGTTTCACCAGCATTCCAACCAATCTGAGTCCAAAACCGGTGGAGTTTTCAAAATCGATGTTTTCCGGTATACCGCTGCCGTTATCACTTATAATAAGCCTGACCCGGCGGTCTTTAATCGACGCGCTAACTTTAATCAATCCTTCATTTCGTCCTGTAAAAGAGCCTGTGCCTGTAAAGGCATATTTCATTATATTTGTGACAAGTTCGTTTATCAGCATTCCGAGAGGAGACAATACCCCTACCCCCAGTTTGAAATCGTCAATTTGAGTTTCTATTTTTACCATTCCGCGGTTGGGGAACAAACCTGTAATCTCTTCGATTAATGGTTCCAGATATTCCTTAATCGATATTTCCATAAAACCGGATGACCGGTAGAGCTTATCGTATAATATCTGCATGCTCAAAACGCGCTTACCGGCGTCTTTCAAAGCCTCGGCGGCTTCCTGATTCTTCAATCCGTTCGACTGAAGCGACAGAAGGCTGAAAATCGTGTTCATATTGTTCTTAACACGGTGATGAATTTCTTTGAGGAGGAGTTCTTTTTCTGCGAGGAGAGCCTCAACTTTCTGCTCTGTCTGTTTACGCATAGTAATATCCCGGAACATCCATATTCTGCCGTAGTATTGTCCGTCTTTCCCAAGTAAAGGTGCTGAATAACGGTCCAGTATAGTTCCGTCGATCAATTCGACTTCATCCCGGCTGGTTTCTTCCGGATGGCTGCGAAGATGGTCCGTTAGATTGCGGTATTGCTCAGGATTTTTTGCCATATTTGTAGTATACTTACTTTGAGAAACACCGTTTTTCTCGGCTGCAATTTCGGGAGGAATTTTCCACAAATCGATACTCCGCTGATTTTGAAGAATCTTGTTTCTCTCCTGGTCCACAACCAGAATTCCATCAATTGAAGAATTCACAATGGCTTCCAGGAACATAGTTTTTAAGGTAACCTCTTCCTCTGCTTGTTTTCGCCGGGTGATATCAGTGCTGATCCCAACCAGTCCGATTACCTGTCCAGTTTTATCAAACAGTGGAAGTTTAGAAAAAAGGACCCAGCAGGTCTGTCCATTTTTAAATGTAAGATAAGCTTCCCTGTCAATAATCACCTCACCGTTTTGTAATACATTCCGGTCTTCAATATGGAACCGCTCCGCGTCTTTCTTTGAAAAAAAATGAAAATCGTCTTTACCCAGAACCTCGGTCTCCGATTCCGCTCCAAGAAAACGAACCTCTGCGATGTTAGCAAGCGTTCTCCGAAGAGCCATGTCTTTGGAATAAATCAAATTCGGGATATTATCGATTACTGTGCGGAGCAGCAGTCTTTCATTTTGAAGAGCTTCCATGTATTTTTTGCGTTCGGATATATCCCAGAAAATACCCATTGTGCCGATAATCTGCCCGGTTAAATCGTATAACGGTGATTTGATTATCCTGACAAAAAACTTTTCCCCTCCTATAACCTGATGTTCCTCCTCCAGTTCTATAGTCAAACCGGTTTCCATCACTTTGAGGTCATCGCCGCGGTATTTTTCTGCCAGATCTTGCGGATGATGATCAAAATCGGTTTTTCCGATCAGTTCTTCCAGTGATTTTTTTTCAGTTTCGCAATAATGCTGGTTGGCAAATAGAAACCGGCCATCCAGATCCTTGGCATAGATATTCTGGGGCAGGCTTTCAATCAGCTGATGAAAAAGAAGCTTCGATTCGTTCAATTCAATTTCTATCTTCTTACGTTCCGTGATTTCAAATGTGGCTACTACAATATGCTTAACCAGACCATGTTCATCAAACTCCGGTATATAATTAATATTAAACCAGCGGTTGTCTCCCCGGATCGGCACCATGTTTTCATAAGATATCTTCTTGCCCGACCGGGCGCGTTCAATATAAGGTATGGCCCGCTGAAAAGCTTCATCACCTAAAACATCTCTTACATACATTCCGACAATTTTTTCCGGCAACATTCCAAAAGCTTCAGCATAACCCTGATTGACAAATTCATACCGTAAACTCAGGGAATCGACATACATCACAAAAACGGGGATATTATTTGTGATAATCCGAAGCTGTTGTTCATTCTTTAATAGTGATTCTTTTATCCGTTTTTGTTCGGTAATATCACGACTGACACCGATAATTTCAACCGGCTGCCCCTGTTCATCGAAAACTATTTTTATCGCTGTTTCGGTCGATATTATCGACCCATCCTTGCATGGCTGATCAACCTGGTTGATGGATTCATAATAGCTTGTATCTCCAGGCATTCTCTTTTTAAACCCCTCCTGTAATAAACGGGTAACTCTTTGGAATGATTCAGGCGTTAATGAATCTGCCATGGTTTGGTTCATTACTTCTTCCTGTGTATAACCGCGTAGTTTTTTAATGGAAGGGCTGACAAACGTATATTTACCCGTATTAAAACTCAAGGTCCAGATAACATCGATGGTATTTTCAGAAATAAAGCGGTATCGTGCCTCGTTTTTGCGCAATGCTTCTTCAATTAGCTTCCGTTCGGTTATGTCCAGAAATATTGTCAGACAGTACTGTTTTTCATTAATCGTAACCATCCTCATAAAGATCAAACTGGTGCCGTTTGAACCATCCGGGTAAACCTTGTCAACCTCCATGTCATCAACATAACCCCGGTTTATTATCATCTCCGTTAATTTAATAAAATCATCCGGGTTTTTTAATAGCCCGATTTCGTTTACTGTTTTGCCGATAATAGCTTCGGGTTTCATGTCTATAACATCGGCAAAACGATTGTTGATAAACGCGATTTTACCGGAATGTATTTCGGACAGTACTGTCGGAAAAGGGTTTTCATTAAAAAGGATATGAAAATTCTCTTCGCTGTTTATTATTTTTCCATTCGCCTCAAAAAGCTTGAACGCCATTTTGATAGAGGCGTCGAGAACAGTAATTCCAGAATTTTTTACTACATAGCCATAGGAAGTGATCTTTTCGGTTTTCTCCACTATTTGAGGTTCGGTGTGGCTGGATAAAAAAACAATAGGAATTGCCCGCTTTTTCAGTATTTTTAATGCGGCGTCAGTACCGTCTATACCCTTACCCAGGTCGATATCCATCAGGATCAGATTTATTGAATGGTCCTTTTCGAATACTTCAACGGCTTTTTCACCGGAATGAACCATTATGACTTGATAACCATATTCTTCCAGCAAGGACTTCTCTTCCATTGCGATAATGACTTCATCTTCCACCAGCAGGATGGTTCTTTGATTTTTTCCGTTCATATTTGCTTCCTCTATACTTCAATCTATTATAATTTCTCATTTTTATAGATGAATGAAATAAAATTTTTAACCCCCAAAAATAATTATTTTACCAATTTAAACACCAGTTTAGATTTATTTATGATAAATAAGGGAAATACAGAGGTAATTTGAAATAAGAACCGGGAATATCCTTTTTCGATACTTATGTTAGTATATATCGAAGGTTTCTATTAGTCAACAGGGGGGCTATCGAGAAAAACATAATTTCATGCTAAAAGTTGCCTAAACTATTGAATTTTATCTTAGATGTACTAAGGAATAAAAATGTTCCATAGTTTTTTTAGGTATTCTATATCAAACTTACTATTATATAAAAATTTCATACACCTTGAAATTCCAAAGGCGATTTTTTGCAGTTTTATTTGCCCCGATGTACAATATCCCGCTGTGGTAATTATAAATTTTCCTATCAGTTCACTTAAAGGAGATTAAAGTGAATCTCTTATCCCTGGCTTACTTTACAGCCTCTCTGATTTTTTTATACCTAATGTTTTTTAGTCTATCAAAAAATCCAAAAGATTACATCAATAGAGTTCATGCTTTATTCGTTTCCTGTTATATCATTTGGAATTTATCTTTTGCATTTTTTAATTCTGCAGCTTCCGAAAGTAATGCAATACTATGGATGAATATTTCATCAATCGGATAGTGTTATTTTCCAAGTTTCTTTTTGTTGTTTATTTTAGTTTCTTAAAGTGGGAAAAAATACTAAAAAAATGGTATTTTTATCTTTTCATTTTCTTAATTCCTCTCATATTTATTTATAAACAATGGCAAGGCTTCATGGTTTATCCTGTTGTTAAAACCGGTTTTTGTCAAGATAGTTGTCGCTCATAATGTAAATATTTTTATGCCGCTTTTTCTTCAAGAGTTTTAAATATATTTGGATTTAAAACAACCGATTCTTCCCATTTCCATTTCTTACAACCTCTCGACCATCTTTCCGGATTTTTGTTTTTTGCCGCTTCATATGTTTTTTTTCTTGCTTCAAAAATTGCTTTATCTTTTCCATTGTGCCTCTGTGATGGCGTTACATAACCAATTCCAGAATGTAAATGTACATTGTTATACCAGTCAACAAAACCCTTCATCCATATATTTGCTTCTCCAAGTGTTTCAAAACGTTCAGGATATTTCACATCATATTTCAAGGTCTTAAATAATGATTCGGAATATGGATTATCATTACTAACACTCGGCCTCGAAAATGAAGGTATTACTTGTAGTCTTTGCAGGGTCGATAACATTGTCGCACCCTTCATCGGAGAGCCGTTATCAGAGTGTAAATATAGTCCTTTCAGGTCTGTTGTTTTTCCGATTTCGATCATCATTTTTGCGGCAAGTTCGGAATTTTCCTCATTATGGATTTTCCATCCGACTATCATACGGCTCCAAATGTCTTCAATCAAATATAGATAGAAGTACTGTCCTTTAATATATGTTGGCAAATAAGTTATATCCCAGCTCCAAACTTGCGTCGGACCTGTCGCTTCTAACTCTCTCGGGTGGTGCCTTGCAATTCTCGGCTTTGTATCGAATCTATGGTGTAACATATTTTCTGCCTTTAAAACTCGATAGAAGGTTGATTCCGAACCTATGTAGAGACCCTCCTCGGCCAAGGTTGGGACTATTTCACATGGTGTCATATTTACGAAGCGCTCAGAGCAGCTGTAGAAGATGATATTTTCTCTTTCTGCTGACGACAGGGCATTATTGGGTATATACTCTCGGGTTTTTCTTTTATCTCCTTCCAGGTTCTTATCCCATCGCTGGAGGGTTCTGATATCATAACCTAAAATATCACAGGCTTGATCTTTAAGGGCGCCTGATGACACAGCCTCATTAATCAATGTACAAACATTAGTTCTTTCTTCCATAGAAGTTAATCTTCCTCTATTAAGCCGAGTGCCTTCGCTTTTTTTTTAAGCACCAGTAAGGCTGTAACTTCGGCTATTGTCTTATCCTTACGAGTGTTATCTCTTTCTAATTCTGAAATTCTTAATTTAAGAACCTTGTTTTCTTCCTTGTACACATTATGAACCAACATCGATTTACACTCCTTTTTCCAGAGTTCAATATGAGTTGTTTGAAGTCCGTTCTTCCTAAGCCAGATCCCTAATTCTTCACCAGACTTATTGGCTGTGTCTATTACGGCTTGGTATTTATCAGACGGTTTCCAACCTCTCGGACTTTTCTCATGGTAAACTTCTGCCACTTCATTCTGAATCATTTTCCGCCAATTGTAAAGCGTTTGTTCACAAACTCCTATTTCTCTGCTCAAGGCTACGATGGATTTTCCTCCTGGCATACACATTTTCTGTACGATAGCTTCCCTAAATTCATGCGATCTCTTCTGGTTAATCATAAATTTTTCCTCCCTATTTTAGGCGACAACTATCCTAACATAGGGGGAAACATATTATGGCTGGGGGCATCTCTGGTTTAAATCGATCTGGTTTCCCTTTTTTTCTGTATTTTATTTTTTGACTATGATAGTCCCTTTATTTTTAGTTCGAATATATGGAAAAAAAACAGGCAAGAATGATTTTTATTTTTATTTTAATTCCGTTAGTTTTAGGTTCAATAACTAATGTAATACTACCGGAATTGGATATCGTCATTATACCTCCAATAGCACCAATCATCACACTAATAGCGTCAGCCGCAGTAGTATACGCGATTGTAAAATATAAATTGATGACTCTTACACCAGCATATGCCGCTGACGATATTCTCTCGACAATGGCCGATTCTTTGATTCTAATAGACCCTGAAGGTAAAGTGACAGAAATAAATAATTCCGCTTTAAATTTATTGGGATATAAAAGAGAAGAAATTATCGGCAAGTCTATGGATATGCTGTTTCTGGATACTAATGTCTTACATCCTGCTATTAATGATTTACTTAAGGACAAAAAATTGGTTGACCGGGAGATTTTTTTCAAAACAAAATATGGAAGGGAGGTTCCAATTTTACTATCCGGTTCGTTAATTGAAAATACCAGCATGCAGCAATTAGGTATAGTCTGTATTGCGCATGATATAACCAAATGTAAAGAAACAGAAAATAAACTTTTATCCTTTAACAAAAAACTTCAGCAGAGCAACCAGGAGCTCCAGGACTTTGCATATGTGGCTTCCCACGATTTGCAGGAACCTCTCCGCAAGATTAACACATTTGGAGAAAGCTTGAAGCAGAAATATTATTCTATTCTAGAAGAACAGGGACGGGATTATCTTGATAGAATGCAGAATGCCGCCGTAAGAATGCAGATCTTGATAAACGATCTTATTGCCTATTCCAGGGTTACAACCAAAGCAGAGTCTTATATTACTTTAGACCTTTCTCAAATCATAAAAGAAGTATTATCTGATTTGGAAATACGTATTGAAAAGACTTCAGCAAAGGTTGAAGTTTCATCATTTCCTCAATCAATGCTGATCCGACACAGATGAGACAATTGTTCCAAAACCTTATTGGTAATGCGCTCAAATTTCATAAAAGAGGTGAAGCACCTCTCCTTAAGATTTATTCTTTGAAAGAAGCTCCTGAGGGATTTTGTGTTATTGTTGTTGAAGATAATGGCATTGGAATAGACGAAAGGGATTATAATAAAATATTTGGGGTATTCCAGCGCCTCCACGGAAGGGAAGAATATGAGGGCAGCAATATAGGCCTAGCAGTATGCAAAAAAATAGCCGAAAGGCATGGTGGAAATATAAAGGTTCTAAGTAAAATTGGTGAAGGAACTAAATTTATTGTAACTTTACCTATATAAAGTTTTCTACTTTAGATTCCTTTTACTTTTCCTTAGTACATCTTTACAACTGCTAATATAATAATAACTCTTAATATCGAAAAGTCTTTTGCGGGTTATATAGGCAATATTATGGATTAAACCGAATTATAAATTTTCCTATCAATAAGTTCAATCATAAACTTATTAAAATAGTCCGCTGATGCTTCCTATGTCGTCAACGTCGATATTCATTGCCGCCGGAGTTTTTGGTAAACCGGGCATGGTCATAATCTTTCCGGTCTGAATAACTACAAAGCCCGCACCTGCTGAAACACGGGCACAGCTGACGGTTATTCTGAAGCCCTTCGGCCGGCCGCTAAGCTTTGGGTTATCAGATAAAGAAGATTGTGTTTTTGCCATACAGACCGGCAGATTACCGTAACCCAGGTTTTCGATCCTGTCTATCTGGTTCCTCGCTTCGGATGAATATTCAACACCGTCCGCTCCGTAAATCTCACCGGCAATAATTTCAACTTTTTGCCTGATGCCCCTGTCCAATTCATATAAAAACTTAAAATTTTCTTTATTTAAAGAATTTTCTGTAGAAGTGATTCTGCTGATCCTTTCGGCCAGCTCAAACCCGCCTTCACCTCCCTTTTCGCGGAAATCAGTGATTATCGCTTCAACTCCTGCATCTTCGCAGCTTGAAAGAATACTTTTCAGATCATCCGGGTTGTCGTCCTCAAATTTATTGATTGAAATTATTACCGGAAGATTGAATTTCTTTATATTTTCAACATGCTTGAGGATATTTTCCATACCATGAAGGGCAAAGGCCCTTTTTGTAACGACCAGCACAACGGCTCCCGGTTGAAGATTTCCCAGACGGCATTTAATATCGAAAAATTTCTCCGCTCCGAGGTCTGCGCCGAAACCAGCTTCTGTAACCGTATAATCCGACAGCTTCATAGCCATTCTTGTGGCTATTATTGTGTTGCAGCCATGAGCTATATTGGCAAACGGGCCGCCGTGGACAAAGACCGGCGTTCCTTCAATCGTCTGGACAAGGTTGGGGTGTATCGCGTTTTTTAAAAGAGCTGCCATAGCACCCTGAATGCCCAGATCTCCTGCTATAACCGGCTTTTTTAGATAATCATAACCCACAATAATCTTCCCGATTTTTTCCTTCAGTTCTTTCAGATTATTGGAAAGGCAGAGTATCGCCATAATTTCGGATGATGCGGTTATATCGAAACCGTCCTCCCTCAATACGCCGTTCTGTCCCCGGTCGTCAAGCCCTACCAGGATGCTCCGGAGAGACCTGTCGTTCATGTCTATTGTCCGTCTCCAGGTGACCTGACGCGGATTCATCTCGGGAAGGTTTTTCTGGTGCAGATGGTTGTCTATTATTGAAGAAAGCAGATTGTGAGCTGTTGTAACGGCATGAAGATCGCCTGTAAAATGCAGGTTGATTTCCTCCATAGGAAGCACCTGCGAATACCCTCCGCCGGCAGCTCCGCCTTTAACTCCCATACAGGGGCCAAGTGATGGTTCCCGGATTGCGATCATAGCCTTTTTGCCGATTTTAGATAGCGCCTGCCCAAGGCCTATGGTATTCGTTGTTTTACCTTCACCCATGGAAGTAGGCGTCATTGCTGTAACAAGTATTAATTTGGCGTCCGGTTTATCCCGGTAATTCTCAAGTAAAGTGTTCGGAACTTTAGCTATGTATTTTCCATAATGGATCAGGTCGTTTTCCTTTAGCCCAAGCGGTTCTGCAATCTCACTTATAGGCCGTATTTTTGAACTTTGAGCGATCTCAATATCTGATATCATAATTTCCGCCTCTACCTTAATACCGGAACGCCGAAACTTCCCAGTATCCCGATGAGATTTTCCCTGGTCAGCACATGCTGGTTATAATAATCTAGAATCTGTTTCATATTGAATTCAAGTCCAAGACCCGGAGGATTTGATTGCTTATCTTTATTATCATTTATAATCGTTATTTCATCTTTATTAACATTTTCGGTTTTGATAAGCTGGCCGGTTATTTTTTCGATATCCAGCGTATCAATGGAGATTATATTCTCAGCGTTATTCTGTACCCCGATCAATGCCTTTGTATCGCTGTTTAGGGAAACAGGGAAACCAACGCTGAAATCCAGGCCGAGCTTTTTTTTGATTGAATCCGTAAAATAACTCAGGGCATTCGAAACAAGGGCTATTTTATATCCCATAATCTTCAGTGTCTGGATCAATTCCAGAGTCGCTGGTGTCGGGACAACCGTGTCTATGATGGAATACAGGACATCCGCAGGCAGTTCATCAAGCTTTAACAAGGTATTGTTGATCGAAGTTATCCAGTTACCGCTAAAAATTGCCGACATTTCTCCGGGCTTGATTTCTGTCTGTTTTAGAATTTCATCCATAATGTTCAAAGGAATAAAGCTTTGTCTGAAATTGAAAACAATTACCCTCTTTTTTTTGTTGAAGACGTCTTCAGTCTGAAACATCGTTGAAATATTCATGCTTTTCATAATACCGCTGAGTTCGGACTTAAGATTGGCCATGGGAAGCGTGCAGCCGCTTATATCCGTCAGAAGTTCCATCAAAAATATGCCTTCCCTGGCAATATTCCTGGAAAATTCGATGTTAATATTATATTTACTGATTTTTTCGGATATTGCCGCAATAATGCCCGGCCTGTCATTGCCGAGCAGGATAAGGAGCATATTCTTGATATCAGGTTTTCTGGGAACCGGAAAATATTTATCCACTTTCAGGGTAAGATTTGTCTGAAGGGATATTTTTTCAACGAGCCTTGAAAAATCAGTAATCCCGGTTGTTGAACCCGATAGGTCGACAACAAGGAATATTGTAAAAAGTCCATGCATAACATCCTGCCTCATGTCAACAATATTCCCGTTAATGCCCGCGATTTCTCCGGTGATTTTCCCGACAAGCCCCACCGAATCTGCGCCTGTTCCGAAAACAATATACAGGGAATGCTCAGCCATATAATACCTCCCTTTAAGCAGAATAATTTTAGTGAATGTGAGGAATTTCCGCAAATAAGTCAGGGTTAGGCAGGAATACGGAAATACTTATCTTCTAGGTTCTGTCGATACAAGAATCCGGCGCCTTCATTGCCATTAAATTATGCGAGTAGCATCTTAGATAAAATAATTAAAAATATCTGATTGTTTTAAGATTCTGTTTTTAAAGGACAATATTTTTGAGTATTTCACTCCGGCAATATACAATTTAATATTAAAGAAATTAAATGATATTAGTGAGGTCATTATGAATTATAGAGTTATCGTAGTTTTAATTGTTTTATTAGCTGGTTTTAATTCTATTTTTTCACAGGAAACAACACCTGTAGAAAAGTACGGTTTATTATCTGTAAAAGGAACACAGATAGTTGATAAAAATGGCGATGCCGTTCAGCTTAAGGGAGTGAGTTTATTCTGGAGCCAGTTTGGCGACAAGTACTGGAATTATGATGCGGTTTCATATATAGTCAGCAACTGGAATGTTACTGTGATAAGAGCCGCAATGGGAATTGAGAGCGGCGGCTATCTTTCCAATAAAGAGGCTGAAATGAATAAAGTAACAAATGTCGTGGACATTGCAGAAAGACTTGGGATATATGTAATAATTGACTGGCATGATCATCATGCATCGAGCCATCTGGAAGCCGCCTCCGCATTCTTTAAAGAAATGGCAATTCTCTATAAAAACACTCCGAATGTTATGTTTGAACCTTATAATGAACCTCTAATCAATGAAACCTGGGATAGCGTTAAAGCTTATTCCGAAAAAATAGTTAAAATAATCCGGACAGAAGGGGCTAATAACATCATAATAATCGGTTCTCCGACATGGTCGCTTGATGTCGATTCAGCATCTCTTGACCCGATAAAAGACTATGATAATATAGCTTACAGCCTTCATTTTTATGCCGGATTCCATAAACAGGATGTACGTGAAAAAGCTGAATTTGCCATGGGCCGGGGTGTCGCGATTTTTGTTACGGAATGGGGTACATGCAACACTTCCGGAAACGGAGGCTTTGATCCAAAAGAAAGCGACCTTTGGACTTCGTTTATGGATAAATATAAAATATCATGGTGTAATTGGTCATTAAACGATAAGGATGAAACGGCTTCCATATTTATCCCCGGGGCAAGCACAAGCGGCGGATGGAAAGATTCGGATTTAACCGAATCCGGAAAATATATCAAAGCTAAACTCCTGGGGAATTAAATTATTATTCCTTTTAGTAGAGGACATGTCTTTTCAACGGTGCCGCCATCGTACATCCTGTCTTTGAATTTAATATTTTATAAAAATTTATTAATGGAATTAAAATTAACGCTATGTAGCAATTCGGAGGTATTTCATGAAAACAATTGCTGTTAATGGGAGTCCAAGAAAGAATTGGAATACGGCAATACTGCTTGAAAATGCACTCAAAGGTGCGGTCTCAGAAGGGAGTAAAACAGAATTAATTCATTTATATAACCTTAATTTCAAGGGCTGTATAAGCTGTTTTAAATGTAAAAAACATGGAGGTAAAAATTTTGGGAAATGCGCTGTGAAAGATGATTTAACACCAGTCTTAAAAAAAATTGACAAGGCTGACGTGCTCATTATTGGCTCTCCAATTTATATAGGTTCTGTTTCAGGCGAAATGAAATCATTTATGGAGCGGCTGTTATTTCAATATATGATCTACTCTAATCCGCCTCAATCTTCTTTTAAATGAAAATTAAAAGCGGGTTTTATTTACAGTATGGGTATGAATAAAGAACGATTTGAAAGTATCCCGCTAAAAGCTCATACTGAGGGCAATGAAGCAATATTCAGGAGGACTTTCGGCAATATTGAGACACTACATTGTTTTGATACTTATCAGATGGATGATTATACAAATATTGATTATTTATGGATATTGACAAAAAACGTGAAAGAAGAAAAACCGAATTTCCGAAAGATTGTGAGAAAGCCTTTGAAATGGGGAAAAAGCTTTTAAAATAGAGAAATATATGGATAAGCAGTATTCACTTTATATACTTCGATGTAATGATGATACTTATTATACCGGGATGACGGCTGATTTAGAAAACCGGATTGAAAGACATAACGATCCGAAAAAAGATACCTGGTCTAAATATACGAAACACCGCCAGCCTGTGGAATTGGTATTTTCTCTTCCGGGAATAACGAGTAAAAGAGCCGCAATTCTGGGCGAGATATATATAAAGTCATTAACAAGACAACGAAAAGAGTTGCTTGTAAACGGTGATGAAAAAGCAATTGGCTTATTGAATGATGTTATTCAAAAAGAAAGCTAAATTCCGGTTAAAAATAAAATCACATAGGAAGGTATTATATGGAAAGTATTCAAGAAATTAAAGAAATTTTAAGTCCAGAAAAAACCGTTCTTTTAATCTGGGATGTGCAAAATTCCCTTGTTAATAGTATTTTCAACCCGGAAGAATTTTTATCAAGTACAAAAAAGCTGATTGCATCAGCAAGAAGCAAAGGTATAACCGTTATATTTTCAAAATCCATTCCCCTCTCTGATAAATTTGAATCTCCTGTCAGAAAATATCTCAGAAATAAACGCCGCCTGAATATTAAACAAACGCCTAATGGTTTAGATTTAACAATTGAACCGATGGAAGGTGACATTCAGGTATTGCTACAGAATACGGCGTAGAATCAAGCGCAAGAGACGCTTCAAACAGGGGTTTTTTCCCGGTAATAATCAGTGATGCCGTATCGTCATTTGATCAGGAAGGCCATAACCGTTCGCTTGAAAATTTAAAAAATATGATGATTCTTTTAAAATCAGATGAAATTATTTCACTCTGGTAATACTTTCTTTACTTGATTACCATTAATAGCAAAGAATATTTTAATGGAATCTGTATTGATATTAATAATGGAGCATTTTCATATAAAACTACAGTTATTTTAGGATATTTCAATGGATAAATTTTTATATTTACAGTCATCAGATATAATTGATTGGAAAACCCCCGATGTTTTTGATAAAGCTAAAGAATTAACATCTAATTCAACAAATGAATTAGATATTGCCAAAAAGTGCTTCGAGTTTGTACGTGATGAAATATTTCATTGCATTGATTATCAGATGAATCCCTTAACATTAAAAGCATCTGATGCTTTAAAACATAAAACCGGATTCTGTTTTGCAAAAAGCCATCTTTTATCTGCTCTATTAAGAGCAAATTCAATTCCTGCCGGCCTTTGTTACCAGAGAGTTAAAATAGATAATAATTATCAACCTTTTGGTCTTCATGGCTTGAATTGCGTATTTCTTAAAGATTATGGATGGTATAGAATTGATGCCAGGGGTAATAAGAATGGAATTAATGCTCAATTCACTCCACCTCAGGAATGTTTGGCTTTTAATATGGATATTGATGGAGAATCAGATTTTAATGAGATTTGGTATGATCCATTGGATATAATAAAAAACTTCCTATCCAGATATAAACTTATTGAAGATGCTATTAAAAATTTGCCTGATATCGAAATAATAAATAGCCATTAATTTTGACCAAAATACCATCCTACCCTTTGCACTTTAACTATTCTTTTTTGCCACAAAGACACAGAGACTCAAAGTCCACTAATTTTTATGTATTCGGTTTTTGTCAAGATAGTTGTCGCTCATAATGTAAATATTTTTATGCCGCTTTTTCTTCAAGAGTTTTAAATATATTTGGATTTAAAACAACCGATTCTTCCCATTTCCATTTCTTACAACCTCTCGACCATCTTTCCGGATTTTTGTTTTTTGCCGCTTCATATGTTTTTTTTCTTGCTTCAAAAATTGCTTTATCTTTTCCATTGTGCCTCTGTGATGGCGTTACATAACCAATTCCAGAATGTAAATGTACATTGTTATACCAGTCAACAAAACCCTTCATCCATATATTTGCTTCTCCAAGTGTTTCAAAACGTTCAGGATATTTCACATCATATTTCAAGGTCTTAAATAATGATTCGGAATATGGATTATCATTACTAACACTCGGCCTCGAAAATGAAGGTATTACTTGTAGTCTTTGCAGGGTCGATAACATTGTCGCACCCTTCATCGGAGAGCCGTTATCAGAGTGTAAATATAGTCCTTTCAGGTCTGTTGTTTTTCCGATTTCGATCATCATTTTTGCGGCAAGTTCGGAATTTTCCTCATTATGGATTTTCCATCCGACTATCATACGGCTCCAAATGTCTTCAATCAAATATAGATAGAAGTACTGTCCTTTAATATATGTTGGCAAATAAGTTATATCCCAGCTCCAAACTTGCGTCGGACCTGTCGCTTCTAACTCTCTCGGGTGGTGCCTTGCAATTCTCGGCTTTGTATCGAATCTATGGTGTAACATATTTTCTGCCTTTAAAACTCGATAGAAGGTTGATTCCGAACCTATGTAGAGACCCTCCTCGGCCAAGGTTGGGACTATTTCACATGGTGTCATATTTACGAAGCGCTCAGAGCAGCTGTAGAAGATGATATTTTCTCTTTCTGCTGACGACAGGGCATTATTGGGTATATACTCTCGGGTTTTTCTTTTATCTCCTTCCAGGTTCTTATCCCATCGCTGGAGGGTTCTGATATCATAACCTAAAATATCACAGGCTTGATCTTTAAGGGCGCCTGATGACACAGCCTCATTAATCAATGTACAAACATTAGTTCTTTCTTCCATAGAAGTTAATCTTCCTCTATTAAGCCGAGTGCCTTCGCTTTTTTTTTAAGCACCAGTAAGGCTGTAACTTCGGCTATTGTCTTATCCTTACGAGTGTTATCTCTTTCTAATTCTGAAATTCTTAATTTAAGAACCTTGTTTTCTTCCTTGTACACATTATGAACCAACATCGATTTACACTCCTTTTTCCAGAGTTCAATATGAGTTGTTTGAAGTCCGTTCTTCCTAAGCCATATCCCTAATTCTTCACCAGACTTATTGGCTGTGTCTATTACGGCTTGGTATTTATCAGACGGTTTCCAACCTCTCGGACTTTTCTCATGGTAAACTTCTGCCACTTCATTCTGAATCATTTTCCGCCAATTGTAAAGCGTTTGTTCACAAACTCCTATTTCTCTGCTCAAGGCTACGATGGATTTTCCTCCTGGCATACACATTTTCTGTACGATAGCTTCCCTAAATTCATGCGATCTCTTCTGGTTAATCATAAATTTTTCCTCCCTATTTTAGGCGACAACTATCCTAACATAGGGGGGTATTATCCATTATAGAATATCTCAATGTCTTTGTGTTCCGTGGCAAAATATCGAGAAAATTGAGTTTTTCAGTATTCCCTAAATAATATTTATTTCAAGAATTTATTTTTAGTCCGATAAATATAAACAAATGTCATTCTAATTTAATTTATAGGGTAACATTATATATGATAAAAAATATTGTAATAGAAGTAATTTCAATATTAATACTCTTTTCAATTTGTTCAGCACAAGATAAAATTGATATGAATACAAAATATATAAAAGCAAAAATCCGCGTTGTTAGTAATCTAAAGGATATAAAATCTTTAATTCAAACTGCTTCTGATTATTTAAAAGATTGTCACGATACATTAATAAAATCAAGAGAAATTGCAATAAAGGGCTCTAATGGAATCTATACTCCCAAAGACCGGGAGAATATGATTTCAGATTTAATAACAAACATTGAAAATTATAATCGAATTATCAGTAAGGCTACTTTCAACAATATGAATATATTTTTTGATAATGAGCAAAGATATCATTCTTTCAAAGTGACTTATAGTGAAATGGAAGAACCTGAAATTTTCACTATTGCTGCGCCAAATTTTGAAGGAAATAAAAACATTTTGGATATCATGACAAATGATTTGAAGCCGACTCCTGAATATTTTGATAAATTAATAAGTAAAATTGATATTGCTTTTAATGTACTATACTATGAAAGATCAAAGCTTAACTCCGAAGAGAATAGAATTGATTATGCAATTGGATTCCAGTATATTTTTATCCAGGATCAAACCAATACAAATAATATTATAGAAAATTTAAAGAAACATTACAATTTAATTGAAGACAAAATTTATGGTCTTGCCATACAAAGTTCAAGCGGTATCTATACAAGTATTGACAGAGCATGTATAGATTTTGATTTTCAAAAACTAATCAATGAATTAAATCTGGAAGAAAAAATCTGCGGTTTAAAAACCGAATTATCTTTCGGTAATGATGATAATCTACTGACACAGGAAGCTTCTGAAAAAGAAATGGTAAAAATTGCTTCGGAATTAAAAATGAGAATTTAATAATTGCTTACAACTACATATTTCTCTTGAAAGTTTCCACTATCTTTCTTTGTCTGACAAAAAATTTTGATAAATTGTTGGATTTTAATTAGAATATTTAAGATTAAGGAAGAACTATGAAAGAAGAAAAGTTGATCCAAGTTTTATTTAATTCCGAAGAAATACCATTTTACAATCTCATACAACAGCATTGTATCGATAAGAAAATTAGTATAACAAACTATATTAAGGAATTAATAAAAAAAGACCTGGCATGGGGCCAGTTCACAAAACGGAAAAAGTCTTACTCTGGAAAGAAAGAGTATTTATCTGTTGATGAATACATAGCTTCTTTTCCTGAAAATATAAAAAAGAAATTGGAAGAGATTAGAAATGTAATAAAACAAATAGTTCCTGAAGCTCAAGAGAAGATCAGCTATCAAATGCCGGCCTTTTTTTTAAATGGAATCCTTATTTGGTATGCCGGATATTCAAAGCATATTGGTTTTTACCCAAAAGAAAGCGGTATCTACGCATTTAAAAACGAGCTTCTGAAATATAAAAATGCAAAAGGTTCGGTTCAGTTTCCGGTAGAAGAACCATTGCCAATTGAATTAATTAAAAAAATGGTAATTTTTAGGGTAGAAGAAAATCTTAAAAAGCAGAAAAAGTAGTAATTTTGCAAAATGTAATTGATAATGATCTTGAATTAATTGCATTAGAAAAACAAGAATTAATTATGGGAGTGGATATTGAACCTTATTGTTTTAGCTGTCATCGCAAACATTTTATCTATTCTTTTCGGCATAATTCATTTTTTTTGGCCCAGATTCTTCAATTGGGAGAAAGAATTTAATTCAACATCAATCGTTTTTAAAGACACTGTCTTAACCACAAATTTCTATATGTGTTTTTCAATTATCATTTCGGGATTACTATTCTTCTCTTTTTTATTCATTCTGCCAGATGACAAAGAGGCTCTACGGATTATTCTCTGCAGTCAAATCATTCTTTTATTTTTTAGAATTGTATACAGCTTTTATAAGCCAATTAGAATACCAATAAAACATCTCCATTCCGTTTTTCAATTGTTTTTTATTATTGTTCTAATAATGATTTCAATTTCTCTCTATTCGCTTAAATAAAATTATATTTATGAACTTAATAAAGTTGACAGACTGTTGTCAGCATTTAATGTTATAATTTTATTGCCTTCAGTACTGAGTTGCAATCAAAACACTCTTAATAAGAGGTGAAATATGAGTTATGGTTATTTTTGTGAAAAAGGTAAAAAACCGGGCGAAGAGCAAATTGCCGAATTGCTTGGAAATAAATTTGAGGTATGGGATGCGGTTAATTCCTATCTCATAAACATCATAAAAGCGAAATCTGCATATAAATTTTATGGTAAAAATTATGGATGGGCGTTAGGATTTACTAAAAATGGCAGAAGTATCATTTCTTTGTATCCTCTGCAAAATGATTTTACAATTCAAATAATCCTAAAAAAACAACATGAAAATGATGTGATAAAAGCTGCTTCTAATAAGGATTTTGAAAAAATAATACTTGAAACGCCTGAGATTTCTGAGGGTAAATGGATATTTTTTAAATATAGTCTGGTTAATTCAATTGAAGTGATAAAAAAAATAATTGAAATAAGACTTACTCTTTAAATGCAACTTGGTATAAAATGAAATGTAAAATCTCAATATTGATAAGTTATCCGGTATTATAAAAAATTTCAGCAATTTTTCTTAAACAGACTTCAAATTTTTAAACGGCACCCTCAAAGCCGGATTTATAGTCCATTATAAGACATTCCAATTGATCTCTCATCTTATTCAATTCATTTAAAAATACTTCTTTTAAACCAATCTTGTCTTTATAAATCTGATCTGCCATTTTTTTATAATACTCAATTCCATCCAATAAATTGGTCTTATACCGCTCCCAGCCTTCCATTCTTTTCAACGAAATTTCTTTCGCCGAAGATTTGATTTCACATGCCAGATGATTGATATAAAGTTTCAGTTCATTAATAAACATATGAGGTCTCGATGTAATATCAATCCGGTTGATCTTCCCGTAAATATGTCCAATCATATCGCTTAATGAAGATATCTTTGAAAAAAATGCAAGATTAGGTCCCGGGCAGACTGCAGGAGTTGGCTTGTTTTTTGAATGATTTGTATGATAATTTATTTCAACCGAGCCTGACAAATCCTTACAAATACAGGATTTGGAAACAATTTTTCTGCATTCTTCCTCATATTCCGCATCTTTAAAAAGTCTTTTAGAAATTTCTTTTAGTTTTAGTTTTTGGTACAATCTCGATGCTGTACAGATGGGTTTTTTAGTAAATTCCTCATTAAATTTCAAAAAGCCTTTAGTACATACGCTGCCCGGTTTTCCACTTTTAATCCTCTTTTGCTTGGCCGTCTCGCTTGAAGAATCTTTTAAAGTATAAAATTTAATATTTAAAGGGGATACTTCACTACGGATGATATCCTCTTCCCCTGCAGCGGTTAATTTTTTTAGTGTGAATTTATCGATATTGACAGCTTCCGGTACAAGCAGAAACGGGGAACCCCATCCTATGCTGTCCATTTTATAAAAACCCAGCAAAAAATTATGCTCATCCGCTGTACCTACCCCACCCTGAGCCGTTATCTTCAATTCGGGAAGCCGGGTAAGAACCAGGCCTTTTTTTTCTTTTATTACAGACTGATAAATATCATAAGTTGATTTATAAAGTTCATCCCTTTTCTCTTTAAACTCATCTAAAATGGGCCCAAGTAAAAAGCCTTCCGTCGCAAAGGCGTGGCCTCCGCAATTTAAACCGGATTCAACCCGGTGTTCCGATATCCATAAACCCTTTTTTGCGAAAAGTTTTGCTTGAGTAGCGGCAGAACGAAAATCGCTCACTTTTAATATAATTTTCTTTTTAAATAATCCTGTTAAATCGGGGTAAAAGTCTTCGAAATTTTCCATATAAGTAACAAGGCGGCGGTTAAACCCGGCAGAAAAAACTATCGAAGAATTGATATCACTCTGAGCATATCCTCGCAGAGCCGATAATGCGTCAGCGTATTCCGGAGTCAATTTAGAATCTCCCAGATAATTATCCTTATCCACTTTCACCATAATGTTCACATCAATTGAACCGGCATATATATTTTCCCTGAGGAGATTCTTCCATCAGCAACTTTTCTTTTTCATTATTTACTAATAAATATTGATTGTATTCTTTCTTTAATGAAGAATCCTCGGGCAGAATCTCAAAATATTTGTTAATATCGGAGCCCGCCGAAAATTTTGAGGCTTTCAATTCTTTTATCTGGGCATTCACTATTTTATTGAGCAGGTTCAAATATGCCGTTATTCTATGAGCTCTGTGATCAGAGTCACTCTCGGATATTTTTAAATATTCCTCATTGTATTTATGTGAATAATATTCTCGAACTTTTTCAATAAGCAAATCATCAACTAAAGAGATGACTGAAGATATTCCATACTTTGCAACTTTAACCGGTGTGTCTATGGTAAAACCAATTCCCAATACCGGAATATGAAAAGAGTGCCGCTTATTTTGCATACTCAGTCTCCTCTGTTTTCTTGAATAAGTATCAAGATATGAAGATTATAGGTCTTTAATTCAAAACTTGCAAAGAATCAAAAGTTCCGGTCTATTTTGAACTCAAATGAATTTAAAGAGATACTCGATCTGAGAAATCTCCTAATCAAGGGGAAATTCCCATATAAGATAATATGATATACTGTATTCTCATTGAAACAGGGCATCCATAAGTTCCCGGTCCCAGGTACCTGTTTCTATGTCATAGACTTTGCAGCCTTCTTCGCTGAAATCATAATAATTCCAGGGTATATTCCGCTTTTCGCATTCTTCTCTGATAAAGCGGACCCAAATAAGCCTGTCTTCCCGCAGGGAACCTTCCGCAGCAGCGGCCTGTGCACAAAACTCGCCTGCCCATAGCCGTATATTATTGTTTTCAGCCGCCCAGGTTAGTATTTTATCCATAGAATCGGTAATTTTCTTTTTTTCAAGCTTTGAGCCTGTCCATCGGATATTATGGACGTTTTCAAAACCAGTCCCTATAGAACCCTGAAAACAAAAATCAGGCGGGGTATAAGGATGAAACTGGATCATAACATTCGAATCATTCTGAATCCTTTTAGGAAGGATCAGCTGTGGAATCATGTCCATGTTTGCCCAGTATGTTCCGGAAATAATAATGGTTCTGGTTGGGTTTGATTGCCGGATCAGATCATAGCATTCCACAAAATACTGATTCCAATATTTATCAAGATTTCCATTCGGCTCGTTGAGAATGTCAAAATACAGGTAATCGGGATAATCCCTAAAATACTCTGCAATCTGCTTCCAGGTGGCAAGGTATTGAGCTTTATTTTGCACCGGATTATTTTCCAGCTCCCTGAACCAGTGCATATTGAGAATTGTATAAAAACCCCTGTGGAGAGCGTTGCGCACAGCCCAATCAACCCTCTTCAAGAAAACCGGATCAATGGTATAAGGCGGTTTATTTTGGGTATGGTATTCCCACCACACCGGAAGCCGGATATTATCAAACCTACCGTCTTTTTTCAGAATATCAAAATATTCTTCCCGGAGCTCTGGCGCATAAGCTCCTTCAAAAGGGGAAGCAAGTTGAAGGCTGAACTGGATTCCTTTTTTCATAACCGGTTTTTCAGGACGGATAAAGTTTGTGTAAACTCTGTCTGCCGAGGCATTTCCCAGACAGGTAATGCTGATGTCGTCAAAAGAAATTGTCCCCGTGCCGGTACAGCCAAGATGAAACTGAAGAGCACTGTTCGAGTCCGAATCCTGCCGCATGGTAAAGGTGAAGGAATAATTTGTTTTGACGGAAGTGAGGCTGAAATATATTCCTCCTGAATAAAAATAATAGGGATATTTAGACATTCCTGCGGCTGTTTTTATTCGCAATGGGAATCGGATTCCGCAGCAAAATTGATCCGGTATGTCTTGTCTTTTTCAATAAAAAGATTCCCCTGGTTGAGAATTACCGACCAGGGTTTTTCACCGGGAGATTTGATTGTAATAGATGCTTTTTCTTCTTTGACTTCAAAAACAGCTTTTGCCGAATCTGAAACCCATAGATCCCAGTTTGCTTTTCCATGTTCAAACTTTCCATTCCGGATTAAATTCGGTATAGTATCGTCGGGTGCGGATGACCCGGAAACACCTGATGAAACCGGTGATGTACTAATGAAGACCAGAATGGCTATTATCGGGAAGATTTTTCTGTATATTTTCATCTCCTTATTTGAGCAATCCATGACTGCGCTAATTAAGAATCGCCGTATTATTTGAAATAATCACTGTACCTATGACTGATAGGAATTTTTATTATTTCAACCAAAGATAGCATACCGGAAAGATAAAATTTTTGCAAAAAACGACGCGATTTTTTCTTATTCGAATCTCAACACCAACAAAAACTATTGTCTTAAATAAAAATTTGAAAAATAAAAAACGATTTTTTTGGAAACACCGGAGCATAATTGCCCTGAGTGCTATTATCATTTTTCCTATAAATAATTTTGACTTAATAAACCTTTATAGATAAAATATTTTCCAGTTCAAATTAAGGAGTGAAATAGAATAATGCGTAAGTAATCTTCTTCCGTTTTATTAAACATTCAGGTTTCTTAAAGCGTTCTATTGGTAAAGTGGCTTTAGGCCTTTATTTAGTTAAAGCTCAGATTGTTGTTTGGTTACCAAAGAAAGGAGATGGTATGATAAATAGACCGGTGAAATAAAAGCTCTCATGTTGAAATAATATTATAATAATATGAGAGTAGATAGGTTGTAGGTTGGATAAAAACATAGGGCTTTGACCCTGAAAAGGAGATTAATTTTAAACCTATGACCGAAACGTCACCGTAGGGCATAGACCCTGGATAGGAGAATGGTGTTTACCGGTAATAAATCTACTCTAAATAAACGGAGGCAAAATATGGAAAGGTTTGTTGGAGTGGATTTACACAGTAACAGTTTTACGGTTTGTTACTTAACGCCGGAAACAGATGAGAAAAAGTTTGAAACATTCAAGTTGAAGTGCCTGGCGGATTTTGCTATGAATCTTAACAAAGAAGATACGGTGGTTGTTGAAACAACAACAACCACTCGTTACTTTAAAAAGAAAGTGGAAGAATATGTAAAGAGTGTAGCTGTAATTAACCCTTACAAATTTAAGGTGATCAGCGAATCGGTAAAAAAGACTGATAAAAACGATGCGGAAACCATAGCCTATTATGCTAGTAAAGGCATGATCCCGGAGGTCAGGATGAAAGAAGAAAATATATCAGAGATTGAAAGTCTGGCCCACACAAGGGACAAGTTTGTTCAACTTCGTACTGCGCTCAAAAACAAAGTGCATAATATTTTGAGGATGAACGGGATTGAAACTGACAAGGAATTTCTATCAAGTGAGAAAGGATTCAGCAAAGCTCTTGGTTATAAGATTAGCGATACATCAGAACTTGAAATTAAAGTTTGTATAGACCAGATAAAGTACCTGACAAGCAGCATTGAAGAGATCGATAATAAATTGAAAGAAAAAGGGAAAGGATTGAAAGGTTTTGAAAATATAACAAGCATAAAGGGTATTGGTGAAAAGAGCGGAACAATATTATTGAGCGTGATTGGCGATATTAATGACTTTGATTCCCGTAAAAATCTTGATGCTTTTTTCGGTATAGTTCCAAGAGTCAGTGACTCAAATGAGACAGTAATGCATGGAAGAATAACAAAACAGGGAAGCAAGATCGGCAGAACAACCCTTGTACAATGCACATTAATCGCAATACGTTATTCTGATTATTTACGTGCATTTTATTTGAGAATGAAAACTAAGAAAGGTTCCGGTAAGGCAATTATCGCAACAGCCAGAAAATTATTAGGAATAATTTACGACACATTAAAAAATAACTGGGTTTTTGAAGATTTTACCCAATTTAAACTGAAACAAATATAAAAAAATATTTTTGAGTAGATATATTGACATTTATCATAGGAGATTATTATGGTGTTGATTCCTCATTCCCTCAGTTCCAATCCACATAAAATTGAAATAAGTTCCCACCTTATCAGCAAAAAAACCGGTTTTTGCAATGAACCGTTCATATCATTCATAGCATAAAATGTATTAAAAGCGTATCTTAATATTATGGAGGTAATTATGAATTTAGATAGCTCATTATCTGTTAAATATGAGACAACAAAAGAAGATTGTGATTTTATAAAATGGAATCTCATCGGATATAATATTGAAACAGTTGGTCCTAAACTCAACATTGCCCCATTTGAATATAATGTCATAATCAGGAACAAGAATAATGAAATTGTTGCAGGTATACTAACAGCAATATTTTTAAAATCAATGTATGTGGAATGTCTGTGGGTCAATTCAAAATTAAGAAAACAAAGAATAGGTTCGGAACTTTTAGAAAGCTCAGAAAAATACGCTAAAGAAAATGGGTGTACTTTTATCCATTTAGATACATTTAGTTTTCAAGCCATTGAATTTTATAAGAAAAAGGGGTATTTTGTTTTTGCAACAATCGATGGTTATCCTGAAAATATAAAGCGGTATTATGTAAAAAAATTCCTGTAGTTTTTATTTATACAGTAAAGATTACAATTATTTGCTTTAGAAAAATGAATTACCCCGCAGCAAGCTGCGAGGTATCTGGAATTACGGATAGACTTCAGAGCGAAGTAAGCTTCGAGGGCGGTTGGTGAGCCTGCAGACTGTGTGAAAACTCAGCATAGTAACCTGGTAAAATCGGCCGATTTTATCCTAAATTTCATTTATTACGCATTCTTCCGATATAAAACTTTTTTCTTTTCTGAAATCGGAACAAAACCTCCATATATATCATTTTTTATCCGCAAACCAGTTCCATAAGCTTCTTTGTACCCAGTATATTGAATACTCTTATAAAATTATGTACGAATCCCGCCAGACATGATTCTGTCAGGACGTTATCCTTACCCTTCATTAAAAAATAACTATACCCCATATTCCTTTTTATCGATCCAAACGGATGTTCACATATCTCTTTTCTTTTCTCTATAATCTTTTTCCCGATCTCTGAGCGGATTTTTTGCTTGAACACTTCAATATCTTCTTTTCTTACGGCTATTTCTATTAAACGTCCTTCTCTATTTGTTGTACACTTATTTCTGACTTTGCAGTTTTTACAGCTATTACAACCATACCTATAAACTTCCTTGCCGCTTTTCACCCTGATAGCTTCACCTCTCCGCTTGAGAATCTCACCTTCCGGGCAAATGTTTACGTCTCTTTCATTATCATATTTAAATTGATCCGCACGATACTCTTTTTCACATATTCCCTTTTTTATATCTTTGCCTTGATTTCTCCTCTTATATTCATCTTCCGGATTTGCCATATATACATTATGCCCCTTATCCAGGCATTCCAATATCTGCGGCTCACTGTAATAACCGGCATCAGATACCTTGATGGTCTCCTTTTCTACCTCAAACTCGGCTTTTATTTCTTCCACCTGATCACACATCCTGCTCATCTGTTTTAAGTCATTATTTTCATTGGTTACATCGATCGCCACTATCAATTTATTCTTACTATCCACAACAGCCTGTACATTATACGCTATGTCAGATTTCCCTTTGTCATTCATAAACCGGCTTTCCGGGTCATTCGCATAATATTTCTCTAATTCAGGATCTTCCTCAAAAATCCTTTTGATCGCCTCAGCTTTTTCTTTTTTTGTCTTTAAATTTCTAAACCGTTCCTCTATATTCCCCGAAAGAAATTCAAATTCGTTCTTTTCTTCTTTATCGTTTTTATCCATTTCTTTCAGATATTCCTCAATTTTCTGATCTATTCTACGGATTACCTCATCAATGTTTTTCCTTTGATATACATTATTATTATGGTTTTGCGCACTGATTTTGGTTCCATCTATCCCTACCAGTTCAAAAGATAAAAGTCCAGCTTTATGGCACAACTTGAGAAACTCTCTGAATATCGACTGTATCCCTTTTTTATTCGCTTTTCTGAAGTCAGCAATTGTCTTGAAGTCCGGCGCAAGACGTCCTGTCAGCCATATCAATTCCATATTCCTCCGGCATTCTTTCTCTAATTTCCTGCTGCTCCTGATCTTGTTCAGATATCCGTAAACATAGATTTTCAGAAGCGTTTCGGATTTATACGAATATCTGCCGGTTGGCGCCTCTTTTAATTTAAATCCAAGCTTTTTCATGTTCAGCTTGTTTACAAACGCATCTATGAAACGGACAGGATGCTCTTCTTCTACAATATTATCCAATTTTTCATTAAACAGAACTATCTGATCTCTCGATTCTCCTTCTATGTGTCCCATTGCTTTACTCCGCTTTATGTCTACCAATATTATAACATATCTGCTGAGTTTTCACACAGTCTGCTGTCAAACCATAAACCCGGATCAAGCGGCACGCTTGTTAAAAATCCGCCGGAGAGTGGCTAAACGAGGTTGTTGAGTTTGAGGATATAAATATAAATTCGGAGAATAATAAATGAGGGTATTTTTTGCCTGGGTCAGGCTTTTTCTTAAACTTATGTTTCAATACCGCTGGGGATTTTTAGTGTCGCTTTTAATCGACCCTATTATTCTTCTTTTGAATATAGCGCTATTCACCACAATATTTTCTTATAATAAAACCCAGACAATTTTGAACTACAGCCTTCCGCAAATGATTTGGTACTTTGCCGCGGCAAGTTTTGTCTGGTATTTTATCTGGAATTTTACCGACAGGAATATCTCCGCAGGAATCCTTTCAGGTGAATTGGCGATGGACCTCGTGAAGCCGGTTTCAATCTTGAGGCGCGAATTGTCCTTTGCGATCGCCAACCGCGTATCCGGAGTAATTTTTGAATTTATACCCAGTGTGATATTATACAGCCTGGTTTATTACCCGAAATTTATGACGCCGTATTCCATGCTCAGATTTTTTTCAATCATTGTACTTTCTTTTTTCATGTTCTTTCTTATAAATTTTTTAATCGGGTTGTCCGCTTTTATCATTCAGAGTAATTTTGCCCTGCAGGCCTTCAAATTTATTATTATATCCCTGACGGCGGGGGCGATTATTCCGATTGAGTTTTTTCCCGGATGGCTGCAGAAGGTCACCATGCTGCTTCCATTTCAGTATCTCTTTTACTGGCCGATCCAGTTCTTCCTCAACAGGGACTTTACCCAGGATATTTTCTTTTTCCTGAAAATCCTGGCCGGACAAGCCGGATGGATACTTTTACTTTACCTCAGCTGTAAATTTTTCTGGAATTTATCCATAAAAAAATTCTGTTCCGCGGAGGGATGATTTGAAAACATTTATCTCATTATTAAGACTATTCCTCTGGCAGGTTAAAATTAAAATTATGCGAAGTATGGAATACAGGACCGATTTTTTTCTCGGCCTTGTGGTTTCGCTCGGTTTTTCAAGCCTGGCGCCTTTATTCCAGTACCTGATATTTACAAAAACCAGGGGATATCCCGGCTGGAATTTTCAGGAGTTGATACTGTTCCAGGGAGTTTTGCTTTTATGGTTCGGACTGAAAGACACACTATTCGGAAAAACCAGGAATTTTATGGATGATCTGGTCAGGAAAGGCGAATTTGACAGGCTTCTGTTAAAACCCTACCCTCCGATCGGGATACTCCTTGTCAGCGGTTTCAATTATTTCGGTCTCGGATCGATAATCGCCGGAATAATAGTTATAATTTTTGCGCTTGGAAAGCAGAATTTACCGGTAAGGCCTGAACAGCTTATTTTGTTTGTTATTTTAATGATATGCGGAATTATTTTTTATATGGCTGTAACGGTTTTTTACTGCACGCTTGTGCTGATGGTAATATTCACAGGCAGAATCAGTGAGATCTTAGATAAATTCCTGAGATTTTCCGAATTCCCCGTAGAGATATTTCCCCAGCTTGTTCAGCTTATTCTTATAATCATCATACCTTTTGCAGTCTGGGTATATTTTCCTGCCCAGGCCCTTTTAAACAGACTCAATTGGATGGCTTTTGCTGGTGCGGGAATATGTATTACAATGTTCTTATTAAGTCTCATTTTCTGGCAGAGCCAGATGAAAAAATACACAAGCGCGGGCGGTTAAGAATGGGAAATATCATTGTCGTTAAAGGCTTGAAAAAGGTTTTTAGGGTTCACCAGAAAGAAAAGGAGGGTTTATTATACTCGATAATGTCTTTATTTAACAAGAAATACAGGATGGTGCCCGCTGTTGATGGCATCGATTTTACAGTCGAAAAGGGGGAAATTCGCGGGCTTATCGGCCCGAACGGGGCAGGAAAATCCACAACCATCAAAATACTTTCGGGAATTCTCTACCCGAGCGATGGGGAAGTAAAAGTGATGGAATACATTCCGTGGAAACAGAGAGTAGAATACGTTAAAAAAATCGGGGTGGTTTTCGGCCAGAAAACGCAGCTGGTATGGGAATCTTCCGGCTATAGACACATTTTCCGTAAACCGCGAAATGTATAAAATTCCCATAAAAAAATATAACGATAATATAGAATATTTTGCGTCCCTGCTTAATCTGGGAGAAGTGATGCAAAAACCGGTACGCCAGCTATCCCTGGGGGAAAAAATGAAATGCGAACTGGTGTGCGCAATGCTTCATGAACCGCCGCTGGTCTACCTGGATGAACCGACAATAGGGCTTGATATTATCTCGAAAGACACAATCAGGAATTTTATCAAAAAGGTGAACATTGAAAGGCAGACGACATTCATTATTACAACCCATGACCTTAATGATATTGAAAATCTCTGTCAAAATATTACAATTATCAATCATGGTAAAATAGTCTATAACGATTCGCTCCAAAAACTAAAGTCCCACTTTTCAAACAGTAAGATCGTTGAGATACGCTTCTCAGAACCGGTGAACCGTGAATATCTCAAAGATTTTAATGTAGTTCTCTATGAACCTCTTACTGCAAAACTGGAAATTGAAATGACAGACACCGATATCCAGAGCGAGATATTTAAAATATTTAATACCCTTCCTGTGCAGGATATCGACATGCACAACATCGATATTGAAACCGTTATTAAACAGATATACGGCGGTTCAGGATTATAATATGAGAAAACAGAAGACTATTATTATTGGGGCTAGCTGGAGTCGAACCAGCGGCCCACAGTTTAGGAAACTGTTGCTCTATCCCTCTGAGCTATAGCCCCATATGACTTCATACATTCCAGTTACCATAATTATAAGTTAACAAAAATTATTTATCAATTTATTCTAAAAACAAGCTCAAATTTCCTTTTTTTAAAAAATCCATTATAATAAATTAATCTTAAAAGTATCAATGTAATTTTTATTTATTGGAGATTATAATGGAAAATATTACAGGGATTGACCAAAAAAAGGTTGAAGAGATCAAAATTGCTTTTTTAAAACACAGAAAATCGTCCTTGGCAAAAGACGAATACACAGCAACACATCATGACAATTTTTTATCCCTGGCTCTTACCGTGCGTGATATGTTGATTGAAAATTGGATAAAAACCCAGCAGACTTATTATGACAAAGATGCAAAAAGGATTTACTATCTTTCGATGGAATTTTTAATCGGAAGAACCCTGGGAAACAGCATGATAAATCTCGGCATTTTTAATGAATACGAGAAAGCAATGAATGAACTTGGCCTCGATCTTGATGAACTTCGAAACGAGGAAAAAGACGCGGGTCTGGGCAATGGCGGTCTCGGCAGGCTTGCCGCGTGTTTTCTTGATTCTATGGCGACTATCGGCTATCCCGGCTACGGCTACGGTATCCGGTACGATTACGGAATATTCAACCAGAAAATAGTAAATGGTTATCAGGTCGAAGAGCCGGATGACTGGCTTAAGCTTGGAAGTCCCTGGGAAATAGAAAGGCCTGAATTTGAACTGCGGGTTCATTTTTATGGAAACGTCAAAACCGATAAACTTTCAAGGGGGAAAGTAAAAATAAAATGGGAAAATACGGAAGACGTCTATGCAATTCCTTATGATATCCCGATTCCCGGTTACGGTAATAATACCGTTAATACTCTCCGGCTCTGGGCGGCCCGCTCGATTAATGAATTTGATTTCAGCGATTTTAACGCTGGAAATTATATCGAAGCAGTTGAGGATAAGAATATTTCGGAAAATATTTCAAAAGTTCTCTATCCGAACGACAACAGTGTAGCCGGCAAGATATTAAGGCTAAAACAGCAGTATTTCTTTGTAGCCGCGTCAATATGGGATATTGTGAGAAGATATAAAAAGTACCATAAGACCTTTAAGGAATTTCCAGATAATGTGGCAATTCAGCTCAATGATACACATCCTTCGATAGCCATAGCGGAGCTTATGAGATATCTTCTGGATGAAGAGGGAATCGAATGGAACGAGGCCAAAGATATTACAATCAGAACATTCGCATATACAAACCACACTCTTATGCCCGAAGCCCTTGAGAAATGGCCTGTTGGTATGATGGAGAAGCTTCTTCCAAGGCATATGCAGATTATCTATCAGATTAACCTTGAGTTTCTCCAGGAGGTTTTAAATAAATACCCCGGAGACCTCGATAGAATGAGGAGAATGTCTCTTATTGACGAGTCAGGAGAAAGATATGTAAGAATGGCTTTTCTCGCCATTGTCGGCAGTCATTCGGTCAATGGCGTAGCCGAGCTTCATACTGAGCTTTTAAAACAAAATCTTTTGAATGATTTTTACAAAATCTATCCCGAACGCTTTAATAATAAAACAAACGGTATAACACAGAGAAGATGGCTTTTAAAATCCAATCCGGCGCTTTCTAATTTGATTACAGAAAATATAGGAAGCAAATGGATTACAGAATTAGACCAGTTAAAGAAACTGGAGGGTTTCCTGGATAACGGGGAATTTCTAACATCCTGGAATAATATTAAGAAGGAAAATAAAAAAAGGCTGTCTGATGTTATAAAAAACGAAACCGGAATAAAGGTTAATATTGATTCAATGTTTGATGTTCAGGTCAAAAGGCTTCATGAATATAAACGCCAGCTTCTTAATGTCCTATATATAATAAGCCTGTATAACAACATAAAGAAAAATCCATCGGGAAGTTTCTTACCACGCACTTATATTTTTGGGGCAAAAGCTGCGCCTGGATATTATATGGCTAAATTGATAATAAAATTAATTAATAATGTAGCCCGAGTTATTAATAACGATGCGGCTGTCGGAGACAGGCTGAAGGTTGTTTTCCTGCCGAATTACAGAGTCTCTCTCGCCGAAATTATATTTCCTGCATCCGATCTTTCCGAACAGATTTCTACCGCCGGAACTGAGGCCAGCGGAACTGGAAATATGAAGTTTGCCCTCAACGGAGCATTGACAATAGGGACTCTGGATGGGGCTAATGTTGAGATAGCTAAGGAAGTTGGTATGGAGAATATTTATATTTTCGGTTTGAAAGTTGAGGAAGTCGAGGAACTCAGGACAAGAGGCTACAATCCGCGTTCGCATTATGAAAATAACATCAGGCTTAAAAATGTTATTGATATTATAAATTCAGGATTTTTCTGCCAGGGAGAAGATCCAAATCTATTCAGGCCTATTATTGAAAATCTTCTTAACTATGATATCTATATGCATCTGGCGGATTTCAAATCTTATTCGGATTGTCAGGAAAAAGTGGCTGAGGAATTTCAAAACAAAGAGCTTTGGACAAAAAAATCCATCCTTAATGTAGCAAGAATCGGCAAATTTTCAAGCGATCGGACAATAAAAGAATATGCCGATGAAATATGGAAAGCAAAGCCTTTGGTAATTGAGCTGTAAGAGTAACCGTTAAGATACTTCAGAGGCTTTCATCGGTTACGCTGCAAACTTTTGCAAAATCACCGATTATAAGATAAAATTAAGGCAAATTTATTCTCTTCCACTTGAAAAAAAGGAGATTTTATGAGGATAAACTTTTTATTCAGCAGAGTATTCTGGGGAATAGTCTTGATCTTTTTTGGAATCGGCGTTATGTTAAAGATTGTTTTAAATATTGATATTCCTTTAAATCAAATATTTTTCTCTCTTTTATTAATCTTTATTGGTATACAAATTATTTTCGGTGGATTTCGTCCCTGGAACTTCGATCATACGATACATTCTTTTCATTACAATCAATCTGATAATAACAATGAGTTCAATATTTCATTCGGAAGCGGGGTAATTGACCTGAGTGATGTATCACTCTCGGATGGAAATGCCGATATCCGGATAAACACTTTCTTCGGAGGAGGATGCGTTGTTTTAAATCCCGATATACCTGCTCAGGTCAAAGTCACATCAACCTTCGGCGGAGCAACATTCCCTGATGGAAACTCAGTCAGTTTTGGAGAATCATATTACAAAACCCCGGGCTTTAATAAGGACAATAAATTTTTAAATATAAATGTAAACATCGCTTTCGGCGGTCTCCGTTTTGTAAATTCAAAGGATGACATCGATAAATATTGTGACTGGAGAAAAGAATGGCGGCATGAAAGAAGGAAATGGAGGCACCATCATCATAGATGGTAAGATGGAGTTTAAAGTGAGCGGAAAAACAAAAAATTTTATCTGCATCAGGTGCCCAAGGGGTTGTGAAATAGCGACTTCTCTTGATGGAATGGGAAGCATTATGGAAATCAGCGGGAATGTCTGCAAACTTGGAGAAGAATATGTTAAAACCGAACTTTCCGACCCCAGGAGAATACTGACAACAACAGTCCGTGTCAGGAATGGAAATCATCCACTGGTTCCGGTCTGGACTGAAAAACCTATCCCAAAAGATAAAATATTTGACCTGGCTTCGGAATTGCAAGAAAAAACGCTCCAGGCTCCGGTAAAAAGTGGCCAGATAGTTTTGGAAAATATCTACGGTCTTGGTATTAATATAATAACAAGCGGCTCGGTAAAACTTAAAAACTGATGTTTTCCTACCCTAAAATAGATAAATAATTTTTATATCAGGATTTTAATTTATGAGCGGAAAAAATATTATAAGAATGCCCTTTGATGTGATGGAAAATTTCATGACCGATGTATTTAAGGCTGTCGGAGTACCCGGTGAAGATGCCGCAATATGCGCCAATGTGCTGATTACATCTGACAAAAGGGGAATTGACTCTCATGGAATCGGAAGATTTAAACCATTTTATATCGATAGAATCAAAAGCGGTCAGATTGATCCAGTTACAAAAATAGAAATTATAAGAGAAGGACCGACAACCGCGGTTATTGATGGGCATAATGGCATGGGGCACGTGATTGCTAAAAAGTCGATGCAGATTGTAATAGAAAAGGCTAAGAAATTCGGAATGGGTATGGCGGCGGTTAAAAATTCCAATCATTACGGAATTGCAGGTTATTATGCTATGATGGCGGCTGATTCGGGTATGATAGGCATTACCGGAACAAACACAAGACCGGGAGTTGCTCCCACTTTCGGAGTGGAAAATATGCTCGGCACAAATCCCCTGACTTTTGGAATGCCTACCGATGAAGATTTTCCTTTTATCCTCGACTGCGCCACTTCTCTTACTCAGCGTGGAAAAATAGAGGTATATTCAAGACTTGGGAAAAAGATGCCTCTGGGATGGGTTATTGGTGAGGATGGCGGTACAAAAACTGACCCGGTTGAGGTTCTGGATGATTTATTGAAGGGTAAGGCCGCAATGACGCCGCTGGGCGGCATCGGTGAAGAAGGAGCCGGATATAAGGGCTACGGCTACGCTACCGTGATTGAAATACTTTCCTCAGCCCTGCAGGGAGGCATATTCATGAAAGCTATTAACGGCTTTGAAAATGGTAAAAAAGCGCCATATAGGATAGGACATTTCTTTATCGCAATTGATATCTCAGCTTTCACAGAAATTGAAAAATTTAAAAAAACAACCGGCGATATATTACGTGAACTCCGTGCATCAAAAAAAATGCCCGGCGCTGAGAGAATTTATACTGCGGGAGAAAAGGAATATCTTGCCTGGCTCGATAGAAAACAGCGGAGTCCCTCTGGATGAGGTAGAAATGAAAGAAATCCTTGAACTTCAAAGGGAATTTAAACTGACAAAATATAGTTTCGAATAAATGACACATGGTGGGAAAAAGGATGAATGACTTAAGAGAAAGAACATTAAAATATCATTCCGAACCGACATCCGGAAAGCTAAGCGTAGTGCCATCAAAACCATGCGGGTACTGCTGAAGAATTGTCCCTTGCATATACTCCGGGCGTCGCCCAGCCTGTGCTTGAAATAGAAAGCGATCAGGAAAACGCTTATAAATATACTGGCAAGGGAAACCTGGTTGCGGTGGTTTCAAACGGCACGGCAATTCTCGGACTTGGCGACAGGGGAGCCCTTGCGAGCAAGCCAGTTATGGAGGGAAAAGGCGTATTATTTAAAAGATTCGCCGATATTGATGTCTTTGATATAGAAATCGACACAAAGGATCCAAAAAAGATTATTGAAATTGTGAAGCTTCTCGAACCAACCTTTGGCGGAATCAATCTGGAAGATATTAAAGCTCCCGAATGCTTCGAGATTGAAGAGGAATTAAAAAAAATATGCCGTATTCCCGTTTTCCATGATGATCAGCATGGAACCGCTATTATTTCATCAGCCGGTCTGATCAACGCTCTGGAAATTACAGGAAAAAGAATAAATGAGATTAAGGTAGTTTTTAACGGGGCTGGAGCTGCCGGTATAGCCTGCGCCAAGCTTTTTCTAAAAATGGGCGTGGTTCAGGAAAACATCCTGCTGTGCGATACAAAGGGCGTTATTTATAAAGGAAGAAAAGAGGGCATGAATCCATACAAAAATGAGTTTGCAAGAAATACGAATACCAGAACACTTGAAGAAGCTATGAAAAACAGCGATGTTTTCGTAGGTGTTTCCGATAAAGACTGCGTATCTCCCGAAATGCTCCTGTCAATGAATAAAAACCCTATTGTCTTCGCGATGGCTAATCCCGATCCGGAAATAGGCTATGAACTTGCAGTTCACACAAGAAAAGATGTCATAATGGCGACAGGAAGGTCTGATTATCCTAACCAGATTAACAATGTACTCGGTTTCCCATTCATTTTCAGGGGAGCTCTCGATGTAAGGGCAACAATGATAACGGAAGGGATGAAATTGGCGGCATCAAAGGCCCTGGCGGCTCTCGCAAGAGAAAAAGTACCGGATATTGTAAAAAAGGCGTATAAAAATCAATCTTTTACTTTTGGCTCAGGGTATATTGTACCAAAGCCTTTTGACCCGAGAGTAATAGAATGGGTTTCTGCCGCTGTAGCAAAAGCGGCATGCGAAGGGGGCATTGCCTTAAAACCAATAAAGGATTGGGATAAATACCGTGTTTCCTTAAAGAAAAGGATGAAGAAATTTTGTTAATAAACTATCCTATATCCAAATAACAGATATTTATTTTCGTGAAAAGCTGCCGCAACCGAAAAGAAGATTATCAATCATCTATTTTCACTATTATACAGTTAATTCCATTCCTAACAATCTTCTTTTTCATTAAAGAAGCGGATTCCATATCGCAGAATTTTCCAATCCTTATTCTTGTATATTTTTTCATCTTAATTGTAGCATTCATCTGATATACATCATACCCCTTCTTTTTCAGGCTATCATAAAGATCAATGGCATTCTTCCAATTCGTATATGCGGCGACCTGGATTGTAAAAGTCTCGACACCGGCTGTTAGTTTATTCTTTTTATTACCGCCTGTGAAATAATTTGTCGTATAATTAGTTTCAACAACCTGTATCAAATTTGTAATATTAACATAATTTGTTTTTATTTCATTAATAACAGGTATAGCTGGAGCGACAACTTCCGGGACAATCTCAGTTATTTTATTAGTTTCCATTGCGACCGAAGTGTTCTTCTCAACAACAGGCTGTTCTACAGGTTGTTCTATAACAGGCTGCTCCACGGCGGCAGGTTCATTTGTATTAGATAACGGTAATTCTATTTTTAAAGCCTGATAATTCTGCCCACTTAGTGAGTTCCCTGCGGCCGCATTTCCTGTGTCGGTATTCAGGCAGTATAGTTTTTTATCATCACTGCCGAAATAAACCTTCCCTTCAACCACGCATGGACTTGATATTATTATATTCTTTGCTGTAAAATCCCAGATTTTTTTCCCGCTTTCAGCGTCAAGACAGTACATTTTTTTATCCTGACTGCCAAAAAAGACTTCCCCGCCCGCTACCGATGGAGAAGATTGTATATTATCCCCTGTTTTAAATTCCCAGATTTTTTTCCCGGACTGCGAATCCAGACAATAGAGCTTGCCATCATAGCTGCCGAAATAGATTTTATTGTTATCTAAAAAAGGACTCGACACTATAAGTCCATTTGCTTTGAATTCCCAGATTTTTTTCCCATCTTTTATATCCAGGCAATATAATTTGTTATCCCTTCCGCCAAAATAAACATAGTTTTCATCTCCAGCGGCGCTGGATTGAATCTGTCCGCCGGATGCAAATTCCCAGATTTTATTGCCGTTACTGCCGTCTATACAATAGAACTTATTATCAAAATTTCCGAAATATACCCTTCCGTTTTTCACAAGAGGGCTTGAACGAATTGCGCCCTTCGTATCAAATGCCCATTTATAAATTCCCGTATCAGAGTCAAGGCAATAAAGCTTTCTATCTGAATTGCCGAAATAAACCCTTCCATCCGCAACCCTTGGACTGGATTCTATTTCTCCGCCGCTTCTATATTCCCATATTTTAACACCATTTTTAGCATCCAGACAAACCATCTTTCTATCCCTGAAAGTTCCGAAATAAACTTTATCATTAACAACACAGGGACTTGATTGTATCTTGTTGCCGTTCACATCTGTTTTATATTCCCAGACAGATTTCCCGTTTGATGCGCTTAAACAATAAAAAACATTTGCCGAAACTCCAAAATATACCTTTTCATTTACTACGCAAGGGCTTGTTGAAACCGCTCCGGCTGACTCAATAGACCAGATTAAATTATTAGTTGCACTATTAGTATCCGAATAAACTCCACTATAAAATAGAAAAAGTAAAACGATAATAAACAGGTATTTTTTCATATAACACCTCTAATTTCTGCTTTGAAAGAATCAAATTAGTTTATCGGTAAGCCATCATTATAAAATTAAATTAAAACTATCAAATCTCACCCGCTTTATTCCTATAAGAATCAAAAGATAAGTTTACTTTTCTGAAAAAAAGAATGGTAAATTTATTTATTTTAAACAATCGGTTATAATTATTGCAAAGAATCTTCATAGGCCTTTTTGTAATCCGGATTTTTATCAAGAAATGCCTCAATTTCCTTAAAATGATTCTCACTGTATTTTGTAAATTGTTCTTCTGTTAAATCAAAGCTCTGATAAAATTCTCTCTTTTTTTTATCGAAAAATACCTCGGGTTCTTCGTTTGTATCAGAGCTCATTTTAAGCTCTTCAGGCCATTTTTTCTGCTCATAATAAAAAAGTATCCAGATCTGAACAAATTTCTCCGGACTATCAAGGATAACCTTATCTCCCTTTTTTATTGTAATTATCCCCACTGGATTTTTAATACTTGAGGAAGTTTCAGAGCTGGAACTGATATTTTTAGACTCTTTTTTCATACAACCGTTTATACTTACAATCGAAACAGTAATTAAGGCTGATAAAACTAACGAAAACCTTATTTTATTCACACTCAAGCCTCTATAAATTTTATATATTTTAAGAATGATAAAAAAAAAAGCAAGAGTTTTCAAGCTTTCGAAATTTAAATACTTAGTAAATTTGAAAAAAGTGAATTAGAGTAGTTATAATATATACTCAAATATTAGTTATTACTTGAGGAGCATATTCATGATAAAAAATGAAAAACAAACTTTGGGTGAATTTCTTCGTGAAGCCAGAACTGAAAAGGGTATTTCCATAGATGAAATTGTCAGGGATACTAATATTCCAAAAAGGTATCTTGAGTCGATCGAAGCCGATAATTTTGACGTATTCCCCGGGGAAACCTATGCGCTTGGTTTTATTTCTACTTATTCGGAAGCATTGGAGGTGGACAAAGAATTAGCCTCAACAATGTATAAAAGGCAAATGAAGATAGAGCAGGATTCTCCAATAGAGCAGCTTGTCGGCAGGAAAAAGCAATTAATGCCGAATATGAATACTGTCCTATTTACAGGAATTATAGTTTTTTTACTCGCTTTCATATTTTTGATTTATTTTTTAGTAAAACAGAATGCGGGTAAAATCCTAAATGCCGAAAGCTCATCTGCCAAGAATTATGTCTATGCTTTTGATGAAACAGGTAAAATTGCAAATCAAAAATTTAAAGTCGGGGATACAATAACAATTTCAAATGAAATAAAATCGATTATTTTTAATTTTGTTGGAATAGGCCCTTCAAAAACTTTAATCTTGAAAATTAATAATGTTGAATACAATATTAAAAACGGAGAATCTTCTAAGTGTTGATACAGACCGGAACGGGACAAACGATATAGGTATTGAGATATTCAGTGTTAAAGAAAATGATATTAAGTTGTCCATTTCCACTCTCAAAGAGGCTTCAGATACCTACTCCAACACCGTACAGGATGATATCTATAATAAATATAAAGAAGCTATCTTATCCGAAAGTGAACTTTTTACCGCCAAAACCAAATCAGCGATCGATATTAAAATAACTTCCACGGGCTATGGATGGCTTAGCTATTCAGCCGACAGTAAAGAAGAAAAAGATGTTTATCTGAATAACGGAACAACATTAACAATAAATTTAATAAACAATATGGTGCTCTACCTGGGGAATAGCGGAGCAGCAAAGATTATTGTTAACAATAAAGAAGAAGACGGCGGCGGATGGGGTGAAGTAACGAAATCTATCTTTTTCTGGAAAAGTAAAAACGGACAGTTTGCTCTTGTCAGAGCAGTATTGAAATGAGGTATTAGAATTTTAATGAAGGTATTTTTTGATGCACTTGGCTGTCCAAAAGCGCTGGTTGACGCAGAAAGGATGTGTTATTTTTTACAGAAAAATGATCATGAATTGACATTTAACCCTGACGAGGCAGATGCCATTGTGGTAAATACATGCGGTTTTATTGAAAAAGCAAAGAAAGAAAGTATAAACACTATTATCAATTATACTCAATATAAAAAGAAAAATCCCGATCTTAAAATAATTGTTTCAGGCTGTCTCTCGGAACGCTATAAGAAAGAGCTTCTCGATAACCTTTCCGAAGTTGACAGCGCTATCGGTGTAAGGGATCCGGCTAAAATTATTGAAGCTCTTAATCAAAAAAATCAGTATATAAAGAACCTTCTGGATGAAGGCACATATAATGACGGCAATTTTATCCAGGAAAGGAGTTTGATTTTTTCCGGGAATCATTATGCATACCTTAAGATATCGGAAGGCTGCGACAGAATCTGCTCTTTCTGTGCAATTCCATCTATACGGGGAAAACAGAGAAGCAGAAAGATTGAGCACATATTAACCGAAGCCGATTTTCTTTTAAAAAACGGTATCAAAGAGCTCATTATAATTTCAGAAGATACATTATCTTATGGAACCGATATTTACGGAAAAAAAACTCTGCCTTTATTATTAAAGAAATTAACTAAATTAGGTTTTGACTGGATAAGAATCATGTATCTTTTCCCAGAAACGGATGTGCTGGAAATAGCCGCTATGATGAACGACTTTAAGAATATCTGCAGGTATATGGACATACCCTTACAACATGCCAGCAGAAAGATTTTAAAATCTATGAAAAGGCCCGGAGGGTTTGATACAAACTTGAGCTTAATAGAAAAAATCAGAAAAATTAATCCGGAAATAAGGATCAGAAGCTCATTTATTATTGGTTTTCCAGGTGAAACTGAGGACGAATATCAATCCCTCAGAAATTTCCTTGTAACTGCACAAATTGACAGGGCAGGTTTTTTTGAATATTCAAATGAGGAAGGCACAGAAGCCTTTTTATTAAAAGAAAAAGTCAATAAAAAGACAACCCGAAGCAGAATTAAAGAACTTTCAATGATTCAGGAAGCTGTTTCTGGAAGAAATCTAAATAGATTGAAAGGCAAAACCCTTAAATGTATAAATGACGGATTTACACTCAGGATTAACAATAAAACAGTGCTGGTATTGAGAAGCGAATTTGACGCTCCAGAAATTGACGGTAATGTATACATAAAATGGAAAGAAGAGCATCAAAACATGGCTTTTCTTAATGTAAAAATTGACGAAATAAAGGGAAACCACGATCTGTCCGGTGCAGCCGGCGAGGAAATATGAAATTTATTCCAACAATTCCTAATTTTTTAACTATTTTCAGGGTATTGCTCATACCTTTAATTCTTTACTTTTTATTATCCAATTCATTACTCTTTATATTTCTTGCACTTGCTCTTTTCGGTATATCAGCTATAACAGACGCCATTGATGGCATTCTTGCAAGAAAATGGAATCAGACTTCTGAGTTCGGAGCTTATTTCGATCCGCTGGCAGATAAAATTCTTGTTTGGAGCGTTTTCACAGCTTTAAGTTTTAATGTAAGTCTCTTTATGCCTTTCTGGCTTATAGCCCTTATTTACATTAGAGATTTTTCAATAACCATACTCCGCAATTATTCCAAAAGAATGAATATAAAATTTAAGACATCCTTTGCTGCAAAAGCAAAAACAACCGTACAGATGATAACAGCCGCCATAATAATGAGCTATATGTTAATCTCCCAGCTTTTTAAAACGCTATTTAAAATTAAAGCGGCGGACTACGATGCGATATGGCATTCAATCGTTTCTGAAAAATCATATCTAATTGTTTATATACCTTTAGTTTTGACGATATTTACTGTTATCTTCACTATTTATACGGCAATAGATTACTTCCTGATCTTTCATAAAAACAGAGTTTTTAAAAATGAATAAGAATATTATCAGATGTTTTAATGAAATTCTGTCTACTGCTTTTTTCACAGGTTACATACCGTTTATACCTGGAACTTTCGGTACACTTGTTGGAGTTCTACTATTTATTCTTTTCAGCCGTTATGCCCCGGTATATTATATAGCATTATTGCTTTTTATAATTCTCGCTGTAAAAGTATCCGATTATGCTGAAAAAGAAATTTTCAGAATAAAAGATACTCCAAGTATCGTAATAGATGAAGTGGCAGGTTATCTTATTACTATGATTTCTTTTGAGTTTAACGGAACAATAGAAAGCGTAAAGTTCATAATAATCGGTTTTATACTTTTTAGAATCTTTGATATCTGGAAACCATATCCTATAAGGCAATCCCAAAAACTGGAAGGTGGGCTTGGTATAGTTATTGATGATATTCTCGCAGGTATCTATGCAAATCTATTTCTGCAATTCTTACGCTTCAGTGGACATTTTTTTTCGCTTTAAAAAACCGTTTGAGCGGCTTTAATTTACTTCAATGCCGGCAGTTTTCAAATTTTCCTTCACACGGTTAAAATTTTCGACTGCAGTAGCATAACCGGGATAATATTTAACTGCAAGCTGAAAGAATTTGTATGCTGATTTCAAATCATGCATTGCTTCATAAGAGACGGCAAGATTATTATTATAAACGCCTTTTGCCATTGCTCCCTCATTCGAACCAAAGAAGAGGGAGGCTCTAAAAGCGGTTTCTGCCTGATTAAAATTACCGAGTTTAAGATGAACAAGACCAATCCTATTATAAATACCGGCATCTGTAGGAAGAATTTTAAGCGCGAATTGATATGAAATAAGCGCTTTAGAAAAATCCCCCAGATTTTTATTCTCATCACCTACAATAATATATAGATTCGCATTTCCTCCAATATTCTGGATTGCTTTAAGAGCTATTTTCAACTTCTCCTTATGTTTACCTTCGGCAGTGTAATAATTGAGCAGACGGTTATATAAATCCATATTTTTTGGGTTTGCATCAAGCTGCGCAAGCAGTTTCGTTTCATCAATTACGCCAGTAGCCTGTACTTGCTGAGCAGCTGGCTGTACAGCCGGTTGTTTTACAGGCGGCTTTGCCGGTTGTACCTGTGGGACAGCCACGGGTTTTGGCGCTATCACTGTCACCTTCTGCGGCGCAGCCGGACTGACAGCAGGATGAGCGGTATTTGTATTAACAGCCTGGCCGGGAGCGGGCTCTGATGTCTTTTCTACCTGAGGAGCTGTTTGAGTTTCTTCATTTAATGTACCTTCCTGGGAATCGGCATCCTGACTATAGATAACAATACTTAATATAAAAACAAATAATATTATTAATAACTTCCTCATTCCAGTCCCCTTCCAATAAAACTTAATGTATGGATAATTTTAATGAATATGTTGAAATTTGTAAATTTATTTGATAGTTTTTAATGCGCTATTTATTATATTCCGTAAATTATTTCATTATTAAGGGAGAGTGTGTATGAAATCATCTGTTCTTTTACTATTAATGCTATTCTTAATTGTTATTTCAGTTTATTCTGAAGATATCAAACTTGAAACCATCGGTATACTCGGAGGCCAAAATTTATATCTGACATATACTTCTCTCGGATTACTTTTTGACAGCTATGACAGGGGAGTTTATGATGCCGATTTTACCCTGCAGCTTTCAAGGGACATTACTTCTTCCTGCAGGAAATCAAAGAGTTATATCCAGTCTCTCCTTGATAAAAAAATTCTTACCGGAAATGATTTACAATTTGGGAATAATATGCTTGAAGCTTATGACAATCTGATATTCGAGGCAAACTCTATAATAAGTATTGTTGAGGCAAAAAACAGCGATACTTTAAAACAGTATCAGAGGTTGAAAAATAAGGCATGGGAAAAAATTCAAAGTCTGCTGAATATTGAAGAGTAATTTTTTTAGTTTGGAGGAATCATGAAACTGAACCAGTGGTTGAATAAAGGTCTGGAAGATATAACAAATAAAATAGTCTGTATAAATGAAAAACAATTTTTTCCTGATAATACGATCGGTTTTGAGGGAAAAGAGGCTGTATATAATATCATTGAATTGTTCCGGGATGCCATCTTTCCGGGAATCTATGATAAACATCATATAGATTCAAATAGGATGAACATATACATAGGAAATGTTTTAAGGGAAGCCGCGCTTAATCTTACAAACCTTATCGAGAAAGCGCTTGAGCATCAGTGCAGATATAAAGATTGCGGAGAATGCGATTTTAAAGATATGTCGAATGATATTACAATAGGTTTAATAAAAGAACTGCCTGCTATCAGGGAGATTTTACAAACAGATATAACTGCCGCCTACAACGGAGACCCTGCCGCGAAATTTACTGAAGAGATTATTCTAAGCTATCCTTCCATTGAAGCGCTAAGTATTTATCGTATAGCTCATTTTCTTTATGAAAAGAATGTTCCTCTTATTCCCAGAATAATGACGGAATATGCGCATCAAAAAACAGGGATTGATATCAATCCGGGTGCAAAGATAGGGGATAACTTTTTTATCGATCATGGAACCGGGGTTGTGATTGGTGAAACTGTAACGATCGGCAATAATGTTAAATTATACCAGGGGGTCACTCTCGGGGCAAAAAGCTTTCCCCTCGACAAATTCGGCAACCCGATAAAAAACATTAAACGTCACCCCGATATTGAGGATAATGTAATAATTTATGCCGGCGCTACAATCCTTGGGGGAGATACGAGAATCGGGCATGACTCGGTTATAGGGGGAAATGTTTGGCTTACAACTTCCGTTCCGCCTTTTACCACTGTTTATAACTCTCAGCCGTCTCCGATAATTAAGGTAAAGAGAAATACAATAAAAGAAAATGCCGTGAGATAAGCAAACGGCAGTGCTTTAATAATAAAGCCCGAAGATGATATCCATATAAGCGGAGAGCTTTTTTTCATCCAGCGCTCCGTTTGTTCTTAAACCGCTGCAGACATCAACTCCAAAAGGCCGGACTTCTTCAATTGCTCTTGTTATATTTTCAGGATTCAATCCCCCGGCCAAATAAATCGGCACATTCAGAGACTCCCGTATTTTCCTGCTGAGTTTCCAGTCATGAGTCCTGCCTGTTCCACCCAGTTCTTTTACTTCCAGATTCTGGTTGCCTGAATCAAGCAATATCGCATCAACATTTTTAGAGACACTGACAGCTTCTTCAATCGATTCTTCTCCCATTACATGAATCACCTGAACGATAGAAATCCCGGGCAAGGCTTCTTTCAGATCTAAATAACTACCTTCCGTCAAACGGTCGCAAATTTGGATCGTATTGGTATGGCAGCGTTTCTGCTGTTCTATTATAGATTTTATATCCTCTTTACTGGTTAAAAGAAATGTTGATACACCTGCAGGAACACTTCTTACTATTGTTCTAATCAAATTTTCATCTATAACACCGGGTCCGCTTGGCATTTCAGAAACCAGGCCAAGGGCATCAGCACCATAGCGGATAGCAAGCCAGGCCTCTTCAACACTGCCGATACAACAGATTTTCACTCTTGTACGCCGGGAGGCTTCCATAATTTCAATCTCCGATTATAAATGACTATTTACCATAGACATCCCGCATGTCAATGACACGCTTCGCTTTACCCTGGCTCCTTTCAATCGTTTTCGGCTCAACCAGTTTAAGTTTAACTTTTATGCCCAGTATCGTGTAAAGCCTTTCTTTTATCTTATTTTCAAGCTCTACGATTTTTTTCATTTCATCGAAAAAAATAGCGTCTGTTACTTCCACCCAGACTTCCAGTGTATCTATATTCTGCTTTCTATCAACCAGAATCTGGTAATGCGGGGCAACTCCTTCAATATCAAGAAGGACTTCCTCAATTTGAGATGGGAATACATTCACGCCCTTTACAATTAGCATATCGTCAGTTCTTCCCATTATCTTCATAATCCTGGCTGTATTTCTCCCGCATTTACATGATTCAAAATTGACTATTGAGAGATCCTTTGTTTTATATCGAAGCAGTGGCAGAGCCTCTTTCCCCAATGGAGTTATAACCAGCTCACCTTTTTCTCCCTCTTTTACCCAATCGCCTGTTTCATTAATAACTTCAACAATAAATGTATCTTCATTAATATGCATCCCTTTTTTCTCTAGGCATTCCCCGGATACTCCGGGGCCTATTACTTCAGACATACCATAATTATCAGTCGCCGAGATATTAAGCCCTTTTTCAATCTCCCTGCGGATTGATTCACTCCAGGGCTCAGCCCCAAAAAGCCCGTACTTAAGTTTCAAATCCCTTTTCGGTTCAATTCCCGCCTCTTTCATAACGTCGATTATGTGAAGAGCATAAGAAGGAGTCCCCACAAGAACCGTTGAACCGAAATCTTTCATCAATTGCAGCTGGCGTAATGTATTGCCGCTTGATACAGGAACAACTGTGGCGCCTATTTCCTCAAGACCATAGTGAAGTCCGAAACCGCCGGTAAAAAGACCGTAACCGAATGAAATCTGGGCAATATCGTTCCTGGTAGCTCCGCCGGCGGAAGCAATTCTGGCAATCATCTCGCTCCAAAGGTTTAAATCATTCTTTGTATATCCAACGACTGTCGGTCTGCCGGTAGTACCGCTCGAGGCATGAATCCTCACAACCTCCGATAGCGGAACAGCAAATAATTTATAAGGATAATTATCTCTCAAATCATCCTTTGTAGTAAAGGGAAGTTTTTTAATATCTTCCAGACTTTTTATATCTTCAGGTTTTATTTTTAATTGATCCAATTTTTCTTTGTAGAAGGGGACTCTCTCATAAACATAAGAAACCAGCTTCTTCAATTTATTTAATTGCAATTCCTTAATCTCTTTTCTCGGTAAAGTCTCAATTTCCTTATTCCAGATAGGCATAGAAATCTCCTCTAATAATACATCGTAATGTCAAAAGTTTTTATGTAAAGTTTAATAACTCATTACTCTATTAAAAAAATAATACATGACTTCATGATCTCCCTTCCCGAGGAGGGGTTGGGGGGGGCTAACAATATTTTTTATTTCTATTACCCCCACGAAATGATTTAACCAATTATTTTCATACTTTTATCTCTTTTTTCATAAAACTTTTGACATTACCTAATACACTTCTTTAAATCATAGGATTAATAATTCACTCGAAGTTTAGCTTATACCAATAAAAATGTTTTAATTGCAACTCAGTATTTCATTTTTCGGACACAAATCAAAAGCATGATATTTTAAAATAAAAATAGATTTCTTTCAAATGAGAGGAACAATTGAGACATGCCGCGTTTCAAATTTATTATAAATAAAGAGAAATGAATATTTACAATTTTATCATACAAATTACATTTATCACTTAAGGTTTGCTTAGTTTAAGTTATTAAACATTACCGGTTAAATATTACTATAAAACGAGCCTTACTTAATTTTAGATATCATCTCTCTTTCTTTCTTTAATAGCTGAGCGAGTTTCTCAACGGTAGCTGAATTTCCCCTTGAGTTCATCATAAACAGTAATTCTTTTAAGTTATAATCGTTCATTACAAATTTGGAAGAATATTTCTTATCATTTTCAGGTTCCTGTTTTGCCGCTTCTTTTACGACAGCTTCTTTTTTAATAGCTAATTCCTGAGCTATCCTTCCTTCCTCCAAACCTGCGAAGGCCTGATCTGGTACCGCCAGTCCCGGGCTTAATCCATTAATAATCATAAATTCCCTCCTTGGAATTTATTTTTTAGATACTTCTATTATATATACTATCGATATTTTATATGAATTTCTTAATATTTTAAACAACTTTTTTTATCCCGGGATGGAGACATCTTCAGCTATTGTGAGAATATTTTGCTTTAAAATCATCGATTTTTTGATCCGATATTTTTCTGATAACCTGAGGTAAATCAATCTTATTAATGAAACAATAAATAAAGAAATTCTCTATAAAATAAGTTGTTTTTTCATCATTACTTCCTTGTAAAAAGCTTTCAAACTGTTCTTTTAAATCTTTCTTTTTAACATTTTTGATCTCCTTTCCTGCTTGCCTTGTTTTCTCCAATATCTTAAAAAAACGTTGAATTTCAGGCAGTCCTTTTGGGATTCCATCAAAAGGAGTTTTTCTTTTTTGATTCTTCGCTTCTGACAGCTTGATTGACTCCCAATTTTCAATAATCCGGTTTACATTGTCTTCCTCCAGCCCTCCAAAAACATGCGGATGCCTTCTTATCAGTTTGTCAGCGATTCCCTTGAGAACATTATCAACAGTCAGCTTCTTTTCCTGCTCAGCTATATAGGAAATGAACAGAGTCAGAAAGAAAAGATCGCCCAATTCCTCTTCCAGTATCTTCAATATTATAATTTTCAATTGCATCTACCAGTTCATAAGTTTCTTCAATAAGGCTTGATACCATGGATTGTAAGTTCTGCTCCCTGTCCCATGGACAACCATCTTCACTTCTAAGAGTTTTTATTATCTGGTATAATCTTTGAAATTGTTCCATAATTGTTTGACCTTAATCTAAATTTTTGGCTATTGCTTTTTCTTAAGCTTGATTTGCTTTTTATTAGTCTTATTATCGAGTATAAAATTTTTTCTGAATTCTATTTTTATCTTGTGCAGGATTCCGTTTATGTAATTCGATGTGTTATCGTCGCAATACTTTTCAGAGAGTTCGTTTGCTTCCGAAATTGTAACCTCACTTGGTATATCAAATTGATAGATAAGCGAGTAAATTGAGAGTCTGAGTATAGCTTTATCAACGGAATGAAGTCTTTCAAAGCTCCATTTTACAAGATGTTTTTTAATGAGATTATCTATTTTATTGAGATTGCTCACCACTCCATTTATAAGTCTTCCCGAAAAGTTGTACAAATCTTTTTTCAACTGGGGCGGTATTTTAAACAATTCCCCATTTTCATCGTCAAAATCTATTACTTTTTCATACCATTCAAAGGAAGTTAGTTCATCAAGCGGTACTTGTGACATATCAAAAAGATACACCGAAATAAACGCAAGTTCCCTGCCCAGTTCTCTGATTCCTTTGGTTGAAGACATTATTATTTTACACCTTAATCTGAGAATAAAGGCTTGCCATTTCAACAGCCGATACAATGGCATCGTAACCCTTATTACCGCTTTTAGTGCCGGCCCTGTCGATTGCCTGCTCCATATCATCAGCAGTAATAATGCCGTTAATAACAGGAATTTTTCCCTCTGCCGATAATTCCATGATGGCTTTGGACGAATTGGATGCGACATACTCAAAATGCGGAGTCTGTCCCCGAATTATTACACCGAGACAGACAATAGCCTGATATTTTTCAGACGCAGCCAATTTCCTTGCAACTCCTGCTATCTCATAGCTTCCGGGAACTTTAAAGACATCAAAAGAATCGTCATTTCCTCCAAGCTGAACAACAGCATTTCTTGCTCCATCTAAAAGCTTGTCGCCGATAAAAGAATTAAATTTGCTCATTATAATTGCAATCTTTAAACCCTTAGCCGATAATTTACCTTCGTATAAATTCATCATAAGCTCCTTGATAATTTGTATTAACAATATTAACCGGTATATCTCCTTTTTTCATTTTATCAGTCACATACTGATGAAAAAAATTAGCCGCTTTATCTTCCTTTAGTTTTCCTTCTATCAATGGACGAACCTTTTCAAAGCTTGCCACTTGAGGAAGATCTCTTTCAATCAGTTTTATTATAAGAAAAAAGTTTTTAGCGGATTTTCTGAATGGCACAAGCTGTGGCCCAAAAACTGTTCCGTTTTTCATTATTATTATATTCTTCGGATTAATCTGAATTTTTTCCATAAAAGCAATATTTAACACTTCCTCCGGATAACCTGATCTCAGAAGATCGTAAGGCTGCTTTAATCCAGTCCTTCCAGAATATGACTCAAAATTAATATTTTTATATCTGGATAAAAGTGAATCGATATCATCAGATTTTTTCAATGTCTCCGTAATATTTGAGAGAGCCTTCTCAAAATTTCCCAGTTCATCCAGACTCAGATTAAACGGCTGTTGAGCCGACACAACTATTAAATCTACCATCGGTGGTAAAATCAGGGAATTTGTATTTTTTTCATAAAAATCCCTCATCTCTTTTTCGGTAACCTCTTCGTTCGCTTTTGCCTTAATATCAGGATAGTAAAAAATAAGTGCCCTTACAACCTGTGATCTTTGAATCTGCAGTTTAAACTGATCAGGATAATCGTTAAATATTTTTTGTCTGTAAACTGCCGTCGGATCATCAGAATTTGTTACATTTGTAATGGAATTGATATAGTTGTCAATTTCCTGCTGCTGAATCATAATTTTTTCATCTTTGTCGGCTAAATAAATAAGCCCATAACTCAATAGAAGCTCCTTGAAAGCGGCATTTGTATCATCGTTCGTCCTTCCGCTTGAAGCCAGCAGAAAATCATTCATCCTATCTATATCATAACTTGTGATAGCATATTTACCAATACTCGCGGCCATTGAAAAAACTGTTTTTCCATAACATGAAACGGCAATTAAAAGCAGCAAAATGAAGCAAAATTTCTTCATAAATATGATCTCCTTAAATTTTATCCTTTTCATTTTCAATTTTCATTAAAATATAATTCATGCTGTCCACCAGGGCATGCCAGCTGGCCTCAATTATATTCTCAGAAACACCTACAGTTCCCCATTCATACCCATCATAACGGAATAGTATTAAAACACGGGTTTGAGCAGCCGTACCTGCCTTTGGGTTTAAAATTCTTACTTTATAGTCTATAAGTTTAATGCTCTTTACCACAGGGTAAAATACTGATAAAGCATTCTTTAAAGCTGTATCAAGGGCGTTTACGGGACCATCGCCCTCAGCGACTGTCAATTCTTCAAGTTCTCCGACACGCAGCTTTACTGTAGCCTCAATAACTGGACTCATACTTTCCCTGATATATGTAAAAGTCTTAAAAGACTCAACCGCAAACCTCTCTTTAAATAACCCGGATATCTTTTTCACAAGAATCTCAAATGAGGCATCGGCACCCTCGAATTCATACCCCACATTTTCCATTTCTTTAATCCTCTCAATAAGGTGAGGAACAAACTGTTTCTGAATCTCAATACCAAGCTCCCTTGCCTTTTCCAGAATATTCGACCTTCCAGCCTGCTCGGAAATCAAGATTCTTCTCCTGTTTCCGACTAAATCCGGGTTAATATGCTCATAGGTCTTTGTATTCTTTTCAACAGCGTTTGCATGAATACCAGCCTTGTGAGTAAAAGCGCTCATCCCGGTGTAAGGCTGTCTTGTATCCGGTATCATGTTCGCTATCTCATATATATAATGCGATAATTCCAGAAGTTTCTGCATCTTTTTGTCATCAATGCTGTTGAAAGAATAACCCATTTTAAACATTAAATTCGGCAGTATAGAACAGAGATTTGCATTCCCGCATCTTTCTCCTATTCCGTTGATTGTACCCTGAACATGTACCGCGCCGGTTCTAACAGCTTCAATTGTGTTGCCAATTGCACAGTCGCTGTCATTATGAGCATGTATACCGATAGGAATTTTGACTTCGCTTTTCACTACAATAACAATCTCTCCTATCCTGTAAGGCAGCATTCCGCCGTTTGTATCGCAGAGAACAATCGAGTCGGCACCGGCCTTTTCGGCTGTCCTGACTACATCGATGGCATATTCGGAATTATAATTAAATCCGTCAAAAAAATGCTCCGCATCAAAAATTACTTCCTTTTTATGTGATTTTAAATAGGCTATTGAATCATAAATCATTTCGAGATTATTTTCGAGCGAAGTATTTAATACATCCCTTACATGGAGGTCCCATGATTTTCCAAAGATAGTTACAACAGGCGTTTTGGCTGAAATTAGATCTTTTATATTATTATCTTCGCTAACCTTGTTTTTAGCATGCCTTGTGCTTCCGAATGCCGCAACCTTTGTATTTTTAAATTCAACATTCTGTAATTCTTCAAAAAAGGCTTTATCCTTTGGATTTGATGAAGGCCAGCCGCACTCTATATAATCCAGACCGAAATTATCAAGCTTTTTTGCGATAGAGAGCATATCCTGAAGGGAAAAGTTAACTCCTTCGGCCTGCTTACCATCCCGCAGAGTTGTGTCATAAACAACAACCTTATCCATAAAACACCTCCTGATTGGATTAAATTAATAATTATTTTTAAATCATCTTTATTATTTAAATAATTAGAAAAAACAACAAAAATTATAACGGTAATATCCTTTACTGTCAAGGAATTAAGAACAGTGAAAATTACAATGATCATCCCTCATTTATTCAAACTCTCTAAATATTTTATTTATCCATAAAAGTATTTTATAATAGTTTAGAGTTTTTTAGCCTGATTTTATTAATGACGGGAACTTTATATGATTGATTTTGAAAAAGAAGTCAAGGAATATCTTATTCCTTTTTACAGCCAGTATCCGATTGCAATAGTTAAGGGCTACAAGCATTGGGTCTGGGACAATAACAATAAAAGATACCTCGATTTAACCTCAGGAATTGGAGTTGTGGATTTCGGCCATGCAAATCCTGCCATTAACAGAGCTGTAAAAAAGCAGTTAAATAAGATATCTCATATTTCCAACCTGTTTATTATTCCTGAACAGATAGAACTGGCTCAAAGAATTTCGGAAAAGGCTTTTTCCGGAAAGGCTTTTTTCTGCAACAGCGGGGCAGAAGCTAATGAGACGGCTTTAAAAATAGCACGCATCATAGGTAATATTAAGAGCAAAGCTAAAAATAAGGTGTTGTCTTTAAAAGATTCTTTCCATGGAAGAACAATAGCTGCAATAAGTATAACAGGTCAGGATAAATATAAAAAGGGGTTTGAGCCTCTACTGCAGAATATAGAATTTATCGATTCAGGTAATGTCAACGATTTGAAACAAAGGTTTTCTGAAGATACCTGCGCTATTTTTCTGGAAGCAATCCAAGGTGAAGGTGGAATAAAACGTTTGACCAAGGAATTCTTAAATGAAGTTATCTTACTTGCACGGAAATACAATGCGCTTATCATATTTGACGAAGTACAGGCCGGCATTGGCAGGACAGGAAAATATTTTGCATATCAGAATTTCAAAGTTGAACCGGATATAATTACTTTAGCGAAAGGCCTGGGCAATGGTTTTCCGATCGGAGCCGTATTGGTTAAAAAAGAAATAGCGGATTTAATGCCGGCAGGAATTCATGCCTCGACATTCGGCGGAAATTACACGGCGTGCGCAGCCGGAATACAGGTGCTTAAGCTGCTGAATGAGAAAAAGTTAAATTACATAAATAATGCTTCGTCACTCTTTGCACATAAGCTGGATGATTTAAAAACAATATTCCCCGGTATAATTAATGAAAACCGCGTTTATGGGCTTATGATAGGCATTGATTTAAACGAAAAATATCCCGTGAAAGATATTATTAACAAGCTGATTGGAAATGGAATAATAACGCTCAGGGCTGGATTAAATGTATTAAGGCTGCTTCCTCCTTATACAATAGGTGAAAAAGAAATTGATCTTTTCGTAAGAAGTCTTTATGAGATATTCAGTAGTTTGTAAAAACCAGGAGAATCTAACATGAAATTGGGTATTTTTGGCTGCGGTAATATGGGTCAGGCGCTCATATCCGGAGTAATCGGCAGTGGAGTTTTTTCCTCAGGTGATATTTATGCCTATGATATAGATGATCTAAAGATTAATGAATTTTGCAGGAAAATAGGAATTAAAAAAAGAGAGCCTTTGGAGTTGGCTGCCGATTGCGATATTATACTTTTAGCGGTAAAGCCACAGGATGTTGAATCGCTGCTTCATAAAACTTCAAGACTAATGGATTCGGGAAAAAAGATCGTCGTTTCCATTGCGGCAGGGGTTAATATTTCTCTATATAGAAAATATCTTCAAAATGCTCTTCTTGTAAGGGTAATGCCTAACACACCGGCTCTTATCGGCAAAGGAGCATCCGGCCTTTACTTTGACGGAATCTTTTCCGAAGAAGAAAAAGATATTGTTATGAAGCTTTTTATTTCCTGCGGCATAGCGGAAATTGTAAAAAATGAAGAACTTCTGGATAGCGTCACCGGCTTATCCGGCTCGGGTCCGGCTTATGTGTTTTCTTTTATAGGCGCGTTGGCCGACGCCGGAGTTATGGAGGGCCTTTCCCGTGAAACCGCAAAAAAACTTGCCGTACAAACTGTTCTTGGTTCTGCCGAGCTTGCCTCCAATTCCATAAAAGAAGGCATTCATCTTGAGGAATTGAAAGACAGGGTGACTTCTCCCGGAGGAACAACGGCCGCAGGATTATTTGCGCTTGAAGAAGGCGCTTTTAAAGCTGTTGTTATTAACGCAGTAAAGGAAGCGGCAAACCGTTCCAGAGAGCTTGGTTCTATAGGATCCGGCTTAAAAGAACACTGCTGCGGGGAACATGCAAAACTTAAAAGAAGAAGCTTCCGAAGAGATGGGGGAAAAATAATGCTATCTATGATTTTTTACTATATATACATTTTAGCGAGAATCTATGAATATGTTTTTATGATTTATATTATTCTCAGTTTTTTCCCTATAGATGAAAACAATTTTTTTGTGAGGATTATCAGAGGGATAAGTGAACCTCTCTATTTCGGGTTGATGAGGTTTTTACCGCCATTAAGGATTTCAATGATCGATTTATCGCCGATTTATGTATTTGTTTTTATTTATATTGTGGAGTTCATCTTAATACGATTATCTCATATGTTCTGAATATGATTACCGAAAAAGAAAGTTTTATTTTGGTAGATATTAAAGTAATTCCCAGAAGTTCAATAAATAAACTTGATATAAACGGCGAGGAGCTGCGCCTGAAAATAGCATCACCGCCGGTTGATGGAGCGGCAAATAAGGCTATTGTTGAGTTCTTTTCAAAAATTCTGTCTATACCAAAAAGTAAGGTTTTTATTGAAAAGGGGGTTTCCTCTAAAAATAAAATGATTAAAATTATTGGATTAAACCGGGAGAGATTTCTTGAAATAATAAAGAAATAATTTTAAATAAATTTTATTATATTAAGCTGTTTCAGGAGAAAATATTATGGGAAAGAAAGAGGAACAAAGATCAAATTTGACAAACGCAGAAATTATTTCCCTAAAAATATTAACGCGTCTTACTTTACAGGACAATATTGATGAAAAAATAATAGATCTATTGAGAGAGCTTCAGCTTGAACATTACAGTCTTTTAAAAAAGTACGAGATAATGGAAGAAAGGATCAATATTGATGAAAAGACTTCTCTTTTAAAATATAATGAGAGATTTCTGATAAATATTGTTAAGGCAATCTCCCGTTACTGGCAGTCAATCCAGGGGAAACATTCTCTTCCTATTACATACTTAAGATTAGACCTTGACAATTTTAGCAGGATTAATAACAGGTACGGCCATGATTTTGGTGATAAGGTTTTAATAGAAGTAGCCAAAGAACTAAAAAACAATTCGCGTCCCACGGACTATATTTTCAGATTCGGCGGAGAGGAATTTGATATTGTTCTCCCGGTAACAACGATTGACGGAGCAAAGGTTTACGCCGAAAAAATACTTAAAGGTATTCGTGAAATCAGGATACCTTTTAACCTCACGGAATCGATTAAAATAACAGCCAGCTTAGGCATATCTTCATTCAACATGGATTTTAAAAATAATGTTCCTCTCATTGATAAAAGTATTTTGAAATACTATACTAATGTACAGAAACAAGCCGATCGCGCCTGTTATGAAGCAAAATTGCTCGGAAAAGACAGATTTTGCATTTACCGTGAAGATGCGGATTATGAATCAATTATGAAAGAGTATAGCTCAAAAAATTAATTGCCAAATCTTATGAAAAGAAAAGAGATAAATCATTTGATTAATGAATCCATTAAATTCTTTAATTCAATGAATTTTATTCTTCCGGTATGGGGTTACTGGAGTCTTAACGACTGGAAGAAATGCAGTGAAGATTATTCGGAGATCGTAGATAATATGCTCGGCTGGGATTTAACCGATTACGGCGGAGGCAGTTTTAATGAAAAAGGGCTGATTCTTTTCACAATCAGAAACGGCAATCTGAAAAAGGATAAAAAGCCCTACGCTGAGAAAATAATGATTTCTGAAGAATTACAGGATGCCCCGATGCACTTTCACTGGAGTAAAATGGAAGACATCATAAACAGAAACGGCGGAAACCTTATAATAGAACTTTATGGTTCTACTATAGACGAAAAATTATCAAAAGAACCGGTCAATGTTAAGATCGACGGTATAAAAAAAACGGTTCAGGCAGGCGGGAAGATAATATTAAAACCTGGCGAGAGCATCTGTCTTGAACAGGGCATTTACCATAGATTTTATGCTGAAAAAGGCCATGGAAAAGTAATGATCGGCGAGGTGAGCATGTTTAATGACGACAACACAGACAACCGTTTCTATGAACCCCAGGGAAGATTTCCCGTAATAGAGGAAGACGAACTGCCGGCATATTTACTGGTTAATGATTATAAGAAGTTTTTACAGCTGTAAAAATGGGCTTTGCGGAGCGGCAAAGACTCGATACGGACTTCGTCCTACTCGGCAACCGAAGAAAATGAGTCGCCCGGAGTTTATGCTGAGCCTGCCGAAGCACGGTTTCCATACAAAGCAATCTTGTATTAACGACGCAGCATTATCCACTTTTACTTCCAGATATCTTTTTATAATAGCCGCCTTACAGGACATCCTGTCCTGATGCGGCAGCCGTGCCTTCCTTGGCGCTTATATAAACAGAAAAAGATTTTATATAACGAAATAATGCAATTTAGGCACCTTATTAAGCTTTTTCTTATAGCCTAAAATTTATGGGAAACCGCTGCGGGACAGGGAACGATTGCTTTTTCATGAAAAAAAATTGATGCAAGGAGAAAAATTGCCATTTTTGAGCACGTCGTATATATAATACAAGTTGTACGCCATGCCAATGCTGAAAATAAAAGGGTATAATTATGAAATACGAATTAAAAAATAACTTCCATAGAGATCGAAAAATTTCTGATGTGGAATTGTTAAATGACCTAAGACGGATTTTAGAACAACTTAAATCTGACACACTTTGTCGCAGTTAATATAATAAACATGGCTGTATAGTTCCTCAACGATGGAAAGGATTTTTGGAAGCTGGAATAAAGCTTTGGAAAAAGCAGGATTAAAAATACATATTGAGCGTGATATTTCAAAAAGAAAGCTATTTGAAAATATTGAAGAAGTTTGGATTAAACTTGGAAGACAGCCTTTTATCAAAGAAATGAAACAACCATTTTCAAAATATGATGGGAGTACATACTATCGAAGATTTGGAACATGGAGAAAAGCTTTGGAAAATTTTGTTGAATACATTAATTCTGATAGCGGCAAATATGAAGAAGAAAGCACATTTAAACCAACGATTATAAGAAATAAAAGTGAACAAGTAAAGGTTAAACCGCCTGATGATGTCAAATTGGATAAAGAAATTGAATATAAACATACAACCAAAAGAAATCCAAGCGAAAGATTAAAAGTTCAAGTACTAATGAGAGATGGAAATAAATGTAGACTTTGTGGGATTACTGTTACGGGTGAAAATATACATTTTGATCATATTAAACCGTGGTCTAAAGGAGGAGAGACTGTTTTAGAAAATCTTCAAGTTCTTTGTGATGTTCATAATCTTGCAAAGGGCAATTTGGACTACAATGGTAAATAGAAATTAAATCATTGATTGACCAAGGTATAATTCAGCAGTTGAAGAAGATAAAAAAGGAATTGTGTTTTGAAATATTGGCACAGCGTACAACCAAGGCAAGGCTGTTACACTCCTCGCTCTATGATAGGTTTCCCTGCCCCCCTCGGGTTTTCAGCCGCAGAGTCTGCCTTGAGCGAAGTCGAAGGGATGCGGTGTAAGGCCAAATGCCGGGTAATTTTGTTGCTTAAGAGAAATAAAAAAACGCTTTTCTGCGCCCCGCAGCAGGAGCGCCATTTCTGATGCTGCTTTTGTGTTGTTTTTAGAGAATTTAGTATTAAAATCGTTGTTATTCCAAATATCAAAATTTTTGGATGAAGTATATAGTTACGGCCAGGGATGGCCGTAGCAGAGGAGTCAGGACAGGATGGACTGCCGACGAGGCTTATATTAAAAAGAGTTGTTTGTTTAAAAGCCTGTAATAACAACACATCGGTATGAAACGATTGCTTGACATGAAATGGCGTTCATGCCGAAGGGGCATCCTTTTTCTTTCGATTCCTTTCTTTTTCCGATGACGGGAAAAAGAAAGGAATAAAAGCCTTTTACCCCTTTATGCTATAAAGGCTAATTCTGATAAAAGGATTAATACTATGATTAAAGTTCTTTCATGGAATGTCGGCGGCATACGAGCCTGTTTAAAAAAGGGGTTTCTTGACTGGCTTAAGGAATACTCTCCAGATATTCTCGGTCTTCAGGAAACAAAGGTCAGGCCCGAACAGATTGATGAAGAATTTCTGGAAACCCTAAAACCGGAAGGCTATGCTAACACAATTTGGAATCCGGCTGAAAAGAGCGGATACAGCGGCACAGCCTTATTTACTAAAAAACAGCCTGTATTAATTAAAAAGGGATTTGATATTCCTGAATTTGACGGCGAGGGAAGGATCATTATAGCAAGATACGAGGATTTTATTTCGCCTTTTACATTGTTTAATATTTATTTCCCAAATGGACAAATGAGCGAAGAAAGATTAAAATATAAGATGGATTTTTATGACGCTTTCCTTGAGTATGCCGATGCTTTGATAAAAAGAGGAGAGAATTTAATTATAATCGGCGATTTTAATACGGCTCATAATGAAATTGATTTGAAAAATCCAAAGCAGAATG
>CAWEAK010000006.1:0-310484 GCA_963806975.1 uncultured Spirochaetota bacterium
GCCTGCGCCGGGCGTCGGAGATGACCGGCTGCGAGATCCTCGGCAAGGCGGAGTTCCTCAATCCCGGCGGCTCGGTCAAGGATCGCGCCGCGCTGTGCATCATCCAGGATGCCGAGGAGCGCGGCGCCTTCAGCCCGGCGGCATCATCGTCGAGGGCACCGCCGGCAATACCGGCATCGGCCTGGCGCTGGTCGGCAATGCGCTGGGCTATCGCACGGTCATCGTCATGCCCGAGACGCAGAGCCAGGAGAAGAAGGACATGCTGCGGCTGTGCGGCGCCGAACTGCGCTGGTGCCGGCCGTGCCCTACGCCAATCCCGGCAATTACGTCCGCTATTCCGAGCCGGCTGGCCGAGGAGATGGCGGCAAGCGAGCCGAACGGCGCGATCTGGGCCAACCAGTTCGACAACGTCGCCAACCGCGACGGCCATATCGAGACCACCGGTCCCGAGATCTGGGACGCAGACCGATGGCAAGGTCGACGGCTTCATCTGCGCCGTCGGCACCGGCGGCACGCTGGCCGGCGTCGCCATGGCGCTGAAGGAGCGGAATCCCGACGTCAGCATCGTTCTCGCCGATCCGATGGGCGTCCGCGCTCTACGACTGGTTCGCCAACGGCGAACTGAAGGCCGAGGGCAACTCGATCACCGAAGGCATCGGCCAGGGCCGCATCACCAGAATCTCGAAGGCTTCACCCCTGCTTCGTGGCGAAGGCGGGTTGCATGTCAATCAGACAACAATTTTGACAACCAGTTTATGCCCTTACTCTTCCATAAATTCTTTATCTAAGATCGGGCCGCCTACCGAGTTTTGCTCGCGGTACTTGCCGGTCTCGTCATATTTTTCGGAGCTCGGAGTGCGCAGCTCAATCACGGCGGCGCGCGCAATCTTCATTTTTGGATAGAGCAAAATCGTATTTGGCCCATGATTAGCCAGCTCCAAAGTAATAGGGCGCCCGGTATGCCCCGGATAAACCAGCATGGCGGTTTGCACGATGGTCATGCCTACACGCGCCAAAGTGCTGCGACCTTCAATCAAAAATCCCAGGTTCTGCCCCACCGTTACGGATTGATAGGTGTGCCCAAGCACAAAGCCTCCGTTCTCCAGAGGGTAGGGTTTATCGTCAGTGATGATAATTTCTTCCATGTCCGGGGACGATCTCTGTTTTTGACGTCAACTACGGTGCCGGGCAATGTGGCCTTAACAACTGGCAGCCAAGGTGCAGGGTGATGCCTGCTGATTTAATCAGAGATCTGGAAAACGGCTCGATCACAAGCTCGCCTTTCTCAATCGCCCTGAGAATATCCATATTTGAGAACATCATAAGCCGATCCTATTTCTGTGTTGCGTTAATGTGGATTTCACTGTTGCGCGCTACCGCTCTAAGTTTGGTATTGCGATTCACGCCGATCTGCACGCGCACGCCATCACCCTGCTTTTCAGCGGAGAGCAAGGTTGAAGCCGTTAAAATCTTGGGGCGGAAACTGCGGAAGTTTCAAATGCTCCCCCCCTAAAAGCGCCCGGCAGCGACAAATGGTACATCTTGTCCCCAGCCTTTACCAGTGAAAACTTGGAGGGTTTAGCCAACACTAGCTTCACCACCGGTTTGTTCCCCTCATATGCAAACTCAATCGCGCGCAATTCTTGGCTGCCGGCAGGAGACGGCGTGGGTTGACTGGACGGAACTGCATCCGCACTGTCGTATGCGGCGGGGGAAGGCGGCGTCGCTTCAAACTTGACTGGAGCGCCTGCGTCCAGTTCCGGAGTCTTCTCAGAAATCGGGGCGTTTGTCTCGGGCGCAATTACGAGCGCCGCGGTCTTTGGCGCAGATTCGGGAAGACGGCGCCGGATCTTTAATGGTCAGAGTCAGGAGATCTCCATTGGCCTTCCAACTGTAGCTGGGTTTTTCCTCACGCATCAAATCCAGCACAATTCGTGTCCGGCTGGGATGCGTGCCGGTGCGCAGCTTCTTGATCACCGGCTCGTTAGGGATCTCCATGTTTTGGTCTGTGTGAAAACGCACATGCCGGAGATCCTCCTACAAGCCGCGCCGGGCGAATAATATGAAAGATGCGCTGCACGCTTAAGCGCGGAGCTTGAACGGTAAGCACCAATTTGTGATCCTGCTCCTCACGCACCAGCCTGATCGCCGCTTCTCCGTCGTTCACCTCCAGGATCGTTCGGGCGCTCGCCGCATGCTCAGCAGCGCCTAAGCTAAGGCCGAATATAATGAATGTAATCAGGAAAACTCGCATAGTGCCCAAGGCCGGTATACTATCCGAAGTTTGTTAAAAAAGGCAAAAACAGCTTTCACGCGCGTCCGACGATGAAGCTGAAGCTGCGCTGCCGCCGGAGGTGCAGGCGCGGATGCTGGCTTATATTAAACGGCGTGTCTTCGAACAATCAGGTAGTCTAGGCTAAAACGACCGGCTCCACCGGTCCATAAACACGCTAGCATAATTAGAAAATAAAGCGGAACCTCAAAGCCGTTGTGCCCGCACTCATATCCGTGACCCCAGTGCACGGTGGTAATCGCAATCAGCATCACAAACATAAGCACCGGGGCGATAAAACGAGTGGCCAAACCCAGCGCCAGCAACACAAATCCCAGGGCTTCCGTGCCGGCAGCCATATAGGCGTTTAGCAGCGGCATGGGATAGTGCAGCGAGGCAAACCAATCAGCGGTAGCCTGCAAGTTCGAAAGTTTGGCGAGTGCGGTGCCGTGGAAAACATAAGCCATGATCAGCCGCATTCCAAGCGGGGGCAGGTCCGCCAACGCTCGCGCGCCGGCAAGGTAAGCTGCCAGAAGTTTTGTCATAGAATCAGTCCCGCCTTTTGAAGCGCTTCAACAAAAAGCGCCAAAGCCGGGGAATTCGCCCATTTGTGACCTGCTTTGCGCATATTGTGGCTTAGCTTTTTCAGGGTCACGGGCGTGGCCGCGAGTTCTGCAAGCACCATCTTTGTTGCGGCTCCAGCTCAAGGTAGTGCACGCTGGCGTCATCCAGCCGGCGAAAACACACCAGGCTGTAATGACCACGCAGGGCGGGGCACTCCACGGCTTTGGCGCGAAAGACCGGATAGTCAAGATCTATCAGGCGGTAATCCGGGTTAAGGAGCAGATCATCCGCGGTTTAAGCCGTTCAATCATAAAAGACTGTGATTTCAATCGGTCTCGCCTTCAACTTTACATAGCTGTTTGCTGTCCATAATTCCCTTTATAGAAAGCTTTCTATAACGGGAAGACGCATGTGGCAAGTGCGATTTGTTATGATGCCGTCATGAAGGGGAAACAGACCGTATTCGTCACCCTCTGATCTGACGGCAAAACTCACAAAGGCCCGGAGTGTCTATAGTCTGATCGACTATTATGCCAAGGTGCCCGTCCTTTGTCTCGACGAAGCGGGTGATGCCGTGCCGACGCGAGAGCATGCCGACTACCTCTTCCAGATCATCTCCAAGAGGGGGAGACCGGCACCACGGTCGTGACCACGAATCTTGTCCCTTCTCAATGGGGTAAGCTCTTCGACTCGGTGACCGCCTCTGCCATCCTGGACAGGCTCTCCATGAATGGTACCTTTCTCGCCTTTGATGGACGATCCTACGGAACAGAAGACCCTGAGACTCTGCCGGGGAACCGCGACGATCACCACCTTTTTGAAGAGAGGTCATTTATCATCCCCCCCTTAGCGCCGGGAATTACAATTGTCGCTGAGAAGGGTTCGCTTCTTTGTGTGTCTGAAGAGGTCCTTGGAGCCAGCAGGTCCAGTGCTGAGACGTTATGATCCTCCAAAAGCAGGCACCACACTCCTCCCAGACTGCACCCAGGCACCACGTGAAAAAGGAGATTCTATAGGGACAATGATGTAGATGGAGCCAGTAAAGGCGGAGGAACCCGATCCACGATCAGGCAGGCGAGCTTTGTCCGAGGCGTACGCTGCCGACAGGGGTGAGGTCTATTAATGGCTGGTTTGAAGGTGAGCACCTGGCTGGTTTTGAGGGCGTTTAGCTGGCCGCCCACACCCCTCATGAATCGTGCAGAGGCACTCCATCTTGGCTGCATACTTCTTTCGGATATCTCCGGGATCGATGGCGATGACCATATCCTCCGTGACCTTCGCACTTCCCAGCCGGCAGATCCCCTGATTGATCTCCTCCGTAAAATCTTTATCATCCAGGTTTCTTGATAACCGGTCTTCGGTCTTGATGAGCGGGATGGATTCATGGAGAGCCCTCGATATATTGGAAAGCTTGATATCCTTACCCGCCTGGATTCCGTAAACCATCTCTTTGATGAGTCGCTGCTTTGCCTTGGAAAGCCCCTGGGCAATGATTCCTGAGAATTTTGACAGCTGTCCTTTGATTGCCACTGCAGTCCTATCGTTTCCGCTCATCGCATCTCCATCTCGTGAATTTGCAAGCATTATTACCAAAAGATGAAGAAAAAGTCAGGAATCTTCGTCGACAACGTTCCCGGTCAACTTGCCCTAATTTGTTTCCTTAGCGTTTACCAGAAGTTCCAGATAAATGAGGGGAAAAAGTCAGGAAACTCCAGACAAAAACATCGTTGACACAGGGGGAAAAAAGGATGTAAGGTAGAACAACTTCCAGGCGTCGCCTGACGGCTCCGACCGGGGGTGGCTACATTCATCACAATGAGTGGCCAACTTGCCCTGGAACAGGCGGCCAATTTCATCGGAATACGCAGCTACCGTAACGTCTGCAGACATTGCCGGAGTTTTGAATTGTTCATTAACTCACGTCAGGATAAAGGATAGGGCCAGTCAAAAACATATCCCTGAGTTAATCAATGGAAAGCAAAGTATCCAAAATCTATAATAGGGGTTCTTTTATGAAACAAATCAGGCTGGGCCGGACCAACTTGTTGGTCAGTCGAAGTGGTTTCGGTGCAATCCCAATTCCAGCGGATCGGTTTTGAGGATGCCAGGCACTTGCTGGGAGAAAAGATAACATACGATCATGGGATAAACTTCTTTGGACACAGCGAGAGGGTATACCGATAGTGAAGAAAAAATCGGGGCCGCCCTTTCAGATGTCCGGAAAGAAGTTATTATTGCAACCAAGACTCCTGCTGGGGATAAGGAAGCTGTTTTAGCCTTACCATTTGGAAACCAGTCTTCGTAATTTAAGGACAGACTATATCGATATATGATTCAGGCTCCAACCCTCCAAAACTACCCGACCCGGATGATCCATCAAGCGCTCTTAGTGGATTATTGGCTTTACCTGTTGTTGCTTAAGTTCTAAGACTTCTTCTTTAATGAATTCCTTTTTCAATTTTGTATTTTTCCAATCGACATTTTTCAGCGTGTGGGAAAAAACAATTTTTGAAATATTGTCTATTAGTACTGCAAATTCATCCATTGGTTTGTTACCGGTGGATTTTTTACCACAGACGGCCAATAACTTCCCATAAGTTGATATGTTATCCTTCCGTATAAAAGGGTATCTGCGTTACTAAATAGTTCATTATAATGGTGATGTAATTCATCATCTACAATCACTGCCGTATGGTCGCAAAACCCGTCAAGTGTCATATTGATTGCTGCAATTATTTTTCTCATTTTATTTCTCCTTAAGCTCCAATAGTACCTGTCTTGACTTTTCCAGCTCGCTTGTAATTGGCAATAATCACTCCAGTTGGTGTAACCGAACTCTCTGTTAATGTAAATGCTGCCGGAATCGTGCCATTGTCAAACAACTTTTTTCCTTTACCAAGAGTCAACGGGTAAATTTTGAGCCAGAGTTCGTCCACTAAATCATTCTTAAGTAGCAGCTGAATAAGCTCACCACTGCCGCGAACTTGAATGTCAGAACCTTTTGAATTTTTGAGCTTTTTAATATCTGCCAAGCTTTTGAGGAAAACTGAGTTTTTCCAATCCGACTTTTTCATGGTCTTGGACATGACGTATTTTGTGACATCATTGATACCTGGCCAAAAGTCTGCATGTTCAGGCCAGTAGGAGGCAAAAATCTCAAATGTTTTTCTGCCCAAAAGAAGATCTGCAGGTTTCATCTGTTTTTCCATGACCTTACCACAAACTTCGTCAAAATAAGGCGCAACCCAACCGCCATATTTGAAACCGCCTGATGTATCTTCCTCAGGTCCACCAGGCGCTTGCATTACTCCATCTAATGTAATAAATGATAAAACGATTATTTTTCTCATGTCCCGCCTCCTTTGTTAAATACATCCTCAAAAGTTTTACTCATTATCCTGTTAAACCGTCTTGAGGTCTATTAATAAATACTTTAAGAAATCTTTTTAGTCAAGTGATTTAAAAAAAATATTTCCAATAATCAATTAACCGAAAAATATAGCGGGATTTCATATCATTTCTTTCGCAGTTAGCCTGCCGAACTGGCGGGGTGAGTTTTACCGTTTCCTTGTCCTGCTGCGGTTTCCCGGAAAATCCTCGGGGCAGCGTTTTTCCCTTCGACTTACGCTCAGGGCAAGCTTTGTAAGCAATTGTGCAGACTAAATTGTGTTGCGGTTGTCGAGCTTGTCGAGGCATTGGCGCTGTTGCCAAAAGAAAGTAACGAAGCCTTTGCCCCCCTTTATGCCATAAAGGGCTTCGTCTCTTTGCAAAGCTTTTTCTTTAAGCAAATGGAACAACGTTCATCGCTGCACCACTGGCATTGATAACAGTCAATACAATCATGTTTTTTTTCCGGCACAGGATGTGTCCGGGACATATACTTTACCTTCAATTCCCGGTATTTCTATAAAAGCCATAAATAAGTTAAAAACGGCAGGTTTCATTGAAAAATTTCAGGAATCATAAACCAAAGTAAAGACCAGCGCTCTTCTGAATCTTTATCAAGACAAATTGTACCGGCAGGTGTAAAATTAACGATGCAGCCCTCCGGGTCTCTGCAGAGTAAATATGAAGCAAGCCATCCTAAATGCGGAAGATGGCCGATAATCATATTATCTTCCTGGAATGTCTGTATTTTATTAATCCATAATAAAATGTCGTCATTTGGTTTTAAGCCTTCAGTTTCCTCCAGACCGGTTTCCGGATGAATGAAAGAAGCAAAGATTTCTGCGGTTTGCTTCGAACGCGCCTTTACACTATGAAAGATTTTCGATATTTTAACACCGCTTTTTCCCAGATTTGCTGCGATCTTTGCAGCATCCCTTCTCCCCTCTTCGGTCAGTACTCTGAAATCATCCCTGTTGTCCTGTATAGCCTCTCCATGGCGTATTAAATACAATTTCATTTCACACCCCTTTCAAGGTAAAATATGTTAATTAAGTAGAAATACGAACTGTTCTAATAAATAATCGAAATTAATTATTTGAACAGTCCATATTATTATCAGTCATAATTTAAAATGATTTACTTCAGCAGTAAGAGCTTCAATCTTATTTTTGGTTGGTATTATAATCATCAATGTATTTTTTGAGTTTTTCCCTGACATTATCTTCAATACTTGTTATTTCAACAGCCACATTATATTTATCTCCGGCTTTTTCAGTTCTTGTCACTACGCCTTCACATGTGAATTCCTTGCCCTCTTTACCATCCGGCAAATTAATCATAAGAAAGATGTTTGTGCATGGCTGCAACCGGTTCCCTTGTTTCACAAAGAACTCCGCATTCGCTTATGTTGATTCCGCTTCCCTGAATAAAACTTTCTTCGCCGTAAGATATTTTTACCATTTGGTCAATCCTGAACCTTGGGCATTTACGTCTTTCATCAACCATAAACTCCTCCTTTATTCACAAAATGATTATAAAAATAATAGCCTTTATAATATATTGAAACATATCTAAATAGTCAATGTTTTATCTTTTCCAATAAGGATTAATCTTTCCAAAAAAATAACTCATCAATATTATTCAAATTCTAAAAAAACCGAAATATATAAAGATGGAGGATTTTATGTTTGGAATAGAAAAAGAACTCTTTCAACAGATTGCTTTCTTAAAGAATGAATATAGCTTATCGGGTATAAAGGCTGAATTTGAAGCCGAAGGATCAAGTTTTAACGATATAGTAAGGTCTTCGAAGGTTAACATCACAGGCGGGAGTTAAGCTATTTCTTAAAATCGGGGGAGTTGAGGCTCTCAGGGATATAAAAGATTCTCTTGAACTTGGAGTGGATGGGCTGATAGCCCCAATGGTAGAAAGCAGATTCGGTCTAAAAAAATTTATAGAGGCCTATCAAACTGTCTACAAAAATCATAAGATTAATCTTTCTATTAACATAGAAACCAAGAACGCTGTAAACCAGATTGATGAAATCCTCAGTCTTGCCCAGGGAGTTATAGATAATGCCACATTGGGAAGAACAGATCTGTGCGCATCCTATCTTGATGAGAAAGTGACCCCCGATTGCGATTTCATCTTCGACACCGCCGGTTTTGTCGGGCAGAAGGCCAGGGAATACGGACTTAACTTCACGATCGGCGGCAGCATTAGCAGCAGCAGTATCGAGAGGTTTATTAAAAATCCATTAATAATAAAGAATATCGAATGTATAGAAACAAGAAAGGTAGTTCTGCCCAAGGATGTAATGCTAAGGGATGAAAACGCCTTAAACGAGGCTCTTCGCTTTGAAGAGCTCTATATTCTCTCCAAAAAAGAGATAAGCGATGTTATGCTTGAGTCGGAATTGCTCCGTCTTTCAAAATTGTCGGCAAGGGCTAAGCAAGTATCGGCAAATCAAGTAATACCAAATGTAGCTTGAAAAACTAAAATCTTGAGGGATAATTCCTCCTTAAAAAAGAGGGTAAGGGGGGTGTATTAGCAATTATAATTGCATTCTTTGAGGACAACCCCCTAGCCCCCTTTGATAAGTGGGAAATAATAGGATAAACTATGCAAATTCATATCTTACAGCATGTGGATTTTGAAGATGAAGCCTATATAAAAGCTTGGGTAAATCATAATGGGTATAAGCTGTCCAGAACTTTACTATTCAAGGGCGAAAAACTGCCGGATATAGAAAATATAGACCTTCTCGTTATTATGGGCGGACCGATGAATATATATGAGGAAAATAAATATCCATTCCTTGTTCCCGAGAAAATTTTTATTGAAAAGGCAATAGCGAAGAATAAAAAAATCCTCGGAATATGCCTCGGCGCCCAGCTTCTTGCCGGTGTGCTCGGCGGCAAAGTTACAGCAAATAAGGAAAAAGAGATCGGCTGGTTTAATGTAGAAATTCTTGAAGATGCAAAAAATATGAAATTGTTTAAAAATTTTCCTCACGAATTTTCAGCCTTTCACTGGCATGGTGATACTTTTGACATCCCGCCCGGCGCTGTTCATATTGCCGGGAGCGAAGCCTGCCGAAATCAGGCATTTGTTTATAATGAAAGAGTCGCCGGGCTACAGTTTCATCTGGAATCAACCATGGAAAACGTGAAGCGTCTTATCAAGAACTGCGGCGATGAAATTATTGAGAAAAAGTATATACAGAATAGTGAAAAAATGCTCTCCTCAAAGCAAAATTTCAATAAGATTAATGAGTTAATGAAAACCCTTCTGGATAATATGGCTGCACTACCCATCGAATAAAGTTTTTGATATTTTTTGTTATTTTTGGAAATAAAATTAATTTCGCCAACTCATTCTTTTTAAAAAGAATATTTGACAAATCCAATAAATATTAATATTATATCAAGTACTTGGTAATAGCTATTTAGTATAATCATTAATATTAATTAAATGAGCTTTTAGAATTTGTAATTTAGGAGTTAGCGTATGATGGAAAAAAAACAAATTCAATTTACTGAAGTGGGAATTAATGATAAAGTCCCTTATATAAAAACAGATGTTTCAAAAGCCTGTAGAGTGGGTGACAATTTCGCAATATCATTTTATCAAATGGATTATCAGGCTTTAGCCTATGTAGTTACTAATCAAAGTAGCCTAAAACAAGAAGAAATAAAACTTATGCCTGTTGCTAAGGTTGTTATGAATTATGAGATGTTTATTCAATTACGTAATGAAATAAATGTTATTTTTGAACAGTTTGAAAAAGAAAAATCTTTTGAGGTTAAATAAATGTTTAATCAATCAAGAATAAAAGTTAATACATCGAAACCGACCTATTCTTTGCCGATTGATAAATATTATCCGGATAATAGAAATAGTGACCAGATTACAGTTATTATAGAAAAAGGAGCGTACATTTATAAATTTTCTGAGAAAGAAATTAAACACATTTTAGATAATTTCTCAAATATAGTTTCTGAGAGAGTTATAGATTTATTTCATAAAACCACTTTATCCCTCTTAAAAAATAGAGATTTTCTTGGACACCAATTAAATTATCATATTGGAAATATATCTGATGAGCAATTTAAAAATATATTGGATAAATATTTAATCCCTAATTTTTCTTATGATATTGATACTCTAGCGGAGGATATAAGATTATTGATGAAAATTACAGCCCTCGTATTTGATGCGGATGAAATTTCTATAATGTTTAACTGTGATATTAATGATGCTGAGAAAGCACTCACAAAAATAATTACAAATTCAAGGTAGAAAATGTCAGATATTGTGAGAATTGGTGAATCAATAGAGGGATTATCAGTTGATGGAAATTCAAGAGATCCTTTGTTATATAGAGGAATATTTAGGTATAAAGATAGATATTGCCATCGTTTTATTGCATCTTTTAATATTAAATCAAAAATAGTGTCACAGATTACTGATGAAATGCTTAAATCTAAAAAAGTGATTAAAATTGAGGAGAATGCTTGTTGCGATTTAAGTGATGAACTTATTTGTGATAAAGCAATTATTCATTCTTTGGACAAAAAATATTCATCAACACTTAAGAGCAATATATCTGCAACACACAGTGCAAGTTCTTGGCATTTCCCAAAGCAAACAAATGTAAAAATTGATAGGTCTCATCAGGAAATTCTAAATGCTATTAGCAATAGCGAATTAAATTTTCTAGTTAAAAACCTATAAATTGAGGCTTAAAATAAAAAACTATAAATAAATATGCTATTCTGTTTAATAGAGGCCTCTATGTCTAAAATAATTTCAGCCGTCATTTTTTTTATACTTTTTATAAATTCAGGCTTTTCATATTTCTCAAAATTTCTTGATATTTCAACTAATTCCCTGGAATACCAGATTCTGCTTCATCCGGAAAAGTACCCCTTAAAAGTTTCGTCATTACTAGCATCCGGAGTCAAGGAGGAAAACCTGGAACTGTATTTAAGCCAGATTAGTAATTTTGAAGATGGAATAAAAACGGCAATTTTATCAAATTCTAAGTCTCCAGCAGCAAAGGAAATCTTTGATGAGATGCACGGCAAAATTTTAAAAGGTTATGTTGAATCCGCAACAACGCTCGATGTATTATTAAAAACGGGTAAATTCAACTGCCTTTCTTCCACCGTATTTTACAGCAGCATCCTTGAGGATTTCGGTTTTCAGTATAAAGCCGTCACTCTTCCAACACACATTTTTACCATGCTGACTTTTGATGGAAAAGAGGTCGATGTTGAAAATACGAGCCGCTATGGATATGATATAGGAACCAATAAGGAAGCCCAGGAGAATTTTAAAAAACTCACAGGCTTTACATACAGCCGCGATAATACAATCTCGGAAATTATTGATAAAAAGGGTATCTTAGCATATACATATGGTAATATTGCCTACTTTGCGGCAAAAATGAATCAGCCGTATTCCGCATTCCAGAATGCGCTTAAATCCCTCGCTATTTACCAGGAGGGCAAATACGTATATACAAACGCCTTAGCGGCATACAGTCAATATGTGATTTATTTAACCGACGTTAAGAGAGATTACATCAAGGCTATGGATATTTCCGAAGAAGCGATATTAAACCTGCCCCGGAAAGAAATGTTCATTACCAATTATTTATATACTCTGGATAAATATATAAACCAGCTCGTCGAGTCTTCGCGTTATTCAGATGCTTTTGCGGCTTATGAAAACGCTAAAAAAATTGCAGGCAGGGACGCCGGAATAGAAGACAATCTTTATACAAGAATCCTGTATAGAATGTTAAACAAAGATCAGGATTTTCCAAAAGCATTAGAGTTCGGGAAAAAAGCATTAAATGATCAGCCGGATTCACAAAATATCAGGAATCTTATGATAAACGGTTTGAATCTGCTGAGTAAAAAACTTACTAAACAGTGGGAAAGCTATCCGAAAGACGAGGAATTCTTTCTTCAGTGGTATAAAATCTTTAAGGATGATAATTTAGATATCATTCTTGAGAATTATTATTCGGATTTGGGAGTAAAATATTATGAGGCCGGTAACCCTGACAGGGGCATAGAAATAATAAAAAAAGGCCTGACTTTCCTCCCGCAATCCTCAACCCTTAAAAATAACCTCATCTTTATAGCAGGCAATACAGCCAACAGCTATTTTAAGAAAGATGATCTTGAAATGGGAATAAGGTATTCAAAAGCGGCGCTTGAGGAAGATCCGGGTAATCCGACCATTTTAAATAATATCAGGGTGTCTTATAGAACAATGGCCGGTAATGAAATCGAAAAGGAAAATTATAAAAAAGCCATGTCCATTGTTGAAGAGGGTTTAAAATTCTTACCCGATGACAGTAAGCTCTTATATTATAAAGATTATATAAACAGAAAGGGAAAATAAAGGCTACCTGGGTGTATGAGGCCATCACCAATCCTTAAGAATCTCCCGCAATTCATCGATTCTGTGAATCAATGAAATCCTGTGCCGGATTTCCTTTGAGTTTTTAAAATTCCGTATATACTGTATTAAAATATTGCGTATTGGAATAATAGAATCCCTATTCTCAATCTGAATAAACAACCCGGCGTATTGAAGCATTATTTCCTTAATTTCATCCAGAGAAAAATTCTTATAGCTTCTCTTTTGAAAATAATCCAGAGTCTGTCTGAATAAATACGGCGAACCGACAGCCTGCCTGCCTATCATAATACCGTCAGCCTTTGTTAATTTAAAAACCTTTTCAGCATCTTCGGGCGACTTAATGTCGCCGCTGGCAATTAAAATTCTTTTAGTCATTTTCCTTGCCTCTATTATTAAAATCCAATCTGCGCTTCCGTTATAAAACTGGGTTGCTAGCCTCGGATGAAGTATTATCATATCTGCGCCTGCATTGTCCAGCGCCGGAATAGTCTCCTCAATATTCACAGCATCAAAGCCTGAACGGATTTTGGCCGAAACGGAAAGCCCGCTATCCTTCAAAGCCCTGACAATATCCGACATAGCCTGAGGTGTTTTAAGAAGAGCCGCTCCGGCCCCGCTGCGGACAACCTTTCTTACCGGGCAGCCGAAGTTAATGTCGGCAATTTTTGCTCCGCTTCTTTCCTGAATTATCCTGCCGGCTTTATAAAACTTTTCCGGTTCGTTTTTCCCGAAGAGCTGGATTATTGTGTTTTTTTCTGTCTGAATATTGAGGTATTCGAGCGTCTTTTTATTCCCGCGGATAAGACCTTCAAGGCTTACCATCTCTGTAAAGGTACAGCCGGCCCCGAACTTTTTCATAAATATTCTTAAAGCCCTGTTTGTAACGCCTGCCATTGGAGCAAGCCAGATATTGTTGGGAATAATTATATCATTGATTTTAATTGGATGAATGTAATTTTCTCGCGTAAATTTCAAATGTGTCTCCTAAATGAAGAAGCTCCTGAATTTGCTTTAATATATTAAGGGGAGGAAGGCCGAGCCTTTCCGGATGAAGCCCGAAGAATTCAATTCTCTCAATTTTAAAATTATTATATGTCAAAAGGCTTTTCAATCCGGCAGGTGAAGGCTCAAAAAAATGTTCCACGGGCCGGGCTTTGATGTATTCATTAAAATTTAACCTGGCAAAAGCTCCCCATCCGTTCGGAACGGTCATCGCTAAAAGCCCATGATCGTTCAGGAGAGAATGGGCCTTTTTTATCCATTTGCCAGGTTCTCCAATATGTTCAAGGGTAAACCAGAGGGTTATACAATCGAATTTTTCTTCAACTTTCATAAAATCGGAATAACAAAAAATATTGAATTTATTTTCGCAGAATTCCCTGGCGTATTGAGAGATTTCCGCTCCTTTTACTACAAACCCTGCAATACGCGCCTCGTCGCAGAAAAGACCAAGAGCCGATCCGGCATCGAGAAGTGTACCGCTCTTAATATATTTTTTTATTATGGAAAGCCTTCTCTTCGAGAAATTACGTATATTCACCTCATCCTCAATATAGCTTTTACCGTAAGCAATCCGGTGGTTTTCATCAAAATAACTTCTATCATAAGGCTTGTCTTCGGAGAGATTCATCTTGAAATTTGACTTGCACCTCCCGCAGATAAAAAGAAGATTATTTTGACTATTGCTGTATTCTTTATTCTGCCGGTTTCCGCAAAGAGGGCAGGGAAAATCCCTATATTCTTTTTTCATAAAACTACCTTTTGCCCTTCGATATAATTGGCAGCCTGGAATAGGCTTCTGTTCGTATATCCCCGGTCCTGCCGAGAATGAAATCCTGATAACCTCTCCCGGCCGCCATCGCGGCATTATCTCCGCAGTATTCTACAGGCGCGTTAAATATCCCAATCCCATCTTTTTCCAATTCCCCAAATTTTTCTCTTAAATAAGAATTCGCCGCTACTCCTCCGGATATAACCAGACGCTTAATTTTGAAATCAAACAATGCGTTCTTTGCTTTCCTGAGCAGGATTTCCACCGCCGATTTCTGAAAGCTGGCGGCAATATCTTTTACATTTTCATTATTAAGGGTTAACTTTTTCAAGCGGTAGGCTATCGCCGTTTTAAGCCCGCTGTAGCTGAAATTATACCTGTCATTCTCTTTATCGGGCAGGATAACCGGCATATCCTGAAATTCCTTAAGTCTCTGCGGATCGCCCGATTTTGCCAGATGGTCTATTACCGGGCCTCCGGGATATCCCAGGTTTAATAACTTTGCCACCTTATCAAAGGCCTCTCCGATAGCATCGTCTATGGTTGAACCCAGCATTTCCATTTCGCCGAATGACTTCACAAGAAAAAGAATCGTGTGTCCGCCTGATACCACAAGACCGATGTAGGGAAACTCAATTTTATGAAAAAGATGCGGGGCGTACATATGGGCCTCAATGTGATTTACGGGAATAAGCGGTTTATTTTGAGTATAAGCGATGCCTTTCGCGGTAGAAAGACCTACAAGCAGGCTTCCAATCAGCCCCGGGCCATTCGTTACGGCGACAGCGTCAATGTCTTTCAGTGAATATCCATTGAAAGCCGCTTCGATAACTTCTATTATTTTTATCAGATGGTTTCTTGAGGCTATCTCCGGTACGACACCGTTAAATCTTTTATGAATATCTATCTGTGAATAAACAACATTAGAAAGGATTTTTTCGCCGTTTTCCACGAGCGCTGCCGAAGTCTCATCACAGGATGTCTCAATCCCTAAAATTAACATTGCTCATTTATCCTCAGAAAACTTATAATTATTTGTTATAGGCATTCTTCTGTCCCTGCCGAAAGCCCTTGGCGTTATTTTCACACCCGGCGGAGCCTGTCTTCGTTTGTATTCGCTTAAGTCTATCATACGGATAACCCTTTTGACGAGATGTTCATCGCCAAGATGACCATCGCCGATTTCAGAAATGATCTCCTCAACGCTTTTATCTTCTTCAACGTAAGCCTGTATTATTTTATCGAGTACGGGATATTCAGGAAGGCTGTCGCTATCCTTCTGGTTCGCACGGAGCTCCGCCGTCGGCGCTCTTGTAATGATTCTTTCGGGGATATCGGGCTTGATTGAATTCCTGTAAAAGGCAAGTTCATATACGGTTGTTTTCAAAACGTCTTTAATAACGGCAAATCCGCCGGCCATATCTCCGTAAAGGGTAGCGTATCCCGCGCTCATCTCGCTTTTATTTCCGGTTGTTAGAACAAGCCAGCCGAACTTATTTGATAAAGCCATCACAAGATTTCCCCTGATCCTGGACTGAAGATTTTCTTCGGCCGTATTAAACGGAAGATTTTTAAAAACAGGTTTGAGAGTATCCTGGAAATTCTTAAAAAGCTCCTGTATTGAAAACTCAAATAATTCAATTCCAAGGTTTTTCGATAAAATTTTTGCGTCCGCGCCGCTTATATCGGCAGAAAATTGTGACGGCAGATATACTCCCTTCACCCTGTCTGCTCCAAGAGCGTCAACTGCTATCGCCGCGACAAGCGCCGAGTCTATACCGCCGCTTAAGGCGACAATGACCTTTCCGAAGCCGTTTTTATCGACATAATCCCTTGTTCCAAGAACCAGGGCTTTGTAGATTGAAGGAATGCCGTTCACAAGTTTATTAACAAGCGGATGCATTTCCAGTTTCTTTTTGAAAAGAATGATCTTTTTTTGATATATCTCTTAAAATTTCGATTTCCTTAATCCTGAAATCATTAAACTGACTTTCATTTTGTAGGCAGTTATTTTGTAAATAAACATTTTGCGTCCGCTCCTGTCTGCGCCGGATATCCTTAAGCCGCTTACGGAATACTGCGTCAGCGTCTACATCAAAGACTGCAAAATCCTCCTCAAAGGATTTCATCCTCATTATTAAATCGCCGTTTTCATTATAGGCAGTGGAAGCTCCGTCAAAGACAAGCTCATCCTGCCCGCCGGTAAGATTACAATTTATGAGAATCACTGATTCATCACCGGCCCTGGTTGAAAACATCTTTTCCCTGTATTCCTGCTTTCCTGCATGATATGGAGATGCGCTAATATTTACGGCTATCTCGGCGCTGCCTGCCAGGGCCTGAAAATGCAGAGGGCCTCCTGAATACCAGATATCCTCACAAATATTAATCCCAAGCTTAATCCCCTTGTAAAGATAAACCGGAATCTCTCCGCCCGATGTGAAATAGCGCTTTTCATCAAAAACACCGTAATTCGGGAGGTAAATCTTATGGTATGTATCAATAAGGCCTCCCTGATAAATTATGGCGGCGGCGTTATAAATATCATCGTCTATTTTATTTATAAACCCTGTAATGATAAGAATATCCTTCCCGGCTGAAAATTCAGACAGCTTTTTTATCGCTTCCAGATTGGAATCTATAAATTGGGATTTAAATACAAGGTCTTCCGGCGGATAACCCGGGACAGCAAGCTCCGGAAAGATCACTATATCGGCTTTATCTTTGACAGCACATTCGATTCCATCTTTTATTTTTTCGAGATTACCGTTGATATCGCCCACAGTAAAATTGTTCTGTGAAACTGAAATTCTGATTTTACGCATTTATTCTTACCTGTTTTTACATTCCATAATATTTTATGAAGAAAATCTGAATTTAACAAGAAATATACAAGTATGCTTTATTGTCTCCGTATGGTTTCATGATGCGCCATCCAGGTAAATTTATTCTCCATTCCTTAAAGCGCTGTTCTGCAAAACCCGTATTAAGTCCAGGCGCTTATTGATGCCTGTCTTGCGGTAGATGCTCTTGACATGTGTCTTGACTGTGTCCAGGCTTATGAAGAGGCTTTGCCCGATGCTGTTATATGTCAATCCTTCGATTAGTTTTCCTGCAATTTCCGCTTCACGGTCTGAAAACCCAAAACGTTTAATGACAAAGGAATTGATCGAAACCGGATTTATTTGATAATTGGGTTTAATTAATCTATGGAATATGTAAGTTATGGAAAACAAATGTACAACTGGATAAACGAACAGACATATTAAAAAACTGTATTCCAGAAATAAGAAAACGTCAAATTTTTTCATTACAATAAGAGATATAATGGAATATACCGGATATGAAATGAAATAGATGCAGAAAATAGATTTCGTATAGAAGCTCCAGTTAAATATTTCTTTGTTACCGGCCGGTTTCTTCTCAATAAAAATAATGAAAAGATTAATAATAAGTCCCAAAAACCCCAGAATGATGAAGATAATTATTGTTAAAACAATATATTTTTCGTAATATAATGTAATTATTATTACAGGTATGCTTATCAAAATTATCAGGACCTTCAGAGTGATATCGGCGATCCTGTGCCACCGGGCAATCTTCGCAGGATATTCCAGAATGATGAACCGGAAGATTATTGAGCAATAAACAAGATTGGCAAACAGGCTGAGCCATTTGATAACCTGTGGAAATAAATTATTAAAATAAAAATACAAAGCCATAACTACAGAGATCACCATAACTGTAAATAAAAGCGTCGTTCTAAAATGGTAACCGAGCAGGGGGTTTTTCTCTTTTAGATATGTAATTGAGACAAGCGATAAAGACACAAAGCCTGTTATCATAATAATGATAATAAAAAGAAGCGATAAATGAAACATAATCAATATTTCCTAAGTTAATATATGTAAAGTTTTATATTATATAGTCAAAAAAATGCCTTTGCAAAAATATCTGTTAAATACTCCTGAAAAATCACATAATCGAATTATTATACTGAGTTGCAATCAATACCAAGTAAGCATTTAAAAGTTCTTTAATACTCATTTTGAATGTAACTTGGTATTAAAATCTTTTGACTGGGTTTAGTTTATCGCCATATGACCAGAAACTACTTAAGAAAATTCATTCTATTCCAATCGATTTTCACAGGTGAAATGGTATCCTTTCAAATTCCAAAATAATTCTTGTACCCTGCTGTTGGGCGGAATTTCCGCCTCCGTTATGCTCCATTAACCGTTCTATCCTGATAGTTCCACCTATTTGTTTTACCAGCATTCCGATCAGCTTCAGACCAACTCCGGTCGAATTTTCAAAATCAACAGATTTAGGAATACCAATACCATTATCTTCAACAATCATTGAAACATGATTTCTTTTTATGGAAGCTGATACTTTAATAATCCCATCATTCATATTCTTAAATGCGTGTTCCATTATGTTTGATAAAAGCTCATTAATTATCAATACAAGCGGCTGACCTTTTATTGAGCTCATAATAAAATCATCAATATTGTTTTCGATCCTTATTGAATTACTGTTCGGGAAGCTTGCAATAATCTGGACTATAAGGCTTGGAAGAAAATCCTTTACAGAAAATTCCAAACGGTTATGGGAAAAATTCAGAGTTTCATATAACAATCCTAAACTATCCACCCGTTTTCTAGTATCCTGTAGAACCTCAATAGCCGAAGGATCCTTTAAATTATCGGCTTGCAGCGAGAGAAGAGCGTTAATAGTATTCATACTGGTCTTAACCCTGTGATGTACTTCTTCCAGAAACAATTCTTTTTCCTTAATAGATTCCTCTAAAGTAATTAAACTGGTAATGTCATTTATTATTACAAGTTTAAAATTCAAATGTTTTATATTATACTGGAGATTAACACAAGTAATCTGTAAATGTTTCATACCTAAATATTTGAAGTTATGATATAATTGTATTGTCTTGCTTTCTTTTTTATCAGAACCGGAAACAAGCTCTTTAAACTCAGCGATATTAAAAATCCCGTTTGAAATCTGAAAACAACTTCTGCCTAAACATTGCTCTAGGGATAATAAAAACAAATCATGAAAAGGTTTATTTGCGGATATTATTTTACTTTCATCATCAAGAACCAATAAAGGACTTGTTACAGAATCAATTATACTTTCCGCATAATCAAGAGCATCGTTTGCTTTCTTTTCCACCCATTTACGATTGATAATTTCTTTTCTTAAAAGATTAATTAAATCTGATGAACCCTTATCATTTTGATGGGCGTCAAAAAGTTTTAAAGCCATCTTAATTGACGCATCAATAACTGTTATACCTGAGTTTTTTACAACATAACCGTATGATGTGATTTTTTCTGTTTTCTCAACAATATCAACTTCCATATGATTTGATAAAAACACTACAGGAATCTTCCTTTCCTTCAATAGCAAAACTGCTGTTTCCGTGCCGTCTATACCTTCACCAAGATTAATATCCATAAGAATTAAATCAATATCCTGATTATCTTTGAATACTTTAATTGCTTCTGCTCCGGTATTCGCTGTAAAGACATTATACCCGTATCTTTCAAGATCCATTTTTTCTGCCATGGCTATGATTACTTCATCTTCGACTAGAAGGATTGTTTTTTTATTTTCATCATTCATATTTTCCCCCTTAAGTCTTTTGTCATTACTTTGCCAAATATTTACACCCAAGTTATTCAAGATATTATGTTTTATAAAGCAATTGTTGTCAAATTCAATTAATTTTTACGCTTCGTAATACAGAATATTATTTTGCTTGAAAAAGTAACAAGAAACTTTTATACGGATTTTGTATAGAAAAGATTTGAATTATTTGCAATTAACTTATAGAATATAGCTAAGCTTGATTTCAAAATATGTATTCGTAACTTTTCTTTGCACCTTGTTCAGCTACGGTGTTAAGGAGGAAACTTATGGGTTATGGTAATGGCAATCTGGCCCTCGGCCAGAACCCGATAAATGGAGTTCCTATACGGGCTATGCTGGTAGATGATACTAAGGTAATCCGCCTGGTATTAAAACAGATACTTTTAACCGAAAAGTTCAATGTGATCATGGAAGCTGAAAACGGTCAGGAAGCTATACAGATGATTAAGAATGCTCTGGAAAAGCCTGAAGTTCTATTCATAGATAAAGAAATGCCCATAATGGACGGTATTACAACTATCCGGGAACTGCATCCCCTATTTCCCAATATTAAGATTATTATGGTCACCAGCATCAATGATGAAGACACAATCAAGGAAGCTATCCAGCTGGGAATTACCGGCTATATTATAAAGCCCAGCCCGAATAAAACTTTTGACCGGACCGAATTCCTTGAAAGGATCGCGAAGTTCCTGGGCAGGGAAGACTACGGCAGCAAGTATTTGACATCGATATGACAAAATATTTATTCATTCAGTTTATCATAGGTTTTCTCGAATTGAGTTTGAATTTCCTGGAATACTCCTGCGACCTCAGGATCAAACTGAGTGCCGGCATTATTAATAATAATTTCACGGCTTTCTTCATGCGAAAAGGATGTTTTATAAACTCGCTTTGACCGAAGGGCGTCATAGACATCCACCACTGACATAATACGAGCACAGATGGGAATATTTTCTCCCGCGAGTCCGTTGGGATAACCTCTCCCATCCCATCTTTCATGATGATAATGTGCGATGTCGATTCCCATATTGATAAAAGAATTATTTGGATATTTTTGACTGACCTGCATAAGCGTCTCAGCGCCGAGTGCCGCATGTTTTTTCATGATCTCAAATTCTTCAGGCGTATGCTTCGCAGGCTTGAGCAGGATACTGTCGGGAATCGCTACCTTTCCGATATCATGAAGAGGGCTGGCATGATAGATATCATTAATAAAGAATTGAGATATAATATTATTGAATCTGGGCTTGCCGTTCAATTTTATGCTTAGCATCCGGCAGAATTCCTGGACCCGCTCCAGATGCTTTCCCGTATCGTCATCACGGGATTCGGCGAGTTTTACTATTGCAAATATCGCTGCTATCTGCGACTCTGATATTTCCCTTACCTGAGTTTGAACGAGTTCCTCCAGTTTTTTATTATATTCCTCAAGTTCAATTTGAAGATAATGAATCTTCAGGTGTGTTTCAACCCTGGCCTGAATCTCCTCATAATGAAAAGGCTTTTCAACATAATCGATTCCACCCACAGAAAAAGCCTTTACCTTGTCTATAGTTTCATTTAAAGCGCTGATGAAGATAACCGGTATTTCTCTTAATACACCATCCTCTTTCAGCCCGGCGCATACATCGTATCCGTTCATATCCGGCATGTTAATATCGAGTAGGATCAGGCTCGGAGGTTCGATTTTCGCCGCTTGAAGAGCCATTATACCTCCGGAGACAGGACGTACTTTATATCCTTTTTGTTTAAGAAAACTGCTAAGCAGTTGCAGATTTCCAGGTTCGTCGTCAACAATCATTATGTCCGGGATTTTTTTAAATGGAATATTGTTCATAATTTACCTCTTTCGGATAATAATTTTATCAATTCATCATACCTGTAGCGTTTCGCTAACTTCCTGAGGCCGGTTGAAAGGTCCGGAGAGATGTCCGAAGCTTCCCCGATTATTTCCAGAAAAAGGTCCAGATCAGCCCTGAGTGTTGCTTCCAGCAAACGCCTAACAAGATCATCGGGAAGTTTTTTAATTGCTTCAATCTCGATTTTTACTTCCTCTTCTTCGGCTCCGGAAGCCAGTCCGTATATATAACGAACATCCAGGAATGACTGAATAATATCAAAAATCTCATTGATTTTATAGGGTTTCCGGATATATCCGTCTGCTCCCGTTTCAAGCATTTCCTTTTCATTCTCGGTAAAAGCAGAGGCTGTTACCGAGATAATCGGGATATTGGCGCTGTTTTCCATAGATTTTATTTCTTTAATAGCCTCATATCCATCCATTACCGGCATCCTCATATCCAGAAAAATCAGGTCAGGGTGTCTTATTTTAACCTTTTCTAACGCTTCCCTGCCATCGGACGCTTCATCGACTTCAAACCCGGTTTTTTGCAGTATTTCAGATAACAACTCCCTGTTATTGGGCTCATCGTCGGCAATCAATATCCTGTAAACAGCCTGGTTTTCCTCCAGGCCAATTACATGCCTATCCCTTGCTATATCTTTCATTACAGGTTCTTTAATTTCCTTGAAGTTCAATTCCAGATGAAAAATACTTCCTTTTCCAACCTCGCTTTTTACAATGATGTCCCCGCCCATTATACGGGCGAAACTCCTGCTAATAGTCAAACCAAGTCCGGTACCCCCTTTTTTGAGGCTTATATCAGTTTGTTCAAAAGTTCCGGTTATCTTTTTCATATCTTCCGGAGAAATACCTGGCCCGGTGTCCTCGACTTCCGCTATAAGACGGTAGTTTTCTTTCTTTTCCCTTTCGGCTTTTGCCCGGACTGTTATTGTCCCCTCGTCTGTAAATTTGACTGCGTTTCCTATCAGATTGATGAATATCTGGCTCAGTTTATTGCAATCCAGTTCAATATACCGCGGCATGGCCGGATCAATTTCTATACGTAATATCTGATTTTTTTCAATTATCCTGGCATGAAACATTTTTTCAAGGTCATTAAGAAATCCTCTCAAATCGAAGATGCCATAGTTGAGTGACTCCCTGCCTGATTCGATCCTGGATATTTCAAGTATGTTGTTGATAAGATTCAGGAGATGCTCTCCCGAGCGGTTTATGGTCTGCATCCATTCTTTCTGCTGGTCCGATAAAGACTCATCTCTAAGCATCAGCTGTGAGAAGCCGAGTACCGCATTCAGCGGGGTTCTGATCTCATGGGACATACTGGAGAGAAATACTGTCTTGGCCTTATTCGCGGCTTCGGCCTGGTCCCGGGCTTTCATTAAATTTTTTTCCGATTTTATGAGTTCGGCTGTACGCTCCTTCACCAGATCTTCCAGGTGATCCCGATATTTGTTCAGTTCCTCTTCTGTACGCTTCCTCTCAGTAATATCGTAAAATAATCCAATAATACCTATAGCATTTCTCTTTGAGTCATACAGAGGAGCCTTTATGACATGTGTATAAAACTTTTCCCCGCCAAGCGGCTGATGAACCTCATCTTCATCAAATATCTGCCCGGTTTCCATGATTTTCCTATCATCGCTCCGGTACTTATCGGCAAGTTCAAGTGGATGTATATCATAATCCGTCCTGCCAAGAATATCCACCAATCGTTTCCCTTCCGCCTCGCAATAATGCCGGTTTGCGAATGTAATCCTTCCTTCCATATCTTTGCTGAAAACATTCTGCGGAATGCTTTCAACAAGAGAATGGAAAAGAGCCCTGGATTGAAAAAGCTCTTCCTCTGTAATCTTGCGTTCAGTGATGTCCCGGGAAACGCCGAATGTACCGATAATGTTCTCCTGATTATCACGGAGAGGCAGTTTGGTGGTCAAAACCCAGGTTTGCCGGCCGTCGGGCCAAACCTCCTTTTCTTCTTTACTTATCAGGGATCGGCCGGATCGTATTATTTCCTGCTCGTCGTCATAGGCCGGTTTGGCATGTTCTTGAGAGAAAAAATCGAAATCCGTCTTGCTCAGTGCCTGCCCGGGATCACTCAAGCCGAAACGCTCCGATAGAGCCTTATTTATTCTGATAAAGCGGCTGTCAGTATCCTTGAAATAAATGGCATCGGGCAGATTATCCATGAGAGTGTGAAGAAGGTAGCGTTCATAGCTCAATTCTTCTTCTGCCCGCTTTCTTTCGGTGATGTCCAGTATTGATCCTTCAAGAATTCCTTCGCTGCGGTAAAGCTTAAGGGAAGTGATACAGGTTCTTATTTCACCTCTCTTACTCAGCATTTCGCACTCAAAATCGGTAACTTTGTCTTCTGCCTCGAGCAGCTTTAACATTTTATTTCGCTCTTCCTTTACCGCCCAGTGAATGATTGAAGGTTTATCAACCATTTCCTCCCTTGTGTACCCGAAAATTTTAAGAAATTTCTCATTCATATCAAGGATTTGTGATCCATCGAACATGGTCCTGTACATTCCAACTTCAGCATTTTCAAAAAGGTTATGATACTTTTCTTCACTCTCCTTGACTTTATGATAAGCATCATAAAGTTTAAAAGCCATTTTTATTGATGCGTCAAGAACCGTAGTACTTGAATTTTTCTCAATATATCCGTAGGAAGTTATCTTTTCTGTCTTTTCAACAATTTCCGGCTCTTCATGGCTTGATAAAAAAATCACCGGAATGTCATGGTTTTTTAAAATAATTTCGGCGACTTGTGTCCCGTCTAAAGTATCCAGTTTAATGTCCATAAGGATTAGATCGATTTCATTCTTTTCTTCAAATAATTGCAAAGCTTTTTCGGCTTTATTAGCGATAACCACTTTATAACCGTATTTCTCAAGGTCCATTTTCTTAGCCATCGCTATGATTGTTTCGTCTTCTACAAGAAGTATTGTTTTTTGATTATCAGTGTTCATAGAGAAATTATATTTTATTCAATATTTATTGTCAATATGCGAAGCGTTATATAAAAGAAATAGCGTTATATAAAAGAAATAATGAAATAAAACAAAAAAGGGAAGCCGTTTTCTTTAGCCGACTTTAACTTCAATCTTCTTTGGCTTTGCCATCTCGGATTTTTCAAGCTCTATAGTTAGAATGCCATTATCGAATTTAGCCTCGATATTACCTCTATTTACCTTGTTGCCGATTGTAAAATCCCTTCTGTAATCATATAGAGTAAATTCGGATGTGATTGGCTTCCATTCCTTATCTATTTCTGCAACCTTGCCGGTTACCCTTAAAGAATCGGAATCGCTGTTTATTTCTATACCTTCTTTACTCGTACCGGGCATGTCAAGAACCAGAATAAACTTATCCTTTGTTTCAAAAATATCTGCCGGGGGAACTAAAACTCTTTTATCATCCATAAATTTCCTTCTTTATTTAACCTTAACTGTAATCTTTTTTGGTTTTGCGCTTTCCCTCTTTGGAATATGAACCATCAGCAATCCGTTTATCATTTTTGCCTCAATCTTATCAATATCTGCATTTTCTGAAATATGATAGCTTCTCGTGAAATCCAGACTTGCCCTTTCATTCCTTATTATTTTCTTATCCTTTTCCATATCTCTTTCCAGGTTTCTTTTAATGGAAACGGATAGGATGCCGTTCTCAAAATTCACAGCGATATTCTCCAGTTTAACGCCTGGAGCTAAAAACTGAAGCATATATCCGCCCTCATTTTCATAAGCGTTTGTAAGCTCAAACTCTTCATTCTTATAGGCAGGTGAAGACGTTGTCAGCATCAGATCGTCTAAAAGCGATCTCATTCTTTCAAATTCATAAATCGGATTGAATATCATAAATACCTCCTGTTATTAAAATTAAGAAACTTTTACACTTATTTTTTTAGCGGGCGCTTCTTTACCTTTCGGTATTGTTACAGTTAATACACCCTTTTTGTAATCCGCGTCGACCTTATCCAGATGAATTCCATCAGGCAGGGCTATTGAACGTGTAAAAGATCCGTAGCTTCTTTCAACCCGATGGTAATTCTTCTCTTTTGTCCTTTGCTCCTCTTCTTTAACTCCGCTGATCGTAAGCACATTATCTTCAACCTCAACTTTTAGGTCTTTTTCTTCAATGCCGGGGATGTCAGCCTTTACAATAATATCGTTATCCTTTTCAAAGACATCCACTTTCGGGTTCCAGTCGGCCCTTGCCAGATCAGTAGAAAAGAAATCGTCATCAAAGAAACGATTGAAAAGATCCGAAAAGGCATTTCTTACATCCCTTCTAACAAGGGAGTTTTCCTGATTTCTTTTAATGATCTTCATAATAGCCTCCTTCTATGAATATACATTTAATTTTGCAAATATTGTGCCAATTCATAAAGAGAACCAATTTGTTAAAAGATATGGAATTATAGTAAAAAGGGTTAGTAATTGTTTTTGCAAATAACGCATCATTATGATACAATATTTAAAATTAAGAGTCATTGTGACGCATTGTAATCTTGGTTAGTGTTATTTATGGCATAAAGGAATTGAAAAGCTTTCACATTTTCTTTAGCCGGCTGTTTTTTTATTACAGGCTTGCTGTCGATTTAATAATTTAAAACAAAAATTTGTGGGTCATCCGGTTTTTGCGAACTTTTCGTTCCCTGAGTGTTTTGTCGAAGGCAAAATGTATCGAAGGGAACCTTTATAACACTCCCCTCGATACAATTGCTATCGCAATCACTCGGGGAGCCTAGTAGTAGAGATGAAATAATAAAAAATATGAACCAAATTTGTTTATTTTATACCCGCTACAATATTATTAGGAAACTCAAAATATAAGGCTTGAAATCATTCCCGATATAAACCACAACCCTTTTTATGATAAGCAGTAAAAAAAGCACTGGATTAATTAGAAAATTATATTAATTAATGACAATATTGCAATTATTTTTATTGTTTATTAAAATATTATAAAGAATAAGTTTGTTTTTTTATAATAATATGTAATAAACAAGTGGAGTTCTAAAAACTCATTTTTTAATAGGATGATTTATTCTGCCATTAAAGAATAGATCATCTGTAGTTCATGATATCTTCTCTTGATTTACCTCTCTTGTATTCTGAGCAATCCTGGATTTTAATCTGTATCCCAAGGTATTTTTTATTCATTAACTTTTTTTTAGTGTATTTTAATACTTAATTGAACTTAAGCAAGCATTACGGTAGTTATATGACACTTTTAATGAATAAGATTATTTTTAGGAGTGTTATTGCAAATTTAGAAAATTTCACTGTTAAAGCTTTATTAATAATGCACTGTTTCCAATAAAGGGGGGCTTTATATGAAAAACGTGACAATAAAAAGTACTGATCAAAAAAAGGGGGCTGTTCATAATTCTGTTTTAACCGGGAAAAATTCTAAGTCAAAAAATGAGATCAATACAGTGTATTTATTTCCGGAATCCAATCCGAACCCTGTTATCGGAATGGATCTTGATTTCAACATCCATTATATCAATCCGGCCGCCAAAGCCTGTCTAAAAGATATACAAAAACAGGGTATCGATCATCCCTTCCTGAAAAATATCAAACAAATATTCATCGATCTAAAAAATAAAAAAGAAGCGGTCAATAGGGAAATCCAAATTGATGATATATGGTTCTTACAAGCCTTCAGTTTTATAAAAAGTATAAAACTGGTTAATATCTATGCCTTTGACTTCACTGGATATAAGCCGGGCAGAAAAGGGGGAAATAAATTAAGCAAGCCGTTATATGAAATATCAATAATGGATTTTGCTCTTACTGTCAGGTCTCGCGATAATCAATAGTGTATTTAGTATATTTTACAAAGGACCAAATCAAATATTAATGATAGAGGAAAGCTTATGAAACATATTTATAGCAGAGTAATTTTCTTGATTAACTTATTAATTCCAATATTATTATTTAGTGAAGATAAACCTTTACTGTTTTTATCCACACAGTTAAATCCCATTGAAGAAGCAACAATGATGCAAGATATAATTCTTAAGAATTATAAGTATCCTGTGAATTTTCAGCCATATGAAGATAGAGAAATATTTGACTACCTTGTTAAATTTAATAAAAATGTAGAGCAGCAACCGGATATTATAGGCGGAGTTTATGGAGATTATATTAATCTTCATAATAAAAATCTTATAGGTAATATAAATGAATATGTTAAAAATTTGAATGAGAGCGGTATAAATACAACATACATTGAAATGTCAAAACTGGACGGTAAAAATTATTATTTTCTTCCATGGATGCAGGCGACATTTATTATGGTTGCAAATAAAAAGGCGTTAAAATTTCTTCCTGAAAAAGCCGATATAAATAGTATAAGTTATACCGACTTAATTGAATGGGGTAAAAATATCTATAAAGCCACAAAAAAGAACAAGATTGGTTTTCCTGTAGGGCGAAGCGGACTTATGCATAGATTCTTAGAGGGATATATATATCCTTCATACACAAAAACAATGATAATCAATTTTAACTCTCCTGATGCTAAAGTTATGTGGCAGGACTTAAAAATCTATGGCAGTATGTCAATAATGACTCTTTAATATATGATAAAATGGATAGCCCTTTGCTGAATGAGGATATCTGGATTGCATGGGATCATAGCGCAAGATTAATTAATACATTTAAAGAAAAGCCAAAAGATTTTATTGCGTTTCCGTCTCCTGTTGGCCCAAAAGGAAGGGGTTTTATAACTGTTCTTGCCGGGATCGGAATATCTAAAAATCAAAAATATAATTCTAAAATATTAGATTTTATGAAATATATTATAAGCAAAAAAACTCAAGTTTTAACTGCAAATAATACCGGTTTTTTCCCGGTTGTAGATATTGGCGACGGTTTTTGTCAAGATAGTTGTCGCTCATAATGTAAATATTTTTATGCCGCTTTTTCTTCAAGAGTTTTAAATATATTTGGATTTAAAACAACCGATTCTTCCCATTTCCATTTCTTACAACCTCTCGACCATCTTTCCGGATTTTTGTTTTTTGCCGCTTCATATGTTTTTTTTCTTGCTTCAAAAATTGCTTTATCTTTTCCATTGTGCCTCTGTGATGGCGTTACATAACCAATTCCAGAATGTAAATGTACATTGTTATACCAGTCAACAAAACCCTTCATCCATATATTTGCTTCTCCAAGTGTTTCAAAACGTTCAGGATATTTCACATCATATTTCAAGGTCTTAAATAATGATTCGGAATATGGATTATCATTACTAACACTCGGCCTCGAAAATGAAGGTATTACTTGTAGTCTTTGCAGGGTCGATAACATTGTCGCACCCTTCATCGGAGAGCCGTTATCAGAGTGTAAATATAGTCCTTTCAGGTCTGTTGTTTTTCCGATTTCGATCATCATTTTTGCGGCAAGTTCGGAATTTTCCTCATTATGGATTTTCCATCCGACTATCATACGGCTCCAAATGTCTTCAATCAAATATAGATAGAAGTACTGTCCTTTAATATATGTTGGCAAATAAGTTATATCCCAGCTCCAAACTTGCGTCGGACCTGTCGCTTCTAACTCTCTCGGGTGGTGCCTTGCAATTCTCGGCTTTGTATCGAATCTATGGTGTAACATATTTTCTGCCTTTAAAACTCGATAGAAGGTTGATTCCGAACCTATGTAGAGACCCTCCTCGGCCAAGGTTGGGACTATTTCACATGGTGTCATATTTACGAAGCGCTCAGAGCAGCTGTAGAAGATGATATTTTCTCTTTCTGCTGACGACAGGGCATTATTGGGTATATACTCTCGGGTTTTTCTTTTATCTCCTTCCAGGTTCTTATCCCATCGCTGGAGGGTTCTGATATCATAACCTAAAATATCACAGGCTTGATCTTTAAGGGCGCCTGATGACACAGCCTCATTAATCAATGTACAAACATTAGTTCTTTCTTCCATAGAAGTTAATCTTCCTCTATTAAGCCGAGTGCCTTCGCTTTTTTTTTAAGCACCAGTAAGGCTGTAACTTCGGCTATTGTCTTATCCTTACGAGTGTTATCTCTTTCTAATTCTGAAATTCTTAATTTAAGAACCTTGTTTTCTTCCTTGTACACATTATGAACCAACATCGATTTACACTCCTTTTTCCAGAGTTCAATATGAGTTGTTTGAAGTCCGTTCTTCCTAAGCCAGATCCCTAATTCTTCACCAGACTTATTGGCTGTGTCTATTACGGCTTGGTATTTATCAGACGGTTTCCAACCTCTCGGACTTTTCTCATGGTAAACTTCTGCCACTTCATTCTGAATCATTTTCCGCCAATTGTAAAGCGTTTGTTCACAAACTCCTATTTCTCTGCTCAAGGCTACGATGGATTTTCCTCCTGGCATACACATTTTCTGTACGATAGCTTCCCTAAATTCATGCGATCTCTTCTGGTTAATCATAAATTTTTCCTCCCTATTTTAGGCGACAACTATCCTAACATAGGGGGGCGATATAGAAAAAAATAATGATATTGATAAGAATATTATTGAATTGTATAAAGCCATAAATACTCAATCAAACAGTAAAAACGGCATTATTTCGGTAATCCCGTCATTTTTTGGTGACAAATCAAAAGATTTCGATCTGATTTATTTAAAAGCTTTTTCTCAAATTATATTAAGAGATAAAAACATTGATGAGGAATTAAAATATGGAGAAGCTGAAATTAAAAAAATATTTGAAGAAACGCATGCCAAGAATTTGCCTCCAGATTCAACTTATTTAAAATGAAAGGAGCATATTATAAAACAAAAAATATTTTTTAAAATTTCTTATTTAATCTATGTAGTGATAATTTTGTGCTTTTTAATCGCAAACATCTATGTGTTAAGTTCATTAACTTCAATAAAAGAAGAATTGCCTGTTTCTTCGCTTGAACAGCATAAAGGAATAAATGCATTATTAGATGGGATTGGAAGACTTAATAATAATCTTGAATTATTAATAAATAAATTTTCTTCCGATCAGGTTAAACAAACTATAATAGATATAGATTTATGTTATAGTTTGAATAAGAATTTTAAAAATAATATTCCTGGATTCGATAAAAAAGAATACTTAGTGATCATTAATGAAATAGAATTTGAGTTATCAAATCTTGAAAATTATATTAATTCAAAGGACGGTTATAACAAAATAAAGTTATATTCTATATATTCAAGGTTGAATGAGACTTATATCTCATTAAAAACATTAAACTTTGACTTAAATAATAAAATTGTCAACCTGTTATTGACTCAAACAAAGCAGCTTGAGTTTTTAAAATATATTATTATTTCTACAATTGTAATAATTAATGTTACTATGATTCTGATCGGTGTTAACACCGATTTAAATTTTCCGGTTTTCACCGATTTGGTTTTCCGCTTTTGTTAAAGTCTAAAACCAATTGTTAAAAAAATCAAATCAAATTTCCACCCCCAATTTCATTTTATCTTTCATACGATAAGAATCACCTTTCAGGGAAAAGATATGAGCATGATGAAGCAAACGGTCTAAAGTTGCCGTAGCTTTTGCGTTGTCATTCATCATCTCACCCCATTCCCCGAAAGTTTTGTTCGATGTAATAGCAACCGAACCTTTTTCGTATCTGACATTTATTAATTGAAAAAGTAATGTCGCTTCTTCAGGTCCCAGGTTTTCATATCCGACTTCGTCAATCAGCAATACATGGGGTTTGGTAAACCAGGAAAGCTTTTTCTTTAGGCGGTTTAATTTCTTTGCCCTTTGAAGAGTTTCAAGTATATTAGTGCAACTCATATAGTAAGCAGTGTAACCGTTCATGCATGCTTTATACCCGAGTGCCATTAAAATATGAGTTTTACCTATACCGCTGGGACCAAGCAATATTACATTCTCTTTACGTTCGATAAAAGACAATGAGGATAATTCATTGAATTTTGCCTGTGTAATCCCCCCTTTAATCCATGACAGATCAAAATCCTCCAGCCTTTTCTTTTCAGGGATTCCAGATACCTTTAATCTTGTTTTAGCCATCCTGTCCATTCTGGGTATATACTCAAGTTCCATTAAATCCAATATTGAGGTGAGAAGCGTTTTATCGGCACGTCCCTGTTCCATTAAAAAGCTTTCCAGGCCCGCTGACATAAATGACAACCCAAGTTTTTCCATTTTATCCATTACAATTTGCTTTTCCATCAGGCAACCCCCGTCAAACTGTCATAAAACGACGGTTTCCTGATTTCAACATCCTGTACGGCTTCCTGTAGGGGCTTCTTTAGCAGCATCTTCGTGTTCTCCCTTGTCTGCTGCTTTTTCCAGAGCTCATAGAGGTCTTTTTTATCCTCAAAAAACCATATTTTCTTCCCTTCTCCCTCTCTTTCAATTTTAATCTTACGGATTGACTTATTACCAGCAAATATTTCAGCCTCGTTTTTAAATCTATCGATTTTAGCTGTCAGGCTTGTCTGGATATATTCAGGTGGAACACTATAACGATTGGAATCAATATGAATAAATGATTCATTGTTTACTTTAACCTCCAATATCTCCCTGCAATCATAGGGTGATGCAGGGAGCATGCCGAGATAACCTCTCTCTCTTTCAAAACGTGTATTCCTGTTTTCCCTGAACTCCCTCATTTCTTTTTCATCAACATACTTAAGCCATTCGATTACTTTTTCATTCAGGTAATCCAGAGACAATTCGTCTTTACACACCCTCGGCCAGAAGTTAGTTTTAAGGTATCTTATCATTCGTTCAACTTTACCCTTTGTTTTCGGCCTTTTTATCCTGCAGCGTCTGAGGATAAATCCGTAGTGATTGGCAAAGACAAGCAGTTTTTGATTGGGTACAAACCCCTTTTCAGTATCATAAACCCATGCGGTTTTCATGTTGTCGTACAATATTTCTTCAGGAACGCCGCCAAAGTGTTCAAATGCCATCCTGTGGCATTCATGCAAGACACTTTGCTTCATTGAGAGGGTATAACAGACAAAAGATTTCCTGCTGTACCCTAACGTCATTACAAAGGCGTAAAGTTTCTGGATTCTGCCGTCAACATATAGTCTGCCATATTCTTTCCAGTCGACCTGAGCCTGTTTGCCTGGAATGGTCTCAAACCTTATTACCGCTTCCGTTGATAATTTCTTCTGTACTTCAGCAACATAATCCCTTAGAATTGATATTTGACCAGTATAGCCGATTGATTTAATTTTCTCGAAGATTAAAATTGCTGAATAGTCCTGACGATCATTAAGCATGGAATCGATCACTGATTTAAAATGATCAAGCTTGCTTTTTCTTTTAACAGATCCCCGGTAATTATCAGGAAGTTTTAAATAGTTCCTTATACTTCGGTCTGTTACTCCAAGTGCATCGGCGATCTGTTTCTGGGTGAAATGTTCCCGCTTTAAGATTTTTGCTTCGTTCATCCGCTTCTCCTTTAAAACCATTTTGCTGGCAGCCTCCTTTCTGTTTTTGCTTCAACAGATTGGATCGGCTGCCTTTTTTTCTCCCTTAACTTTTAAATTGTTAAGAATTCTTTCGGTGAAAAGCGGAAAATATTTTCGGTGTTTTTAGGAAAATCTTAATCGGTGTTTACAATCGGCTTATTATTGATAAATCAGACAAAAATTATTAATGACTTGTTTCATAGTGAAGCGAAATACCGTGATCTTGTAGAGAATGCAAACAGCATTATACTCAGCTGGACAAAAGCCGGCAATGTAACATTCATCAACAAATATGCACAGAGGTTTTTCGGCTACTCTGAAGAAGAGATAATTGGAAAGAGCATTATGGGCACCATTGTCCCTGAAATAGATTCATCCGATCGGAACCTCATTTCCATGATGAAAGATATTTCTGCAAATCCAAATCTCTTTGCTCTGAGTGAGAATGAAAATATTAAAAAAAATAAAGAGAAGGTGTGGGTTTCCTGGACGAACAGGCCTATCACAAATGAACAGGGCGAACTTGTTGGGATTCTCTCTGTTGGTAACGATATCACGGGACGCAAGAATACTGAGGATCTTTTGAAACAAACTCTCGAAGAACTGACAATAGCAAAGGAACGTGCCGAATCAGCAGATAGATTAAAATCAGCTTTTCTGGCTACGATGTCCCATGAATTACGCACTCCACTCAATTCAATTATCGGCTTCACGGGAGTCCTGCTGCAGGGACTGGCAGGTCCCTTGAATGAGGAACAAAAAAAGCAATTAGGCATGGTTTACACCAGTTCCGATCACCTGCTAGCCTTAATTAATGATATACTAGATATCTCTAAAATAGAAGCTGGTCAGCTGCAGCTCGTAAATGAAACATTTGATCTGCAGTTAGTGGTTGAAAAGGTTACCAAGACCGTTAGCCCATTGGCAGAGAAGAAGAATTTGGCAATGGAAATTAAGATTGGCCCGAAGGTCGGATTAATAAACAGCGATAGGCGTCGTGTTGAACAAATATTGCTAAATCTGCTGAGTAATGCCATTAAGTTTTCCGAACAGGGATGCATCGGGATTGAATGCTTACAAAAAGAAAATCAGGTCTTTTTCTTCGTCAAGGATACTGGTATTGGAATTAAGAAAGCGGATATAAACAAGCTGTTCAAACCGTTCCGTCAGGTTGATACCGGTATAACCCGACGACATGAAGGCACCGGTCTGGGTCTTTCCATCTGCAAGAGACTTGTGGACATGATGGGCGGTAACATTTGGGTAGAAAGTGAACCGGGCAAAGGCAGTATTTTTAGTTTCACATTACCGCTAGACAGGAGTACAGTATGAAATCTAATATTCTCTATATCGAGGATAATGACCAGAATTTTTATTTGATCTATTATATCATGACCAGTAAAGGTTATGAAGTAATCAGGGCGCATGATGGGAATGAGGGTATCAACTTGGCTAACCAAGTCAAACCATGTCTTATCTTGCTTGATATTCAGTTGCCGGTTATAGATGGTTACACGGTTGCGTATAAAATAAGAAAAAATCCCGATCTTGCCTTTATACCTATTATTGCTCTCACATCCTACGCCATGGCCGGTGACCGTGAGAAGGCACTCGAGGCAGGATGTACAGATTACATAGAAAAACCCATCAATCCTCAAACCTTTCTGACGCAAATTGAAAAATATATCATAATTGATGAATCCAGAGGAAACAGTATATGACAAGAATATTAATTGTTGATGATAACCTTCAAAATCTTTACCTTCTGAAAACAATTTTTAAAGGAAATGGTTATGAAGTAATATCAGCCAGGAATGGTAAAGATGCTCTTAAGCTGGTACAGGAAAATCCGCCGGATATTATTGTTTCGGACATCCTTATGCCGGAGATGGATGGTTTCGAGCTATGCAGGCAACTAAAAAAAGATAAACATCTAAAACTAATACCCTTTATTTTTTATACCGCCACATATACTGAACCTCAGGATGAGCAGTTTGCTCTAAGTCTCGGTGCAGATCGTTTCATAATCAAACCGCAAAAGCCGGAGGTGCTGGGTCAGGCAGTAAGCGATGTATTGGAAGAATACCGGCATAAAAAGAGCATTTCTAAAGTATTTCCTCAAAAGAAAGAAGATGAAATCATACGGCAATACAATGAGGTGATTTTACATAAACTGGAAAAGAAAGTGGCGCAGCTGGAAAAAGAGATCATTGACCGCAATCAGACCGAAAAGGAGCTGCGGGAAAGCCAATAAAAATATGCCCTTTTATTCAATTCTAGTATAGATGCAATTTTTCTTACCTCTCCTGATGGGAGTATCTTTTCAGCAAACCCCGCAGCCTGCAAAATATTAGGACGAACAGAGGAAGAAATTTGTTCACTGGGACGAAGTGAAATTATTGACACTTCCGATCCCAGGTTAAAGCCTGCATTGGAAGAGCGATCCCGGACAGGAAGATTCAGCGGCGAACTAACTTTAGTGCGCAAAGATGGTACAAAATTTCCGGCGGAGATCTCGTCGGTGTTATTCAAAGATAATGAAGGCCGTGATCGGACAAGCATGATTATTCGTGATATCACCGAGCGCAAGAGGACGGAAGATGAACTTCGAGAGAGCGAAGACAAATTCAAATATATATTTGAAAATTCCATTGTAGGTAAATCAATCATTTTTCCAACAGGGGAAATAAATGTAAATAAAGCTTTTTCTGAAATGCTGGGTTATTCTCCCGGAGAAATAGATAGTGAAAAATGGAAAAATATTTCTCACCCCGATGATATAGAAATGACGCAGAGAATAATCGATTCTATTCTTTTGGGTGAAAATAATTCTGCCCGGTTTCTCACGAGGTATTTACATAAAAACGGATCCATTATATGGGCTGATGTCAGTACATCTTTGCGCCGGGACAAAGAGGGTATTTCTCTTTATTTTATGACAACCGCAATTAATATCACCGAACGCAAGCACGCCGAGGAAGAAATTATGAGCCTGGCGAGATTCCCCTCCGAAAATCCGAATCCCATTCTTCGTATTAACAGTGAGGGGATATTACTTTACGCTAATGATGTGGCGTTATCCGATTTTCATGAATTGAATCTTCGGATAGGACAGGACACGCCGGAGGAATTGAAGAAACTGGCGCGGGATACATTTAAAGAAAAAGAGGTTATAACATTGGATTTCAATACCCGCGGTCGCGTATTTTCAATCACCGCGGTTAATCCTTCGGCGGAGGAATACGTTAATATTTATGCAAGTGATATCACCGAGCGCAAAAAGGCGGAAAAAGAAATACAGGAAAGTGAAGCTAAATTCAGACGCATCTTTGAGAATGTCCAGGAAGTGTATTTTGAAGTATCTTTAGACGGCACAGTCATCGAGATCAGCCCTTCCATCGAGATCATAACGAAAGGGCAGTATCACAGGGACGATCTTATCGGAAGATTGATATACGAAATATGGGCTGATGGCGGCGACCGGCAGGTATTCCGCTCCATATTACAGGAGCGGGGAAGTATCACGGATTATGAAATCACTTTGAAAAACCGGGACGGTTCATTGGTTTCCTGCTCTATGTCGTCGAAGATATGGTTTCATGCTCAAGGTCATCCCGAATCAATAATAGGAAGCATACGCGACATTACCGAACGTAAACAGGTGGAGAAAACTCTGAAAGCTTCGGAGGTCCGTTACCGCAGGCTTTTCGAATCGGCGAAGGATGGAATTATTATTCTTGACGCGGAAACCGGGAAAATTATCGATATAAATCCTTTCCTGACAAATATTCTGGGGTATACATACGAACAGCTCCTGGGAAAGGCAATCTGGGAAATCGGGTCCTTTAAGGATATCATCACTAACCGGAAAAAGTTTCAGGAATTAAGGCGGAAAGGCTTTGTCCGCTATGAAGACCTGCCGCTGGAAGCGCTTGACGGCCGGTGTATCGAGGTGGAGTTTGTCAGCAATGTTTACCTGGTGAATGACAGGAATGTGATACAGTGTAATATCCGGGACATCACGGAACGGAAGCGTACCGAGGAAGAGCTGGCAAAGTACCACGATCATTTGGAAGATATAGTAAAGAAGCGCACGGCCGAACTGATTAAATCGGAAGAGAATTTAATACATGCCAGGGACCAGGCCGAAGCCGCGAATAAGGCCAAGACCGTTTTCCTTTCCAGCATGTCCCATGAAATCCGAACTCCTCTGAATGCCGTGCTCGGCTTTTCACAATTAATACTGAGAGATGAATCTTTAACAGCCCAGCATAAAGAATGGCTCCAGACTATCAACCGCTCGGGCGAGCACCTGTTAAACCTGATAAACGATATCCTGGAAATATCCAGGATTGAATCCGGCAGGGCATCGCTCAGTCCTGACCTTTTTGATTTAAAGGAATTCCTGAGTGACCTGGAAAAAATGTTCCGCGCACAGATAATCGAGAAAAATTTATTAATGAGTATGGAAATTGATCCTGATCTGCCCCATTATATTGAGCTTGACGGTAATAAACTTCGGCAGATATTTATCAATCTTGTCGGGAACGCTGTTAAATTTACAGATGAGGGAAAAATAACTATCCGGGTGAGCGCGAAAATTGGAAATAATAAACAAATGCGTCTTTTTGCGGAAGTAGAAGATACCGGGCCCGGCATAACCCCGGAAGATATGAAAAATATTTTTGAGAAATTTGAGCAGACGGATATCAGCATTAGAAAAGGCGGAACCGGTCTTGGGTTATCAATCAGCAGGCAGTTTGCCCGTATGATGGGCGGGGATATCACGGTAAAAAGCAATGAGGGGAAGGGAAGTATTTTCTATATGGAGCTGAATTTCAAGCCAAGAAAAGAACCCATATTGAAGGAAACGGCAGGGAACAGACGCATAACCGGTCTGGATAAAAACCAGGCTGTTTACAGGATATTGATCGTTGACGACGAACCGGCGAACCGGAAACTTTTAAATGATATATTGAGCAAGATCGGATTTGAGGTCGTTGAAGCATGCGACGGTAATGATGCTGTAATAAAATTTAAAGAAAGAATGCCGAACCTTGTTTTCCTCGATATGAGAATGCCTGAGATGGATGGTTACGAAGTGCTAAAAAAAATGAAATCCATGCAAAAGGACCTGCCTGTAATCGCTGTTACAGCTTCCTCATTTGGTATGAATAGAAATAGAATGATAGACGTAGGCCTTGATGGGTATATAAGGAAACCATATAAAATATATGAAATTTATGATGTTCTGAAATCAAAACTGGGTGTACGGTATACATACGTAAAAGACTCCTCAGAAAGAGATAAAACCGGTAAAATTTCAACTGATGCACTGGCACGCATGCCGGAAAACCTGGTCGGCAGGATACTGGAAGCGGCAGTTAGGGTTGACCTGGACCTCTTACTCGTATTGATAGAAGAAACAGCAAAGATATCTCCGGAACTCTCCATGAAACTCAGGGAAATGGCAAAAAACTTCCGGTATGATGAATTAATACAACTTTTGAAAAGCAGGGGTGAAATATGAGCGAGGCTATTTTAAATAATAAAACATCTGATATTATAATAGTGGATGACGAACCGGCAAACCTGCAAATACTTACTGAAATCCTGAAGCAGAAAGGATATAAGGTCCGCCCTGCCGCCAGCGGGAAACAAGCGCTCCAGGGCGCCGGATTAGAGCCGCCCGACCTAATCTTACTTGATATAAATATGCCGGATTTGAACGGCTACGATGTATGTGTCATGCTCCAAAAATAATGAGAAATTAATTGAAATTCCTGTGATTTTTATCAGTGCGATGAGCGAAACTATAGATAAGGTTAAGGCCTTTGCGGCCGGCGGTGTCGATTATGTGACAAAACCTTTCCACAATGAGGAAGTCCTTGCCAGGGTGGAAACTCATTTGAAGCTCCACAGCCTGCAGATGGAACTTGAAAAATACACTAAAAATCTCGAGGATCTCGTACTGGCCCAGGTAAAGGAGATTTCAGAGTCTCAGATGGCGACAATTTTCGCCCTTGCAAAACTGTCTGAATCACGCGATGACGACACTGGCAAACATCAGGAGCGCGTACAGGCTCTCTGCAGGATACTTTGTAGTCAGCTGACATGGGACAAAGAATATAAAATATGGATTGACGATTACTTTATTAATAATTTGATCTATGCCAGCCCTCTACATTATATAGGAAAGGTGGCCATTCCGGATTGTATCCTTCTAAAACCCGGCAGACACACACAGGAAGAGTTTAAAATCATGAAAACCCATACGACATTGGGAGCGGATACGCTCAGGCAGGTCCGTATGAAATACCCCAATAACTCATTCATTACAATGGGTATTGAAATAGCGAATTTTCACCATGAACGGTGGGATGGGAAGGGCTATCCGGAAGGGCTATTGGGTGAAAAAATTCCGCTATGTGCCAGAATTATGGCCGTTGTTGACGTTTATGATGCCCTCAGAGCAAAGCGCTGTTATAAAGAACCTTTATCTCATGAAGAAAGCTGCAATATCATTATTAAAGAAAGCGGAGCGCAGTTTGATCCCGGGATTGTGAAAGCATTCAGTGAAATACAGGATAACTTTAGGAAAACAGTAAATGAGCTGAGATGAAGGATGGAATATGAAAGATAAAAACAATAAATTAAAACAAACTTCCATAATGATTGTCGATGATACTCCTGACAATCTGAACTTGCTTTCAGCCGTTCTTAAGGAATGCGGGTATCATGTCCGTCCGGCGCTTAGCGGAAAGCAAGCAATGGAGGCAATAAAGTCGTATCTTCCCGACCTGATTCTTTTGGACGTAATGATGCCCGATATGGACGGTTTTGAAGTCTGCCGTATCCTTAAAAGCGACAGAAAAACAAAAGATATTCCTATCATATTTCTAACAGCTCTTGACCGCCGGCAGGACGAGGAAAAGGGTTTGAATTTAGGCGCGGTGGACTACATCACAAAACCGTTTAATAATACAATTGTTAAGGCTCGAGTTAATATGTACCTCCAGCTTAAGTTTCACCAGGACAGGTTGGAACAGGCGGTCAGTGAACGCACTGCCGAATTAATCCAGGCTAATAAATAATCTCCTTTTAGAAATTGATGAAAGAAAACGGGTAGAAGAAGAATTAAAATTCAGAAACTTGATTCTGACTACACAGCAGGAGGCCTCGATCGACGGTATTCTAATCGTTAATGAATCCGGAAAAATTATATCAATGAACAATCGTTTTGTTAAAATGTGGGGCATTCCTCAGGAAATTGTGGAATCGCAATCTGATGAAAAAACTATAAATTCAGTTTTAAACAAGATTACAGACCCTGAGCAATTTCTGAATAAAGTTCGTTTTCTATATGAGCATCATAACGAGACAAACCGGGATATATTACTTCTAAACGACGGTTCGTACTTTGATCGCTATTCGGCGCCTATGATCGGCCAGGACAGTACTTATTACGGTCGTGTATGGTATTTTCGGGATATTACTGAACATATGACAGATGAAAAAATCATTAAGGCATCCCTAAAGGAAAAGGAGGCTCTGATCCATGAACTATATCACCGGACTTACAACAATATGCAGGTCATCAGCTCTATGCTTTATCTTCAGGCTTCCTATGCTGATGATGAAAAAGTTATAACCGTGTTCCGTGAAATGTCTGATAGAATCAATGCGATGTCAAAAGTACATCAGAAACTATTTCAATCAAAGGACCTGTCCAGCATCAACCTTAAGGAGTATATTATTGAAATATCAGAACTTCTTAAGCGGAGCTACTCAGGATTGGTAAATAACATTTCTTACAGCATGGATTTGGAAGACGAGAAAGTACTCATAGATACAGCCGTTCCGTGCGGCCTTATCATAAATGAACTTATAACAAATTCCCTGAAATACGCTTTTCCGGACGGAAGAAAAGGTCTTATAAAAATCTCGCTTCACAGAATCGATAATGAAAATCTGGAACTGCGGATTTCCGACAACGGTATCGGCGTCCCTAAGGATTTTGACTTCAAATTAAACCGTGGGATGGGCCTCCAGATTATTTATGATATAGCAGAAAAACAGCTAGCTGGTGAGGCGATCTTTGAATCATGCGTTGGGTTGACCGCGGTGATCCGGTTTAATGACAAATTATATAATAAAAGGATATAATTAATTTTTGGAGATTTAGTATGAACAACTTCTTCGACATACTGGGCTTTTCAGACTTTCAATTTGTGTTTATATTTCTGCTTTTTATAACAGTGGCTGTATTTGTTTTTTATATCATTCTAAAGATGTTTAATACAAATCTATCGCTTTCTGTAATTGAAAAATCTATCAATGAAAAAAACTATAAACAAGCGCTCGAATCAGCTTTAAGATATTTAAAAACAAAGCCGGCTAATTATCTTGTTTATTACTATATGGGAACAGCTTACGAAGGCCTTTATCAATACCATATGGCGATTGAATCCTATGAGAAATCTCTGGTTCAGGTTAGTGAAACATTCAGACAGGGTATTGGTGTGGAAATACAACTGAAACTGGCCAATCTCTGCCGTATTATTAAAAAAATTGATTCGGCTTTAGGCTATTATAAAATGGTTCTGGCAAAACAGCCTAATAATAAGAATGCCCTCTGGAATATAGCCGGGCTTTATTTTGAACAAAAAAAATTTATTCCTGCTAAGAATTGCCTGGAAAAAATCACTACCCTTCAACCCAAGTTCAGCAAAGCTAAGATGCTGCTTGCAAAAGTTTATTACCAGCTTGGCGCATATCAGAAATCTATTATGGAACTTAAAAATTTCTTTGAGGTCAATGAAGAGGTTTCTCTTACGCTTGGTAATGAAACCTCCATTTTGCTGGCAGATAACTATATCGCCTTAAAGCGTTATAGTGACGCGATAGCGACTTTAAAACCTCAATTGAATGATAATAATATTATGGGGTGTGTATTGTTAAAAATCGTAACCTGCCTGATAAAAGACAATAAATTCGAAGAGGCAATAGCGATGACTGACGACCATCTGCCTCGTATACCGGTCCAGGAAAGATGCGGAATCCTTTACACGACCGGACAGGCATACAAGGAAACCGGTGAAATTTATAAAGCGCTATTGGTCTGGAAGGCGGCTTATAATATTAACCCGAAATACATGGATATTAATGATATATTCTTACTATACAGCAGGCTGATTAATAATCCATGGCTTGAGAGCTATTATACTGCAAATGATTTTAATTTTGAGAAATATGTGCGTAAGAAATTAAAGATTCTTATGGAGAATAATTTAATAGAAAAGCAGAAAGTTTTTTGGATTTTTAAAAACGGGAACAATTGTTCTATCCTATACCGGGTGCCTGAAATAATGAGCCTTCTTTCACTGGAGAGGATTCAGGATTTCTTTGATAAAACCGGCTATTCCAACATCTCCATTGACCTCTATACCTTTTTTGGTGTAGAACTGGAAGGAAAAGAAAAAAGCCTTTTTTATAAAAAAATTAGGGAGGTTTCCGATAATGATTTTCTGCTGGTATTTAATAAAGATTAGACCGGTAATAAAAAAAATATTTGATCAAAAACCGGCTGAAGAAAAAAGGGGAGGAAATATTTTATGCTGAAAAGAAGAATACTTATTGTAGAAGACGAGATAATGATAGCGAGGGAAATAGAAAAACTTCTCGAAAATCTCGGTTATGAGACTGCTGAAATAGCCGGATCGGGAGAAGAAGCTGTTAAAGAAGTTAAAAAAGGAAATATCGATTTGATACTGATGGATATAGTCATCAAGGGAGAACATGACGGTATACAGACAGCGCAGATTATACAGAAAGAATTTGATATTCCAATCATTTTCTTGACAGCGTATTTCGATGACAATACACGGGAACGGGCTAGACTGACGGAACCCTTCGGGTATATCATAAAACCTGTTCAACAGATGGAACTTAAGATAGCGATTGAAATGGCATTTTATAAACATGAGGCGGATATATTTGTAAAGAAAGAAAAGGAATGGCTCTATACAGTCATTGACAGTATTAAGGATGGCCTTATAGCCGTAGATACTGATGACAAAATAAAGTTTATCAATATGCAGGCTGCTTCCCTCAGTGGATACAACCCTGAAGAAACGGTTGGAAAGATCTTGGAGATATCCTGATGATGAAGATAGGCGATTCTGATAATAAAGCTTCGCTGATTTATAAAAACGGCGAAAAAAAAAGTATAACATATTTCTTAAAAGATACTTTTGATAAAGGAGGAGAGCGAATCGGTTCAGTGATATTTTTCAATGTTTAATTCTTTAATTATATGGGGGATTACTCATCATAGGCTTAGTTTGCCTGGTGTTTATTTAATACATCGGGATTCTCAAGCAGCAATAATCTTTTTTTTACATCAATTCCCTTGCCGAAACCGCCAAGCTGCTTTTCATTAAATCCTCTTGCAGTGAAAAAACTTTTTGATAGAACTCTATGGCAGGGAATAACTATTGGAAATGGGTTTTTTGAAAGTGCCATTGCAACCGCCCGCCTGTAATTCAAGTTTTTTACATTTTTGGCAAGTTCTTCATAAGAAATGGTTTTTCCATAGGGTATTTTATTAAGTTCATAATAGACTTCTTTTTGAAAAAGCGTCAGTTTATCAGTATTTAAAGGGAGGTGAAATTCAACATTGTTTCCATTCAGGTATTGTAGAAAGCTTTTATAAATACTTTCATATTTTTCATTCAAATTCTGATTTGATCCATTCAATGTTGAAAAAACCCTTATTCTCTCTATTTTTCCATCATATATTTCCGCCGATATTGAAAGGTGAACACCTGGCATGGTTATTATTTCCATATTCAAATACCTCTTTTTTTGACAAACTCATTATAACATCTATATTTACTCATTACAATTTTTCACAAAATCCATAATATTTTGAAACATCACAACCATTGTGTTGATTTATTTTCATTTTTCGGTTAAAATATACTGTGGTTTTGTCTTTGTATTTAAAATCAGTTATCGAGGGTATCAGTGCCGGATAATAAGATTAGTACGCCTGGTCAGGCTATTGAGCTTAAAATAAGCATTTATAAGGCTCTGAGAGACGGAAAATTTGGAGAAGCTGAAGAGCTGGCACTTAGCGGCATCGAAGAAGATATCCACAATACCGATTATGAAAATATATTAAAAATAATAAAGTTTTGGCAAAACAGAAAAGAATTATTTGATTTTAAAGAGAATAACGCGGAAATATTGATTGAAGAATGGGACAAATTTCTTTCTTTTTGCCGGGAAAACAGGCTGGATTGCAGAAAAGCGGTGTTGTCGTTAAAAGATTTTGTTTTCAGCAAAATTGTTGATTTATTAATAGATTCCTATAGACTATCCCCTGTGCCGGAAAGAGAAACGCTTATTCTGCTTGGCCAGTCCTTTTATGAGATTGGTTTGATCGATAAGGCTATAGAAACCCTGGAATATGCGATGTCAATCAATCAGGATGATGAGGATGTAAGGATTTATACTCTGCTTGGAAACCTGTACACAGAAACTAACGATAATGACCTTGCAATGGTAATGTATAATGAGGCTTTTTTGAAGTTTCCTCAGTTGATAAATCTGGAGAGTATTGATTTTCCATCGGTTTTAAAGCTTAAAGAAATGGTTCTTGCAGATGGCTTTAAGGATAATGAGCTGCCTGAATGGATACCTGTTTACGGTTATCTCTATGATGGGCTTACTGTTAAAAAGAAACTCGAGTATAAGGATTTTATTGATTTAAGGGAAAAGATTATAGATTATGAAAAATCTCTTAAAATAGACAAAAAAGTTTTGCATATTGTAATTCCAAGGCTGATAAACTATTATTTATGGGCGCTGGATTATTATCTATTTCAGGCAAATGCAGTAGGGCCTGCGGAAGACGTGGTTAAACGCATTTTAGACCTGTTGAACACTTTACCGGCCGATGCCGAAATTAAGAAGAAATTGAGGAACAGAGCTGAATTACTCTTTAAAAAACTTCTTGAAAATAAATTATCTTTGAAAAAAGAATTAATAAAAATGGATAGAAATCAATAAAAGGAGTCGGTATGCCGATCATCGCAGTTGGTTCTCTGGCCTTTGACAGCATAAAAACAGTTGAGGGAGAAAGAAACCGGATTCTTGGCGGATCACTGACACATTTCATCAATGCCGCAAACTTATTATCAAAACCGAAGCTGGTTGCAGTAGTTGGAAACGACTTTACAGAGAAAGAATGGGATTTTGTAAAGGCTAAATCTTCTGATATAACAGGGATCGAAGTTTTAAATGAAGAGAAATGCTTTTTCTGGGAGGGATGTTATTCAGATGATTACAGTACGAGGGAAACTATCACAACAGAACTAAATGCCTTTGCTAAATTTGCCCCGGTGGTTCCTGAGAGCTATTTAAAAGGGGAAAGTCTCCTTTTTCTTGCAAACATTGACCCGGATATTCAGAGAAAAGTCGCTCTCCAGTGTACAAACAGCAGGCTCAAAATTCTTGATACAATGAATTACTGGATTAAAAACACTCGTGAAAGCCTTGAAAAGGCCTTCGAGGCCGTTGACGGCATTACCATTAATGAGGAAGAAGCTTTTCTGTTAACCGGGGAAAATAATCTTTTAAAAGCGCTTGATAAGCTGTTTTTACCGAATTTTAAATTGATTATCATAAAAAAGGGGCACAATGGCGTAATGCTTTTCGGAAAAGATTTTATAGTAACACTTCCGTCATATCCTTTGAAAAGAATTGTTGATCCTACCGGCGCGGGAGATAGTTTTGCCGGAGCTTTTATGAGTTATATAGATGCAAACCATATTACCAATTTTTCTCAGGAGTAACATGAAAAAAGCCGCATATTATGCAACAATAGTCGCCTCGTTTGCGGTAGAGGATTTCGGTCTGGACGGAATTCATAAAGTATCCAGAAAAAATGTGGAAAAGCGGCTGAATGAATTTAAAAAAATGATGAGCCTTTGATCGTTTTTCCACACAATATAAGGAGGATAGGAATATTAAATGGCAGATACAATAATTAAGAAAAAAGAGGATATATTACTGGATATTGAGGAAAAATTAAAAGAAGAAAAATGGACAAGGGCGGCTATTGAGAGCTACAGTGTAAAAAACTTTATCGAACTTGACAGCATTATACGTATGGCTATCGATGAAAATTATAAGGATGAATTAAAAAATCTTTGTAAGGAAAATTTAAAGCATTATCAAAACAGCGTCGTTGGGCTTTACATCATAGGCGTTCTTTCCCTTGAAGAATCTGCAGTTGACGACACTCATATTCCACAGATCATAAAACTTTTCACTGATAATAAAAAGTACAAAATTGCGGAGTTTCTGTCTGAAAAGATTCTTTCATACCGTGAAAGCAAGTTTGCATTAAAAACACTGGAGCTTGTCTATGAAAGCTATGGAAACCAGGATGAGCTTTTCAATATTAAAAAAAGGCTTGTTTTAATCGATAATAAGGATGCCGGAAATGCAAAATACCTCGGGGAATACTATGAAAAAGAGGGCGATAAAGACCAGGCCATGTTTGACTACCGTCTTGCTATAGAAAGATACATATCCTTAAAAAGCGTAAAGATGGTTGAAGAGTTGTGGAATAAAGTAATCAAACTCTACCCTGAAGACTCAAGTCTTGTTATAAGCATGTCCAGGAAAATCAGGGAAGTTCTCGGCGATGAAAGGGTCGCGGATATGGTCTACAACGACTTTATAAGACCTGCAATGAAAAATGAGAAATACCAGGACGCAATAAAGGTGCTTAAGGTAATCATTGATTTCAAGCAGGGCGATAAGCAGCTCCGTAAGGCCATAGAAGATTGTTATAAAAACATATATACCGACCACACTCAGCTTGAAAAGTATTTAAAACTCTCGGCTGTCGGCCAGAGCTGGAAGCCTCATAAAGAAGCCATAAGGCTGTTTGAGACGCATATTGCTTTTGATAATGGAGTTTTTGTTTCTCACAAGAGCTGGGGTATCGGAATTGTTAAGGATATTCTAAACGAAAAGGTGATTATCGATTTCGAAAATAGAAAAGGCCACGAAATGTCGCTTGAAGTGGCTTTAAGAGCACTGAACATTCTTGATAGTGAAAATATTATTGTCTGGAAGAAATTTAAAAAGGAAGAGCTGGATTTATTGCTGCAGGAAGATACCTCTTAAAATAATTGAGATTATCCTGAAAAGCCAGAACGGATCGGCATCTACTTCCGAAATTAAAGGCTATCTAGTGCCGGATATTTTGAAAGAATCGGAATGGAATAGATGGTGGGTTCAGATAAAAAAGAGGATGGAGGGGAGCAACACCATTGTACAGAACCTTTCAAAAAGAAATATTATTGAACTGCGTGAAAGCGAACTCAGCATTACCGATGAGATTGTCAGCAAGTTCAAAAAAACCACTAACTTTGAGAACAGAGTTAAACAATTAATTGAATTCGTAGCACGCGGCGGTAATATAAATTCTGATTCCGCAAGCGCCTTTGTGTCTTATTTTACTGAAATTATAAATGCCCTCAGCGAATCTAATGAAAAAAAATTAACGTCTCTGGTAGCGATGAAATATGCCGTTTATAATGAATACTCCGATGTTAATGTTGACACTTCGATTATATTTGGGATTAAGAATCTGCTTGATTTTTATATAGCGCTTGATGTCGATCTTAAAAAGTCTTTCCTTCAAATTCTTATGAAAAAATTGAAGGACTGGGACATTAAATTTGCCGATTTTATATCACACTCCAATTTTTCAAAGCTTGACAGATTTATGCTGAACGAGCTTGAGCTTTTTGAGAAGTTTGATGTCATAAACGGAATCTTTGTATCTTCAATGAATGGATTTCAGGAAAATCCAGAGCTCTTCGTCTGGTTTTCAAAGGTAATTCTCGATGAAAGCGAATCTTCCCTGAAAAACACAATCGGTATAAAGGAAAGCGAGGTTATTTTCAGGATGCTTTCTTTAATCGATATATTGAATACTGAAATAGATGCAAAGACTAATGTGGGTAGAAATAAAAAGATAATCACAGGCATCTATGATATTCTTTTTAAGAAAAAGATTCTCACAAATGTGATTGAAAATTCGGATGAGACAACGGTTAAATCTCTGCTTTCCCTGATACATTCAACAATGACTCTGGAAGAGGAGATTAAAAATGAATATATAAGTAAAATAATAGCGTTATATCCCGGTTTGAAAAAGGCCGACAGGCAGGAAAAAATTAAGATAAGACATCCGTTTCTTGTTACAAAGAAATCTTTTGAGGCTAAAAAGAGGGAATTGGCGCATCTTATGACTGCTGATATCCCTGAAAACAGCCGTGCTATCGGCGAGGCTATGGAAAAGGGAGATTTGAGGGAAAACGCCGAATATAAGGCAGCCCTGGAAAAGCAGGACCAGTTGAAAGCGGCGGCATCCAAGCTTGAAGCTGATATAAACCAGGCAAAGATTCTTGATAAAGACAGGGTTGATACATCTATAGTTGATGTAGGTACAAAAGTAATAGTCCAGCTCGAAAAAGATAAAACAGAGGTTTATCAGATTCTTGGGCAATGGGATGTGGATTTTAAAAACAGCATTATTTCATATCATTCCCCTCTTGGGAAGGCATTACTGGATAAAAAAATAGGTGATACTCTGGATTTTGACTTTAATGGGGAAATTAAAAAGTATAAGGTCATCAGTATAGGTTTAGCCGAATTTGAATAAAATCTTATAAAGACCTAAATATTTGAACATTAATAAGGAGGATCGAATGTTGCCTCAGCCATTTCCAATTCTTATACAGATCGCAGTTGGTTTTATAGCGGGGTTTTTTTATGTCAGGATAATGAAAAAGCCTGTTTTCGGCAATCTCTGGGGGGCTGTTGCCGTTGGGATTCCGGGAAGCGTTCTTGGAGGATTTTTCCTCGACAGGATATTCGGCTTCCTTGTGCTGAATCCATTAACGGTTGATTTTGTTGCCACTTTCTTTGGTTCTTTTCTATTAATATGGTTGTTTTCTAAATTAGCTCACCAATAAGGAGAATTGTTATGCCGAATGAATTAGACGATGTAAAAGTAGGTGCGATCGCAGTAAAGAACCCGTTGACAATGACGGAGGACATGCATGTATCAAAAGCGGCGGAAAAAATGCTCAGGGAAAAGGTTCACAGCATTGTAATTGTGGATAAAAACAGCAAGCCGGTGGGAATGCTGTCCGCCTGGGATGTTCTTAAAATAGCGTTCCTTTCCGAAAGTGCGAGAGAACTTCCGGTTTCAAAGCTTATCGAGGGTCAAAAATTGCTGTTTCTATATGAGGAAGTCAGCATCCGTGATTCCATTGCTTTGATGGTTGATAAAGGAGTCCGGTCATTGCCGGTTCTGGACGAAAAAGATAAGCTTGTCGGTAAAATAAGCCTGACGGATATTGCAAGGTTTATTGTTGAAAAATTATAGGAGCAGGAAATGTCAAGATACCTGGTAACATCAGCTCTGCCCTATGCGAACGGTCCGATTCATCTTGGGCACCTGGCAGGCGCCTATCTTCCAGCTGATATCTTTGTCCGCTTTAGAAAGCTTAACGGCGATGATGTTATTTATATCTGCGGAACGGATGAGCATGGCGTGCCGATTACACTGAGAGCGGATAAGGAAGGAGTGACACCCGGAGATATAGTAGGCAAATACCACAAAGAAATCAAAGAAAGTTTCTATAAAATGGGCATAAACTTTGATAATTTTTCCGGTACTTCCAGGCCGAAGCATTATGAAATATCCCGGAAGTTTTTTTCAGACCTTTTTAACAATAATTATATAACGGTAAAAACCGAAGAACAATTTTTTGATGAAAAACGCAAGCGTTTCCTTCCCGACAGGTATATTGACGGAACTTGCCCGCATTGCGGATATGAGAAGGCCAGGGGCGACCAGTGCGATAGATGCGGCAAGCTTTTAAACCCTGTCGAACTAATCAATCCCAGAAGCGCATTATCAGGCGAAAAACCCGTCATTAAAAAGACTAAACACTGGTATTTAAAACTGCAGGACTTTGAAAAGAAACTTTCCGACTGGCTGAATTCAAAGGAGAACTGGAAGGATAATGTCCGTAAATTCGTTCTCGGATGGATAGAAAAGGAAGGACTCAAAGAAAGGGCTATAACGAGAGACCTTGATTGGGGAATTCCGGTTCCCCTTGAAGAAGCTAAGGGCAAGGTTCTATATGTCTGGTTTGATGCGCCTATAGGTTATATTTCTTCCACCGTCGAATGGGCTGAAAGAACGGGGAAGCCCGAAAAATGGAAGGAATACTGGCTTGATAAGGATACAAGGCTTGTTCATTTTATCGGAAAAGACAATATACCTTTTCATGCCATTATCTGGCCGGCGATGCTGATGGGTCAGAATGATCCTTATGTTCTTCCCTATGATATCCCTGCCAACGAATATCTGACTCTTGAAGGTGAAAAGTTTTCAACTTCGTTAGACTGGGCAGTATGGGTTGACGAGTATCTGGACAATTTTCCACCCGATCCCCTCCGTTTTTTTCTTGCATCCAACGCTCCCGAAAGCAAAGACGCCGATTTTTCCTGGAAGGCCTTTCAGACCAGGAATAATGAGGAATTGGCCAATATCCTGGGCAACTTCGCCAACCGGACGCTGACTTTCATTAATAATTTCTGCGGTGGTAAAGTGCCCGAAGGGAAATACGAACAGGAAGAGAATGATATTTTTAAATCCTTAGAAGAAAAAATCAGCACTATTAAATCCAGTTTTGAAACATATAAGGTCAGGGAAGCGTCAAAGCTGGTGATGGACATTGCGAGAATAGGAAATAAATACTTTGATGAAAAAAAACCATGGTTTTTAAAGAATGAAAATCCGCAAAAACTAAACACAGTGATGAATATTTGTATGAATATTTTGAGGATGCTGACTGTTGCAATGTACCCGATAGTGCCCTTTTCCGCTGAAAGATTATGGAAAATGATAGGCGAGGCCGGAAATTTAACAGATGAAAGGTGGGACGGGCTTGCTGAAGAAAGGATCAAGCCGGGACAGAAGACTAAAGGTGTGGAAATACTTTTTACCAAGTATGAGGATAAGCTTATACAGAAGCAGATTGAAAGGCTCATAAATAAATCTAAAGCAAATAAAGACGGGGATAAAACTATGGAAAATCCTGCTGAAATATCAAAAGTAACGATAGATGATTTTAAGAAATTCGACCTGAGAGTAGCCGAAATTATTGAAGCTGCGCCTCTTGAAAAATCCAACAAGCTTATCAAGCTGAAGGTAAAGATAGGTGATACGGAAAAGCAGATTCTTGCCGGTATAAAACAGTTTTACAACCCGGAAAATCTTATCGGTAGAAAAATAATTGTTATCAACAACCTCGAACCTGCGAAGCTTATGGGCGAAACCTCAGAGGGAATGCTTCTCGCGGCAAGCAACTCTGACAAATCGAAAATAATATTTTTAACCCCCGAATCGGACATCGAGAGCGGGGCAAAGGTAAGTTGAAAGAAATTTACCCCATGCTGCTGGCGATTCCTCTTATCACCCTGAGGGTTTTTTCTATTTCATCTTCAGTGTTAAAGTATCCAAGGCTGATGCGGACAGTTCCCTCAGGGAATGTCCCGAGATATCTGTGCATAACCGGGGAACAATGAAGCCCGGCGCGAACGGCTATATTTTCAGAGTCAAGGATTGAGGCTGTTTCAACCGGAGATAAGCCTTTGATATTAAAGCTTAAAACACCCAATTCCTCTTCAGGATTATCCGAAGTATAAATTGAAATGCCTTTTATTTTTTTCATTTCTACAAGCAAAGAAAGCTTTAATTTGATTTCCTTATTTCTGATATTCTCTATCCCCGTTTTAATGATAAATCTTATTCCCTCACCCAATCCTGTAATGCCGGCAATATTTTCGGTACCGGCTTCCAGTTTATATGGCAGTTCGTCAGGATGAAAATCTGTTTCCGAATCGATTCCGCTTCCTCCGACTCTGTAATAATCGATTTTTACCCTGTCTGAAATATAAAGACCGCCGGTTCCCGTCGGGCCGTAAAGAGCCTTGTGACCTGTAAATGCAAGCAGATCAATCTTCATTTTTACAACATCAATCGGAAGTATTCCTGCAGACTGGGCGGCATCGACAAGTAGATAAGCATCGGAATTATTTTTTATAAAACTGCCGATTTCTTCAAGAGGCTGAACAAGCCCTGTTACATTTGAGGCATGGGTTATAGCAACAAGGCTAGTTTTTTTTGAGAGGCGGGTTTTTATATCTTCATTAAGGATTCTGCCGTTTTTAGGGGCAATTCTAATTATTTTTAATTTTCTCTTTTCTGCTAGAGATAAAGCGGACGGGCAAGCGAATTATGGTCAAGAGAGGTTGTGATTACCTCGTCTCCCTCCTCCAGAATGCCGTTAAGGGCCATATTAATGGCATCGGTAGCATTATAAGCGAACACAATATTTTTTGAGTCAGGGGCTTTAAAAAATTCAGCCAGTAAGCGCCTTACTTCTTCAAGTTCCTGATTGGCGATCATAGACATTTTGTGCCCCGAACGTCCTGGATTGGCACCGCAATGCCTGTAAAAATTGTCCATTTTTTGATAAACCTCTTCCGGTTTGGGGAAGCTGGTAGCGGAATTGTCAAGATAAATTATGTTTGGATTAACCTTATCAAGGCAGTCTCTTTCTGTAAAATTCATGACAATATTTTAAAGTTAAACATGATTAAGTCAATAAAAGGCTTTAATCTAAATTGATAATTTTATTCTTTTCACTTATTATTAATATATGCTAAAAATTTGCGGAGGTATTTATGGCTGAAATCGCTATGGCGAATCAAAGAAATTTAAAGATAGAACTGCCGGATAATGAAAACATAATAAATTATTCTAATTTTGTGATCATTTCACATTCCCAGGAAGAGTTTATTGTAGATTTTGCAAGGATTATGCCTGGAAAAGAAGAGGCTAAGGTCGTCTCAAGAATAATTATGACCCCGAAGAACGCTAAAAATTTCCTGTCAGCCATGAACAGCAATATCTTTGGTTATGAAAAACAATACGGTGAGATTGTTATACCGCAAAATCCAGCAGAAAGATTCGGAGAAGTCCAATAGGAAGGTTGTTTTAATGAGTGAAAAAAGAATAATAGAAATAGCGCAGAATAAAAAGGCTTATCATGATTACGATATATTCGATACAATCGAGGCCGGGATTGAGTTAAAGGGTACGGAGATAAAGTCGGTAAGGGATCATTCCGTCAATCTGAAGGATAGCTTTGCTCTGATACGGAATATGGAAGCGACAGTTCACAATATGCATATCAGTCCTTACGGATTCGGCAATATTTATAATCATGACCCGCTGCGGATAAGGAAGCTTTTACTTCATAAAAAGGAAATTCTTAAGCTTAATAATACAATCGCTCAAAAAGGCATTGCCCTGATCCCTGTTAAGATGTATATAAAAGGCAAACATGCTAAACTTCTTCTCGGAGTAGCGAAAGGCAAAAAAATGCATGACAAAAGGGAAGCCCTGCGAGAAAAAGACATCAAGCGCGATATGGACAGGGAAATAAAAGATTATGGAAAATGAACCAGCTAGCTGAACTCAATATGGTTTTAATAAATCCAATCCTTTTACTTTCTTGAAGTGTTTTAGATTTCTGGAAGAAAGAGAAATACCGTTCTCTAAAGCTGTTGCGGCAATTAAAGCGTCTACCAGGTCCCATTCCGTATTTCAAAGAATGAATTTTTAAAATATTGATCGCTCTATCAATCAACATTGGGTTAGCGGAAAGGTGTTGAAAACGCTCAATAAAATTTTCCATGAAGCTTTAATTCGCTTTGATTGTTGCAGCCAATAATTAATTCTAATACAGTGAATTCGGATAATGCGATTTTTTCTGAATTTTGATCGAAAAAACGGCCAGCCGGTTCGAAACCCCTAAAATAATCAATACAAATATCGTATCAACCAGAGTCATGATAGAAATCTCCTGCTGCTTTCTCTTCTCAATTTATTAACATATCCAACAGAATCTTTCATATCCACTCTGTTTTTCCACATTCCACGGGCGGGTAAATCCAGAAACGAAGGCTTTTCATCTTCCAGTATAACCTTAATTTTTGCCTTTCCTTTCGGTAAATCCTTTTCCTCGATTTCAATCCTGCCGTTATCATAAATGCCATGTAAAATCAGCATAACTTCCTCCAGTTGAGTAAATTATACATCCGGTATTACCGGCTGTCAAAACTTCGGGATTAATTATGTCCCATTATATTACCTTGTATATTACCTTGAAAATAGCATAAAAACGATACCGCGTAAAAAAATCAGACAGACAACGGCGGCCACGATGAATAGGGCTACATAAAGGATTATTCTCCGGTAACCGGCCAGAACCTCTTTTTTCGGTTTGATATTGATCTTTTCCCTGTATCTTGTGTAGAAAATATAAAAAATCCCTGAAAACAGGATTAATAAAGAAATTACAACGTAAAGAATCTTTGATGCGTTTGCGAAAATAAACAGGATATATATAATTCCGATTTCAACTAATATAATAAACAGCATAAGTATATAATATTTAAACTGCTTCATAAAAACTCCATTGTTTAAGACTTTTGCTTTTATATTCTAAATGATCTTACTATTTCTTATTTTATTTCACTCTTATATTTCTTATAATCCACAAGGGATGTATAACTTTTATTATCAGGCTTTCCGAAGATAAGCTCCTCCCAGATAATTTCAAAAACCCTCATGGCTGTCCACATTCGGATGCTTTCCCTGAATCCGTTAAATAAGAATTTAAACACTAAAGTTTCCGGAATTTTACCAAAGCCGATGAATACTGTTCCTACTGGTTTTTCCCGGCTTCCGCCGTCAGGTCCGGCTATTCCGGTTACAGAAATATAATAATCAGCGGAAATAGTCTTTTTAAGCCCTCCGATCATCGCTGCTGCCGTTTCAAAGCTGACAGCGCCATGTTTCTAAGATGGATTCTTTCACGCCAAGAATTTCAGTCTTCAGAATATTGCTGTAGGTCACGAGGCTTCCCAAAAATGCTTTTGATGAACCGGGAATGTCCGTAAACATTTTAGAGATAAGCCCGCCGGTGCAGGATTCTGCCATAGCAAGAGTCTTTCCGGTATCTGATAATTTTTTTAATATAACCTCATGGATTGTGTCATCACGGTTGAAAGAAAAAACCTTCTTTTCAATTTCAGGGAATGCCATTATTTCATTTCTTGCTATTTCCAGGGCCTCGTTTTCATCACTGACCGGGGATGTCAAGGCGCAAGTCAACCTGACCGAAATTGGCGATGGTTCCGAAATTGATACCCTTTCCTGCAAGGCTTTTAACGCTCTGATCGAGAAGGGACTCAGGAATTCCGATTGTCTTAACGAAGATGTTGCAGGCTTTTATTTCTATCGAGTAATTTTCATTAATAAATTCTAAAAGCTGAGGAAACATCGCATTTAATTCCGTTGGAACGCCCGGAAAAGCCGCAATCGAGGGTTTCCCTGTGATAATGAAGCCCGGCGCCGTCCCTGCCGGATTTTTCAATACAATAGAATCCTCAATGACGAGGCCTGTTTTCTGTTTTCAGAAACCATATGGAGTTTCATATTTTTGAATCTGCTTTCAATATCCTTCAAAATACTTTCATCAAAGATTAGTTTTTTATTAACAAATTCTGCGACGCATTCTCTCGTTTTATCGTCCTCCGTCGGGCCGAGACGCGCCGGTTATTATGATAATATCGCTTCTTTCTTTCAGAAAGGATAGGGCGATCTAAAATATCCTCAGGTATATCCCTGACCGTAATCTTTATGTCTAATGAAAGGCCGATTTTTAAAAGCTCATTTGATGCAAAATTGGAGTTTTTTTCAATTACCATTCCGTCGATAAGCTCATTTCCTATTGTAAGAAAGGATATTCGCATTGTTCCGTCTCCATAAAAAACGTTCTTCTATTATAATTAAGGATTTAGAAATCTTCAAAGATATCGAACATCCCTGTTCGATGGGGGGCCTTTATGAGCATAAAGGGGGCAAAGGCTATGCAACTTTCTTTCTGAGTGATCAGAAAGAAAGTTGCAAAGAAAGAATCACCCCTCGGGTTTTCCAGCCTCAAACTCGGCGTCCTGCCTCGGTAGCAAAATCGAACAGTGTATTTTTTCCGGCCCATAAAATGGGCACCCCCGTCAAAAATACGCTGTCTTCATAAGAATAGCAACAATTTCGGCTGGGCACCGCTCCAGGCGGCTAAAACCCGAGGGGAAAGGAAACTGAAAATATTAGAAAAAGCTAAATCAGTAATGGCACTTCTATTTCGAGGGTGTTTAAGCGGTCTGTTAAAAAAAGAGTGGATGGTAATAACTTGTTAGGGTTGGGAGAGGGTATGATCGTTTGGAGAGTGATTTACCGGCTCTTCGGTCACTGAGTAGCGGCTGGTTTAACATGATTACTTCGATCGCGGCAAAGCCCTACAGTTAGACGAGCTCACTGCATCGCTCAGTGACCGATCTTTGTATAAAGATTAGGTAAGACGCGTATCGAAGTTACCTGAGGATTGATTTACCGGGAATAACTTGACTTGTTTCAACAAAAGCATTATGATTTTTCGGCTCAAGGGCTGTCGCTTTTTTTATGTTGGGATGGTCACTTCTTTACGATTTTTGGCTTACAAAAATTAAGGTAAGTTAAGACATTTAATCAAGGATTGTCAAAACAGGAGATGACTGGAAAATAACGGATCAATTTTTTAAAAAGAGGACAAAATAATGCTGGATTCAATTATCGCCGGACTAAATTCCGGAATACAGGGTTTTTTTGAATTCAAACCCTATGTCATGCTGCCGTTTATTGTATTTGTTATAGGTCTCATAGCCCGTATGAAAATCTCAAATGCTTTTATGGCGGCTTTAAAACTCGCAGCCGGATTTGCCGGAATTTTTATTGTGTTTCAGGCCTTTGTCGCGGGACTTTCTCCCGCTGTTCAGGCCCTTATTGTAAACCGGGGACTTCATTATCCGGTCACCGATGTAGGCTGGCCGCCTCTGGCTGTTATAACCTGGTCTTCAGTTATTGCTCCGGTGACAATAGTTGCGGTTCTTTTATTGAATATCCTTATGCTGGTCTTTAAGCTGACAAAAAATATTTATATTGACATATGGAATTACTGGCATTTTGCGTTTATCGGCGCTCTGCTTATGGGGTTGGGAGCCAATTTCCTCCTGGCTTTGGCTAGCACTTTGTTGATGGCCGCCTACTGCATTAAAACAACTGAATGGTCTGCGCCCTTTGTAAAAAAAGAAACCGGTATAGATGGCCTGGCTGTCAGTCCGCTCTCGGTTTCCGGTTTACTTCCCTGGGCGGTACTGGTCGACCGGTTCCTGAATATCATACCCGGAATCAGAAAAATCGACTATAACCCTTCCAAATCCGGTAAAAGTGAAAATGTTGCAGTGCGGATGCTTTCGGAACCCATGGTTATCGGCCTTCTGCTGGGGTTGTTGATGGGCATACTCTGCGGGTACGACCTCAAAAATCTGCTTGATCTTGCCGTGCTTTTTTCATCGGTTATGTTTCTGCTGCCCAAAGCCGGCGGACTAATCGGAGAGGGTATGGGGGAAATTTCAAAAGCGTTGCAGAATCAGGTGGTAAAACGCTTTCCTGACAGAAAAAACCTTTCCATCGCCATGGATACAGGTTTTCTTATGACCAATAAATCGGTAGTTATGACCGGTCTTATTCTCATGCCGATTTCTGTAGGGATTGCGTTTATTCTGCCGGGAAACCGCCTGATACCCATGGGAGACCTTCCAAATCTGCTTTCTGTATTTTCCTGTACCGTCATCGTCTGCGGAGGAAATGTTTTCAGGTCAGTTATCGCAGGAATTCCTGTAGTTGCGACGTTCATGCTGTTTGCATCAAACCTTGCTGAGCTTTATACAAGATTATCTCAGGGAAAATTTGCCGGGGCAACCGGACTTATATCGGTATTTGCAGACGGAGGAAACCAGATGCGGTTCTGGTTTATCCAGCTTTTTAACGGGAATATTGTCGCTTTCTGTATAATTCCGGTGGTTTTGTTTATGATGTGGTTTGCCTGGAGACGTTCAAAACAGGTGGCGGCCGGTCAAACCAGCAACAAATGAAATTTTTTTATTCAAATAGCTTCCGAATACTTTAATTAGGTACATTATTCCATTAACTGGTTTTCAAAATTTAGCTTCATAGTTATATTCTTTCCTTTCCACGAGGGTTTTAGCCGCATGGAGCGGCGTCCGGCCGAAAATGTTGCTTAGAATTCGTTTACGTCCCCAAACCCGCAGCGGTTTCCTTTTGATCTTAGGCTGGAACAATAGTAGCCCAGGAAACTTTTTCTGCATTATCCTGTAATATGAAAATAGATTGTCAGACAAAATAAGTGCCAGGGATGGCACGACCGCCGCATCAGTTCACGGATGAACTGTAAGGCGGGTATTATGAAAAGGTGACTTTGAAATAAAAGCGGATAATGCAACCTAATTATAAAATGATATCTTTGTATGGAAACCGCGCTTTGGCAGGCTCAGCATAAACTCCGGGCGACTCTTTCTTCGCCTACCTTCTTTCTCGTCGTTGAGAAAGAAGGTAGGAAAGCCTTTGTACCCTTTTATGCCCATAAAGGAATAAAGCCCACATTGCCGTGGCTTTACGGCAGCATTTGTCATGCCTTTAAATGTACCTACAAATTGAAACCAATTTTTTTTGCAATTATTATGCCTTTCCAATATTATATCACTAAAGGAATATTAAAAAAAGGGAGAGTCGTATGGGAGACAAACGTGGAAAAAAAGAGAAAGCTAAAAGTGAAAAGCAGGCAATTTTAAAAAAACAGGCTATAAAAGATGTAAAAAAAGAAAAACAGGATAATCAAAAAAGTGTAAAATAGCGGCCATACACAAGCGCTAACATTGAATTACTGATTATTTGCCATTCCTGGTAATCAGAACAAATCATTGCTAATCTTTTGATAATATTTTTTGTTATTAAAAGGTAAAGAATGAAAGTTCAATTGCTAAGGCTTTGAGTCTTTATGAACAGTGATGAGTGAAGAGTTAATATGAATAAAATTGAGATTTATTATTTTTCAGGGACTGGTAATTCTTTGCATGCCGCAGAGGGAATTGCAAAAGAGATTACATGGAGCAGTTCTTTCACCTATTGTCGGCGCGTTAAAAAACAGGCGGATGGAAACTACCGGGGATAGCATCGGTCTGTTTTTTCCTGTACATGCTTTCAGCATACCTTTGATAGTCGGGCAATTTTTGAGACAGGTTGATTTCAAGTCGGCTTCATATATTTTTGCGGTCGCTACGAGGCATTGTTCACCCCGGCTTTTTTCTGGCATCGATAAATTGCTGCGGAAAAAGAGGAAGGAACTGAACGCTGGTTTCAGCGTCCAAATGGCTGAGAATTATATTCCGATATTCGAGACCGCATCGCCCGAAGAAATCCGGAAAGGCGAATCGGAATTGCAGACGAAGCTGGATGAAATTCATCGGATTATTACTATGAAACAAAATAGTTATATTAAAAAGAGTATTTATGAAAAAAATAATATTCCTCTCTTCTGGTTAATTGTGTCCCGAGTTCTCTTTCCGGTGGTTACATTTTTGTACCATAAAACTCGCTACTTTGGCCTGGAAAAGGCTTTTTATTTCGACTCGAAATGCAGCGGATGCGGGCTTTGCGAGAGGATATGCCTGGCGGAAAAAATCAAAATGAACAATAACCGGCCGGAATGGGTAAAAGGCATTGACTGCACATTTTGTTTCGCATGTATCCATTACTGCCCTGAACAGGCGATTCAATTCAACAATACAAAGACCCCTGCCAGAGGAAGATACCATCATCCGGATATAAGCGCAGAAGATATAGTTATGCAGAAAATTTAGAATCGGTATTATTATTGACCGGGCCTGTAAGAACCGCAAAAGTTAGGATTTAAATCCGGTAATATAACGAATTTTTACCCAACTCTCCTAAAGCTTGAGCGCCATTTCTGATTCAACTTTTTTGTTTGATTTAAAAAGAAATCAATAATACAATCGTTGTTATTCCTGTCTAACATGATCTGAACAAGCCTGAGAATTTCAGATAGGATATCTGAAGCCGAGGAATCAGTCCAGGGACGGACTGGTGACGAGGCAGTTATTAAAAACAGCTTTAACCAATATTCTGAATAACAACACCTCAGAATAATAAGATCGCTTAACATGAAATGGTGCTCATGCGGAGGGCCATCCTTTTTCTTTCGATTCCTTTCTTTTTCCGAAGATGGGAAAAAGAAAGGAATAAAGCCTTTGCTACCCCTTTATGCCCATAAAGCAATAGATCAGTTATTACGCTTTATTAATTCTTTATTTCCTTTTTTCTGAATTTTAAAAAAGGAAAAATCATCGGTACTCTCTTTTTGTATTCAATAAAATCATTGCCGAAGTCATTATAGAGTCTTTTTTCTTCGGTTAATTTAAGATAAATAATTACAAGGAATAGGAATATTATCAATATTATGAAGCAGACCAATGAATCCAGATAAATAGATATTGAAAAATATGACAGAAAAGCTCCTAATACCATAGGATTGCGTGACAGTTTATAAGGCCCAACAATAACAAGTATTTTTGTACGGGGAGTTATTGCCATGCCGAAGCCGTCCGTCGGGCCGCCTTTTCCTATGGTGAATAATGCAGAGGTTAGACCAGATCATAAATAACAGACCGATAATCAAGAATGGAAGAGATATAATGATTTGCATTGAAAGATTGTTTATCACTTTTATTTTCAATAAAGGGTCTAATGCTGATGATAACTTAACTATCAGAAATGGGATCAGCAGTACAAATAAAAAAGCGCCTATTATATAGCCGGTTATGTATCTAAGCAGTTTTGTCATAAAGCTCCTCCCTCCTGTTTTTTAAGTTATTCAAGATTTAAAGCAAGTTTAATTCCTTTTTCCACTTTTTTCATTGTGCTTTCTCTAATTGAACCGGCACAATCCGACAAAAAAACTTTGTCTAAAGTAATAATTTGAGAAACATTGATAACCGAATCTTTCGATAAATTCGATTCTTTTGAATTTATAAAGATATTACCCGGCACTTCGGATAATGATTAAAACAGGCCTTCTATATCCTGGCTCCGAACCGGATGGATCTGGTAGATCAGCCCACCAGATTTCTCCCCTATTCATTACCATTCTTCCTTTTCAATTGATTTTATCTGGGCATTTAATACAGGTTTTTCAATAAAACTATGCTCATTGGAATAAACCTGATTTAGTTTTGTGGAGATTTCATTTCTTTCATTATATTTGATATATTCTTCAATAGCCTCAGATATTAATTTACTCCTTGAAATTCCTTTCTTTTTGACATAATATGATATAGATTTAAAAAGCGGATCAGGTATTGAAATTGCCGTTTTCACAATTGTAGTATAACCATAGTAATACCTTATGTCAAATTTTATATGATATTCTATTGGAAGCTGTTGCCAGGATTTTCTTTCAAGCTCTTATGCCTGTATTCCAGCTCAAGATTCTTCAAATGCTTTAAATATTCCATTTCAAAGCCGCTTCTGTACAGATACACTGTGTTATTCTGAAACAAGGGCTCTTCCAGATTTGTAATCTGTCCTGCTTTTTCGAAATCTTTTGTATGTGGGATCGGCAAGTAATAAGAGAGCATAGGCAGAGCACCGGTGTTATAAACCGTATCCATTGTTTTTTCGACCGAGGCGGTGTTTAGCCCGGGAACATTAAGCAATGTATAAACCCTTATATTCCGCCTTTCAAAACCTGCACGGTAAAGAATTTCAATTGCATTATTGAATTGCGCATTATCAACTTTATTGCCCTCATTTTTCTGGAATGAAGGATCGCTTGACTCAAGCGCAAGTCTTAAATCCAAAAAGCCGGTTTCTCTCATCAGGTGTGCTGTTTTCTCGGTCAGATAGCGGATATGCAGGCCGTTCGGTGTATAAAAGGCAGTATTGATACCCTTGGCGATTATACCTTCCAGTATTTTATCTATATGATTTTCTGAATCAACAAGAAGTGCGTCGTCATAAAATGCGAAATTAGCCGTGAGACGGTTTTTATAAAGGGATACAATTGTTTTTATTATTAACTCAACCGGAAATTGACGGAATTTTGACAGATAACCCGACGCGCAGTAGTTGCAGTTAAAAACACAGCCGCTTGATGTGAGCAGGGGAACATAATAATACTCCCCGAGAAGTTTATAATCCGGGGGTTTGAATTCCCTGGAAAATCTAACGCTCAGGATGCTTTCAAGCTCTGACAAAGCACTATTAATTTCCTGATAAGGAATTACATAATCCACTCCCGGCAGTTTATCCGCATGTCCCGGTAATAAGGAGGCATAGATACCCCCAAGGAGAATTTTAGAGGCAGGGTACACCTCTTTTACAAGGCCAATTGTATGCTTTATACCTGTATACCAGTATGTCATTCCGGAGGTAATAAAAACAAAATCCGGTTTTTCCGGCAGGGATTTCAATTCATTAATAAATGCGTTATCTTCAAGACCATATCTTTTAAAACGGCGGGGTATATCGCTTAATACCTGAGGCTTGTCGATGAAAATCTTATGAAAATTCCCTGTGCCGTCTTTGCCGAATTTCATTCTCGGTAAAGAGGGATGAAGGCGGTTTAAGGCGTTGATAAAATGAACACTAAAATGCTCTTTCAGATATGCCGCAAGCATTAGAAGGCCGAGAGGCTTTGAAAAATGATCGTAAGCGGCGAAATCTTCTATGTGAGGGTTTATTAAAAGGACGTTTTTTTTATTACTCACAAAAAACCCTGAGATATTTATAATAATTCCCATTCTTTTCTAAAACTGCAAGAAGATTATTATCCTTAACAATCTTGTATTGTCCGTTTTGCAGAGGCTGTGTGAAAAAAGCCGCATCCTTCAAAGTCTTTCCCTGATAAATATAATCCTTTTCATACTTCAATTCAAGAAGAGGCAAATGAACAGCCCTGTTTATACTTATCAGAGAATTATGAAAATTTTCAGGGGTTATTTCCTCAATCATTTTGCATTCATCTATTGTTATACCGGCGCTTTTCAGACGTGTAAGGCTTGAGATATAGCCGCCGCACCGGAGCTTCATTCCAATGTCCCTGGCAAGGCTCCGGATATATGTTCCAGAAGAACATGTAACGGTAAGGATCAGATACCGGCTTCCCGGATCAAAAGATTCAAGCTTTATGTTGAAAATCTCAATGGTTCTGGGTTTATGAGAGACTTCCAGGTTTTCACGGGCAAGTTCATAGCTCCTTTTTCCGTTTATTCTTAAGGCAGAGTATTTTGGCGGAACCTGTGAGATTTTACCTGTAAATTCAGGTAAAAGACTTTCAATTTCATCCAGGTAAACTTTCCTGTCAAATTTTTCAATAACTTCTCCATCACTGTCATCCGTTTCAGTAAAGGCGCCAAGCTGAATTCCGGCAAGATATTCTTTATCGGAATTTAGCAGAAAATCAAATGCCTTTGTCGCTTCATTAAAAAGAATAGGCAATACGCCGCTTGCAAGATTATCCAAAGTGCCGCCGTGCCCGATTTTATCTTTTTTTGCAGAAACCGGCAATATTTTTTTAATCCGGCGGATTACATCAAAGGAACTGATGCCTTTGGGTTTGTTTATAGGCAGAATACCAGATTTCATAATACTTCTCTTCTTAAATTATTATATATTAATTGTTTTAAAAAAACAATCTATCTCATTCTTGCGATAAAAGCTTATTTTTGATAAAATGAATGCTAATTTAATGATTTAGCTTTTTTCCGGAAAAATGGGGCACAGTAACAGGAGGACGGGGTATGGAAATCAAGACCATTCAGGGGCTTGTGGATTACATCGGCATCTTTGGAGATAAATTGGCAAGCCAGATGAAAGACGATACTGGAGAATATAAAAAATATACCTTTGATGATTATCAGAAAAATGCAAGATATATTTCCGCCTATTTTGATAAGATAAAGCATTTTAGAAGAGGCAATATGGTAGCCTTATATTCTGAGAACAGGCCGGAATGGCTGATGGCTTATCTTGGCATAGTTTACCGGGGCGTCTGGGCAGTTCCCCTTGACGCCAGACTTACAGACCTTGAAGTAAAGAACCTGATAATGGACAGCAAGGCAAAAACCATTTTTCTTTCAAAATCTCTTTATGAAAATATAGCCGGCGAACCGGAAATGATGAGGCATATAAATGAATTCATTATTTTTGATAATGTTCCACATCTTGCCCGATCAAATAAAAAAATCAAATTGTTTTCTCAGGTTCTGGAAGAGGGTTTTAAATGGTCTTCGAGGCTGAAGCTTAATGAGGTCAAAGAAAATGATATCGCTTCACTGATTTATACTTCAGGTACGACTGGAAATCCTAAAGGTGTAATGCTTTCACATAAAAATTTTGCTCAGCAGTTTAATTCCGTAATTAAAGCAATTCCAATAGGTCCAGAGGATACAATACTTTCACTTCTTCCTCTTCATCATACGTTTGAGTTTACGGTGGAATTATCTGTTTTGCATGTAGGCGGTTCATTGACTTACGCTGAAAGCTTAAAACCGAACAAAATGCTTGCCAATATAAAAGATACGAATGTTACAATTATGATAGGAGTGCCGCTTCTCTATGAAAAGCTTTATGAGGGTATTATGCGGCAGGTTAAAAGTCTGCCGATTATTATAAAGCAGGTAATTATGGGGCTGTATTATTTGACTTCGGGTTTAAATATACTCACCAAAAACCAGGCCGGTAAGTCAATATTTAAGTTTTTAAGAAAGAAGGCCAGCCTGGATGGAGTTAAATTTGCCGTTTCAGGAGCCGCGCCTTTGAATTATAAAGTGGCAAAGGGCTTTGAAACTCTGGGGCTTACTCTTCTTAACGGCTACGGCATCACAGAAGCTTCTCCGGTAGTTGCAGTAAACCGTCTGGATAGAAAGATAAAGAATGAATCGGTTGGCTTTACCATAGAAGGCGTCGAAGTGAAAATTGATTCCCCGGATATTGAAGGGAATGGGGAGATATTAGTCTCTGGTAATAATGTGATGCGCGGTTATTATAAAAATCCGAAGGCTACCAGAGAGGTTATTGATAAAAAAGGCTGGCTTGCTACCGGGGATATCGGTAAAATTGACGAAGATGGGTATCTTTTTATAACAGGCAGAAAGAAAAACATTATTGTTACGCCCGGAGGTAAGAATGTCTATCCCGAGGAATTGGAGGAGTTATTAAACAACAGCCCCTTTGTTCTTGAGTCTCTAATATTGGGTGTGCCTGAGGGAGAACACAGCAAGGGAGAAAGTATTTATGCTTATGTGGTTCCGAATTACGAGTATTTTGATACTTACGGGAGTATAAACAATATTAGAATAACGGATGATTTTATTGAAGAAATGGTAGACAAACATATCAGAGATGTAAACTCAAAACTAACGGATTATAAAAAGATAAGGGGCTGGAGAATCCGGAGGAATGAATTCGATAAGACTTCAACCAAAAAAATCAAGCGTTATCTGTTCTCCGGTAAAGATTTTATGGATATGTAGCCTGGAAGCTAGTCTGCCAGAATGACAAATAGGCAGTTTTTAGAAGTGCCCATATATAAGTTCATAGCTTCTGGCAATCATCTATATACCGTAAATAAAATTATAAAAATAACGTGTTTGTATTATCTTTTTTATATAATTCCTTGTTTCATCAAAATCTATGCATTCATTCCAGAGTTCATTCCTGTAACGGTATTTTTTCTTCCATATACTTACTATGCCTTCTCCTGCATTGTAGGCCGCTAAAGAATGATAGATATTTTTGTATTTTTTTATTAAGCATTTAAAGTGATAGGAACCGATATCCAGATTGTCCCGGGAATCATAAATATTGAGTTCTTCTTCCCTTAATATTTTCTTAAGCAATACGGCGGTATGAGGCATAAGCTGAGAAACTCCCACAGCCCCGGATTGAGAAAGGGAGTCTTTAAGAAAATGGCTTTCCTCACGAAAAGCCGAAAGAATCCAGATAGTGCTGTTTGTATTTGAAATAATATTATTTACAGAATCAAATTCCTCAAGCGGATATAGTTCTTTTAGTATGTTTTCGTCAAGGAGAAGCTGATATTTTCTGTTTCCGAGTATACTGGTTGTGTAATGATTAAGCCTTGATACAATAATACCAGTCATATTGAGTTTTTTATACAAATCTCTGTAGTAATAGGCGGCTTTGTCTTTTAAGAAAGGATTAATATTATTTTTTTCAATACGGTTAAAAATTTCCCTGTTAAAACCGTAGATGAAATCACTGTTATCGTTCGTAAATTGCCCAATATCCCCGAAATAATTTTCAGGAAGATCAAGGAGGTTGCTGAGGACGGTTGAACGTACTATTTCAACTCCTGCCGTAAAATTGCTGAAATTATTTGTCTGGAATAATTCAGGATCTATCTCCTTAAGAGACATAATAAAATCAAGTTTATCCTGTAATGAGAGATGTGCAAGGGAAGATATTTTTTTATCTGTCTCATCTCTGTAAATAGAAATAAAATTCGTCCGGTACTCGTTCTCATAGTTTTTTGACACTATCCATTCATAGGTAAACGGGCAATTAAGCGTAACTTTTAAAAAATCCAGGTAAGCGGATTCAGTAATTCCTTCATTCAGTAAGAGAAGTCCGCGAATATAATAAAGCCGGTAATTCTCTTCAAGCTTCAGCGAATGGTCGGTCAATTTTATGGCCAGATTCTTATCATTCTGCAGAAAAACTCTCAGAATGTCTTCCTCATATTTTCTTCTGAATAATTTATGCGGCGAATTTAATAAATACCATCTGTAAAGCTCATCAAATTTTTGAAGCCTGCTTAACACTAAAATATAGTCTTCATAATAAGATGTGTCTTTTTTCATCACCCTGATTATAATCTGGTAAGCCCTGCTGTAATTTCTTTCCCTGTAAAGTAATGATAAAAGCAGGTCGATCGTTTTCTTTGTCGCTTTTCCTTCGTTTGCAAATTTTTGGAGTGCTGAAATAGCCGTTTTTTTATTACCATACCTGTATTCAAGAAAAAATCTTGTCCTTGTATAGAAATCTTTATCCTGTGAAAGAGAGAAATGAAGTTTTATAATATCTGATGATAATTCATAATTTTCATTAAGATAGAATAAAAGAATCTTTGCGAGCTGATTTGTGTTTAGAGTTTGAAAATTTTTCTTTTCAAGCTTGTTTGTAATTTCATTATACATAAGCTGAGAAAGCCTGCCGTTAAGGCTGTCTATTATCGATGGAAATACCGTTTCTTCCCCCAGAATATATCTTGAAAAAAGACTGAACGTGGCAGTAGAATTCGTATAAGCAGAATTTGTAAGGCTGATATAATCGCCGGTTTTCCAGAGGCTGTATAAATAAACGCTCTGGATATAATCGTAGTAAATTGAATCTGTCGGTGTATTGCTCATTACATCCGATGTTATTCTTATAATATCTGTGGAAGTGTTTACCCTGTTATTCGTTAGAAAGTCGAATAAGGCCTGTGAATAAAAATAGCAGTAATTATCTAAAAAAAATGAGGCCTGATTCTCCTTTTTCAATTCTTCGGGGCTTACTTTATTAAAATAAAACAGGGCATTTGCATTGTCTTTAAGTTCCTGATAGTCCCTTGCAAGAAGATAATTCTCAAGACTGTTTAAATTATCCTTATTTGTCAATGATTGAAGGCTGTGCCTGTAATTTCCTTCCGAATAAAGGGTTAAAGCATTACTGTCGATCTGGGAATAATCCCTGTTCAAGGGTAAGAAAAGCAAAAAAAGCAATATCGCAACAAGAAAGTTCATAAAATTCCCTCGGGATGTAATAATCTCTTTTTTATTATACCAGGCTGCATTCAATTCCTTATTAGTATTATTTTGATTGCAACTCGTATTATAATACAAAAATCAAATAAAATTAACTAAAGCATTACTCCTATATCGTTTGAAACAGAAATTTCATGTTATGTCGAGGGCAGTTTTAAATCCTAACGCAGTTCCGGATAGTTTGCCTGACCCTGAAGCTCTTCTCTATATCGTAAATCTCTCTGATAACATTCTTTACCTTCGATTCACGGTACTCTTTCAAGCCTTCGATGATCTCAATCTTGACTGCGTCGTCAATATTCGAGTAGAGAAGACGCAATAGGTCATTTACAGCGTAATGTCTTTTTTTGGCGATGACAGCCCTTACGGCATTGGTTTGTACATAAATATTTTTTGAATAAATTACACGTTTGAGAAGTTCATCAACAGAGAGTGCAAGAATTGAAGAGTCGATAGTTTTAGGATTTTTTACAATGTTTTTTCCTCTTAAGAGAAGCTTAATAATTGACAGAGAAAAAAGCCAGTTTTTCAATTCCCTGAATTTGAAATTTATAATTGCTGGAATTGCTTTTTTAGAAGATAAAGAAATGTCGTATTCCTTTCTTTTATCAGGGTGAATAAGCGTTGAATAGGCAAGGTTAATCTCCTCGAATATTTTAGACTGGCTGGCAGATGACTTTATCCGGTTTACATCGGGATGAAATCTCTTTACAAGTTTTCTATAAGCTGTTTTGATATCTTTTTTAGAAGACTCCCTGGATATTCCAAGGATGTCATAATATGTTTTCATGCAATCATTTCCCCGAAGCTGTAGGTTCCCGCAGATAGTTCATTCATGATGAATTCCAGTCTTTCAATGGATTTTTCAATTCTTTCAGGGTTCATCTGCTCGACGGATTCATTTATCGTCTGCATTATTTCCTCAATTTCTTCTTTAATCAGGCTGCTTTTATAGGCAGGTGGAACTGAATTGCTGATCTTGGCTATAATACTTTCTGCCCTGGTTTTTAGTCTTAATACTGAATTAAGCACATCTCTCAGTTTGATTTCACCTTCATATTTATTAATGTGTTCCTGCTGGATTTTTTCCAGCTCTTCTTCTGACATCCTTGACTGTTCGACAATTGTTATTCCCTGAACGTTTTGTGTGTCCATATCCATTGCGCTTACGTTAAGAATACCATTAACATCAAGTTCAAAGTTTACCTCAATTCTTGGGTCTCCTTTTACGGCGTTCCTGACCCCCTCCAGTCTGAACTTTCCTAGAGAGACATTATTTTTGCAGTACATGCTCTCGCCCTGCATGATATGTATATCGACGCTTTTCTGCCCATCCGCCACAGTTGTAAAAACCCTTTTTGCCGATGTAGGTATCGGGCTGTTCCGTTCAATAATAGGAACAAAATAGCCATTCTCCACTTCAATTCCAAGAGATATGGGGTTGACGTCAACAAGAACGATTCCTCTGACATCACCCTGCACAATTCCACCCTGGAGAGCCGCTCCTCTGGCGACAACCTCATCGGGATTGATAGAGCAGTCAGGAACCTTTTTGAAAAGCTCTTCAACGCTTTTTCTTACCAATGGAATTCTAGATGAGCCGCCGACAAGAATAATTCTGTCTATATCTTCAACCTTCATGGCGGCATCCGAGACGGCCTGTCTGCACAAATCAATGCTTCTTTTTATATAATCGGCGATCATCTCTTCCAGTTCAGCCCTGCTAAGCTCAAAATCGATATTTTTCGGGCCGTCTTTATCCGCAGTAACGAATGGAACCTGAATTCTTGTATTTTTCTTACTGGACAATTCGATCTTTGCATTTTCAACAGCCTCATAAATCTTAACCATTGCAAGGGGATCTTCTGTTAAGTCTATGCCCGTTTCTTCCTTAAACCGTCCCACAACCGCATCCATCATTCTCTTATTAAAATCCTCACCGCCCAGATTGTTGTCGCCGGCAGTTGATATAACTTCAAAAACGCCGTCCGCGACATTCAAGACCGAGACATCGAATGTGCCGCCGCCGAGATCGTAAATCACAATATTTAAATCGTCGTTAGGGCTGACGCCGTAAGCAAGAGAAGCGGCGGTAGGCTCATTTATAATACGCAGGACATTAAGACCCGCAAGCTTTCCGGCATTCTTAGTGGCCTGTCTCTGGTTGTCATTGAAATAAGCAGGAACTGTGATAATGGCATCTTTCAATTTTTCATGAAGAAAATCCTCAGCCTGCTCTTTCAATTTTTTAAGAATGATGGCTGAAATTTCCTCCGGTGAGTATTCCCTGTCTTTTATCAGAACTTTAAAATCCGTACCCATTTTTCTTTTAATTCTCTTGACGGTATTCTCTGGATTGTTGAATTCAATGGTCTTTGCCGCCTCTCCAACAAGAATGTTGTCATTATAAAAAGAAACTATTGAGGGCATTGTCCTCTTACCGTTTTTATCAGGAATAATTTCAGAACTATCGTTGTTTAAATAGGCTATTGCAGAAAAGGTTGTGCCCAGGTCGATACCAATTACTTTGCTCATGAACTCCCTCCATAAACAATATCTCTAATGTTCTTTTCGGATTTTTCCCGAATAAGTTGAGAAAAACCAATGAGGAGGGAATTTCTTATGGAATACTACCAGTTTCTCCATCTATGCATTTCCCAATACCTGTCTCTTTTCCAATTATGCCAGTGAGATCTCACATCGCCCCATCTCACTCTTACCGCATAATCCGGGATATTTCTCCATCCCGGAGGAAGATTAATAACGTCATAAGGCACAAAAATTGGATCAACTAAAACCCATGGTCCTGTGTAATAATCGGCTCTATACCATACATTGTTCATTGATCTCCACCAGAATCCGTCATAGAAAAAATAATCACCGTCTTCTCCGTAATAATAATACACATAAGTCCCGGGAATGACTACAAGTTCAGGATCATCGTCTACAATTACAACTGTACGGTGAGGCCTGGCGACATACATACCTCTAACTCTAACCATACACCCTGATAAAATTATCAAAGAAATTAACATCGCAATATAGGGCAATGTTTTCTTTAACATACCTGACTCCTTTTTAGTTTATTCTTTAAAATAACCGCTAATATTATAAGTAAAAAAAAGTAAAAAAAAGATTCAAAAAAAAGTTCTAACTCAGAATAAAGTATTTCATAGCTGTTGACTTATTTACAATGAACGTTTAAAATAAAATATATATTTTGTTAAGAGTTCAAGCTTAAGGATAAAAATATTAAAATAATTTTGCGAAAATTATATTTAAATAAATACCAAGGGGGTTATTTAGATGAATTTATTATCCTTAGCTCATTATACAGTTTTACTTATTAATATATGGCTTATTTTTTTCGTCCTTTCTAAGAATTTAAAAGCTCTGCTGAATTGGGTTTGCGTATTGCTTTTATCCTGCATCTCAGTCTGGAATTTAGCATTTACATTCTTTCAGGCATCGGTTTCACATGATAATGCTATGCTTTGGCTTAATATTTCATCTTTCGGCTGGTGCAGCATAGCAATTTTTACACTCTGGCTGGCGCTTATTGTAACAGGAAAGGAAAAAATATTAAAGAAATGGTATTTTTATTTTATAATCTTTTCAATTGCCGCTGTTATTATATATAAACAGTGGACAGGGTATCTGATTCATGACGTTGCAAAACAATCTTATGGATGGTCTCATGTTTGGTCAAAGTCGATATGGCCATGGATTTTTTATATTTATTATTGTTCAATCATAACGGCCGCTTTATATTTTGGTTATAAAGCTATAAAAACAAGGAAGTATTTATATGAGATGAAAAGGAATAAATTAACTGTTTTTATAGGTTTTTCCTTTTTTATCTCTGCATCAGTTATAGATGTTGTTCTGCCGCAAGTAAATATTAATATTATTCCGCCAATCGGTTCTATCATTTCAGTTATATTGGCATGTGCATTCGTTTATGAGATAACGAAATACGGATTTATGACCCTTACTCCTGCTTATGCGGCCTCTGATATTCTCGCTACTATGAGCGACTCTTTGATTCTAATAAGTCCGGAGGGTAATGTCATAGAAGTAAACAACGCGGCCTTGTCCCTGCTTGCCTATAGTAAGGACGAAATAATAGGTAGTCCGGCAAGGAAGCTTTTCAAGGATGATTCTACTCAGTTTTTAGATGAAAAAGAAGAGTCGTTCGATAAAAATCAAATTTTCTTACACACAAAAAACGGTGAAGATATCCCGGTAAGCTTTTCAGTATCGAAAATGAAAGATAAAGAGGGTAATTTGTTGGGATTTGTTGGAGTGGCCAGGGATATGAGGGAGATTTTAATGCTTCAGAATAGAGAGAAGGAGCTTGCTGCTGAGAAAGTCCGTGCCGAAGCTCTACAGGAAAGGGCTCAGGAATTGCAGGAAGCTTACGACAAGCTGAAAGCCGCTCAGGCAATGCTGCTTCAGTCAGAAAAGATGGCGGCTGTAGGCCAGCTGGCTGGCGGCGTGGCTGATGAAAATAAATAATCCCATGGGTGTTATCCTTGGATTTTCTCAAAGCATTGTCAAACGTATTAAAGAAGATGATCCGTTATATATGCCCTTGAAATCAATAGAAAGGGAAGCGATGAGATGCAAGAAACTCGTAGGGGATTTATTAACCTTTTCAAGAACTGGAAAAACCCAGTTTGAATTAATAGATATAAACCAGACGATTGAAGAAACACTCTCATTGATAGAAGGCCAGGCAAAAGTGAAGAATATAGAAATTATCAAAGCATATAGTAAAGGCTTACCGTTTGTTGCTGCAAATACAAATCAGATACAGCAGGTGATCGTAAATTTATGCAATAACGCTGTTGATGCGATGTCCAATGGCGGAAAGCTCACCATTGCGACTAAAAAGGCAGGAGAGCAGATCGAGGTAGATGTAATAGATACCGGGAAAGGGATGAGTGAAGAAATAATAGAGCATATATTTGAACCATTTTTTACAACTAAGGAAGTCGGCAAAGGAACCGGACTGGGTTTAAGTCTATGCTATGAGATTATAAAAAAGCATAATGGAACGATAGAAGCGTTTAGTGAAATAGATAAAGGAACGGCATTTACAATAAAGCTACCTTTGAAAGAGGGATAATGGAATTAAATGCCGAACTATTATCATATCCTGACTATTTTACCTGTTCTGGCCGATTCTTCCGCAGCCAGAGTAACTCTCAGGGTTCGCATCGCATCTTCATAAGAAGAAAGAATATAACTATTATTTTTCTCTTTTACAGCTTTTAAAAACTCTCTGTCCTCAATTTCAAAAATATCATCTTCCGATACTAAATGCTCTACCTTACCGTTTAAATATTCCGCTTCCATTTCCATACCCCAGCCTGTAAACCTGCAAAGATTTTCTCCTGATGAAATTGTCAATTCTATACTGTGCTTTGAATCCAGCCCTTTCTTTGGGTAACATCCTGTAGAGAAACAGCCCAGGGCTCCAGATGCAAAGCGGGTATTTACTGTTATCGCATCATCCACAGTGTAGCCGTTTATACCTGTCATAAAACCCTTCGCTGTAAAAGCGGAAATATCGGTTATTTCTCCTACTATCCAGCGAGAAATATCCACAAGGTGTGTACACTGTTCAGTAAACTGCCCACCAGACTGTTCTTTTGACCGCCACCATAAAGTCGGAGGCATTTCCGTCACCCACCATCCGGCTGCTAGGATAGGCTTGTTATCTTCATTACCGAAAAGATATTTTGCGTATTTCACAGAACGCCGGTATCTGTTCATATAAGCGGCGGACACAACCGTACCTGCTTTATTAAAAACCTTCAGGATTTTCTCTGCTATTTTTATATTATTACATATAGGTTTTTCAATTAGAAGAGCCGGTACACTTTCGGAACAAAGAATTTCTACTTCGCCATGGAGGTGCGGTGGAAGAAGGATAAAAACGGCATCAAGATATTCTTTTTTCAGCATAATTTTGTAATCACTATAAACTTTTGAATCTAATCCATGTGTTAATTCCTCAGCTCTGGTTATATTTCTCCCGGCAATTGCTTTGACCTTTGCTTCCGGTATTTTCTTAAGCGCTGAAATATGAACAGCAGCAACCCAGCCTGTTCCGATAATTCCAATATTTAATGCCATGACCTGCCCTCCTTAGTTCGTTTCATCTTTATATATTATAAGGGTTTATATAGTTTTTAACAATTATATTATATTTAATACATTGACCAGTTTAAATTTCTTTATTATAATACCGGCTGTTTTTTATTTGTGTTATTTTGCAACTCTTTTATTTTCATTATATAATTTATAGTAAAGAAATTAATATTATACTTTTGATAAGATTGATTTAGTTGTATAGCTTATGAGAAAGTTTGTGACTCGGTTAGAATTCAATAAAGGAATATTTAGCTGAAAAAAGCATGCAATGGGGTGATTATTAAATGAATTTAGTTTCCTTGTTTATGTATACAGTATTCCTTATGTGCTTATGGATGATATTTTTTGTTTTGTCAAAAAATTTAAAGACTCGCGCGAAATTGGTTTGCATAGTTCTTATTTCCAGTATTGCTTTCTGGGATTTGGGTTTTACATTTATTCAGGTCTCGGCTTCACATGATATTGCTTTATTTTGGCTGGATATTGCCTCGATCGGCTGGTGTAGTATAGCGATTGCTGCTTTTTGGGTCTCACTTGTGTTAATAAATAGGAAAATATTAAACAAATGGTATTTTTATTTATTTATTTTTTTAGTACCGGCTGTTTTTATTTATAAACAACTTACAGGTTATTTGGTTGACGTTGTAAGACAGCCATATGGCTGGTCGATTATATGGTCAAAGTCGATATGGCCATGGCTTTTTTATATTTATTGTTTTTCAGTTCTAGTGGTTATTGGCAATAATAGTTATTATACTATAAAAAGAATAAAGTTATCGATTGAAAAAAGAAGAATCAAATTTCTTAATTTATCGGCTTTTATCTTTTTTATAACCGAAGCAATTATGGATGTTGTCCTGCCACAGCTGAATATAAATATCATTCCCTCATTTGGTCCCGTCCTGGCATTTGCCCTGGCCAGTACAATTGTTTATGGAGTTACTAAATACAGATTAATGACCCTTACTCCTGCCTATGCGGCTTCCGATATTCTTGCCACTATGAGCGATTCTTTGATCCTGATAAGTCCGGAAGGCAATGTCATTGAAGTGAATAATGCCACCCTGACACTGCTTGACTATACCAAGGAGGAAATAACCGGCAGTCCGGCAAAAAAGCTTTTCAAGGATAATACAACCCAATTTCTTGATGAAGAAGAAGCTCCATTATTGAAAGAAGAATCTTTCGGCAAACATCAGATTTATTTACACACAAAAAATGGTGAAGATATACCAGTAAGCTTTTCGGTCTCGAAAATGAAAGATAAAGAGGGTAATTTATTGGGATTTGTCGGGGTGGCAAGGGATATGAGGGAACTATTGCGTTTACAGGAAAGCGAACGGGAGTTTACAATTGAAAAAACCAGGTCAGATGCATTAATGGAAAGGGCTCAGGAATTACAGGAAGCTTACGACAAGCTGAAAGCCGCGCAGGCAATGCTGCTTCAGTCTGAAAAGATGGCGGCTGTAGGCCAGCTGGCTGGCGGTGTGGCTCATGAGATAAATAATCCTATGGGTGTGATCCTGGGATTTTCTCAAAGCATTGTCAAACGTATTAAGGAAGATGATCCGTTGTATATGCCCTTGAAATCGATAGAAAGGGAAGCGATGAGATGCAAAAAACTTGTGGGGGGATTTATTGACCTTTTCAAGAACTGGAAAAACCCAGTTTGAATTAATAGACATAAACCAAACGATTGAAGAAACCCTCTCATTGATTGAAGGCCAGGTAAAAGTGAAGAATATAGAAATTATCAAAGCATATAATAAAGGATTGCCGTTTATTACAGCAAATACAAATCAGATACAGCAGGTAATAGTAAATTTATGCAATAACGCCATTGATGCGATGCCTGACGGCGGGAAACTCACCATTGCGACTAAAAAGGCAGGAGAACAGATCGAAGTAGATATAATAGATACCGGCAAAGGGATGAGTGAAGAAATAAAGGAGCATATATTTGAACCATTTTTCACAACTAAGGAAGTCGGCAGAGGAACCGGACTGGGGTTGAGTTTATGCTATGAGATTATTAAAAAGCATAATGGAACGATAGAAGCAAAAAGTAAAATTGATAAAGGAACAACGTTTATAATAAAACTACCGATAAAAGAGGGTTAGATTGGATAAGAAAATATTGATTGCAGACGATGAAGAGGGGATAAGAGATTTATTCCGTTTTCTGCTTGAAACGCAGGGATTTGAAGTTTTTACGGCCAATGACGGGGTGGAAGCCGTAGAGGTTGTAAAAAAGAATTCACTGGATATTGTTTTTCTGGATGTACATATGCCTAAAATGAGAGGTCCGGAAGCGCTCAAAATAATAAAAGAAATCAAACCCGAGCAAGTTGTAGTAATTTTCAGCAGCAGTTCAGGATCCGAATTTTGTTTTCGAATCAGAAGCTAAACAGCACGGAGCATTTGAATGCATGTACAAACCGTTTAATATAGACGATTTGCTTGAAATTATAGACCGAGTCAACGGCAAGACAAATTCCCCTTATAAAGGCAAATAAGGATAAGAAATATTGATGATTTAATAAATAATTAATTAGTTAATGCAACTTGGTATAAAAAGTTCAAATGTGATAATTTACCGGATATAATTTAATTAGGGTAGAGGTTATTATCATGTTTAAATTTGTAAAAACATTCGGGAAATATATCGGCAGATGGTTCAATGCGGATTATAACCTCGAATCCGAATCAGTAAATATAAAAAAGAGCATTGATTGGGTTGGAGCCGCTCCTTTCCTGTTATTTCATATAATGTGCTTTGGAATAATCTGGGTTGGTTGGAGTCCCTTTGCCGTCTGGTTCGCTGTCGTGTTTTATATAATCAGGATGTTCGGGATAACTGGTTTTTATCATAGATATTTTGCTCACCGTTCTTTTACAGCCAATCGCTTCTTTTCTTTTCTATTCGCATTTTTAGGATGCTCGGCTATGCAGCGCGGACCTTTGTGGTGGGCTGCCATACACAGACATCATCACAGGTACGCTGATACAAAAGAGGACATTCATTCACCACTTATCAGCGGATTCTGGTGGAGCCATATCGGCTGGATTCTTGCAAGGGAAAACAAAAGAACCAGGATAGAATATTTAAAAGATTGGCTGAAATTTCCAGAGATTGTTTTTCTAGATAAATATGCTATTATTATCCCTTTTGTTGCGGCATTCATTGTATATTTTATTGGTGATTTTCTCTATTACAATATGCCGGGTTTGCACACTAACGGTATTCAGCTTCTTGTATGGGGATTTTTTGTCTCCACAGTCCTGTGCAGCCACGCTACTTTTTCTATAAATTCGATAGATCATATGTTTGGCAGCCGCAGGTATGATTTGCCGAATACCAGCCGCAACAATGTCCTTATGGCGATTTTAACTCTCGGCGAAGGCTGGCATAATAATCATCATCATTATCCGATTACAGCAAAAGCCGGTTTTTACTGGTGGGAGATTGATATTACTTATTATCTTCTTGTTGTTTTCTCCTGGCTACATATCGTAAAGGATCTCAGGCCACTGCCTAAAGAAATCCGCGATAACAAGCGCGCTGCTTGATATCACTAAACATTGGCTTTATTGAACAAGTTTGATGAAAACATCCTCAAGCGTATCGCCGCCTTTTATCATTTCAATCAGGCCGGCCCCGCTATCAACAACAGTTTTGGCTATTATTTCCCTTAAATCTTCCACGGCAATAATTTCGATATCATTATTTTTGATATAAAAATTCTTTATTGATTTTATTTTATTTAATGCCTTCTCAAGTTCTTCTGAAAAACGGGCAACTTTAACGCAAATCTTGATTTCATTAAACTGCTCGTTCTTTAAATTTTCAATTGTATCAACTGCCGCGATCCTGCCGTTATTAATAATAATGGCTTTTTCACAGATTTCATTTGCCTCGGCTAAAATATGCGTGGATAAAATAATTGTCCTCTTTTCAATCTCCGCCAGGCTTTTTATGAAATTTCTCATTTCAACTACCTGAACAGGATCAAGCCCAACTGTGGGTTCATCTAAAATGAGAACTTTCGGAGAATTCACAATACTCTGCGCTATTCCAACCCTTTGCTTCAAGCCCTTGGAGAGCAGGCCGATCATTGTATTCCTTCTTTCATGCAGGTCTGCGAGTTCAATTGATTTTTCAACATTTTTTTTGATATCTCGTTTATTTACCTTCCGCAGCTCGGCGACAAAGGCAAGATATTCATAAACTGTAAGTTCCGGATAGAGCGGGGGATTTTCGGGAAGATATCCGATTATAGCTTTAACTTTATCCGAATCTTCAAAAACATCCATTCCGTTAATTGAAATATCTCCTGATGAAGGCGGCATAAAACCGGTAATAATCCTCATTGTAGTTGTTTTTCCGGCGCCGTTTGGCCCAAGAAGCGCTACAATCTCACCCTCTCCTATTTGAAAATTGATATTATCAAGAGCTAGAAAATCTCCGTAGTACTTAGTAACATTTATCACATCAATCATGGTTTTCTCCTGTTTTAGTATTATATTCTACTTTATTTTTTGCTTTTTTAAAAGTATTTAACAGGAAAGCAAAGTTTAAATGCTTTTTTTTACAGCTATTTATTGATAAAAAGTGTTTTAAACCTGGTTTTTAGAATATTTTTTAAAATCTATACACATAAATCACTGCGGGGGTTGATTTTTTTTTTTGAATTAACTATAATTTATCGGGTTTAGATTATTCTACCCGAATTTATTTTAAGGAGTGATTAATATGACAAAGTCCGAACTGATCGACAAGGTCGCAGAGAAATGTGGATTAACCAAGAAAGACTCAGGGAAAGCTATTGATACCGTTATCACCGCTATGACACAAGCTTTATCCAAAGGGGACAAGATTCAGCTGGTTGGTTTTGGTACTTTTGAAGTAAGAAAGCGCGAAGCCAGAAAGGGCCGTAACCCTCAAACAGGCGCTGAAATCAAAATTGCAGCGCGGAAAGTTCCTGTTTTTAAAGCCGGAAAGGCTTTAAAGGAAGCTGTCGCAAAAAAATAGCCTCCAAACATTAGGCTACGATTGAAGTTTTGGAGGTTGGACTTTAATCAGTTTAGAACAAAACCCTTGATGAATATAGCTTCATCAAGGGTTTTTTAATATTATCGTCATACAATTTACCTCTCCTGACGTGTAGGACGGATAATCATCTCATTAATAGCCACATTAGAAGGCTGTTCAATCGCATAAGCAATTGCCCGGGCAATATTTTCAGGTTCAATAGCTCCTTTATAAATTTCATCAATTACAAGCTTCAGATCCATATCTGTAATCGTTTCCGTTAATTCAGTGCTCACTGCCCCAGGTGATATAATAGTTACGCGGATATTATTGGCGAATTCTTCCTTACGCAGGCCTTCCGAGATAGCGCACACTGCGAATTTTGTAGCGCTGTATACCGCACCTCCGGCGCCCACCTGGTGCCCGGCTATCGATGCAACGTTTATATGGCCGGATTTATGCCCCCTCATCGACGGAAGTACAGCAGCTATGCCGTAGAGTACCCCTTTGACATTGACATCAATCATTCTATCCCACTCATCGACTTTTTTCTTATAAAGAAATGATTGCGGCATCAATCCGGCATTATTGATAAATACATCAATTTTTCCAAACTCATTAAGAACATACTGAGCAAGCTCTTCCATTTGTCTATATGAAGTCACATCCGTTAATTTATAGACAGCAATTCCGCCATTTTTTTCGATCTCTTTTTGTAACTTTTGTAACCGGTTTTCACGGCGGGCAGCCAGAACCAGCTTAGCGCCTTTAGATGCAAGTTCTTTTGCTGCAGCTTCTCCAATCCCGCTTGATGCACCTGTTATTATGACAACTTTGCCCTGAATATTAGACATATTAGATAACCTCCTTCCGGAATAATTTCATTTCCCGGCCCATGGTTACTTTTTAACAAATTTATTTTCACGAGAGCTGTAACGTGGACCTATATTCGGGTATTTCTTTAATAAACTCTCTATCTCTTCCAAATCCTTCGCTGTCAGTATTACATCAGCCGCTCCTGCATTTTCTTTCAGATACTTTCTGCGTTTTGTTCCGGGAATAGGAATAATATTATTGCTCTGAGCCATTACCCATGCAATTGCGAACTGGGCAGGCATACAGTTTTTTCTTTCAGCGATTTCCGCAAAAGCGGATGATAGCTTCTGATTATTCTCTAAATATTCTCCCTGATATCTCGGCAGATTTGCTCGGAAGTCGTTAGAAGCAAGAGAGCTGACATCTAATTTATTTGTAATCAAACCGCGGCTTAACGGGGCAAATGGAACGAATGTTATCCCCAGCTCTTTTGTTAACGGTAGAATTTCCTTTTCAACATCACGGGTTAGTAAAGAGTATTCGCTCTGTAAAGCTGTTATAGGATGAACTGAATGCGCTCTTTTTAAATCTGCCGGAGTACACTCGCTTAAACCAAGGTAACGCACTTTTCCTTCTTTTACCAGTAGAGCCATGGCTCCTACTGTTTCTTCAATAGGGACATTGGGGTCTACACGGTGAGCATAATAAAGATCAATCGTATCAATTTTCAACCGTTTCAGACTGTTAACAATAGCCTGTTTCATCCATGCCGGAGAAGCATCAACATAAGTCTCTCCGCCGACAAAAGCATCTCCTGTGCCTCCTCTTACACGGAACCCGACCTTTGTCGCGATAAAAATCTTATCACGGTTTGATACAAGAACTTTGGAAATCAGCTCTTCATTCGCTCCATTACCGTAGATATCGGCAGTATCCCAGAAGTTAATTCCAAGGTCTAATGCATATTCTAATGTTGCTATACTTTCCGTATCATCCGGCTTACCGTAAGCCGAACTCATTCCCATGCATCCCAGGCCTACTACGGATAATTTTACACCTGTTTTTGCCAGCTCCTTATACTTCATAATAATACCTCCTTTATAAACTTACGCAGGTACTGCTTCATTTAAACACCTTATATTCAGCGCACCACCAAGCATCTCTTTATATTCTTCCAAAGCCTGAGTTGCAATCAATGACCCCAGAATTACAATTAACCTGGTTTTCTTATCTAAGTTTCCATAATCAAGCACTTCATCAAAAGCAAAATTATCGAATACTTCTATCAATTCCGGATCGGTATCTTTTAATGTCGATTTGTGATCTGGAAACAGTTCGTCATGGTTTTTGCTTGCTTTTTTACTTATACTCATTGTTAAAATCCTCCTTTTACATTAGATATATAGTTTTCTACTACTTAACCGCTTCACGATTTCAGGATCACGATGGTCGAAAAACTGACTTTTCTTTGTGTCCAGAGAACCAATCTCATTCATATCTTCAGAGCTTAGTTCAAAGTCGAAAATATTGAAATTCTCTATAATTCTTTCCCTATGAACTGATTTTGGAATAGCAACTACCTTTCTTTGCGTTAGCCAGCGCAGAATTACCTGAGCAACGGTTTTCTTGTATTTTCCGGCGATAGAAAGCAGTAATTCATTCTGGAAAATATTGTTTTTACCTTCAGCAAATGGCCCCCAGGATTCAATCTGAACATTGTTTTCCTGCAAAAATCTTTGAGTTTCAATCTGCTGGCAAAAAGGATGTGTTTCGATCTGGTTAACTGCGGGTACTACTTTGTTATGGATAATCAAGTCCATTATTCGGTCAGATTGGAAGTTGCTGACACCTATGGCTCTCATTCTGCCATCATGATATAAGTCTTCCATCGCCCGCCAGGAGCCATAAATATCTCCAAAGGGTTGATGAATCAGATACAGGTCCAAATAACCCAATTGCAGTCTCTGAAGCGATCTTTCAAAAGCCTTCTTCGTGTTTTCATACCCGGTATCCTGAATCCAGAGCTTTGTGGTGATAAAGAGCTCTTCCCTTGCAACTCCGCTTCTTTTGATTGCTTTCCCGACAGCCTCTTCATTCATATAGGAAGCCGCCGTATCAATCAGGCGATAACCGGTTCGTATCGCTTCATAAACACCATTTTCACATTCTGCGAGATCTGTTACCTGAAAAACACCGTAACCTAATAAGGGGATTTCCATACCATTGTTTAATAGAACATTTTGCATAATTTAAACTCCTTTCCAATTTTATTGATCTAATATCAGCTTATGATTAGAGCTTGTTCACACCCAGGCTATGTCGGACTTCCAGGTACGGCGGTTGAGATAATTTAACAACCAGATCAGCAACACTTTTGCGTGATACGACCGAACCCTTAAATGGCTGGCCTTTTTGAGTAGTCTCATAGTCGATCTCATCTTTGTTGTTAAGCCATGCAGGTCTTAAAATTGTGTAGTCGAGGTCTGAGGCTTCAATGATAGCTGCTGACTTTCGATATGGATCCAATATACTGCCATGTTTCTCACCTGGGACTTCATCATAAATACCCATTGAACTTATAAATATTAAACGTTTAACTCCGATATTGTCCATTGCTTTGACAATATTTTTCGCCTGCTGTTCCAGTTGACCATCCAGATTGGCATAGACAACATCCTGCCCGGCCATAGCTTCATTAAGCTTTTCAATATCCAGAACATCACCTTCGATAATTTTAACACGGTTTGAACCGATGTTATTTAACCTGCCTGAGTCTCGTAAATATAGAGTCAGCCTGGCATCGGTTCTCTGCAGGAATAAATCAATTGCAAAACGGGCGATTTGACCGTTTGCCCCGAGGATTAAAACATTATTCATAAAAACCTTCCTTTAAATATTCAACTTATTTTCCTATTTAAAAACCCGTTTCATTACCGACATTAATTCTTCTTAATCTTTTTCTCCTTCTTCGAATTGACAAAGACATAATGGTATGTAACAGCGTCCCAGGAATTGTGTATACCAACAAAGAGAAGTAACAGCGCAGCAGCTGCGATGAGGAATAGGGCTGGACGTGAATGAGAGTAGGCCACGAATGCCGATATAGCCAGAACTGAGTACGACATAAGTGGAATAAATATATAAAATAACCAGTCCTCGAGTACAGGTTTGTAAGCACTTTGCACGCGCATACTCCAGGCTACGAATACTGAGTAAGCTACCCCGAAGAGTCCCGCTAATCCCCAAAGAACTGCTAAAGAGGTGATACTATTCCATGGCATACTTACAATCGCCGACAGCAATAGCACAACTGCGAAATGAACGACGATTAGGTGTTGCAAAGGCACCGACGGTATTCATATCACCTCCTGCTATCGGCTTTTCAGCAATGAGAGCAATGACTACAAACTGCAATCCGATCAGCGCACCGGCAGACGAGCCGATTATTACGTAGAAGTTTTCCCATCCGTTGATTAATGTCATGATGGATCGACCTCCAATTTTTCTTTTATTACCCCGATTCTATTCAACCACGCTAACACGTCTTTCCCTGCGGTCCTAACACTTCCACCCCTGATAGCCAGTCCATCCAGAATGATTGACCTTGGGCAAAGCGCCTTAATATCATCTGTGCTTCTGCTAAACGAACTTCCCTCGTGCGTACAAAAGGGTATTATTTTCTTGCCAGAGAAATCATATTTTTCTAAAAAAGTAAATACAGCCATAGGCATTGTTCCCCACCAGATAGGATAACCGATAAAAATTACATCGTAAGTTTCCATGGAAACCTGTTTTGCAAGTTTCGGCCGGTAGTCAGACATTTTTTCTTTTCTAGCCATATTGACCACTGTGTTATAATCATTAGGATATGGACCTACAGTCATGATTTTAAAAATATCGCCCATAGTGCTTTCACGAATTTGATCGGCAATCGTTTGAGTATTGCCGGAGTGTGAAAAAAAAGATGATTAGAATAGACTTAACTGGCATCGAAACATCCTTCTTTCTAACAATATGAAATTACTCATATAAAATATCATTTGGAGTCAACTCTAAGTCAAGAGTTTTTAAAATATTTTTTTTTGAATTTCATTTGATGCCCGATATTGATTTATACCAAGTTGCATTCAATGTGAGTGGTTAAAGAACAATTGAATGCTTACTGAGTTTATTATTAATATTATTTTAATTACAACTTGGTATAAGTCGAGTTGTATTGAGAATCCAGGAATTTTAATCCTGAAATTTCAGCATACCCAAAATTTAAATTTGACTGAAGAAGGTTAGGGCTTCGGCTGGAAATCCTTATGTCCGGTTTGCCAGAGCAGAAATGCATACTGATCGGCGAAATCCTTTATGGTAACGATCTTCTCTTCGGTAAAGTGGCCGCTGTCGTAATTAACCTTCATCAGTGCAGGCTTTCCTGAGGTACTCGCATTCTGCAAAGCTGCTGCGAACTTACCGGGCTGCCAGGGAGGCACACGGGGATCATTCCATCCCGCCACACCCATAACTGCCGGATACTTCACATCCTGCTTTACGTGCTGAACGCCATCCATTTCATATAGGGCCTGGCATTCGGTCTGGTCTTTAACTGTCCCGAATTCGGGAGTGTTGACAGGGCCGTTTGGTGTAAATTCCAATCGCATTGCGTTGGCGCAGCCGACATTACAAACCGCAGCACCAAATAAATCGGGGCGCTCTGTTATGGCGCGGCTGATAAGAATTCCGCCGGCGCTTGTACCGGTGCCACCAAGTTTTTGCGGGCTGGTGTAGCCTTTTTTTATAAGATATTCTGCACAGGAAATGAAATCCTTCCAGGTATTGGGCTTGTTGTCTTATAACCGCCTTTGTACCAGGATTCACCCTTTTCGCCTCCGCCGCGCGTGTGGGCATATGCCACTCCCACTCCCTTCAGCGCAATAGAATGCAGGAGGGTAAAATATGGGGTAAAGCTCATCCCATAGGCGCCGTAACCTTCCAGAATACAGCTATTGTTTCCGTCAAGCGGAAGCCCTTTCTTGTAAATAATTGATAGAGGAATCATAGTTCCATCGTAGCCCGGCACTTCCACTTCTTCTGATATAAGGTTTTCAAATCCTGGATATGAAACATCTATGTTGAAGACGCTCTTTTCAAATGTATCATTCTCCGCGTCGAAATCATAAATGGTTTTTGGAGTGGTCCATGAAGAAATGCTGAGGATGCACTTATCCGTATGCCAATCAAAACATGGAGATATCAGCGGTACCGGAGAAAGGGAGTTTAATATCTGATGATTCCCCAGTAGCCAGGTTGTATTTTAAGATATTTCTGAGAATCCCGTTGGAATATACTATGAAAAGGAAATTCTTACTCTTAGTCATGTATTGTATGGTATTTGAGCCTTCAGGAATAATAGTTTCCGCATGGCTCCAGTCCGGATTCTTAATACCAGTCCGGACAACCTTGTATTTCGGGGCACCTGTATGAGTAACGGCATATACATAATCTCCGGAAAACTCCAGGCCCCGGACCAAGATTGTCCGAAGGCTTGCACAGCACATCCCATTTTATCTTTGCATTCTTCATCTCGGAAATTGGGGCATAGAATATCCGCATCTCACTTTGAACCGTACCGACCTGCCCAATAATGTAATCTGGGTAGGATTCATCGATATAAGCCGATGGAAACTCCTTCGGATCGATTAAGAGTTCCGGGCTGCTTTCATCACTGAAGAAATCGATGTCTGCAGCTATGTCTGACCCAAGAGTGTGGAGCTTAGTCTTACGATTCAGTTCAATGTCAAGGCTTTTGATATCGGTAACCTTACCCATGTCATAGAAAAATGATTTACTGTCGAGAGTCCATCCGATTGGGCCATAGGATGGATAGATACTCTCGGGCAGAAGCTTTCCTTTATCAACATCTAAAACTCGTATTTCCGAGAACTCGGCTCCTCCTGATGATAAACCCAGGAGTACATAACGGCCGTCAAATGATGGAACAATGCTTCCAACCGTTGTTGTTACACCGGCTTTGTAATCAGCCGGATCGAAGAGAAGTTTCTCAGTTCCCTTCCACCCCTCACGGTAAAAAATCTTACCTAAGTTCTCACCGCCCAGTGTCTTCATGTAAAAGACACGGCCATTCTCAAATGTAATTGCGGAATATTTTGCGGGTTTGAGCTTGTCGAGTGCAAGCCATTCCTGAACCAATTCATCCCTGCCCGGAATCTTGGCCAGCAGACCGTCTGTCATTTCAGCCTGCGCTTTGAACCAGTCTATAGTTTCCTTATCCTTTAGATTTTCAAGCCAGCGGTATGAATCCTTATAGGTTTTCCCGAAATAAGTATCAGAGGCATCGACCGTTTTAGTTGGCGGATAATTCCACTGCTCACCGTATATAACGTTAATCAAAAATATAAGAATCACGTAAAAAAATATTTTCATAATTATACTCCAATTAATATTAACTATTAAGTATATTAAAATCCGGAACTTTTGTCAAAAACCTGTTTTTTTAAATCTTTATTTTCCGATTAAGCGAATCAGCTTAAGATTACTGCTGAAATAATCAAAGATAGCGCTTAAATAAATGACTTCCGCCTGGTTCACAGCCACTTCGGCATCAATCACTTCCATTTCTGTCGCATTGCCGGCCTTGTATCTTGAATCGGCAAGCCGGTAGCCAAGCTGCGCCTGGCTGACATTGTCTTCCTGGCTTTTCATGTTTCACGGCTCTGATCTATCTGCAAAAGCAAAGTTTGAACCTGAAGAACAATTTCATCGATGATTTGATGTTTTTGAACATCAAGTTTTTTAATATTTTTATCCGCCTCTGCAACAAGATTCCAGGTCTTCGATACATTTGGAATCCAGCTGTCAATCGGAATGTTTAACTGCAGGCCGGTACTCCAGGAAGTATTCCATGTCCGGTCAACAATTGCGAAAGTATTAGTTTTTGAATAATCGTAGTTGTAATTGAAAAAAGCGGCAAGTGTCGGCATCTTTCCTGCATCGGCAATCTGCTTTGACAGCCTGGCTACCGTAATATTAATATCCATTCCCTTTAGATTAATATCGTTTGATAAAGCCAGTTCCGTAGCTTTTATCCTGTTTGTTACCGGGTTAATTATATTTGTTGTCTCATAGAGGTTTCCGATAAATTCTACAGTATCCGGATCATCAACTCCGATTTGCTGGCATAGCGCCAATTTTCCTGCTATGTATGAATTGCTTAATTGGAGAAGCATGGGGCTGATTTATCTTATATTGAACATTGGCCCGGATATAATCGTATTCAGTTGCGTTACCTGAAATATAATTATTTTTCGCAAAATCAACATGATCCTTCAGGCTCCGGTTCAATTCCTCGAACATTTTCGTATTTTCTTTGATAAGAAAAAGATTATAAAACGATATGGTAACGCTCGAGATGACCTCTCTTTTTTTATCGGCCAGTTTTACCCGGGCAAGATCAAGCGTCAGCTGCCTTATGCCAAGGGTATTCCAGAACCTGAATCCGGCAAAAACAGGCTTGGTTATTGAAATCCCTGTATGATAGTTATCCGGATAGACATTGGTTAAAGGTCCTACATTTACAGGTACTATCTGCTGAACTTTAGGGTTATAAACCGGTATAGGCAGGCTTATGATTCCATTTTGAACCGTTGTCGGATCAAGTTCTGTAAAGTCTGCGGCAGCGGAGACAGTAGGCATGGCAAAATCCGCCATGGCCTGTCCATATTGGGCCTCGGAAATTCCGATTTCCTGTTCGGCCTGGCTGATTGCAAGATTATTCTTGATGGCAAGTTCAAGAGCATTTGATAATGTGATAGTTTTAATCTCTGCAAAAACTGGAATTGCAGAAATTATCATAATTAATAGAATAATTATTTGTTTCATTAAAGTCTCCTCAGTTTATTTGTTTTCCTTTCTCCCCTTTGAAAGGAGGAATTTTTACTGATTATTACTATATTGTCTTGCGTTAACGACAAAGACATCCTCAAGGGTGGCCTGTATTTTATCCAGTGCGTAGTTATTCACCCCAATCTGTTTGAGTATCTTATCCAATTCAATTTCTAAAGGAAAATCTTTTTCACATAAAACATGAATATCGCTTCCGAATATTGCTGCTTCATGGATAAAATCAAGCCTGGAAACCGAATCGAAAACATCAATAAAGCGTTCTACTTTCAAGGAAAAAACATCATAGGGCAGGGTATCCTTAAGTTTATTAGGTGAATCGAGGGCTATGATCTTTCCGGAAATAACCAATGCTATTCTGTCGCAATGTTCGGCTTCATCCATATAGTGAGTGGTGACAAAAACGGTCTTTCCTTCGCTTGAAAACTGGTAAATCAGCTCCCAGAAATTCCTGCGCATAATCGGATCGACTCCGGATGTCGGTTCGTCTAAAAATAAAACCGGTGGATCATGAAGTATCGAACCTCCAAGGGCCAATCGCTGTTTGATACCCGTTGGAAGACTGTGAACCATTGTGTCCCGGTTTTCTTTAATTTCTGCCATTTCCAGCACAGCGTCTATCCGTTTATATAAATTTTTTCCTTTAAGCCCGTATATACTACCGAAAAAATCAAGATTTTCAGATATTGTAAGGTCATCATAAAGAGAAAATTTCTGTGACATATAGCCTATAATTGTTTTTATCCGTAGTTGTTCTTTAATGATATCGAAACCGGCTACGTGACCTTTGCCCCCGGAGGGCATAAGAATTCCGCAAAGCATCTTTATAGTCGTGCTTTTTCCGGCGCCGTTCGGTCCCAGAAAACCGAATATTTCTCCCTTTTCAACAGAAAATGTAATGTGATCTACAGCAGTAAAATGCCCGAATTTTTTAGTAAGACCTTCTACATCTACAGTTGTGTCCAAATTTTCCTCCCTTATTCCAATCTCCTGCTGACTCTTCTCGAACTAAGATAAAATAAAATAACACCAAGTATTGTGAGCATAAGTACATCTTTCCATAGAATATCAAATCCCACCCCTTTCAAAAATATTCCACGGATAATTGTAATGTAATATCTCATCGGATTTATTACCGTAATCCATTGCATCGCTACAGGCATTGCATAAATGGGGAAGATAAAACCTGAAAAAAGCTGTGAAGGAAGAAAATACAGGAAAGTAGACAGCAATGCCTGCTGCTGGGTTTTTGATATTGTAGAGAGATAGAGACCAACGGAAATTGTGGAAAAAATATATATAAAACCGGATGTCATTAAAAAAAGAAAACTGCCGCTGAATGGAACTTTAAACCAGAATATGGCAATTAATGTTATAGCAAAAACGTCAATAAAACTGACTACGGCAAAAGGTATGCTTTTACCAACGATGAGCTCCATCGGATGCATAGGAGAAACAATGATCTGTTCGACTGTTCCCGTTTCCCTTTCTTTAACGATCGACATTGCTGTTAAAGTAATTGTTACCATTGAAACCAGCAAGGCTAAAACACTCGGTAGAAAAAAATTCCTGCTTGTCAATTCGGGATTGAAAAGAACCCTCTCCTTTAATTCAACATTTTGTTTAAATTGAGCTCCGTTGATTCCCTTGCTGAGAATAAGCGCTTGTATCTTAGTTTGAAGATATTCCATTGAAAAATCAGAACTGATTCTGTTGACATAAGAAACAATCACAGCGGCCCGGCCGGAGTCTGTGCCGTCTACTATCAATTGGACTGCGGTTGTTTTGCCGGAGCGTATCTTTTTTGAAAAATCTTTTTCAATATGAATGAATACTTCAGCTTTACCTGTATCTAAATAGGAATCAAGAATCTTTATCGGATTTAATATATGCATAAGGGATAAAATATTTGGATGCGGTAAATTTATCAATCAATTCACGGCTCTGCTGGCTTTGATCATCATCCATAATAACCATATTAACATTCTGCACATCGGTACTTACGGCATAGCCGAATAAAAGAAGCATAATAACAGGCGCTGCAAATAAAACAGCACGCATTCTGACATCCCGGAACATCTGCTTGAATTCTTTTTTCACAAAAGAAAAAATTATACTCAATCGAATCATATCATCCTCTTAATTTTCCGGTAATTTGAAAGAAAGCCTTAACATACTTATAAGTCCTGCTATTAAAGCATATAGTATTAAAAAAATGATCTGTGTCCAGAGTATATTGTAACCGATTCCTTTCAGAACAATTCCTTTCATGTAAATTATAAGATACTTCGCCGGCACCAGATAAGTAACTGCCTGAACAAAAACAGGCATATTTTTAATCGGGAAAACATACCCTGATAGTATTATAGACGGAAGAAATGTAAGTATTATTGCAAACTGAACTGAAAGCACCTGAGATCGTGTTGCCGAAGATGATCATCATTCCAAGGCTGGAAGTACCGATCAGGAATAAAAGGGCGACAAGATAAAGCTCGATAAAGTTTCCCCTTATGGGCACATTGAATACGAAAAATCCAACCGATACTGCAAGGATAACATCAAAGACTCCTATAAAAATATAAGGGAGGAGTTTTCCTAAATAAACCTCGTATTTTCTCACCGGTGTGGTAATAAGTGTTTCCATTGTTCCTCTTTCCCATTCCCTTGATATCGTCAGCGATGTAATAAGAGCAGAAATGATTGACATGATTATCACTATAAGTCCGGGAACAATAAAATTTTTGCTTTTAAGTTCGGAGTTATACCAGATCCTGCTACGCACATCAACTGGCAGGTGAATTTCCGAGATACCAAGTTTGTTTAGTTCGTCAAGCTTCTGGCTGTTATTAAAATCGCTTAAAATTGACCGTATGTAACCCATAGCCACAGTTGCCGATGTGGAATCGGAACCGTCCACAATCAATTGTAAATCCACGCTTTTGCCGGATTCATACCGCTTTTCAAAATTAACAGGTACTACGAGCGCCATAACGGCTTTGCCGCTGTTGATCAGATCATCAATTTCTTTATAATTATCCACATATTGGTAAATATCGAGGTATTCGGAATGTGAAAATTTATCCAGTAAATTTCTGGAAAAGGCGGTTTTATCCTGATCCCAGATTACGGTACTGACATGCTTTACATCCATTGTCAGGGCATAACCGAAAAGTAAAAGCAAAAAAGCCGGGAGGATAACCGAAAGGATAAGGCTCCTTGCATCACGTCTTATCTGAATCCATTCTTTTTCTGCTATGGCGCCTATTCTAATTAATGAATGTAATAACTTCATCAAAAAACTCCCCCTTTTGCTACAATATCAACAAAACAGTCTTCAAGCGAGGGCAGAGCCTCCCTGAAGGATAAAACCTGTATCCCTTTTTCATCAAGCATCTGTGTTATCTCTCTTTTTGCCGATTCCACGTTACCGACAAAAATATGCAGATTTACGCCTGTTAAAATGATTCCTTTATAATCTGAATTTCCCTGAAGCGTCAATTCAGTCAGCCGGGGATTGGATGTCGTAAATTCTACAAATTTTACTTTAAGATTTCGTTTTATCTCCTGGGGCGTCCCGACCTGAATAAATTCCCCCCGGTACATGAAAGCAAGCCGGTTGCAGCGTTCCGCTTCATCCAGGTAGGCAGTGCTAACAACAATAGATACTCCTTCACCCAGAAGATCATACAATATTTTCCAGAATTCCCTGCGGGACACCGGATCGACCCCATTTGTCGGTTCGTCAAGCAGAAAAACACCGGGACTATGGATCAAACAGCAGGCAAGCCCAAGCTTCTGTTTCATTCCACCGGAAAGTTTTCCAGCCAGTCTTTTTTTAAATGGCCCAAGATGGCTGAATTCATAAAGTTTCTTCTCTCTTTCGAATCTTTCTTTTCTGGAAACACCGTAAAGTTTTCCGAAAAAATGTATGTTTTCTTCAACGGTTAAATCTTCATAAAGACCGAATTTCTGAGGCATATAAGCGAGGCTTTCTTTTATCCGGAAGGAGTTTTTAAAAATATTTTCCCCGTCTATAATAATGCTGCCCGACTCGGGTTTTAGAATTGATGACATCAGGCGAAGTAATGTGCTTTTCCCAGCTCCATCAGGGCCGACTATGCCGAATATTTCTCCCGCCTGTACTGTAAAATTAACCGTCCGGATAGCGGGATTATTTTTAAAGGACTTTGAGACATTGTTAACTTCAATCAATTTGAAGCCTCCGTTACTATTTCCACATCGGCCGGCATACCAGGCTTTAATTTCATATCAGGATTTTCGATGGAAATTTTTATAGCAAACATAAGTTTTACCCTTTCATCCTTTGTTTGAATTGTTTTCGGTGTAAACTCCGCCTGGTTTGCGATAGATATCACCTTCCCTTGAAAATTTGTATTTGGGAATGAGTCTACTTTTATCAGCGCTTTTTGCCCAAGCTGAATCAAACCAAGTATTTTTTCATCGACATAAATCTTAATCCATGGTCTCTGAATGTCCGCAAGGGTCAATATAGCGGAGCCTGGAAAAGCCATCTCTCCTATTTCAAGATTTTTATCTAAAACAACGCCATTTACAGGTGAAGTAATAACGGCATTTTGAATGCTGGCGTTTATCAAATTAAGGTTTGCCTTTGCTACTTTATAAGCGGAATCAGCGTTATCAAGACTTTGTTTAGTGGCCGAACCGGTTTTATACAATTCGCTTATCCTGTTTAAATTTTGTTCCATATTGGATAAATTGGCTATAGCCGAATCCCTCTGTGCGTCAAGTTCATTGTATTCCAGTTTTATAAGAAGGTCATTTTTTTTCACAAAGCTCCCCTCATCGACAGGAAGGCTTACAACCTGCCCTGCAATCTTAGAGCTTATATCTATCTGGGTTACCTCAATTGTACCAGAACCCTCTATTTTGGCCTTATTTACCCCCTGGTACCGGAAATATTCGAAATATAAGGTGGCCCCTGCCACAACTAATATTACAAGTATAATTGGAACAATGGTCTTCATTTTTTCCTCCAATAGCATTAAAATTTTGAATTGCCTAGGGTCTAATATAAAAAGTAATTATCCAGCTTTACTTCTCCCATTCTTCTTCCTTCCCCTCTCTCCGGTTTTGGAGGGTGGTTGAGAGCGTAGCTTCTTATTGATTCTTTTTTGTGAACCGGATTTTAAGGATAAATTTTTTATTGTCATGGTAATAGTCTCTGCAAATTTATCCGAGAAGACCGAATCGGTTTTTTCGGGCGCAATATTAAAGTCATAATTAAATTTTTTTGAAAAAATCAAATTGAATAGGATAGGCGCAGTTTGAAAGAAGAAGATTTTGATATAAGCTTCTTCCCTGTCCCTGATTTTTACTCCCGACCTCTCAATTAATCCAATGATATTATCAAAAAAACCCCTGAGAGGATCCAATATTACGGTTTCATCCAGATTTCCTTTCACATTCTCTATAATTATCAGTTTAATAATCTCAATATTGGGTTTTAATACGTTTTCAATTTTATCTTTCACAATATTGAAATTGAAACCGTCTATATCATTGATGCTTTTGAATTCCTCGTCGAAACCTGACTTTGCCAATTCCATTGTTTTAAAGAAAATTTCTCTCAGTATATTTTCTTTGCTGTTAAAATGATAATAAAGCATAACCTTTGTTAAACCCGCTCTTTTCGCTATGTCTTCCATCTTTGCTTTTTCATAACCCTTTTCAATAAATTCTTCCCTGGCGGCATTTAATATCTTTTCTTTTGTGTTTTCAACCGGCTTTATTCCATCCATAAAATTATACCTTCCCAATAAACATATACTTATAATTTAAACTCAATGTTTATACCCTAAGTATATAATAATGTTATAATGTTGTCAAGCAAAATTTGAAATTTTTTTTAAAATTATATATTTTCGTTTCCCTTAATTGACAGTCCAATAGATTGTTTTCTGATCAAGCGGCTTGACCTGAGCGTTAATAAGGAGCGCTTATTAAATTTTGATTTCATCGGCGAAAAATGATAAAATAAATATCGCTTTAAACCGGAGAGTATTATGATTGTAACTATAATTATCTGGATTACTGGATTGTCCTGTTTTCAACATTATATGGGTTGATGGCAATCCGTTTTTTTAATAAAATATTCTCTTTAAAGGGAGAAAATAACACACCTTTTACTGCAGTTTCCATGTTTGGAATCTGCATAACTACTGTTTTTGCTATGTATTTATCCTTGTTTATGAACATTGGACTGATTGTGTTTGTCTTAATGACTTTATTGGGAATAATATATTTTGCTGCTGATAAAGCATTTTTCTTTGCAGCAATAAACGGGTTCATTAATGAGTTTAAAGAAATGAACCCATTCTCAAGGCTGCTTTTCATTATATTATTCATATTAGTTTTAATGGAAACGTCATTATATATTCCGAAGAATTATGACACGGCGCTATATCATGCTCAGGCAATTCGATGGATAGAAAATTATCCCGCGGTACCTGGATTGGGTAATTTTTATTTACATCTGGCCTATAACAGCAGCTGGTTTTTAGCTTCTTCTTTATTCAGTTTTTCTTTTTTAAGGATAAAGTCTTTTCATGTTCTTAACGGGTATGTTTTCCTTCTGGGCATCTTTTACTTCCTAAGGGTTCTCGGTCCATTATTCAAAAAAGAAATGAAAATCAGCAGTCTCTTAAGTATATTTTTACTTCCAATATTCGTCTATCTTTATACAAATTTTTTGTCTTCACCTGAGACGGATATGCCCACATCATTATTGATATGGCTTATCTTTATCCTCGCGGTTAAAAAAACGGAAGAAGGCATTTCAGATCAATTTGATATTATAAGTATTGCGGTTGCGGTTCTTTCTTCTTTTTTAATTACTTTGAAATTATCCAGCGCACCGATTTACATAATATCGCTTTTTATAATAATTAAAGAATTCTTTAGCGGTAAAAAAGGCAACGCAATCATAACGGCACTATTATCTTTTTTTATTGTTCTTCCCTGGCTGATAAGGAATGTTATTTTATCTGGATACCTTATTTATCCATTTCCCGCGCTTGATTTGTTTCATTTTGACTGGAAGATGCCGCCGGAGCTGTTGGATTTTGAAAAGAAAAATGTTGAGTTATGGTCTTTTAAAATCCCGGCCGGTATGACTGTTTTACATTATATACCTTTATGGTTTATAAATCTGAAGGCTATCTATAAAATTATTATTTGGCCTTTAACCGGTCTTTTTGTCCTGTCGCTTCCGGTTTATTTATTAAACATTACTAAAAATATAAAACATATTTATTCAAAAAATAAAAGATATCTGCCTTTATTTATAACCGGATACGCAGGCGTTATTTTTCTTTTTTTAACGGCTCCTGATGTGAGATACGGCGCCGGGTTTATGGTAATATTCTGCCTTCTGCATTTTTCGCCGGTTTTTAAAATGATTTTTTCCCGTGTTCATTTTTTTAAGATGATTATGAAAATATATTGTTTAAGCTTATCCGTCTTTATTATTTTATTCGAAGGAATTTTATTCTCCAGATATTTTTACAACTCAGGGAATAATAAGCTCTATGGGAAAGACCAGGTATCTAATATTAAGGAAAGGCTGCTGCTGCCGGCAGATTATAGAAAAGATGCGATGGATTACAAGGAATTTATATTTAATAATAATATTAAAGTCTATTCCCACGGCGATATCAACTGGTATGAACCTTTCCCGAGCACTCAATTGATACAGAATGGGCTCGAACTTCGTGGGAAAAGCCTTGCCGAAGGATTTAGAATAAGAAGGTAAGGATTATTATGCATTCAAATCTAGCAAGTTATTTTTCTGTAAATCTTTTTTTATATGTTTCAAAAAATTCAAGATCAAGTAAATCTTCATCATCCACCGGCATGAACCATTTCTGGGCAATAAAAGTTGGAATAATCGCGCTTGCAATTACAACGCCGATAAGAATCGAATATTGGCTTTGATTTATATATCCCGAATTTAAGCCAAAAACGCTCGCGATTGTGCCGAAGGTCAAACCTGTGCTCATTAATAATGTTGTGTACATACTTCCATTCGGGATATATTTTTTTGCCAAAAAATAAACGCCGGCAAATTTCGACACAATCTTAATAATGAAAAGTATTAAAAACAGACCGAGCGAAGAAAATATTAAAGGCAGAGAAACCCGCAAACCCCCGACAATAAAAAAAACAGGAGTTATGATGGCATAAGCAACCGTTCTTGTTCTATTTAGAATAACTTTTGTTTCTTTTGTACCGGCAAAATATTTAGACATAAATAATCCCAATAAGAAAGCCGGTAAAACGGCCTGGCTATCCCCAATTGTTGAAAAATAAATGAAAATTAACAAGATTAAGAAAATATATTTGATTTCTGGTTCAACAACCTTGTTTTTAAAATTGGGGTTATCAAATATAAAATGAGAATATTTTGATGCTAAAACTATTAAAATTATTGAAACTATAATAAAAATTAGAGTAAAAAGAGAAGGTTTAATAAAAATTATACTCAAGGCAAGCGCAGTACTGATGTCGGTAAAGAATGTAGAGGACATTAATAATTTACCTATTGAAGTTTTAGACAGTCCTGTCTCGACAAGTACCGAGTATACGACGGCCAAAGATGTTGTTGATAGAGCAATTCCTGCTATTAAAGAGGCCTGCAGCTGCCAATGGATTACATAGTAAGTAAATAAAAAAGTTCCGATGAAAGGAAACAAAAAGGATAAAAAGCCTATTAAAAAACTTTCTTTAAATTTCTTTTTCATTAAACCGGTATCAATTTCAGTTCCGGCTAAAAAGGTTAAAATGATACCGCCGAAATTAGCAAGATACAGCATCCATTCAGTTGGTTTTAAGCCGAAACATCCCGTAATTGTCCCGAGGAATATTTCTATAATTGCTACCGACAAGCCTATTCTTAATGAAATCAAGCTTGCAAGAAAAACAAGTATTCCCGTTAATAAAGGTATAAAATCAGAATTCATGTAAGGACTCCCGCCGATAAAATTTATAATAAGGCAGGAGTTATCAGCCTTTTGGGCGGTTTGAGGAGAACTCCATCTCCTGAATATTGATAGTATAATTATAAAATAATTCAAAAAATTGTCAATTTTTAGAATTTGGATTTATCATTTTTTTGTCAGCCTGATAACGTTCCAGGACAGCTTTGGTAAAGAAGCTTTCACAAGTTCATCAATCATTTTTGCGTCTCCGTTTGCTTGCGGTTTAACTGTTTCAGGGTTTGCTGCGGTGTTTTTCGCATTTAAGTCTTTGTTTTCAAGGATGATATGTTCTCTGACCTTAAAATCAATAAAACCTCTAAGCACGCATGTAAAGTCCAGAGAATCGTTTTGATCTTTGTTAACTGCAAAAATGGTCAATTCATCGGCTTTCTCACTTATTACGGCAACCGATTCAAGAACAGGCACATTCCGATATCCGCTCTTATCTTTTAAGTTTTCAATATTCTGGCCGGATTTTACCTTGTAGGAAGGTGAGTAAATCACAGGATTTAACACAATGCCTCTTCCGTATAATGAAGCATGCATAAAGGGATAATAAGTGGTCTGCCGCCATGATTTCCCCCCGGTTTCTGTCATAATCGGGGCGATTGTATTGATGAGCTGGGCTATACAGGCAATTTTTATCCTGTCAGCATGCCTTAAAAGGGTTATAAGCATGGAACCTACTACCAATGCATCAAGCATTGAATAAATATTCTCGTTTAAGGGCTGAGCGGATTGCCAGGGAGTAACATTATCCAGGCCATAATTATACCATACATTCCATTCATCAAATGAAAGATAAATAGTTTTTTCTTTTCTGTTTTTTGCTTTAATATAGTCACAGATTGAAATGACTGAACTTATAAAATTGTCCATTTCAACAGACCTGGCTAAAAATTGAGCCGTATCATTCACAAAGTTATCATAATAGGTATGAATGGAAAGGTAATCGACAAGATCATAGGCATGTTCCAGGACTATAGCTTCCCATTCACCGAAAGTCGGCATCATCATAAACGAACTGCCGCACAAAACAAGCTCAATATCCGGATCAACTGCCCGCATTACTTTGGCCGTCTCATAAGCGATACGGCCGTATTCATAAGCCGTTTTCTGACATATCTGCCATGGACCGTCCATTTCATTTCCAAGACACCAGAGTTTTATATTGTGAGGTTTTTCAAAACCATGTGAACGCCTTAAATCGCTGTAATATGATCCTCCAGGATGATTACAGTATTCTATGAGTTTTCCGGCGTTATCCGGCCCTTTTGTTCCAAGATTAACTCCCATCATTACTTCGGCATTCACTTTTTTTGCCCATTTAATAAATTCGTTAGTCCCGAATTGATTTGTCTCAATTGACCGCCATGCCAGTTCAAGACGTCTTGGCCTCTCTTCTTTCGGCCCGACGCCATCTTCCCAGTTATACCCTGACAGCATATTGCCTCCGGGATACCTGATAACCGGTATATTCAAATTTTTTACCAGTTCAATAACATCTTTACGGTATCCCTCTTCATCAGCCAGACTATGCCCAGGCTCATAAATTCCGCCATAAACGGCGCGTCCCCATTGCTCTATAAATGAACCGAATAATCTATCATCAACCTTGCCGATTTTATAATCATAATCAAGTATCATTTTTGTATCTGGCATATTATCCCTCCTTTAACAAGCGTGACCCTTCGTTACACTCAGGACAAGCTGCTTAACCCGGCTTAATTCCTCGCAGTCTTGCTGTGGGGTAGTTTATTTAAATCAGCAGCAGTATGCCCTCTGGGAGAAAAATGATGTAAAAGGCTGGCCTTTTAAGACGGTTTGATATAGATGTATTCTACATCATTTTTTGTCAATTTTGATATTTTTTCCTCATCCAGCTCGGTTCCGGCCTTGTAAAGTATCTTACCGTCAGTGTTTGACACAGATATTCCGATAATCATTTTCGGTTTCAGGTTCTTTACTTCTGTCTTTTGAAATGATACGGTTTTATTGATATCAATATCCCCCATATTTTCATTGACTATTTCAACCTTTTTAAAAGAATCGGAAGATATTTCTTCTTCGGTAATATTGAGAAGTTCCACAATTTTATTTAAAAGCTTTCCTATATTTATCGGCTTCACCATATAGTACTGGGCGCCGCCTGTCATTGATTTTTCTACATCATTTGTTTTATTGCTGACAGTGGCAATTATGATTGGAACAGTTGCGCCATATTGGCTTAAACGGATTTTCTGCATAACCTCAAACCCATTTGTATCCGGCAGGTTTAAATCAAGCAGAATGATATCCGGTTTATGTTGAAGCGCCAATTTTAAACCGGCTGCTCCGGTTTCAGCCTCAAGAAATTCAAAATTATAATTTCTTAAACCTTCTTTAACACTTTTTCTGCTTACGGTACTGTCTTCAATAATTAACAGCTTTACAAAAATTAATCTTTTCATAAAAACCCCCTGTATCTCAAGATATTAATCTAATCTGCTTATTATAGTTGAGTTCTTAGGATTGCAGATATCCTTCGCTTCAGGAGTATAAAGATATTCGATTCTATTTCTATAAAACTCAATAATCTTTCCCCTTACCATTTTGAGTGTAGAGTTTAAAAAATGATTCTGTTCGTTAAATCCTTCATCAAGTAAGGCAACAGCTACCGGAAGCCATCTCGATGGAAACATACCCTGATGTCTACCGCCGCTTCGGAATTTTCCTATTTCCGAATCAAGAAGCATTAAAGCCGCAGTCTGGCCTTCTTTTTCCCGGTAGGATAGACCTTTGTCCTTCAACCATAACAAAACAGAATCCTTATTCGGAACAAGAAGCGCTACTGTGTATGGGTTTTGATTATTATAGAGTAAAATCTGGTCAATAAAAGGAGAATTATCTATTATGGCTTCCTCTATACTCTCAGGGCTGTATTTTTCCCCATCACTGCCGATAAGAAGACTTTTAAACCGGCCGAGGACATAGAGAAAGCCATCTTTATCTATATAACCCATATCTCCTGTATACAGCCATCCCTCATTTAAAACTTCTCTTGTGGCCTTTTCATTCTTCCAGTAACCCGCCATTACATTCTCGCCCCTGACAACAATCTCTCCCTTTTCTCCTGCGGGTAGAGAATTTCTATTTTCATCACAAATTTTTACTTCGAGGTCTTTTACAAGGAAGCCGGAAGAACCGAGCTTATGTTTTTTGGGAACATTTGATGAAATTACAGGAGATGCTTCGGTAAGTCCATACCCCTGAAACATCGGTATTCCAATAGCATAAAAAAAGCGCTGGAGCTCAATATCGAGGAGAGCCCCTCCGCCGATGAAAAATTCAAGCCGTCCGCCGAAACTCTTTCTTATTTTACTGAATATTAATAAATCAAAAAAAGCATAAACCGGTTTTACAAAAATTCTAAGGCCTTTTCCACGGTTCCATCCCTCGGCATTATAATAATAAGCTATTTTAAGCGCACTTTTAAAAATCTTTTCAAGTGTCGGCCCCTTTTCACGGATCCCTTTTTCTATATTCTTTTTAAAATTTTTGGCCACCGCCGGAACGCTGAGCAGAAATGTCGGTTTGATTTCTCTGATATTTAAAGGTAAATTCTTTAAAGTCTCAATCGGCGTTTTTCCGTTTTGAACCGAAGCCATGCTTGCTCCGTTTTTCATAAGCGTATAAATTCCCACAGTATGAGAAAAAGAATGATCCCAGGGAAGAATCAAAAGCGATAGATAATACTCGGGTATTGGAAGGAGAGATGTTGACTGTTCTACATTTGAAGTATAATTCCTATGAGTCAGGATTGTTCCCTTTGGGTCAGCGGTAGTTCCAGAAGTATAACAGATATTTGCATAGTCGTTCTCCTGTATTGAAGACCAAACTGATTCAAACTCTTCCTCTTTTTCAACAAGGTATTTTCTTCCGAGTTCCAAAATATTAAAAAAAGTTATTTCATTTTCATCAATGAAATCCATCCTGTCTAACAGAATTGTTTTTTCCAGGTCTGGCAGGTCTTTTTTTATACCCCTTATTTTATCAAGCTGGTTTCTTGAAACAATAACCATCCTGCATCCCGAGTGGGCAAGACGGAATTTCAAATCGGACAATTCATCTATTTTAACCGATATAGGAACATTTACAGCTCCTGAATAAAGAATGCCGAGTTCGCTTATTACCCATTCACTCCTTCCTTCTGAAATGAGAGCAGCGCGGTCGCCTCTTTTTAAACTAAGGCTCTGTAAACCTGCCGCAAATTGATAAACCTTTTCCTGCATTTTTTCATATGTTATTGCTTCATATTTATCACCGGTTTTTTCCCACATCAGAATATTTTCACTAAATTTTTTTACGCTGTCTTCAAATAAGTTCGGTATCGTTCTGGCCGGCATCATTTTCTCCTAAACTCACCCCCGTCCCCATCTCTTTGCATCCAAATAGGTCAGGCATCCCGAAGGAATGCTTTGTAACCCTTATAAGTTTCATAAATATCAGCCTTACTTGCCACCTCAAACGGCGAGTGCATTCCATCCACGCCGGCGCCGCTGTCAACCACCTGGATACCGAGGTCTGCAAGATAAAGCGCTACAGTTCCTCCGCCTCCTTCATCCACCTTTCCCAGCACGCTTGGCTGCCATATTATATTATTATCATTATATATCTTTCTTATTTTACTCATCAGTTCCGCCGATGCGTCGCTGGCTCCATATTTTCCACGCGAACCGGTATATTTCTCAAGCAATACACCGTAGCCCATCCTTGGAGCATTAACAGAATCAAAAACTTCCTTAAACATAGGATTAATAACTGCTCCGACATCACCTGAAATTGCAAAAGATCGCTCAAAAAGAATCCTTAAGTCTGATTCTCTATAATCAGGTAATTTCATACCAAGCAGTCTGCCAATGGAATTGTAAAGAAACTTTGAACGAATACCTGATATTCCATAGGAGCCGATTTCTTCTTTTTCCACAAGAATCGCTATAATCGTCTTTTCAGGAATACCCTCAAAATCAACTATTGACCTGTAAGCCGAGTAACTGCAAACGCGGTCATCCTGTCCGTATGCACCGACCATGCTCCTGTCAAAACCCACATCCCTTGCTTTATGTGCCGGAACAATTTCGATTTCAGATGAGATAAAATCTTCTTCAGTAATGCCGTAAAGCTCATTAAGCTTTACTAATGTCATCTCTTTGACTTTTTCCTGAATCTCTTTATCATTTACCGGCATATTCCCGATAACCATCTTCAAGTTTTCACCTTCAATTCCATCAAGAAGCTTTTTATCTCCCTGAATTTTTCCGGCCAGGTGAGGGAGAATATCGTTAATGGTAAATACCGGATCATTTTCGTCCTCGCCGACTGCAATACTCACCAGACTTCCATCACTTTTAATAATAGTCCCATGTATAGCTATCGGAATATTCAGCCATTGATATTTTTTTATACCCCCGTAATAATGAGTTTTAAGAAGAGCCATATCACTGTCTTCAATAAGAGGAAGCGGTTTTAAATCGAGTCTTGGCGAATCAATATGCGAGGCTATAAGATTGACCCCCTCTTTCAAATCTTTTCTGCCATGAACGGCCAGCAAAATGTTTTTATTCCCGTTTTTTATAATAATTTTTTCCCCTGGTTTACCCTTTAAAGAGGAGATGTCTGTAAACCCAAGTTTTTTTGATTCATTTTCAAGATAGGAAACACTTTCTCTCTCCGTCTTACAGTTATTCATGAATCTTTTATAATCCTCGGCAAAATCAAAAATAATATTTTTTTCCGTTTCATTTACAGATGTCCAAACGTTCTTTCTTTCATAAGCGTAAGCTGATTTTTTTGTTTCAGGCATTTTGCGGTTCTCCTTGGATAAGTATTAGGGGGACTACAGCCCTCTTTGTATAATATATTGTAAAATGATATGCTTCAACTGTCAATCTTTATAAAAAGAAGGGCGGAAGTGATATCCTGAGAGTACTTTCCTGATCAGGAAACTCCCGGCATGAAATTATTCCCGATAGAATCAACTACTTTTTTTACGGCCTTTTTTACTTTAGGCGTCATTTTTTCCATATATGTAAGGCATTCGGGCTGAATACCTATAATATTAATCATACAGCCGGTTTCACCGGTAAGGTAATCGACGAACATTTTTATCGGCATGGTATGAGTGCCGAATGAAACCCCATTAATCTCGTCAGGATTAATCATCATAATGCTTCCCGGCTCTTTTTTAAAATCAGCGGCGTCAATTATTATTACCCGGTCCGGCCTGTATTTTTTTATCTCGCCGGTAAAATTTTCAGGCGCAGTGCTCCCGATAAAAACCCTTATCTTTTCGTTCTTTTCACCGAATTTCTTCTGGAGTTTTTCCGCGGCAAGAATACCTGCACCGTCATCTGACTTCAGAACCGAACCTACGCCTATTACAGCTAATCTTTCAAAGGTATTTAATTGTTCAATGGAAAAAGTTTCATTATTCATGATTAGATTTCAATTTTTAGCTTGTCACGGTCAAATCCGGCAAGCTCATATTCCTTTGTGTTTCTAAGAGCGTTTTTCGGACAGGAGTCAACGCATTGGCCGCAGTAAATGCACCTGTCAAGATAAACCAATGCCTTATATTTTTTTTCACCAATCGTCTCTATCTCAATAGCTTTGGATGGGCAGTCTCTCACACACATCTTACATCCAATGCATTTTTCCTGTTCGAATTTCAATCTTCCCCTAAAACCTTCAGGCATTTCTACTTTAAAAGTCGGGTACAGAACAGTCGCCGGCTTTTTTGTGAGCATTTTTAAAATGAACGGAAGCATTCTTCCCGGTATTGCCATAATTACAACACTCCTTTGAGTAATAAGTCTATTAATATCTGAGCAATAACTACCGGCGTCAGGTACTTCCAGCAGAATATAACCATTTGTTCAATCCTGATCCTTGCGAGTGCAGACCTCAATGCCGCCAGTAAAAAAACTATTACTAAAGTCTTAACTATAAATAATCCAAAATCTGCAAACGGATTCCCAATAAAAAACGGCATAAATACCGATGCTAATAGAGCGGCAACAACCACAACCTCAACATCAATGGCCATTCTGAAAAGTGCGAGAAGCTTCCCGCTGTATTCCGTAAAAGTACCGGCAACAATTTCCGTTTCAGCCTCCGGCATATCAAACGGGACCCTTTCAAGTTTTCCCTGCATGGCTATCAGCGCCACAATAAACGCCGGCAGATTGAAAAGCAGGTAAACCGGGTGAGCATGAAAAAAGGCAGAAATGCCTGAGAGCGACCATTCACCTGATAATATTGCCGGGCCTAAGATTGCCATAAACAGAGGCACTTCATAAGCAAAAAGCTGGGTTAAAGTCCTGACTGAGCCAAGCGTAGCGAAAAGAGAGGTGGAGTGCCACCCGGCAAGAAAAAATGTAAGTGTTGGAATCGTCAGCAGGTAAAGAACAACAATCACATCACCGTTAAAAGGGAAAATCGAAGAACTTCTCCAGATTGGGATATACAAAAAAGCTGTAAAAACTGAAGCCAATGTGAAAATGGGCAGTATCTTAAACATAGGTTTATCGGCTTCTTCCGGAATAATCGTTTCCTTGCTGATAAGCTTGATGAAATCGGCGACTGGCTGAAACCAGGGCGGACCGATCCTGTTCTGGAATCTTGCATACAATTTCCGGTCAACAAATTCCATCAACAGGCCGTATAAACTTAAAAACAAAAATCCCGGAAAAACTAATATATTAAAAATATTGGGAAGAATATTAGTCATAATTATAGACCATCCCTAAATGTTTTTATTTTGCCCATATCAATTCCATTCTTTTTGTGCCAGGCTATGCTGTAATTACGCAGGCTTTCCCAGTCATGAATGGGTTCTTTCCCATTATAATTATCTATTTCAATCATCCTGTCGGTGCAGGAAAAGCATGGATCGATTGCGGCAATCACTATAGGCACATCGGCAAGATAGCCTCCTTCGATCATATATACAATCGCGGATAGATTGGCGAGTGTCGGGGCCCTTAACTTTACCCTTTCCGGCTTGTCTGTACCGTTGCCCCGGACATAATGAACATCTTCGCCCCTGGGAGCTTCATACCGGCTTATTGCTTCTCCGGCCGGAATCTTTCTGGGGGCTTTTACCGAGATAGGTCCTTCCGGAAGTTTTTTTAATACCTGTCTGATTATACTGTAACTTTCCATAAGCTCCTTCACCCTTACAATAGTCCTTCCCAGTACATCGGCATGGTCATCTGTAATAACATTAAAGTTTATTTCGGAATATGCGGCATAAGGGTCATCCCTTCTGACATCCTTATTAACCATTGCGGCTCTTGCCGTCGGACCTGCGGCGCCAAAGCGCATAACATCTTCGGTTGGAAGCTTCCCAACCCCGGCAAGCCTTGCAATAAGGGTTGATTCACCGTAAGCAACCTGGATATAATATTTTGTTCTTTCTTCAAGAATATCTATCGCTTTCAATGTTTCTTCAATCTGTTCCTTCGATATATCCCTTCGGACGCCGCCGATCGTGTTTATCCCATAATTTACCCTGTTTCCGGTAAGTATGGCTAAAATATCCATAACGACCTCTCGATCCCGCCAGCTGTACATAAACAGGGTGTCGAACCCAAGCTCATGCCCCGCAACGCCAAGCCATAAAAGATGGCTGTGAATCCTTTCAAGTTCGCCTATGAGAGTCCTGATATATGATGCTCTTTTTGGTATTTCAATTCCGGCAATCTCTTCAACTGCCTGTATAAAACAGGTGGAATGGGAATGAGAACATATTCCGCATACCCTTTCAATCAAATACATATCCTTAATATACGTTCTCTCTTCACATGCTTTTTCTACGCCTCTATGGTTATAACCCAGAGCCACATTAGCCGCCGCGACCCTCTCGCCCTCCAGGTAAATGGTAAAATTTGCCGGTTCTTTCAAAGCCGGATGCTGAGGACCTATGGGTATTACTATTCTTGGCATTTGACACCTCCCCCTTTAAACTTTTTCACTTTCAGGCTGCTGGCAGGAACCGGATGGCTTCCAATCCTTTCGAAGCGGATGTTGATCTTCCGGCCATCCATCGGGCAGAGGATACCGCCTTCCCGGAGGAATTCCCTGCACTTCAATGCCAAACATATCCTTCAGTTCTCTTTCATAGAAAACAGCCCCTTCAAAAATTGAGGTGATAGACTGAATTTCTGGCTTTTCCCTGGGTATATTGAGCTTCAAATTTATTATACAACCGGTATTATCAGCTAGATGATATATGACTTGAAAACCATTTCCGATATCCAGGCCTGTAATTGTACACAGAGAAACAAACCCGCTGTTTTTTAAGTATTTTATAACCTCAATAATTTTATCCAAACCCACATCTAAAAAGATCCGGCGTTTTCTCGGGGACTTAAAACTCTCATCGGAAAAACCGAATTTTTGTAAAAGTTCCTGTTTAAGCCTTTCTTCTTTTTCCATAATATTTTCTCCCTTCAACTTTTTAAACTTCCAAGAAGTTTAACCACACCGTCTATAATCGCTTCCGGTCTGGCCGGGCACCCCGGAATATAAGCTGAAACCGGGATAACTTTATCGATTCCTCCGCAAACCCCATAACAGCCGCTGAAAATTCCACCTGAAGATGCACAGGTACCGATTGCAACAACAAACTTCGGTTCCGCCATCTGTTCATAAATCCTTATAAGCCTGTCTTTTGTCTGAAGAGTAACCGGACCGGAACAAACCAGAACATCTGCATGTCTTGGTGTTCCTTTGAGCAGAATCCCAAATCTCTCAAGGTCATATCTCGGAGTGAGGGTTGCCAGAGTTTCTATATCACAGGCATTGCATGCTCCGGAATTGAAATGAATTATCCATGGAGACTTTATTCTTGCCCATGTGATTATTTTTTTTAAGAGGGACATATTACCTCCTGAAAAGTATGAAAAGCGCGATTACGGCAGTTAAAAGATAAAGAACCGGCAAAAAGTAAAAATGAGCCGGTACTGTCGCAATGATTAAAACAACTACATGCATTATCGTAAAGAAGAAAGCAAAGGGGAAAAATTGCTTATAGTCCGGCTGGGCTTTACTGACCGCAACATCCTCTCCGCAGGCGTAAGGTTTTGTTTTTCCTTCAGAAGCTTTTCCTTTTATGGAAAATGCTTGAGCTACAAATGAAAAAACTAAAGAAACGAACAGAAATATGAAAAAAGCCAGCGGCGGGGACAATAATATATTATTCATTTAAAAACTCCTTAACCCTTTAAATTCTTTAAGTTGCGCGTGTCAAGCGTTTTATTATAGCGGCAGGCCCCAAGAATTATTCCGCAGGCAACAACCATAACAACTACCTCGACAATGATCAGAGTAATCACAAGGGCCTGTGATATATTCTTTCCTCCGTTTGAATAGCCGACTGCTATAATGAACAGTGTAACGGCTTTCGTCAGAACTTCCAGGGCTATCAATATCCGGATTAAATTCTGCGTTAAAAGAAGACAATAAATACCTGTGATGAATAGAAGAACTATAGCTGCGAAAATATAAAAATTAATATCTAAAATCATTTTACTTCACGCTCCTTAAAAAGAACTACAACTCCGAATACTCCGGCAAGGATTATAATTATCTGTCCCAGAATATCAAGCTGTCTTTTCCCCCAGATTGTTTCGCGCAGGGATTGTACTGATGTATCCGCCAGCGATGCAAAATTAAAATATATCATGCCCTTTGTCCAGAGAAAATAAATAATGCCGAACACAATAATCAAAACAAACGGAAGAAAGAAAAATCTTTTCATCCGGCTATGGGCCTCAACAACATCTTCCTGATCTGTCAGGGGCTTTGAAAGGCTTATAGTGCTGATAAAAATAACGGTAATCAACCCGGCGCAGACCGATAGTTCGATTACGGCTGCCATCCATGTACCCAAAATAAACATAGCTATGGATAAAATCGCGCTTGTAACGGCAAGGGCGATAGACGCTTTTAATAACTGCCTGAACATAACCGAGACGACCGCGAAAAAGACTAACAAAAACAATAATACTGCCATCAGTATTTCCATAAAAACTCCCATAAACGGTTATAATATCATTTTTAATAACCCGCTGGAATTCAGGTATGCAATAATAAACGGGAAAAAGAAACCCAATAAAATTGTAATTCCCGAAAGTATTATTACAGGAAGCGTCATTCCTATATTTCCCTCTTTTATTGATTCCAGACCTTCTTTAAGTTTACCGAAGAATACTCTTCTTTGAAGAATCAAAAAATAAACAAGACTGATTATGCTGGCTAAGAGAGCAATAATAGAATAAACATAAAACCCTGCCATCCATGCGGCAAATATAATAATAAATTTACTCCAGAACCCGGCCATAGGCGGAATACCGAGATTGGATAAAAATCCTATCACGGATGTTGTGCCGGTAATAGGCATTTTTGACGCAAGTCCGCCGAGCTTGTTTATATCCCTTGTTCCTGTCTGGGCTTCCACAGCCGCCGCGTTTATAAACAGGGAAGATTTAAATGTAGCGTGGTTAAAAAAGTGGAAAAGAGCTCCGGCAAAGGCTAACGGTGTACCGACCCCGATTCCAACCAGAATGTAGCCGATCTGACTGATACTTGAATAAGCCAGAAGCCTCTTAAAATCCGACTGTCCCATTGCGGCCAGTGCTCCAGCCACAATCGATACACACCCGAATATCATCAGGATGTTTCCGATAACCGGGACTCCCCCAAAAACATCGCTTGTAAGGCGCATTAATGTATATACCCCGGCGATCTTGGTAACAATGCCTCCGAGAAGAACCGACACAGCATTCGGCGCCGATGAATAAGCGTCGGGAAGCCACCCATGGAAAGGCATAATCCCGGCTTTAATGCATAGACCCGTTATAAAAAGGATAAAAGCAATTGAAATCTGAATAGAGTAATTCCCATTCTGATTTTGCAGAAAAGTTTTAATTTCTTCAAAACCAAGGCTATGCGAAGTCATAAAAAGCAGAGCTATTGCTGTCAGCATGAAAATCGTGGCTAAAGCCGACATAACAAGGTATTTAAAAGCGCCCTCAAAGGCATCTTTTTCATTGTTAACAGCTATAAGGATAAATGAGGCAACTGCCGTTATTTCAAGGAAGACATATAAAGAAAAAATATCCCTTACCATTACAACTCCATTCATTCCCATCACGGCTATAAGGATCAGGTTCACAAAATTAAAATTTCCCTTATCTGTTGAAAACTCGCAGACGAACAGAGAGACACTCGCTATAAGCCCTATTGTAAACAACATTGTCAGACTTAAGAAATCAAGCTTCAGATCATTTAGAAATCCGGACTGAATCCTTGAAACAAGAGCGTTCCAGAATATTACCCCTGTTGTCAAAGTCAAAAGCATTTGAAGTAGCGTGATAAAAAGTGCAAGGTAAACCGCATACTTTTTTAATTCCTTCTTGTAAGGAAGGTTCAAAATAAGAACTGCACATAATGGAAACAAAATAAATAAGGACTGCACGAACGAACCTCCATCATCTTTTTTGTAAGCGTAAAGTTCGGTACGGCCTCATAACCGGTATAGTTTTCCGGGTTAAGCGGCACGCTTATTAATGATACTGTAGAATAAATATTAGTATTATCAAAGCCATACCAAGAAGCGAATATGTCAGGTAAAGAACATGGCTTCCGGTATGAACCTTCCTCACGCCGAAAGATAAAGTCTGCGCAAGCCATACTGAAAAACCGTTATAAATCCAGTCAATTCCCCTGTCAATCCATAAAGAAATCCTTGCAAATGCCCCGGTTATAATCATGCCGATATTATACGGATCAAAATACCGCTGTTCGGCCCATTTATAAATAGTTGATAAAACAGGGGCGTGATGAATATGGTCGACAGCCCCCAGCCCGCTTTTAGTACGCATAACGCCGTATAAATGGTTGAGCAGTGCAAGGACAAGGACAAATACAGAAATCAAAACTATTATCCAATTTCCCGGAAGCCCTGCAAAACTGTGTTCAAGCCTTGAGCCGAGGATCGGCTCAATCAGGTTTTTAAGCGGTAGAGGATTATAAACCCCAAATAAGATACAGCCGAAAGCGATTACAAGCATAGGCACAAGCATAGGCCAAGAAGGATCTTTTATATTATTCACATCCTTTTTTGCTTTACCCAGAAAAGCGGCATGTCCCAGTTTCAAAAAGGAAGCCGCCGTAAAAAACGCGCCAACTACCGCTAAAATATAAAATATGGGATAGCCCGTTTCAAGTGCGCCATCAAAAACCAATTCCTTGGAGAAAAATCCGTTAAATGGCGGAACACCCGAAATAGCAGCGGCCGCTATAATAAAACAGGTAAATGTTATTGGCATTTTTCTTCCAATCCCGCCAAGCTCCTTCAAGTCAGTAGTACCGGTCTGCTTTTCCACTGAACCGCCGGTTAAAAACAAACAGCTTTTATACATAGCATGGTTAATCATATGAAAAAGGCCTCCGACAATGCCGACCGGTATTGCCGTGCCTATCCCAAGAATCATGTATCCTACCTGGCTGATGGCATGGTATGAAAGAAGCCTTTTGTAATCTTTCTGTATCAGTGCCATCATTACAGCAAGCAAAATCGTGACTGCTCCAACTGTCATTAGAAGAATACTCATGGCGGAACCGGATTTTATATCAAAAAAATCCAGGGAGATTCTCGCCAGGAAATAAATACCGAGAAGCTTCTCAAGGGAAGCTGGCAGAAATGCCATAAAAGGCAGAGGAGCTTCTACAGCCGCATCCGGTATCCAGCTGTGGAACGGCATAGAACCGGCTTTGGCTATTGCACCTATCATCAAAAGAATAAAAGCAAATCCTCCGAGAAAGCTATGGGCAGAAAGAGGAGATTTTTGAAGGATTTCCATGGAAAGCTCGCCTTTCATCAGAAAGGCCACGATTCCTATGCCTAAAATCAGGCAGAAATCCGAAACACCCACAAGAACAAAGGCCTTTACCGCTGTCGGAAAAGCCGATTTTCCACCCGACATTATCATTGCAAACATCGTTATAAGAAGACCTTCCCAGAAAAACAGGAACAATCCAAGGTTGTTAGCAAGAACAGCGCCGTTTACGAGAGATACAGTGATAAGTAAAAACGCATAATACAGCTTCAGATTTTTCCTCTCCCTCATAAAGACTATGGAGTAGAGCCCGATAAGGAAAGCAAAGCCGGCCGTTGCTGAGAGGATAAAGGAACTGAATTGATAGAGTCTTAATGCGAAGTCAATCTTAAAACCGCCGCAGTTAATCCACGGAATTAAATAACTTATATTTTTACCGAATAAATAAACCGCAAGAAACAAATTTACCGTAACGATTATAAAAGACCAGATGGAAACAGCGCTCCCTTTTTTCGGTAGAAGAAATAGAATTATAGCCGCAATTGAGGGTAATAATATTAAAATCAATAAAATAAAATCGCTCATTTAACCGGCTACCCCCTGTATTATAGTCTGGACAAAATCAGCCGGAAATCTTATCAGAATGCCGCCGGCCAAGGAAAGGAAGGCAAGAATTACAACGCTAATTAGCATTGTAGTCGAACCCTCTTTTATGGAAACTAACTTTAACGGGCCTAGAAAAACGGTTACAAACAATCTTAAAAGGTAAATCGCAGTTAAAACAGCGCCAAGAATAAATACAAATGCAAGCCATGGCTGTCCTGCATCAACAGCGCCTCCAATAACCATATACTTGCTGAAGAATCCTCCGAAGGGAGGAATGCCCATTATTGAAAAAGCGCATAAAATAAACGTTATCGCAGTAACGGGCATAACTTCAATCAACCCGCCGAGTTTTGTGATATCCTTAGTTTTTGAATTCTGCTCGATGATTCCCGCACAGAGAAAAAGTCCGCCTTTGGCAAGACCGTGCATTAAAATATAAAGAATTCCACCTGCTATCCCTATTGGGCTTCCTGTTGAAAGTCCAAGGAAAATAAAGCCTATCTGGCTAACAGTTGAGTAAGCTATTATCCTCTTGAGGTCTGTTTCAACAAGCGCGACCCCGGCCGAAACGAGAGCGCTGACAGCCGCAATAACCGGAATTATGGTATGCCATACCGTTTCTGTATCAAAGGTAAGTACAAATAACCTCGCGAATACATAAACGCCGATTTTCACCAGAACGGCGGCATGGGGGTAATGATGTAACAGGCGCAGGAGCGACGCCCGCATCCGGAAGCCAAGTGTGAAACGGCAGGGTAGATGATTTTGTCAGAATACCTATAAGTATCAGAATAATCGCCGCATTGGAAATAACAGTCCCATGTGGAATTTTTGTTATATCAAAAGTCCCATTCTGCTGGTAAATCATGAAAAACCCGAACAGCATCACAATAGCGCCGAAAAAAGTAACCAAAAAAGATTTATCGGCCTTTATAATATGATCTTTCTCTCTGTAGAAGCCGATTAATCTCCAGCTGCAGATGGCGGTAGTTTCCCAGAATATATAGAGCATAATGAGGTGTGTTGTATAAACAAGCCCCATCATTGAGCCGATAAACAATGTCACAAGAAAATAATATTCATTCTGATTCTCATAATGGCTGATGTAACCGAAGGAATAAAAGATAATGATTGAACCAATAAAAGAAGAGGCAAGAGCCATAAAAACAGCGAGCCCGTCTGCCCTGAAGATTACAGGATTATTTCCCAGGAAACCCAGATTAAGATTCAATACAAAAGTATAAGGCGTCCCTGACATAGCAGAGGGCAGCATCATAGCTGAAGCGATTACTGATACCGCCACAAAAACAAGGGATAAAATATTCCTGGTTTTGGCTGAAGCCATTCCCAAAAATGGGAGAACCAACGAGCCTATGAAAGGAACAAAAACCGCAATTAATAATAATAATTGACCACTCATTCTGCTTAATTCTCCTCGCCAGGTTTTTTAATAGTTATTTTTTTAAATCAGCTATTAAAGAAGCTTAAGCTTCAAGAAGCATTAAAAATTTGGTATCCAGTATTATAAAACATAAACCGGCAAAAATCCAAAAAAATCAAAATTACAAGTTTACCAAAAATAACACTGTGCTACAAACAAAACAAAATTAATAAAGGGCACAATCGCCATACCCATTTCAAATGTTCATTAACATGGTATAAGATTGTACAAAAAACAATTACAAATTAGAATAGAGAATAATCATAATTTTGTCAATTATTTATTATTTGTAGTCTTCGATCTTCTATGAACCATCTTTATTGCAAACCGGCAGCTATGAGCTGCAGCTATGAGCTGGCAAAATAATTTATTTTTTAAGGAAATTATGTTAATATGTATGAAGTAAACTCTGGAGGTTTGATGAAAAGAAATAAGTTAAGAAATATCTTTAATATCCTCATTTTGATTATTATTCTTGCTTTCTTAAGCATTTATTATTTATTCAGACAGGTTCCGGAATCAAAAAAAAATGAAGGCAATGGAAAAGTGTTTATAGTTCAAAACATTCCTGAGTTCGAAATCGAAGGTTTTGATATAACATATAATGATGGGACAAATATATACAGGACTTTATTAGAAAAATCATCCAATGATTGGGCGGTTTCGTTCCCGATAAAAGACCGGGCCGATGAAGAATCGGTCAGAAGAATAATAAATGACCTCAGCGGGTTAAAAAGTGAATATGTTATTACAAACGGAGAGGGAAAGTTTCATGACTTTGGATTTGACAATCCGGTTTGCCGTATTAAGGTATTACTGAATAATAAAAAAGATAGAGAAATAATATTAGGCGGTAAAGTGGCAACCGAAGATATGTATTATACAATTACAGAGGGAAATTCAAACACAATCTACATGGTTTATAGATATAAATTTAACAGTATTATGAAAACCCCTGATGATTTCAGGAGCCGGGAAATATTTACAATTCCTATTCAGGATTTGAAGGAATTTGAAATAAGGGCATCAGATGGAAAGTTATATAAATTTAATGTTATTTATACCAACGGCCAGCAGTTTTTTTTAACTTTACCGAAACAATTGAAAGCCTCGAACTTTCCGGTGAAATCAAAAATTATGGATATTTATTCACTCAGTATATCGCGTTTTATAAAGAACAGCCCGGATGAAACAGAACTCAGAATTCATGGCCTGGATAAACCTGAATTTTCATCACGTTTTTTATCGCAGAATAATATTACTAATGAGCTATATATAGGAAACAGGGATAAAAAGGGATTTTACTATTCATACATTCCGCAGAAAAGGGTTTTGATAGCCCTGGAAGATGAAGAATTATCCAATAAATTTAAAATCTCAATGGCGGATTTTACAAATAACACTAATGAGTAGATTATGGATACCGAATTGATAAAAGACCTGATGGAGCTTTTTTTTCATGCGCCGATGGCAAATGGAATACTTGTTTTTGAGGATAATGATTATCTTGGAGTCGTGTTAAAAAGGGATATTGAAATCGGCATCATGTGAAGGAAACTTCAACTTCTTTGAGAACATAAGTTTTATAAAGTTAAACCAGCTTTCAAATTCATTGTTTAAAAACGATTCTTCAAAGAATAATAAAGTCCCTGTAATAGATAAGGCCGGAAAACTGATAAGAATCATATCCTATGAAGAGTTTCTAAGCCAGTTCTTTTTTGATGAATTCATAACCCATTTTAAAGAACAGAATGTCTTTGACAATCTTGAGAACCCGCTTGTAATAACCAATCATTTTAAAAAAACAGTATATGCCAATAAAGCGGCCCTTGAACTTATGGAGCGCGACATAGTCGGGAAAAATTTTTCCTCTATATTGAAGCTCTTTGAGATTCAGATTGTGGAAGGCTCTATGATATTAGAGAAAAAGGAAGAGATATATCATCTCGTCATCAGCCATTCCCAGGCGAAAAACTTTTCATATTTTGTATATCAGTTTTTCAAACGCGCCTGACTTGCCTGACAATTTTCCACCACCGATTGCGTAAATCGCGCCATGGGTTATTGTATTTTCATTTCCGCCGATTTAACGGTCTGTTCTATCAGGGTAATCCTTGTCATTGGTCCGACCCCTCCCGGCACGGGAGTATAAGCATATACCTTATCCTTTATATTTTCTATATCGGTATCGCCTATATTTCCCTCATTATACCCCGCATCAATCACAACAGATCCTCTTTTTATCCAATCGGATTTAACGAATTTCGGTATACCGACAGCCGCGACAACAATATCCGCGCGTTTTACCACTTTATTAAGATTTTGGGTCTTTGAATGGCAGATTGTAACTGTGGCGTTTTTATTAAGCAGCATCATCGCCATAGGTTTCCCTAATATCGGGCTTCTCCCTATAACAACGGCTTCCTTCCCTTCGATGGCTATTTTGTACTTTTCAAGCAGCCGGATAATCCCAAGCGGGGTCGCGCAGCCGAAATACATTTCATTCATGGCTATTTTTGCAAATGAGGTATAAGTAACCCCGTCAACATCTTTTTGGTAATCAATGGCATTGAAGCATTTTGTTTCATCAATATGTTTGGGAACCGGGTGTTGAAGTAATATGCCATGAACATCTTTATCGTTGTTGAGTTTGTTAATTTCTGAAATTACTTCATCGGTCGTTGATTTCTCAGGTAATTCAATTTTTAACGACTCCATACCCGCACGCCTGCAATCATTGCCTTTCATTTTAACATAAGTAACAGATGCCGGATTATCACCGACTAAAATAGCAGCAAGTATGGGGGTTGACTTTGATACTTCTTTTATCTTTTGAACACGGCTCTTTAGTTGTTCATTAATCTCCTGAGAATAAGCCTTTCCATCCAGAATAATAGCTTTGCTCATTTATTTCCTCCTTTTTTAAACAAAATATCAAAGAATTGCCGTAAGGCAGTTTATTCAATCCGGGGTTAAGGAATAATTTAAAGGATTATAAATACTGTACTCTTTCATTTGAATTAAATTCTTTTCTTCAGTTTTCGAGGCTAGAAAACTTTCTGTATTTCTTTTACTAAAAAGATTTCTGACCTTTTGAAAATTGAGTTTTGATTCCTTCACTATTTCAGCCGACTTTGCTTCAATAAACCAGATTTTATTGTCAAGTTCAATTAAAAAATCGATTTCCACCATATTCTGATCCCGATAGAAGAATAAGTTTTTTGAAGGTTTGAATCCGTGGGTTTTCAATAATTCAGTAAACACAAAATTTTCCCAGAATATGTCCTTCATAAATATGTCCCTGGATATTCTTAAGACTATGTATATTTAATAAGCTGCATAAAAGTCCCTGGTCGGAAAAATATAACTTCGGAGCTTTAGTCAGTCGCTTACCGATATTAGCCGAATATGGCTGGAGCAAAATAATAATTCCGGAAGTTTCCAATGAATTTACCCAGGATTTAACAGTATTTGCAGTAATACCTATTTCTTTTGAAATATCGGCTAGATTTAATAGTTGTCCTGTTCTAAAAGCACAAGCTCTGATAAATCTCTGGAAATCTCTTAGGCTGGTAACTTGAAGAATCGTTCTAAGGTCTTTTTCCAGATAAGTCTGTATATAATCCTCAAAATAAGCGGGTGTGTTTATGTCTTGATTTGCCCAGGTTTCCGGAAATCCACCTTTCCAGATAATATCATCAATAAAAATAAAATATCCGCTATCTCTAAGTTCTCGAGCGCTGAGAGTTTCCATATGCAGAATACTGATTCTTCCAGCGAGAGATTCGCTTGCATTTTTCATTAGAGTGAATTTCTGGCTGCCGGTCAATATCCATTTTCCATATTGATTCCGGTTATCATCAATTAAAATTTTTAATTCCCTGAAAAGAGATGGAGCATATTGAATTTCATCCAGTATAATACAATTTTCTGCTTTGAATTGTTCCAGAAAAGCATGCGGATTCTCTTCCGCACTTGAGGCTGTCATTATTTTATCCAGAGTTATATAAACTGCTTGTGGAAACATTCTTTTCAATAAAGCGCTTTTGCCCGACTGGCGAATTCCGGTTAGAAGTAAAGACGGCCTGGATGATACAATCTCATTTATTCTTTTTTCAAGATATCTCGGTATCCACATTAAGATAATCCTAAATATAATTACGTATTATCTTAAAATGATTTTATTTATTTGTCAAGCTGAATGATAATTTAATATGTTCTCAAAAGTGGAAAATAACAGACTATCCGTTTTCTTTCATTTCTCCACTACCCAAAAGCGATTTTCGTTAGACACCTTCTTAACGGATGCGGGTTCCCTGCATATATCGCTTCGCAGGGAATTTTCAATCACTTTTAAGCCGGATTTTCCGATGCATTCGATAACCTCTTCCTGAACCGGGAAATGGAGAAATACTTCGCTTCCCTCATGCTGGAATATTCTGTCACCGAATTCATGGAGCCTTCTGTCCTGCTTCTTTTGCTGCCATTTGAATTTTTCGTCATCCCAGTATGTCTGCCATTCATTCAGGCCGCGGTCATTATGAGTTGTGAAAATAAAGAATCCCTTTATGCTTTAACACCCTGCGAATTTCCGACATTGCTGCTATTCTGCTTTTTTCTCCGGGAATCTGCATTATTCCATTGAAAGAAAAAAGCGCTCCGTCGAAACTATTGTCCTGAAACGGAAGACTTAGAACATTCCCCGTTAAAAAGATAATCGGCAGATTTAAGGCTTTCGTTATTCGGCGGGCCTTCCTCACCATACCAGGGGAAATGTCAATACCTGTGATAGAATTGAAGCCAAGCTGGTAAAGCCCGATAGTCGTCCTTCCGGCTCCGCATCCGATATCAAGAATCAGCCCTGCTTTTTTAAAATACTTGCAGGTCATAATTTCTTCCGATCTCCAAAGCCCGATTTCCAGCGCGTATTTGCCGTAGTTTTCAACTATTGTTTTACCGGAATAGGACTTTCTGATATCATCGATAGTGATTTTTTTATTGTTTTGCATAATAAATCCAGGTATAAAATCTTATTGGATAGATGCATATAATAATCGGATTATTATAATATGAAAAGGAGATTTTTTGAAGCATTTCGTTTTTTATGAAATTTTTGCAGTTTATAACTTAAAAACACTTTATCTTTCATAAATCTCATTCCGGGTTAAAGGCTTAAATGATTCCACTGTTCTCGGAACAAGCCGTTTCCAGCTTATTTTCTTCACCGAGGATTTTCCTTTCAAATTTTTTTCTTTTAAAAATTCGTAAAAACCTTTCATCTCATTCCGGGCTTACTCGGGTAAAACTGATAAGTCAATGGTATTTGAATTCATAAAAAACCTGCCAGCATTGATTTTAATAAATTATAATCAAATCTGAGGGAAAAATCAAAGTTAATCAGGGATGAAAATAATTACTCCCACTTAAAAATCAGGGCTGAAACCCCAAGGAAAAGGATTGTCATCGCGGTAAGCACAAGGATATGATCCATGACTCCCATTAAATTTGCGCCATCCAACATAATCTTTCTTGAAGCCTCAACAAAATGTGTTATCGGTGAAAAATATGCAGCCGTCTGTAAAATCTTCGGTGTTCCTTCAAGGGAAAAAAAGATTCCCGATAAAAACATCATTGGCCATACTATGATATTTATCACTCCTCCGGCCGCTTCTTCACTTTTCATACGAGTTGAAAATAAAAGCCCGAGAGATATCAAGCAAAGAATGGATATGGAAGTAACAATAGCAAGGTCAATGTAAGAGCCGCTCATTCTGAAATGAAGAAAGAAGTTTGTCCCGGCATAGATAACAACCGACATAAAAGCGACTATAAAAAAGCGTGAAAACATCTGAGCTGTAATAAACTCGATTGTATGCATCGGTGTAGCCTTGAATCTTTTGAGAACCCCATTTTGTCTATAACGTATGATAACATATCCAACTCCGAACAAACAGCCGAACATAATATTCATGCCCAATACTCCGGGAACAAACCAGTCAACATAACGTATATTTTCACCGGCGACAGTTTGTCTTTTCAGCTTTTGAGACTGGTCGGATAGCAGCATTTTTTCAAGAATGTAGCTATTGGGTGATTTTTCATTAATATAATAGCTATCCGATTTAAAATCAAGCACCATATCCACCTGATGATGGATGAGCTTATTTAAAGCGATTTCCATTGAATTATAGGGTATAAACTGAAGATACTGGTATTGAACAAACTCTATTTTATCTTTTAATTCACCGACAGTACCGATTTTATAGGAAGCAGTATCCTTTCCTGAAAAGGCAAAGGCGAAACCGAAAATCAGAAACATGGGGAAAAAAAGATTCCAGAAAAAAGTCGCCCTATCACGGAAAAACTCCAGGTTTCTTGCCTCTAATATAGCTAAAAAACGTTTCATACATTAACCTCTACTGCGATTTTATCTTCTTCAAGGGACGACCCGGTTAATTTAATAAAAAGATCATCCAGATTTTGTCTTTCGATTATTAAGCCATTGAGAGAAATTCCTTTATTAAGAAGTTCCTCAATCGTCGTATTCATATCCCTGCAATGAATTTTCATATATCCGTTCTGAGCCTCGGCAGGACATGAGAGGCTTGTTTCTTTCGGGAAAGATTCTTTCGGTATTTTAACGATCGATTCCCCAAAATATTTTTTGAGTAAGTCCCATGGGTTTCCGTTTTCAATGATCCTGCCATGATCCATAATAACGATGTCATCGCAGAGAATTTCGGCTTCATCCATATAATGAGTCGTAAGAATGATCGTTTTCTTTTCCTTCTTTATATTATCTATCAATTTCCAGAAATTTCTCCTTGCCTGGGGGTCAAGCCCCGTTGTAGGTTCATCCAAAAAAAGCAGGTCGGGATCGTTAATCAGGGCAATTCCAAGAAGCATTCTCTGTCTCTGCCCTCCCGAGAGTTTACGGTTGTCGCGGTTTATGATGTCCGACAGGGAACAAACCTCAATAATTTCATCCAGGGGCTTATGCTTCGGGTATAATCTTGAAAAGAGCTGGAGGGTTTCTCGTACGGTCAAAAATTCCTGCAATGATGTATTTTGAAATTGAATACCGATTTTCTCTTTAAAAGAATGGGTGATCTTATCACCTTTGTAAAATATTTCACCGGAGTCAGGCTCAAGAATCGATTCAATAATTTCGATTGTGGTTGTCTTGCCGGCCCCGTTCGGTCCCAAAAGCCCAAAACAACTCCCTTCTTTTACCGAAAAGCTGACGCCGTTTACCGCGGTTACCTTTCCGTAATGTTTCACCAGATTTTTTACATTCAATATCGGTTCCATAAAATACCGCCAATTAATTCAGATTCATTATTTATAATATAATCATTTGAATAATAATAGGCAAAAGCAGGAAAGATGGAAGCGGAAATTATAAATTAGTTTATTGAGGCTTCTATTTGGAATATTATGTTTAATATATTTATTATTTTTTTTGACAAATAAAATATTATGTTATATATTTTGAATGCATAAAAATCCTTTAATTCCGGCTTTATTCAAAGTTTATACAAAACAGCAGGTTTTTGGAACAGCCCTTTATTATTATTTATTTGAGGAGGTTTTTATGAAGAAAATAGCATTATTTGGGGTTGTTATTTTAGTTTTGTATGTCATTCTAACTTTAAATATCAGCGGATGTGCATTATTAATAGGGTCTTTCAAATCCAGTTCCAGCAGTTCTTCCAGCTCGGCAGGAGCATACTCATTGACTGGAGTCTGGCAGCTTGAATCTGTAGGTACAAATAGTGAAGCTCAATTTCCGGTCTCGGCATCCGGTGAGTCTATAATGCTTGTATTCGATAGCGATTACTCGTTTTTCGGCGGATATTCAGGGGGAACAGGCGGAAATGGAAACAGCACAGTATTTGGATATTGGGAACAAACCTCCGGGCCTGATAAAGTTCACATTTTTGATAGCGATAGTGGTCAAACCAATGAGCAGCTTGGTTATTCTACGATTTCAAACGGGAAATTAGTATTGCAGACTGTTGAAAATAATCAGACCATTTTCAGAGTATTCTCAAAATCAATAAACACGGTTTCAGGCTCAGACCCGGCAATCGGCGTCTGGCATCTCATCTCAATAGAACTGCCGAACGGCACACAATCAAATGCACAAACTTCGGGCATCTCACAAATGCTCTCTATGCGGAATGACGGAACGTTTTACGGAGGAAAGGCGGATTCGGGCGGGACGGGGAATTTCGCGGGCAAGTGGTCTCAAAGCGCTGGAAGTTATAACAGTACCGTATATGGCGGCTTTGGAAGTAATGTTATGTCTGTTTCCGGATTTTATTCGAATAATTATCTCATAATGGTCTCCCCAGACCCCTCTTATGGTGTTTTAACTAATACATTTACAAAGTCTATCAACGTAGTTTCAGGCTCCGATCCCATCATAGGCGCCTGGAAGTTGATTAAGGTTGGTTCCCAAACAGCCCAGGCAGCACAGTGGTCCCAGGTAGTCTCCTTTAAAAGCAATGGTTCTTTTTATTTCGGCGCTGCAAATCCCCAAAATTCCACAGGCGTGGGTGAATGGACGCAAACTTCAAGCGGAAACTACAGCTTTACTGTTTATATGAATTCTGTAAGTTCCAATAATGCCTCGAATACTACAGGGACTCTTTCCGGAAACAGTTTGATTATCCAGGATTCCAGTAATGGAAATTTAATATTTACAAAACTTTGATCTTTTACCGTAGTAAATACCGGCCGCTTCAGCTTTCTGCGGGGATAGTATATTGTAATTTGACTAAAAATCAACAATAAGCTAAAATATCAATCCTTATACTGGGGCGTTGTCTAATGGTAGGACGACAGACTCTGGATCTGTTTGTGAGGGTTCGACTCCTTCCGCCCCAGCATTAATAAACGGCCCCATCGTCTAGCCTGGTCTAGGACACCGCCCTCTCACGGCGGTGACTCGGGTTCAAATCCCGATGGGGCTACCAAAAGAGATTCAGGATGATTTTTAACCTGTAACTCCTTGAAAATTAAGGCAGTTACAGCGGTTCTAAATGTATCCTGATTAATATAGATTTTGTCCGGAAAAATAAGAGTTTGGAACCGTTGTTTTAGGTTGAGGTCAGCATTAAGCCATAAATCAGCTATGTTTCTCAGGAAGAATTTACAATAATTTAAACAGGCTTCAATATCATTGATTTCAATCCCTGTATCGTTAACCTCTATCTGTTTTGTCATAATTTCATTATCAACTTCAAAAACCTTTGTTTTATATGTCTCATCGTCAAGAGTACCTTTTATTAAAAGCTCAAGCAGTTTATCTTTTTTGTTTTTTAAATTCTTTAATTCAGTTTCATATCCTTTCTGCTCTTTAATTCTTTCCTCATGTCTGTTCTTCCAGACATCAATCACAATAGCTTCAAACAGTTCTAAAATGTCATTTTCCGGCTGAAAAGTCTTCAGATAATTATAGAAGTTGTTTTCCAGAACCTCTTTACGGATATTTAAAGAGCAGCCTTTTGTCCTGCAATGATAGTAAGGATATTTTGCGTTTCTTCCTTTCGACCATCCGCCCGTTAATTTCTCTCCACATTCAGGGCATCTAATATAATTTCTCAAAGGAAAGTCAGGATGATTTCTTGATTTATGAACAATAGAGGGCTTCTTCCCGTTAAGGATATTCTGAACATTAAAAAATGTTTCCTTAGTTATAATCGGTTTATGAATAGCCGGTATGAATTCCGGAAACCATTCAACTTTAATTAAACCTGCATACAAAGGATTTCTTAATATCCGATTGACAATATTTTTTGAAACTCTTTTAAAACCTATTTTTTTGAGTTTTTCGACAATATCAGTTTGTTTATACAATGCGCTTCCGGCCATTTCAAAAGCTTCAATAACATATTTACTCTCATCTGAAGGCTCTATAATTGGCTTATTTAAATTATCCCTGTTATATTTATAACCTATCGGCGCTTTCCAGCACCAACGGCCTTGCTGAATTGCCTGTTTCATCCCATTTGCCGTGCGTTCGCTTCGTAGATCATTCTCAAATTGTGAAATTACACCTATCATATTTCGTGTTAATTTTCCGGTTGAACTTTCTTCATTGTTTTCAGTTACTGATAAAATTCTTATATTTAATTTACTAAAATAATTGATAAGCTCCATATGATCTGACATATTTCTTGCAAGGCGGTCATATTTCCAGATAATTAGAAAGGATAAGTTCTTTCTGTTTTCAAAAGAATATTTGATAAGCTTTTGTAATTCAGTCCTGTTTTGAGTTTTTGCACTTTCACCTCGTTCAATAAAAACCTTGTCAACTTCATATCCATAATTTAAAGCAAATTTCTTACAGTCTTTTTCCTGGCCCTCAAGGCTGTATCCTTTTTCAGCCTGTTCAATTGTTGAAACCCTGCAATAAATGATTGCTTTCATATCAATTTATTACATCCTTTTGTTTGTTTTTCTCTTTATTTAATATATATCCATCAATCAAAACATTCGCTAAATGATATAAGCTATCCCTTAAAATTTCAACGTTTTTCTCATTGTAGGGCTGTTTTTTTATGTATTTCTTACATTGTTCTATAGAGAGCATGATATGACCCTATAAGGATAGCAATGTTCTTGAGCGACAGTCTCTTTTGACTCGATAACATCGAACACCGCCATTTTTAAGGACAATAACATTTAAACACCCCTTTTTCTGGTATAGGGGTATTATGACAGAAATCAACTTTTGTGTTAAGGTACTATTGGACAGTTTTGGGTACTTTTGAGAAGATTATTTTGGGTTAATTATTTTTGCCATAGACAGGAAAACCAACGCCTTTCATAATAATCTTTGTCTTTTGTCACGATTTTTGCTTGTTACTAATTTAATTAACTATAAAATATAGAATAAGTGTAAACACCGATTAAGATTTTCCTAAAAACACCGAAAATATTTTCCGCTTTTCACCGAAAGAATTCTTAACAATTTAAAAGTTAAGAGAGAAAAAAGGCAGCCGATCCAATCTGTTGAAGCAAAAACAGAAAGGAGGCTGCCAGCAAAATGGTTTTAAAGGAGAAGCGGATGAACGAAGCAAAAATCTTAAAGCGGGAACATTTCACCCAGAAACAGATCGCCGATGCACTTGGAGTAACAGACCGAAGTATAAGGAACTATTTAAAACTTCCTGATAATTACCGGGAATCTGTTAAAAGAAAAAGCAAGCTTGATAATTTTAAATCAGTGATCGATTCCATGCTTAATGATCGTCAGGACTATTCAGCAATTTTAATCTTCGAGAAAATTAAATCAATCGGCTATACTGGTCAAATATCAATTCTAAGGGATTATGTTGCTGAAGTACAGAAGAAATTATCAACGGAAGCGGTAATAAGGTTTGAGACCATTCCAGGCAAACAGGCTCAGGTCGACTGGAAAGAATATGGCAGACTATATGTTGACGGCAGAATCCAGAAACTTTACGCCTTTGTAATGACGTTAGGGTACAGCAGGAAATCTTTTGTCTGTTATACCCTCTCAATGAAGCAAAGTGTCTTGCATGAATGCCACAGGATGGCATTTGAACACTTTGGCGGCGTTCCTGAAGAAATATTGTACGACAACATGAAAACCGCATGGGTTTATGATACTGAAAAGGGGTTTGTACCCAATCAAAAACTGCTTGTCTTTGCCAATCACTACGGATTTATCCTCAGACGCTGCAGGATAAAAAGGCCGAAAACAAAGGGTAAAGTTGAACGAATGATAAGATACCTTAAAACTAACTTCTGGCCGAGGGTGTGTAAAGACGAATTGTCTCTGGATTACCTGAATGAAAAAGTAATCGAATGGCTTAAGTATGTTGATGAAAAAGAAATGAGGGAGTTCAGGGAAAACAGGAATACACGTTTTGAAAGAGAGAGAGGTTATCTCGGCATGCTCCCTGCATCACCCTATGATTGCAGGGAGATATTGGAGGTTAAAGTAAACAATGAATCATTTATTCATATTGATTCCAATCGTTATAGTGTTCCACCTGAATATATCCAGACAAGCCTGACAGCTAAAATCGATAGATTTAAAAACGAGGCTGAAATATTTGCTGGTAATAAGTCAATCCGTAAGATTAAAATTGAAAGAGAGGGAGAAGGGAAGAAAATATGGTTTTTTGAGGATAAAAAAGACCTCTATGAGCTCTGGAAAAAGCAGCAGACAAGGGAGAACACGAAGATGCTGCTAAAGAAGCCCCTACAGGAAGCCGTACAGGATGTTGAAATCAGGAAACCGTCGTTTTATGACAGTTTGACGGGGGTTGCCTGATGGAAAAGCAAATTGTAATGGATAAAATGGAAAAACTTGGGTTGTCATTTATGTCAGCGGGCCTGGAAAGCTTTTTAATGGAACAGGGACGTGCCGATAAAACGCTTCTCACCTCAATATTGGATTTAATGGAACTTGAGTATATACCCAGAATGGACAGGATGGCTAAAACAAGATTAAAGGTATCTGGAATCCCTGAAAAGAAAAGGCTGGAGGATTTTGATCTGTCATGGATTAAAGGGGGGATTACACAGGCAAAATTCAATGAATTGTCCTCATTGTCTTTTATCGAACGTAAAGAGAATGTAATATTGCTTGGTCCCAGCGGTATAGGTAAAACTCATATTTTAATGGCACTCGGGTATAAAGCATGCATGAACGGTTACACTGCTTACTATATGAGTTGCACTAATATACTTGAAACTCTTCAAAGGGCAAAGAAATTAAACCGCCTAAAGAAAAAGCTTTCCTGGTTTACCAAACCCCATGTATTGCTGATTGACGAAGTCGGATATGAAAACCTGGGGCCTGAAGAAGCGACATTACTTTTTCAATTAATAAATGTCAGATACGAAAAAGGTTCGGTTGCTATTACATCGAACAAAACTTTCGGGGAATGGGGTGAGATGATGAATGACAACGCAAAAGCCACGGCAACTTTAGACCGTTTGCTTCATCATGCTCATATCTTTTCCCTGAAAGGTGATTCTTATCGTATGAAAGATAAAATGAAATTGGGGGTGGAAATTTGATTTGATTTTTTTAACAATTGGTTTTAGACTTTAACAAAAGCGGAAAACCAAATCGGTGAAAACCGGAAAATTTAAATCGGTGTTAACAATAAGCTAATAAAATAAATTGATAAAGTAACATAAGGGTAACATATTTTGTAAAAAAGATGACCAAGAAAAAAAAGATTCAAACCCTGCTTTATTCAAAAAAGAATGTTTTTTACAATCGTTTTTATTATAATTATATTGCTTTATAATATCCTTTTTTTAGCTTAGAAAAACAATGATATATCATATAAACTATTCATAATAAACATAAGTATATTCAGTTAATCCCATCATTGTATTTTCACCGTCATTGATTTTATAAATAGCTTCTTCAGTTCTATTCCCTTTTTCATCATATTTATATTCTGCTTTACCTATTAAAGAGCCGTCTGGACTATACCCAAACATTTCAATCTGAATCCCTTTTTTATTATAATTCCACTTTTTTTTATCTTTTAAAGCCCCATCTTCAATATAGTCAGCCTCTTCTATTCTATTCCCTTTTATATCATATTTATATTTAGATTTACTTATTAAAGCCCCATCTGAATTATAGTCAGCCTCTTCAATCATATTCTCTTTTTCATCATATTTATAAATCCATTTATAATTTAAAGCCCCATCTGCATTATACTCAGCCCATTCAGTTCTATTCCCTTTTTCATCATATTTAAATTCATTTTTTTCTTTTAAATCTCCATCTGCATTATACCCAGCCGATTCGATCCTGTTCCCTTTTTCATCATATTTATATTCATGTTTCCCTGTCAAAGTTCCATCTGAATTATAGTCAGCCTCTTCAGTCCTATTCCCTTTTATATCATAATAAAAAGTATACTTACTTTGCATCTCTTTTTCCGGTTCTCCAAACTTTTCAACAATATTATATACAATTGTTGTATATTCTTTAACCTTCCCTATCAGATTATCTTCTTTCCATCCCGTTTCAGCTTGCAAGGCACTTGCTATTGACAAAATTATTATTAAAAACATAATCATTATTTTTAGTTTTGTACTTAACTCCAATTTCATACCCCCCTTTGTAAATTATTTTAATTAAATTTTATTCTCGTTAGGTATAATAATCAAATTATTTTAATGTTAATTATTTTTTAAAGTAGGCCTTCTCGGTCGGCATAGTCCGCTAAAAACGGCATAAGCTCGATAGAGAATGATAAATAAACTAATTTGATAAAAAGCTTTTATAACTTCAAAAAAAAATATCAATATAAAAATTTATAACGAGTTTGATTATGTTATTTGACTTTTTTTATTCCATTTAATTAAAATAAACAACTTATTATTACTTTCTTTTTAAATAAAATATCGGTTTTTGTCAAGATAGTTGTCGCTCAGGTAAAGTAACGATTATTATATAGAATAAAATAAGGGGGCATATATGGTAAATTCATATGTAATTACAATTATTATTATTATCTTTGTTGTATTTTTATTATTGAGGGAGTTCTGGTGCTGGTATGCAAAGCAGAATAAAATTATAAAATTACTAACTGATATTTATAATAAATTTAATGAAATAAATACTACTTTAAAAGAAAAAGATAAAAATAAAGAGGAGTAGAGGAATATTTCTTATGGTTTTTTTGGCATTTAACTCAAAAACTCCAATATGTTTATGGTAATAAAGGTTTTTTAATTGAACTGGTCATCTTTTTTGTAGTAATATTTATAACCGATTGATATAATGGGGCGTTCTTCAAGTTCTATAATAAAATCTTTAAGGGAAATATCCATGGATTTAAGAATGTTCCTGAGTTCGATAATATTTGGTTATAGAAGAGTTGATGGTTATTTATATTTCAGAATTAAACCTTTTCAATGGATTGATAATAAAAATTGCCTTGCTAATTTTGAATTAAATAATGAAAATTATTTAATATATTTGAATTTAGGCAATTACGATGCTTCCGATTTAGGGAATGGAGTTCCTGCTCATATTTTGCGAAGTTTGGGGACTTATCAATATACAACGACTATTGGTAGTATAAATACCGGTTTTTGTCAAGATAGTTGTCGCTCATAATGTAAATATTTTTATGCCGCTTTTTCTTCAAGAGTTTTAAATATATTTGGATTTAAAACAACCGATTCTTCCCATTTCCATTTCTTACAACCTCTCGACCATCTTTCCGGATTTTTGTTTTTTGCCGCTTCATACGTTTTTTTTCTTGCTTCAAAAATTGCTTTATCTTTTCCATTGTGCCTCTGTGATGGCGTTACATAACCAATTCCAGAATGTAAATGTACATTGTTATACCAGTCAACAAAACCCTTCATCCATATATTTGCTTCTCCAAGTGTTTCAAAACGTTCAGGATATTTCACATCATATTTCAAGGTCTTAAATAATGATTCGGAATATGGATTATCATTACTAACACTCGGCCTCGAAAATGAAGGTATTACTTGTAGTCTTTGCAGGGTCGATAACATTGTCGCACCCTTCATCGGAGAGCCGTTATCAGAGTGTAAATATAGTCCTTTCAGGTCTGTTGTTTTTCCGATTTCGATCATCATTTTTGCGGCAAGTTCGGAATTTTCCTCATTATGGATTTTCCATCCGACTATCATACGGCTCCAAATGTCTTCAATCAAATATAGATAGAAGTACTGTCCTTTAATATATGTTGGCAAATAAGTTATATCCCAGCTCCAAACTTGCGTCGGACCTGTCGCTTCTAACTCTCTCGGGTGGTGCCTTGCAATTCTCGGCTTTGTATCGAATCTATGGTGTAACATATTTTCTGCCTTTAAAACTCGATAGAAGGTTGATTCCGAACCTATGTAGAGACCCTCCTCGGCCAAGGTTGGGACTATTTCACATGGTGTCATATTTACGAAGCGCTCAGAGCAGCTGTAGAAGATGATATTTTCTCTTTCTGCTGACGACAGGGCATTATTGGGTATATACTCTCGGGTTTTTCTTTTATCTCCTTCCAGGTTCTTATCCCATCGCTGGAGGGTTCTGATATCATAACCTAAAATATCACAGGCTTGATCTTTAAGGGCGCCTGATGACACAGCCTCATTAATCAATGTACAAACATTAGTTCTTTCTTCCATAGAAGTTAATCTTCCTCTATTAAGCCGAGTGCCTTCGCTTTTTTTTTAAGCACCAGTAAGGCTGTAACTTCGGCTATTGTCTTATCCTTACGAGTGTTATCTCTTTCTAATTCTGAAATTCTTAATTTAAGAACCTTGTTTTCTTCCTTGTACACATTATGAACCAACATCGATTTACACTCCTTTTTCCAGAGTTCAATATGAGTTGTTTGAAGTCCGTTCTTCCTAAGCCAGATCCCTAATTCTTCACCAGACTTATTGGCTGTGTCTATTACGGCTTGGTATTTATCAGACGGTTTCCAACCTCTCGGACTTTTCTCATGGTAAACTTCTGCCACTTCATTCTGAATCATTTTCCGCCAATTGTAAAGCGTTTGTTCACAAACTCCTATTTCTCTGCTCAAGGCTACGATGGATTTTCCTCCTGGCATACACATTTTCTGTACGATAGCTTCCCTAAATTCATGCGATCTCTTCTGGTTAATCATAAATTTTTCCTCCCTATTTTAGGCGACAACTATCCTAACATAGGGGGATACTGTCCCAAAATTTAAATTGCTTTATATACAAAAATATTAAATAGGTCGAATCCTTATACATAGGTATTGAGGAGGTTTTATGAGTATTTTTAAAATAAAGGAAAAAGCCGCATATAGTCAAAAGGTTGATGAAATATTGTCAAAAGGCAGGATAATTGAAGGGGAAAAGGAATCTTTGGATATTTTACAAAAATATTTAAAGCTTGAAGATAGCGTCGCTAATAAAATATTTGATGATAAAAGAAAAGGATTTTATTTTAATTATATTAATAAAATTCTTGCCAATAAGAGTTATTCCCCCGAAGAAGAAAAGGAATTACAGGAAATATCAAACAGCCTTAAGGTATATTTTACTTTAGATGATCCAACAAAACTATTGCTAAATAAATATCGTTCATTTTGGGAAAAGAATAATAAAACAAATATAGGCGGTGTTGAGGTTGGATTTAATCCTAAGAGCCTATATATTAACATATTCGATGACCCGGGCAAAGTCCGAACGGTTGATGAAGCAAGTAAAATAGCGGCTTCATTAATTTTGGATATTCAGGATGAAACAAGAAAAATTATAGCAGATACGATTAATAATGCTATCAAAAATGGATATACCCATAAGTCACTTACACAAGATTTAATAAATAAAACCGGAGTTGATAAAAACACAGCTTCATCATGGGCAAGTGATTTAACTACTTATGTAGTTTCAAAAATAAACGAGGCAATGCAAAAAGATGCGGGTTTCCCGGGCTTTATATGGTTAACTCTACTTGATGGACAAGTATGTGAAGAATGTAAAAAGTTGCATGGACATTATTTTAGTTATAAAACCGGAGCAAATGGATTGTTCCCAGGCCAAAAAAAAGGTTGTCGTTGCTATTCTTCCCCAGCGGATGGCCCGGAAGATGAATTATCGAAAGAAGAAATAAAAAAAGATTTAGAAAAAATGGATAGAATGACACCAAAGAAATAAAAATTTGAATCTCTATTTGATATATTTTTTAGAATGAATTTAAGGGGTGGATTATGAAATTAAGATTATTGGTTATACCTTTAGTAATGACACTTGCAATTACAGGCTTTATACAGGCAAAAACCGGATGGGAAATTGAAGGGTTAAAAGGAAAGGTTAAAGAATACACAATAAGTAATTACAATATTACAAAAGACGACGATTCAGCAATTACTAATTTATATCAGGTTATTATTTATAAATATGATAATAACGGTATTATGTTAGAAAAAGATGTTCCAACTAATTCAGACCCATATCAAAACCCGACTTCAGATATAGAAATATATCTTTATAGATATGATAACAACGGCAATTATGTAATGAAAGGCATATTTGTTATGATGAACTCCGATCCTGATTCTGAAGGATTGATGACACAAAAATATGTTTATCAATATGATAAAAAGGGAAATATGATTGAAAGAGATTTAATAACTGGCGATCATACGGTTTCTATATCAAATGAAGTATGGTATACTTCTGGCTCTTGGCAGATAAATCAAAAAATCCAAAATGTTTATGATAATAAAGGTTTTTTAATTGAACGATATCAATACAATTCCCAAAATATTGTTATTTATACTTATAAATATAAAAATGATACAAAGGGAAATAAAATTGAAGTTGATGTATTTAGTCCTTATGGGATGGCAAATAAATATATGTACAAATATGACAATCATGGCAATAATATTGAGGAAGATTATTGTGATTCCAACGGCAATTTGATTTCTCAATATCTAAACAAATACGATAAAAACGACAACATTATTGAACAATATCAAAAAAATAGAGATCATTTATTAGAATATTATTATTCTTATTATTAAAACAAGACCAACCCGGTTTAAGCCTTCAAAGCCCGGAATCTGTTTTTCTTTTCGAGGATTTCAATAATTTTCTTTTCATAATTATCATTACCTAAGATTAGTTCTTCAATATGTCTCATAATCTGATTTTCCAATTCTTCTTCTGATAAATCCGATAGTTGGTTATTCTCCTTTTCAATGGTTATTTTTGAACTTTCCGGTACACGTCCTAACAGTCTATCAATGACAATATTTATTTGCCCTTTCTGCATTACTTCTATCAAAGATTTTTCAAGAAGGGTACAATCCGGGGCTTTTAGGAGTAATTCCGCTTGCTTAATTGTAAGGTCAATTATTTTTGAGAATGTATCAATTATTTCGCTGGTCTCATATTCCCGGATAACCCTTAATCCTTTTGATAATCTGGGCCGCCCTGCCCGGTTAATGTCTTGGGGTCTTTTATCAAGTCCGTTTGTTGGTTTTTTCATCTTCTTAACCTCTTATTTCTTCATTGTACTTTTATTGTTTTTACAATCAATTACTTAATATATATAATACATGTTCTAATAGCGGTTGGCAGTATAACTAAAGCTCATATAAAGACTTTCTTTATATATCAGCTTAATCCAGCCTGGTTAAACATCGGCTGAAATTCCTTTAGTTTGTAAATATTTTTAATTTCAGTTATAATTTGGTTCAAACTTGAACTTATTAGGGCTATTTAATATTATTCGCTTATCTTACAAAAGAACCTTATTTTAATACAAGGCTCCTCCTTTTATAGCCATTCCGATAGAATAGATACCTGTTGATGACTTTCCTGAATAATACATCCTCCAGATCAATCCATCCTTAATGACCCAGGCCGAGTATGCCCTATTATTTTTCCATAATGGGCCATCGTTTATTGAAAAGATTAGGTTGTTCTTATCTTTTGTAAAGACCATACCGTCAATCGAGGCAGCAAAACCCAGTGCGTTATCGTTTTCAGTCCATCCGCTGGAATAAAAAATTACATACACGTCCCCTGTCTTGACAACCATGGGTCTGATCTGGTTACTTACAGTTTCCCAAGTATTAAATGTATTGGTCAGGATGTTCGCCGCTTTACCGACCCAATGAAAACCGTCGGATGATATATAATACTGAATATTGCCGCCGCCATTGTCAGTATAAGCTTTCCAGTTGTTTCCGCCTTCATAGATTACACTCATGTTATAGACATTAGCTCCTTGTGGGGAGTAACCTCCGTTGGTGATCCCTGTACATTTACCGATATCAGTCCAATCGTTTCCATTCGATGAAACCAGCACATTCACGCTGGAAAAATCAGGAGTGGCATACATTAAGTAAAGTTCAGAATAAACAATGTTGTTGACCGTCCAGCCCGATGCATTATAAAGTACACTCGGATGATAAACCCCATTGCCCGGAGACCCAAAATAGGTATAAATAGCCGTTCCCCCGACGGTAATTTCCGGTGCTGGAAATGTAAAATCGCTGAAGTCGGGAAGGGAACTGGCCGCATGCCTCATACATAAACCATCGCCGTACCAGATATGATAAGTGGAACCGACTTTCAATACGGCTGGATAATAAGCTCTGTTTCCACCGCTTGTACTTCCACCGAAAATCGGGTTCGATGTATAATCCGTCCAGACGATCGGAGTTGATGAAGTAGATGAACTAGATGAAGAACTGTTTTGTGCTGACAAAGAACTGCTTTGTACTGATGAAAAACTACTTTGTATAGACGAAGAACCGCTTTGTATAGACGAAGAACTGCTATGTACAGATGATGGGTTATTATGATCAGATTGGTTTGTTGGAGAATTACTGCAACCGGTTAACAGGACCGGACTAATAATGAATATTAAGGAGACAGTGAAAATGGAAATGCCCCTTGCTGAATGTTTAAAATTCATAGTATGCCCAAGAGCGGCCTGGTGACTTATAAGTAACGCAAATAACATTATGCTTAATTCCATTCTTCAGTTGAGGATTGAAAGATTTTATAAACTTGTTTACCGCGCATTTGGTAAGATAAACAATTAGTTTCATAAACCCGCCATAATCAATAATCGAATAAAAGTATTCTCGATTTTATATATCTTCATTTAGATTGATAAGTATTTCCTTTAAAATATCGGTAACATATTAAAATTTAATAATTTTCTTTTAATTAATTATCTTCTAATAAAAAGAGGAAGTATTAAGTCAATCAAAATTAAGTTTTTATATCAATAATCATTATAAGCGGTTAGCAAGCCTAAATCCCTTAAAATTGTATATATTTTTGATTTCTGTTATAATTTCGCTCTTGGATATATTAAAGCTAAAGATTTTATCTACTTTTTAATAAATTGAGAAAATAATGGATGTCACAAAAATACCTTTCAACAATTTTATGGGGATTAAATATTCCGATAATGGATTTCTTCTCGAACTTGAAAAATCTGCTAATTATTTAAATCACATTAATACTATTCATGCAAGTGCCCAATTTGCTCTTGCTGAAGCCTCCAGCGGAGAATTTTTAGTGAGGAATTTTCAGGACATTTCTGATAATATAATACCTGTGGTTCGAAAGGTTGATTTAAAATATAAAAAGCCCGCAGAAGGAAAAATCAGGTCAAAAGCCTATATGGAAGAAAAAGAAATTGAAAAAGCAAAATATGAAATTAATAATAAAGGCCGGTCTCTGCTGACCGTAAAGGTAGAAATCTACGATCAAAATAATAATTTAACATTAATATCAGAATTTGAATGGTTTGTTCAGCGAATCAATAAATAAAAAATTGACTTTAATTGTACCGATCGGTATAATAATTTACAATATTCTTAAGGGGAAAATTATTAATAACCGGGATAATATCTTAGAGAGCACTCTTAAGCTTTTTACTTCCCGAGGTTATGACGCTGTCGGGGTTAAGGAGATTGCAGAAGCAGCTAAGGTAACAAAGCCGACGCTTTATCATTATTTTGGAAGTAAAAAGGGGCTGCTTGATGCCTTGCTTAAAGAATATGATGATGAGTTTTATAATAATATTTTACAGGCGGCAAACTACCAGAGGGATATAACTCAAAACCTTAACAGGTTAGCCTTTGCTTTTGCGGACTTTGCGAAAAAACATGAAGAATTTTATAGAATGCAGCTTGCTATGTATTTTTCACCCCCGGACAGCGAGGCAAATCATGCGGCGATGCGTTTTAATACGAAAATTTATGAATGCATCGAAGAGCTATTTATTAAGGCTTCAGACGATTATGGAAATATGAAAGGGCGGCATAAAGCCTATGCTGCTACTTTCATCGGGATGCTTAATACTTACATAGGATTGTCGTTAAACGGATTTTGTAAATTGGACAATGAATTGATCTATCAGGCTGTTCATCAGTTTATGCATGGGTTATTTTCCTGAGCTTTTTTAAATATTTACATTGATTTCACCTCGATTGAGAATACATTTAATGTTTTTATATACCTACCGGTAGGTATATAATCATAGGAGTTTTTTATGAGTCATTGGGCAAACGAATCTGTTTTCTACCATATCTATCCGCTTGGGTTTTGCGGAGCGCCGTCAAAAAATGATATAACGAATGATGGATCATCAACATTAAACCGATTGGAACAAATTTACGGCTGGATTGATCATTTTCTTGAACTCGGCATTAATGCCCTATACCTCGGCCCGGTTTTTGAATCCAGTTCCCATGGTTATGACACAAAAGATTATTTTCAGGTTGACCGAAGGCTCGGCAGTAATGAGACGCTTGAAAAAATAATATCCGTGCTTCATCATAAAGGGATCAGGGTGGTACTGGACGGGGTTTTCAACCACACCGGAAAGAATTTTCAGGCTTTTGAAAACTTAAGACTTCAACTTAAAGAATCGGTGTATAAGGATTGGTTTTCTGGCGTCAGGTTTGATCCTTACGGTGATAAATTTTCTTATGACGGATGGAACGGGCATTACAATTTAGTCAAACTGAACCTTAAAAATAACGAAGTCAAAAATTATATTTTTAATGCTGTAGAAATGTGGATAAACAAATTTCAAATTGACGGGCTTCGGCTGGATGCCGCAGACAGCATCGATTTTGAATTCTTAAGAAAACTATCGGAGTTTTGTAAGAAAATCAAACCGGATTTCTGGCTGATGGGTGAAGTAATCCATGGCGATTACAAAAAATGGATTAATGAAGCAAAACTTGATAGTGTTACAAACTATGAGTGTTACAAGGGCTTATGGTCGAGCCTTAATGACAAAAACTTTTTTGAAATAGCCTATTCTTTGAACCGCCAGTTTGGGGAAAAAGGAATTTATAAAGATTTATCATTATATTCCTTTGTTGATAATCATGATGTAAACCGTGCGGCAAGTATTCTTAATAATCCTTCACATTTATATCCTTTATACTGCATGCTTTTTACTATGCCCGGAATACCCTCAATTTACTATGGAAGCGAATGGGGAATAAGCGGGAAAAAGACAGCCGGAAATGATAATCCGCTGAGGCCTTTTTTAGATTTAGCGGAAATATCTAGCAATCCTCCCTATAAAGATTTGTTTAAAGAAATTCAAAAACTAATCCGAATCCACCGGAATTCTCCTGCTTTGAAATATGGCAATTGCAAACAGATTTATATCAATCATCAACAGTTTGCCTTTATGCGTGAGACTTCGGAAGAATGCCTGTTAATCGCTTTAAACTCGGATGATAAACCGGTTAGTATAAACCTGAATATCCCTCAGAAAGAGGGCTTTAAACTTTATGACTTATTAAATGAAGGTAGTGTTTTCAAAATAAACGGAAATATTGCACAAATAAAATTGTGGCCGAACTGGGCGGGAATTTTTAAAATTGAGAAATAGCCTTTATGGCATAAAGGAGACAAAGGCTCTCTTCCTTTCTTTCTGTTTTGTTGTCTGTCGAAAAAGTCTAAAATATGTTAAAATATAGATAGTTAAAAAGATTCATATGGTAAAGGTTCCAAATAATATTCAATATCACAATTCTTAAACCTAAAATTAGGAAAGGGTTAAACTGCGCCCTTTGTCAAGAACAATAATCTTTGAGAATTAAGGTGTCCTCCTGGTCAATCTCAGGCAGTCTTTTGTATTGCAAATGCATCATAGTATAAATCTCCTCATACTTCAACGATCTCCAGAGTCTTTCAACGAATATATTATCCAGGGCCCTACCTTTCCCGTCCATACTGATCTGTATATTCTTACTCTTTAAAACGTCTATAAACTTCTCTGATGTAAACTGGCTTCCCTGATCGGAATTAAAGATGGCGGGAATGCCATACTTCCTCAAGGCTTCTTCCAGAACATCTACGCAGAAATGGGCCTCCATTGTATTTGATAGTCTCCAGGACAATACTTTGCGGCTGTATATATCTACAATCGCTGCCAGATAAACATAAGAACCATTCAGCTTGACATAGGTTATGTCTGTCGCCCGGGCATGGTTAGGAGCCAATAATCTTTTACCTTTCAAAAGGTATGGATATTTCTGGTGCGCAATATTCGGTATACTTGTCCTCATCCTGGGATATATCGCCGTCAGTCCTATTTTTTTCATCAAACGCCTTGTGATTTTACTTGTAAGACCCTGTCCTATTAACGCTATGGATATTTTTCTATACCCATAAAATGGATGTTTATGATATTCTTTCCTGATTAAACCTACCTTCTCAAAATCATCCTCCTCAAGGACGGATTTATCTGCTGGTTTGTAATAATACCAGGAACGGCTCCTTTCAATGCCACTACAGAGGTCTGTAATAGTGATCCCCTGCCTTGCACATTCTAAAACTTCGGCTCGTGTCCATAAATTGCCTTGTACTTTTTTTTTAAGACACTGTTTTCAATCTGAAGTTCACCGATTGCGTTGATATATTGGGATTCTTTTTCCTCGTTCTTACGGATTTCATCACCTTTTTTATTAGGCCGATCAAATATTTCAGCAACTCCTTCCAGTAATTGTCTTTTCCATAGGCCGATCTGATTCGGATGAACCTCAAATTCAGAACCAAGCTGAGCAATCGTTTTGTGTTCTCTGACAGCTTCCAAAGCAACCTTTGCTTTAAACTCGTTAGTAAATGATTTCCTCATAGTGTTTCTTCTCCTTTTTTGTTATTCGGAGGATTACACCTTAAACTATCAGCTTATATTGTGCAATTTTCAGGGCTCATTATATAGGACAAGATAAAATTTTTTTGGTAAGATAATTCCCTCAACAAGCTTTCAATCTTCTCAAAATTCTTATATTTTTTCTGATCGGTAAAATATAAGTCCCTACCTTTTTCCAAAAAATTTCCCATCACAGGCAAACCGAGTGGTGCGGAAAAACCAACTCCAAGTAAATATACAATATTCTCCAAAAAACACCCCCATCAATTTTTTCAATTAACGCAACAAGATAAAATATTTAGTATTTTTCATGATTCTAATCAGTCAAAGGGATTAAGTCAAAAAAGAGGCTAAGATTAAGTCGGCTGGGAGATTTTAATACAAAATGATGTGAATGCTAATAATGAATTACCCCGCAGCAAGCTACGAAGTGTCTGGAATTACGGATAGACTTCGGAGAGAAACAAGTTTTGAGGAATTAAAACCAGATCAAGCAGCTTGCCCTGGTTAAGGGGCACGCTTGTTAAAATCCGATTTTTCTTGAAGAAGAAGATTTTTTATTTTCTCTGGCTTCAATATAACTCCATCCGTCAAGCGTGAGTTTATATTGAGACCTGGTTTTTTTAATCAGGTCCTGATCGATAATTTCTTCCAATAAATTATTAAAATCCCTATTGTTTCTTGTATAAGCTATCGGATAATCGGTATCTATATTAATGTCTGCGGATCCTTGTTTATTCTTAAGATATAATAAAAGCCTGTCAGCCATTTCCTGCCTGCTTTTGGGAACATCGGCCGAAGCGACAAATTCTTCCAGTTCTTTTAGGGACTTAAAATCCAGCTCGATTTCTTTTCCCTTAATGAAACCGTTTTTCAAAATTCCTGATATCTTATAACACAACTCATCCTTTTTTTTCTTGCTGAATCCATTACTTATTTGTAAAGATTGTTCGGCATGTTTAACTATTAAGTAATTGCCGCATACGCCGCATTTAAAATGTTTTACTCCTCCTCCCCTCTCAGAAGAATATTCAAATATAGCTTTTTCCTCGCATACTGGGCAATTTTGTAACGGCATGGTAATACCCTTTAAATTGAGAATATTTATAGTTTCTGTAAACCAAATAGTAAATATTTAATATTTTATTCTCATTTCCTTAGCAAGTAACCGTCCTGCCTGATTTTGTCCCTGATGCCCTTAAAGTGGAAGCAGTAACCGTTAAACCGGACGGTAGCGATTGCCTTATCGGTCTTGCCTTCAATGATTAGGCCTTTTATTTTATCATAAAATTCCTGAGACTTCAAATACTCCTCATCGAACAAACGGTCGGCAAGCCAGTAAAAGAAGCTACCGATCATTGTCATAAGCTTAACGTTAAAATAAGGGTATTTTCTGTAAAACACTACCGATGCCTGGCCCTCGATATAACGGTCTTCATAGAAGTCTAGAATATTCCGGCGGCTGTAGTCTCCTTCGTAATGCCATATAAATGCCTCTTTTACAAGGCGCTTTGGAATAAGCCCCATTTTTCTAAGGCGGATTCCGAGATCGAGGTCTTCCCAGCCCTTTTTAAATACGGCCGAGTCAAAAAGACCCGCGGCCTCTATATGCTTTTTCATCACCGAGACATTGGCAGTATCGAAAAAAGACCGGGAATAGTGCCAGTATGTGAATGGTGTTTTAAAGGCCGCCTCAATATTGATAATCCGGACGAGCTGACCCTGGACTATATAACGCGGATTCTTTTTATGGTAAGTTACATGGGCCTCAATCAAATCCGGGGGGCTTATAACATCGCTGTCTACAAAAAGAATGATATCCCCGGTTGAATTCTTTATACCATTATTCCGCGCTCCCGTGGGGCCCTGGTTTTCCTGGCGGATGTATTTTACCCGGTCTTCATAATTCTTCATCAATTCCGGCGTATTGTCACTCGAACCGTCATCAACTACAATAATCTCATAATTATCATAAGTCTGGTTTAAAAGGCTTTCAACGGAATGTTTTAAAATGTAGGCACGGTTAAAAGTCGGTATAACAACCGAAACTCTAAAATTGTTAAACATCTTTGATATCCCCATCTAACTATAGAAATTAAAATAATTTATTTTGATTTGAGCTTATACTCAGCAAGAGTCTCGTTTCCTGTACGCTTATTTAGGGCAAGACCGGCTGCTATCCACAAAAAGAGAGCAATCGGTACAGAGTACATCAGGGCATCAAATAGGGAATTCACAAGAAATCCGCAGATAAAAACGGCGGCGTTCAATCTTGCCGCGCTCCAGTTTTTATAATTTTCTTTAATTAAAAGAACTAATGTAAAAATCAGGAATCCGAAAAAGGAAAGAAATCCGAGAATGCCTGTCTCAACCAGCACGGCAATATAATTATTATGTATAAAGGGTACATTTTCATAATTCATATCATTGGAATAATACCTGGTAAAATCATACTGAAAATTAAGCAGCCCAGTTCCAAATAAAATATTACTTTTTGAAAAAATTTCCATCCCGGCCTTATACTGCAGTATCCTTCCGGCGACGTTAGGTGAATTGAGGGGGTTTTTCAATGTAGAGCGAATTTTTTCATTGGGAAGGAAAGCCAGAATAATTCCTGCTAATAAAATAAAAGAGAAGATTTTATATTTTTTCGTAAATAACACTGAAATTATAAGCACTACAGCTATGAATATCCAGGCGCTTCTCGTATATGTCAGTACAACTGTATATGATGAAACCAGAAAAGCAAGAATGAATAAAATCTTATCGGCTAAATTTAGCGATTTAAACCTCACGGCAATGAAGGAAATTATAAATGTTAGAATCACGGCAATGAGATTACCGCCAAGCGCCGGGTGCTGAAGTATGGAAATAATAGGATTGCCGGTAAGCCAGGGATGAATGGATAGAATAGAAATTATTTTTTTCCCTGCTATCATAATGATTATTTCTTTTTTTATGATATAGTAATGGAATAAAGCAAAACCGCACCAGATGATGGTTGATAAGGCAATGGCCCTTAAAAGCTGATCATAAAAAGGACTGTCAATTTCTAAATTTTTAAAATAAAAGTAAACAATAAAGTAGATCAGAAAAACAGCGGCGCCTTCAAATGCATCGAGACGGTGTCCGGCTATCACAGCGCTGATTATTGTAATTAAGAGAAAAGAGATAAGAATAAAATCGGTTTTTTCTAATATTATTTTTTTATACTGTTTTGTGAAAATAAAATAAACAAAATAAAGAGGTATGGAGACGTATAAAAAAAACTCAAATGGAGTTGCCAGTATGGTTAAACAAAATGACGTAAGTAAAATTACCCTGCTGGATTTTAAAAGGGAAGTAATGATTTTATTAGCAATCACCGTAAAACACCTTAAAAGTATTTAATTGAGGATTATTTTAACAATTTATTATAAAAAAAGAAAGAAATGTAGAGCAGGATTTGATTTTTTTTAAATATGTCATTAAATTATTATCGTAGTGTAAATGATCGAAAGAGGAGTAACATGTTAAAAGATTTTGTAAGAAAAACAGTTAATTTATTTCAAAAAAATAAAAAAGAATGGATAATCATGAGCGTGGACAAGCTCTTTTTTGAGGCGCAGACTGACAGGTATTTCTTGATACTTAAAGCTGTTGGAAAATATCAAAACGAGAGTGTTTTTATAACGATAGGGAATATGTTTGACGAAAACGTCTTATCAAACCTGATTTTTAAAGGGGAAAATACTAAAAAGTTATTCCTGAAGCTTGGAGTAATTATCAAAAAGATAAGAATTTTAAAAAAGGTTAATTCTGAGGATTCCGCCGAGTGTACCCTGAGAGTTGGTTTATTGACCAAAACCATCAAACTTTCAACGGTTGATGCCGTCAGAATGGCCGCGGAATTCGGTAAAAATATCGAGGTTCCGAGAGAAATCGTTAAGGCTGATAAGTTTGACCTGTCGGAATATGGCAACATGACTTCCAGGATTTATAATAATGTCTTTTCGTCAAAGTTCATAGAAAGGGATTTTTACAACACTAATGAGGTGATTATGTGAAGCTGCCCTTATTGCTGGTGTTTTTTTTATTTTTACAATTGCAGATGGTTTTTTCTTCCGTAGAAATTGAAAAATACATAAATCAATGTGAGTTTATGCTTTATTCACCTTCCCTTGAAAATGTTATAAATACCTCAAAATCTCTGTTAAAAAGGTTTTACGGCAAGAATTACGACCAGAAAGTTGCACAGATAAGCTCGGATTCAAAGAGTCTCTATGGAATTGATATTTTTGATTTAAAAAACCTGGTTTCATCCGGCCTGGATATAAAAAACCCTGTTTCTTATGTTCACGTTTCCAATAAATCGGGTTATTTATTGATACCGGTTACCTCAAAGAAAATAGTTGAGAATTATGTTAAAAATAATTTAAGTGAATCGATGTTCTATAAGTTTATCGGGAATTATATATGCCTTTCGGAGAATAAACAGCTTGTTGACGGTATTGAACAAACTGCCATGCTTGAAAAAAATGAGGGATTTACAATCTCTTCCGGCAAGTTGAACTTTAACTGGGATAAAAACTTCGTATGGGTAGAAAGCCGTTATCTCAGCTCGGTTTCCGCATCTCTCGGCGTTTCATCAAATTTTAAGATTCCTTACGGGTTTACTGCTTTGACCCTGGATTTTCTTGAAAAAAGTATTTCTTTAAAAAGCTATTCAGGGATTTTATCCGAAGATCAAAACCAATTTATTCGTAATATGAGAAATGTTGCGGCAAATGAAAAGAACAATCTTGTAAATTATATCTGGGGCAATCCTGCAGTAATAGGAAATTTCTATCTTAATATACCCGCAGTCTATAAATATTATAATTACATAGATACTATAAACATTCTCGGAATCAAGGGTTTTATCTCAGAACTTCAGGAAAAATACAAAATCAATGTGGAGAAGGATTTAATCAGCAATTCTGACGGCCGGCTCAAAATAATTGTTGATAAATTTGATGCCGTCAATAATGACTATGTGCTTTACGGCTCTATGGGAATAAAAAGCATAGAAACCGCAAACTCTTTTATGGATTCCTTAAAATCAGTAATTACGCAAAATGAAAATAAACTCTATTCTTTTGAATTATTTTCAAAACCGTTTTACCATTATAAATCAACGAATTATTCCGTTTATTACGGTGTTGTTGAAAATGACCTGATATTTTCAACCGATAAGGACATCCTTATCAAACTTGTAAAAAATATATATGAAAATAAGAGCGGTTATATGGGAAATATGCCGCCTTTCTTCCGTGATTCAATTACAGACAAAAAGATCGGATATTTTATAGTTATAGACGCCCAGAGTTTTTTCAACAATGTAAAAACAGGGATAGAAATAAGCAAAGACTTTTTAATCGGAGTAAAGGAAATTCATATATATGGAAATCCTGATCTGGATGATAAACCTTACGGCTGGAATACTTCAATCGATATGATTTTTTATAACTGACTTCCTTGACTTATTTTAATTTTGTTTTATCATGGTGTTGTTTAGAGGGAAAGTAAATGGAGAAGCAATTTGTAAGTTTTTTAATCGATCAAAAAAAGTACTGTCTGGACATCATGGATGTAAAAGAGGTTGTAAAAGAAAATAATATAACCTTAATGCCCGATTCTCCTTTTTTTGTCGAAGGTATAATGAATTTAAGGGGAATTGTAGTACCCGTCATTTCTATTAAGAAAAAGCTTGGTTTAAAAGAAAATGCAGCTGACACCTCCGTTGATCAAAGTAAGAAAAAGACTTACAATAAGCTGATAATTGTCACCCTTGAAAATGTCCTTATAGGATTTTTGGTTGACGCACTTGATAGAGTTTTTTCTATTGATAGTTCTAACATTCAGGCCTCAGAAAAGTTTTCGGATGTTAGTATAGATAAATCCCTTGTCAATGGTGTTGCCCGGATGGAAAACGAGCTTTTTTTAATTCTGGATATTAGAAAACTCCTTGATTATGAGGAAAAATCTTTTATTCAAAAAGAGATTATGGAATAAATAAATTCAATACAGATTTGTAATTTTTTTTAAATTATGCTATTATAAATTTTATTTTCGGAGAGAATCTGTTAGGATACGGCTAAGGATTTCATTTTTGAATTTTTCCTGAGGAGGATTTCATATATGAAAAAATTGAGTTTATTAACTTTAGTTTTATTGTTCGGGTGTTATCTATTTGTATTTTCGCAGCAAACAGAAGCTCCGGATCAAACTGCGGTTCAAACCAATCAACCCGCTATGACGGAAGAACAGCCAGCCGCAACCAATGCTCAGCCTGCCGCAGCACAAGAGCAGCCAGCCGTTACAGAAGAAAAAGAAGTTCAGGCATCTGAAGGAGTAATATATTCTGACGGAAAGAATATTTATGCATCAGCCGATATCAAGTTTGTTATCAGCGCAAAGGAAAAGCCTTCCGGAATAAAACAGATTCATTTTATGATTGACGGTTCTGAAGCAGGTATTTATGAAAACCCGATAACCTTCGCAAGCGAGGGAAGGCATTTGATTTCTTATAAGGTTGAAGATAATGTTGGGAATATTTCCCCATTGAAAAATTATGAGTTTATTATTGATAAAACTGCGCCGGTAGTGTCTATTTCAAGCGATAAAAATCCTATTAAAATAGGCGATCTTATCTATATAGGAGCTGACTATAGTTTCAGCATTAGCGCTTATGATGAACTCTCCGGATTAAAATCTATAGAGTACAGCATAGATGGCGGAGATTTTACAGCTTACGAGTCTCCTTTTAAGGTTGAGGGAACCAATGGATTACATGTAATTAATTATAAAGCAAAAGATAATGTTGGAAATGAAAGTGAGGCAATGAGTTATAAGTTTTATTTGGATATGAATCCTCCGTCAATAGATATTGCCGTTGAACCTGCGGCTTATGTGAAAGATGGAATCAATTACATTTCCGGTTCTTCTTTAATTAAGCTGACTGCAAATGATAAAGAAACAGGTATTGCTTCAATTACATACACAATCGATGGCGGTGATGAACAGGTTTACTTACATCCTTTCAAGCTGGATGGAGGGGAACATATTATTAAAGCAAAAGCCGTTGATCTTCTAAACAACACCAGTGATGAAGCATCTCTCTCCGTAACAGTTGACACTGAAACACCCGAAGCAAATATTGTTCCTACAAAAGAATAATATTCATTAATATATAAAAAAGCGGGGCTTTGCCCCGCTTTTTTATTTTACTTGAATTTAATTGGCTTTTATGATAAAATCTTCTACTTAAATTTAAGGGAGGAAGATATGTCAGGTCATAATAAATGGGCTAATATAAAGCAGAGAAAAGGAGCCCAGGATGCAAAAAGGAGCAATCTTTTTTCAAAACTTGCAAAAGAAATAATAATAACAGCAAGGCATGGCGGCGGTAATCCTGATACAAATGCCGCTTTAAGAACGATAATTGAAAAGGCCAAACAGGCAAATATGCCTAAGGATAATATTGATAAAAACATCAAGAGAGGCACCGGTGAAATTGAGGGCGTTATTTATGAAGAATTGACATACGAAGGGTATGGCCCCGGCGGCGTAGCCGTTATTATGGATATTACGACAGATAATAAAAACCGTTCGGCATCGGAAATACGGAAGGTGTTTTCAAAGCACAATGGGAACCTCGGCGAAGCGGGATGTGTAGGCTGGATGTTCGATAGAAAGGGATATATTGAAATAGATGGTAAAAAGCATACCGAAGATGAAATTATGGAAGTAGCCCTCGATCTCGGGGCGGATGATGTGAAAAAAGCGGATGATGTGATTGAGGTTTATACCACGGTTGAATCATATATTCAGGTTTTAGACGGACTAAAGAAAAAGAATGTTGAAGTGCTCTCTTCAGAGATAACAAGGATCCCGCAGAATATGGTACAGCTCGAAAAAGATAAAGCTATTTCTCTTTTGAAGCTTATGGATGAACTTGAAAACCATGATGATGTACAGAATGTGGCGAGCAATGCGGACATTGAAGACAGCGTTATTGAAGAATTTGCGAATTCATAACCGGACGGTTATGAATTGGCTATTCAAAGAAAGCTGTCGTAAACAGCCCGGATAATTTTTGATATTCTCATACTTCCACCGGTTTTTCCAAAACGTAGAGGACCCTCTTCAGACATTTTTTTTAGTTTATTTTCATCTTGAAGCAGATCATCAAGCTTTTCGGATTGTTCGGCTGGTTTACCATCCAGAACTTCGCAGCAATTTCCAAGCAGCAATTTATAATGTTTCATTCTTTTTTTATTTGACTGCGGCATCTCTGTTTGTATTAAAATAAGCGGTATGCCGAAAGCCGCCATCTGTTCACAGCCTGTGCCGCTCATTCCAATCGCCGAATGCGCGTAAGGAAGCAGGCTTCCCAGAGAACCTGTCCAGATATATATCCTGTTTTTGTTTTCTTTTATAAAATACAGGGTATCTTCATTCCCGTAAAATAATTTTTCAAAGCCGTTGCTTTTTAAAAGATCAAAAACCTCATCCATTACTATATTTTTAGAAACCGAAAGAATAAAATCTCCATTGAACTTTCTTTGATTTAAAATCCGAAGGAAATATTCCATATTCTTGAATGCATCGCTGCGGCTGCTTGGAATAAGTATATTCATACTTTTTTCTTTAAAAGAGAAGTTAATCAAATTTTCAGTCTTCATATTCATATCATCAAGCATAAGGCTTCCTTCAAAATAGGCAGTGACTCCCGCTTTTAAAAGTTCTTCATATGTTAACTCATCCCTGGTAAAAACAGCCTTGCAGTGTTCACGAAAAACTTTTATTTCAAAGTTATAGAAATGGCGCAGGTGGGATGAAAGGGCCGTATCTATATGAAAATGAGGCGGGTGCTTCATAAGTGATAAAAAAAACACAGATGTAAAATCTCCTACTGTTATTATAATATCATATCTACTTATGATTTTTTTTACCCACAGAAATTGCTTTACAATCTGAATTAATAAGCCATTTTGTAAATCCTTAATCCAGGATTTAAAATTCAATGCAAGAAAGCCTCCGGAGGGCATTTCTCCCCAACTTCCGGCAACTTTAATACCAGCTCTTTCATAAGCCATACCGTTTCCGACAAGGGGAACGGCTTCTATTTCAAGACCGGATACAGGAGAACTTTTTATAAAGCTCATCAAAAAAGTAACGGCAAGCTGGTCTTCTCCGCGTCCGTTTGATAAAACCAATACTTTCATTTTTCATCCCTTATTTATTTTATTAAAATTGAAAGGATAAGTAAAGATTTTACTTCATATAATGAAAGATAACCTCCATCAAACTGGAAATTAAGGAATTATTTTGTTAAAATATTAATAGGAATTGTTAAGGATTATTATGAAAATATATAAATGGCTGAGGCTGATTCTTCCGGGAGCAGGACTTTTATTAGTAATATATGCCATGGACTACTATTCTTATAATTATTCCCTGAAATTTAAGAATTTTACGGTAAAATCCGATGATGGTTATACAAAAAATAACAACTCACGGCCTATTGAAATACCTTTTTCACAAGACTCAACGGATATTAAATCATATCTCTATACCGGAATTGTCGAATACCATTATCCGGATCCGACAACTGTTAGAATAATTCCTGACGATCATCTCATCTACATCATGATTAATGGTAAAAATGTATTCCTTGGCAATATCGGCAGTGAGAAGCTTACCGATTGGAAAAAAGGCTTTAATATAGACTTTGGTCCCTATATTACAAATGGCGATAACTCGATAGAATTAAAAATATTGGATGAGGGTGGGGGAAGTTACGGCCTGAATATAAGGAACGCTAATATATATCATAATAATTTGCTGTTAATTCTATCGGGTTTTTTTATATTATTCTTTTTTATTTTATTTTACCATCTTTTAAGAAAAATGAAACTGGACAGGATAACCATATCAATCTTTCTTTGCGGGCTTTTAGTCTGCCTTGTTTACATTGGAAATACAGAAATTACAGAAAATTCCTATGATGTAATAGAGGGCGGAACAGGGCATTTAAACTATATTGAGTATATTGTAAATAAGCATTTGCTGCCAAGGCCTGACCGCGGCTGGACATACTACCATCCTCCATTGTATTACCTTTCGGCCGCTCTTGTGTATGAAACGGCCAGGCTCTCAGGTATACATAATATTTATAAAATCCTGCAGGGTTTATCATTGGTTTTTTTTGCCTTCTTCTGGCTTTTCGGAATATTAATCTTAAAAAGAACCGTCCCGCATAAATACCTATATTATCTTTCAATTTTGATACTGGTTTTCTGGCCTTCGGGATTTATTCACTCTATAAGGGTTGGCAATGATGTGATGCTTTATTCCTTGTTTACCGCCGGTCTCTATTTTTCATATGAGTTGGAGGATCGGCAAAGAAAATAAAATGCTCTATGTGGCTTCTTTATTTGCCGCTCTTGCCGCTGTTACAAAATCAAACGGCTTTGTTTTAATGGGGATTATTTTTATATTGCTCTTATTCGACTTTGTGAAATCCGAAGCAAAAAGGCAGTATTTTAAGAAGATATTTCTGGTTATGATAATTTTTATTCTTGGAATTGCTATTAATGTATATGATAATTTATATTACGCACTGAAGGAAAATAGAAAAGATTGGCTGGTTGCAAGCCTTGTGAATGTTAATGCAAATGTAAACAAGGGCCTTTATGTCGGTAATAAACCCGAAAACTATCTTTTTTTTGATATAAATACATTTTTAACAGTACCCTATACAAGTACCTGGGAGGATTGGGGCGGCAGGCAGTTTTTCTGGAATTTTCTATTGAAATCCTCCCTCTTCGGAGAATTTAATTTTCCAAACTTGTTCCTGGAAATAATCGCTCTTATACTGAGCTTTATTCTGTTAAGTATGACTCTATTTTTTCTGGCGGGATGCTTTTTCTATATGAAAACAAAACTTCGTAAAAAAAGGAGATACGGCTTGATTTTATTGAGCGTTGTGCTGTTATTAGCCTTATTGATTGTATGGAGGATAAAATCCCCTTTATCCGCGCTGGCCGATTTCAGGTATATTTACCCGATTGTTGTTTCTTTCTCAGTATTTTATTCTTTTTCCTTAGAAGTCCTGAAAGATAAAAATTGGCGTCTCCTGGCCGCTTTAGGCTATATTCAAGCTCTTGTGTTCTGTATTCTCAGCTCCGTATTCTTCATAGTAAATTCGGTTATAAGTTGATAATTTAGGCCTTTTTCACTAAAATAGTATTGACTAAATTTAGTTAAGCCCTATCGGAGAGAAATATGCTTGCTAAAAGAATCATACCCTGCCTTGATATAGACAAGGGCAGAGTTGTAAAAGGTATCAATTTTATCAATATCAAAGAAGCAGGTGATCCTGTGGAAAACGCCGTCTTTTATAATAAAGAGGGCGCAGACGAGCTTGTTTTTCTCGACATCACGGCAAGCCATGAAAACAGAGGCACTATAGTTGAAGTTGCAAAAAGAGTAGCGATGGAAGTTTTTATTCCATTCACAATAGGCGGAGGCATCAGGACTATTAAAGACATCCGGAGTGTTCTGAATGTGGGAGCGGACAAGGTCTCTATTAATTCCGCCGCTGTTAAAAATCCCGATTTTGTAAAAGAATCGGCCCGGGTTTTCGGAAGCTCAACCATAGTGGTAGCTATTGACGCTAAGAAAGTTGGGGAAAGAAAATGGAATGTTTTTATAAACGGAGGCCGGATTGACACAGGTCTTGATGCCGTCGAGTGGGCCAGAAAAGTCTGCCTTTTCGGGGCCGGTGAAATATTGCTTACGTCTATGGACAGGGATGGAACCAGGTACGGTTTTGATAATGAAATTACCCGTTTAATTGTTGAATCGGTTTCAATACCGGTGATTGCATCCGGCGGAGCCGGAAAAATTGAAGATTTTCTCGATGCCTTTAACATAGGGAAGGCAAGCGCCGCTTTAGCCGCTTCGCTCTTTCATTTCAGAGAGCTTTCCATTACAGATGTTAAGCAGTATCTTTCCAGGAACGGGATACCTGTCAGACTGGATTATCTATGAAATATCTCCTGAACATTTTTGATCTGGACGGTACTCTGATAGACAGCCATGAGGCTATATGCAGGGCGATGAACGATACGGCCCTGGAATTCGGCCTTCCGGAGCAGGAATATGAAAAATTGAAAAGAATGATCGGAATGCCGCTTGATGAAATGCTAAAGTTTACAGGCGTCAGCGATATTAAAAAGGGATTTGAAACATACAGGCGTTATTATTTTCAGTACATAGAGAAATACCAGAGGATATATCCAGGGATAAAAAAACTTCTTGACAGGCTTCAAAACAGTGTTCTTCTGGCAATCGCGACAAACAAGAGCCGTATAGGCACTTTGAAATCCCTCGAAGCCGCGGGAATAAATGGATACTTTGACTTTATGGTAACCGAAAGCGAATTAAAGCATCTGAAACCTCATACCGAATCGTTGAAAAGAATACTGTCTTTCTATAAATCTGAAGGGAAATTTCTTGAATTAGAAGATATTCTTATGATCGGTGACAGCCCCATCGACATAGAGTTTGCGGATAACTGCGGTATTGACTCAACCTTTGCCGGATGGGGATTCTATAAACCGGCCGATCTGAAATTTAAACCAACCTATAGTATAAATAAACCCCGGGAATTAATCCGGATCAACAGCCTGGATGAGACAGTTGAGGTAGAAATTACAAGCGAGATTGATCTGCACACTTTCAGGCCTGATGAAGTTGAGGCTCTGGTAAAGGATTATCTGGGAGAAGCCAAAAAAAAAGGTTTAAAAACCGTGAGGATTATCCATGGTAAGGGAATAGGAGTACAGCGGAGGATTGTACAGAATACTTTAAAAAAAACCGCATTTGTAAAAAGATATTATGACGCTCCTCCCTACAATGGAGGAACAGGCGCGACAATAGCCGAGATAGAAGACTGACTTTCCGGCTTCCATTATATGTTTTCTTGACATTTATGATTTTTCCTTTAAGCTATTAAACGATAATAATTCGGGAGGTCGCTTTATGGCAAAAGAAAAAATAAAGATCCTGATTGTCGCCAGTGAAGCGGTTCCTTTTGCTAAAGTTGGCGGACTTGCCGATGTCGCCGGCGCCCTTGGTAAAGAACTACAGGAAAACGGTCTTGATGTCAGTATAGTTATGCCAAAGTATACGGTTGTTTATGATTATATAACGAATAACAATATCAAAATAACTAAAGCCGATGATATTTCAATATCCCTGGAAAACATTGAAATGAAAGGCAGAGTAGAAGAGGTTTATTACAATAACGTAAAATATTTTTTTATTGACAACCCTTCTTATTTTAAAAGAGATGGAATTTATGTTGACAATAAAACAAAAAGTGATTTCAGGGATAGTCTTGAAAGATTTACTTTTTTCAGTAAAGCTGTTCTTGAAGCCGCCAAAGTTTTTGATTTTAAGCCCGATATTATTCAGGCAAATGACTGGCAGGCCGGGCTTGTTCCCGTATATTTAAAAACAATATATAAGCTGGATTCTTTTTATAAAACGACAAAAAGCGTATTCTCCATACATAACCTCTCATATCAGGGTATTTTCCCCGTGGAACAATTTACATTGACCGGCCTTGATTGGAAATATTTTACTGTAAACGGTCTTGAATATTACGGGCATCTTAATCTTTTAAAAGGCGGCGTTGTCTTTGCCGATATAATTGCCACAGTCAGCGAAACCTATGCGAAGGAAATTCAGACTCCGGAATACGGCAACGGACTTGAAGGAATTATGAAGGATAAAGCATCGAAAAATAAGCTGTTCGGCATAGTCAACGGGGTCGATTATAATGAATGGAATCCAAAAATTGACAGTTATTTAAAGGATAGATATAACATCAACTACGACTTAAATTCTTTTTCTAATAAGAAAATTATTAAAGAGGATTTTCTGAAGGAAAACGGCATACCCAACCCTGACAGGAAAATACCGCTGATCGGTATGATTTCCCGTCTTGTGGATCAAAAGGGGTTTGACCTGCTATTTGAGATTATTGACAAATTACTTGAGCTGGGAGTATATTTTACGGTTCTCGGCACAGGAAAATATGAATATGAAAACAAACTTAAATTAATTCATGAAAAATACCCGAATAATACCGCTGTTTTTATAGAATTTAATATCCCAATTTCACATTACATAGAAGCGGCTTCGGATATTTTTGTAATGCCGTCGAGATTTGAGCCCTGCGGCCTGAACCAGCTGTATAGTATGAAATACGGCACGCTGCCTGTAGTCAGGAATACTGGAGGGCTTGCTGATACAGTAAAAGACGGTAAGACCGGTTTTGTTTTTAACGATTATAACCCGGATGAGTTTTTGACAACCCTTGTAAAGGCCATCAATACTTATAAAGATTCCCCGGATAAATGGGAAAAGCTTATTGAAAATGCCTGCAGGGAAGAATGGTCCTGGAGCAGGGCTGCCAAAAAGTATAAAGAAATATATAAAAGTATTTTACCAGAAGAATAGTTCAGGGGAAATAAATGGCTTTATCTCAAAATGATAAAAATGAACTTATTAAAGGTATTAATAATATTTTAGCTCAGATACCATCATTCTTAAAAGGAGCAGTAAACGAAAACAGCCTTTCCGGTTATATTCATGCAATACCGCAGAATTTCAGGCATTATACGCTTCAGGATATTCTTGATGCAATTGATGAGGCAAACCGCAATAACAGCCTGAAATGGTAGTTTATTTTAAAGTATAGGATAAATTAAATATACGGAGGGTATATATGAGAAAGTTCATTGTACTTTTATTTTGTTTGTTTCTTGCGGGTTATTTAACTTCCTGCGGCCCGGCCATTCCTACAAAAGAACTGGAAGATGCAAAGACTTCAATTGAGAGAGCAAAATCGGTTGATGCGCCTGTTTTCGCGCCTCAAATTTATCAGGAAGCGCAGACTGATTACGATCAGGCTAACAAGTTTGTTGATGAAAAAAAGAATAAGGAAGCAAAAGATATGGCTGTTTCTTCCAAGGATAAAGCTGATCAATCTTATGAAACGGCAAGAGAAAAACGTGCTGATGATGTTTTTCAGAAATGCAGTGCTCTCATGGATACTGCAGTAAAGCAGTTCGCTGAAAAGACAGTACCGGAAAAGTATGATGAGGCAAAGAAGGAATTTGACAGCGTGAAAAACTCTATGGATAATAAGGATTTTGACACTGCATTTACTAATGGGAATGCGCTGCGGCCAAAGCTTCAGGAACTGGTGGATATTACTTCGGCTGAAATTGAAAAAGCGAAAAATGCCATAGCGTCTGCGCAGGACAAATATGATGCCGCTGAAAGCAATGATATGGTTAAGGATTATGCGCTTGACGACCTGCATAAAGCCTTACCTGTTATTGACCAGGCAAGAAACGCCGAGAACGATGGAATGCTTAAAGATTCAGAAGCTAAGGCGCAGGAAGCGGAAGGAATTATTGATGAAGCTGTTAAAAAAGCCGGAGATGAATACCAGAAGTATTTAGCTAAAATAAAATCCGATGAAGATGCCGCCGCTCTTGCAAAACAAAAGGAACTTGACGCCCAGAAACAAAAAGCCTCCGAATATATTCAGGAAGCAAAGCAGAAATTAGAGGAACTTAAAGCTAGGCAGAAAAAAACGAGCTTGCTAGATATTAAATATAAAGATTTTTCTTTTAATGTGTCAAAATTTTCATGCCTTTCGCAGGATGCGTCTGCCTCGGATAACAATACAAACGAGGCTGAAGCCTTGCCAAATGATGCTCAAAACTCATCGGAAGGCGTTGAGCCTTCGTCTGCAAATACAGATGTGCAGCAAGGCTCTGAAATGACAAATATTGAAGAAAGCTCTAAACCCGAAACATCGGATGTTGAAGATCAAAATTATACTATTGAAACAGTTGAAAGTTTTATTAAAAAAGCGGAAGATTCTTTTACCAATGAGGAATATCTGGATTCAATCGATTTTGCGAGGGAAGCTATAAGAATAGCCGATATTTTACTGGCTGTTGAAGAAGAAAAGGAGGAGGCTCAAGCTGAATCAAACGCCGCCGCGGCAGCGGAAACAAATATTGTCCAGGCGCCTGAGACCAATACAGCCCCGGCTCCTGCTCTGTCTCCGGCTGTTGAAGCTCCTCCGGTTGTTCCGCCCAAGGAAGAGGTTTTAATCTATGTAGTAAAGCTTAACATTAAAAGGAGAGACTGCCTATGGAGAATTGCCGGTTATATGTATAATAACAAAAGCTATCTATGGCCTGTAATCTGGAAGGCAAATAAAGAACAGATTAAAGACCCCGATTTAATTTATCCCGGGCAGAGGCTTAAGATTCCGCCTGTTCCGGCAAAATAAGATTTATCTTTCAGGCTGCCTGGATTATTATCCCGGCAGCCTTTTTTATGGGAACATGAATATGGCTCTTAAATCTATAAAAATTATAAATTTTAGAAATTATGAGCGGCTTGAAATTAAAGGCTTTTCACAAACTAATATTCTATCTGGAGAAAATGGGAGTGGAAAAACAAATTTTCTGGAGGCTATATCGGTTTTACTGAAGTTCTGCCCGCTTAGAAATGTGTCTTTACATGAATTGATACGCTGGAAAGAAGAATCTTTCTATATTGGAGCTGATGTGGATGAATATTTACTTGAATTCGGTTTCTCACCTCAAAAAAAAGTAATAAAATTAAATAAAAAAGATGTTCCGGTAAATGAATTAATTTCTGCCAATCCTGTTATTGCCTTTCTGCCGGATGACATAAATATAACAACAGGATCGCCGGATGAGAGGAGATTTTATTTAGATAAAGCTCTTTCGTCGCTTGACTCCGAATATACTCTTTATCTTAACAGATATAACCGCACGCTTAAACAGAGAAACGCGCAGCTTAAAATTTCTCCGGCCCATGCTCACATCTGGAATGAGGAGTTAAGTCTTTCCGGAAGCAGAATTATTGAGAAACGCCTTGGTTTTATACAGATTTTGAATACCAGGTTGAAGCGGGTTTATTTTGATTTATATCAGCAGGAAATAGAAATCAGGTACTATAATACTTTCAGAATTGATAAATCTATCAAAGACTCATTTATTCAATCGCTTGAAAGCAGCAGTAGTGCAGAGAAGGAAAGACGCTTTACATTAATCGGGCCTCACAGGGATAATTTTGAAATTCTTATTCTCGACAGAAGTTCAAAAAGCTTTGCTTCCCAGGGACAAAAACGCGCTATAGCCCTGGCTATGAAGCTTTCAATTCTTGAAGAAAGCCGCAGACTTTTTCAGAAGAATCCGATTGCTCTCCTGGATGATGTATTGATGGAACTTGATGAAGAAAGACGCGGAAAAATCCTGGGGTTTATTATTCCGGAATACCAGTCATTCATTACCGCGACAAATCCGGAGCCTTTTAAAAATATTACAGACAGCACCTCGGTTTTCGAGGTTAAAAACGGCCAGTTAAAACAAATTTTTTAGATTGACACAACGGCTTACAGGATTTATAATACTGAGTAGCAATCAAAACAATCTCATTATAATACCAAATAAACATTCAAATAACCGTTACCCGCTTTAATATGACTTGGTATAATAAGGTGATAGATAATTACAGGAGTTTATAATGCTTCAGAAAGCAATTGATCTTGTTAAAAAGTATGAAGAAATGGGGGAAAAACTTTCCAAAATGCAGCCTACCGGCCAGGAATACATAAAACTCGCGAAGGACAGGGCGGAGCTTCAGCCCATAGCCGAGAAATACAATGAAACCGCGAAAATTGAGAAAGAGATGGCGGATTCTAAAGAAATAGCCTCAAGCGGCGATGAAGAGCTTAAAAAAATGGCCGAGGAAAATCTGGAAAAACTAACCGCAAGAAAAGAAGAACTGGAGAAGGAAATACTAAAAATGCTTCTTCCGAAAGACGAGCTTGAAGCAAAGAACATTATCGTGGAAATCCGCGCAGGAACCGGCGGAGACGAGGCCGCTATCTTTGCAGGAGACTTATTCCGAATGTATACACGTTATGTAGAACTTAAAAGATGGAAATATGAGGTTCTTGACTTTAATGACACCGGACTTGGTGGATATAAGGAAATCGTCTTTTCTGTAAAGGGAAAGGAGGTTTACGGTCATTTTAAGTTTGAGAGCGGCGTCCACCGTGTTCAAAGAATTCCTGTAACGGAAGCGAGCGGAAGGGTTCATACATCAACAGCTTCTGTTGTGGTACTTCCAGAGGCCGACGAAGTGGATGTCCAGATTGACCCAAAAGACCTGAAAATCGATGTCTACAGGGCAAGCGGAGCCGGCGGCCAGTATATAAACAAGACAGATTCGGCTGTACGCATAACTCATATACCCTCAGGAATTGTTGTAGCCTGCCAGGAAGAGAGATCGCAGCTTCAAAACAGGGCCAGCGCATTAAGAGTTTTAAGATCAAAACTCCTCGATGTTGAAATCCAGAAAAAGGCGCAAAACGAGACAGACTTAAGACGGAGCGCTATCCGCGGCGGAGACAGATCGGAAAAGATAAGGACATACAATTTTCCCCAAAACAGATTAACCGATCACAGGATAAACCTTACTCTGTATAAACTGGATATGATAATGAACGGCAACTGCGATGAGCTGATAAATGCCTGCATTATCAGCGAACAGGAAGAACTGTTGAAATCGCTTGGATAAAAGATGACATTAGAAAAGCTTTATAATTATTCTGTAAGATTATTAAAAAAGAAAAATATTCCTTCACCGGAAATTGATGCGGGTACAATTATCGCTTATTTTCTAAATTTTAACCGTAATGAGTTATTCCTGCATAAAACAGAAAAAATCGGCATTTTAATGACTGTCAGAATAATCTATTCAATCATAGAACGCCTTAATTTCAAGCCCATCGCTTATATTCTCGGGTATAAATATTTTTTTCAGGATAAATTTATTGTTTCGAGGAAGACCCTGATACCCCGAGCCGATACCGAGCATTTGCTGTACGCCGTTCAGAATGGCGGGATGCAATTTTATAATATTCTTGATATAGGCACCGGTTCCGGAGCGATTGCAATATCTTTATCCAGACTTTTTCCTGAGGCAAAGATTAAGGCTGTTGATATTAATATTAAAACTGCGAAAATGAATATTGAAAGACTCGGTGTTAAAAATGTAGAGCTTATTAAGATAAATTTTTTAAAGCATCAAAAATTAATTACCGAAAATTATGATCTTATCATATCGAATCCGCCCTATCTTTCAGACGAAGACCTTAAGAAATTGGGGAAAGATGCCGCTCAATACGAGCCTAAAAAGGTATTTTACGGCGGTAAGGATGGACTTGACTTCTACAGGGCTATTGCCGATAAATCATTTAAGGTATTGAATAAAGACGGCTGGATTGTCCTTGAGGTGGATTATAAGTGGCAGAAGGTAAAAGAAATATTTAATGTTTTAGGCTTTAATAAATTTGAAATAATCAGGGATTATAATGATCTTGAAAGAGTTTTGGTGATACAAAAATAAAATAGATTATTCTTATCGCTTTTAATTTAATAAAATATACAATTTTTGCCGAAAGATATACAGGTCAAGCGGCACTTTGATGCACGCTTGTTAAATTTATTACAAAGAAAGGGCTAAATTAATGGATTATGCCAAAATTAATGAATTTGTAGATCAGCTTATAAACAGCAATGCCTTGAAAAACTCCAGCTTGTGGGAAAAGGAAGAAAGCGCTACGGTGCTGATAAAAAATAACGATGCAAAACTGAAAGTTACTTTTTCCCTGCCGGGTTATTATCCCGGAACGGATTGGGAAACAATTAAAATGGAATTATTTAAAATTCTCGGGCAGGTCATAGCAGGGCAATTAAAGTTGAAGATTCAAACTATTCTATTCTATACCATACAAAGGCTTGTGGATTTTCCAGCCCCGGATAAACCATACCGGGAAAAAATACTTGATTTCTCTGCAAAATTGATAGCGCGGAATAAATCCCGGAGGGATTATGGGGAGATTTCTACCTTTGTTGAAAGCCCACTGTTAAGTGCTTATGTAAACTCAATTTATCAAAATAAAAAATACATATACCATGGAATGAACCGCTTCGAGGGGATTCCCCTTAAAACAAAAGAAGAAGCGCTGGATTTTTTATATACCTCCCTTATTATGATGCCGATGTACGATATATCACTACCGGCAAAGGTCGTTTTACCTCCACAGTACAGCGGTCCGCAGAGCAGTTCTGTATCATTGAAAGATGTGGAGGATGACCAGACGCTCGCAAAGAATTTTATTCAGACCATTAACAGCATAATTACAAAAGAGCTTCCGGACATATCCGGCAGTTTTCTTGAGGTTCTTACTAAAGCCTTTTTTGTTGAACGGACTGAAGATTCTCCGATTCAATCAGGTCTTTTAAAAATCCTGTACCGTTTTGCGCTCGACTGGAAAACAGCCAAAAAGGACAAAGGAGCCGATTCTTTTGCATTGAGCTGGTTAAATGTGGCAGAGTGAACCATAAGTTTTACGGTTTTGACTTTAATATTATAGATGAATTGTATAAAATCACTATTGAAGAGGATTTATAATGAAGAAAATACCCAAAATTATCGATAATATTCTTCTGTTTATTATCGCTCTTTCAGTGATTCAGCTTGTTCTTGACGATTGGGGAATAATTTATTTTTCATCCAATAAAGATTTTCAGAAATATATGGTATATTCCGCATTTTGTTTCGATCTTATTTTCAGCGTTGAATTTATTATCAGGACAGTTATTGCCGTCAGGAATAAAAATTTTATGACTTATTTTTTATATAAAGGAGGCTGGGTTGATTTCTTAGCCTCGATTCCCCTGCTTTTATTGAATTCAGGGCCGATGCTGATATTCTATCTTCTTGGAAAGACGGAATTAGGCGCGAGAAATGTTGCAAATCTCCTGAAAATAATCCGTGCGATCCGGGTCACAAGGATTTTAAGAATACTGAGAGTACTCAAGGTTTTCGGAAAGATTGAGAATGTCTTTTCAACAATGGTCCAGCACCATGTGGCTTCATTGTCCTCGATGGTTGTGTTTATATCAATACTTGTATTTATGGCTCTTCATTTCAGCGGTTTTATCGCTTATGAGGATGTAATAATGGAGGCAAAACTTACCCTGATGCTTACCTGCATTCTTATTGCGGATGTTTTTATCATATCGATTGTATATTCCGCGCATTTTGCTAAAAATATCGGCGATCCCATTTATGTTATGAAGAGGGAATTTAAGGAAATTGACTACAATTATTCCGTAAAAATCAACCAGAATTATCAGGATGACGAGATTTTTGAGCTTTCAAAAGCATACAACAGACTCTGGCTCCCATTAAAGACAAAGATAATTGCTTCAAACAGAAAAAAACAAAAAGCGTCCGGCAAAGTTGAAGAAGACGATTATTCCGATCTGCTTTAAACCGGCTCAGGACGTTTTCCATTCCGCTTCGACATTAACCTCAATTCCACCCCTGCTGTTCCAATCCGCCGAAACCTTTAACCACCGCGGCTTTATCTTTTTAACGAAATCATCCAGAACCTTATTTACTGCATGTTCCTGGAATATTCCAAGATTTCTGTAGCCTGTAAGATAAAGCTTAAGGGACTTTTCCTCCACAAGAAATTCTCCGGGAATATATTTAATATTCAATCCGGCGAAATCAGGAAGCCCTGTCTTGGGGCAGACTGTTGAAAATTCATTTGTTTTCAGTTCAACGGTATAATCTCTGTCAGAGTACATATTCTTAATAACTTCCAGTTCCGGCTCTATTTTTATTTCACGGATATCATCCTGACGGTCGTTATAACCGGAAGTATCCCAGGATTGGCGTTTCATAAAGTTACTCTCCTTTTTTTGTATTGACAAAAGAAACAAAAACAATTTTGCCGCAGAGCCGCGGCGAGGGCAAAGGCTTTCTTCCTTTCTTTCTGTGTCGGCCAGAAAGAAAGGAAGCGAAAGAAAGAGCCGCCCTTAGCGGTTTCCATAGCGTAGATATATTTTTATCAAATTTGCATTATCCCAAATTTTATAAAACAATCTTTTTTATTCAATAGCGTCTCACCAAAACATCCTGTTTTGATTCGCCGCTGACGCGCATCCTGTGCTTACTTCATTTATGATCCTTTATTATTAATAGCGGATAATGCGCTTTATTATTTCAGCAATTTCGTTTCCTTTACCAAAGATCGCCGGGAAACCGCTGCGGGTAAGGGAATGAATCTGTTTCTTTAAGCTAAAATTATTTAACTAACTAACCTCACAAGAAGAACAACAATTTCGGCCGGACGCCGCTCCAGGCGGCTAAAACCCTCGGGGTAAGAAAACGAAAAACAAATGATTCTTATCTAAACTTTTTGTATCTCATAAATGAGACACAAAATTGTTTGTGTCTCAAAATGTTTGAAAAATGAGATACAATATGTTTTGTGTCTCAACTTTGAGACACAAACTTAACCGGCTATACTTAAAAGTTCTTTAAAACCCATTATGGATGCACGGCGGCCTTTTGCCTCCCTGATTTCAAGAAGGATTCCTTTCTTTTTCAACTCATATAATAAACGCATGGCGCTGGCTTTTGGGATTCCTGAATATTGAATAAAATCCGATGAATTAAAAATAGGTTTTGTAAAAAGAGTGTCCAGTGCAGGTAATGAAAACTTTGAGCTCATATTAAAGATTATCCGTTTCATATTTTCATATAACAAAATTATAGCTTTTGCTTTCTCACTGTTATTTTTTGATTGTTCTATAGCCGCCGTTAAAAAGAATTGAATCCAGCTTTTCCAATCTCCTTTGCTGCTGATAGTATTAAATCGGTCATAATAAATTTCACGGTTAGTCTCAAAATACGTACTGATATAAAAAACCGGACTGCTGAGGAGACCTTTTTCAAATAAAAATAAAGGAATTAAAATTCTGCCAAGTCTTCCGTTTCCATCACAAAAAGGATGAATCAGCTCAAACTGGGCGTGGACAATCACCAGTTGAACCAGTTGTTCTTTTTCTTCAAAATGAAAATACCTTTCGAAGTTATCTAGATATTCCATTAAAACCACTGGTTCCGGGGGTATATAAGAAGCTTGTTCTATCGGAGTTCCCGGACTGCCGATCCAATTTTGATCTTTTCTAAACCTGCCCCTGTTTTTATCCCTTCCACGGACGCTATCCATTAAAATATTATGCAATTCCAATATCAAATTTAGAGTTATAGGCTTTTTCTTAAGCCAATCTACAGCATAAACCATTGCCTTCCGGTAATTGATAACTTCCTGAATGTCATTGTATTTCCTTTCATCGGTAATCATATCAGCCTTCAAAACTGAGCACTTCTTCCAGAGTAGCCTGTGTGCCTTCAATCTTGGAAGAAATCACTGCTTCCTGTGTTGCCAGCGGCGAAAGCATAACATCAGGATTTAAAATACCGCTCAATATACCATCATATCGGGCCAGTTCACGGTTGGATTTTGCGATTAATCCGATAAAATCCGTCCAATCCAGTTTTTTCAGAGGCAATTTATCCGGTAGATATGGTTTTAATGGCATAATACGATTCTCCATTGATTTAAATAATTCATTATTCCCCCAGAATCTCCCCCGCAATCTTTTCCGCCGCCGAATGATCGAATGTGGCCTCAAAAACACGCTGAACTATTTTGTTGCGGGTTTCTTTAATATAATTGTCATATTCTGAGACAATATTCCTGATTATCTGAAAATATGCCGGGATTTTAATGGTGTAAGTATCCGGTTTATAAGAATAGACAATAAATTTTGCCGCATCTTCGTTATCGGTTTGATAAATCTTCTGTCCTTCAGAATCCAGTATTTCCCATATAGTTAAAAACTCATTTCTGTATTTTAAGGGTTTCCCGCTCACAGGAATATCTTTTGCCCTTTTCAATTCCGCCGAATTGATAAAACTTTCCGGAAACTGCCGTAGGCCGGAAGGAAGGATTTCCTGCCTGACCATATCAGCAATTTGATCAAGGCTTTTTGTTATCTTTGCCTTCTTATCCTTTTTACGCATTTTGGGAAGGCTGAGCCTTTCATTTACCAGTTCCGTTATACCTTCGTAAATCCTTTTTAAATATTTTTCCGGGTCAAGCCCCATCGCCTCAAGAACCAGGCTGTCCGGCTCACGCCGGTCTTTCAACTTAACCTCATTGAAAATAGATTGAATCGGGCGTAACTTTATCTTTGTAAAGGCATTTATAATTTTAAATCTGTTTTCTTTTGAAATGAAATCTGGATTAATAGTTTCGACATCATTTTTCCAATCAACACCTTCTGTCTTTGTTGCTCCATCCCCAAGATTGGCACGGCCTATAATTTCACGGCTCAAAGCTGTAATTGTTGAATTCATAAGGCAGATATCAGTCAGAATCATTATCATTTATCAGATATTCAAAAAGATGGTCAACATATACTTTTTTATTATTCTCGAATATTAAAAACCTGTCATTGTTAATCATTTGCATTAGAATTAATCCTGGAATTTTATCTTCCAAAGAATACCAATACTTTCTCCCTCTTACACTGGATACTTCCGGGTATTTCTCTCCCTCGCCGGTTCTTTCATTTCTCCCCATTCGATATAGTTCAGCGCACCATAATGATTTGCGCTTTTCAATTCATCTTTGCTTTTATTGCAGATAAAGAGCCGGAACTTCAGCTTTACGGGGTCGATTTCTATGGTATTGCTTTCCTTTGGGCTTTTAATAACGGGCTTCAGGTATTCGGCCTCGATTTTCCCGCTCCATCCGGCGGCGTTTTTATAATTCTCCCCATCTCTTTCAAGATAAAAGAAATCATTAATGCCTGTTGTATAACCCCGTCTAATATCGGCTATTTCTTTCAAAGGAACCATCGTTTTCTTTTTCCGGCCTTCTTCGATCAATTCAAAATACACATCCGGAGCGCGTAAATATTTTCCCCATTTTGCCTTCTCGCATTTTTCGGAAAGCTCTTTTTCCAGAAAATCTTTTTTCACGATTCGTATAACCATATCCTCGTCTTCATAGCTGGATATATAATCATTTATTTTAGTGAACCTTGCTTTTGTTTGCCCTGCCAGTTCTTTTTCACCGGAGTATTCAATTGTCCTGACCAGCGCATCCACGTGTTTCCAGCGCTCATTTTCTTCCAGCCTCAAATCCGGGTGAGGAATCAAATCCTCCAGCTTTTTTTGAGTTTTACAAAACGGAGGCTGCCGTCTTTTTCCGGCGGTGAATTCTCTAAAATCGTAAATACCCGTATTGACGGAAGCATCGTCAAACCATGGCTCTTCCCATGAAGCTACGATTGCGACCGGAGAAATCTTTTTAAGAAAGAACTTTTTAAGTTCCAGTCCATAGCGACATCAAGCCAGGAATTGGATGTAACAATTCCCATCCTGCCGCCTTCCTTGAGAAATTTAGCGGTATGGAAAAAGAGGTATGCATAAATATCCGCCTGACCGGATAGGGCAATTTCCAGCTTTCCGCTTTCAGTCCATTCTGAAATCATTTTCTGTTGTTCCGGTTTTTCGCTTCTTCCTTGAAAAATCTTAAGTTCTCCCTCATTTAATTTTATTTTAAAGAATTTCCATGTAATCAGGAAACCAATCCTCGGCTAATGTTTTGGTTATAAACTTCTTATACCCCTTTACTTTTTTTTCAATCAATTCCTGACGGATGTAAGGAAAATTACCTGTTATCCCGTTCATCAGCGGAAACTTTTCCTTAATTTTAAACTTGTACTTTGAAGATTTAAGCGGGGGAAAATCGAATTCCTTTCCTTCATAAATATCAAATACATCGCTTACGATAATCCTGGGAAAATTCTCAAAATTGTGGACTTCCTGGCGGAATAGGTTTATCGCAGCCAATTCCGCAGGGAAATGGGCTATATCGATACCCCAGACCTGCCCCAGAATTTCATTGTGTTGTTTTTTATAACCGGAAAGCCAGCGGAGGCGTGAATAAATCCGGTTGCAGAAAGTGCCTGATCCGCAAGTCGGGTCGCAATAGGAGCCGTCATAATTCTGTACGGTAAAACCTATAATTAAATCAACTAAATTTTCACGCGTAAAATATTGTCCAAGAAGATGCCTGTCTTCCTCCGGTATGAGTTCTTCAAAAATTTCGCCGATAACATCTTCTTTCAGTGTGGAAAAATTATAATGCTTCAGTTCTTCAAGCAGGCTGGAAATCACACCATCCATTTCATCAGGAAAACCCAGGTCCTTTGCTATATCCATATCAAATACAGCCTGCCAGTCTATTTCCTGTGCTTTTGCGAAGCATTCCCGGAAGATTTCCTCAATTCTTCTCGGGTCTTTAGTTTCTTTATAACAATCCGGTAGTGTGGTAAAATGTTTACGAATGGTAAAATAAAAAAGTATTTTTGTTATCAGGTCGTAGGATATCTGAATGGCAACAGTTTCAAAATAATTTTCATCGCCTGCGCTTGCTATTCCCTGCTTGATACCCCATTGTTCCACTTTTTCCTTGAGGCTTCTGTCTGAAATTTTCCTGAAAATGTGGGTTTTTAAAATGGGTGTAAGCTTTGAAACACTTCCCCTCAATATGTTAATAAAGAATATCTTGTCCGGGATAAGAATCATGCAGGTGTCCCTTTTTCATGAAGAGCGCTTAAATCGTTTATAAACTGTTCAAAATACTGCTTGATTTTAATCTGAACCTGTTTATCTTTCCAGAGTTCTATGTCATTTAAAACATTCTGGTTATAATTTTTCAGCGAATTTAGAACGTTATTATTTACTTCATAAATGTTTCCACTTTGAAAATTAGATACAAAGATATAGCTTACCCCTAAATCTTTTGCTTTTGTCGGCAATTTGGAAAGGTCTTCTGTTTTACCCGGAATTTTTAGCTCGATAAAAGAATATGCGCTGTTAGAAGACCTGTCTTTCCAGATGATGATATCAGGAAAACCGCTGCCTTTCTTGTATTCGGATGAAACCGATGTTTCAACCGTCGCGCTTTGGAAAGGAAACCCTCCGGTTTCTAAAAGCCTATTAATTTCTCCTGCAATCCAGGAAGCAACTTCCCTTTCGGTTGATCGAACTGTCTCCATCTTACCTTCTTTGTAATTAATTGATAGAATTCATTTTATTACATTTTTTATAAAATTACAAATTTAAAAAATTGAGAAATAAAATCTGTTTTAAAATGTTTTGTTATGTACTACTGACTCTTGCCCCTTTTCCCGGCAATCTTTTCTAAAAGAATCACTCAAACAAGAAATAATAATCGCATTATTCCAAATTATTACACTAAATTGTTTATCCATATTAGTGCCAGGGATGGCACGGCCACCGCATCAGTTCACGGATGAACTGTAAGGCGGCTATTAGCAAAAGGTAACTGTAATCAAAAGTCAATAATGCAACCTTATTACTGAAAAATATCTTTGCATGGAAAAGGCGGAGGGTGGCTCTTTCTTTTCTTCGTTCTTTCTTGCCAGTGAGAAAGAACGAAGAAGCTTTTGATTTCTTTTGCCCAAAAGAAATATTTTTATTAAAGTTCCAGTTCAAATTTCTGTTCCGTCAATTCCCTTCCCCATAAAATGTGCTTTTTCTCTTCCTTACATTTAAATCCATATTTTGTATATAAATATATCGCAGTATCCATCAGGTTTACTGTCCATAAAATGATTTTTTTATAATTCATATCTTTACAAAACTTTATTGTTTCCTCCAGTAATTTATTTCCGTACCCTTTTCCGCGTATGGACGGATCTAATAAAAACCACCGTAATTGTGCCTGAGCATCGTCTATTTTTACTATTGCTATACATCCCATTATCTTCTCTTCTTTTTCTAAAATCCAGATTCTGCTTTGGGGATCGTTTTTAATAATAAAGTCGGAAAGTGGAAATGCCACATATCTTTCAAAAGTAATGTCAAAATCGCATTCATTGTAGTAAAGCACTCCATGTAAATAGGTAATATAACCTAAATCTCCGGGCTTAATATTATTACGGATTGTTATTGAGTCATCATTTTCCAAATTAATCCTCCCTTTAAAATTTAATGAAAGTTGTTTTCACAAAATCGCACTTATTTTTATTTATCAGGTCTGGTAATTGGCTTTGTTTAACATTACGGTTTTATAAATTATTATATATCTTTTTTTTTAAGTATTCAATTTTATTCCCTGCTATTGACTAACATACTTTTTATGAGTAAATTTATATGAAATAAAGAAATGGATTTTACGTCACTTAGGAAGAGATTAATATGAAGCATTTATCGTCTATTAATATTGTAATGATTTTAATTTTGACATTGATTATTGAAGTTAAACCGGTCTTTTCTTATTCAGGTACGGCAAAACAAATCGATACTGCCATAGATGCGGCATTGAACCGTTTTGTAAAAACAGTCAAAGGCGCGAAGGAATATCTTGAGGCTGGAAAGGGTGTCCTGATAATACCGGAGGTAAAGCAGGCGGGTTTTATTGTCGGCGGAGAATACGGCGAGGGGGGCCTGAGAATCAACGGAAAGACTATTGCTTACTACAATATTGTTTCAGGCTCGATAGGCTATCAACTCGGTGCCCAGCAGAAAGACATAATTCTGATCTTTATTGATGAAACGGCTTTGAAGAAATTCCGCGAGAGTGAAAACTGGCAGGCCGGTCTTGACGGAACAGTTACTTTAATAAACGCAGGCGTCGAGGGTTCTGTGGATAGTTCAAAACTCAACCAGCCGATTATAGGATTTGTCTCCGGTCAAAAGGGGCTAATGGCCGGCGCAACGATAGAAAGCTCTAAATTTTCCAGGCTGAATAAGTAAAGAAGGATAATAACTTGCCATTGCTTTGGCGGTATTTGGCATTACCTGAACATAATATTCTCAAAGGAGATTTGTAATAAAAAATTAAGATGAATTAGTATTTTTTGAGGAGTAATATATGGATAAGGAAATCAACAATTATATCCAATACAAGTTATTATTAGAAAACGCAAAAGATATTCTGATAGTTATTCAGGATAATACAATAGAATTTGTAAATCAAAATGTTCTCGCGGATTTGGGTTATTCAATAAATGACGTAAACGATAAAAATATTTTTGATTTTATTCATGTTGACGACAGAGAAAAAGTCAATGAGTTTCAGATTAAAAAAGCCAAAAATGAAGAATTACCGGATGACTTGATCTTCCGTATTGTAAGCAAAAATGGCCGCCTTGTTTTTGTAAAAATCATTTCAATAACAACTGCCTGGGAAGGAAATCCGGCCAGGCTTGTCTGCGTTAAAAATATAACAGATAAAAAGCTAAACGAGTTAACGGTTAAAAATTCTGAACATTTATTATTTTCTATAATAGATAATCTTCCCGATCCTACTTTTGTTATCGATGTTAATGGTAAAGTTTATTTATGGAATAAAGCTTTAGAAGAAATATCAGGTGTAAAATCGAAAGATATAATCGGGAAAGGGGATTATGAAAACGCCGTTCCATATTATGGATATAAAGGGCCAATAATTATTGATCTAATATCAAAGCTTGATAAGGATATTGAAAAAGAATATGACTTTTTTCAAAGATCTGAAAAGATACTAATTGCCGGCAGGTTTCTTTCATCAACAGAAGATGAAAATATTCAAGTCTGGGCAACCTCTTCAATTTTATACGACACACAGTGGAATGTTATCGGGGCTGTTGAATCATTCAGGGATATGACAGAGATAAAAAATGCCGAAGAAAAGGTTAAGGCTTCAATTAAAGAAAAAGAAATATTAATAAAAGAAATACATCACCGTGTTAAAAACAACTTGCAGTTAATTAATAGTATGTTGAACATTCAGTTAATGTAAACCGCATAAATACCATGGCTCTTATTCATAATGACTTATACAGTTACTCAATGTATACTGATATAATCTTTGGGGAATTTATTCCAAAACTAATTGATAACCTGAGTTCAACGTATAAGCGTCAGGATATAAAAATAAAAATCGAGGCTGAAGAGATTCATCTTGGAATCGATGAAGCTATTCCCTGCGGGCTAATTCTCAATGAGCTGGTATCAAACAGCCTCAAATATGCATTCCCGGAAGGGGAAAAAGGGACAATTCTGATAAAATTATTTTTTGATAAAAATACCCGTCTTTGTAATTTAATTGTTCATGATAATGGAATAGGCTTGCCGCCTAGATTTAACTTTACTAAGGGTATGACATCATTTGGTCTTTTAATGGTGAATTTATTATCTTCGCAATTAGAAGGGACTGTCCGGTTAAATTCAGCGAATGGAACTGAATTTATAATAGCATTCCCGGTAAAGATTCGTAAAGAAATATTTTTATAATAAAATACTTTTCTCTTCTTAACCCGTCTACAAAAGCCTGTTAAAGTTATCTTGCTCTGCTTTTTTTAATAGATTGATGATATCATCGTCTTTTGCCAGACTCAATGCCGTTTCACCATTTTTAGCCGCCATGTTTATATCAGCCTTAGCCTCAATCAATGATTTAACCGCGTCCATTTGCCCTTCCCTGGCGGCATACATTAAAGCCGTCCAGCCTTCAATATTCTCGGTATTGACATCTGCCTTAGCTTGTATCAATGCTTTAACCGTATCAGTATTACCAAATCCGGCCGCGAACATCAAAGCCGTCCAGCCGGTTTTATCCACCGAGTTGATATCGGCCTTAGCCTCGACCAATGCTTTAACTGTTTCGGTGCTACCGCTTCCGGCCGCATCCATCAAAGCCGTCTTGCCGTCTTTTTTTACAGAGTTGACATCTGCCTTAGCTTCGATTAATACTTTAACTATGTCTGTATTACCATATTTGGCCGCCCACATCAAAGCCGTTTCACCAAATTCATCTGTTGTATTGATATCGATACCAGCCTTGATCAAGGCTTTAACAGTGTCAGTTTGACCTTCCCTCGCCGCACTCATCAAAGTTGTATATTCTTCTTTCATATTGAATAATCTTTCCTAAGGGCTTACTTTATCACATATCTTAACGAAACCACTCTAAACTGTCAAGCCTCCTGAGTACCTGCCGCCTTTATCTGATGGATGGTCTTTATGGGTGTATTGATAAACTCGCATATTTAAATCTTGGAGATAAACAAATTTTTCAAACATCAAAACAGGTATTTGAATGCCGGAAAGGCGGGATGATGTCAGTTTCGCCTGCCAGAATCTTGTTTAATAAGCAGATATAGTGTAGAGCAAGGTTTTGCGCCTCGAAAATTGAGTCTACAATCCGGATGTCACATCCGGGAATGGTTTTAACAATATCTCCGATTCCACAATGCTTCAGGAATTTGTCCATCCTTTTACGGATATTGTAAAAATAATCCATTATGCTTATAAATGGACGATGGCCGGGTTTTCCATGGCTGAAAAATATATTATTAATATAGACGGCAATGTCGGTCCTGTTCATTTTCCTGGCTTCAAGGAAATAGTCCCGGTATCCAGAAGGGTCGAGAATCCATTTGTCAATAAAAATCAGAATATTCAAAACATAATAGAGCAATGGTTTTCCGCTGTACTCTTTGTTCCATTCGATTGTGTTGTTATTCCGAAGAAAGTCTTCGATTTCCCAGAGAATAAAATTGATATGGCTGAAGATTGTCTTAAGGGAAGAGTAAGGAGTTTTTGCTATTCCTGGAAGAGCCTTCGTTCCAGTGTGCCATCCTTTTTTCCTGTTTTTAAGGATGCTGCTGGAACTGAGATATGTGTCGTATTCAACCCTTTTTACAGGATTGGACAGGACATTGTACGCATTGTAAATTATAATAAATTCCGTCTCAGATTTGGGAGAATTGCTGTTTTTATCCGGATGATGTATCAAAGCCAGCTTCCTGAAAGCGGTTTTGATCTCTTCTGTTGAAGCAATTTCAGTTACATTCAGAATATCATAATAAGAGGAATATAAAACCATACTTTATTCCCCATTATTTATCTTTGTTGCGGAGAGTTTTTCTTGAACCAGATCGGTGTGCCTTTCGCTGTCCTGCTTAAAGAATGGGTTTTTATAAATGTAATGCTTTCTTCAAGATTGGGAAATAATTTTACTATTTTTTTTAAACGTTCTTCCGAATCAAAAGCCCAATCGCTGTCCGGGTATTCATTCAGCACTCTTATAAAACATTCTTTTGCCGCCTCGATATTTTTTTTCTTTTCCAGGAGAGAATCAAGATCATACGCGAAATCTTTCAATTTTAAAGAAAAAGAGCCGCTGTATTTATTAAAATACTCGACGCCTTTTTTGTAAATTGTAAAATCATTTTCTTCTATGGCTGATTTAATGGAATCTGATTTTTGGGATTTATCTTCTTTTTTTCTTTTATTTAAATTTGATATAATTAATTGATAAGCCTCATTTATCCGAACCATCTTCTCTTCCTGTTTCTTTTTTTGTTCATTTTCCGTAAAGCGGTCCGGATGATGCTTTTTGGCAAGAATCCTGTATGCTTTTTTAACATCATTCAGAGCCGCATCAGGATCAAGCCCAAGAAGCTTGAAACTATCTTCAAACATATTTTTTCACCTTTACTGCTTATAAAATATATAATTTAAATGTATTAATGGCGGCACTGCAAAAACTTTAAAACCATTTATTTGCCACCGAGACACAAAGACACGGAGTTTTTATTAACATTTTAATTCATTATAAATCAAAAAAATAATTCGCCTATTGTACTCTGCGCCTCAGAGTCTTGGTGGCTATAATTTTAACAATAGATTTTTTGCATTAAAGCCATTAATTGAATAAACGATGAATAGTAATATTTTAGAAAGAAATCCGGAAAATTACAATAAAAAGATTTGCTGAAAGGAAGTTATTATTGTTCAGGCAAGGCCCCTTCCAACCTGGGTAATTGCCTTTGACAGCATATCATCACCTGTTTGGATAACACGCTGATTTGCTTCATAAAGCCTGTTTATTTCAATCATTCTTGTCATTTCGACCACGGGATCGACATTAGATTTTTCGAGGAAGCCCTGGTGAACCTGAGGCCTGTTTTCTCCTTCTGTAATGAAAGCCTGGCCTGAAAAATCGCTTTCCTTATACCAGGTATTACCGTCTTTCTGGAGATAGCGCCGTTCCGGGAAATCAACTATTTTAAGACGATCGAGTTTTATCATATTCTTCCATTCATTACCGGCTTTATCCGCAAAGTCTTCAAGCTTGTAATCTGAATTTGTATAAACATTTCCTTCTTTATCTACCTGAAAATTGTTCAGGCTTACCTGGATAAAACCGTTTTCTCCCAGGACCTTATTTCCGTGCATATCAGTTAAAAAACCGTCATTATTTATCTTAAAGTTTCCGTTTCTTGTATATTTTTCTCCCTCATCCGTCATCACTGTCAGGAATCCTTCTCCCTCAAGAGCAAAATCGAAATCATTGCCAGTTTCAAGAAGGCTTCCCTGCTCATAGCGGATATAAGACTCGTTAAATTCCACTCCTGTCCCCAATTTTCCGGCAACGGGAGCAAGGTCATAACTTCCCAATGGGAATTTAACAACGCCGTCATCGTTAATCCTTCGGATCAGCATTTCTGGAAAGGCTTTTGTAACGCTGGTTTCCCGCTTAAATCCGTCGGTATTCACATTGGCAAGGTTATTTGCCACGGTATTCATTTCTTCCATTGTTGCCATCATCCCGCTTGCGCCTGTATATATTCCTCTAACCATAACATCTCTCCTTTATTCATTTATCGGCATTATAAAAATTTATTTTAACAAGAGCTCAGTTTTACCGTGCATGGTGAATAATGGCCATTTTTATGGTTTTATTTTAAAATATTACGCTTGTTTTTATTATTAAACTCATCCCCATCCCATCTCCGAAAGTGGAGTGGGGTTGAACATGGAGCTTCAATGATAATTGCGTATATTTTCATGATTTCTTGCGCCTGCATTTTAATTGCGATGTCTATCGAGAGTATTTTGAAAAGCACAAGTGTTTTAAATATAGCGTCAGCTCTTTTGCTTTTTACAGTTTCACTAATCGCAGGAAGCATGGGATTAAAAGAAATATTTTTGATCGGTAATTCAAGACTTTTTACAATCGTCATGCTTCGGGTTCAATATGCCTCAGAATACTTTCTCGGTTTTACATTTCTTTTTTTTGCGGCTAATTTTCCCAGGGATAAAAAATCGGCTCGAATGGACAGATATCTTGCAGTTTTTTTTATTCTTTCTTTAGCTGCCGCTATTACCGGAGCTGCGGGTATTGATATTAACAAGTATACCTTTTTTGTAAATGAGAGGTTTAGTAAACAGAGATTTCTTGAAATTTTTCCGGAATTCAATTTCTTTCATTATGCACTTTTGATATTTTCAACTTCTTTATCAATATGTTCTCTTGGGATTATTGCCTTAAAATACAGGAAACTCAAGCTGATTTATCAGAAAAAACAGGTAAGGTATTTTTTCAGTGGCGTCGTATTTTTTGTAATTGTTTATTCTTTAGCCGAATTAAGCTTCATCGGACATTATCCTGTTATTGCATTTTTTTTAAAGGGATCGGCTTTTACTGCAGCCGGAGGAAGCCTTCTATATTCGGTTATCAGTTACCGTTTTGTAAATCTAAGGAAAAGGCTTTCTTTGCTCTTTCAGGAATTATTAATCGGATATTTTCTGACATTTATTCTATCAGCACTTATTTTTGTATTCAGAACATGGGTTTCTATTATTCAGCCTATAGTCTATTTTATCGTAATACCCCCGGTTCTCATAATATTTTTCTATCTTTATAATGTGTCGGGAGTTTTGATTAAGAAATTATTTCGTATACGATACCGGGACAGGGATATGACTGAAATTTTCTTAGACAGAATAGGTCCCTCGCATAACATTCAGGAATTGGCAAAGAAATCAATAGATATCCTTACTGAAAATATAAACTGCAGGAACGCGGATTTTTTATTTTTTGATAAAGAAATGGATATATATAAGGTAATTTATTCATCAAATAATAAGAGTTACAGTATCTCGGCTATTGACCCGTTCTTCAGGCGCATCACTCCGGATATTGATATTTATGACAGGGAGATAATCAATTTTGATCCTCGGTTTTCAAATATACGTGATATTGCCGAAAGATATTTTGAAAATTATGAGACTTTTTTAATCATACCTGTTTTTTACGATAACGTAATTACAATCCTTATTAATATTTCAGGAAAACTTGATAACAATACATACACTGACAAAGAGATGGTTTTAATTTCAAAACTAAAGAAAATAGTTCAGATCGTTTCCAATAATATAATTTTGTTTGATAAGGAACAGGAAGCAAAAATAACAAAGAGGGATTTGAGTCTTGCTTCACAAATACAGGAAGCCGTTTTTCAGAGGGTCATTCCTGAATTTATAAGTATGGATGTATTCGCCTATCAGAAACCGGCCAAGGAAGTGAGCGGTGATTACTTTCTTATCGAGAAGGTGGATAACAACTCTATGGGTGTCCTGATAGCTGATGTGTCCGGAAAGGGTTTTTCAGCCGCTCTTATTTCTATGGTTATACACACCATAGCAAGAAGCCAGGAATTTTCTTCTACATCAACTAATGCTATAGTAGCGAGAATTAACGAGGTAATGACATCCAATCAGGGCAGCGGACGTTTAACTAAAAACCATGAGTTTCGCGACTGTCTTCTGCGGGTATTTAGATTATAAAATAAAAACTCTTTTTTATACTAATGCAGGGCATTACCCCATGATTATCTATGACCCTAAATATGATGCCTTCGATTTTATAAGGGCAAACTCAAAACCTGCGGGTATTTTTGCCGAAGAAACCTACATTTCTGAAACCTACCATTTTAATGACGGGAGAATCCTTGTTCTTTATTCTGACGGAATAACAGATGCTTTAAATATAAAAGATGAGGAATTCAGTCTGGAAAGACTTCAAAGTATTATTCAGGATTGCAGTGATAAAAATGCCAGAGAGATTACTGAAACCATTATCAGAAATATTAATGATTTTGCCGGTGATAAAGAGCAGTTTGATGATATTACCCTCATTGTGATTAAACTTTAATCTTTATTCACCGCCTTCAGTAACAACGACAATATCTACTCTCCTGTTAAAAGACCTTTCTTCAGGAGTTTTATTTGATTCTATTGGTCTGGTATCCCCATAAGCTGTTGCTGAAAGTCTGTTTGAGGGAATGCCTGCCGATTCAATGAACTTCAACACGTTAATTGCGCGCTGACCTGAAAGTTCCCAGTTTGAGGGGTACTTTGGCTCTCCCTCTCCCGAACGGTTTTCAAGCTGTGAAGGAGTATTATCGGTATGTCCCTCTAACCTTATTTTATTTGAAATTTCCCCAAGCATGGGGTAAGTTTTTGGAGCGTATTTTTTGCGTCGTCGGAAAGCTCTGCTGAACCCGGTTCAAAATAAAAATCTGAGGCTAGTGTGATGACAAGCCCTCTTTCCTCAAGAGTTACCCGAACCTTTCTTGCTTCAACGGCCGGCCGGAGCACAGAAACTGTTTTTTCAAAAGTCATTGCAAGCTGGTAAGACCTCTTATTGGCGGCCGGAAACTGTCCGGATTGAGACTGTCTTCCCATAATGCCGGACTCTGTCAGCGTCAATTGTGGGCTTACTATTCCAGGTTTTCCTCCGCCAAAGACATTGCCGAGAGCCTGAATAAGCTCATCATACTTTTTTACATCGGTTTTACTCATAGAAAACATGATAATGAAATAAAGAAGAAGAAGTGTAATCATATCGGCATAAGTCAGAAGCCATCGCTCCATCCCCTCCGGTTTTCTTTCTTCCTTAACCTCTTTAGCCATAAATCCCTTCTATTCCCGTTCTCGTTTTTCAGCGCCCTGCTGGTCTTTCTTCCAGTCGGCTTTATCTTTTTCATTAAGAAATTCTTCCATTTTATCTCTCATTACACTGGGGTTTTCGCCCTGTTGAATTGAGATAACTGCCTCCAGTACAAGTTCCTTCCGAAGCCGCGCCTGAGCCATATTGAGCTTTAATTTGTTTGCAATGGGTATCCAGACGAGGTTTGCGAGGGCAATTCCCCAGAGTGTCGCGGTAAAAGCCAGGGCTATTGCGGGACCCAGTGATTCGGGGGACGAAAGATTGCCAAGCACATTGACAAGCCCCATAACTGTCCCGATGATTCCCATTGTAGGGGAAAATCCGCCGCCTGTATCGAACATACTTGCTTCGTGGCGTTTTCTGGCTTCATAGAGATATATATCATTTTCCATTACATGCCGGACAATTTCAGGGTCTGTACCGTCAACAATCAGCTTCATACCTTTGAATATCATAGGATCGATAGAACCAAGATACCTCAATGTCCGATTCAAGGCTTAGTATACCCTCCCTTCTGGCCTTTTCGGCGAATGTGATAAACATCTCAATTAATTCTTTTACCGCTATATTTTTCTCGCTCATAGCTTCAATAACAAGCTTTGGTATACTCCTGACATCATCCAATTTATATGAAACCATAACGGCTCCCATCGTTCCGCCGAGTACTATCATAACCGATGTAAATGACCAGAGAGATGGAATATTACCGCCCTCTATAGCAAATGCCATAAGAAGCATTGTAAAACCAAAAGGAAGACCAAATATTGTTGATATATCCTGTCCCTTTTTACCGATAGCCACTTTACCCTCCTGAAAAAAACATCCTATTTCCTTTGCCTGTTAGTATTATCGATATTTTTTCCCGAATCATTAGCTCTTTATAATTTTATATTTAATGAATGACTATTTTTTGACAACCCACCCATATCCCCTCCAAAGGAGGGGATATGCATTAAGCGGACTGAACAGCTGTTTTCAGTTTAATTGGAAGCTGTTTTCGAGGTGGCTAATTTTGCCCTTTTTGACTTTTTATCAAAGGTTTCTTTAAGCATATAAGTGATCGGTGAAGCGATGTAAATTGAAGAGTAAGTACCATCAATTACTCCTACAATCAGTATAAAAGCGAAATTGTGAAGAACATTCCCTCCCCATACAAACAGAACAATCGACACAAACAGCACTGTGAGCGAGGTAATTATTGTCCTGCTTAAGGTCTGGGTTATACTTTTATCCATAACAAATTGAAGGTTTTCGTTAGGATTATTCTTGCTGAGTTCTCGGATTCTGTCAAACACAACAATTGTGTCGTTGGATGAATAACCAAGAATTGTAAGCAATGCCGCGATAACCGTCAGATCAATCGGTATTTTAAACAGAATGGCAAATGAAAGCATAAAAAGCACATCGTGGAAAAGCGATACAACAGCGCCCATCCCAAAGTAAAAGTCAAAACGGAAGATCAGGTACACTAAAATCATTGCTGCGGTAACCAAAACAAGACCGAACGCCCGGTTAGCAAAATCTTTCCCCATCCTTGCATCGACCTTTTCGCTGCCTTTTATATCAACTTTATCCTCTCCGAAACTCTTTTTCAGAAAATCGGATATCTGACTTATTTCATCACTCGATGTTGTCTCAATCAATGTGGGAAAAGTGATCATAAAATGCCTTTCAGAGGGGTCTCCTACAGTGTTGATATCAGCCTCTTTTTTCGCATCCAAAAAAACCTTGCGGACATCTTTGATGGTTACATTCGGTTGATTGATCTGCACTTCGACCTTAACACCGCCTTTAAAATCAATTCCCATATCAAATCCGCCGCGTATGATGTAAATAACTATTCCGGCTAAAATTACCAATCCCGAGAATGTGAACATAGCCCATCTCATTTCGATAAATGGGATTATTTTCTTTATAACGAAACCGCCTATACTAGTGTGATGCTCGGTTTCAGCCTTTTTTATATTTTCAGCACTCATATTCTTCTCCTTAAACACTGATACTGTCTTTTTTAAATGTATCAAGCCACCAGTCAAAGATTAACCGGCTCAGGAATAGAGATGCAAAGATGTTCGATACTATTCCAAAAGCCATAGTTAGGCCAAAACCTTTTATTGTCCCGGTTCCGAGGACATAAAGTACAAAAGCCGATATCAAAGAGGTCATATTTGAGTCCCAGATCGTAGAACTGGCATGGATATAACCGTTTTCAAGCGCCCTTTTAAATACTCCTGACCGGCGCAGCTCCTCACGTATTCTTTCATAAATAATGATATTAGAGTCAACGGCCATACCGACTGTTAAAACGACACCAGCTATGCTGGAAAGTGTAAGCGTTGCGCTGACTCCTGCCATCAGGGCTACCAGATAGAGTATATGAAAACCGAGAGCTATAATGGAGATAAAACCGGCAGTCCGGTAGTATATGATAATGAATATGGTAACCACGATAGAACCGATAATCAAGGCCTTTAAGGAATCGTTTATAGAGTCCCGGCCAAGGCTTGGTCCGATAACCCTCTTTTGAGCAATTTCAAGCTTAACAGGCAGAGCGCCGGCTTTTAATACATTTGCTAAAAACACAGTTTCCTCAACGCTAAAATTACCGGTAATTTCACCCGATCCGCCTGTTATCTCTGAACGTATGGATGGGGCGCTTTTTATTTTACCGTCAAGAACGATAGCCAGTCTTTTATCTATATTCTGAGCTGTAACCTCGGCAAATACATCAGACCCTTCGGATGTTAGTTCAAAGTCAACTTTCGGTCTTCCATAGCTGTCAGTATTAGCCCGGGCATTTTTTACCATTGTTCCGTCCATTTCTACTTTCTTCTTTAAGACATACCAACCTTCCATAACCGGGGAACCGTATTCATCGTTTTTCCAGGACGCCACCCATTCCGAATCTTCCGGGATTTCAAAACCGGCCGGAACATCCTCCCTTGAAACCACAATACCCTGGATCATCTTAACATTTGAGTCCTTGAGTTTTTCCATTGTCTTTTCATCAACAATCCTGAATTCAAGCAAGCCTACTTTGCTAAGGGCTTCTTCTATTAACTGCGGATTGCTCAAGCCGGGGAGTTCAACCGATATTCTTCCCTCAAAAGTTTTGCGTATTATAGGTTCTGCGACTCCAAACTGATCCATCCTGTTTTTCAATACTTCAAGGAGCCTGTCATTTGCACTGGCGAATTCGGTTTTGAATACACTGTCAACTTTGCTCTGGTCAAAATCATATTTTTCAAGCAGCTTTTGTTTTAAATCATCTTCGCTGACCTGAAGGGTGATATTAACTCCGCCCTGTAAATCCAAACCCAAACTTATTATCCTTTTCCTGATATTTTTTAATTCCAAAACCTGTTTTTTAATCAATGGGGTTTGTATATCCAGCTGGTCCTGTGACATTTTTAACAATTCTTTCTGATTCGCCGGTACTAAAAAATACCATTGTATGCTCGGATATAAAAACCAAGCAGATATAATCACAGAAATCAGCAATATTATAAACCTTGCCAATTTATTCATTATGAATCCTCCAAATGTCGAAGTTATACAGGCTGTAATAATTACTTTTTAATAACTCCCGAAATAAACTCTTTAGCAATTTCAAACTTTGAATCAAGGCTTTTCAGATAGACGGTTTTATCGCCGATGAAATCTACTAAACCCAATATTCCGCCTGTCGTATATACTTTGTCTCCAATCTTTAGCTCGCTGATCTCCTTTTGAAGTTTTTTTCTTTTTTTGCTTTCGGGAAAAATCAGGATAAAATAAAAGACAACAAATATTGCTACCATCATCAAAATTGAGCCGAACCCGCCGGCTCCGGCAATACCCTGTGCCAATCCTGAAGGCGCAGTCTGTGCTAATATACCAATATCTAACATATTTTCCTCCGTTATATTTCATTTCTCGTTTATTATAAAATTAACAATTATTATAGAAGAAAAATTAAAAAGCGTCAATTGTATGACTAATAAATGAAATATTATCCTGCCGGGGTTTTGAGAATCGCAGAAGAAACTGATAATAACAAAAATTTTAAGATTTTGAAACTGTCCAGTTGCTTTATTTTCATAATCAGTATAAAATTATTAATGAATAAATGATGGCGCCTATTCAGTCTTAAACCCATTCCCTCTCAGTAAAAGTTGAGAGGATTGGCCGTCTGGCTGGGGTGAGGCTGTTAAGAGTGGAGGGGAATATGAATCTTATCAATATCATTATACCGACGCTTATCTCAGTCTTTCTTATCTTATACTTTAGGAGAACGGATAAAAGAAATACTCAGCTCCAGACATTAAAAAACTTTATCAATGCCTCAATGTATAATATGAACAAATTATTCCAGGATAAAGAGAAAGAGCTTTTAGACAAGACGATTAATCTCGATATTTCATTAAAAAAGCTTGATAAAGCCGGCATCTTTATAAACAATAAACTCGGTGAAATAAACGAAAGCCTGAAACAGACAACAACGATCCACCAGAATATTTCGGAGGACTTAAAGACGGCGCGCACTTTTGATAATAATATAAACGATCTGAAATATAAATTTTCTGAATTATCCCGGGCTGTCAGTGAATTTGAGGCTTTAAGCAAAGAAATAAATGAAAATAAGATAGCGTCGGCTAAGATTAAAAATGATATTGAACAGGCAAGAGTCTGGGCAGAGACCAATATTTCCGAATTTATGAAAATAACGGAAGATACCATTGCCGAACATAAGGTTAGTGCAGTTGAACAGATAAATATTATTCAAGCCGAAGTCAAGGGCAGGGCTGAAGAAGTAGAATATATTGTTTCAAATACCGATGAGCAATTGAAGATTGTAAAAGAAAGAATCGATGGTTTTCAGGATGAATTTGCCGGGCAGCTTGATGACAGGGAAAGAGAAATGGAATCAAGGATTGATTCAAGCGTTAACAGCCTGAGAGAATATCAGGATCAATTAGCCTCAGGATTGAAAGGCGAGATGGAAAGCCGGATAGCTTCATACCGAGAAGAAATTACCGGCGCAGATGAATTATTAAAGGATCAGGTTAAGCAGGCAAAAAGTGAGTTCCTCAACGACGCGCAGGTTCTTAAGCAAAACATAGGTATCTTCTCTTTCGGAATTTAATTCCAAATGGAATGATGTAATTAAAAGGATCACTGAAATTAACAAGGAAATATTGTCAAAATCAACCGGCATGGATGAACAGATTAAATCTACTGAAAAAGGTCTTCAGAAAAAAATAAGCGATATTGAGAATTCAATTTCGGGCAGAGTGAGCGGATTTGATGCCGAACTTGCAAAGCTTTTAAGACAGAAAAGCGATAGTTTTGATGGTGAATTTTTAAAAATAGAAACTGAAGCGAGGTCAAAAATAGATTTGATTTCAGGAAGAATAGAAGAGGAATTCTTAAAAACTGATGAAGAAATAAAGAGTAATCTAAATAAAAAAATTATGGATATTTACAATCAGGTTTCCACAATTACAAAAGAATTTGAAAACAGGAAAAAGGAAATAGAAGAAAAGATTTCAGGGTTGACCGATGGTGTTGAAGTTCAATTCCGGCAGCTTGAAGGAGATTACAGTAATAAAATTACAGAAATCGAGCAGAAATTCGGAAAAATTAACACAGACATCATGACTCTTGAGAAGAAGTTTCAAAACGAGTCAGAGGCTCTCTTTACAAAAGCAAATGCAGATTTATCAAAAGAAATCGACAGTTTGAAAAAGAGCGTCGAGATTAATGCACAGGAAAGATTGAGCAGAATGGATGAGAAAATAACCGAAGAGATTCAAAAATTTGAAGAGCAGTTTAATGGAAATATTAAAAATTTCAATGCAAAACTGGCGGCAAATTCCAATACAATCAATGAGATGAATGGAAAGCTGGCGAAATTTATCAAGGATGTTACCGACAAATTCAAAGGGGAAGTTTCTTCTCTTAAGTCCTCAACAGTTCTCGAGTCCGAAAAATATCTTGAAAAGATTGGAGCAAGTGAAAAAGCTATGCAGACTATGATGGCCTCGCTTCAGAACAGCCTGGCAGCAGCCGGTGAGGAGATTAAAAGCCTTGGAAAAGAGGCGGCAGAATCTTTAGTAGAAAAGATTGAAGGAAAAGAGAACGAGATTTTTTTCGAATATTGAAAAGTCGTCAAATTTGATTTCCGGAAGAATGGCTCAAATAGAAAAAGTAATAGATAATTATGAGATTGAGTCTGATAAAAAGATAAAAGCGATCCAGACAGATTTTGATAAAGAACTGGACGATTACAGGAAAAATATTGAAGAACTTAAAAACAGCGGGTTAAAGATCGAATCAAGCGTTCAGGAAATTATAGCAGGAAGTATCCAAGGAAATTGACGGCTATCTTGAAAACTTAAAGGAAGGTTTCGTCGGAGATTATAAAGAATTGATTAAAAATACAAGAGACGAATTGATCCATTTGAAGGAAGAAATAGAACTTATGCATGGCACAGTTTCAGGTCAGAAACAGAGTCTTCTCCAGGATATTAGCGAATCTGTAAAGCAGGTTAAAAACTGGAGTTTATTACAGATCGGCGAAATAAAGGACAGCATTGAAAGTACAAAACTTCGTGCCGAGGGTGCTATTGAAGATGTGAGAAACGAGGTTGAAACAAAGATTGATGAATATCAAAAAGGATTCGATTTAAAAATTGCCGCAGTCATAAAGGATTCCGATACGGATATATCAGCAAAGAGAAATGAAATACGGGGTTTGACTGCAGAAATGCTTCGCCAGATGAATGAAAAAGAAAAAGAATTGTCGAAGAAAACAGAAAGGATGAATAAGATTGTTGATGAAGCAGTAGATAAGACAAATGAGGAATTATCAGGTATTAAGATCGGTATTGAACAAAAATTTGATCAGCTGTATAAGACCATGGAGCAGAAAGGCGAGGCTGGTCTGGATAAATTCAGGCTTGAGATGAACGCTGTAATAGAAGATTACAGCAGGCTTGTTGAGCAGAGCAAAGATGATGTTATCGGACTGCGGGAGGGTTCTGAAGATATCAGAAAGAAAATAGAGGTACAGAAAGACTCGATTTTGAAAGAACTGAATATTTCATTGAAAGAAGCTAAGGAATGGATCGGTAAAGAAATTCAGGGTATTAAAAATGAGATTGAAGGTACAAAACTGCGGGCAGAGGGTGTTTTTGATGAGGTTAGAAACGAGGTTGAAACAAGAATAGATGAATATCACAAAGACTTTGACTCGAAATTAACCGTTGCTATGAAAGAATCGGATTCCGGCCTTGCATCAAAAAGAGAAGAGATTCGAAGCCTGACAGAGGTTATGCTCAGGCAGATGAATGAAAAAGAAAAAGACCTTGCAAAGAAGACAGAAAGAATGAATAAAATAATCGAGGATGCTGTAGCTAAGACTAACGATGAATTGCTCGGCATTAAGAATGGAATCGAGCAGAAATTTGATGAGTTATATGATAATATTGAAAATAAGGGCGATTCTGGTATAGAAAACCTGAAAAATAAAATAAATTCAATGATGGAAGATTACAGCCGGTTAATTGAGCAGAGTAAAGAAGACGTTATGGTTCTCAGGGAAGGAACTGAGGATATAAGAAAGAAAATAGAGACTCAAAAGGATACAATATTGAAGGAACTGGCGGCTTCACTGAAAGAGGCAAAGGAATGGAATATGAGGGAACTGCAGGGTATTAAAGATGAGATTGAAAACACAAAGCTTCGTGCGGAGGGTGTTATTGAAGAGGTTAGAAACGAGGTTGAAACAAAAATAGATGAATATCACAAAGACTTTGACTCGAAATTAACCGTTGCTATGAAAGAATCGGATACCGGTCTTGCATCAAAAAGAGAAGAGATTCGCAGCCTGACAGAGGTTATGCTCAGGCAGATGAACGAGAAAGAAAAAGAACTTACCAAGAAGACTGAAAGAATGAATAAGATGGTCGAAGATGCTCTGGATAATACTAATAATGAATTGTTAATCCTCAGGAATGGTTTTGAGCAGAAGTTTAATGAATTCTATCAGTCTCTGGAGCAGAAGGGAGAAGCAGGGCTTGATAAATTCAAGCTTGAGATGAGAGCTATGATGGAAGATTACAGCCGGTTAATCGAACAAAGTAAAGATGATGTTATAGTTCTGCGTGAGGGAACTGAAGATATAAGGAAAAGAATAGAGGCACAAAAAGATTCCATAATGAAAGAACTGGCGGCTTCACTGAAAGAGGCTAAGGAATGGAATGTCAGAGAACTTCAGGGTATTAAGGATGAAATTGAAGATACAAAGCTTCGTGCGGAGGGTGTTATTGAAGAGGTTAGAAACGAGGTTGAAACAAAAATAGATGAATATCACAAAGACTTTGACTCGAAATTAACCATGGCGATGAAAGAATCGGATTCAGGCCTTGCATCAAAAAGGGAGGAGATTCGCAGTTTGACAGAGGTTATGCTCAGGCAGATGAATGAAAAAGAAAAAGACATTGCAAAGAAGACTGAAAGAATGAATAAGATGGTTGACGATGCTCTTGATAATACTAACAATGAATTGTTAACCCTCAGGAATGGGTTTGAGCAAAAACTGGAGGAATTCTTCAAATCAATGGAACAGAGGGGAGGTTCCGGTATTGAGAATCTAAAAATTGAAATGGATGCTGTTTTAGAAGACTATAACAGGATTATTGAAAAAAGCAAAGACGATATAATTGTTTTAAAGGAAGGAACCGAGGATATCAGAAAATCAATGGAGCTCCAGAAAGACTCAATTGTACTTGAACTCGAAAATTCCATTAAAGAAGCAAAGCAATGGAGCGGATCGGAGATTCAAAACATCAGGAATGAGATTTCGGTCACTAAAACAAGAACAGAAGGAATACTTGCTGAAGTTAGAAATACAGTTGATAAAAAAGTTGAAGAATTTCACCAGGAATTCGGTTTGAAACTGAACAGCATTCTTAAAGATGCCGACGAAGACATAGAAGTAAAAAAGGATGATATAAGAAATATTACAGATGAGCTTATAAGGCAGGTCGGCGAAAAGGAAAAGGAGCTGCTCAAAAAGGTAGAAAAGATGAATGATATGATAGAAAGCGCCGTAGATAAAGCAGATGATGAGCTGCTTAATATACATAAAACACTGGAACAGAAATTTGATAATACATACCGGGAGCTTGAAGAAAAGGGTGAGCTTGGAATTGAAAATGCGAAGGTTGAAATTAAGGCTATGGTTGACAATATTAAGAATGACGCTCTCGGTAATATGACGGATTTAAATCAAAAGATTAACGATATGGCTAAAACTATATCAGGCCAGGTGAATCAGGTTATGGAGCTGAAGAAAAACATAGAGGGATTCGGCGGAATTTTTAGTGATATCCAGTTTGAATCTGAAGAGAAAATCAAACTAATCAATGAGAAAATGAATGACTTGAACCGCTTTATGGATACCCTGGAAAAAAGCGTAGCCCAGTCTCACAATGAGCTTGAGGCTGGTATTAAAGATTCTTTGAAAGAAATTTACGGCAGGATAGATTCCGAAAAAGCAGGTATTTCGATTGAGCTTGAGGGCTTAAAAAAGACTTATATTGATTTTGTAGAATCTTTAAAAGAGGAAGATAGAAAGAATCTTGTAAAAAATGCCGATGAAAACCTAAAAAAACTCAATGTTTTAATGGAAGACTATAAAAAGGACTTTGATAAGGAAATTGAAAAATTCAAGGATTCTTTCCTTCCGCCTACTGATGAAATTGTTAATAAGTTATCTCTGAAAGCCGGGGAGATTGAAAACCGGTTCAGTATTAAAACTGCCGATTATGCGAAGAATGTTGAGAATTACCTTATTCAATTTAAAAATAGCGAAGAAAATCTTACTGAAAAACTGGAAGACATAATCAAAGGATACAATTCAAAAATAGAGGAATACAAAAAAGGGTTTACCGAAAAAGCCGATAAATATATTGAAAATTCCGATCTGGAATTTAAAAAAATTGCTGATAAAATACATAATATGGATAGGGAACTTAAGAATTTTGAGGAAAAAACCGTTGAGTCCATAAGAAATAAGACCCTTATTCTTGAAGAAAACATGAATAAAAAGCTCAGTTCAATTACCATCAACTTTGATGAATATATCAGAAAAAGCGAGCAGGATTTTAACGGAGCTGTAGAATCTACAAAAAAAGAGATTAATTTTCTGCTGGATGATCTTAAGGAAAATAAAGATAAATTCAGGGAAGAGATTATTAATGATATTAAAGAACTGAATAAAAGAACTAAAGAAATAGAGCTTCGGTATGACAGCCTTCTAAAAAAATCCTCACTGTTGGATAGGGCCGAGGGGCTGGCTGATAAATCGAATAAAAATATTGAATCGATAACACAATTCCTGAAAGAATTGGAAGCCCGAAGAAAGGAAATAGATGCGTCTTTAAGCTATCTTGAAAACATAAAAACCGAACATAAAGAACTCAATTCCATCCTTAACAATATTGGCGGCAGCAAAAAAGAGGCAATGATGATATATCAGGCTGTAACAGATGCTCTTCAGAAAGCTAAAGAGACGCAGGAATTATTGACGCAGATTGAAAAACAATCTGCAAAAGCCGATAATGTCAAAACTATTCTTGTCGAAACTCTGAAGATTTATGAGGAAATAAAGAATAAAGCAATTGATGTTGAAAATAAGAGGGATATCATAAATAAAATTCTCGGCTCAATTGAGACATCAAAGGATGAAATAAAGAATATCGATGGGAAAGTCTCAACAATCGAAGACAAGATTGGCTCAATCAATAAGATTTCAAAAAAGATCGATGATGATATAAAGACCGCGCAGAATAACATTTCCCGGCTCTTCAGCGACCAGGAGAAGGTCAGCTATACCGTAGACAAGATTGTTGACATAGAAAACCTGCTTGTACATATTGAGGAAGAAGCCAAAAAAGTTGATAAAATGCGGGATTGGGTGGCAAAACTTGAAAACAGGCTTGAGAGGATTAAAGATACACAGGAATCCTCTCTTGGAGGAAAGCGTGCGGCCAATGTTGATAAAGGATCGGATGAGGACGTCATTAAGAATATACTGCGGCTAAAAGAACAGGGATGGAGTATCGAGGAAATTTCCTCGAGCCTGAAGATTTCACGCGCTTATGTGGAACTGATTATCGAAAGGTATGTAGAATAAATAGGGTTTATATATGACAATTAAGAATAAATATAATAATAAAATTATAATAAAAATATTGAGGGAGATGAAACCTGAAAAAAAGCTTTTAAAAACCTTTGAACTGTCGGACTTTACGAAAAAGCTTTTTATCCAGGGATTAAAAAAAAGGTTTCCGGATAAAACAGAAGAAGAATTCAAAATAATCTTAATAGAGAGAATGAATAAGTGTCACAACAGGAATTATTAATAAATGCGGTCAGGGCTTTAGAAAATGCTCATATTGATTATATGTTAACAGGCTCCGTAGTATCAAGTCTTCAGGGAGAACCTCGTTCGACCCACGATATTGATAAATTGGCTCATTATTAAATGCTTTTAATGGTAAGGATTTCTATATTGAAAGAGATGGTGTTCAGAAGGCTATTAAAGAAAATGATATGTTTAATTTAATTGATATAAAAGAAGGAGATAAAATAGATTTCTGGATTTTGACAGACGATCCGTTTGATGTTTCCAGGTTTTCCAGGAGGTATAGCGAGGATTTTTATGGAAATAAATTGATTCTTTCCAAACCCGAAGATACTATATTAGCAAAATTAAATTGGGCTAAGTTATGCGGCGGCAGTGAAAAACAGTTTATTGATGCTTTAAGAATATATGAGGTACAATATAACAGCTTAGATATTAATTACATAGAAAATTGGGTTAAGACTCTTAATCTTGAGGATTACTGGGAAAAAATCAGAAAATCGGCAGAAATTATATAATTATAGAGAGGAACAGATATGCTTGATATTAAATTCATCAAAGAAAATCTGGAATTGGTCAAGAAAAATATAGAAGATAGAAATGTCAGGGTTGATGCGGATCTGGTTGTTGAATTATATAACAAAAAGAATTCAATTCAGGTTAAACTTGATAATCTGCGCAAAAACAGGAATGAGAACGCACAGAAAATGAAGTCAAAGCTTTCGGATTCCGACACACAAAAGTTGATTGAAGAGGGAAGATCGTTAAAGGAAGAAATAGCCGGACTTGAGGAAGAACAGAAGACTGTTGAAAGTGAGTTTTTTCAGGAAGCCTTGAAGATACCCAACCTGACCCATCCTACAACGCCGATTGGAGTTACTGATAAAGACAGTGTAGTCCTGCGCAGAGTCAGGAGAAATAAATAATTTCAGTTTTAAAATCAGAGATCATGCAGAATTGGGCTCTGAACTGGATATAATAGATTTTGACTCAGGGGCGCTTGTATCAGGCCAGAAGTTTTATTACTTAAAGAAGGGCGGAGCTCTTCTGGAACTTGCCCTGATTCAATATGCAATGAATAAGCTTTATACTAAAGGATTTGTTCCATACCTTACACCCGATGTCGCAAAAGCCGAAATCCTGAAGGGTATCGGGTTTAACCCCCGGGGAACGGAAACAAATATTTACTCTATAGCCGATTCGGACCTCTGCCTGATTGCAACAGCGGAGATTACAATCGGGGGAATGTTTTCAGATAGGGTATTGAATGAAAATGATCTGCCTTATAAAATCGCCGGTTTCAGCCATTGTTTCAGAACGGAAGCAGGGGCTGCAGGCCTTGCAACAAAGGGGTTATACCGCGTCCACCAGTTCAGTAAAGTTGAAATGTTTGTTATATGCAGACCAGAAGAATCGGAGAATTTTCATAAAGAACTCCTTGCAATTGAGGAGGAAATATATCAGGAGCTGAAAATACCATACCGTGTCCTTGATATCGCTTCCGGCGATCTTGGAAACCCTGCTTATAAAAAATATGACCTTGAAGCCTGGATGCCTGGACGTCATGAATATGGAGAGATTACTTCAACATCTAACTGTACCGATTTTCAAGCCCGAAGGCTAAACATAAGATATAAAGACATTACCGGTAAAAACAGATTTGTACATATGCTTAACGGCACGGCTGTGGCTGTTCCAAGAGTTATCATTGCAATACTTGAAAACTATCAGCAGCCTGATGGAAGCGTAATTATTCCGGATGTTTTGCAGATATATATGAATGGAATTAAATCTATAAAAAAATATTAATATAAGACTTGAAATATTTTTGTTTTGCTTTATAATTAACCGATATTTAACCGGCAGGGAGTAATCTTAACGGAAAAAATATTTAAAAAGTGGAGGTTGTTATGCAGTACTCAAGAAAGATACTGGAAAATAATGTCATACAATATTCTATCAGCGGGGATTTTACCATATTTTTTTTAAACAACATAAAATCAGATATTGAAAAAGATATTGCTGGTGGAAAGACCTCCTATTTTATCTTTGATTTAAAGGAAGTCAATTATGTAGATTCTGCCGCTATAAGCCTTTTTATTATGGTAGGAAAGTATAACGATAACAAAGGCAAAAAGCTTTATATAAAAAATCCTACGGATGTAGTCAAACGGATTATTGATAATGCGGAGCTCTCTTTTGTAGAATATCAATAATATAAATTATCTTTTACAGCGGTTTATTAGTGAAATCTTATTTTACGATTTCTCTTTTTTCTTAAACTTTAAATTTCTTTTGTCTTGATTAGTTTTATAATTCGGTTTTTTAAGGAAATATTTTTGAAATTCTCTTTAATCTAATTCAGGAGTCGGCTGTGGACAATATTGTTAAAATCGGCATTCTTATGGGAAGCGATTCCGATTTTCCCACTATGAAAGAAACCGCTGATATTTTAAAGAAATTTGATGTTCCTTATGAAATTACAGTTATATCCGCTCACCGGACGCCGGAACGGGCATTTGAATATGCCAAATCGGCGGAAGAAAGAGGCCTCTGTGTAATAATTGCCGGAGCCAGCGGAGCAGCCCATCTTGCAGGTATTATAGCCGCGCTGACTCCTCTGCCTGTTATCGGAGTGCCCATTCTTTCAAAAAGCCTTTCCGGCCTGGATTCTCTCCTTTCAATGGTGCAGATGCCGAAGGGAATACCTGTAGCCTGTATGGCTATTAACGGCGCCGCAAATGCCGGTCTTCTTGCCCTTCAAATTTTGGGAGTTAAGGATGAAAATATACGTTTGAAATTAAAGGAATATAAAGTTGAATTAAAAAAAGAAGTGGAAGAAAAAGCAAAAAGGGTCAATGTCTAATCTTATTATAACCAAAAAATAATCGATTTTCATATAAATATTCTCAATAATAGAACGAGAAATCCAGTTATATCAGTCAAAAGTCAACAGCCGGAAGTCGATCATTCAGTGCACTCATTAAGTGAACTAAAATATTTTGTTAACTGTCGACTAATGACTGCCGACTTAGGAAATACGTGGATTATTTATTTGCAGATAAAATATTATTATTAAATCGCTCATATTAAGTATAAGCATTGCAGCAAAGTTAAAGGGATTGTTTATTATACAGATCAAACGGCACGTTTGTTTTACTGAGTTTCAATCAAAACAATACTAATAAAGAACTCAGTATAATACCAAGTAAGCATTTAAAAGTTCGTTAACACTCACTTTGAATGCAACTTGGTATTAGATTATCTCTGTTTCCTCTCCAAGGTCAAAGACTATGGATTCGTAATATCTGTTCAGGGCGACTGTAATTGGAAATTGCTTTGATATAGGGCCCCAGAGTTGTCTGGGCCCCGGGCTTGTAAAATGATCTTCCTCAGCCCAGCTTGATCTTCTCTCGGCAAAATACTGAAATGCAGGAGAGCTTGTTTCTACAAGCCCTTTTTTAATAACCATTTCATTCTTTCCATGCCTTCTTTCAATATTTAAAAGCCCTGTTAAAGGAAGGGCAAGAACCTTTCCACCTTTATCCAGATCGGTTATCGAAGCAATATACCCTGTCTTTCCTTCAAGAATCAGAGAACCGGCGGTTAAACCAAGATTCAGGGTATATGCAGCGTCAAAAAGCGTTGGAGCGCCGCACCTCCCTTCATAACCGAAGAAATGGGAATTTGTAGAAAACTTTGATTCCATAAATTTCTTTCCCTCTGCGCTGTTTAAATTGAGGTGCTTAAACTCATCGGGATGGCGCTTCATTTCCTGAAGCTTTTCCTCCGCCATCTGAATGAGAAGCCTTTCTGTCGGAATCTGGGAAACCTGGAGGTTCCCATGCGAATCCCTGTCTAAGAGGAGCATCTTTTCAAATTCATCCGGCAGTGAAGCCATAAGTTTAGCCGCATCCGCCGAGAGCTTTTTATATAGAAAATCTTTTTTTCCTTCAAAAAATGTTATCTTATTTAAATCCTCACCGAATTCGGCCATGATTTCATTCAGCTCAGCTATAAGATCCTTCATTTCAGGAATAAACTCTATTAAACCTTCCGGAACAACCACAACACCGTGATTAATGCCCTTTGCCGCTCGTTTTGCTATCACATCGCATATATTACCGACGATTTCCAGAAGAGCCATTTTTTTCTCTTCCACCTCTTCGGATATCAAAGTAACGGCTGGTTTAGTCTGCAAAGCGACTTCCAGGGCTACATGGCTTGCCGACCTGCCCATAAGCTTTATAAAATGCCAGTACTTCCGTGAAGAAGGCGTATCCTGAAGTATATTACCAACCATTTCCGAGTAAATTTTAGTCGCAGAGTCAAACCCAAATGAAATCGGAAGAATATCCCCGATTTGTAAATCACCGTCAATTGTTTTGGGGACACCGATTACCTGAACCCCGCTGCTGTAAAGCAATTCGGCTAAGATTGCGGCGTTTGTGTTGGAATCGTCGCCGCCGACTACAACAATACCGTTCAATTTATTATCTTTAGCTGTTTTTTTGACTGCCTCAAATTGTTCTTCCGTTTTTATCTTTGTCCTGTCTGTGCCAAGAAAATCAAAACCGCCTGTATTGATAATCTTCGGCAGATCCTCATCCTTAATCTCAAAGAGCTTCCCTTCAATCAAGCCCTTCGGCCCTCCCTTTACCCCAAAAAGCGTATTCCCCTCTCCAAGCACCTTTTTTAACCCGGCGATTACATTATGACCTCCGGCAGCAGGTCCTCCGGAAAACATTACGGCCACTCTTTTACCGGTTACTTTCGGCGATCTGGAGCTGACTCCTTCTAATATCCTGTTTTCAGTATCATTAACGGTCTTTGGAAATTCCTTGGTAATAATTTCAATATCTGCTGTACCCAGTGTTTTTGGAGCCTTTTTAAAAGATGCTGGAACAACCCTGCCATCCTTCAGAAATATACCGCATACAGGCACATTCAGTTTTCTGATTTCTTTTTCAAAAAGGGAATTATGTTTTTCCATACTCAATAATTCTTTAACCAATTTCGTCATATATAAAATCCTCCAATATAATCGATTTTATTCCTCAATAAATTGTCCAAATTTCCTAAAACGTTCATATCTCTTCTGAACAAGCTTTGCAATGGGAATTTTTTTCAACTCATTAATATTTCTAATGATAGCTTCTTTTACATTTTTTATAGTTTCGCTTGAATGCCGGTGAGCTCCACCCTTAGGCTCCGGGATAATCTCCTCAATAACCTCAAATTTAAAAAGGTCTTTTGCCGTAAGCTTTAAAAGTTTTGCCGCTTTTTCTTTTTTCCCGGCGTCCTTCCAAAGAATTGAGGCGCACCCTTCGGGAGGTATAACCGAATAAATTGCATTCTCGAGCATAAGAACCCGGTCTCCTATAGCAATGGCCAGCGCTCCGCCGCTTCCACCTTCTCCTAAAACCGTCACAAGAATTGGGGTTTTTAATGCGGACATCTCAAAAAGATTTCTTGCAATTGCTTCACCCTGGCCTCTTTCCTCGCTTTCAATCCCGGGATAAGCCGCCGGAGTGTCTACGAATGACAAAATCGGCTTATGGAATTTTTCAGCCAGTCTCATCGCCCTCAGGGCTTTACGATAACCTTCGGGCTGGGGCATTCCAAAGTTTCTGAAAATTTTGTCTTTGGTAGTCCTTCCTTTTTCCTGCCCGATCACAACATATTTATCTTTTCCTATGCTTGCTAAACCGGTGATTATAGATTTATCATCCCGAAAAAGTCTGTCGCCATGGAATTCCAGAAAATCATCAAAAATTTCCTTTATATAATCCTGAAATAAAGGCCTCTCAGGATGGCGTGCGACCAGAACGGTCTGCCATGGAGTTAAATTTTTATAAATTGTTTCCAGAATAAAATTTCTCTGCCCTTCCAATTCTTCGATTTCAGGTGATAAATCCATATCCTTTTCCTTATTAAGAACTGCCTTTAAATCGGCAATACTTTTTTCTACATCCAAAATGGGCTTCTCAAACTCGAGGTAATATTCTCCCATAAACGTTCTCTCCTCATTGGGATAATTTTTTAATGGAATATCATAAAACCTTTAAGCATGTTAATCAAGAATTTAACCTTTAAGCAAAAATAATTCCTAAGCGATTTATTTTTGTATGATTAAATTCCCCTCCTATTTTAGGAGGGGACAGGGGTAACACTCAAAAAGTGCAACATTAAACCACCCCCAACCCCTCCTTATCAAGGAGGGGAGTTAATATATTAGGCATTAATGACTTTATTTCAAAAAGGAAAAAACGTTTTTTAACAACAGAGGCATTGGGACACGAAAATTTTACCTTACATGTTCTCTGAGTCTCCATGTTTCCGCGATTCTGTGTGTAATAATATAGTACACTTATTAACGAAATCTAACATACCCGGAATTTTCTCCAATCAAATGAATCTTTTTTTCTCCGGGGGATTGATAATAAGCTTTAAGCCCGAGCCTTCCGAAGCCCTGAAAATAATAGAGATGATATGCGTATTCCCCCGGCTTTAAATAAATCTTATATTCATTTGATGAGTATGGTCTGTTATCGGGAAATTCACCCAGAAGAGTGCCGTCAATCCATAATTGAAATCCGTCATCTGAAAAAACCCCGAGGGTATATTCCCCTTCCCTCAAAATTCTCATTCCTGTATTAAAATCTAAGAAAAAATCGGATTTAAAACCAAGATTCCCGAGCTTTGGGTGAACTAAAACATCCCCTTCCGGGAAATCGATATCAGGTATCTTAAAATAGAGCTTAAAGTCAATATTTTGAGGGTCTGTGATTCTTTTTATATATCCTTTCTGTTTAATAATTGTCATATTGATATTTCTGATAAAAACAAGAGGAGGTATCATCTTATAAATTAAAAATAATCCCAGAATAAGGGCCATAATTAACAATCCGTTTCTGAGCTTTATCTCATTATCCATTTATATATTCTCCCTAAAAGTATATGCATTTGAGATACCCAGACACGCAGCCAGTTCCTCTTCATAAAATCCCATGCGCTTAAAGGAATACCGTAAGTAAACGGGCTGAATATTAAAAAAGTAATCACAATCTCAATCACAATTAAAAATACAATGTTCATTAAAAGGCGGTCTTTTTTCTCAATCAAATCTTTAAATATATAGAGAAACAAAAGAAATAGCAGAATCATTGAAAATATCAAAGGTATCAAATAATGATAGAGATACATAACCCTTGTAATCTGAAGGACGGTAGCCATATAACAAATATAAAGAAAAGAAAAAATAATAATCTGATTAAAAATTTTCCAATCCTTTATCTTTAAATTAAAAATATAGCGGCCGATGATGAGTGAGACCGATACGATAATCGAGAGCAAACCGGCCCACCATATAAGCGGGTTCCCCTGAAAATAAAAATAGATGACATTTCCATCAAGCTCCTGCCAGCGGTAATTAATACTCTTGTATCCAAACGGCCAGCCGAATGCGGGACTGCCGTTCTCATCCTTTTTGGAAGGGTCCCATACAGGAACTCCTTTTTCATAGTTGTCAATATAATCAAAATTATCCTTAAGCATTGTAAAGAAATGAAGGGGGTTTGAAACCTCTTTTTTATCAATTGCCTCCTTGTATTCTTCCGAAGCCCTATAAAACCTGCCGTTAACAACTTTTTCTCCGATTGCAAAATGAATATAATAAACAATGAAAAATACAATTATGATGCCGGCAGTAGAAATTACTGCTTTTAGTACCATTACGTAAAATATTTTCCACAAATCACTGAAACTGCTTAAAAGAAACTTGAAAAACCCCTCTTTATTCTGAAATATTTTCTTAATTAAATTTATTAAAACGGAAAAATACTCTTTTAATAAAAGGAGGGCAAAAAGAAGTACAAGAATCCCGCTGTTTAATTTTACCGATACGGCAAGACCTGTAAAAATACCCAGTAGTAAGTATTCGTAAAATCTTATACAATTATTTTTCTGAAACAAAACCAGAAAATAGAGAACAGCTGTAAGCATAAAAAAAATCTGAGAACCCTCGAGCATAGCCGCACGGGTGTGAAGTATCATTGCATTATCAAAAAGAAATAACGATGTGAACAAAAATGAGTATTGCAGATGGGATGATATCCGGTAGAGAATAAAAAAGAAAACTAATACTGAGAGCATTGAAAGCAATGTCGGGATAAACCGGACGCCTATAAAAGAATAACAGTCTGGAAAATTGCTTATATAATCCGTTGCAAGAAACGAAGAGGTATCAATACCCCGGTTAGGCTTTAACATAATTTCGCCGAGAGCTATCAGCAGCTTACCGAGCGGGGGATGCGGCTCCATAAACATAACCCCATCCACATATTTCTGAGCGGACGCAACATGATAATTCTCATCCCAGAAGGCATTGAACGGGTAGTTATAGACAAAAAAACGGACAAGAAATGAAAAAAGCAAAACAACCGCGGAGTATTGAAGAATAGAACCCCTTATCTTAATCTTTTCATTTTTATTATTTTTTTTCAAATACCATCCAAGTCCTGCAATTATAAGAATAATCATTAAGAAAACAGGCCCAGCAATGAACCAGAAGTTAATGGATTGCTGAAGAACTGTATAAAAAGTGCCCATACCGAGATTCGCTGAAGCAAAACCCGCGGAGTGAAGATATGAATTACTGATAATGCCTGTTTTTTCAAAGAGAAAATAAATCTTTGCGGTATTCATCATAGAAGGATTCTTGTTTTCGACAAGATAGGAAAATGTCTTTCCGTTTGTTAAAACTTTCTTCAGTTGAATCTGCTCGGGGAAAAAAGATTTGATAGCTGTTAGACTTTCGGGATTGTTTTGAAATAAGGTAAAAGTTCCCTCTTTAAAAACAGGCGGCGCATCAATCCAGATAAAAGGTTTTAAAACGGATTCTCTATCAAAATGGATTATTTTACAAACCAAAGTCGAGCATACCGAATCATTATTAATATAATTCAAAACAGCCAGCAAATCATAGCTTCCCGGAATATCCGGCTTATTTAAAGAGATTTCAAAGTCTTTCTTCTCATAAGGGGCAACAGTGTATTGAAACGGTATATTTGTAGTGATGGAGTTAAAATAAAAAATTAAACCCGCAGTTGAAAATGCTGTGCCGCTCTTATTTTCAAGCCTTAAATAATACCTGTCGTTAGTTTGAATAATGCTGACGTCCATCGAAATATCAGCAGAATATATTAAACCTGACAAAAAGATAAAAATAATTGTGAACAAAAAATATTTTAATTTCATGCCCTACCTATTTTTCAAAAATGACGGGGTTATTTTAAAGTAAAAAAAATATTCTTTCAAAAAAAGAAGACTTTTTGGCAAAAAGAATCAAAAGCTTTATTCCTTTTGAGAAAAAGAATCGAAAACTATGATACTTTCTTTTGGCAACAGCGCCAAAAGAAAGTATCCAAAGAAAAGCGCCGCCCCGCTAATACTCCGGAAGATTGAGTTGCATCGGTTCAAAACGGCTGCAAGCGGAACTCAAGGCTTTTTACTAAGCTTTTATTAAACGTTTACTTATTCTTTATTAACAATTGATTTAATAAAAGGTAAAAAGCCTTTCAAACAACCGCTTGCTTACCGCCGTTTTTCGCCGGCAACTCTACGCTTCCTTCGTAATGCGGGGGCTGGAAACGGAATTGTACTAACAGAGGACGGGTATTAAACCTGAAATGGCGGTGATAGAGAGGGAAGAGGAATTGTGAATTAATAAATAAATCATTTCTATTTTCTATAAATAGTTATTTCATTACAATCTTGAATAAAGTAATAAACTCATCCGGTTCAGGGCTTCCTTCTTTTTTAATATTGACCTGATCTTTGCCATTGAGTCTTTCCAGCGGATTTATATCGCTTTTTTTGAGTTTGACAGCCTTATAAACACTTTTATCATCAAGAAAGGCTTTTACCCTCTCAGTGCACCATATTTGCCCAGGGAATACCACCGGTTCAATCCGCGCTACTAATCTTAAACCGGGGCTGGTTAAAGGATCAAAATTATCATTCAGTTCTTCATAAGCGATTTCGCCGCAGTCGATACCGAATCGCATTAAAAATGCCTCATTTTTATCTTTTAAATCTTCATTAATCCTAAACGCAGCTTTTATTATTTCATTGACATCACTATGAAGTATAAAGATAGAATCGCCTTCTTTTGCTTCATAATACTTGCAGTCAACCGCGTTTTTATTACAGATATTTTTAATCAATTTAGAAATCTCAATGCCTCTCCCATCCTTCATAAAATTGCTGAACCCTTTTAAATCCGCTTTAAGGCAGAAAAACAATGCTTTCTTTATATCCTGCTTATGTTCAATAAAAATACCCTGCGGATTAATTTTAAAATCCTTAATATATTCAAGGAACTCCTTTTGCTGATTGTACAATAATTCCGTGGTTTCCACTTTATTTTGAAGAATTGCTATTTGGGCTTTATAATCGCTGATCAAAATCGATTTTTCAATATCACTGACAGCTGGGTTCCTGAAATCGAACTTAATATCTTCAAATCTCTTGTTGATATTATTTACATACTCTTTAAATTTCTCATCCAGCAGAACTTTATCCTCTTTCGTACCGGTGGAGAATTCGACTCGGATTTTATTTCCCTCTCTTTTTGTATTGAATTCTATATCTTTACCCTCGGTTGTTCTGATAAAATCCGTAAAAAAATGGACATAATTTATTACCGCGGTTCGCAGGACAGAAGGTGCATTAAGGGCGTAACTCCATTTGTATGGCTCAAGAAGATAATCTCTAATTGTAAATCCTATATTATCCCCTTCCCCAAAATTACCGTCCGCCGGGATCCTGCTTTCTTCTTTTGCTTTATAATTTTTTCTTTCCAATCCATTCTCATCCAATTCCATTTCAATCTCATAATCCGTATAAATGTATTTAGTATTACTGACTGTAGCTTCATCCGGCTTCCAGCCCCTTGTCCGCACGGCATCCAAGACTGCGCCCGTAAAATCGCAGTTGATCAATTCCTTGTCCGCGAAAGATATTGACAGCAGAAAACTGTTTTTAAAGGAGTATCCTTCGAGCTCATTAATATTCCAGAATACCGATTCCTCAATAACCGTTCTTTCGAAATTGATACCTTGTCCGTTAATATCCTTAAGCATTTTGATATATGATTCATTAAAATTAATAAAAGACCTGAATACTGTCCCGGAGAAATCGGTTTTATTATAAAAAAAAGTCCCAATAAAATCAGTATTATTAAAGAATTTATTGTCTATAAAAACAGCATCTCTTGAAAATATACTTCCTTTAAAATCAGTATATCCGGAAAATGCACTTCCGATAAAAACAGCATCTTTTAAAAATCTACTTTCTCTAAAATATGCTTTTCTTGAAAATTTACTTCCAGTAAAATAGGCAAATTCAGAAAATGTATTTTCGCTGAAATCTGAATCTCTGAAAAATTTAATATTTTTAAAATAAGCATCTCTAGAAAATTTACTTCCTCTAAAATAAGTATCTCCAGAAAATTTGCTTCTGCTAAAAATAGCATCTCTGGAAAATGTGCTTCCGATAAAAATAGTATATCCGGAAAATTTACTTCCGTTAAAATAAGCATCTCCAGAAAATGTATTTTTGTCAAAGATTGCAACTCCAGAAAATATACTTCCACTAAAATCTGTATATTTTATAAATTTCTTATTTACAAAAGATATCTCAGGAAATTGAAAACCGGTAAAATCATATCCTCTTATTCGATCGTCAGATTCACATTTCTTTATAAAATCTTCTAAGGCCTTATGAAACAAGTCTTTTTTTCCTTCTATATCCGGATGATGAAAAATACAAAAGCCGTCTTTATATACTGGATGTGTACATTTTTTTCTATATTTATAACTACAGTTATTAATTCTTTCCAGCATAATTTTCTCCTGTTTGAATATTCAAATAATTGTAATAATCAAAAAGAATTTATGCAAAATTTTACCATTTATCTCTTTTTTTTTATCAATGCCTCTTTAAGATTTTTATGTGCTGATCCGCTCCATCCGTATAATCTGCGATGAATTGGGGTATTACAAAAACCAAAAAGGAATCCTCCCATACCCAACCGTGATATAAAAAACGTTTTTGACGTAATATATACATAATGCGAAGACTCATTACCTGAAGATGTCACTGAATACTGTGAAGGAGTGATGGAATAAGCTGAAGGAGTCATAGAATAATGTGAAGGAACGGTTGAAGAAGGCGAAGGAACCGAAAGATGAGATGAAGGAACCTTTGAAGAAGGTGAAGATATCATAAAATGAGGCGAAGGAATCATAGAATACCCGGAAGGAATGACAGAATTATCTGAAGGGATCAATAAATTATCTCTGTAACAAGCTAAGGTTATTGAGCGTCCGGCTTCGTTCCCCAACCCATAGCCTTTTCCCGGCAATCTTTTCTGAAAGAAATATCAAAACAAGAAACAATAAACGCATTATCCATTAAAAATATAATAAAATGTAAAACAAAATAAGCGCCAGGGATGGCGCGGCCGCCGCATCAGGGCAGGACGGCCTGTAAGGCGGTTATTATGAAAAGTGGAACTTGAAATAAAAGCGGATATTGTAGCCTCATTAATAAAGATATCTTTGTATGGAAAAGGCGAAGGGCGGCTTTTCTTTTCGCTTCCTTTTCTTTTTGCCGCAAAAAAGAAAAGGAAGAAAGCCTTTGCCCCCCTTATGCTCATAAATGACTTTCCGCGCCGTCGCGCGTCACCTTTATTAGCTTTAAAAAAGCCTTCAAATTTTCAAATTGCTTCAATACATGAATAAATAATAAAATTAATTTATAATAAAAGGCAGGATTTTGGAGGTCTTTATATGAAGATTCTTGAAATTAAATCTCTTGCTATCCCGGATATCAAAGTAATCCGTTTTGCCCGTTTCTGCGATGTCCGCGGTTATTTTACCGAAAGTTACAGGAAAAGCGATCTTAAAAAACATCCCGATACGGAAAAATATTTTCAAAATATTGAATTTGTGCAGGCCAATGAAAGTTTTTCAAAGAGAGGCGTAATGCGCGGTATGCATTTTCAATGGAACCCGTTTATGGGAAAGCTTTTGAGAACAATTTCGGGACATATGGCCGATATGGTTCTGGATATCAGAAAAGGCTCTCCATCATTCGGAAAAGCGGTTATTTATGATATGCCCTCGAATTTTAACAGCGATTATTGTGAATGGATATGGGTCCCGCCGGGATTCGCACATGGAAATTTCTTTCTTGAAGACAGCGCTATCGAATACTTCTGTTCCGGGGAATACAGCCAGGGCTGTGAAGCCGGTATTTCCCCTCTTTCTTCGGATATAGACTGGTCTCTCTGCGGCCTTGAAATGAAAGCCGGATTTGATAAGATTATATCCGGAGGCCTGATTATCACAGACAAAGACCGGAATGGATTTACCCTTGAGAATTGGATAAAGGATTCGAGATCGGACAACTTTATTTACGGTAAATGTTAACGGAGCGAATTATGATTGAATATAAAAAGATTCTTTTTACAGGGGGAAGCGGCCTTTTGGGCGGCGAATTTAAAAAGATTTTACCCGGCTTGAATTATCCGGCTTCTTCGGAATTTAATATTACCAATCCAGGGCAAATGGAAAGTTATCTGGAGGATAAAGATATCAAGTTGATTATCCATGCCGCCGCCTTTACATCTCCCCCGAAGATTGACCAGGATCCTTTAAAGGCCCTGGATACCAATATTGCCGGTACGGCAAATCTTGTTAGAATCTGCATAAAAATGAATATTTGCTTGATTTATATTTCTAGCGATTATGTTTTTCGAGGTGATAAGGGGATGTACCTTGAGGAAGACCCGGTTTATCCTGTAAATAAATATGCCTGGTCTAAACTTGGGGGCGAATGCGCTGTCCGCATGCATGATAATTCGCTCATAATCCGGACTACATTCGGCCCGAATGTATTTCCTTATGAAAAGGCTTTTAGGGATCAATGGACCTCCCGTGAATGCGTCAGGGTTATTGCCGGTAAAATCGCGGCTCTGCTTGATAAGGATGTCAGAGGAACCATTAATGTCGGTGGAAAAAGAAAAACAGTTTTTCAATATGCGAAAGGGCTTGATGAAACAAAGGAAATAAAAGAATTGTCGATCCATGAGATTAATTTTAAGGTTCCCGTAGACACATCTCTGGATACCGCTAAATATGAAAATCTTATTAAACTGGAGGAAAATAAAGCATGAAGATTCTGATCGCCGGGGGAGCCGGCTATATAGGTTCAAGGCTTGTGCCTGTTTTACTGGATCATGGATACGAGGTAACCGTGATAGATGATCTGTGGTTTGGAAACTACTTGCCGCCCGAAGCCGTATTGATTAAGAAAAACCTGTTTGACTGTACTGAATCTGATCTGGCCGGTTATGAACAGTTTATCTTTCTCTGCGGGTTTATCAAACGACCCGATGGCTGAGTTAAGCCCATCCCAGAATTTCATTATGAACGGCGCTCTTCCGTCTTATCTGGCCTTCATAGCAAAAAAAGCCGGTATCCGCCGTTATATTTATGCTTCTTCCTGTTCGATTTACGGATATACAATAGACAAGCTTTATGACGAAGAATCTCCTGCAACCTGTTCTTATCCCTATGGGATTTCAAAGCTCCAGGGTGAGCGCGGAGTATTTCAGCTTCAGGATGATAAATTTTCCGTAATCGCGCTTCGTCAGGGCACGGTCAGCGGTTACAGTCCGAGAATGCGTTTTGACCTGATCGTAAACACGATGTTTAAGACCGCAATTACCGAGGGAAAAGTCACTGTGACCAACGCCTCAATCTGGCGGCCGGTTTACGATATCCGTGATGCGGCAACGGCTTTTGTCCGATCCGTTCAGGCAAATTATTCAATTAATGGAGTATTCAATGTCGCCTCGGGAAATTACACTGTAGGACAGGTAGCGGACTATGTAAAGGAAGAGGTAGAAGCTCTTACCGGGAAAAAAATAAAACTCGAAATCAAAAATATCCAGGATTTCCGGAATTATAAAGTAACAATAGAAAAGGCAAAAACAGAACTCGGCTTCGAGCCGCAGTATTCCATAAAAGATATTATTAAAGAACTGGCGGACAACCAGGATAAATTCGGTAATTATGAAAAGGATGAGTTTTATAATATCAGAACATTCAAAAAGATTAGCAAATTTAACTGATCTTAAATTGAGCAATATTTTTATTACAGGTTCCCCTCGATATTGCTGTAAAGCTCAGAAGCGATAAACTCGGGGAACTGTCATCGAGTTCACGGCTTTATGATTTACAGCACTACCGAGATGACCTTTTGAGAATTTGCGCTAGCAAAAATTGTATCGAAGGGACGCATTGTCGTCTCGATACATTTTCGGCTATGCCGAAAATACTCGGCGACCGCTACGCTGAGTTTTTAAAACTGCCCGGGGTTTATTTTTGTTTGAAAAAAAAAGATAATTCATTATTATTAAGGAAAATACTCTATCATGGATAAAAAAAAGCAACGAATGCCTTCAATAAAAGTAAATTATTTTTTTAATACGGGCCTTACGGTTTTAAATATTCTGTTTCCATTAGTAACATCTCTCTATATTTCCAGAATCTTTGGCCCTGAAGGAATTGGAAAAGTCGGTTTTGCAAATTCTTTTGCGGGTTATTTTATCATGCTGGCCGGACTTGGAATTCCCGTATATGGAATTAAAGCTATTGCCGCACGCCGTGATAAACAGGATGAATTAAACCGTACTTTTTCGGGATTATTCTTTCTGAATGCCTTTGCTGCCGTGCTGTCAATGATATTGTATCTAAGCTGCTTTATTTTTGTAGAGAAAATGCGGGCCGAGGCCCTTCTTTTTATTGTTGTCGGCGTAAGTATAATTCTGAACGCCTTCTCTATCGACTGGTTCTACCAGGGTATTGAAAATTACAGATATATTACCATCAGAAGCCTGATTATAAAAGCGGCGTCGCTTATCCTGATATTTCTAGCTGTCAGATACCCGGGAGATTATGTTATCTATGCCGGGATAACAGTTATTGCTCTCAGCGGCGCAAATATATGGAATATGATAAAAGTTGGGGGATATGTCAAAATTCAATGGAAAAATATGGAAGTCAGGGAGCATATAAAACCTGTTCTGATTCTTTTTCTTGCAGCCGCAATCGGAAGTATTTATAATATTCTCGATACTGTAATACTTGGATTTCTGGCTAATTATAAGTCTGTCGGTTTTTATAATGCAGATAGAAAGCTGACTTCTTTTACCATAGCGTTTGTTACTTCCCTTGGCGCGGTCCTAATTCCCCGTCTTTCATATTATATAAAAAATGGTAAAAAAAGCGAATACCGGAGTTTAGCCGAAAAATCGGTCAACTTTATCTATTTTTTATCTCTGCCATTGCTTACTGGAATAATCGGCCTTGCTCCGGAAATATTAAATGTGTATGGCGGAAAGAAGTTTGTCGAGGGAGCTCTTTCCCTTCAGTTAATTGCGCCGATTATTCTTATTACAAGTCTTGATGCTTTTGTAGGATTTCAGGTTTTGATACCGAATAATCTTGAGAAAAGTATGACCATAGCGAATGTTTTCGGGGCTGTTACGAATCTTCTTATCAATTTCTTTTTTATACCTTATTTTCAGCAGAACGCTTCTTCCGCCGCCATTTTTATTTCCGAAACTGTCGTTCTCGCGGTTCAGATTTTTTTAGGAAGAAAGTTCATTCAATTCAGGATGTTTGGCATTAATTCATTAAATTACCTGGCTGGGGCTGTTTTAACAGGCTTATGCATTTATTTAATAAAATTGTTCTTTAAGAACGCTTTTCTGGTAGTCGGCCTTTCACTTTTTTTATCCGCGTTGGCCTACGGAGTTTTTCTGCTTATCAGAAAGGATTCTTTCATCATGATGATAATAAATTACATCCGGGGTATTTTTCGTCCGGTTAAAAACCAGGCGGCTTAGCCTCGCTATTATAAAAATATCAGAGGTATGAGTATAAAATGAAATTTAAGAATATGACCCTAATTTTTGACGTTTTTGATTTTGAGGAAATACATCTTGCTAAAGACGTAGGCATGATACCTTATTACCTCAACCGTCTTTTTGGAATCAACGGCGAAATCGTCTGCTTTGAAAGCGATAAAAATAAAAATATTGCCGGGAACGTTCAGGGTATACGGATAGTCAAACTCAATAATCTTCCGGGAATATTGAAATATATTCCTATAATAAAAAAGTTCCGGCAGCTGTCATTTTTTTTCTATATTTTTAAGCATGCAAGAGAGATCGATGTATTTCATCTCTACCTTTTTTCATGGCATTCTATAATTAATGGCCTCTTCTACCGTTTTCTCCGTCCGGACGGCTTTATTTACGTGAAACTGGATGATGATTTGAAGAATATTCGGCAATACCATTCCTTTCTGAAGAAACCGGAGAAGGGTCTCAGGAAAAAAATGATTGAAGTTGTACAATCCTATTTTATAAAAAAATGCTCGCTTTTTTCAATAGAAACCCGGGAGGGTTTGAAATGTATCAAAGAAAATCTTCCGGAAATAACGAAAAAAATCGTTTATATCCCGAATGGAGTAGACAATATCTTTCTATCCGAGAATTTTCCGGAGATAAAAAAATATTCTGAAAAGGAAAATCTGATTATTACTGTCGGCAGGATAGGGACAAAACAGAAAAACAGCGAAGTTCTGTTAAAAGGCCTGGAAAGAGTCGATTTAAAAGACTGGAAGGCCTGCTTTATCGGTCCGATTGAGCCTGATTTTCAGGGAAAAATTGATACATTTTTTTTAAAAAACCCTCATCTTAAGGAGAGGGTTTTGTTTACTGGCTATATTGAAGACAGGGCGGAGCTATATCAATGGTATGACCGGGCAAAGGTTTTTTGCCTTTCGTCGCTCTGGGAGAGTTATGGAATTGTCCTATCTGAGGCTGTTTATTTTGGAAATTATGTGATAACAACAAATGTTGGAGCGGCAATGGATATAACAGATTCAGGGAAGCTCGGCAGAATAATTGACAGGGCTGACCCGGAGAATTGGGCTGAGGAATTTGCCGTTGAAATCAATGGCATTATTTCCGGCAGAAAGGATATTTCGATATATTACGATAAAATAATAGAGCATGCCAGGAAACAGATATTCTGGGAAAATATTGTAAGAAATTTATTTGTAGAAATAAAAAAAAGGAATAAATAGTTACGAGATTGTATCTTTTTATAGAAGATGATTTTAAAATATAGAAAAATTGGTAATATTAAAAAAAGGGTGAAAACATTATGAATGCGCAAAAGAAAGTGGCTATCGTTATGCTGAATTATAATGGATGGAAAGACACGATTGAATGCTTTGAAAGTGTTTTCAGGATTGACTACGATAATTTCTGCGTCATTCTCTGCGACAATCATTCAGCGGATGGTTCTGTAGAAAAAATTAATGACTGGCTTGAAGGAAGGCTTGAAGTCAATGTGGATGAAAATAACCCTATGCGGAGATTTTCTTATCCCAATATAAAAAAGCCGGTTCCGTTCAGGGAATATAAACCGGAAACAGACTCATCAATCAATCTTGAACCGAAAAGCGTCATTTTGATTAATGCTCCCAGCAACCTTGGTTTTCCGGCGGGAAATAACATCGGGATTCAATTGGCTATGAATTCCGGCGCTGATTATCTTCTTTTGCTTAATAATGATACCGTAGTGGAAAAGGATTTCATGACCCGGCTTGTTGAAGCCTCTGAGAATGACCCAAAGATAGGGATTTGCGGAAGCAAGATATATTATTATTATGAGAGAGAAAAAATATGGGCGGCTGGAGGTGGATTTATAAATCCCGTTACATCAAGGTCAAGACACTTTGGTCTGAATGAAACTGATAATGAGAATAATTCCCGGGTGAGGGAACTGGATTATATTACAGGATGTTCTTTATTAATCAAACGGGAGGTTGTTGAAAAAATCGGGATTTTAGACGGCAACTATTATCTTTATAATGAAGAAAGCGATTGGGCCTTATGGACAAAGAGGGCCGGTTATAAAATAATGTATAATCCTCAGTCTAAGCTCTATCATAAGGTGTCGGCCATTATCGGAAGGGATAATTTACCGGTGAAGTATTATTTTACACGAAACCCCGTTTATTTTGCCAGGAAAAATTATAGAGGTGTTCATAAATTTGTCACACTCTCCTACCTGATAGTATATAATTATCTACGGAGTTTTTATCATCTGCTGATAAAAAAGAATAAAGATAAATCCGCCGTCATCAGGAGGGCTGTTAATGACGCCCTGTCAGGAAAAATGGGGGAATACAGGAAATAAAAAACAATAAGGTTCCGAAGGCTTGTTAAAAAGTCCTTAGTTCTAAAATGTAATTTAATTGTTCATCCGTTAACAAATCAAACATAACCCCAATTATATTGCCCTCTACTCTAACTACTTTAGCTAAAATATCTAATTTCCCCAAAACTATTTTTACAACATCCCCGATTTCAAGATATCCTTTTACCCTCATTCCTATTCCCTGTGAAGATATATCAATAATATGGCAGGGGCATTGAATATCATTTAAAATATAAACCGACGGCATTTGAAGCGGTCTTCTTTCATATTTTCTCTTCTCAGAGAAAGGATTTTTTATTTCTTGCATAAAATACCTCAATTATATTAAGGGCCGCCTTTAATTTATCTGATTAACAGTTTATATAATTTTGACTAATTATTCAAGTAATAATTCTTATTGAAATATTAATTGGGTACACAGCTTATTCTTTTATAACACTCTGAAGAAGATAGCGGATTATTTTTTCGTTTCCCAGACGATTTGCCTGATACTGAGCGATAAGTTGAAACAGCTGTTCCCGGCTTTTTACATTCAGGGCATCAAATATATTTGAAATATGTGTTTTAAGTGTGTTTTTGGATATGAATAGTTTGCTGCATATTTCATTATTATTGTATCCTAAAAGAATCTGTTTGATTACATTCTTCTCGGTATTTGTAAAGTGATATTCCTGAAAAAGGATTTCTTCGGGGAGCAGGGCTGTATTTAAAATTGCCTGAATATCCACAATCGTCCATCTGAAACCTTTTATCAGGTTATCTTTCCTTATGATCCCGCAATTTACCAATGCCATCCTTTTATGCTGGGACTGGCTTGATGAGTTAGCCTCAAGAAACCTGTACTGTTTGGTTTCAAATTCGTTTTCATTCAGCAGTTTGTTAATGTCCCGCCGGATTTTTTCCCTGTCATCATAATAAACAAGATCATTTATGAAATGAATAATTGAGTTTTCATTTTTTTTAATTTGAAATAGATCCAAACCCTTGTTGTTTATATATGTGATATGTCCATCCATATCCGTTTCACAAATTATGCTTGGAAGAAAATCAGCCATATCCCGGAATCTCTCCTCACTGAAGGCCAGTTTGTTTTCAATTTTGATTCTTTCCCTGATTTCATTTTTTAGATTAAGGGTTCTTTCATCAACTATTTTTTCGAGATTTGTATTAACTGTCTCAAGCTCGCGGTTAGCGACGGTAAGTTTTTCCGACAACTTTTCCACAGTATTAAATGCGTTGGAGAAACGGTATGCTAAAACATAGGTCTGTGAAATGGCAAAAGCAAGAACCCCGAAGTGCCGGATATAAACTGAATAGATTATATATTCAGCCGTCAGCAAATCCTTTATAATAGTCAAAATATAAAGAAAAAAACCAATCAGAATGAATAGAGCCGCTTCGCTTTTCTGTTTAACTGCAAGGAAGTTTATATAAAAAATATAAATGATCATGGCAGTGCAAATAATCTCAAAATATTTAAATAATGCATAATGAAAATTATAATCCGTCAGCAGGATTATGAGTCCATAAACGGTATAAAGCAGTAAAAATATTACCAGAAGTTTCCGGTTGAACAATTTATTAAAAATCGAATAAAAATAACAGGCAGTAAAGACAAATTCCAATAATATCCCGAGCATATATATTTTATAAGCGATATAAGCAAAAGAGTCGGGAATTATTCTTTGAGCGTATATTTCTCCGGCAAATAAGGCATGAAATGCCAAAGCCAGACATAATAAACCGAAAAATAGTACTGTTTTGTCAAATTTCCGGAAAGCATAAAGAAGCAAATGGTAAAAACCAAGGGCCAGGAGGCATCCCATAACTGTCATATCGAAAATAATCTGGTTATCGGAATACCCGTGAAGTTCCTCAGGCTCTCCGAACCAGATGCTTTCCCGGATACCGCTCTGTGCCGGGGCAAAAAAGTTAGCAGCCTGTATTACTATTTCAATATTTGTATTTTGATTATAGAAAGAGAATATCTGAGGCCTGTAATAACCTTTAGCGTTCTGATCATTGGTCGTTAATTCACCTACTTTCCCTATTAATTGCCTGTTGGCCCATAGCTTGTAGTTAGAATCGATATAACGGATTTTAAATCCATAAATATGATTGGTTATGGCGTTCCTGAGAATCAGGCGGTATGTAGCATAACCGAAAACTGGCAGTTTCTTTCCATTAAGGATAAAGCCCTTCCAGCTGGAAGGAATCCTTATAAAAATAAAATTGTCTGTATTTTTGCTTATTTTTGTAAAATCGTCGGGATTCAAATATTCATTCCAGTAAAATTCCCATTCCCCGTTTAGCGGAAAAACCCGGCGGTTTGTTTCCATTGTTAAAACGCCTTCTTTTGCAGACGAAGCCCCTGATATGGTCTGATTGGACAAAAGTCCGCATCCGCCGGAAATAAGAATAGCGAATATAAAATAGAATTTAAAAAACAGGTTCTTCATAGACCAAAAAATTATAGTTTTATATTCATATTTTGTCAACAGTTAGAAAATTCACCCCCAGGGGTGATATAAAATAATCTAAATTAGATTATAATATGGGCACTTCTAAAAACTCCTTTTTAGGAGTACCTGTTAAATTAATGTGGGAAGTTCCATTGTATAAAAATATAGTTTAAGGAAGATTTTAGAACTGCCCATATTTATATATCTGAAAATAAAAGCAGCAGATATTTGAATTAAAAATAATAAGTTGAGTGATTGAAAGAAAATAATTTTCTTTGGAGGAAATTATGAAATGGAGAGTTTATTTATTATTTGTCCTGTTTTTAATTGTAATAAATGCTTCATGTTCTTTACAGAATTCAAGTTCGTCTTCATCGAGTTCGTCTTCGTTGAGCAGCTCGAGTATATCCGGTAATTCCAGTTTGTCAAACCAGTCAAACAGCAGCTCCAGTTCGTCAAATTTGTCGGGCAGCGCCAGTTCAAGCAGCAGTTTGGCATTACCCGACGGCTCAAAGTGGGAATGTGCCGTAAATACAGCGCTTTTCGGCGGAAGATACGGACATACCAGCCTGGTTTTTAACAATAAAATCTGGGTCATCGGAGGCTGTACAGCGTCTCCGCCCTATTTTACAAACGACGTGTGGTATTCCTCCGACGGTACCAACTGGACTTGTGCTACACCCAAAGCGGCATTTTTGTCAAGGTATTATCACCAGAGCCTTGTCTTTCAGGGTAAAATGTGGGTTATCGGCGGATTCACATTCAACGGCGTATCTTCTTACATTGCCACAAACGATGTTTGGTATTCTTCTGACGGTACCAACTGGACATGCGCAACCAATAGTGCTTTATTCAGCGGCAGGCAGGAACATGCAAGCCTGGTTTACAATAATAGTAAAATGTGGGTTCTGGGTGGAAAAGACTCCGGCAGTGTTGTACAAAGCGACTCCTGGTATTCTTCCGATGGTACAAACTGGACTCAGGCAACCTACTCAACTTCATTTGGCCCGAGGCTTGATCATACGGCACTTGAATTCAACGGCAAAATGTGGGTCATAGCCGGTTTTAACAATCTCGGTTCGCCTTATATTACCAATGATGTATTTTATTCCTCGGATGGGGCAAACTGGACAAGTGCGACCAATCATGCGAGTTTCCCTGCACGTGTATTTCATTCAAGTGTGGTTTTTAACAATAAAATGTGGGTCATCGCAGGAGATTTTGCTACCGACAGATCGCTTATCACAAATGATGTCTGGTATTCTTCCAATGGGACAAATTGGGTTCAGGCAACTAACGGCGCGGCTTTTCCGCCGAGGCAATTCGGTTCCAGCGTCGTTTTCAACAACACGATCTGGATTATCGGTGGAGAGGATAAGGATACAGGTTGTTACAGCGATGTCTGGTATGCAAAATAAATATTTGCAAAATGAAGGCTGTCTTAGAAGTGAAACTTTTAAGACAACCCTTCAAAATTGAGTTTACCCCATCAAAAATAATTTTGAAGGATAAATTGATTTTCTTATCAAGCAAAATAAAATATCAATAATTACAAAGTTTCAACAAAGCCATGTGTTTTTATTCCCCCCTTCATTTTAAAAAACCCCTTCTTTTTTTGTAAAAATTTTATCCGGCTTGTAAAATACTTAGGCTTTTTTAAAAAAGGGAGGCCATATGTTAACCGCAAAGAAGCTTACAAGAAAGATAGTGATTGTCAGTATTTTGAGCATGTTTATCTGCAATACGGTATATGCCGTATTAATACCTTTCGTTATGAATTATTCTGTGGAAATTATGCACGAATTCTGGGTTAAAATGGTTGTTGCGACGTTATCTATTTCGCCAATAGCGGCAATCTGTGTATATCTTTTTTACAGACCAATAGAACGGGCACTATTGATACTGGAAAGAGGTAAGGAAATTCCGAAAGAGACGATGATTAAAGCCCGGAAATCTTTTGTGTTTATTCCTCTTTTTCTATTCTTTATAGGCGCTTTTGCCTATCTTCTCGGGCTTGCATTGAATTTTACAACTGATCTACTGAAACATAACCCTATGGAAACCGATCAGCTTGTTTCACGGGCAATAACTGCGGTTTCCTGGGGAGTACTGAATGGAATAGTTACAGCAAGGATGCTTAATATATTTCTCATCGAGGCAAAGCTCAGAATGAATATCTTTAACCTTGATAACCAGGTATATGGAGAAAAAAGGGAATCCTCAAAAATACGCCTGCTAAGTTCGGGAGTGATCTTTTTCATATTCCTTACATGCTTTGCAGGAGTGATTTTTTATAATTACGAAAAAGCAGGTTTTGTGGAAAAATCGTCGGAAATAAAATCGCTTGTTCAAAAAGTAAAAACCGGGGAAACTTCTTTCGGCAATATTTCTGCAGAAACGGATAAGATAATCGATTCGGGGCGCCAAAAGCAGTTCGAGCGTTTTTTTACAGTTATATTTATTTTTCTTGCCTTGTTTTTAATAGTCGTTACTCTTTTTTATATAATCGTACTTGAAGTACAGACACATATCGATAATTTGAACAGCCAGGTGAGAAAATATTTCCAGGGTGAAATCGATCTGACGCGCAGAATTAATATTATAAGTTTTGACGATATTGGGGAGATGACTGCGGGTATTAATTATCTTATTAATTTACTGAGCAGTACTTTCTCAGCAATGAAAAAGCTGACAGGGGAAGTTTATCTGTCTTCCCAGATTACTGAAAAGACTGTCAGAGATTCTCACAACCAGGCATCTGAATTAACTGTTTTAATGAATGAAGTTGAAGCAAGTACAAATACTCAGCTCAATGTAATCCGGAATACCGTTGATACATTTGATACCATGGTCAACCGTACACAGACATCCATCAGGCTGATAAACTCACAGACACAGGCGGTTGAATCTACAGCCCAGGCTGTTAAAAAGATGGTCGATTCCTTTAATAATATGACTAATTCGGCAATCCTGTCTGAAACATTGTTTAGTGAACTCGCGGCATCTATTGAAAAAGGAAAATCGGAAGTAAACAATTCGACGAAATCAATTTATGAGATAAACGAGGTTAGTTCAAAGGTAAGCGAGATTGTGAAAATTATCGAGGATATAGCAGACCAGTCGAATATTCTCGCTATGAACGCTGCGATTGAAGCTTCCCATGCCGGAGAGTACGGCAAAGGATTTTCCATTGTCGCGCAAGAGATGCGAGGCCTGTCTGAAAGCACCGCTCAATCAACCGGTGATATCGAAAAGCTTGTCTGGGAAATGCAGAGAAAAAACCAGGCAGGTGTTCTGATTTCGGAAAACCTTATAAAAATATTTGAAGAACTCTTCCATGGAATGCAGGATACCGGGCGATTGATAACCGAGATCGCTGATTCATCAAGACAGCAGTCACAAACTGCAAAGGAAAATCTGAAAGATATAGATAAACTTATTAATCTAACGAATGGACTGAAAATTGATGGCTTCGGATAATATAGTTATGCAGGAATCAATAGGTAAACTCAATGAAATGTCAGAGAAGCTGACAGGGGTTAACGGACGTTTAATGAAAGGCATAAGCTATATTATCAATTCTTTTGTAAACCTGAATAAGACTTTTGAAACAAGTTTTACAAGCATAAAAGAACTGGAAAATAAAATTTCTTTATACAGGCTTGAATAAAAGGATGGGCATCTAAACGGATCCCAGCTTAAAATACCTTTTCGTGAAATTAGAAATACATCAAAAAATAAAGATTAAAACAAATTCAAATAATACCCTAAATCCTGCTGTTATATCGATCTCGAAAACTTCTGCAGGAAAAAAGAGTATAATACTTTCTATTTGGATAGGATAACCTCAGGACAATATCGATACAATTCTGGATTCTGCTGTTTGTTTCCTCAGATTCATCCGGTTGATCAAATCAATCTTGCTTTGAGCTTTTGTTTTTTGATATATGTTGTAGATATGGTTTTTTACGGTCAGCACAGCGATGCCTAAAGCCGAAGCCATCATTTTATTAGTGTAGCCCTTTGCAATCATATTGATGATCTCCTTTTCCCTTGGCGTTATACCAAATTGGCCCGCAATGTATTCGGGAACAGCTTCGCCCGGGATTTGCTTCTCATTGGAAAAGAGATATTTTGAGATAAATACAACTGTTATCAGATTCCAGATAAAATAATAAAGGTTGGAAAATGAGACGGGTCTTAAAAAATTCTGGAAATTGAAATTCCAGAAGTATTCCAGAATCCATAACGGCGCAAAAACAACATTCAAACCCATCAACACAAACATAATAATTTTTTTCCCCTTAATCTTTATTTTATTTAAATTAAGGAGAAAAATAATAAATTGATAGATTGTAATGCCATGTATGATCCAGGTAATGGCTTTAAAACCGAAGACAACTGCTTCCCCTGCCTTTATACCTGTATATAAATAGGGAATAAAAACAAGCAGAATTGAAAATACAAACAATAACCCGAAAACAATTTTATGAACAAGGGTAAAAACAATATTTAGGAATCTGAAAGTGAAAAGAGGAATGGTCAAATACATTACACCGAAAAGCAAGTGGTGCACAAAAATTGTCCAGAAACTGTTATAAGTATCGTAAAGGGAGAGAATGGTAATCCGGTAAAACTCAACATTGCCTATAATAAGAGTACCTGTGAATGCTACAAGCCAGATGATATAATAAAAAACCATCTGAATCCTGAACTTTAAAAACAAAAGAAGTATCAGCGTCAAAGCGGCAAATCCTGTTGTATAGGAAAGAAGATAATAAATGAATATAAAATATCTCATTTCACAAAGCCTGAATCTTAATGTTAATTATTATAATAAAGAATTACAATAAATCAAAAAAAAGGGTATTTCAATCTATGAGCCATATTACCTATACAAAAATTATCGGATACTAGTCCAAAATTCCTATTGAAAAAATAAAAAATTTGAATTAAAATTTTAGTAATGAAACAAAATAAGGAGGAAATTATGCGGCTTATCCTTTTGACTATATTTTCAATTATTATTTCTACCCTGATTTTCGCTGAGGAAAATTCTACCGGCAGTAAAAGCATTAATTTAAAAGGGGCTTATACTGTGAATGATGAGCTTTATGTAAGCACTCTTGGGAATCCCGAGGGAAACCCTATTACAAAAGGTTTTCATGATCGATAAGCCCTCGTGGTCTGCGGACGGGAAATGGATTGTTTTTTTCAGGCTTATAGCAAACAGAGATCAGGAGATAAAGAAATGGAAAACGACAATCTGTGCCGTAAAGCCTGATGGTTCTGACTTACGTATTTTGACAAGCGGGCAGTTTGCTGATTTCAATCCCACCTGGACTCGTGAAGGCTTGAACTATATACTCATCAACAGGTATGACCCGGACAAAAACAGGAACTATATTTACAGAACAACGGTGGATTCAAAACCCGGTGAAGAAATTCTTATAAGCGATCCGGCTCACAGCGAATTCGGGTTTTCAGGACTTAAAGATGGGAGGATTATAGTTTCAAGCGGAAGAGGCGGCAATAAAAACTACAGTTATTTATTTTCAACAAGCCCGGATGAAGACGGCTATTATCACCCGCCCTTTATGTATATTCTCACTCCGGAAGCTGGAAAAATAGGCAAGTACGATCACCTTAACTTTCAATATAAACTTGACGCTCTCCCTTCACGTTTAACTTTATCGCCCGGTGAAAAGCGCGTTACCTATGAGTATGATTCATCCTGGGGAAATTTCTCATATGCAGGGCACCCTCTTGTTACAGCAGAAATTGATATAAATACTATGGTAGTTTCAAACGCTGTTACTTTTTCAACATCAAGAGCCGATGTTTTGGAGCTTTATCCAGCTTTCACCTGTGACGAAAAGGCAATAGTATATTTTTCGAGCCGCGAGGGCAGTCTTCAATTTTACTGCTATAATCTGTCATCCGGAAAAACTCTCAGGGTATCAAACGAGCACTGGAAAGATTATAGATATTTCTGCGGTGAAGCAAGTCCAAAATGATAATGAGGAAATCAAATAAAAGGAGGAATTCCCTATGAAAATATTGTTTAAATTTATTGTGTTTGTCATGCTCATAATCCCTGCTTTAACTTTCACGGAGTCTTTGAACGGCCGTTTGTTTAAAGCGGCCCAGTCGGGAGAAACCGGTACGATTCAAGAATTGATCAGGGAAGGCGCCGATGTCAATGCGCCGCATAAATATGAAAATTATACCGGCATGACGGCCTTGATTGCGGCGGCATATTATGGCCAAACTGACACTGTTAAAGCCTTGATTGAGGCGGGTGCCGATGTCAATGCCAAGATGAATAACGGCTATACGGCTTTAATGGCGGCAGCAATCAAGGGAAATGCCGGCGAGATTAAGGTATTGATAGAAGCGAAGGCCGAAGTCAATGCTAAGTGTAAAAACGGTTTGACGGCCTTGATGGAGGCTGCCAAGAATGGGAATGTTGACACGATTAAGTTATTGATAGAAGCAAAGGCCGATGTTAACGCTGAAATGAATGGCGGCTGGAGAGTTTTGATGGAGGCGGCCAATTATGGTAATGCTGACGCAGCTAAAGCATTGATTGAGGCGGGGGCTGATTAAAAAAAGAACTTGAAAATTTCATAAGAATAATTTAGGCATTGATAAATAGTATAGACAAAAAAAACTGATGAAATATGATTTTTATGGAGGATTTTATGCCCTGGTTTTTAAAAAAGGAAATATTACTCGGTGAAAAAGCGATTATTTGTTATTTTATTATTGTTAACCTGATTATCTGTCTCTATCCTTACCATTACGGGTTTTTCCGGGATGAATTTCTGTATATATCTATGAGCGACCACCTCGGCTGGGCTTATCTTGAAGTTCCTCCCATCGCGCCTTTGATTCTGGCGGGAGTCCGTTTTTTATTGGGGACTTCTTACTTTTCCCTGCACCTGGTACCGGCATTGCTAAGCTCCTTCGTCATCATGATATCGGCTTTCATGGCGAAAAAAATGGGTGGAGGTATTTATGCGACGATCCTCTGCCTGATCTGCGTTACCCTGGCTCCGGGATTTATCGGTGTAGAATCCCATTATGATTACAATACATTTGACTGGCTTTTCTGGACGCTTTCCATTTATACGGTTTTACTTCTGCTCATCTCCGGGGATAAAAAATACTGGCTGTATTTCGGCATTTTTGCCGGGCTCGGACTGATGTCCAAGATCACCATGCTTTACCTGGGTTTTGCTTTACTCATATCTTTTCTGGCACTTAAAGACCGAAAATTTCTTTTTGACAGGCGCTTTCTGTTCGGCGGCCTGATCGCGGCGTTTATTTTCCTTCCCTTCATAATCTGGCAAATTTATTATCATTTCCCAATCATAGAATATTTTCAAGGCTATGTGGGCAAACTTAGCCATTTATCTCCGATTCAATATCTACTGGCCCAGATCATTACTATGAACCCATTTGCTTTTCCTGTCTGGATACTGGGATTAATTTATTTCCTTTTCAATAATGAAGGCAAAAAATACAGGATTTTCGGGCTTGCTTTTCTTATCCTCTGCGCAATTTTTATTCTACAGCAAGCAAAGTCTTACCTTATTTTCCCATATTATACTGTGCTTTTTGCCGGAGGTGCGGTTTTCATAACCCGGTTTATTGAAAAAAATAAAATAAACTGGCTTAAACCGGTAGCTGCGGTCGTCACTTTACTTATTATATTACTTGGAGTAATCTTAATACCATACTGCAGGCCTGTCCTTTCGCCGGAAACTTTTATTAAATATTCGGGCGGCCAAAAATCTCATGGCGATGAAAAGTATGACTCGGGATCCCTTCCCCAGATTTTTGCCGACTGCTTCGGATGGGAGGAATTGACTGAAAATGTCGCCGGCGTCTATCAAAAATTGAGCGATTCGGATAAAAAGAAGGCATGTATACTGGCTGTAAATTACGGAGAAGCCGGCGCCCTTCATTATTACGGTCCGAAATATGGTTTGCCGGACCCGGTCTGCCCCCATAATATCTGGTATATCTGGGGACCGGGGAATAACACGGGCGATGTGATGATTATTGTAGGCTATCCCAGCAATGTTTATAAACCTTTTACTATTTTATTCGATAGCGTGGAAATTGCTGAAAAAACCGGGACAAAATACGCAATGCCGAATGAAAACGAGAGCACGATTTTTCTTTGCAGGGGCTTGCATTGGCCGTTAAAGAAATGGTGGAGATATTTCAAGAATTTCAATTAAATAATAGGCAGTAAGGAAAGTTTCAAAAAAAAGGACTTATATTGCTGCAAAAAAGACCGTTCGCGTGTCAAGCGCATACGGGGCGGAATATAAATACTTCTGCGGTGAAGCCTCGCCGAAATAATATAAAAGGAGATATTTTATGGTAAAAAAATTGTTTAAAATAAGATGGAAAATGATAATGATACTTGCTGTCATAACTATTATCTGGATTATAACGCTGGCCTGCGGCAACAAAGCGATTCAAAAGTCGGATAAAGCCGCATATATTCTGGATGTTAAATCAATATCTGTTAAATCCGGTGCTCTTGATAATCCCGAAGCTTTGTCTACTGTCGGATTCGTATCAATGAGGACGGAACCGGATGATGAAGAAGTGAAAAAAATGATAGACGATGCAATATATCAGGTATTAGGAAGTGAGGGTCTGTCCTCAATAATAAAAAAGGGCGATAAAGTAGTCATTAAAGTCAATAATGTCGGGCCCTACATCGGTAAAACCGGGGAAAAAGGGAGAGGAATTATTACAGATCCCAGAATAACTAGGTATATGGCCGAAAAAGTCAGGGATATAGTTGGCTTTGAAGAGACGGCGGATGTTAAAGTGGTTGACGCTCTTTTTTATGCGGAAAAAAATCCATCGTCAAAGTTTAATAAAACAAGTTTTTATTCCGCCCGTCTGGAAAGAAGCAATGACAATAACATCTATTATGATAAAGATTGCGACGGCTATCTTGACGGAACTTCAAAGGCACAGCTTGTAAATCTCGATAGCTATGGTTTAAACGAACGGTTTCTGGTTCAGGTTAAAGATGATCAGCAAAATTATATAAATGTCTGGATGCCGGATTTTATGAGGACTAAAGAAATCGCAAAAAGATCAGGCTTATTTACAAATGAATACTGTGACGAACTTATAGGCCTGCCCATTTTTAAAAGTCACGGAATAGCGGGCATCACAGGCGCGCTGAAACTCCATTACGGTTTCAGGCCTTTCCAGTCTTCAGAAGGCGACACCGGCCGCTGGGGGCACAGCGGTTTATACTGGGATATAGCGGGAATGCACAAAAAACAAAATCTTCTCAATTACCTCTGCGCACAGCATAAAGTACGAGAATACGATTTTATTTTAATGGATTGCCTTACTGGTAACCGCCGCGGACCATTGAATCCGGATGGCGGTATTTCAACCGTCAATGAAAGCCAGGCTGTGGATTATATCCTCGTTCATGCCCTTTCTTAGCTCTAAGGACCCGGTTGCTATTGATACAGCAGAGGCTTTACTGGCCGGTTATGATCCGGATTCAATAGGCATTCTTGAAACCGGCTATCGTTTCGGACTTGGAAACAATAACCCCGGGAAAATAATGGTTGTTGGCTTAACAAATTTTATGTTACACAGGCAATTTTTAGCCGATACCTATTCTACTGTTGGAAAATATCCTTTCCAGGACGGCTGGGGTGATGCAAGGGTCTTAAGCATGAAAGGATTGTTGAGTCCTGTTAACGGTCAATTCCGGCTTAATATTTCAGAACCGCTGAAAGTAAGTAATGACTCATATTCTTTCAAATATTCGCTTGAAGGGACAGGAATTACCGGGATAAAACCCGTAAGGGCTGATTTAATAATCGACGGAAAGATATATGTATGCAGAAATTCAAACACCGGTACAACCGGTGAAATATCAGCAAATCTGGATAAATTCACCGGTAGTCCCATTAAATACAGGATAGCTCTTTGGGACAGAGCATTTAACTGTATTTTATCGGATGAAAAGGATTTGAATATATAGGATTAAAGAATGGGAATTTTAGTGGAAATAATCTCTCAAACCGGTATTCTGCTGCTCAGGCTGATTCCATTTGCCGTTATCGGATGTTTGGTTAGCTCTTTACTGCGGGTATACAGGAAGAAAATTTTTACCGATAAATTTTTCAGGCTTCCCCTGCCGGCCATGATAATTCTGTGTTCAATAATTGGAGCTTTATCTCCATTCTGTACAATCGGTACTGTGCCGGTTGTAATAGGCCTGATAAGCTGCGGGCTTCCGGCGGGTGCAGGAGCTGCTTTTTTAAGCGCATCTTCCATTGTCAACCCCCAAATATTTATGATACAGGCCGCTTCTCTCGGTCCGAAACTTGCCATAATTCAGGCAGTTAGCGGAATCGGGATCGGAATTACAGCGGGAATAATCTTTACTTTTTTTGAGAAAAGGGAATTACCGCTCTTCAATCAAAAAATGCCGGTTCAAAATAAAAGCGATTCTTTGGCAAAAAAAGCGGGATATTCAGTATCTTTATGGATCAATTTGAATTTATAGCATTGTATATAATTGCCGGGGCTTTTATCACTTCAGTGATCAACGTTCTTGTCCCGTCATCCTGGTTTTTACCCCTGTCTAATTTGCCTGTTCCTTTAGCAGCATTCCTGGGGGCCTTAACATCGGTGCCTCTCTATTTATGCGGTGGAAGCGTAATGCCTGTATTATCAATGCTTATTGATAAAGGTGTATCGTCAGGTTTTGCTGTTGCTTTCATTATTGCCGGGCCGGCAACAAGAATCCAGGCTATCTCCGCCGTTAAAACCCTTATAAATGGTAAGGCACTGGCAGGATATCTGGCCTTTATATGGATTTGGGCTATTGCTGCAGGTATACTTGTGAGTTTTATCCGGACATAAAACGAAAAGGCCGCTCTAAAGACATTTGAAAAATATTGCCCAGAGTCAACGGCCTTTTGCTGGAAGCCTTTATAACTTTGCGGCAAACGCTAAGGTGCATTCAGTGAAATATTTATTATAAGGTGGAATAAAATGGAATCAAACTTCGAGTTTACCCTAAAAGACGGCTATGAAAACATGGATTTTTCTGAGGTTACTTCAATGCTTTCCAAATCTTTTTGGTGTCCGGGCATCAAACGGGAAGAAGTGGAAGAAGGTGCAAGAAACTCAGCCCTGGTTGTCGGGGCTTTTGATTTCAATGAAACCCAGACCGGCTATTCAAGGGTTATTTCCGATAAAACCAGGTTTGCTTATATCCTTGATGTATATGTCGATGAGAATTACAGAAAAAGAGGCATAGGGCAGGGCATGATAAATTACATATTAAAACACCCCGAATTGAAGGATGTTTACCAGTGGTTATTGATAACAAAAGATGCGCATGAGGTTTATAAGAAATCGGGTTTTAAAGTTGTGAGCCGCCCCAATGACTGGATGGAAATCAGGTTTGACCGGCCAAAAAGATAGGAGGCTAAAATGATAGACATGATCGGCCAGATTGCAATAACAGTTTCGGACATTGAAAAATCGATGTTATTTTACAGGGATAAAATCGGACTGAAATATCTTTTCCATGATGCAAATGTTGCTTTTTTCGATTTAAAAGGAATAAGATTGATGCTTGGGAAAAATGAATCGGTTGAAAAAAAACCTTATGGGACAATTATATATTTTACGATCAGTGATATTAATGCTGAATTTGAGAGAATAAAAAACAAAGGCGTAAAAATAATAAGAGAACCCCATTTTACAGCAAAATACAATGACAAAGAAATATGGACGGCATTTTTCCAGGATATGGACGATAATATATTTGCTTTAATGGAAGAAAAAAAGGTATAAGTTATTTTGCTTTCACAAGCCTCGCAAATGCCGCGCCGAATTCTTCTCCCTTTTTTAATTCCTCACGGTCAGGTCCGCCCGGAAATTCAAATGTCATAGTCATTTCCCAATTTAAGGGCTCTATGATTTTTTTCATTTCATTTAAGGCGCCCTTGCTCCAGCCATAGCTGCCGAACATGGCTGTTTTTTTATTCATAACTCTTTTTAATGAGGCTATTTCAAGCGCCTGGGCCACGGGGGGAAAAAGGCTGACTTCATAAGTCGGCGCCCCGATTAATACGCCATTGAGTGTCCACAAAGAAGGAAGAATATAGCTTGGGTGTGTTCGTGCCGCATCGAAAATATTTACGGTAACCCCTTCGCTTGATATTCCCTGGGCAACCGCGTTCATCATCATTTCCGTGTTTCCATACATAGTCCCATAAATAAGCGTGATGCCTGTTTCCACAGGGCCATTTGCGTACTGTGCCCATTTTTTATAGAGTTCGGCTATGAGGCCCGGATTCTTCCTCCAGACCAGCCCATGTGAAGGAGCGATAATATCTATCGGGACATCTTTAACCTTCTCAATCGCGTTTAACACAGGACGCGTAAATTTAGCAATAATATTTACAAAATATCTCAGAGATTCTCTCTGATAATAATTCAAATCAACTGATTCGTCGTCGAAAATGGCTCCGCTTAATGCGCCGAAGCCCCCGAAGGCGTCGCAGGAAAAAAGTATTTTCTCGCTTTTTTCGTAAGTAAACATCGTCTCCGGCCAGTGAACAAATGGGACATGAAAGAACTTCAGGGTTTTCTTTCCAAGTGATATTTCCTCGCCGTCCTGAACTTCATGGATATTCGCATTTATTTGATAAAAATTCTCAAGCATCTTCCTTGCTTTAGGTGTCGTAAGAATAGTTATATCCGGGGCGATCTTCCGCAAAATATTAAGCACACCTGTATGATCTGGCTCCATATGGTTTATTACCACATAATCAACATCGGATAATTTCAGGATCTGATCGATCTGGTCAAAAAAACTGTCGGATTTTAAAGATTTTGCAAGATCAATAATGACTTTTTTCTCATCATTGATAAGATATGAATTATAAGATACGCCTTCTTTTGTTATAGGCCAGAGCCCTTCAAACAATCTGTAGTTCTGTCATTAACCCCAATCCAGTAAATATCGGATTTTAATTCAATAGCTGCCATATTTATTCTCCTCTACATGCTTAATAAAAAGCCTTACTTGGAAAATAATAAACTTTCCCTTTAAAAAAAGCAAAAAAATGAAAGTTCAACATTTCAAACCTGACATACAGATGTCAGGGTTTATCAATTATAATCATACCGTCAAAATAAGCGAGGTTTGATTATGGAAAAAATGATTGCTTACTGCGGGCTAACCTGCACTGATTGTCTGGCATATATTGCCACACAGAAGAATGATGACAATGAAAGGATGAAAGTGGCAGAGATTTGGACAAATCAATTCGGCCATCAATTTAAGAAAGAAGACATCAACTGTTACGGATGTTTATCAAAGGGTAAAGAACTCTTCTCCCATTGCAGAGTCTGTGAAGTCCGGAAATGCGCTATAGATAAAAAACTATTGAATTGCGGTTATTGTGCGGATTTTCCCTGTAATACTGTCGGATTTATTGTTAACAACGTACCTTCAGCAAAAACTATCCTTGAAGGAATTCGTAATAACCTGCAATAGTAAGATAAAACCATCGAGCATCCCAATCATTTTTAATGGCATTTAACTTTATGCCGACCAGCTTTTCAAGCCGTTTTAGCGCTGGATCAGCTAATGGTATTTGCATTGGCTGTGTATTTTTATTAGTATCTGCCTTTTTCTCTTTCTTACTGTTTTCCATTAATGATTTTCCTGTCTAATTACTATTTTAAGCTTTCTTCAAGTTTATCGAAGGATTCATTCCATCCGGTTCTGGTTAATTCAATCATCTCACCCTCAGGGATGCCGGCATGATGCAAAGTTAATTTGGTTTTCCCATTCCCATGTTCCTCAAAAGTTGCCGTTACCTGTAATTCCAACGGAAATTCCGGGTTGATACCGTAATGCGCCGCAGGGACTACGTTGCCTTGTTCATCGGCAAACGAATCTGTGCAGACAATCCTCTCCGGTGAAACGATTTCACAATACACACCTGTATTCCAAAAGTACTGTCCCTCGGGCGATCTCATGCAATAGAGAAATTTACCGCCCTCTTGAAAATCAATTTTACAAACAGGCGCCGTGAAATTTTTAGGCCCCCACCAGAGTTTTACCTGCTCCGGGTCTGTCCAGGCCTTCCATACGAGTTCCCGGGGCGCATCGAAGATACGCGTTATTATGAGTTTCCGTTCTGTTGCAGTTGATGTATTATCTTTTGTTGTCATAATTCTGCCTCCTTTCTTTTTTCAATTTAAGCAAGCCGATAAATACTAAGCAGCAGGCTTATAGAAAAGAACAATAATACCTGAGTTGAATTTCGCCGCTTCTTCGTTCCAGAATTTGAAGCTCCGGCCGCCAAGTTTTGTCTTTTCAGCTCCGCCGGGGGCTTCCATCACACCATCCAATGTCATAATACTCTGTTACTATTATTTTTCTCATTTTATAACCCTTTTCTTTAATTTTATTCCGTTGTAAAAGATCTCCTAATATTCACCGGCTGTTATTTATTATACAATTTCAGCACATGGAAGATCTTTACACAGGGGAATAGTCGCCGAAGTTTTACGAAAAGTGTAAAGATATAAGACACCGCCCAAAACGGCGACTATCGAAAATAAAAGCAAAATGTTGCTATAACTGTAGCTCTTTGGCAGTGAAACGCGGCTGATAAGAGAAAATTCCAGCCACCCGCCGTCAAGGATTTTACCGGCTGCCGCGGTTCCGACAGCTCCTGAGATTATAGCGACCAGATTGAACAAACCCATCCCTATGCCTGTTTCGTGTTGTGGAAGGGTTTGAGAAACACTGTTAATCATTGCCGTTTGAAAGAGTGAGAAACCGACATAAGTCAGCAGCAAAGCGGCAGTGATAATCAGCACAGAAATACTGAGAAGTAAGGACATTATGATCATGCTTGCAACAAGCAAAATCAGGCCAAAGGCGACAACGAAATTGTTGCCTTTACGATCGGCCAGAGCTCCGGCAATAGGTCCGAAGATAACCGAGCTGATTGCGTCGGGGAATAGGATCATACCTATTTGACCTGTGCCGAGTCCATAAACCTCATGGAGCATCAGAGGAATAAGGAACAGGACGCCGATAACTATGGAAAACAGACTGAATCCGACCAGGAGCCCATTACGGAATTTGATGTTTTTAAAAAGGGACGGCTTGATAAAGGGTTCGGAAGACTTATTTATACGCAAGATGAATATTGCCAGGAAGATGCCGAAGGCAAGCAGATAATACCATTCGCTGTAGTTCAGATAAACGACAAAAGCGCCGACTGTCAGGGCAACCAGAACGGCGCCTATAATGTCTACACTCCCATTCCTGCGCGGTTCCTCGGGCAGCTCCTTAGTGAGAAAGTAAATCGAGATCAGCATGAGCAGGGGAATAAGGAACAGGTAAGCCCAGTTAAGCGATCCGGATACAAAGCCTCCTATAACCGGACCTACCCCGATCGCGAATGACACCGTTGAAGTAATGAAGCCAAAGACTTTACCCCGTTCCTGATCTGAGATGTAACGGGCAACAACAACAAAAATCAATGACGGAATAGCCGAAGCACCTATACCCTGAACAGCTCTCGCCAGGATAACCAGTGGATATGAAAACTGCAGTACAAAACCCATAATAGAGCCGAAGCTGTATATGACGATTCCAATTACTATCAAACGCCTCAGGCTGAAAATATCGGAGAGTTTTCCATATATTACGGAACCGATACCGAAAAAAACAAGGAATATTGTCATCATCCAGCTGACACCCGAGTGGCTTAGAGCGAATTGCTCAGCGATCTTAGGTGTGGAAACATTAAACACAGTCTCGTTCAAAACAGAGAAAAATATCAAATAAACAATCCAGGGTAACAGCCTTTTCAGATTTATCGCTTTTTCAAAGTTCATTTTTACCTCCTCTTTTGTCGTAAACCTTAACATCCTGATTCTTGACCTCAGTAAACGCCCTCTTATTTTTTTATTGGTTCATAATAAATAAAGACATTCCCCGATTTCATTGCCTTTGCTTTTATAAGTTTCAGATTAAGCCTGCCCTTCAAGCCTTTGAATAAAGGTTTGCCTTCTCCCAAAACAACAGGATTTAGCATAATCCGAAATTCATCAATTAACCCAGGTTGAATTAAGGTTACGGCCAGGTCGGAACTTCCGAATATCGCCATGTCTTTACCCAGCTGCTGCTTAAGTTTTTTAATTTCTTCCTGAAAGTTGTCTTTGATCAGCCTTGTATTCTTCCATTCAACACTTTTCAACGTTCTTGAAAAAACAATTTTATCTAAATTATTCATCCTTTCGGCGACGATTGGGTCGTCTTTAACAGCTTCCGGTGACGGCCAATAATTGGCCATAAGCTGATAAGTCACCCTCCCGAACAAAAGAGTGTCTACTTTGCATAGAAAATCTACAGCATATTCATTAAATTCAGAATCCACATTATGCCAGTCAATTTCCCTGTTCGGTCCTTCAAAGTAGCCGTCAAGAGTTGTGAGCATTTGAAAAATTATTTTTCTCATAATACCCTCCTCGATTGAATGTCTTCAATCGCATAATTATAATATAATAATAAATAGATAATAAGTTAAATGTAAATATAATTTTCTTCTTTCTTTTGTTGTCTGTCGAAAAAGCCTAAAATATGTTAAAATATAGATAGTTAAAAATAAGAGAGGGGTATACAACAATGGCTCGGTATAAGAGAGGAAATATTGATCAAGGAGAGCTGCTAGCCATCAATTTGCATGAGCAATTCGATGAATATAGTCGAGAAGTCTTACTAAAAAAGTTTGTGGCAAAATACATTGATATACAAAGATTTGATAAATATTATTTCAATGACGAAACAGGGCGGAAAGGTAAACATCCTCAGGATGTTATATCAGCGATTCTCTATGGCTATCTGCAAGGTATTCATTCCAGCCATAAGGTAGAAAATCTTCTCAGAACCCATATAGGTTTTATGTATGTATCAAACCGTCTGAGCATAGATCATTCAAAGCTATGCGATTTTAAAATTCAGTTTGATGAAGAAATTACAAATCTATTTGCTGTAATACTTTTTCTATTAAATAGCATAGGAGAGATTGATTGGGAAGTGGTAGTTGGAGACGGTACGAAAATCAAAGCCAACGCATCAAAGTCAAAGACGATGACGAAAGAAAGAGCGGATAAGGTAATGAGTGTACCGTAAAATGGCAGCCAAAGTAGTAAAGAGGAGTTTAGATACGGATGAGAAGCTAAACCGTGGAGAATTGGAAGGAGAAAAATATAAGGCTGAAAAGAAGCGGATCGAACGTCAGGAAAAACTTTACAACAGAGTAATGGAACAGGTGGAAACATATCAAAAGATGCTTGAGGAAGAAAGACTGAAAGAAGGGGATAAAGTTATTACAGGCAAAGATCATTATAATCTAACCGATCCCGACAGTTCGCTGACTCTGGGTCCTGACAAGAGCGGGTATATCCAGGGATATAATATTAAGATGATGATCAGCAATAATGACATTATATTAAGCTGTAAAAATGAAAAACTGGATGAGAAAAACAGCGCGAAACCGATGATTGAGGGAGTGGAAAATCTAAAAGAGGACCTGGGAGTAAAACAAAAAAGCAAGTATCTGCTGGATTCGGGATTTGAAAATATGCCGGTAATTGTTGAAATGGAAGAGAATGGATTGGATTGTTATATTGATGTAAAAGAGAAAGATTTCAGTGAATTATCTCAAAAAAGGAAGAATTTTGAGGTAATCACAGATGATAAAGGCGGTATCTGTTTAAGATGTGCGGGTAAGCATTCAAGCAAAGGATATATTGATGAGAAAAATGAAAAGATGCACTTCTTCTTTAACCGGACTCAATGTAAGGGATGTTTTAAATATGAGGATTGCTATAAAAAGATAAAGCCTAAAAGAAGTCAAAAGACAGTAAATTTCAGTTTATTTGAACTGAGTCATCGAAAAGAAATTGATCGGTATCTAAATAAGTTAAGAAGCGAAGAAGGACAAAATATATACAACAAACGAATTGGTAAAGAACATAATTTTTCGAAATATTAAGACACAGAAAGACTTCTTGAGGACTTATTACCGCGGCAATGAAAAAGTTGGGATGGACTGTAGCTGGAATGTGGTGGCGCATAATCTAAATAAGTATTTTCAGGCGTTAGCCAGAAAAGGCCTGGTTATTTAAAGGATATTTGTCTGAAAATAAGAGAATTAATAGACAATTTCGTTTATTTTGTGACAATTTTTGGATATCTCTTAAAAATTAATAAAATTTTATAAGAGATATCCAATAGCATGAGATTTGCTTTTTTTGTTTATGAGTTTTTCGACAGACAATTTGCCCAAAAGAAATATTGAAATATTTTGTTTATTATCTTAAAATAGTCAAATTAAATGTCAGGAGCTTTTCATGATAATTCGTTCGAGAGCCCCTTTACGTCTGGGACTGGCCGGCGGGGGAACAGATGTAAGTCCCTATTCAGACATCTACGGCGGGGCAATTCTTAATGCCACGATAAGCATGTACGCTTACGTAACAATAACTCCCGGAAATGACGGAAAAATCATATTAAATACGATTGACAGGGATGAGAAAATTGAATTGAACTCAAGCCTGTTATTGGAAACAGATGGAAAACTTGACCTGATAAAAGGGGTTTATAACCGTGTTATAAAGGATTTTATTAAAAAACCGCTTTCGTTTGAACTTTCAACTTATGTTGACGCGCCGGCCGGTTCCGGTCTTGGCACTTCTTCAACTTTAGTTGTGGCGATTCTCGGCGCTTTTGCCGAGTGGCTTCAGCTCCCGATGGGAGAATACGACCTGGCTCATCTGGCCTATAATATTGAAAGAAAAGACCTTAATATGACCGGCGGCAAGCAGGACCAATATGCGGCGACTTTCGGCGGATTCAATTTTATGGAATTTTACAAGGATGAAAAAGTTATTGTAAACCCTTTGAGGATAAAAGAAGAGACGGTGAATGAATTGGATTTTAATATTATTCTTTATTATACAGGAACAAGCAGATTGTCATCCAAGATAATTGATGCTCAGAGCAAAAATGTCCTGCAGAAAAAGCAAAAATCAATAGAAGCTATGCACAAACTCAAAGAACAGGCTGTAATGATGAAAGAGGCTATTTTAAAGGGTAAAACGGATGAGGCAGGAGAGATCCTTGATTTTGGATGGAAATATAAAAAAGAAATAGCCGATGAAATAAGCAGTCCTGTAATTGATGAAATATATGAAGCGGCAAAAAAGGCAGGGGCTACCGGAGGTAAGCTGTCTGGTGCAGGAGGGGGAGGCTTTATGATGTTTTACTGTCCAAAAAACACAAGATACAAAGTAATAGAGGATTTAAAAATATTCGGGGGGGAATTCAGAAGATTCCAATTTACAGAAAAGGGCATCAGCAGCTGGAGAATATAAATTAACAAAAAAATAATTGAGAAAATCAGCTTTTTATTTTATTATATTTATCTGTAAAGTATAGTTTATATAGGATATTTTATCTTTCTCATAGAGGAGGGTTTTGTTTGAAAGTAGTTATTCTTGCGGGGGGACTTGGAACACGCCTGAGCGAAGAAACGGAGCTTAAGCCCAAGCCGATGGTCGAAATTGGTGGAAAACCCGTTCTTTGGCACATTATGAAAATTTATTCCCATTTTGGATTCAATGATTTTATTATCTGCCTTGGTTATAAAGGTTTTCTAATCAAAGAATTTTTCTCTCATTATTATCTGCATGAATCCGATGTTACAATCGACCTTGAAAAGAACGATATAGAATATCACACAACTCAGGCTGAACCCTGGCGTGTTACTTTGATTGATACCGGTCTTGAGACTATGACGGGCGGCAGGATAAAAAAAATCCAAAAATATATCGGCAATGAAAGTTTCATGCTCACTTATGGGGATGGCGTAGCCGATGTTGCAATTGATAAACTCCTTGAATACCACAAGACTAATAAAAAATATGCTACTATAACAACAGTTCAGCCGTCCGGGCGATTCGGGGCTCTCGACCTTGATCAGGAAAGCCGGGTTTTATCTTTTAAGGAAAAGCCGAGAGGCGACGGCGCCTGGATAAACGGAGGATTTTTTGTTCTTGAACCTGAGATTTTTGATTATATTGGAGATTTTAATACAACCTGGGAAAGGGAACCATTGGAAAAAATAGCAAAAGATGATCAATTAATGGCTTTTAAGCATCACGGTTTCTGGAAACCGATGGATACGCTGAGGGATAAGAGGGATCTCGAAGATTCTGGAATACGGGAAATGCCCCCTGGAAAATCTGGAAGGATTGAGGCAGGAGAATGGAAAATGCATTTAAAAACGCCTATAAAAATAAAAAAGTACTTATTACGGGACACACCGGATTCAAGGGTTCCTGGCTTTCTCTTTGGCTTAAGGAATTGGGCGCTGATGTAAAGGGTTATGCCCTTGAACCTCCTACAAAACCAAGTCTTTTTGAAACATTAAACCTGAATAAAAAAATAGAACACAGCATTGGCGATATACGTGACGCAGAAAAATTCAAATCCGCTTTTGAGGATTTTAAGCCTGAGATTGTTTTTCATCTTGCTGCTCAGCCGCTGGTGAGAGAATCTTACAAAAATCCGAAAGAAACTTATGAAACAAACGTTATCGGCACTGTAAATATTCTCGAGGCAGTTAGGATTACCGAATCTGTAAGGGTTTGTGTGGTTATAACAACCGATAAATGCTATGAAACATGGAATGGGTTTATGGCTACCGTGAATTAGACAGGCTGGGAGGTTATGATCCGTATAGTTCTAGCAAAGCCTGTGCTGAAATCGTCGTTTCAGCCTATAGGAATTCATTCTTCAACAAAAACGAATACGGTAAAAAACATCGGGTAGCCCTGTCCACGGTTCGAGCCGGGAATGTTATCGGAGGCGGGGATTGGGCTGAAGACCGGCTGATTCCCGACTGCGTCCGCTTTATTACGAAAAATGAGCCGATCATTCTGCGTAACCCTAAGGCAACACGTCCATGGCGGCATGTTATGGAACCATTATCAGGCTATTTATGGCTCGGTGCATTAATGCTTCAGGATGGCATTTCCTACAGTGAAGGCTGGAATTTCGGACCTTATGATGAAAGCGTCATTACTGTTGAGAATGTTGTCAGACAGTTAATAGACTTCTGGGGGAAAGGTGAAATGATAATTAATAAAGAAAAACAGCCTCATGAGGCAGGTCTTTTAAAGCTGGATATCAGTAAAGTCTATGCTGATTTAAAGTGGCATCCTGTTTATAATGTGAAAGAAGCTATCAATGAAACTGTAAATTGGTACCGGGAATATTATGATAAATCAGGTCAGGATATGTACAGGTTTACAGTTGATCAGATTAATAAGTATATTAAAAAAGCGCAGGAAAATAATATTGCCTGGGCTATCAATGAGTAATCAAACCTGAAGGATGGTTTCATGCTGAATAAGGAATTGACAGGCTTAATCACTAAGCATTATGTAGAAAATCTGAAAAATAGAAAATTTACACCGGGAAAAGATGTAGTCCGCTACGCCGGAAGGGTTTTTGACGAGAATGAACTTATTAAGCTTGTGGAAGCAAGCATGGATTTCTGGCTTACCGAGGGCAGATTCGCTGAGGAATTTTCAGAAAAAATAGCGGATTTTTTAGGTGTTTCCAATGTTATACTCACGAATTCCGGTTCTTCTTCCAATCTTTTGGCCTTCTCAGCTCTTACCTCAAAAAAGCTGGGCGATAGAAGGCTTCTGCCCGGAGATGAGGTGATCTCCGTCGCCGCAGGCTTTCCTGCGACGGTTACTCCGATTGTTCAGAATAATCTAATACCTGTATTCGTGGATGTCGATTTGAAGACATATAATATCAATATAGAAATGCTTAAAAAGTCCATTACACAGAAAACAAAGTGTATTTTTCTCGCGCAAACAATGGGCAATCCCTTTGATGTGGATAAAATCCTAGAGATATGTGATAAACACAACTTATGGTTAATAGAGGATAATTGCGATGCATTCGGAAGCAAGTATAAGGGTCGGTATACCGGTACTTTCGGGCATATGGCGACAATTTCATTTTATCCTGCCCATCATATAACCACAGGCGAGGGTGGGGCAGTTGTAACCAATGACGAGGAGCTTTCTAAAATAATCAAATCCTTCCGAGATTGGGGAAGGGACTGCTACTGCAGCAGCGGCGAAAACAACACATGCGGTAAACGCTTTTCCCAGCAGTTCGGCTCTCTTCCTGTTGGATACGATCATAAATATGTCTATTCCGAGATCGGATACAATCTGAAAATGACCGATATGCAGGCCGCGATCGGCAGCGCCCAGATGGATAAGCTTGAGGATTTTTGCGCAAAAAGGAAAGAAAACTTTAATTCTTATCAAAAAATGTTCTCAAAATATTCAGGATATTTCATTCTGCCCGAAGCGACAAAAGATTCTGAACCGGCATGGTTTTCTTATATTATTACTGTCAAGGAAGATGCTCCTTTTAAGAGGGACGATCTTGTTAAACATTTGAACGATAATTTAATTGAAACAAGATATCTATTCGCGGGTAATATCACCAAGCAGCCCTGCTTTGAAGGTGTAAAATACAGGATATCCGGCAGCTTGAAAAATACAGACTATATTATGAACAATACCTTTTTCCTTGGCACATATCCAGGCCTTACGGAAGAAATGATGAAGCATATTGAAGCTGCCCTGGATACATTTATGGAAAATTATTAACAAGACCCTTGACCCAATTATAATTCTTTTTACCTTTACATTAAGGATGCTTTATTTTTTTAAAGGAAGATTCTATGGCTATTGTAAAAAAATATAAATCGGAAGTAATAAGCATCGAGAGTCCTTTTAAAGGAATCTATATTGTCTCTTTTAAGAGTCTTGATAAACCGTTCAGGTATTTACCGGGGCAGTTTCTTCACCTTGCGCTGGATGAATACGATCCATCTTTTCCATGGCCGGAGTCAAGATGCTTTTCAATGCAGACAAATGAAAAAAGCGGCATCATAAAGATAACTTATTCAGTCAAAGGCAGATTCACAGAAAGAATGTCTAAAGAGCTAAAATTGGGTAAAACATATTACTTAAAGCTTCCCTACGGAGAATTATTTTCAAAAACCTTTAATAAAGAACGGACAGTATTCATTGCCGGTGGAACCGGTATAACTCCGTTTCTATCATTATTTACAAGCGGTAGTTTTAGCGCTTATGTTGAACCAGGGCTTTATCTTGGAGTTCGGAATGAAAATTATCATATCTATAAAGAAGAGATCGATGCAGCTAAAAATATCAACAAAAGCTTTTCTTACAAAGTCTTTTATGAAAATATTGACGGCATTCTGGATATTAAGAAAATATTTAATGAAAATGGGACGGATTCAACTTATTTTATATCCGGCCCTCCAGTAATGATAAAAAATTTTAAAAAGTATTTATTTGACAATAAAGTTGCCGTGGAAAAAGTCAGGTCGGATGACTGGGAATAATGATAATGGAATTAAAATGAATATATTACTTACGGGCGGAAGCGGATTTATCGGACGTAATATACTGGAATCTAATCTTAGAGAAAAATATAATTTTTATGCGCCGGGACATAAAGAACTTGAATTAATGGATGAGGATTCCGTACGAAAATATATCACCGTTAATAAAATTGACGTTATAATTCACGCAGCAGCCAAACCCGGGCACAGAAATGCCACCGATCCTGCGAATATATTTTATTTCAATACAAGAATATTTTTTAGTCTTGCAAGGAATTCCGATATTTTTCAAAAAATGATTATTATTGGTTCCGGGGCCATCTATGATATGCGGTATTATAAACCAAAAATGAGGGAGGAATATTTTGGCTCTCATATTCCGGCAGACGAGCATGGTCTATCGAAATATGTGATCGGGAAATATATTGAGAACCGGGAAAAATTTATTGACCTGAGAATCTTCGGCATCTTCGGGAAATATGAGGATTATGCAATCCGATTTATTTCCAACATGATTTGCAAGACAATTTTTGACCTTCCGCTTACGATGAAACAGAACCGGAAATTTGATTATATCTATATTGATGATCTAATGCCTGTATTGGATTATTTAATTCAAAACAAAAGCCGATACCATACTTATAATGTAACACCGGATGAATCGATCGAACTTTTCAGGCTGGCCGAAATGGTATTAGATATTTCCGGCAAGGATTTACCGATTGTTAAAGCCCGGGATGGAATTGGCCCGGAATACAGCGGAGACAATGTCAGATTAAAGGAAGATATTAAGGGATTTGAAATAACTTCATTTGAACAATCTATTAAAAATCTATATCTATGGTATTTTGAAAACAAAAATCTGATAAAGAAGGAACTGCTTCTTAACGATAGATAAAAATGTTTTGGAGGTGGGAAATGACCCAATTAGAATGCAGAATGGTTGAAGTATTAAAAGATCTTAAAGAAAACCACCATGTTATCGGTATCAAAGCTGAATTTGAAGCTGAAGGCACAAGACTTGAAGAGGCTTTGCGGTTAAAAGAAGTAATAACAAAGGCCGGTTTTGATCTGACAATAAAAATCGGGGGATGCGAAGCGCTTAAAGACCTTTACGATGCGAGGTCAATAGGAGTAACGCATATTGTAGCTCCGATGATCGAATCGGGTTATGCGTTAAAAAAATACCTGGGATGCGCAAAACTATCATTTCCCAAAGAAGAAAGAGGCAATACAAAGTTTTTAATAAACCTGGAAACAATTCAGGGTTACAAAAATCTGGACGACATCCTTGTAGTTGCAAAAGATTCAATACTTACCGGTATTGTCCTGGGAAGAGTGGATTTGACAGGTTCTCTTGGAAAGACAAGGGAAGATGCCAATTCAGATGAAATATATGAAATAGCAAGGGATGTTTTTTCAAAGGCAAAAAAGCAGAATCTTGAAACTGTCGTTGGAGGCGGTGTATCAAAAGAAACAATTCCTTTTATAAAAAGGCTGCCCGGGGGATTTGTTGACCGGTATGAAACGAGAAAGGTCATTTTCAAATGCCCTGAAGCTCTTAAAGGCCCTTATGACAAGGGAATCCTTAAAGCTGTTGGTTTTGAGCTAATGTGGCTGAAAAACAAGAGGAATTTCTACGGGTTGATTTTTGAGGAAGACAGTCAGAGAATAGAAATGCTAGAAAAGCGTTATAAAAAACTGATCAATGAAGCCGGCGGTAAATATGAGTAAAACAATTTTAGAATAATTATGGATATTCAAAAAATAAAGGGCGTTGCATTCGACCTGGATGGAACAATATATCTCGGTAACAATCTTATTGACGGCGCCGTTGACGTAATAGGGTTTTTCAGGGGACTTAATAAAAAAATATGCTTTTTTACAAACAGCTCTCTCAGGACAAGGAATCAGACGATAGATAAATTAAATAAATTGGGTGTTCAGGTTTTTCGGGAAGACGAGGTTTATACTTCGGCTTATGCGACGGCGGTTTATATCAAAGAGGAAGGAATAAAAAATTGCTTTTGTATAGGAACCGAGGGATTAATAAAAGAATTGCTGGATCAGGGTATAAAAATTGTTGAGGAAGAAGGGGAGAACGAAAAAATAGAGGCTATCATCATTGGACTTGATCCTGAATTTAATTATATAAAACTTGAAAAAGCATTAAATATCCATCTGCAAAACAATTGTCGGATTATCGCCTGCAATCTTGATAAAAGTTTTCCGGTGGAAAACAAAAGATTGAAGCCGGGAACCGGCCCGATAGCCGCCGCTATCGCAAACGTAACTGAAAGAGAAGTCGAATGTATAGGTAAACCCAATACATTTATGCTTGAAATGCTTTCCAGGCGGTGGAATTTAAACCATGATGAGATACTTGTTATCGGCGACAGCCTGGAAAGCGACATAAAAATGGCGGAGAAATACCGTTCCCCGGCTATACTGATTTCCGAAGACAAAAATTATGATCTAAGTGATTATCAAAATAATAATATAGCTGTAATAAATGAAATAAGAAAAATTATTGGGTTTTTCGCAGATACCTGAGATCTTTAAGGAAAGTTGGATGATTAAGGTTACCGATTATATTGTGAAGTATCTTGCTGAATTCGGAATCCGTCATGTCTTTATGGTTACCGGCGGCGGCGCGATGCATCTGAACGATTCTTTCTGCAAATATAAAGATAAAATAGAAGTCGTCTGTAACCACCATGAACAGGCTTGCGCCATTGCCGCGGAAGGGTATGCAAGAACAACCGGAAGACTGGCGGTTGTTAACGTTACAACCGGCCCGGGCGGTTTGAATACACTTACAGGTCTAATGGGACAATGGACTGATTCCATACCGGTTTTGTACCTCTCCGGGCAGGTTAAATTTGAAACAACGGTAATGTCTTGTCAAGAATTAAACTTGAGACAGCTTGGCGATCAGGAAGTGAATATTATCGAAGTAGTAAAACCCCTCACAAAGTATTCTTACAGCATAAAAACACCTGATGAAATAAAGCTTGTATTGGAGAAAGCAGTTTATACGGCTACTCATGGTAGGCCGGGTCCGGTCTGGATTGACGTTCCGATGAATATTCAGGGAGCCGTCATAAATGAGAATGAATTGGAAGGGTTTGTTCCCGGAAGTGATATGAAATTTGACGATGAAGACCTGAATGATAAAATATCATCTATTATAGATATGTTAAAAAAAGCCGAGAGGCCTGTCCTGATAGCCGGGCATGGAATAAGGCTTTCCGGAGGGTTAAAAGAATTCAATGACTTTATCCGGAAATTAAAAATCCCCGTTTTAACAACATTCAACGGTTTTGACTTGATTCCTTCAAATCATCCGCATTACACAGGAAGAATAGGAACTATCGGAAACAGGGCTGGAAATTTCGCCCTGCAGAATTCCGATCTTGCGATTTTTCTTGGAACCAGGAATAATATCAGGCAGATAAGCTATAACTGGCAGAATTTTGCCGTAAGAGCAAAAAAAGTAGTTGTTGACATCGATCCGGCCGAACTTAATAAGCCGACATTAAAACCGGATTTGCCGATTTTATGTGATGTAAAATTATTTCTAACCGGTATTTATAATCAACTGAATAATATCAGTCTGCCGGACTGGAAGAAATGGCTGGACTGGTGCGCTGTAAGAAAAGAGAAATACCCTGTGGTTCTTGAGGAATATAAAAGAATTGAAGAAAAAGTCAATCCCTATTATTTTATTCAGGTGTTAACCGAATGCCTGGAAGAAAATTCCGTAACTGTAGCGGGAAACGGGACTGCATGCGTTACTTTATTTCAAGCGGGTATTGTAAAAAGCAATCAAAGATTTTTCTGGAATTCAGGCTGCGCTTCTATGGGTTATGATTTACCAGCCGCGATAGGGGCATGTTTTGGTAATGACAAAAAAGATGTGATTTGCCTTGCCGGTGACGGAAGCCTGCAGATGAATATACAGGAACTTGCGACATTAGCCTATCATAGTCTGCCTGTTAAGATATTTTATTTAAATAATGACGGCTATATTTCAATAAAACAGACTCAGGATAACTTCTTTGAGGGAAGGCGGATCGGCACGGATAAAACCAACGGCGTCGGATTGCCCGATATTATCAGCGTGGCAAAGGCCTATGGTCTGGGAACGGAAACCATAATAAACCAGAAAGAGATGAAGGATAAAATTTTAAAAGTCATTCATAGGCCGGGCCCTGTCCTCTGTGAGGTTAAACTATTAGCGGATTATATATTTGCACCGAAACTTTCATCCGAAAAGAAGCCGGACGGCTCCATGGTTTCAAAACCTCTTGAAGATATGTACCCGTTCCTTGACAGGGAAGAGTTTAATAATAATATGATTAATTCCGGTGAAAAAGAAGATTTTTATAACAGGTAAGTAAAATATGTTTAAGAATATAAAGGATTTATGGTTATATTTCTGGGGGAAAAGATTTTTCCGCTTTTTATTGGTTGGGGGAATAAATTCGCTTTTCGGGTATGGCGTTTATGCTCTCTTTGTTTTTCTGGGTTTTGATTACAAGATAGCCGCTTTAATCGGAACTATTCTGGGTGTATTATTCAATTTTCTCACAACGGGCAGGATTGTCTTTGAAAGCACAAACAATCTGCTTATATTCAAATTTATCGGAGTATATGTCATCACTTATTTTTTAAATATCGGTTTGATAAAAATATTCTTATTACTTGGACTTAATGCTTTCGCAAGCGGGGCGGTAAGCCTTGTACCGATGGCAATAATTTCATTTGTTCTAAATAAGATATTTGTATTCAAGAGGATAAAGGCTGTATGAAAAAATTGATAAGTATTGTTACAGGCTGCTACAACGAAGAAGAAAATGTTGAGGCTCTCTATAACAGAATAAAAGATATAATGAATGAATTAAAGGCCTATGATTTTGAGCATATATTCATCGACAACTGTTCAAAGGATAAAACAGTCGGTATTTTAAAAAGAATCGCGAAAGAGGATAAAAGATTAAAAATCATTGTTAACGCGAGAAATTTTGGTCATATCCGGTCGCCGTTCCATGCTCTTCTCCAGGCAAGAGGAGATGCCGTAATATCTCTGGTTGCGGATTTTCAGGACCCTCCGGAGTTGATTCCGGACTTTATTAAAAAGTGGGAGGAAGGGTACAGGATTGTAATCGGCGTTAAGAATAAAAGTAAGGAAAACCCTGTTGTTTTTGCATTCAGAAAACTATTTTATATAATGATAAGGAATTTCGGTGAGGTGGAACATGTAGATAACTTTACCGGATTCGGTCTTTACGATAAAGTTGTGATTAAAGCCATTAAACAAATGAATGATCCCTATCCATATTTCAGAGGAATGATTGCCGAAATCGGCTTTGAAAGATGTGAGATCAATTATACCCAGCCAAAACGAAATAAGGGCCGCACAAAAAACAATTTTTATACATTATTTGATATGGCGATGCTCGGTTTTGTTAATAACTCAAAAATACCTTTGAGAATGGCGACTTTTATCGGTTTCGGAGTCGCCATAACAAGCCTTATAGTTGCATTATTTTATTTAATTTATAAATTGATTTTCTGGCAGAAATTTCAGGTAGGTTCAGCCCCTTTAGTTATAGGGTTGTTCTTTTTTTCTTCGGTTCAGCTATTCTTTATAGGCATAATCGGTGAATACATTGGAGCTATTTATACTCAGGTAAAAAACAGGCCCTTAGTCATTGAAAAAGAACGCATAAATTTTGATGAATAAGCTTCCAACTTTCTTTCTGAATGATCAGAAAGAAAGTTGGTAAAGAAAGAATCACCCTTCGCAGTTTCCATACAAAGCTGTCTCTTTATATTGAGATGCATTATCCGTTTTTACATCCAGATGCCTTTTTCTAAAAGCCGCCTTACAGGACATCCTATCCTGATGCGGCGGCCGCGCCTTCCCTGGCGTTGATTTAGTTCTACATTCTTATTGTTGTAACTTAATAGATAATGCGTTTATTGTTGCTTTTATATATTATTCTTTTATATAAATTCGCTGGGAAACTGCTGCGGGATAGGGAACGGGCTTTTTGGATTAGAAGGAGGGCTTAAATTTCATCTTATTTTGATTATAATCTTTGACGGGATTATAATATACACAAATGACTCAAAAAAAATAAGATGAAAAAATGTTTAACGAATACATCAAAAACATCGCTTCCATTACAATTCGGGCAAGGGGATGGAAGGTCTGTGAAGTCCTGCTGGAAAAAATTAGTGTCCAGGAACGAATTAACAAATTAACAAAAGACTGGGTTTAAAGAGGCTTTGCAAATAGAATCACAACAAGGAGCAGATATATTTTAAATAAAAAATTATGGGGGTAGATACAATGGAGAAAATGGAGAAAAAAGAAGTTCTTTTAGGACTGTATAATGCCCAAAGAGAACAATTAAATAAGCGTTGTGAAAAGAATGGAAAGTATGTTTGGCTTTCTGGACTGCATTAATAATTGGAACAAGTTTTATGTTAAAAGATTCTTATGTATATCAATGCAAAAATCAAAATAAATATTTAGCGTTCTTACTTTATTCGCTTATATTTATATCATTTTCAATATGGATTATTAAACTTCAGAATTCTAATAAAACAGATCAATATTATATTAATAAATATAGAGACGAAATAGAAAAAGAGAGCTCATTAAATATTCCAAAAATTGAAGGTAACATTATTAGAGACCATAATTTTTGGTGGACTTTCTCTGAGATATCAATTACTTTCCTTATAATGCTTGTGTCTTGGTTGTTGTTGTTCTAATAATTGTTATATTTTTAAGATTATTTATTTATATGCAATTTATTAATAATAGCTTCAATCAAATAATCTGCTCTTTCCTTGAAGGAATTTTTTGCTTTAAGCAAACAAGTCATTGAGTCTATGACTTTCTCGTTAAGCCTTGCTTCATTTTGGGAATCTTTTTTCCATTTTATGTAGGACAATGTAATCGGTGTGAACCAGATTACAAGAGCGGTAAAGAAAAGACCACCTGTTACAATATATTGCTTAATGCAGATATCTGGTGAGAAAAATATATTTGCTATACCCAATAACATTAAAGCAATTGAAAATAACATTAAAACAATTGAAATGCAACGTACCAAAATATTGTTATCTTGGGACTTCATTATCCCCCCCTCCCCCCTGAAAATATTTATAAAATTATTGTTATCCGGCTGATATAGTGCCCCACCCCCTAACTTACCTTAAGTATACCTCAATCAGATTTTCAGGTCAAAAATTTTAGTTGATTTTTTTTGATAAAATTATTTAACCTGTACCTTTCTGCAAAATCCATTGTTTCATGAAAAGAGTTGCCTTAACCTAAAAAACCTATTTTCCCCGGTTTTACCCCATTTTTGATGTGTTTATGATAAAATAATGCTGAGACAAAGAGGGGTCCACAGAGGGCATTTTAGGGAAGTTGTAAAATAAAGATCGAAAACCTGTTGATTATTTGGAAATCCCGATATATACTAAAGTAAGTATCGAAAACGGTTTTTGTCAAGGGAGTTGTCGCTTTTATTTTACGCAGCGATCAAAGATTCCTTGTTAGCCTTGCTTGGATTTAAAAATACCGATTCTACCCATTTCCATTTTTTACATTTTCCTGCCCATCTTTCAGGATGCCTGCTTTTTGCCGCTTCATAAGTTTCCGCTCTCGTCAGGAGTATTGCCTTATCTTTACCGTCATGTCTCTGTGATGGTGTAATATATCCAATCCCTGAGTGAAGATGTTTATTGTTATACCAATCTACAAAATTTTGCATCCATGTTTTTGCTGCTTCCATTGTCTCGAAATATCCAGGGTATTTTACATTATATTTCAATATCTTAAACAATGATTCTGAGTAAGGATTATCATTACTTACACTTGGCCTTGAAAACGACGGCATAACCTGTAGCCTCTGCAAGGTCGATAGCATCGTTGCTCCTTTCATAGGAGAACCGTTGTCAGAATGTAAATACAAGCCTTTTAAATCGATGGTTTCTCCAATATCGGCCATCATCCTTGCGGCATGTTCAGAGCTTTCCTCCTCGTGTATTTTCCAGCCGACTATCTTACGGCTCCAGACGTCCTCAATCATATAGAGATAAAAGTACTTACCTTTGATACGACTGGATATATATGTGATATCCCAGCTCCATACCTGGTTAGACCCTGTTGCTTCTAATACTCTTGGCGCTTTCCTTGCCGTTTTGGGCTTGGTTTCGTATCTATGGTGAAGCATATCATTATCCTTTAAAACACGGTAAAAAGATGATTCTGAAGCTATATAGCGACCTTCCTCTGCCAACAGTGGTACTATTTCATTCGGTGTCATATCTCTAAATCTCTCATTACAGCAGCAAGAGATGATTTCCTCCCTTTCTTCTGCCGACAGGGCATTCTTAGGCTTAGTTATCCGTTTTTTTCTCCTGTCCCCTTCCTGGTTTTTATCCCAGCTCTGTATAGTCCTGATGTCAAAGCCTGATTCTTCACAAGCCCTACCTTTATTGGAACCTGATGTAACAGCCTCATTAATCAAACTGCATATACTGCTTCTTAAATCAATAGGGGTTAATCTTCCTCTATCCCTAATAAATCGCTTAGTTTTTTTTTAAGCACAAGCAGAGCTGTTACCTCAGCCAGAGCTTTATCTTTACGGTTTATTTCCTTTTCTAATTCTATAATTTTCTCTTTCAACCCCTTATTTTCCTCTCTGTATGTGTTATTAGATAGCACTGTTAAACACTCCTTTTTCCAAAGGTCAATATGAGTTGTCTGTAAGCCATTTTTCCTCAGCCACTGTCCTAACTCCTCCCCCGATTGATTGGCAGTGTCTAACACCGCCTGATATTTATCAGATAGTTTCCAACCTCTGGGGCTTCGTTCCTTGTATCCTTTGGATACATCATTCTGAATCATTTTTCTCCAATTGTAAAGGGTTTGATCTCTCACTCCTATTTCCTGACTCAATTCTGCTACTGTTTTCCCGCCAGGCATACACATTTTTTGGACAATAGCTTTCCTGAATTCCTCCGAATAAATTTGACTATTCATTTTTTATCCCCTAATATTTTAGGCGACAACTATCCTAACACACGGGGAAAATACTGTATTTTCGATACTTGGAGGGGGTGACAAACTTTAAACTATATTATTTTTAGAAACAGGCCTAATTGACTCTTAAAAATTTTTCAGGAGGATATTTTGAAAAAATATTTATTTATAATTTTTATTACAGCTTTCTTCTTGGTATCTGTATGGGTTCAAGCCTGCACAATTTTTGTACTTACTGATACCAACCGGGCGTTGTTCTGTAATAATGAGGATTGGTTAAACCCAAAGACTAGGATTTGGTTCGTCCCTGCCAGTAATGAATATTATGGAGCTATCTATGTAGGATTTAATGATGGTTGGGCTCAAGGCGGTATGAACACTGAAGGTCTTGCCTACGATTTGGTATCTGGATATAATGAAAAATATACCCCGGACTCCAATTTATCAAGTATTCGGGGCAATTCGAGTCAAAGAATGCTCGAAAACTGTGCCACAGTCGACGACGCAATAGCTTTCTATCGGAGTCATCGCGAGCGGTCCTTCTCATGGGCTAAAATATTAGTTGCTGACAAGACGGGAGCTTCTGTAATAATCGGTGCAGAGAATGGAAAATTATTGTTTAAGAAAGATAATAAAAGCCGTGGGTTTGGTTATGGATGGCAAATACTTGACAAGATGTTAGTGAAATTCCCTGAACCCACTGTTGCTAATGGCTTTAAGATTCTTGCATGCCTGTTTACAGAAGGGGCAATATGCTACTAAATACTCAAATGTATTCGACATGAAGTCAGGTGACATTTACTTATTCCCATCTCCAGAACGTTACCTGTTTCCATTTTTAGGTCGTTATTATGAGGTAAAACTTAACCTTACTGTTGAACTCAATAAAGGAGGTCATTACTATGACATGCCTCAAATCCAGGATCAGATAGTTCAAAATCCCCGCCCTTTGCTTTTCAATATGAAGCGTTTTCCCCTGGATGACATAAAACCGATCCCTGACAAGGAACCCGAAGTTACTTCTCATTTACGTAATATGATTAAGGATGTGATTAATGGCACAATGCATAACTATGATTATACTGCTGGAACATGGAAGATAATTATGCTACATCAGAAAGACTTTCAGACTTATTTTAAAAATCACGGCAATTTTATTTCGTTGACACTTGTAGAGCACAGCAATGAAGACAATCAGCGTAGCTATCGTTACCTGATGGTTTTCAATAAAGCAATAATACTGCAACACTTTATCTTTGATGATAGTAACAAGGTGGTCTTAGTTCAGTCGGAAGATGAAAAATATGAATCCGGGATAAGAGCATAGAATAAATAGCACGAAAAATAAGTAAATATAATCTATTTTCGATACTCGGAGGTGTTTTTATAGAATTAACCGTATTTTTAAAGTCTTTTAAAGACATTCAATCCACGAATAAAAAGCGGCCTGGCTCTTCGGCTCAGCTCAGGAACCAAGCCGCTAAGGCTGCATATATTTCCTCACCTCTCCACTCTAAGCCTACCACGATGTTAAATAAAATGATCCTTATAGCGCCGTTCCTTAACCCGAAGCGGTTTCCCGTAATCTTTGGATAACGGAAACCAAATTACTATATTAATAAAGTGCATTAACCGCAATTAATGATAAAGAAACGTTAAAAAGTAAGTGCAGGATGCACGTCAGCGGCGAATCAAAACAGGAGGTTTTGGTGAGACGCTATCGAAATAATAAAGTATGTTTTATCAATTAGCCAGACAATGCAGCATTATATAATATTATATCTACGCTATGGAAACCGCGGAGGGCAGCTCTTTCCCTTCGACTCCGCTCAGGGCAAGCTTTTTAACTCTTGTGTTTACAAAGACTTACTGCGGTTGTCGAGCGAAGTCGAGACACTGGCTGAAACAGAAAGAAAGGAAGAAAGCATTTTGCCCCCTTTATGCTAAAAGGTAAAAGCTTAACCCTGGCTTTCAGGGTGTCTCCTTTATGTCTGTTAAAACATATACTGGTTTAACAGAGATTCCAGCATTTCCTGTCTTCCGGAGTCATTTTTAATATTATCATGGCTAAGCGCATAGGCTTCCAAATCCTCAAAATCTGTTTTGCCGGATACGATATCCTTACCGATGCCGGTTTTATAGCTTGAGTAACGTTCTTCAACAAAGCTGTCGAGTTTACCGTCTTTAATTATTCTATCCGCAATCTTCAGCCCTTTGGCAAAAGCGTCCATCCCGGCTATATGGCCATAAAAAAGGTCTATAGGCTCAAAAGACCCGCGCCTGACTTTTGCATCAAAGTTAAGTCCTCCGGTACCGAGGCCGCCGTTTTTTAAAATTTCATACATGGCCAGGGTTGTTTCATAAATATTAGTCGGAAATTGATCGGTATCCCAGCCCAAAAGCAAATCTCCCATATTCGCGTCAACGCTTCCAAGTTTGCCGTTGATGCGGGCATAACGAAGCTCATGCTGCATTGTATGCCCGGCAAGCGTAGCATGGTTTGTTTCAATATTGAGCTTAAAATAATTTTCCAGTTTATATTTTTGCAGGAATGCCAAAACGCTGGCAGAATCAAAATCATATTGATGCTTTGTCGGTTCCATTGGTTTTGGTTCAATCAAAAACTGTCCCTTGAAACCTATTTTTTTAGCGTAATCCACTGCCATGGAAAAAAACCTTGCAAGGTTGTCAAGTTCAAGTCCCATATTGGTGTTGAGAAGGGTTTCATATCCCTCTCTTCCGCCCCAGAAAACATAATTTTCACCGCCGAGCTCTTTTGTAATTTCCAGCGCCTTCTTTACCTGAGCACAGGCAAAGGCAAAAACATCTGCATTACAAGACGAAGCAGCGCCATGCACAAAACGCGGGTTTGAGAAGAGATTTGCCGTTCCCCAGAGTAGTTTTACCTTGTATTTTCCCATTAGGTCTTTCATAAGATGAACTATTTCATCCAGGTTTTTGTTTGTCTCTTTAAGATGTTTGCCTTCAGGCGCTATATCCCTGTCATGAAAACAAAAATATTCAATGCCAAGTTTTTGATAAAACTCAAATGAAGCCTTAAGTTTTTCCTTTGCAAGCTCCATCGGTTCCGATATTAAATCCCATGGTCTCTGCGCTGTGCCGGTACCGAAAGGATCGCCGCCTGTACCCATAAAAGTATGCCAATAAGCGACTGAAAAACGGAGGTGTTCTCTCATCGTTTTTGAGCCGATTTTTTCTTCGGGGTTATAATGCTTGAAGGATAGGGGATTACTTGAATTTTCACCTTCAAATTTAATAACCGGAATTTTCTCAAAATATTCTCCCATATATCACTCCTATGATAAATGTCAATATATCTACTCAAAAATATTTTTTTATATTTGTTTCAGTTTAAATTGGGTAAAATCTTCAAAAACCCAGTTATTTTTTAATGTGTCGTAAATTATTCCTAATAATTTTCTGGCTGTTGCGATAATTGCCTTACCGGAACCTTTCTTAGTTTTCATTCTCAAATAAAATGCACGTAAATAATCAGAATAACGTATTGCGATTAATGTGCATTGTACAAGGGTTGTTCTGCCGATCTTGCTTCCCTGTTTTGTTATTCTTCCATGCATTACTGTCTCATTTGAGTCACTGACTCTTGGAACTATACCGAAAAAAGCATCAAGATTTTTACGGGAATCAAAGTCATTAATATCGCCAATCACGCTCAATAATATTGTTCCGCTCTTTTCACCAATACCCTTTATGCTTGTTATATTTTCAAAACCTTTCAATCCTTTCCCTTTTTCTTTCAATTTATTATCGATCTCTTCAATGCTGCTTGTCAGGTACTTTATCTGGTCTATACAAACTTTAATTTCAAGTTCTGATGTATCGCTAATCTTATAACCAAGAGCTTTGCTGAATCCTTTCTCACTTGATAGAAATTCCTTGTCAGTTTCAATCCCGTTCATCCTCAAAATATTATGCACTTTGTTTTTGAGCGCAGTACGAAGTTGAACAAACTTGTCCCTTGTGTGGGCCAGACTTTCAATCTCTGATATATTTTCTTCTTTCATCCTGACCTCCGGGATTATGCCTTTACTAGCATAATAGGCTATGGTTTCCGCATCGTTTTTATCAGTCTTTTTTACCGATTCGCTGATCACCTTAAATTTGTAAGGGTTAATTACAGCTACACTCTTTACATATTCTTCCACTTTCTTTTTAAAGTAACGAGTGGTTGTTGTTGTTTCAACAACCACCGTATCTTCTTTGTTAAGATTCATAGCAAAATCCGCCAGGCACTTCAACTTGAATGTTTCAAACTTTTTCTCATCTGTTTCCGGCGTTAAGTAACAAACCGTAAAACTGTTACTGTGTAAATCCACTCCAACAAACCTTTCCATATTTTGCCTCCGTTTATTTAGAGTAGATTTATTACCGGTAAACACCATTCTCCTATCCAGGGTCTATGCCCTACGGTGACGTTTCGGTCATAGGTTTAAAATTAATCTCCTTTTCAGGGTCAAAGCCCTATGTTTTTATCCAACCTACAACCTATCTACTCTCATATTATTATAATATTATTTCAACATGAGAGCTTTTATTTCACCGGTCTATTTATCATACCATCTCCTTTTTTTATTCTTTTCCAAACAACTGCTTAAGCGGTATTATCGCAGCTCCAAGCACGGAAGATTTTTCTCCGGTTTCGGATACCACAATATCCATATTTGAATTCAGGTATTTTAAAGATTTTCTTCCGGCAGAGAGTTTAACCTGTTCCATAACAAGATCCGCATATTTATAAAATTCTTTACCGATAACTATCTTTGACGGGTTGAGTGTTTCTATTAAATTGGCTATTGCAATACCTATGTATTTAGCTGATTCAAGAAGCGCGTTTTTAGCAGAAGAATTTCCTACCCTTGCTTCGCGGACAATTGAATCGATATCGCGGAGCGCCACATAGGTTTCAATGCACCCTGTGTTGCCGCACCTGCACTTCAGACCCGATTCATCAACAACAGTGTGGCCTATCTCACCGGCATACCCGTTATTTCCTGTATACAATTTTCCATTGACAAAAATTCCTGCCCCCATTCCGGATTTGATATTCAAACAGACGAAATCATCGGTATTCTGACATAATCCCATCCATTTTTCGCAAATAGCCGAGGTATTGGCCTCATTTTCAAAAAATACAGGTATAGGATGGAAATGTTCAAAAGAAATTCTCAAATCTATATTTTCCCATCCGATATTGGGGGCCATTATAAGCCTGTTTTCCTTGTTATTAATAATACCAGGAATAGAAAAACCGATTCCCAGCAGCCTGTCCGGTTCTATGAAACAGCTTTTTAAAACCGACTCCTTAGTTTTATCAACCTTATCAATAAATTCCTCAAATGTAACAAAATCAGGGAGGTGCAATTCTTTTTCATATTTAATATTACCGGCTATGTCAATCATTATAAAATGGAAATAATTTAAATCGACCCCAATCCCAATAGAATAAAAAGAATCCTTCTTCAATTCAACCAGAACCGGTTTCCTTCCACCCTTAGAGTCCCCAATCCCTTTTTCCTCCAGATAACCTTTGTAGATAAGGTCCTGAACAATTTTACCGGCAGCGGTAGGAGATAACCCTGTAAGTAAAGATATCTGCGCCCTTGAAATCAACTTTTGTGTTCTAACCAGGTCCAGAATGATAGCCTGGTTAAAGTTTTTCAAATAAACATTTGTTTTTCCACTTTTTCTTGTCATAACTTTTTCAACGCGATTATATTCCTGAAATATCTATGTATAATAGCTTTAATGACGCATATATTTGCTGATTCTATCCCAGAAAAATATGCCATATCCAACTCCCGTAATCTTTATAATAACATATTACAAAGCTCTAAATTTTCATAATATTATATATTGAAAAAAATAATAATGCAAAGCTATTTTAGATTTTTATTATTATAATGAATAGATTTAATAAATACCATTCAATTTTATGAATGGTGGAAATTAAATATTCAAAGTATAATCTTTTTAATATATGATGATTATGTTTAAAAAATCAAGTAATTTTTAGCGCACAACCTGTCAGGGGGATTTGCTACTATGAGAAGGAAAGTAAGGAAAGTTACAAATCGAAAATATCAAAAATAAACTCTTTAATTTTCAAGGTATTCAAAATAATCAAAGTCAGCGGGCAATCTCCTTCCGGACAAGTCCTGGCAGCATATTCCCACAAAAGCGCCCGTAAAATGATAATCTATGCCGCCCTCATCAAATTCATCGGATAGGGTGCTTGCATCAAACTCAGGCTGGATAGCGGTCCATTCTTTTCCATCTATGGAATAATAGAAATTCATTTTGTCATATTCAACATGGACTTTTAAATGGCAGATTTTACCTTCCTCAATTACTATTTTTTGATTAAGAGGGGTATTAAAAATACCCTTTATACAGGTCATAATATTAAGGCATTTTCCGGCTTCTTCGTCTCTTGTAATATGAAGGTAATATAAATTGCGCGTATCGTAAAGACATATTAATCCTGCCATTTGTTGAAAGGACTCAGGCTCAAAATCCACACCTGTACTTGCAGTATAGCAAAAAGCCTGTTGTCTTCTTGCAATCAGGGCTTGGTGATGCCAGGAACTTATGGATTCCCTGCCATAGAGTCTTAAAAAACCCTTTCTCTCATCGAGAGATAAAATATCATCGTCTGGAGGGATTCTTAATGATTGGAAATGAATGTTCAGTTTTTTTGTATCAAAATCGTCCCTTTGCGGCTCTTCTTCCCATATGTGTTCCGGAAGGTTTGGAGCAGGCACAAAATTCTGAGGTTTATTGCCGTCTTTTTCGAGGCGTATCCATCCGTCCTGAGTCCAGGTCATTTTCTGAATCGCAGTCTCCCTTCCCAGAATACATCTTCCTATTGATGGGAGAGGTCTACCGCACAGGTGCGCTAAATACCACTCGCCGTTTTGTGTTTCCACAAGCGAGGCATGTCCCGCCTTCTGTAGCTCTAATTTCAAGTCGTTGCGGGATGTCAGAATCGGGTTTAAAGGATCAACTTCATATGGGCCGGTTATGGATTGGGAACGCGCCATAGTAACAGCATGTTTCAGTCCTGTTCCCCCTTCTGCCGTCAACAGGTAGTAATAACCGTCTTTTTTGTATAAATGAGGACCTTCTGTCACTCCCAAGGATGAACCCTTAAAAATATTGATAGCCTCTCCAATAAGCCTTTTTTCCTTAAGAGAAAATTCCTGAAGTATAATCCCGCCGAAAGGGGTTTTTCCTTTACGGTAATCCCAGATCATGTTGACAAGCCATTTTTTCCCATTATCATCATGAAAGAGAGAAGGGTCAAAACCGGAACTGTTGAGGTAAATAGGCTCCGACCAATCACCGAGAATGTCGTTTGACATAACCATATAATTGTGGATATCCATAAATATTTCGCTGCGAGTTTTTAAATCTGTATATATTAGATAAAAAGTTCCATTGTCGTAAGAAAGGCATGGCGCCCATATACCGCATGAGCTCGGATTTCCTATCATATTAAGCTGAGATAGACGTTTAAGCGGACGTGTAATCAGCTTCCAATGGATCAAATCTCTTGAATGGTGTATCTGTACTCCAGGGAACCATTCAAAGGTAGATGTCGCAATATAATAATCATCATTTACTCTTAATATTGAAGGATCAGGGTTAAAACCTGGTAAAATAGGGTTTTTGATTGTTCTCATATTTATTCCTCATTTCATTCCATTTTGCTATTAATAGCCGATTTATCCCCGGATACCTCCGGACAATCCCTCAATAAACTGTCTCTGGAAAATCAAGAAGAATATTAAAGGGACAAGGGCTGAAATGAAGATTGTAAAAATCATCACATCATAAGGTTTAGCCATATTCACACTGTCCATAAACTGAAGCATTATCGGCATCGTAAACTTTGTAGGTGTTTTTAATATGATAAGCGGCATCAGAAAGTCATTCCATGTAGCCCTGAATTGATAAATCGCCATTGCGGCAAGCGCAGGCCTTCCCAGCGGAATTGTAACCAGCCACCATATCTGAAAATTATTGGCTCCGTCAATCCTTGCCGCTTCAATATAAGATAACGGAATTTTAATAAAATATTGCCTCAGCAGGAACACTCCCGTTGCCGAAGCTCCAGCCGGAATAATCAGCCCCAGCAGGTTGTCAGTTAAATGAGCAACCCGAAGAATCTTATACATCGGAACAATCATGGTAACCGTTGGAAGCATCATCGTAGCAAGGATTAGAAAAAATAAAGCGTTTTTACCGGGAAAGTGCATATAAGAAAACGCGTAAGCGCTCCAGGAACAAACGATCAACACAAGCACAATGCACGCTGCTGTGACCAGCACAGAGTTAACAAACGCAAGACCTATATTCCAAGTAACACCAAATTGTGTTGTTCCTATACCGATTGATTTTAACATAGAACTTAAAGTATGGCCTGCAAACGGATGATATAGAAAAATCGGCGGAACCCTGAAAATATCTATGGCTGGCCTGAAAGCCGAATCCATCAGCCATATCAGGGGATAGAAATATATTACGACCGCTATCGCACATAGTAATATTGTGCCTAATAAGCTCCCTATTTTTAAAGGTTTTCTATGCTTTATTACTTTTTTCTTATTGTCTGCCATTTTTTATCCTCCTAATTAACTAAAAAGTTGTATAATTATCCCTATTCTTCCCCCGATTTACCCAATCCGAGGAAGCGAAGCTGCAGCAAACTTACCGCCAGAATGATAAAGAACGTAACCCACCCTATTGCTGTTCCATATCCCAGCCTTAAATCCTGATAAAAGCTCTGGTCTATGATATATCCTACCAATGTTCTTGCTATGCCTCCAGGACCATAAGTAAGATTTTGAAAGAGCATAAAGACTATATCAAAGACCATAAGGCCTCCAATTGCCGAAGTAATCATAACATAGGTAAAAGCCGGGCGCATTAACGGCATAACAATCTGAAACAAAATTCTCGGCTGGGAAGCTCCGTCTATCTTTGCAACCTCGAATAAACTGTTATCTATCGACTGTAAACTCGCAAGAAAATATACCATGTGAAAGCCCATCCACTGCCAGAATAATACAATCAGTATGAGCGGAAAAGTAAATGATGAGTTATTGGCCCAGTCTATTGAATTGGGTAAGTGGACAAGCCCCATAAGCCAGTTTACTATTCCGGTGTCTTTATTAAACAGCATTCTGAAAAGAAGAGCCAATCCGACAGTACTCATCAATACAGGAAAGAAAAATGATGCCCTCAGGAAACCCTGCAGCTTTTTCGCTACATTATTAAGAATATAGGCCAGGACAAAAGCAATAGGAACCTGTGTAATAAGGCTTCCGAATGCTATTACCAATGTGGCTCTTACAGCATCTGAAAACATATGCCTTTTATTCTGGAATATCTCGGCATAATTGGCCCAGCCGATATAGTCTCCGGGGTTAATCCCCTGCATATCCGTAAAGCTGATTTTTGCTCCCCAGATAAACAGAAGAATATTAAAAATGACCAATAAAATTAAAAACGGGGCTACGAAAATATACGCAGTATAATTATGTTTTACTTTATTAAATTTTATAGCTTTTGTGCCGCTGTTACTCTCTTTCATATGTTTCTCCTTTACGAAACAAATAATTTATAACAATGGGGAAGCATTTAGCCTCCCCATTGTATTAAGATTTTACTTTATTCTTTCCATAGCTTTATCTTGTGCTTTCTTTAAACCATCGTCAAGGCTTTCTTTTCCGGCTGCAATTTCGGTATATTCTTGATTGAAATCATGGATTGCATCCCAGAATATGTCGCCTGACTGCATTTGAGGTATTTGCTTAGCAAGCTGAATCTGGAGCTGAGCCAGTTTCTGCCCGCCAAAGCGAGGATCAGGCTGATCGAAAGCTTCGCCAACCCAGGCCGCAGGATAAGGTTTGAGCATTCCGGTCATCTTGTAAGCTGATCTTACACCTTCTGCATCATACTGCATATATTCAAGCATCTTCCATAAGAAATCAGGATCTTTAGCCGTTTTGGGAATAGCAAGGAAAGAACCGCCCCATGTTGATGTCACAGCGCCGCCTTTCTTGTATAAAGGAAGAGGTCTGGCTTTGAATTGATAAATACCGCCATTATTTGTAGCAGCATCGTTAACCTGAGGAACCCACCAGTCTGGAGAACAGTAAGAAGCAAGCGTTCCGCTCTTTAGTAAAGCAGCAAAGTTACCCCAATCCCATGTAATAAATTCGCCGGTCTTAGTGTAATCAAGCCATCTTGATACAAATGATTTGAATTCAGGAGAGGTGAAGATAGGTTTCCCGCTCTTGTCAAGGAAATTAGCGCCTGACTGCACCCACATCATCCACATTGATGTTCCCAGTCCGCCGAAATCATAGGGTAAAGCATAATGAACCGGTTTCCCGTCTTTCTGTTCAGCAACCAGTTTCTTTCCGGCTTCAAAGAATTGATCCCATGTTTCAAGTTTAGCCACATCAACGCCTACTGATTTCCAGAGTGTGTCGTTGTAAATAAGAACCACAGGATGGCAATCATGCGGTAAGCCGTATGTATGTCCGCCGTAAACCAGCCATGAAACACGTCCGGGAATAACACCTTTCATAACCTTGGATGCTTTAACATAATTGTCCAAAGGGTATACAAGGCTTTTCTTCGGATCAGCATTCAGGATTCTGTTGTCTTCAATCAACCATTCAATGATATCAGGAACATCTTTTTGGTCCATCATAACTGCCTGAAATCTCTGAACAAAAGCGTTCTGAGCTACAAGCTGAAGGTCCAGTTCAACATCAAATTTCTTCTCGATCTCTGCCTTTCTGCCTTTCCATTCTTCCAGGTTGTTAGCAGCAAAACTCCACATCACAATTTTTCTTGGAGCACTAAACGATACTCCAAAAACCAACAAAACTAGAGTGATCACGATCACTAGCTTTCTCATACTTTATCCTCCTTCGAAAAACATTTTCACTTAAATTTAGCAAAGAACATCATTGTTATGAAGAAAGAAATAAAAAAAATTATCAAACTACTGGATTTATGATAACGGCAACCAATCAATTTAATCAATTGCTAGAAAGCATTTACTATCCAAAAAACCAATATATGATGAACGTAAACATATTATAAAATTATTAGGATTTTATGTCAATAGAAATTTCAACTTTTTTTATGCGCTTTTTCTTATTATCAATTCAACCGGATATATCTTTATTTCCGGAGGCCGGTCGGGATTTTTAATCTTATTAAATAGAAATTCGGAAGCAGTAAATCCCATTTCGAAAAGAGGCTGAAGAACTGTACTGAGCGGCGGGTCTGTGAATGCGGTAATACTGATGTCATCAAATCCGATTAAAGACATATCTTCAGGAATCCGGATTCCAGCCTTTTTTGCTACCGATAAGGCTCCTATAGCCATAAGATCGTTGGAGCATATCAAAGCATCTGGTAATTTCCCGCTTGAAATGATTTTCTCCATAACATTGTTCCCGGATATGCTGATATAATCTCCCTCAAAAATGAATTGTTCCGGTACAATAAGACCATGCTTTTCCATTGCGCTGAGAAATCCATTAAAACGGTCTTTTGTGTTTTGCATAAAGGGTTTGCCTTTAATGAAGGCTATTTTTTTAAGACCCTTGGAAATAAGATATTCGGTGACGCGGTACATGCCGTCGAAGTTTTCGGAATCCACATAACTTATATTAGCACCGGCTGGCCGCTCTCCTATGATAACACATGGAATGTTTCTTTTTGAGATTTCGCTGATTTTTAAATATTTCATATCCGGTATAAAAAGGATTAATCCGTCTATTTTATGCTGAAAATAAAGTTTAAAATAATCGACTTCAGGATCATTCTGTTTAAAGGAGGATAGAAGAATATCATAGTGATGTGCCATAGTTGAACGGTCAATTCCCTGCATCAACAAGTTGTAAAATTCCATCCCATGAACTGGGACATTCGGCGGTTCCGGAATGATGATTCCTATTGTATTTACTCTTTTATTTCGAAGGGCTTGACCGATATGGTTTGTATAATAATTGAGTTCCTTGATTGTATGTAATACCTTCTCACGAGTTTCTTTTTTTACATAGCCCTTATTATTGATCACCCGAGAGACAGTTATAAAGGAAACCCCGGCCTTTTTTGCGACATCTTCCTGGGTAATCACAAACTGCTCCTCTTAAAAACTATAACATTCTAATAATAATAAATATTAATGTCAATAAATTAAATCCCAAAATGAACGATTTATTATATTATACTTTGTTTATTATTTATCTAACTCCTGTGGATTAAGGAAGTTAAAAGCGATGCAGTGTGGTTCGACAGGCTCACTATACTTTGCTGCTCTTTAAACAAATAGGCTTAAATGATTGTTAAATTAAAACTTTTTAAAAAATCGCTCACTTTAAGTAAATTACTGTCTTTATACCTTGATAAAAATTACTTAATAAATTATAATGAACATTGTTGTATAAGTCTATGTATAGTTTAAAATAGTCTCAGCAAATCTTCGCTTCTCAATATTCTATTTTTATTTAATAAAACATGTGAATCAAGGTTTGAGAATGAAAATTCTTCTTTTAAAGTGTATATTAATAGTAAAAATTTTTTTAATCATTCAGGGAGGTTTATAATGAATAGGAAAACGTTATTTTTTATTTTAATAATTGCATTTGTTTTTTTTGTATCATGCGGCGGACAAAATTCTGCCGTCAAACCAAATGAGCCGACGAAAGTAATCAGGACTTCGGCTAAGATAATGCCTGAATGGGTTCTCAATAAAAAGAAAAGCGATGATTTTGTCTATTTTGTCGGGATAAGCTCAAGAGTATCGGACCTGAAAACGGCCAAAAAGGCCTCAATTGATGACGCAATATCCCAGCTTATTGAGTACATCGGCTTTCGTGCTACCACAAAGTTTCAGAGCAGGAAAGAAATATCGGATTTGGATAATATTTCCGGTTTTAAACTGGATATTGTTCAATCAATTGAAGGAAAGGGCAGCGCAAATGTTTCCGTTGATGTACAGGATGTTTATTATGAGGAGTACTCTGATAATACGATTAGTTTGTATTCACTCCTTAAGATTCCGGTTAGCTGGGTTGAAAAGGAAAGGGCCCGTCTCCAAAAGCTTGTAAGCGACCAGCGGGAAAAATCCGGCGAGTATATATCGGAAGCTAATTCTTCAATAAAAAACGGTGATCTCGCAAGGGCTCTTGACATGGCATTAAATGCCCTTTCGATCAGTGAAAAAGCGGCCGAAAACTCGGATATTTATGATGAATCTAAAAGGATCATTACTTTAATACTTTCAAGCTTATCTTTTTCTCTTGGGGGCACTCCAAAATATGCATTTATTGAAGGTGGGAGCGATATTATTCCGGTTATGGTTTCTTCTTCAAAAACAGGGGGAGGAATTCCCGGCATTATGTTGACGGCTTATGAAATTAATGGAAATGCTGATATCGGAAGCAAAACCGGGAATATCAGCGGTGAAAAGGGCATAGTGAATTTTGAGGTAGAAAAAATAAAAAAGGCGGTGGCTGCGAAAATATCTGTTGCGGTAATGTTCTCGATGAACAAATTTGATACAATAAAGACTATGGACATGGATTTTTATAAGGAAATTGCATCCATTCAGAAATCTCAGGCCTTAAATCTTAATTTGACGGTAGCCAGAAAGGAAAGAGTAATAACTACTGCAATTGCAGTTATAGATATTATAAAAGAAAATGAAAAGGCTCAAGAGATTGATGTCCCTGTGAAATTCCGGGAAGCCGTTTCTGGAAATCTTGCGAATATCGGATTTAATATAGTCTCTGCCGATTTTCCACAGAATATATTTATGGTTGGTAATGAAGAGAATAGGATTAAGGAAGCCGCGATAAGTTTTATTAAAAAAAGTTATCCTGATGTTAAAAGGTTATTTCTTGGAATCAGGGAGATAAATATATTAGGAAAAATAGGCAGCGATATAACATTCAAAACTTATGATATCAATGCAAGCGATATACAGATAGTTGATATGAAGTTTGTTCTGTCATTAATTGATGTTGATACAAAAAAGGTGTCAAGGGGAATTAATGTATCATCAAAGGGACAAGGATTGAATATTACTCAGGCAATCGAAACCGCTGAAAAAAGGGTTCTAGATAAACTGGAAGACGAGTTTAACGAATTGTAATTCATTATTTTATTGAGCTGCTTTTAAGCTTGAACCGGCTGTTATTAATTATTAGTAGATTTTTATGAAGTTATTTAAAGCCCTGCTGGCATTTATTCTGATATTATTTATTGTCTATGTTTTTATAACGGGTTTTGTTAATTATTATCTTTATAAGAACAAATCCACATTAGAAAATACCGTAAATAGAACACTTGGAACACAAAGCGTAAATATAGAGAAATTTTTCAATATCCCCGGCATTTATATGGATTTGATAAATTTACATATCCAGGATAAGACTTTAGGTGATATCAGCATAAAAAAAATCAGATTTCATTATAATATACTTAAAATTCCATTTAAGGGATTCCCCTCGGCGGTCAGCTCTATAGCTGTAAATAAAGTCAGGCTGGATTCGAATCTTTCAAATATAGCTGTATATCTTGAAAACTTGCAAAATAATTGGATTGCTACAATGACAAACAATATTTCGCTTGAAGGAATGGATGTAAGGTTTTCTTTAAAAGATTTTTCTTCTAAAATCCAGATATCCGGTCCATTTTATTCGGAAGTTAAATTTGACAGACTCAGAGGATTTTTATCAAAAAGTAAGATTTATTTTAATACATTTGTGGATATAAATATAAAGTCATCTAATCAAATTAATGGTTTACAGGCCGGTGTCGGGCTGGAAATGAATCTAAACCTGTCGAATAGAGAAGGGTACGGCACATTAAAGCTTTCCAATGTTAATATGGGGTCTGTCAGTCTCTTAAGGAATGAAAAGATCGGTTTTTCAATCAGCAATAAAGCAAGACCGGACTATCAAAATACCGGAGCTGCCAATGTACTTGAAGAAGTAAATGGAAAATTATCAATTAATTTTGATAAAGAATTTGAAATGAACAATCCACAATCCAATAATGTTTTTCCATTACTGCAATTACTTGAAAATGGAAAATACCGGTTAAATTTTTATTCCGAAATTGAAAACGGTAAATTTAATTTTCGTACTTCAGTTCATTCAATAACAAATATTAAAGACAGCCGGGTAGATATAAATGCTGAAAGTATTGACGATTATTTTTTAATTAAAGGCAGTATCGACGCCAAAAAATATGGAAAAGCGGATTATGACCTGAGAATTTCAAAAACGGATTTTATGCCTTCGGGTACTATAAATCTGAAAAATTTTACAGTTATTGAAGGGCTAAAAATCGGAGGAGATTTTATATTAACTTCGGAGAGCAACTCCTGCCTTATAAGCGGAAGAGATGCCAGTTTGAATGGCGGTTTGGTCGGGTCTGCAAGCACTCTATTATCAATGGTATCTAATAAAATAATTTTTTTAGCCCCTGATAAAAATAATAATGCAGTCTTAGAAGGTTTTGCAGGTGAGAGCGGTTATAATCTTGATGTTCAGGCCAGGGATATACCCGGAAGTACAACGGTAAGCAATATCCGATTCAATTTCCTCAAAATTGGAAATGGAGTATACTATGGAAATATGAATGTAACCAATGACGAAAAAATGTTCCCTGTGATTACTGCGGATATTGAGGGCTACCAAAAACCGAAAGAAGATGGAGGGCAAAGATATATCGAAGTTTCTCTTAAATATAAGAGTTCAATATTGAGTTTTTCAAAGATATTTTTTCCTCTTCAGAATTTAAATTTAACCGGGGATTTTAGATTTTCATCTCTTGTAAATTCTCAGGGGTCAATACAGATTAATGGAAATGCTGACTACTCAGGTAAATACATTTTGCCAATAAAAGGAAAAATAAACTATATAATTGATACTGAGAAAGTCAGCTCTAAATTCATAATTGATAACAATGTAGGAATAGTTATTGAAACAGCAGGAAATAGCGCTAATGTAAAAATTAATACAGATAAATATTCTTTGACTAATATCGGTTTAAAAGGCGAAATAACATCCGAAATGAGCCTAAGTTTAATGGATGGTTTAATAGAGAGTTTAAAAATCAATAACCAATATAAGTTGTCAGGAAGGGCTTTTAACTTATATATGAGAGCTGAAAAAGAAAATGAAGGACTAGATATAAAAAGTTTTATGCTTGATACGGGAGATGAAAAAGTAATCGGCAACGGAAGGATATTTCAGAGGGGAGAGAGCTTGAGTGGCAGCGTAGACTTATTGGACAGGGGTATTATATCATTTTCTATGACTTATAATGAAATAAACGCTTATATTGATATACGGAATTTGTATATCAAAAAGTTTTTCAGGGAAAATTTAGATGTTTTTGCAAGTACCAGATTGTCTTTAACAGGCTCTTTATTTAATCCGGATATCACCGGGACCCTGCATATCCAGAATGATGCAAATTCAGATGAATTCCTTTTAGATGTACCCAGTCTAAGTAAAAAAGGAGATTACTGGAAGGCCAAAAATTTAGCAATCAAATATGGTGATTATGATGGCGAAATATCGGTGCAGCTGCATAGCGCAAAAGATGATTTCAGTTTATCGAGTGATGGAAATTTTACAATATATCAGATATTTAAAGGTAATTATTATTTCTATTACTATTCAAATATAAATCAGGCCTCTCTTATTTACAGGTTAAGCTCTTTAAAGCTTGGTGAAAGAGCAATAAATGATATTTCGGGTGAAGTGGTTTATAAGAATAACCGTTATCAATTTAATCAAAATGGAAGAACCGGATTAAGCGGGTTTTATTATAGCGCGAATGATTATAAAGACTGGAATATAGACTTTATGGAGAATGATATTAATGTGGCTTTCCATGGCAGTGTTGAGACTAACAATATGCATCAGATGTTATCGGTGAAATCGCCAATGGAGGTTCTATCTTTTATAAAAATCTTAAAGGATATAAAAGGACAGGGTTCGATTAACTAAAAATAAATGGAGAATGTGGATCGCCTGAATTTGATGGAAAAATCCAGTTTAAGCCAGATTAGTCTTGCTATAAACAACCTAATCACAAAAATTAAGGACGTGAGTTTAAATATTAATGTGGAAAAAAGCAAGCTGATTCTCCATAACTTCGTGCTTTCAACTACGACCGGGAATTTTCTGATAAACGGTTATATTGATTTAAGCGATATTGCCATGCCAAGTTTTAATATTAATATTTCCTCTGCGGATAAGAAAAATCCGTCTTTAAGAATAAATTATAGTTTACCTACCACAAAAATAGTTGGAGATTTATTGATTAAAAGGCTCGAACTTTCAGGAAGTTCATCTTCTATGTTGGTTTCGGGGGATGTAACAGCGGATAACTATTTGATACAAATAGGAATAAATAAGACGCAATAGGCTGGTAGACCCGGTATTGCCGATAATATCCAATGGAATCTTCCAGTTAGAATTGGTAACAGGGTGGAATTTGTCAATGAGTTTGTTGATGTGTTCCTGAAAAAGGATGACGTGATTACATTTCTGGGATCGATGAAGGAAGGTAATTTCACTGTTAAAGGTAATACTATTGTCAGTAAAGGTTCTATTAACTATCTTGGCAGGAATTTTACTGATCAGGAAGGCATGATTTATTTTAACGATTTCAGAGTGATCCTATCCCTTATGCTAATTTTAATGCAGTTTACCTTTACAAGGATGTAACCGGTGAAAATGTCGATGTTTATTTGACCTTTGAGGGAAAAGTTTCTAAAATATTACTCACCGATTTTTATTCCATACCATCGAAGACTAAAAGTGAATTGTCAGCCATCCTTGGAATACCAGCTGGTGAAAGTTCTATGCCGGTTAACGGAAATAATGGGGCGGTAAGTCAGAATGTTGTTATAAGCGGGGTCAATGTCATTGAAAATGCAGGAGATTTATGGATTTTAAATCCGTTAGCCATTGATATAAGGCGCCGTCTTGGACTTGATCTGTTTTCGGTCAGAACTGGAATTATAGAAAATCTAACAAAAATGAGCATGGTCGGGCAGACAAATTTAAATGTTTTTGGAGGGACAAGCCTTATGTTTGGAAAGTATTTGTTTCCAAGCGTATTTGTCGAGTACGATATGACTTTAACAAATTCGAGCTTTGGGCTTCAAACCCTTCATACTATTGGTCTTGAATTTGATTTTATAAATTTCGATCTTGGGTGGAAATACCAGCCGGCTCCAGAACTCAATAGTGAAATTAAGTATGAACAGATGTTTGAATTTAATATTAACAGACGGTTTTAATATAATACTATGAAATTAAAAGGAGATACTATGTCAAGGCATATGCTGATAATTTTCATCGTCTTGCTTTTCATCGCGAATACATTTTACAGTCAAAGTCTTCCTCAGGACAACCAAAACTTTTCAAGGGGAAATGAAGAAAATACACCCAAAAAGAAAGAAATTCCTTTTTTGAAATTTGATAGTACACGGCCAAGGAATTTAAAATTAAAAGAAATACATTTTCAGGGGTTATTAAATACACGTCCGGAGGAGGTAGACAAATTTCTTGGTTTTAAGGCTGGGGATGCGATAAATGAAGAAATGATCAACAACTCCATAAAAACTCTTTATTCACTGGATATGTTTTCGGATGCCCAGGTTGATGTTTCAGGGGAAACCAATGGAATAATTTTAAATTTTATGGTAAAAGAAAACTATTTTTTAAGGAATATTAAATATGAGGGTAATAAGACTGTAAACAGAGATGAATTGGATAAGGTGATAGATTTTACAACAGAATCTTATTTTACCAAGACAAAGCTTGAGAAATCCATTGCGGCGATTCAGAAGAAGTTTGTTGATACAGGTTTTATTAATGTTACGGTGTCATACAGTCTAAAGCTGGTAGATATCAAGAAAAATAGATTTGATCTTATTTTCAATGTAAGTGAAGGAAAAAAGATTGTAGTTGAAAAAATTAAAGTTATCGGAAACAAGTTTGTAAGATTATCTGAAATAAAGGGCAAAATGAAAACCAAAGAAAAATTCTTTTTCGGTATATTCCAGTCAGGCGTTTTAAAAGAAGAGGAGTTTGCAAAAGATAAAGAAAATATTATTGACCTTTATCAGCATAATGGATTTATGGATATTAATATTATAAGGTTTGACTGGAAAATAGAGGAGCTTGAAAAAGATCAACATAAGGCTATTGTCGTGTATATTGAATTGTCGGAAGGTGGAAAATATAATACTGGTAAAATAACCATAAAGGGGAATACGCTCTTTACGACTAATGAGCTTGTTCCGCTTATAACAATGAAACAGGGAGAGGTTTACGACAAAATTAAAATGGATATGATAAGAATGAGTATTTATAATAAATATGGCAATGATGGATACTTATACGCCAATGTTTCGCCGGTTATTTTAAGAAACGCAAACCATGTCATCGATACTGAATTGGTCATTACAGAAGGTCCCCGTACTCATATTGAACATATATCAGTTTCTGGTAATACTAAAACAAAAACAAAGGTAATTAAAAGGGAATTTGCTTTCAACGAAGGAGAGCTATTTATTTATGATAAACTAAGGGTGAGTATGGACAGGCTGAATCAGCTCCAGTATTTTTCCGATGTCAAGCCGAATGTGCTTCCAGGCAGCGCCGAGGGACTTGTAAACCTTGATATGGGTGTTGAGGAGCAGAGGACTGGCCTGGTGACATTTGGAGTGGGATATGGGACAACAAGCGGATTTTTTGCAAACGCTCAAATTTGGGAAAGAAACCTTTTTGGAACAGGAAGGGTTATTTCCCTTGGCGGTCAATATGGGCAGTATTTACAATCTATAGTTTTTAGTTATCAGGAACCGTGGCTTTTTGACGACCCAACGACGGCCGGAATATCAGTCGGCTTTTCGAGATATGTATACAACAATATTATTGCAGACAGCGCCGGAAATGGTACCATTGACGGTACAAGCTTAAATTATATACAGAATCCTACTTCGAATTTACTAACCTATTCATCTGGAAACACATATTACCAGAATGTTGTTTCTCTGGGTTTAAGTCTTTCAAGGAGATTTTTTACTTTCTCGACCGGTTCAATCGGTTTTGCCACTTCAGTATATGATGATTATGGCGCAAATTTCCAGAACCCCTTATATTTTTCAGTCCAGTGGTATACCAATACCGATCTTGTTAATGCCCTGAATCGAGGCTGGACGTTTAAGAATGACTTAAGTCTGGGGGTAATGCGGGATACGACAGACGACCCGTTAAACCAGACAAGAGGCAGTACATTTAAACTCAACGCATATTATTTCGGCGGGATTGTCGGCGGGTATATTAATTTTATTAAACCTTCAATATCCTATGATTATTATTGGAATCCATTATGGAAAATAGTCCTTGCCGGGCATGTATCATCGGAGTTCCTGCTGCCTCAATTTGACGGGACTTATAATCCCGAATTGGCCGATTTATCCTATTTTGACGGTATATATGAAATGAGGGGCTGGCAGAATCTTTCGACCAGAGGGGAGGCCAAGGGCTATTACAGCGGTGAATTCCGTTTTCAGATCTGGGGTAAGGAACTATGGGGCTGCTTTTTCTATGATATGGGAAATCTTTGGGGAGATTATAGGTATTGGGCTCCATTTAATCCGAATGGATATATCTTCAGCTTTGGGCCTGGTATAAAAATCAACATTCCGATGCTTCCGATTCGTTTTTATGTGGCAAGGACAGGAGTTTATGATCCAGATTCCGGCCAATTTTTATTCACACATAGTCAGAATTTGTTTGATAATATCCAGTTTGTGTTCTCTATAAAGGGCTTGTTCTAATAACAAGGAGGGAAGAAAAATAAGGTAATGTCAAAAGTTTTATGAGAAAACCCCCGTGTCTGTCATTCCGATCTAACCCTAATATGTTCTTATGAGGAATCTCCTATTAACAAATCGGTTGGATAAAGGAGATTCCTCACAAGAACAATAAGGAGAAGAAATCGGAATGACACGGGGGAAGACAAGTAAATTAAAAGTAACTTTTATTATAATATAGAAATAGAAGTTTTCGATGTGAAAACTTTTGACATAACGAAAATAAAATCAGGGGTATTTTTATGAAGAAAAATCGGCTTGTTTTTAAATTGATATTAATTCTGATTCTCCTGGCGCTTATATTAACTGCAATAGTGCAGAACCTCAGCATGGCAACAGTCCGGTTTCTTGTTTTCGGTATGTCTGCTCCGGTAATTGCCGTTATTCTTGTGAGCCTTTTTGTAGGGTTTCTGCTTGGGATTCTTACTTATTCGGCTCTATTCAACAGAGAAAAAAGAGCTGAAAAAAATAAGAAAGAGCAGTTAATCCATTCAACTAATAAAAAATAGAATTGAAAGATGTCTCAAAAAACCTTTTATCTCTGTTCAAATTGCGGATATAAAGCATCCAAATGGCTAGGAAAGTGCCCCGAATGCGGGCAATGGAATACATTTATAGAAGAATTTGAGGACATCTCAAAAAATGGGGTTTCCATAAGGGAAACCGGTCATCAGTTAATTTCCCCTGTTTTAATTAGTGATATTGACGGTAAAAATACCGGGCGAATTTTTACTAACTTTTATGAGTTCGACAGGGTTCTTGGTGGGATTGTACCTGGACAGGCAATACTTCTATCCGGTGAGCCCGGGATAGGGAAGTCAACTCTTCTTTTAAGCCTTGCCGGCAGGATTGCTGAGAATAAAATTACTTACTATATTAATGGCGAGGAATCTAATTACCAGGTTAAAATCAGAGCAGACAGGATTTCGGTGAATTCAAAAAGCCTCTATTTGCTTTCAGAGAATAATGTTGATAATATTATGAAAAGAATTAATCAGGATAGGCCGGAAATCGTTTTTATAGATTCCATTCAAACTTTATTTTCAGAGCGTTTTAATTCTCTTCCAGGAAGCATAGTCCAGATAAGAGAATCCGCTTATCAGCTTGTTAACCTTTGTAAAAGTTTAAACATACCTCTTTTTCTTATAGGCCATATCACAAAAAGCGGAAGTATTGCCGGTCCCAAAGTGGTTGAGCATATTGTTGACGCAGTGCTTTTTCTTGAGATTGATAATCGCGGTTATTATCGTATACTGCGAAGCCTTAAAAACCGCTTTTTTACCACCGATGAAGCAGGCTTTTTTACCATGGAGGAAAAAGGTCTCAAGGGTATTGAAGATGAATCAACAGCCTTTACATACCCCCACACAGACACCGTCAGCGGCATTTCGGTATTTCCCCTTCTTGAGGGCAACAGAGTATTCCCTGTCGAAATACAGGGCTTATGTTCGCCGTCACAATTCAATTACCCAAAGAGAACAACGGACGGGTTTGATCTGAACCGGCTTAATATGATTATAGCCATAATGGAAAGGGCATTAAAAATTAATTTTTCATCTCATGATGTTTATCTCAATATTACCGGAGGACTGAAGATCGATGACCCCTCGCTTGACCTGGCGGTAGTAGCCGCTCTTTACTCGTCAATAAAAGGGCTTTCATCTCATCAGGATACCGCTTTATTTGGTGAGGTCGGACTTACCGGAGAGGTAAGACCCGTTCAAAAAAATGAGAAGAGAATTGCTGAAATGGGACGTCTTGGGTTTAAGAGAATTATTGTACCATTTCAGGATAAAATCTCTACCTCTGGGAATATCCGGATACTTCCTGTAAAGAGTATTGAGGAAGCAATCCGGACTTGTTTTTAACAAGCGTTCCGCTTGATCTTACTTTATTCCTTCGCCGGTTCGATAGACTTCTCCTTCTTTGATTCAAAAATGGAGCTCTCGCTCATGAATTCAGGCACAAAATATCCGGTATCATCCACTCCTGTAAAATCTTTATATTTTACTTTCACATGTACATTTACCCAGTAATTTCTCATTCCTTTAAGGTTTAATCCCTCATAGCTGACAATATACTCAAGTGGAGGAGCATTTTTAATCTCCCCGTAAAGATTCATTATTTCCTTGATGTTGCTGATGCTGTAATACCTGCCGAAGGTTCCTTCGGCTATCCTCTGGAATGTGTCCTTGTTTTTATCCGAAAAATTAATTATATAAATTGGAATTGCATTCTGCCTGGCATAAACGGAAAGCATATCGGCATCATAATCATTAAAAGTTGAAGGTCCGACTTCGCCCGCGGTAAGAAGAATTACAGCTCTATTTCTGTTTATATTGAGCAGCTCCCTGATCGAATTATGAAAAGCATTATCAAGATTTTGAGGGTAGGGGCTTGAATATCCATTTTTCTTTATGTAGTCCAATGACCAGAGAAGAGTAGAAGCTATTTTTCCGGAGCTTTCAATGTTTTTATTAACAACAATAAGATCAATCCAGTCGCTTCCGGAAGTTTTCTGAAGGAATGTTGTAAGAAATTCGTTTAATTCCGGCTCATATTCCTGCATCGGCAGGCTTTTATCAATTATAATCTTAATATACATATTGTTTCGGTAATTATAAGTCGCGCCGATTCTTATTAAGGGAATCTCTGTACCTTCCTCAAAAACCTGAATATTGTTTTCGTTAAGGTTATATAAGGGTTTACCGGCTTTATCCCATACACGCAGATGAAGAAGGTTGTTGGGGTAAGTGGAAAGCCAGATCTGAGGTATCTGGACTCCAAGGTTTCCGTATTGAAGCTGAAGAGGGTTGAATATGGCTATATTCTGTGTATTAAAATCAGTTTCATAAACAATATTTTTTGAGTCAAGGCAGACATCAAAAGGGAATTTTACCTTACCCTCATCAAGACTGAATTTTTCAAGGGATTTATTTTCCGTATTATATATAAATAAACCAAGCTGGGAATCCGCGATATAAAGCTTGTTGTCTTTCAGAAATAAACCCCGCGGCTCGGATAGCAAACCTTCTCCGATTGTCTCGAGTAAGTTTCCAAATGTATCGTATGATACAATCCGCTTATTATATGAATCGGAAACAAAAAGTGTATTGCCCTTTATCGCTATATCCGTAGGCCGGTTAAGATTACCTTCCCCTATACTTTGAATCCAGTTGCCTGAAAGATCGAATTTTTGAATCCTGTCGTTTCCATTATCAACCACAAAAAGGTATTCATCGCTTGAAACTGCGAGGCCCATAGGTCCTGCCAGATTAGAAATGCTGTGGATAAGGGGTTCCTTTTTTTTAAAGAGATTAAGAGGAGCTTTTATAGTATCAAGTATGCCGGTTCTAATTACAGTGGTAGTACCTTTTCCGATATCCAATATAAATTTGCCATCCCTCTGAAAAATTAATATTTTGTCAGCCGAATAGTCGGATACATATAGTTTATTACTATAAATACATATTCCTGCCGGCATTGTAAAGGATGAAAAATCGCCGAACTGCCTGCCGAATTCCCTGACTACTCTTCCGCTATTGTCTATTTCAACAACATATTTTGTTTTTGCGGAAGAAACGATGATGGAATCATACTGCGGGTCATAAATTATAAAGGACGGACGGATGATTTTATGCATCCCATTTGCTATGCCGTCATACATCTTTGAAAAAATATAGGGCTGGGAATAATCATAGCTTTTATCAATTGAAAGACGGAAGTAGAGATCGTTTAATTTCTGCTTAACCTGGAAATTTCCTCCGCCAAGTTTTACAAGACTTTCCCATTCGTCCGCCGCATTCTTTGCATAGCCGGAATTAAGGTAGGACATCCCAAGATAATACCGTGCCTTAAAATTCATAGGCTGGAATGAAAGGGATTTTGTGAAAAGCTGGATAGCCGCTTCATATTCACGGTTGTAAAATCTTATCATACCCGTTTTAAAATTCTTTTCAGCAAGAATTGTGTCAATGGTCTGGGAATAAGATATTCCGGAATAAAAAATTCCAAATAGCGAGAGTATTAAAATATATCTTTTCATATAGTAAAAAACACCTCTGAATATTGTAGCATAAACTATGGATAAAAAACAAAAATTCTACTATTCAGCCGCATCCACCTTCTCTTCCTCACCAGTTTGAAGGCCACTTCGGTGCAGCTTGACAAACTGCCCCTCTCCACTTGCGGAGAGGGGACGTGGGTGAGACGCTATCTTCCCATTGTAGATAGAATAATTTTAATAATGTCTTCCACTTCTTTATTCTTGGTTAATTCGGAAGTCGAGAAAACAGAATCGATAGCCCTTCTTGATTCAAAGTCAGAGTAGCCGAGCACTCTCATTGCAAGCAGGATTTCCAGCTTTTTCTTTTCTATTGAATCTTTTGGGAGTGTAATATTTCCTGTTTGAAGTTTGCTGATTTTATCCTTGAGTTCCAGGATTATTCTTGAGGCTGTTTTCATTCCAATACCCTTTACCCTGCTTAGTTCGTTTTCATTACCGGATATTATGGCGTTTCGGATTTCGGCGGCTGATAAGTCCGATAATATTTTTAAACCCTGTTTGGGACCAATACCTGATACTGTAATCAGATTTTCAAAGAGTCTTTTGTCCTCAACTGAAAGGAAACCGACAAGGTAGGCATCATCTTCCCTGATTATCAGTTTTGTAAACAGGGTAACTTTACTGCCGGTATCAGGCAGATTGATGGAAGCCGAACGGGGAATGAAGATATCATAAGCTATACCGCCGGTTTCAAGTACGGCTGAATTTTCATCCTTTTCGGTTAAATTTCCGGTGATTGAATAAAACATAAAACATGTCCTTTATAAGCTCGAGGCAATGATATACTCTCCGGGCTTTAATTTGAGGTTGAGTTCATTATTTATTGTCCTGTATTCTTCTTTTCTGAAAATATTAGAAAAGGACATCTCTCTCCCTATTCTAACCGTAATAATTCTTTCATTTTCAAAATCCATATTAACCACAATAAAATAGTCATTTTCAACTTCAATCGGATATAAAATTTCCCCGAATATGCCTGTAGTTAAAAAACTGACAACCTCATTCTGAAAATTTCTCATATAGGCTATGACCGGGTTACCCGGAGAAAGGGTTTCCTCTCCGTCAACATCGGTATCAAAAAAAGTAAAATTATCTATATTGGTTATAATACCAAGGTTTTCCAGCCTGAATTGATTAATCTTTTTTATAAAAGAGATCATTTCTTCCGAATAGATGGAATCCCAGCTTAATGATGTTCTATCAAAAAACCCATGTTTTTTTTGAGTGGATTTAATTCCTTCAATAATGAAATCGGAATCAAGGCTGTAAGGCATCTTTTCGCAGAGTTCAAAACCGGCGCAGCATATAGGAATAAGGTTCGGCAGTGTGCTTACGATCGGCCATGCGGCTTTTGAGAATTTATCTCCTCCCTTTCGCTCGAACGCCCTTAATGTATCAAACAATTCCGGGGCTCCCAGCATCGGGACGGGATTTGACGGAAGCTCAAGCAATTTCTTTTTTCCCGGACTATTCTTGAGGCCGTTATGGATTAATCTGGATAAGCTGCCGGATATATTACCGAGCACTATATTAAAGCCCTTCTTTCTGATTTTAGCTTTTATATCAGGCTCGTCAGACACAAAACAAAAATCAGGTTCGTTTTTTCTTGCTTCATCGATAATCTTTTTTTCAAGTCTGTATGGAAGGAGATTCGAGAAAATTAATCTTGCGCCGTCTATTCCGAATTCATTTTGATAATAGGGAATAACACTTATCAAAGTGTCCCAGAGAATTTTATTTGGCTTTCCCTGGCTTGATTCCTTTCTTTTAAAACCGTCTTCAGAAACTTTAATATTGTCTTCATCAATATAATACTTATAATAAATGAGGCCTCTGATAAGTGATTGTTCATTATCCTGCAACTGATGATATGAGTTTATATTATTATTAAAGTAAAACCAATCCGGGTGTTCTTTATTGAAATCGGAATCTACCGATGCGGCTGTGAGCTGGAAATCCATGATAACCCGTATCTCGAGAATATGACAGGCTTGTATTAATGCTTTAAATTCCATATCAACGCTGTATTCATCAAGCAATGTGTCATGATAACCCTTATCGATCTGGAAGGGATTTTTTACGGCATAGGGCGAACCGAATTCTCCTTTTTTACAAATCTCGCATGCCGGAGAAATGGGAGCAATCAGGATTGTGTTGAATCCGAGTGATTTTATGTATGGAAGAAGAGACAAAGTCTTTAAAAAAGTCCCTGTTTCTCTTATGCCTTCTTTATTTAACGTTGAATCGCTTTTTGAGTTTCCTAGAAAACCATCCATATCATGGTCAAATGCAGAGAAATTTCTTATATGAATCGCGTACAAACTGGAGCCGATTATCCAATCGCCTGGTTTTCTTTTTATATCTCGATCGATTATTTTATCCTTCTCCGGGATCAACCCGATAGTTCTTGAATAAGGCAGGGAATATGATTTTCGTTCATTACGGTAATCCCATATTTCTTTCAATTGATTCCTGAAAAAGGAATAAGGTTCAACCCGCGAATGTTTCCCATTCTTCTCGAGTATATCGAATTTTTTGTTATTTATCCATAAATCCGGTATCCAGTAAAGTATGTCTTCCTTTTTCTTAGAGCAAACCGCATTGTAAATCAATTTAAAAGATTCAGGCATTTTATGCTCCTTTAAACCATTTAATTATATGCTAAATATTACTTTTGTCAATAAATATTAACTCACACAGTCAATTTTCATGCCTGTTTTTATCAGACTCCTGATTCATTGAGTTTTTTATTTTATGTAATTATAATCTAAGCGTAACAAAATAATATGAAAATTCTGTTCGCTTTTTTATAAAAAATGATAAAACCTCAAGAGTTATTTGAATATGGAAAAAGGGCTGATTGTTAAACAAACGATAGATCATATAAAAAGCCAATTAATGAATGAACCGACGGGGCATGATTTTTATCATGCTATCAGGGTTTTCCGGACGGCTCGAAGGATTGCAAAAAGAGAAAGGGCAGATTTGTATATAGTGGAGCTGGCTTCTCTTCTCCACGATATATCTGACTGGAAGTTTAATAATGGTGATGAGAACTTAGGTTCAAAGACAGCCGAGGAATGGCTTAAAAGCCTTGGAGTTGAATCGGAAGTATGGGTAAAGGTAGCCGGTATTATAAAAGATATTTCATTCAAGGGAGCCGGTGTACCGGTAAAAGAGTTGTCTAAAGAGGGACAGGTTGTCCAGGATGCCGACAGGCTGGATGCATTAGGGGCGATGGGGATTGCCAGGGCATTTGCCTACGGTGGTTTTTGTGGAAATCCGATATATGATCCAGAAATGAAGCCTAATATTCACCAGAGCTTTGAAGAATATAAAAAATCAAAGGGCACTACAATCAATCACTTCTATGAAAAACTTCTCCTTTTAAAAGACCTTATGAACACAAAAAAAGGCAGAAAATTAGCTGTAAAAAGACATAGATTTCTTAAGAAATACTTAAAGCGCTTTTTTCGCGAATGGAATGGACGGGATTAAAAAATTTGCAGCCAGGGGTTGTTGAGGTATGATAATATATTCTTATTTATTTTTTTCTGCCTGCATAATTTATTTGTTAATGGGTATTTATGTTCTCAGACTTGACCCGAGAGCGGCTTTAAACCGGGTTTTTTTTGTTCTCTGCCTCATTTTTGGCTTCTGGTCATTTGATAATGTACTTTTCCAGCTCATTAAGGATAAAAATACTCTTATTTTTTACCATAAGCTTTTCGTATTCAGCTGGTGTTTTCATATCGGGGTTATCATACATTTCACTCTTATTTTAATTAAAAAGAATGATTTACTTAAAAAAAGATTGACTTATGTACTGCTTTATCTGCCGGGTTTTATTTTTACATTTAAGGAAATAATTACAGGTTTTATTGAAAAAGATTATATTATTACCGGGTTTGGCTGGAGGCCAGTTTATAATATGAGTTCTCCATGGTACTTGGCTTATGAAATTTATTATACTGTACCTGTATTAATAGGAATTTTTTTAGTCTGGCTATGGGGAAAAAATTCGGAATCCGTCAGGGAAAAAAAGCAGGCAAGAATTATAATAATAAGCGGTTTTATAGGTCTGGCCGTGAGCTATATTCAAAGTTCTCTGCTTCCGAGATTGAATATTAATTTTCTCCCTCCCATGGCTACGATTACCATTCTTATCTGGATTTTTGGGATGTGGCTTGCAATTGTGAAATACCGCCTTATGAATTTTACACCGGCCGCACTTGTTGAAGAGATCCTCTCGGGTATGCTGGATTTACTCGTTTTGATAAGTCTTGATGGGGAGATTGTGTTGACAAACAGGCAGACCGATAGAATACTCGGTTATTCCGAGAGAGAGCTTACAGGGAAAAAAATTGATATTATTGTTTTTGAAAAGGAATTAATAAAGGAAGAGATGAAAAGAGTAAAGGAAGGGAAATCCTACTCGGAGCCGAAAAATTTTTCTTTTATTTCAAAATCCGGCGGAATTATTCCTATAATTCTAAGCAGTATAATTATTAAAAATGAAGAAATAGGTCTTGACGGTATATTGCTCCTGGGATATGATAAGAGGCAGGAAAATCAGCTTAGGCTTGAGATTGAGAGCAGAAAACAGGCGGAATATGCTTTGAGGGAAAGCGAGGAGAACCTGCATAATCTTATGGAGAATATTGCCGCCGCAGTATTTATTACCCAGGATACAAGAATTGTCTATGCAAACCAGTCAATGGAAAAGCTTCTGGAGTTAAACAGGAATGTTCTCTGCCGTTTAAGTTTTAAGGATCTTTTAGAACATGTTAGTCCGGATTATAGAAATACCTTTGTTAAAAATATTTATGAACGGGAGAAAGGAAATGCACTGCCGATCAGGTATGAATTCAAATGGGATTCTGGAAACGGCAGTGAAAAATGGATTGATTTAATCACAACAACGATTCTTTATAAGGGTAGAAATGCCGTACTTGTAACCGGATTTGATATAACAGGGCAAAAAAAATCCGAAGTACAGCTTAATAACCTTTATAGGGCAGTAGAACAAAGCACAAGTATAGTCATTGTATTAAATATTAAAGGCAACATTGAATATATCAATCCGAAATTTTTAGAAATCACGGGTTTTCAGCTTGAGGAAGTTATAGGTAAATCGCTTATAGGAAAAACTGTAAATGAGGAGCTTAGGGCAACCTTTAAAAATATTATAAATACAGTGGTATCGGGAAAAGACAGTAAAGGGGAAATTTATACCCGAAAGAGAAACGGCAAGGGTTACTGGCTGCTGTATACCGCTTCTCCAATAAAGAATCCGGAAGGGATTATTACACATCTGCTCGGTGTGGGGGAGGACATTACATACCGGAAAAAGACGGAAGAGGAAATGCTTAAAATTAATAAGCTTGACTCGCTGGGAGTCCTTGCCGGTGGAATGGGCCATGATTTAAATAATGTGCTTACAGCAATCATAGGCAATATTTCGCTTGCAAAGATTTATTTGAAACCCGATGAGCCCGCTTATGATTTCCTTTTTGAGGCTGAGAAGGCTTCTTTCAGGGCCAGGAATTTAAGCTGGCAGTTCTTAACTATGTCAAAAGGCGTAACTACGGTTAAAAAGCTAATTTCTACTGAAAGTCTTTTAAAAGAGACTGTTGATTTTACCCTTAACCGTACCAATGTGAAATATGTTTTTATTATACCTGAAAGATTATGGAATATTGAAGCCGATGAAGTACAGTTCTGCCAGCTTATTGAGAATCTGATAATCAATGCCTGTCAGGCTATGCCGGAAGGCGGGGAATTGAAGATCAAATGTGAAAACTATATTTATGAGGAGAGAAACCAGACAATACCTATTAAAAGCGGTAATTATGTTAAAATTTCATTTCAGGATAGTGGAATAGGAATACCGAAGGAGAATCTTTCAAGAATTTTTGATCCGTATTTTACCACAAAAGAAATGGGGCATGGTCTTGGACTTACAATCTGTTATTCTATTGTTAAAAGACATGATGGATATATTGGTGCTGAGTCAAGGTATGGTACGGGCTCTACTTTTTTTATATATCTTCCTGCTTCCAATATTGATACAGATAAGGAACCGATATGAAAAGCGCTTTAATCACAATTATTTTTTTGACTAATATTTTTGTCTTTGAACCGGCTGCTACGGAAAAGGACAGGGAAATGGGAATGATGTATAGAAAGAGCTGGGCAAACATTGATGGTATGATTTTTATTCATAAAAATCCAGGTCCGGTTGCTTATTGGATGAAAAACACTTATCTTCCTATGGTCATGCTTTTTATAGATACTGATTTAAATATTCTGGAATCCTACAACCCCAAACCTCTTTCGACAGATATTATTTTTTCCGGTCATACAAATATTAAATATGTCCTGGAATTAAACCCTTCAATAAAGGAAGTTTTTTATTCCAATTATAATCAATTGAGAAAAAAGCTGGAAGAAAAACTTGAGGAAACTGAAAAAGAAGGGAGGGTTGAATAAAATCGATATTGTTCCAGGAATGTTGTTTTCTAAAGATTACCTATGATTGCTTGCGTTTTTAACAATTATAATATAAATTACTGTCCTGAGTCTTTTTAATAAGTATGTCTTAAACATAGTAAGGTTCAGTACAAATAGCGGGAAGCCAACTTGATAGGTATCCTTGAGGATAAACTGTGAGAAACTATACCGGATCAAGCGGCACGTTTATTAAGGATATTTTATGAAAGCTGAAAATAATTTCCGTGTGCTTGCTTTTGGGGATATAATCGGAGAGCCGGGAAGAAAAGCGTTGTTCTCTGTATTATATACGATGAAAAATAAATTTAATCCTGATTTGGTAATACTAAACGGCAAGAATTCTGCCCATGGCTTTGGGATAACAAATGCTATAACAAGACAACTCTTTGAAGGCGGAATAGATGTAATAACTACAGGTAATCATGTCTGGCAGAAGAAAGAGGTGTTTGATTTTCTGGATAAATATCCGGGGCTGCTTCGTCCATTGAACTATCCGCCGAAAACTCCCGGACATGGAGTTTATGTGTTTGAGAAAAACGGATTAAAGGCGGCAGTTATTAACGCAATCGGCAGGATTTTCATGGATTCTGTGGATTGCCCCTTTCAAGCTATAGAAAGAGAAGTGGAGAAATTGAAGAAAGATGGAGTTAAAATAATTCTCATAGATTTTCATGCGGAAGCAACGAGCGAAAAGCAGGTTTTAGGCTGGTATTTTGACGGAAAGGTCAGCGCAGTCTGGGGAACTCATACCCATATTCAAACCGCCGATGAAAGAATACTTCCCCAAAAAACGGCCTATATCTCCGATATAGGGATGTGCGGTTCAATTGATTCCGTAATAGGTATGAAAATCAGCGAATCTTACAGGAAGGTTATCCAGCATCTTCCCGTTAGGTTTTCTCCCGAAGAGAGCGGCAGTATGGAAGTTCAGGGAATAATCCTGGATATTAATAAAAATACAGGTGAGGCGGTTTTGATTAATAGAATAAAGGAAAGCGTTACAGCTCGATTCTGAATTCTGCGCCGCTGCCGAAGTTCTTGCGTTTAATATTACTAACGGAAATCATCCCGTTCATGTTCTTTTCAGTTATCATTCTGGCCATATAAAGTCCCAGTCCAATACCCATCTCTTTTGTAGAAAAGTATGGATTGAAAACCTTGCCGATGACAGCTTCGGGAATCCCGCCGCCATTGTCCGCTATAGTCAAAACAGCCTTGTCATGTTCCCGGAAAAGTTCTATCATAATCTTAGGAGATTTTACATTTCTTTCTATAATAACCTCTTTTGCGTTATTCAGAATGTTTGATATTACCTGCACAAAACCGTTTTGATAGTTATTTATTACTGAATCGTTTTTAATTCCGATTTTTACTGTAATATTCTCGTTCTTTAATATGGGATTGAAAATTCTAATGGTTTTTTCAAGAACTTCCTGGACACTGAAGAATATTTTATTATCATTAGGCTGAAAAATATTTTTGAAATTGTCTATTGTTTGAGACATTCCAAGAATTATTTCAAGGGCTTTTTTTGTTTTTGTCAAAGCATATTTTTTTGTTTCGGGGTCGGTCTGGTTGCATTTTTTTATAGTTTCCTGAAGATTCTGGATAATAACGGCTACTCCGGTCAAGGGCTGTCTCCAGTGGTGTGAAATGTTGAACATAAGTTCATAAAGAGCATTTTGCTGGCCCTGTTTCAAAAGCATTGCGTCCTTTTCCAGGTTTTTGTAAAGTTCCTCCTGAACTCTCTGCTCAAGGGAGATATTGGCCGCTTTAAGCCTCTTTTTCATTTCATGCTGGTTTAAGGCAATATCTATAACTATATTCAATTCTCTTTCCTGAAGCGGCTTCAATATATATCCATAAGGCCCGCTTATTTTTGCCCTTTGAAGAGTTTTTTCATCCGAATAAGCGGTCAGAAAAACAACGGGAATGTCAAGCCTGTCATGGATTGTATCGGATGCTTCGATCCCATCGATATTTCCTTTCAAAACTATATCCATAAGAATTAAATCAGGCTGAAGTTTTTCAGCAAGCTCCACAGCTTCCTCGCCCTTTGAAGCCGAACCGATTACCTTGTAGCCAAGCTTATTAAGTTTATTTTCAATGTCCATTTCTATTATGGCTTCATCTTCGACAATCAAAATACTTGCCACACTCATTTTTCTTCCTCCTGATCAACAGTAATTGGATATTTAAATTGGAAAAACTATCTTAAACTCAGTACCCTGAAAACCGCCTTTACCACTCGTAATATAGCATTTTCCTTCCAATTGCTGGGAAAGGCTGAAAATTAACTGAATACCCAATGAATTTATTTTTTTCCTGTCAATATCCCTGGGCATTCCTATCCCGTTATCTTTTACCGACAAAAAGTTAGATTTACCTCTTTTTCTAAGGTTTATTGAAATCATTCCCACTTTTCCATCCGGAAAGGCATGTTTAAAGCAGTTTGATAAAATCTCATTTAATAGGAGTCCGACGGTGATAGCAGTATCAATATTGAACATAATATTACCTGATTTTATCACTAGTTTTATCTTTTCGTAATTAATCCCGTAAGAATTATACAGGCTTGCTGTAAGATTTTGAATATAACTCTTGAAATCAACATTAGATAAGTCTTTGGATTGATAAAGCTTTTCATGTATAATAGCCATTGATTTTACACGGTTCTGGCTGTCGCGAAAAACATTTATTGCCTGCGGGTCACTGATATAACTTTCCTGAAGATGAAGCAGGCTGGATATTATCTGAAGATTGTTCTTTACTCTATGATGGATTTCTTTCAGCAGGGTCTCCTTTTCGCTTAAGGAGGTTTTTATCTGATCTTCAGCCTCTTTTTTAACTGTGACATCGTCATAGAGCGTTACAATTTCACCGGATGAAAGTTTGTATATAAAAATATCCCGCCAACCCTTAGTAAAACCGATATCGAAATAGAATATTGGAAACCGTTCGGAAATCCCTGTCTTCCAGACTCTCTGAATAACCTGAAGTAATCCGTTTTCTTTTATAACGGGAAAAAGTTTGAGAATACTTTTTCCAATGGCATTGTCCTTTTTTAAATTATCAATAGCCAACGCGGCGGGATTTATATCCTTTATTATAAAATCTTCTCCTTTCTCCAAAGCATCATATACAATAAGGCCGCTGTTCATTCCGCTGACAAGATCCCTGTATCTTTCCTCATTATTTCTGAGAATAAATTCGGCTGATTTTCGTTCGGTAATATCCGAAACTATACCCGCATACTGTCCCTTTTTCGGAGAATAGACCGAGAAATTGAAATATCTGTTGTGGACCTTCGAATAATACTCAAAACTCTTAGGGTGGTTATCGTTTGTGGCTTCGAAAAAGAATGAAAGCAAGTCGGAACCGATAAAGTTAGTAATGGTCCTTCCAATAACTTCATTTCTGTTTAAATCAAACATCTTAAGAAGGCTGTCATTGATATCGAGAAATCTGAAGTCAATGGTTTTGCCGTTTTCATCAAGCACTGCCTCGAAAAGAGCGGCTCCTTCGCTCATTGAAGAATAAAGCAGGCGATATTTTTCCTCATTGTCCCTCAAAATTTTTTGCAGAAGTTTCTGTTCCGAAATATCCGTTGGATAAATACGAATAAAATTTATTCCAGGAGGAAAAAATATCATTTCTTCAAATGTGAAAATCAATATCCGAATTTCCCTGTAAAAAAGGGTTCTTTTTTTTTCTTTAAATTCATTTATTATTTCACCAATATCGCCTGGAATATAGACTGAAATATCATTTTTTCCTTCAATAGATTTTATTAAATCCAGCGCCGCTTTATTAAACATAATAATCCCGCCCGAATAGTCAAGTTCAATAACGGGATTCGGATTCAATGAATGAAAAGAGGCAAGATGCTGATTTTTTTGATAGGAATCCCTTAATTTTGAGCTCATCAGGTTGAATGAATTTACCAGAAGCCCGATTTCATCATTTTTATTAGACTTAATAATATACTCAAGATTTCCGCTGCCGATGGCTTTAGTTCCCATTTCAATTGAAGTCAGGTCTTTTTCTAATTTATTATAAAATGATAATAAAGAGAAAATTGTTATTAATGAAAGAATTAGTGCTTCCATAACAATAATTAATAAAGTAAAATTATTAAAAATTAAAATATCATTAATATTAATAGAAAACTTTAATAATCTATTTACATAATAAGTTCTGATTACAAGCGTTAACCCAATAATAATAAAAAAAATCAAACCCAGGAAGAAATTAATAAGCTTTTTTGTTTTAATAGCCACATTAACCTCCAGAAAGCCTGTAATTTAAATACTGAGTTGCAATCAAAAAATATTTATAAGGAACTCAGTAAGCATTTAAAAGTTCGTTAACACTCACATTGAACGCATCTTGGTGTAAGTTGCATTCAATGCAAAATTTGCATTGCTAAATTGGTATTATAGTAAGTGCTTTTTTTATATTATTTTTATTGCAACTCAGGGTAACATGTTAATTTTTTAGTGAAAGGATATCAAGTATTTGTAGTTTTATCATTTAACAATTCATAATTATTCCTCTCTGATAAAAATTTTACAAATTCAAACCACACAACACTGAACAAACCTGCCCCCAGGGATATAGCTATATCAAACGGATGTATAGCGGTAAAATGGAATAAATTCTGCAGAAATGGAATATAAACAACCAGGGATAAAAAAATAAGGGCGCTTCCCAAAACCCAGATAAGAGCACTATTAGGAATCTTAAGTGAACCGAAAATCGTCTTTGACCAGGTTCTGTTTGTCATTATAAGGCACAGATTAGAGATTATCAGAGTCATAAAGGAAAGCGTCCTGGCTTCGTTCTGACTCTGGCCAAGCATCAAAGCAATTTTAAATACAACTAAAACCATAATTAATGAAACAATGCCCTGAATTGAGCTGATCGCAAACATCTTTTTCCCGAATAGCGGCTCTTTTGGATCTCTCGGCTTTCTCTTCATAATATCGGTTTCTTCCGGTTCCATCTCAAAAACAACAGAACATGCCGGATCTATAATCAATTCCAGAAAAACTATGTGCACTGGAAAAAGCATCTGTTCTTTCCAGGCGAAAAGAACCGGTATAAGGGACATTCCTGCTATCGGAATATGTACGCTGATAATATAAGTCATGGCTTTTTTGAGATTGTCAAAGATTCTTCTTCCCATTTGAACAGCCGCTACAATTGAAGAAAAGTCATCATTGAGTAAAACAAGCTCTGAGGCTTCCCTGGCAACATCTGTTCCTCTTTCTCCCATCGCTATACCTATGTGCGCTGTTTTTAAAGCCGGGGCATCATTCACACCGTCGCCGGTCATGGCTACAATCTCTCCATTTGCTTTGAAGGCTTTTACGATATGCAGTTTTTGCTCCGGTAAGACCCTGGCGAAAATATTTGTGATTTTTGTCTTTTCCTGGAGCACTTCGGATTTCATATTTTCAAGATCAAACCCTGTTATTACCTGGTCAGGATTTTTAAGGCCGATCTGGTTTGCAATATTTTGAGCTGTGATCGGGTAATCCCCGGTTATCATAACAACCCTGATTCCAGCCTCATAGCAGAGTTTAACAGCGTCAGGCACTGTCTCGCGGATCGGATCTTCCAATCCGATCAGACCCAGGAAAACGAAGACAAAATCATGTTGTTTCCCGGGAAGGTTGTCGTCTTCTCTTATATAAGCCTTGGCTACGCCAAGGACTCTTAAACCTTCTCCCGCCATTAAGCTGACAGCGTCTGACAATTCATCCATCTGGCTCGAGTCGAAATGACAGAGATCGGCTATTGCTTCGGGAGCGCCTTTTGCGGATATGATATAATTCATTCCATCCGGGGATTCCCATACATTGGAGAGCGCCAGAAGATTTCCGGACAGCGGATATTCCCGGATAAGTTTCCAGTTTTCATGAAGATGCTCTGTATTAGCGAGCTTATGTTCCCCAAGAGATTTTAGGGCTTTGTCCATAGGGTCAAAGGGTATCTTTTTTACTTGCGAGTATGCCGAATTCTATTAATTCATGAAAATCTTCAGGCAGTGATAACATTCCATTTGTTTTTGTATCATAGAATTTTCCATTTGCATAAATCTTTTTTATCGACATTTTGTTTTGTGTAAGAGTGCCTGTTTTATCGGTGCATAGAATTGTTGAAGCTCCGAGAGTTTCTACAGCCGAAACTCTTCTTGTTAAAACCTGTTTTGCAGAAATTCTCCAGGCACCGAGAGCAAGGAATACTGTAAGTACTACCGGGAATTCCTCAGGAAGCATTGCCATAGCAAGAGTTACACCTGAGAGGAAACCCTTCAGCCAGTCTCTGTTGTAAAGTCCATAGGCAGCAAAAACAATTATACAGAGAATTAAAGCGGCAACAAATATTATCCTAACAACTTTTCCGGTTTCTTTCTGGAGTGGAGTTTCCTCCTCGGTAACCTCCTGAAGAGTTTTTCCAATTTTTCCAATTTCTGTTTTGATTCCGGTAGTTTTTACAAGAGCGACGCCCTGTCCCTGGACAATCATCGTTCCGGAAAAGATAAAAGGCAGATCATCTCCACCCGGTCTCCCGGTAATTATTTCCCGGTCCTCTCCTTCAACAGGAGCTTTCCTTACAGGAACGGCTTCACCTGTAAGAAGGGATTCATCAACAGTCAGATTTATTCCCCAGAGAATAATTCCATCCGCAGGAACACGGTCACCTTCATTAAGGATCATAATATCTTCACGGGCTACTTCTCTACCCGCTATCCTTTTCTTTTCTCCATCCCGAATAACTAGGGCTCGAGGACTTGAAAGGTCTTTCAGTGCCTCAAGCGCATTTTCAGTTTTTCCCTCCTGATAGATAGTAATGCCCATCATAACAAAAACAAAACCAAGAAGCATGATTGCGTCATTTGGTTCTCCTATGATTAAATAAATAACGCCGCAGGCAACTAACAGGATAAACATTGGCTCTTTCAAGACTCCAAGAGCTATCTTTAAAATGCTTCTTTTTTTTGAGGCAGGTAATTCATTATATCCATCTTTTTTTATTCTTTCTTGAGCTTCGGTTTCTGTTAAGCCTTTTAAAAGCTTTACCTGTTCTTCAGTTATTGACATAGTTTCTCCCATGAAATTAACCCAAAGCTCCTGCTCCTGAGGGCATGAGAAAAGGCAAAGGACAGCTTGTATTTTATATTATTTTGGATGGTTATTAAGATAGGCTCATAAATAAAAAAAGAACAGATTTCTTTAAACATTCCGGATTCTCCTTTTGAAAAAATAATAAATTTTATCAAAGGGGGAAGTCCCACATACAGAATCCGGCAACGATTCTATAAGCTGCCTTATTTGACAAACCGTGTGGTTGCGGCTGTTTGACTGAGTAAATTAATTTACTTGCCAGCAATCTTCAGTCTAAAAGGCCCGGTAAAAAAACCTGCTCTTCCCGAACATTATAAATTATTAAGTTTAAATATTAGTTATGTCAATATTTTATATTTCCAAATTCTTGATTCTGCGGTTAGCGTTTCTGAGAATAAGCGATATTTCATCAAATTTTTTACTTTCTAATAATTCCTGCTTGAAAACTGTTTTTCCCATTCCGACAGCAACAGCGCCGTATGATAGAAATTGTATGGCTGTGATGAGATCCAGCCCGCCGGTTGGGAAAATCTCTAGAAATGGTAATGGTCCGGATATTACCTGGATAAATGTCGGCTTCAACTCGCTTGCAGGGAAAAGCTTAACCATATCTGAACCGGCTTTATAAGCGTTGTAAAGCTCCGTCGGAGTGAAACCCGAGAGTATTATCATTTTGTCTTTAGACTTCACTGTGTCTATTAAGTCAAAATTCAATATCGGGCTCACAATAAAATCGGCGCCGTTTTTAATAGCTTCCTCGGCATCCTTTTTGTTAAGTACAGTTCCAAGACCTATTACTAATTCCGGAAATTTATCTTTAACCCTTCCGATTTCTTTGATTATGCCCTGAATAGTCATTGTATATTCAATAATCCTTGTGCCGCCGTTAATAACTGCCCCGGCGACATCGAGAATAACTTCAGCCGATCTGGTTCTTAATATTGGAATCAGTTTTTCCTGCTTAATAACTTCCTTAAGTTGCCTGGCATCCATAAATAATTCCTTTCTCCCTGATCAAGCAATTTTATTTTTTTCTTTTGTTAAGTATTTTATAATTTGACAATTTTAAACTTAATTATCTCGGGAATTTTATTCAAAAGGCCTGAGACGTTTTCGGTTATTTCGGAATCAACATTGATAATAATAATCGCCCTGTTTTTGGAAATTTTCCTTGATACCTTCATACTGGCGATATTGATTTTATTTTCTCCCATAATCGTTCCGACTTTACCGATCACTCCAGGTGTATCCTCGTTATAAATAATTACAAGAATGCCTGCCGGATCTACTTCAAAGAAATAATCGTTGAATTTGACGATTTTTCCCTGGCTGTGAGAAAAGACCGTGCCCCATAAAACCATCTCTTCCTTATCGCTTCTCACTGTTATAGAGATCAGGTTGTTGTATTCCGATGCGGTATCGTCTTTCTGCTCTATAACCTTGATGCCTCTCGATTTAGCTGTGGCCGTGGAATTTACATAATTAACTGTGTCCCCGAGGAAATTCTGGAAAAGCCCCTTCAAGGCCGCTCTTGTTAAAATCGAGACATCTTTTTCTTCAATTTCATCGCCCACACATGAAATCTTCATTTCCTCAATCTGGCCTTCAATACACTGGGATATCATCAATCCCATTTTTTCCGATAAAGAAATATAACCTTTGAGCTGCGCAAAAAGTTCTTTATTGATTGACGGCATATTGACAGAGTTTACAATAATACCATGAATTAAAAAGTTAGCTACACTTTCTGCGCTTTCTACCGCCACATTAAACTGGGCCTCGGAAGTAGAAGCGCCAAGGTGAGGAGCGACAAGACAATTCGGTGCATCCATAAGCGGATTTCTCGGTTCAAGAGGCGGTTCCTTAGAATAAACGTCCATAGCCGCTCCGGCCACCCGTCCTTCTTTAAGAGCTTCCGCGAGAGCTGTTTCATCGATTACTCCACCGCGGGCGCAGTTTATAATCCTGACATTTTTCTTCATTATATCAATCTCTTTCTTGCCGATCATTCCCTTTGTCTGTTCGGTAAGAGGAGTATGTATGGTTATAAAATCACTTTCTTTATATATTTTATCCAGATCGGCTAGTTCAATACCAAGGTTGCCGGCAAGCACATCGGAAATATATGGGTCATAGCCGATTATTTTCATACCGAAGGCTCTTGCCCTTTTTGCAACTTCAGTACCGATTCTGCCGAGGCCTATTATGCCGAGGGTCTTTCCAAGCAGTTCAACTCCTTTAAAACTTTTCCTGTCCCATTTATTTTCTATCTTTGTTGTGACATAAGCAAACGGTATTTTTCGTGCAAGGGAAATCATCATAGCAAATGTATATTCGGCAGTAGAGATAGTATTTCCAAGAGGAGCGTTCATAACAACTATACCCTTATCCGTAGCAGAAGGAACATCAACATTATCAACGCCCACCCCCGCCCTTGAGATAACTCTTAATCCCTGAGAGGCCTCAATTATATCCTTTGTCATTTTTGTATCGCTTCGAATGATAATTGCATCATAGCCTTTCAGCTCATTCTTCAGGGCATCTCCTTTCAGTGTTTCCTTCTCAATTACTTCTATTTCTTTAAAGGATTTTAATAACTCGACACCTTCTTTATCCAGTTTATCTGTAACCAAAACCTTGAAAGCCATTCTATCCCTCCAATAAAATATTAAAAAAAAGAAAAGCCGGACATCCGGATTGATTTTTTATTTCCAAGAGATGTCCGGTCTTTGTGATTTAACTAACGGAAATAGCATTAACGGGACACTGTGAGGCGGCATCCTGAGCAAGCGCCATTTCATATCCGGAAAAATCTTTAACTTTTGCTTTACCGTCATCAGTCATTTCAAAGAGTTCGGGGTATACGCTCTCGCAGACGCCGCAGCCGATGCATGTCTCCTGATCAACTATAACAGACATAATAACCTCCAAATAAGATATAATATATTAGTTTTTATAACTGCCTTTAATTATAAAGCACGGTAATTTTAACATTGTCCCTGAAAAAAATCAAAAATTAAAAAACAGCATCACTTCATTCCCTTTTTTATTATAATACATGGCGTCTGAAAATTTCTTCATAATATAAATGCCTCTTCCCGATATTCTTTCAAGAGCCTCTTCACCGACGGGAACGGAGATGTTTTTCAGGTCAAAACCCTCTCCGCTGTCCTTAATAATGACCCGCAGACCCTTATCCCCAATTTCATATCTTATAATTACAAGTTTATTGTAATCCATCTCATTTCCATATGTGATAGCGTTTACAAGAGCTTCATGAAGAACCGTCTCAATCTGCCAGATTTTCTCCGAGTTATGGCTGAGAACCTTGTCGCGTATCATATCGATTGTGAGGCTAACTGTTTTAAGGGTTGATTTAATTGGAAAAACATAAGATTGATGCGGTGAATCGTCAATTAAAAAGAGCGGAATGCAATTGATATGGGAATTCTTTAAATAAATATTTATATCCTTTAACAATAAGTATGATATTCCCTTTGATCTGAAAACTATCTCCTTAATTTTTAAATATTCTTTATCGGGGATTTTTTTATCAAAACCTATAAGTGTATCACCTTTTTCCATAGCATAATTAACGTTTGAATCTATAAACTCATAAGCGGTATTTTTATTTCTTTTAAATAAAACTGTAAATATATCAGGAGGGTTCGTCGTTTCCAGTGTGTTATTTTGTGAATTAATATAATACAAATTCAAATCCGGATAGATCTTGGCAAGTGATTTATAGTTTTCCGCTAAATTTTCATACCTCTTTTCATTAATAATAGGTATATTTTGCGGACACCTGCAAACACCAAGAATAAGTTCTTTTTTATTATCTTCCTTGATAAAATGATAGCTATCGCTGTAATCATTGATAGTAAGCCAAATATTTTCCGTCAATGTATAATCATTACTGATATCCTTTATGAGGACACTAAATTTTTTCATAAATATCGATGACCCTTATTGATTTTTTCCCAATATTCTTATTATAATTTTTCATTGCAATTCCATTTCCAGGGCGCAGTAGAAGCATATCATCCTGCTTGATTATTTCACCCTGTCTGATTTCCCTTCCGGAATAAATATCCCTCATTGAGGAGTAAGAGATATTTTTTTCAAATTGAGTTATTTTTTTCTCTCCTTCACCAAGAGCGGCTTCGATAGAATGTATTCCATTTATCATTAAGGAAAATTTCTCCGGGTTTAATGATATTGAATTATCGGCACCTTCAATTGAATTATCAACAGTAAAATGGCGCTCAATCATTTTAGCGCCTAAACTCACTGCCCCAAGGGAAAGAAAGATATCCAGGCTGTGATCTGAAAATCCTATCGGTACAAAAAAATTGTTTTGAAGGGTTTTTATAAAATTAAGATCAAAATCCGAGTTTTCAGCAGGATATTTTGAAACACAGTAATAAACAGCCAGAGGTAAAGACCTGAAAATTTTAATGACTTTTTTTATCCGGCCTAAACCGATAAATCCGGTAGACACGAATGTAAAAACATTCATTTTTCTGGTTTTTTGAGCTATTTTATATAAAAACGGTTCGTTTGTTATATCTGAGCTCGCTATTTTAATAACGGGAACATTGATATCAAATAGAAAATCAATAGAATCCATATCAAGAGGAGTCGCATAAAAGACAAGGTCAAGAGAATCAGCAATTTCTTTGAGTTTGAGGAAGTTGTCATAAGTTAATTCAAAACTTTTGAACAAGTTGAATGCATCGGGTAGAAGTTTTCTGTTATAGAATTTTTCAGTTTTATATACCTGAAATTTAACCCCGTCAGCCCCGCATTCTTTCGCTGCATAAATATGCCGTTTTGCAAGATCAAAACTTCCTTTATGATTGATGCCAATCTCTGCTGTAACAAACACATCAGCCTTTTTTGATTGGCGGGCTAAAAGATCAAAGTTATACATCTGGAAGTTTCCTAAGTTATTTTTCTATTCCGAGCAGATTATTAATATTAGAAATTCCTTTAAAAATAGACCCCATATTATTTTTATTTATTGCTGAAGCTATCTGTTCAGCAATTTTTTCTGAAGAAAAATCCCTTTCAACCTCTAAATTTTCACTTTTAACAAGATAAGATGCAAGGTTTTTCCTTTCATCGGCAATTTTATTTTTAAGTTCCGAGATTTCATTTCCAAGGTTTGTTTTAAATGTGTAAAGAGATTTCTCATCTCGAATTTGAGTGCTTAGATAACTTATGATGCTCTCACCCTCAAATTTTGTTGAAAGTACGGTTTTATTCAAATCCATTGATAGTTCTTCATAATTTCTATCAGTTACCGAACTCAACTCAAATTTTTCTACTTTATTCTGCAGCTCTTTTAAACCTGACATACTTAAACTATCTTTCATAAAACTTTTTTGAAGTTCATTAATTTTGGCGATATCCATTGTCATAGTTTTATCTGAATTAAAAACATCATTTTTTATCGAGTTTGAAAGCTCATTCTGACTAACAGCCTCCTTCTGCAGTCTTTTTTTGTCGGCAAGGTTTTCCAATACCGCCTTTCCCATAGTAATGTCTGCTATCTTCATATTCCCTCCTCCTACGGAAAAATAAACTCCTTTTATCAAATATAATTATAAAGTAATTGTAAAAAATGTAAAAGTTTTTATTTGTGTTAAATTATTGCGGTATCCTTAAAAGCCGTCTTCTATCATTTCATTTATTTTATTATAATCATTTGTATTTTTTTCTTTAGATGGGTTCTGTGCGGAAATATTCAGAAGAATACCACAACCTGCTGCAAGTACAAGCATTGACGATCCGCCATAGCTTATCAGGGGAAGTGAAACTCCGGTCGGAGGTAAAATGCCTGCTGCAATTCCCATATTTAAAAAGGCATGGATGGTAAATAGTGATGCGATTCCGAAAGCAAGCATCTGGCCGAATTTGTCATCGCAATTTCTAGCTATTATCACACCGCGTATGAAAAAAATTAGATAAAGAAGTCCGATAATGGTTGTTCCGATGATTCCTGATTCTTCGGCGATGATTGAAAATATGAAGTCTGTATGCGGAGTTGGAAGCCTCCCCATTTTCTGAACGCTGTTTCCAAGCCCCAGACCGAAAAAACCGCCTGTGCTGAAAGACTTTAATGACTGGATTAAATGATATCCCTTACCGGTAGCGTCTTCCCATGGATTTAAAAAAGATAGCACCCTGGCTTTTCTATAAGAAACCCTTGAAATGAAAGTTATTAAAACCGGGAGGCTGATAATTAAAATGGAGATAATATGTTTGATTGAAGCGCCGCCGACAAAAAAAAGTATAAAAGCAACAAGTAGAAGCAGCACGGCTGTTGAAAACCCTGACTGCATAAGGATTACAAAGAAAATAGCCGTTACAAGAAGAAGGGGAGGCAGGAGGCCGAATGTGAAGTCTTCAAGTTTTGATTGTTTTTTTGTTAATATAGAAGACAGATAAATAATTACAGTTAATTTTGCAAGTTCTGAGGGATTGAATGAAAAAAATCTCAAGTCTATCCAGCGCCTGGCTCCACCGCTTTCCCTGCCGATCCCGGGAATAAAAACAAGCAAAAGAAGCGCTATGTTGATAAAAACAAGAGGCTTGACATATATTTTTAAATTTTTATAATCAAAACGGATAAAGAAAATGAACGCTATAAAAGAAATAAAAGCCCAGATAAGCTGTTTAACGGCAAAATAATATGGGTTTCCTGCAAACTTGATCGATATATAATAACTAGAACTGTAAACAAAAAGTATGCCTAACAGCAGAAGAGTAATTACTATATAGAATATTGTCCTGTCAATCTTCTCAAACATAAAAATGTCCCGGTTAATTTCTTTTTGTTTCAGTATAATGAAAAAAAAGCATAAAATCAATATAAAGCTTTATTCTTTAATATCCGGAATCCTGTAAATCCGTTTTTTAACGGCTATATTAAGGATATTATTGGAATCTGGGCTTGGATCAGCAAAAGGATTCAGACCATTGCCGGTCGTTTTCCAATCTTTCCAAACTGGCTGTCATTTTTGCATAATGTTCTTTTACCGGCCTAAACTTTAACCCATAACTTGATGCCCAAAATAGAATTGAAAAAGTAAGCCCAATAGCAAAAACAATCCTTTTCATATCGGCGGTTTTTGTTTTTTCGACCAGTGAAAAATATGTTAATATAAAGATAGGTATAGTTGCCACACGATAGCGCGAAGACAGGGCGGAATCAACTCCAAAAGTACCCCGGCTGGAAAAAGCGGCGAAAAAAGCTGTGCCTAGGAAAAAAAGCCACAGAGAATAGGCGAACGGATTTTCTTTCCAGTATCCGGAAAATGTAAGAAAGATGAAATATCCAGTAACGAGAATACCCGCCGTTGCCGGAAGAGCCTTAGAAATTAAATGGGCAATATCCGCACCGGAAGAGAATTTTGCAGAGAAATTGGTTCCAAAATTATTGCCTAAAAACGTAAAAAAGTAAAGAATATTATTCCCCAGTACGGAGGGATTGAGAAAACCCATGATAAATGCACCTTCGGAAGTTGACCGTACCGGATAAAAATAATAAAAAACAGCAGCGGCAAAAGAGAAAAAAGCAAAAACAACAGCTTCAAAGTAACGCTTTCTATAAATTAATATTGCTGGCGCCAGAATCAGGAATAGAATCCCGTTTTTTTGTGTAAAATAAGCCAGAACAGCAAGAAAAATAGCTATGAATAAATAGAATATCCTGAATTTGGAATCATGGTCGAGAAGAGCTAGTGAAAGAATGCCGAATCCCATTACCCAGAAATTGCTGAGAGAAGCCATTGCCCAGAACATATTCTCGCTGTACATCGGCTGAAACAATAGGAAAGTTGCCGGGATGAAATAAAAGAATTTATCCTTCTTTACACCGAAGGCTGAAAACAATCCTAACAGTATCGCGGGAATTGCCAGATTTCCGATAAAAATTAACGCTTTAATATTAAATTGACCTGTCAGAGACAGCGAAATTGCTGTAACAATATGATCAAAGACAATTTTATACTCATTCCAGCTCTCGAACAGCATACTGAATTTTGTGATCCAATCTTTAGTATCCAACCATCGGATTGAAAAGATCACAATGGTATTGTAATCATCCGCAAAAGGAATGTTAACGGCAAATTTCCAAAGAAATCCGAAAAACAGCGCTATGGGTAAAATAATTGCTGATGAAATATATATTTGCTTAATTAATTTCCGGCGGATGATATTATCCATAAATCCAGTCCTTTAAATTTTTAAAAATATTATAAATTGTGCCGTAAGGAATAGCAAATACTCGAATTGCGTATTATGATTGTATTCAAAAAAAATATTTTCAAAATTTGGTAAGTTTTTTTGAAATTGAGGAAAAGAATATTTTATATAAGGATATTTAGCCTCAATTATAAGCCTCGGTAATAACAAAAAATTCCAAAAATGATTAAAATAAGTTAAAATAGACTTTATATTTAATTTAACCTACCGAATAATTCCAAGGAGGGTTTATGTCTGTATTCAGGAAAAATATGATCACGAATGATTGGGTTATTTTCGCTCCCAATAGGGCTAAACGGCCGGTAGAATTAAAAGGTCATGAAACAGATAACATAAAGATTATAAAAGAGAGGCCGGATTACAAAGAAACATGCCCTTTTTGCAGGGGGAATGAGGATCAGAATGTTGAGATTTTAAGATTAGGGAAGGATAACTGGTCTGTCCGGATAGTTGAGAATAAATTTTCAAGCGTCGACAGGTTTGTCTTTCCAGAAAAAAGAAAGAATTCATTAAGGAAAGAGATTGAAGGTTTCGGAATTCATGACGTAATAATCGACAACCAGAGGCATAATACCACTATAGCCCTTATGTCTGAAGGGGAAATTCAAAACCTTATTAGAGCCTATTTGATGCGTTATAAACAGTTACAGGAAAATGAGCTTGTTAATCATATTGTTATTTTTAAAAATCAGGGAATAAAAGCCGGAGGCTCCCTTGAGCACCCGCATTCCCAGATTTACGGCCTGCCGGTGATTCCGTTTGAAACAAACGTACGTTTAAGAGAAGCTGAAAGATACCATGATTTAAATGACAACTGCCTTTTATGTGATATAATAAATGATGAGCTTCAGGAAAACAAGCGTATTATATATGAAAATGAAGAATTTCTTACAGTCATGCCCTATGCCGATCTTTCGCCATATCACTTCTGGGTTGTACCGAAAGAACATTGTCCGTCTTTTTCTTTAATTAATGAAAACAAAATTAAAGCAATGGCTGACAGTATGAAAACAGTATTTGTCAAAATGTTCTATTTACTAAGAAACCCGGACTTCAACTTTGTGATTCAATCCCTGGCTCACTACGAACGGGAAAAAAACTATTTCCACTGGTATCTTAGCGTTATTCCCCATGTAAAACAGAAAGGTGGATTGGAATACGCCGGCGGGCTGTATGTCAATCCTATCCTTCCTGAAAATGCGGCTGAGGAAATGAGAAACGTCAAAATTTAAAAAATAAACCTCAATAAGTTTCGACAAATAACTGAAAATAATCCTGGGGATGGTCGCAGACCGGACATTTCTTAGGCGCTTCTCTGGATTCAATAATATGTCCACAGTTCCTGCATATCCAGAAGACCTTTGTTTCTTTTTTAAATACCTTGTCGTTCTTGATGTTATCCGCAAGCTTTCTATATCTCGCTTCATGCTTTTCTTCCACCATTGAAATATTCCGGAAAGTTTTTGCAATTTCCGGGAAACCTTCTTTTTCAGCAGTATCGGCAAACTGAGGGTATAGTTTTGTCCATTCTTCATGTTCTCCCATCGCGGCGCTCTCAAGATTATTAAAAGTTTTATCTGAAAAAGCTACCGGATAACCTGCCTGGAATTCCTGAATAAAATTCGGATCAAGATTCTTTACAAGATGATTGTAATAAAGCTTGGCATGCTCTTTCTCATTTTCGGCTGTTTCGATAAATATCGCCTCAATCTGTCTGTACCCTTCTGCCCTTGCCTTTGAGGCATAAAAAGTATATCTATTCCTTGCCTGAGATTCGCCTGCAAATGCCTTCATCAGGTTTTCCGCCGTTTTCGACTTTTTAAAATCAGCCATATTTTTCCTCCTTTTTTATTTTACTATACTTAAATTAAAATATTTAATGATCTATGCTTTTCGGCTATTCTGTCGGCCAATGCATTTAACGCCTGAAAATCCTTTTCTTTAGGAAGTCCCTTTGCTATTACTGGAGTCAATACCTCGGCTTTTAAATTGTATAGCATATTTTGTATCTGTTCGACCATTTTTCCACCCCATCCGTAAGAACCAATAATGGAAACGAACTTTGTCTTCGTCCTCAGCAGGTTGAAGAGATAAACCGCATAGGCGGCAAGAGGATGCATTCCCCCAAGAACCTGCGGTGCGCCGACAATAACCGTTGCCGCGTCAGTCACCTCCATAGCCAGCCTGCCTGTATCGACAACACTTAGCTGAAATGGAACCGCTTCTATACTTTTTGCGATTAAGGATTCTACTAAATAGTTTACCATGGTCTCAACGCTTCCATGCATGGAAATGTATGGAATAACAACCTTGTTCTTTACCTTGCTTGATGTCCACTCTTTGTAGCAATTGATTATAAACTCCGGATTGGCATAGACCGGACCATGCGAAGGGGCAATAATTTTGATATCAAGGTCAAGGACTTTTTGCAGGTTGTTTGAAATATTGTCCCTGAAAGGGTACATAATCTCAGAAAAATAGCGGAAAGCTCCTTCTTTTATTTCGTTTTCCCTTTCTTTTTCAAGCATCAAACGGCTGTCTGCCCTGTGAGAGCCGAACAAATCGCAGGAAAAAAGTATTTTCTTTTCTATCAAGAAAGTAATCATTGTCTCCGGCCAGTGAACCCATGGGAAATATATGAACTTCAAAGTAAAATCTCCGAGAGAGAATGTTTCGCCATCTTTTACGACAATAAACTTCTCTTCAGGGATCTGAAGCAAATCAATAAGAAATTCCTTGCATTTCTGGTTTGTGACAACAAAAGCCTCCGGAAATGTCTCCAGGATTTCCGGAATGCTTCCGGAATGATCCTGCTCTGCATGGTTTGAAATAACGTAATCGATCCGCTTAATATCCAGACTTTTGAGATTTTTGAAAAGCTCAACTGATTTGTTAGGGTCTACCGTATCGATCAAAGCCGTTTTTTTTGAACCCTGAATTAAAAAGGCATTATAGCTTGTACCTTCAGGAAGAGGAATTAACTCATCAAATAGTCTTCTCTGGTAATCAATGGCGCCTACTTCATAAATACTTTCTTCAAGCTTTCTAGCCGGCATAAATTATTCCCTTTTAAACTCTTCTTTTCCCGCTCCGCAGACAGGACATACCCAATCAGCGGGTAAATCCTCAAATTTCGTACCGGGCTTTATTCCGCTATCCGGGTCACCTGCCGATGGATCATAAACATAACCGCAAACTTCGCAAACATATTTATCCATATCTGTCTCCTCCTTTTTCTTTTCTAAAATAGCCGGATTAATATAAGTCGGTGCATTTTTGGAAGATTTCCCCTTTTTAAAATCTCTGTAATAGGCATAAGTGAGAGGTGTGGCGTCTGAGAGAATCTCGGCATCAATAAGGTTCCCTATAAACATGGTATGAGTATTGACATCCACTGTTTGAAAGACCTCGCAGACAAGATAGGCCACCGTATGGTCAAGAACAATTGGAACCTTCTTCTCCCCTAATTTATATTTAATATTCTGAAATTTATTTATATCCCTGCCGCTTTTAAAGCCGAATGTCCCTATAAAAGGAAAAGGAACATCCTGGTTAAGAATGGAAACAGAAAATAGGCCGCTCTCTTTGATAAATTCATAGGTATAATTCATTTTACTGATTATCGCCTGGAAGGTTATCGGTTCAGAATTCACCTGACTGATTGTGTTGATTATACAGCCGTTATACCTCTCTCCTTTCATTGAACTCAGAATATAAAGTCCGTAACCCACCTTAAATATAGTATTTATGTCCATCTTCACCTCTTTTTAATCATAGGGCATATTCTGATTTATACTGTTAATTATGTCAAGAATTCGATTGAATCAAACTTTCTTTTCGCAAGAACCTTTCGCTTTATTGATCTTTCCAGTATTCTGTATTATTATTAATTGTTGGTGAAGGAATTATCTAACCGAAATTTCACAGTTGTTTAGAGGGAAATATGATAAAAGCTTTTATGAATTTAAGAATTCAATTTAGGCTTCTGGTGCTTCTGATTCCGTTTATCATCGGATTTCTGATTTTCGCTGTTTCACTTATTCAAGTTATGAATATAGTGAAAGTCAATGGCCCTGTTTATGAAAAAATTGCCCAGGGAAAGGATTTAATGGCCGATATCCTGCCTCCACCGGAATTTATTATCGAACCTTACATGTCCATTTTAGAAATGGCAGCGGAAAATAATCCTGAAAAAATACAGAATTATATGGAAGATTTAAAACAGTACAGGAAAGATTACGAAGATCGGCACGGGTTCTGGGAGAAGAACCTTCCGGATGGCACGATTAAAACAGTTTTGATCAGGGATTCCTACAAGCTGGCGGAAGATTTTTTTGATATCCTGGAGAAGCAGGTAATTCCGCTAATTCAGGCCGGGGATAAAGAAAAAGCCGGACTCATGATCTCGGGAATACTCAAGACGAAATACCGGGCACACTGGGCAAAGATAAATCAGTTGATCTCTCTGCTATCCACCGAAAATCACAAGAACGAAACTGATGCCGCTGAATATGTATCTAAAAACACGGTCAGGATGATTCTGACCGGGGTGATTATTTTTGTTTTAATGATAGCCTTTTTTTTCTTTATCGCCTGGAGCATCATAAGCCCGCTGAGGAAATTAACCAACTCATTACCGGCCATTATCAGCGGAAATTTTACAAAAAAAATAGATATCCATTCTAGGGATGAGACCGGAATTCTGGCGGAAGCTTTCAATAATCTTCTGGTACAGCTGAATGGAGATTTAATCCGTGTGGAAAAATCATCGGAAAAAATCCAGGAGACCTCCAGCCAATCCACAGAGATTGTAAACCAGAGCGTTATTATTATTGAAGCGGTTGGATTGAATGTTCAAAACATTGAGACTCATGTGGACAGTTCCGCTTCCGGAGTCGAACAATTGATGGGCGCCCTTGAAATAATTTCAAGAAATATAGAACAGATAACGGCCAATATGATCCACCAGGCCTCGGCAGTCGAAGAGGAGGCGAGTTCCATTGAGGAAATGGTCCGGAATATCGAAAAAACGGCTTTAATGTCGAATAAAAGCCATGAAATATCGAACAGCCTGAATCAGGTGGCACAGGAAGGAGGAACAGCCGTTAAAAAGTCCGTACTTTCAATCAAAGAAGCGGCTGATAATTCCAACCGGATTCTGGAACTTCTCAAAATTATCACAAATATTGCAGAGCAAACCAATATGCTGGCGATGAATGCGGCTATAGAATCCGCTCATGCAGGTGAAGCCGGTAAAGGCTTCTCGATTGTGGCTTCCGAGATACGAAAACTCTCAGAAGACACAAATAAAAACACCAAAGACATCAACGATGCAGTTCATTCTATTCTATCCAGAATTGATGAATCGGTTAAGCTCGCGGAAAAAGCGGGTTCCGGTCTGGATTCCATTATTGATTATTCCCGGCAGAATGAAGAGATTGTAAAACAGCTTAATATTGCGATGGTGGAACAGGATAACGGTTCGAAAGAGATTTTAAAAGCCACAGAGGGTACTGGTTAAGATAACGGATGAAGTAAAGCTGGCGATGGCGGAACAGAAAAAAGCGACTATCGAATTCGCTGAAGCGCTCCGTGAAATCCGGGATCAGACACTTTCCAACCGGGAAAGTATTAAAGAGCATGTCGAAAATCTGCACAATCTTCTATCCGTGATGGAAAAATCCAAAGTGCTGATTGAAGAGAATAAAAGACAGGCTAATTCTCTCCGAGGTCTTGTCGACAATTTCATCCTTGAGGATAATTCCACTCTTGTCCGCTTGAGTAATTCCTGACTGCCGCTTTCCAGCAAAGGGGACTTTATGGCATAAAGGGGTCAAAATGCTTATTACTTTTCTTTGTCTACAGCGACAAAGAAAAGTAATCAAAAGAAAACGCCGCCCTGCGCGGTTTCAATTCAAAGTAGCCTTTTAATAATGAGGAGCATTATCCGTTTTTTACTTCCAGACCCTTTTTATAAAAGCCGCCTTACAGTCCGTCCTGGACTGATGCGGCGGCCGTACCATCCTGGTACTGATTTTGTTCTACATTTTAACTTTATATTTTCATGGATAATGCGCTCATTTTTTCTTGTTTGTAATATTCTTTTACAAAAAATTACCGGGAAACTGCTGCGGGAAGGGAACGAAAAATCCTAAATCCGCAGAATCCAATTAATTGAGCAGGTAATTAAGAATTTGTGGAATTGCAGAAATCAAAGGTTGATTCCGATATGTTAAATATTGCTTTGAGAAACAACATAGGAAGATGAGGATTAGGGGGCAGTATGAAAGTAATAGAAAAAATTGAAATTCATAGATATCGTTCCATTTCAGATGTTTATATTGAGACTAATGACATTACGATTTTTTCTGGAATTAATAATTCCGGGAAATCAAATATTTTAAAAGCTTTGAATTTATTTTTTAATAAGAAATCAAGTTTCGATCAAAATTTTGATTTTGAAAAAGATTACAATAAAGCTTTTACTGGTCAAGCTGGAGGAAAACGTGCCATTAAAATCACTTTGTACTTTAGAAATCAGGGGACAGCAGCACTTAAATCCCTTTTTTCAATATCTAGAACATTTCAATTAGGTCAAGAAGATCCAACATTAGAATATTGGTCTGAAAATGAATCTGTCCAAAAAAGTATAGAAAAAGAAGATGGAAATATAACCAGGCAGTTTACAAGATTTTTAAATAAAATGGAATATTTTTATATACCAGCAGTACGTGGAAAAGATTTTGTGCATAATTTATTTTTGCATTTTGAAAAATTGATTGAGCATGATACTGGTCATGATTTTAAAGATAAAATGGAAGGATTGTCGGATGTTTTACGGAAAACTTCACAAGACTTAAGTGCTGATTTTGAAAAGTTTATTGGTTTACCAACACAAGCCAATCTTTCTTCTAAAGTAACTGATATTCTCGGAACGGTTGAAGTAAACGTAAAAACTGGTATTCAAGTTATCAGAAAGGATAAAAGCCGAGAAGATGTATTTGTGAATCTATTTTCATCGGGTGATGGTATTTTGATGTCTTATTTAGCATATTTTTTAGCACATATATGTAAAAAAATCTCAAATAAAATTTTTATTTGGGGTTTTGAAGAACCTGAAAATTCTTTAGAATATTCAAAAGTTCAAAAGATAGCAAGGGATTTTCTTAATGAATTCAAAAAAAATGGACAGATTTTTATTACAACTCATTCTCCGGCATTTATAAAATTAAGGAATGAGCAGGGAGTGGGATTTTTTAGAGTATACATTAACTCAGATGACATAAAAGATATAAAACAATCTTCATTGGTAAAACCTATTCAAGAAATAAAGGAACGGTATCTTACTTTGTTTAATAATGGAGATATTGATACTCCAGAATTTGAAAAATTAGAAAAAGAACTTAATTTTGTTGAAATTGCCGAAGAAATAGAAAATGCGGTCAAGGAGTTACATAAAACAGAAAATTTTCTTATTGAAACGAAAAATAAATTTCAAAGAGAATATGAACAAATATTGATGTCTCGTCCTGATAAGATATTTATTTGTGAAGATTCTGATAGAAAAATAATTGAATTTTGGGAACACATTTTAATGATATATGATTTAAAAGATATTAAAATAATGCCTTCTCATGGTTGTACTAATACATTTATTGAAAATGGTGTACGTTATCAAAGAAATCTTGATAATAATTATAACCCAAAAATATTTAGACAAATTGATAGGGACGGATTATCTAATGACCAAATTAATTTTATTAATAACAGAATATTTGAAAATATATCTAATGGTCTAGACTATAAATATCAATTTATTCCTGTTAATGAAGTTGAAAATTTCGCAGTATTATTAAGCAATCAATTCTCTTCAGTTTTTTGGGAAACACATAGAATTGAACTAGAAGATAAATTTAATATATGTGCACTTAGTACTTGTCAACATTTAGTTTCAATCTTTAAAGGTGAAAAATTATTTAATATTCATGGAGATGCGACTGTTACACAACCAATGAAAGATTTTGCTCGTACTAATTGGAAAAAGTATTTCCCTGGAAAAGATATTTGTACGAAAGTTCCAAATTTTAATGCAATTGTTGTTTTAAAATCATTGAAGCAAGAAGAATTGCCACAGGAGTTGAAAGACTATATGATTTGTATTAAACAATTTTTTGAAACAGGAAAAGCATGACAAAAAACTGACCGATCAATGATATTAATTACCTTAAAGCTAGTTTAAAAAGCTGTGCGGAATTGTCTGGTCTGGACTTGCTCTTTTCAACAATATGCCTGGTTTTCTTCCAGTTAAACTTACTCCGGCATTAGACCCTTCAGTATGAACACCATTTCTAATACTGCTTTTAATGTTTTATTCCTTTTCCCCTCGGGTTTTAGTCGTTTGGTGCGGTATCCGGCTGAAATTGATACTTTTACTGGTAAGAATTTGATTCGTTCCCCGCAGGTTACAAAGCGGCTTGGAGCCGCGAAGGCTGCACATGTTGCTTTTACATGTGAGTCTCTCATCTTTCCAGTCTAACCCCACTGCGATGGTATCTTACTGGGAAAGTGAGGGACGATTCTGACTACCGAGGCCAGGATGGCTGAGTTCGCAGCCGTTGTAACCGAAGGGGTGATTCTTTCTTTGGTTACTTTCTTTCTGATCATTCAGAAAGAAAGTAATATAGTGTTTGACCCTTTGCTGCTCAGCAAAGAAATTAAAGGAGAATCTCTGAGGTTAGCTTTATGCTTAATAGTTTTTAATAAACTGTATACTCCTTACTACGCCTGAAATAGGGTGGACTGTGTTATAGGGAAAAGAAGCGGCTTTTGAATTTTCCCAGCGGCTTACACCCTTTTTACCTTCCATCCACCTATCGTAAAATATTGTGAAGAGTTGTTTATACCCGAATTTCTCATTGCCGATTATGAAACTGTTAAAGGATTCTATGTTGTTTGTATAGATTAAATAAGAAGAATCGCTCTGATTTGTATATAGCTGGTACTCAATTGGAATGAATAAAAAGGTGTTATTATCCTTTTTCTCCGGCATCCATCGTACTATTTCAATCTTTTCAATTTCGTAAAGAGAAATACTTTTTATAAAAAGTTGTCCATTAATATTATTGGTAAACCGGAAAATAATATTGTTGCTTAATTGTAAAGTACCTTCTAGAACAGAACCGTCCGAAAAAATAACGGAGGAGTGGAAAAGATAAAGCATATTACTTAGATTCTGATTTGACGGTCCTTCAGTTGTAATTTCAGGCATTTTCAATTCTTCAATAACCGGCTCAACCGGTGTTGAGGGAGATGGAATTTCTTCATCACTAAAAACAATAGATTCTAGAGAAAACAAAAAAGATAAAACCATAATAGTTCTGAATAAAAAAGGAAATAAATTTTTAATCATAATGTTTCCCCTTAAAAAAGCCGTGGTTTTTTACCACGGCTTTTTTATTATAGCGGGCGACGGGATTTGAACCCGCGACTTTCAGCTTGGGAAGCTAACACTCTACCACTGAGTTACACCCGCGTAAACATTCATTCAAAATCTTTATTCTAATGCTATGCCCTGGATTCTCACCCGCTGACTCCTAGGGGAAGCTAACTTCAAAACAAAACAATTGTATTTTATCAGATTCGGCATTAAAAATCAACTATTCAACCGTTAACAAGCATTTGAAGCTTTTCTTTAATATAATTATTGATTGCAACTCATCACCTTAGCGGAAATTAGATATATAAAATAAGAACTGATTAATGAACGAACCGGCGTGAATAGATATTTGAAACAAGGGCAGCGGCGCACATAAAGGTAATATATGAAGAACCGCCGTAACTGATGAAGGGTAAAGGGACGCCTGCAGCAGGAGTGATACCGAGGGTCATTCCAAGGTTTATGAAAAGATGAACAAAAAACATGGCTAAAATCCCGCTCGCTATAAGCATACCTTCTTTATCCTTTGCGCTTTGTACTGTCCGGATAATAATATAAAAGTAAAACGCAAATAATCCGATTATTAAACACCCTCCGACAAACCCAATTTCTTCACTTATTATCGAAAAGATAAAATCAGTATTCTTTTCGGGTAAAAATCCAAGAATATTTTGTGTTCCATGAAAAAAACCCTTTCCGAAAAATCCGCCGGAACCGATGGCTATCTTGGATTGGATGATATTATAACCAGCGCCGCTTTTATCAAACTCAGGACTGAACATTACAAGAATACGGTTCCACATATAGGGTTTAAATATTTTCAGGGCAATTGAAGATATAAAAAATGTAATGGCTGAGCATATTGTGTAGGGTAGAATCGTTTTAACGATTTTTACCGGTCTGAAAAAATCTATGATTATAGCAATAGTGCTGTATAAAAACATAGTCAGCGCAATAATAAAAAATGTATTGAAATTGAATAAAATTTCTAAAATCTCAATATTGCTCCCGCCATTCCTCTGGTAGTATTTATAATATCCCACTGCGAAAAGCAATAACAGACTCAGGATTCCAATGGAAATGATATATTTAACATAAGTGTCATCCGCCATTCCAAAGTAAGACATAATTAAAAACATCGAAAGATAGACCATTGTTGTTCCAAAGTCAGGCTGAAGCAGAATAAAAGTTAAGGGTGCTATCAAGATTAAAACAGATATTATAAAAACCTGATTTTTCTTTTCATTAATGGGCGCATTTGCCAGATATTTAGCAAAAAAAAGTATATAAGCCACTTTCATTATTTCAGAGAATTGAATTCCAAGGCCTCCGATCCCAAGCCAGCTCTTATGTCCCCGAATGTTTTTTCCGAAAATGAAGCTTATTATCAGTAAAACTATCCCTGTAATATAGTAATAATTCGCGGTTTCAACCATACGGAAGTAATCAATATTCATTATTAATAAGGCCATCGAACAGCCGATAATAATCCAGATTATCTGTCTTATGAATTGGCCGCTGTTACTCCCATCGGGATTGATTCCCGAACTGTATATGAATATCAGCCCTATCAAAGATAAGAAAAGCGGGATGATTATTAAAGCCGGGGATATATTCTTAAAAATATCTTTAAACATGATTTACCTTTTTATACCGGTTAAATTATAAGAAAAAGTGCTGATTTTTGCAATCTTTATGCCTCCATTTCGTGAAAATTCATGGAATTAGTGTCTCCTTCATATCATCAGCTATTTTTTAAAAATTTCAATGGCTTTTCCTATACTTATTTCCACTTATTTCAGGATGATTTCTTCGTCTTTCAAATTCCTTTATTACTCTCGTTTGTACAAACGGCTTTTCTTCAAAATCATCCTGCTCTTCACCGTTAAAATGATAGAGCCTTCAATTGTTTTAAAAGTCACACTAAATCCCGACGATGAACAATGACATAACAAAAAATTAATCAGGGCGGCTTTATTTATTCTCCGCTAAAACCTTGTTGATCATCAGATCGTTAAACTTCTCTGCTTCCTCGAAGTTCGGCATATGAGCGGAATTCTCAAACCAGAATAATTCTTTTTTTGGGGCTTTCAGCGCTTTAAAGTATTTTTCCGCCAGTTCAAAGGGCTCGTTATAATCATGCCGGCCTTCCATAAAATAAACCGACATTTTCAACTCTGGTATAGACGTCATCAAATCGTCCGTCTTTAATAATTGGGGCAATAGTGTGATGAGGCTTCCTATAGCCCCTACAGAAAATCCAAATAAATCAAACACATTTTCCTCCGGGCCAAATAAGGAGTTGAACAGCAAATGATAATCTTTCTGTCCGTAAATCGCCCCGCCATAATAAACCATCCATTTTCTCTCAATTCCCATGTCAGCAAACAAACGGTCTCCCTGAGCAGGATAATTCGTAAGAGACTTAAGTTCTTTCAATGCGTTGGAATTATTTTCTTTTTTCGCCATATCCAGTGTAAACTTATAACTTATTTTTTCATCGTCTGTAAAATGAACTACCTGTCCGATACCGATGTAGGCTTTAATCCGTTCCGGATATCTCTTGGCGATATTTACCCCCAGAAAACTGCCCCAGGAATGTCCGACCAGAAAAATCTTGTCCTGCTGGAAACGTTTACAGAGCATCTCGATCAGGTCATGCCCGTCGGAAATAAACTGTTCCGGATTAATCGAGTCCTTCGGAATAAACGGACTATAAGATTTTCCAGTCCCGCGTTGGTCCCAGTTGACCACAATAAAATAATTTTCCAATTCCGAGTTAAAATGCCTGATTGAAGGCATTTCGTCGGTGCCTGGCCCTCCATGGAGAAACAGGAGTATCGGGCTCTTGTCGCTTTTGCCACGGATTAAAATAGTCTGTTCCACGCCGCCAAGCCGGATATGCTCCAGGGACGCCACGCTTCCGGGGAGGACATGTCCGTCCGAATATTTAAACGGCGGCGTCTGCATAAAATGATAGGATAGGAACATGCCTGCAAATAGTGCCACGATCAGCAGAACGATTAACCCGGCGATCCCTAAAAAAATTTTCTTAATCATTACAATCTCCTTCAAAGCTATTCTATTTTTCCTCATTACAAGCCTAATTCAATTTTTTCACTTTTCGCCCGTAAAGCAGCCAGAGCTTTAAAACCAGTTTGATTCATCATCTTTGATGTAATTTTTGGAAAAAATCGATTTAATAATATTAAAGAACCTTCCATTACAGTTACAGGCCTGTCCTGCAACAATGATTTAACAAGTTCTTCGGCGACCGATTCCGGCGTCTCATTTGTCTTCCTTTCAAGCGGATGTCCTGTGTTTGTGTGGGCAGGAGTAAAAATCCGGACATCTATCCCGAAATATTTCAGCTCTTCACGAAGAGTCCTTGATATCGAAATGACAGCATCTTTGGCCGCCGAATAAACCGATAATCCCGGCATCGGGACCCAACCGACAATCGAGGCGATATTGACTATAACACCGCTCTTCTGTTTTTTCATTACCGGTAATACCGCTCGCATCACTCGTTCTGTCCCTAAAACATGAGAATCGAAAATTTCACGTGTCTGAAAAGAAGTTGTGTCTGACCATAGCGACAATGTGCCGTTTATGCCTGCATTATTGATTACCGCATCTATGCGGCCATAACGGGCTATAATTTCATTAATAGCAGTTTCTACGGAAAGATCATCAGTAACGTCCATCTTGACAGCGATTGCATTGCTGCCGGCTTTTTCTGCTTCCCTGCGCAGCTTGTCTATCGAACGCGCTGCAAAAACCACTATAGCACCCTCTCTGACGAGTGCATGCGCGATCTGCAGACCGATACCCTGCGATGCTCCTGTGACAAGAATAATACTTTTTTCAATTTCCATTTAAAAATCCTCCTGAAATAATATTTACACTTAAATAGGGATTGGCCAGAATAAAGAAATGCTCAATTTAGGTTACTCATATATAATTAATTTTCATTTTGATATTGATTTCTACGTCTTTCAAATTCCTTTAATACTCTCGCCTGTGCTTCATTTTGATCTTCACCCATATTAAAACCTGCTTCTTCTTCAAAGCCATCCTGCTCTACGCCGTCAAAACGGTACATTTTCTTTAAAAAACCCCACAATATTTCCATTTCTTCCTTTGTGAAATCCTTAAAAAGATCCAAAAAAAAGATTAGTCCTTTCTCACTGCATTCCAGCCACGCATATTTACCGGCCTCAGTTGTTTTAACATTTACTGCGCGCTTATCCCGCAGGCTGGGTGTTGTTTCAACATAACCCTTCTTTTCCAAATTAGTTACAAGCTGTTTAACATTTTGCTTAGTGGTTCCCAATTTTCTGGCTATGTTATTCAATGTTGCCTCATCTTCGGGTAAATGAGCAATTGCAATTATTGCCATAAGCTGCCTTGACGTTAATTTTCCAAGATACTTATCTCCCTGAATCTGAAGCTTATTGGCAAGGGAAAAAAGAGTCCCGGACACCTGCTGCATTAAAAATATAATTTCTTGCGGATTTTCCTTCATAATTTCTCCTATGATAAATGTCAATATATCTACTCAAAAATATTTTTTTATATTTGTTTCAGTTTAAATTGGGTAAAATCTTCAAAAACCCAGTTATTTTTTAATGTGTCGTAAATTATTCCTAATAATTTTCTGGCTGTTGCGATAATTGCCTTACCGGAACCTTTCTTAGTTTTCATTCTCAAATAAAATGCACGTAAATAATCAGAATAACGTATTGCGATTAATGTGCATTGTACAAGGGTTGTTCTGCCGATCTTGCTTCCCTGTTTTGTTATTCTTCCATGCATTACTGTCTCATTTGAGTCACTGACTCTTGGAACTATACCGAAAAAAGCATCAAGATTTTTACGGGAATCAAAGTCATTAATATCGCCAATCACGCTCAATAATATTGTTCCGCTCTTTTCACCAATACCCTTTATGCTTGTTATATTTTCAAAACCTTTCAATCCTTTCCCTTTTTCTTTCAATTTATTATCGATCTCTTCAATGCTGCTTGTCAGGTACTTTATCTGGTCTATACAAACTTTAATTTCAAGTTCTGATGTATCGCTAATCTTATAACCAAGAGCTTTGCTGAATCCTTTCTCACTTGATAGAAATTCCTTGTCAGTTTCAATCCCGTTCATCCTCAAAATATTATGCACTTTGTTTTTGAGCGCAGTACGAAGTTGAACAAACTTGTCCCTTGTGTGGGCCAGACTTTCAATCTCTGATATATTTTCTTCTTTCATCCTGACCTCCGGGATTATGCCTTTACTAGCATAATAGGCTATGGTTTCCGCATCGTTTTTATCAGTCTTTTTTACCGATTCGCTGATCACCTTAAATTTGTAAGGGTTAATTACAGCTACACTCTTTACATATTCTTCCACTTTCTTTTTAAAGTAACGAGTGGTTGTTGTTGTTTCAACAACCACCGTATCTTCTTTGTTAAGATTCATAGCAAAATCCGCCAGGCACTTCAACTTGAATGTTTCAAACTTTTTCTCATCTGTTTCCGGCGTTAAGTAACAAACCGTAAAACTGTTACTGTGTAAATCCACTCCAACAAACCTTTCCATATTTTGCCTCCGTTTATTTAGAGTAGATTTATTACCGGTAAACACCATTCTCCTATCCAGGGTCTATGCCCTACGGTGACGTTTCGGTCATAGGTTTAAAATTAATCTCCTTTTCAGGGTCAAAGCCCTATGTTTTTATCCAACCTACAACCTATCTACTCTCATATTATTATAATATTATTTCAACATGAGAGCTTTTATTTCACCGGTCTATTTATCATACCATCTCCTCCTTTTTAATATATGACAGTATATTGTCTATTATTATAGTATACGATTTAAATATTGTCAATATATTGGCTAATATTTATTAGATGGGATTAATTGTATCAAATATCATTAAAAATTGTTTTTTTGTTGTATAAAAATTAACAAAATATTTACAAAAAGAATGAAAAAATGTTATTATAAATGCAAAAAAAATTAAAGGAGGATCCTATGGGGAAAATTTATGACCCAAAATTTATCAGAAACATAAGTATTTCGGGCGCCCCAAATGTTGGTAAAACAACTCTCTCCGAGGCTCTGCTTTATGCAAGCGGTCAGATTGGCCAGATGGGCAGTGTGGACAAGGGTACAACAGTAATGGATTATGATGAAGAAGAGATTTCAAAAAAAATGTCTTTAAGAAGTTCTTTAGCCTTCACCGAATGGAAAGAAATCAAAATTAATATTATTGATACTCCAGGAATTCCTGATCTGGTAGCTGAGGTTAGAAGCGCTTTCAGAGTTACGGAAGGAATTGTTTTTGTCGTCAGCGCCGTCGATGGGATTACTATTGATACCGAAAAAGATTGGCATTTTGCAGACGATTATAAAATTGCAAGAATTATTTTTATTAATAAAATGGATGATGATGCGGCCGATTTTTATGCTTTAGCCGATAATCTTACTAACAAATTTAAAAAACCTGTTATTCCAATCGAGCTTCCGATAGGAAAAGGAAAGGATTTTAAAGGAACTGTTGACCTAGTTCATATGAAGGCGGTCTATCCCGATGAAAAAGGCGTTAAGACAGGAGAAATTCCCGCAGATATGATGGACAGGGTGAAACAATACAGGGAAAAATTATTTGATGTAGTCGCAGAGACAGATGATGCTTTGATCGAGAAATTTTTAAACGGGGAAGAGCTTTCGGTCGATGAAGTGGAAAACGGTGTTAAAACATGCACTCTGAATAATAAGTTTATTCCGATTCTTTGCGGTTCAGCATTAAAAAATACCGGTATAACTGTTCTTCTCGACAGTATCATTTCATTTCTCCCTTCACCGCTTTATATCGGGGAGGTAAGCGGCCAGGACGTGCACAATAAGGAACAGACAGTAAAGCGGCACCCCGATCCGGCTGAACCATTCAGCGGATTTGTTTTTAAAACAAAAATCGACCCGTTTGCCGGGAAAATTTCTTGCTGCAGGATTAGATCGGGAATATTGAAGATAGGCGATGAAATTTTGAATGTTAATAAGAATACAAAGGAAAAGATTGCGCATCTTTATATGATCAATGGTAAAAATGTTAAGGAAATTCAGACTCTTGAGGCGGGCGACATAGCTATCCTCACAAAGATTGATTCTCTGGAAACCGGCAATACGATTACCGATATAGCAAAACCCTTGATTTATGAACCTATACGACTGCCAAGCCCTTCATACTTTGTAGGAATTCATTCGACGGATAGAAAATCTTCCGATAAACTGGGCGAAGTTTTTCATGTTATTTCTCAGGAAGACCAGACATTCCATTACGGTTATGATGATATAACCAAAGAAATGGTAGTGTCCTGTATGGGTGAAATACAGGCAAGGATTATATTTGATACAATCAGGCACAAATATAAGCTAAACTTTGAAACAAGGGCTCCGCGAGTGGCATTTAAGGAAACAATTACGGCAAAAGCAGAGGGACACTATAAACATAAAAAGCAGAGCGGCGGTCATGGCCAATACGGCGAAGTTTATCTCAGGATTGAACCTCTTTCAAGAAATGCAGGCTTTGAGTTTAAGGAAGAGATCTTCGGCGGAGCAATACCAAAAAATTACGTACCGGCGATTGAAAAAGGAGCGATTGAAGCCTGTGAAAGAGGCATAATCGCAGATTATCCGGTTGTTGATCTTAAAGTAACTGTTTATGACGGCTCCTTCCATGAAGTCGATTCTTCGGATATGTCATTCAGGATTGCCGGTCTTCATGCGACCAAACTGTGTATTGAAGCGGCCAAGCCTGCTGTCCTTGAGCCTATAGCTAAAGTAAGGATTTATGTCGACGAAAACGATATAGGGAATGTAATGGGCGATCTCGGTACTAAGAGAGGGAAAGTGCTTGGGATGGATAAAATTTCGGAAGACACAACCGTAATAAATGCGACGGCGCCTTATGCAGAAATGCTGTCATATTCGCCGGTTTTAAACAGCCTGACAAGCGGAAGGGGAAGATTTGAGATGGAGATTGATCATTACGACATCCTGCCGCAGGCGGATTATGATAAGGCCAAAAAGCAGGCGGAAGAGATGAAGAAAGAGGAAGAGGAAAGTAAGAATACATAAGGTAAGGCACGCCTCATATTATGAAAGCCGTGATTCAGAGAGTAAAATGGGCTTCAGTTTCTGTTGATGGCAAGTTAATAAATGAGATAGGAAAGGGCTTGCTTGCTTTTGTCGGGTTTGGAAAGAATGATACCGAAAATGAGCTGGATTATATTGCTGGAAAATTGGAGGGCCTCCGGGTATTTCCTGATGATGAGAAAGAAAGTTCGCTTTCTTTAAGCGATATCGGAGGAGAAATACTGCTTATTTCTCAGTTTACTCTGTACGGAGATGTTAAGAAAGGGAAAAGACCATCTTTCTCCGGCGCTTTGAATCCCGCAGATGCCAGGAATTTTTTTGATCTGCTTTATAATAAAATGCTGAATCTCGGTATTCCGGTTAAATGCGGTGTCTTTCAGGCTATGATGGATGTGGAATTACTCAATGATGGGCCTTATACTATTCTTCTCGAAACAGAAACATAAGCTGTTCTTAAAGAAATGGCGAAGAAATTATGTAAAGGTCAAACGGTTTGTCCTGAGCGAAGCGAAGGGGCATGCTTGTTAATAAAGGAAATTATATGAAAATTAAATATTGGGGAGTCCGGGGTTCGGTACCGACTCCGGAATCCGATAAGCTGAAGGTCGGCGGAAATACTTCTTGTGTTGAATTGAATATAAACGATGTTAGAATTATTCTTGATATGGGAACCGGTATCCGCGGTCTTGGTAAAATTATTTCTCAGGAAATAAAGGACGGTTCTTCAAAAGAAATTTACATTATGCTGAGCCATACTCATTGGGACCATATTCAGGGATTCCCATTTTTTTCACCGATTTATGATAAAACCGCTAATATTACAATTTTTGGTCCGGACAAGGCCAACAGGCAACTGGAAGCTGTCCTTGCCGGACAGATGGAATATGAGTATTTTCCCATTAAATTCAGCCATCTTCCGGCAAAGATCAGGTTTTATGAGCTTTCGGAGGGTTATCACAGCTTAATAGACGGTATTCAGATAACTGCAAAAAGGCATATTCATCCAGGGGTAGCTTTCGGGTACAGGATTCAATCGGGGGAAAAATCAATTGTCTACTCAACAGATACCGAACATTATCAGAGTATTCTTGACAAAAGAGTCATCGAACTTTCTGAAGATACCGATCTTTTAATCCACGATGCCCAATATACCGATGATGAAATCGGCTTCAGACTTGGATGGGGGCACAGTACCTGGATGCAGGCAATTCAGGTTGCAAAGGAATCAAAAGCCAAAAAACTTGCCCTGTTTCATGTCGACCCTGACAGGAATGACGAAGAATGTCTTGATATTGAAAAGAAAGCTCAAATAGTATTTAATAAAACCAATCTTGCAATTGAAGGTCAGGAAATCAATATATGATAAGATAATTAATATTTTTCTTGACAAACTAATATTTTGTTGTTATATTAACTAAACAGTTAGTTTAACCAACTGTTTAGTTAATAATACGGGAGGCGAAGAAATGGTTATTAGAGCTAACTATTATCCTATTAAAGAAAAGGAAAGCGGAAATGAAACCGCTCAGATTAAGATTCTGGAAGCAGCCGAAGAGGTTTTTTCTTTAAAAGGGTATGATGGTTCCCGGGTAGATGAAATAGCGGAGAAGGCAGGCGTAAACAAAGCTCTTCTTTATTATTATTTCCAAAGTAAGGAACTCTTGCTGAGGGAATTGATTAAAAAAAATCTGCTTGAGGTAGATATTATGCTTGAGGAAAGCTTCAGGGACATTCAAACAATCGACGAACAATCAATAAGTCAGATTATTGACAAGATAATTGATTTTATCGAAAAAAGAAAGAATATTTTGAGGATTATTACCATTGAAGCATTAAAGCAGGCAACTGACAGTCTTTCTTTCATTAAAATGCTGGATCCTATTTTTCAGAAAATAATATCTAAGGTAAAAGAATTGAATGTAGAAATACCGGATAAAATCAGCTTTTTACTTGAAAATTACTTTATGTCCACAGTACCCTTAATCCTGTTTTTTGCCCTTGGTGAAAAGTGGGCTGAATTTTATAAGGTCGGTCAGGCTGAATTAAGAGATAAATTCATAAAAGTTTTTAAGATAAACCATTATAATTACGGCGGACTGCAATTCAAATAAATATTTTAACTGGAGAAATAGATTATGTTTGATAAGCTTTATCGGTTTTATGACAAGACTCAATAATAAAAGAAGCCGGTCGATCGTGGGGAATTTTTTTTATATACTTTACTTTGGAACAATTGATTGTGATTTCAAGGGGCTTCTATGAGGGATTATTTCAATAACGGGTTGAAAAAATATCTAGATTTTATCATAAAAAATGCTCTTGCCGTAATTATTGTAATTTGCTTGTTCGTGGTGATTTCGGGTATAGGAATCAGCAGGCTTAATATCGACAGCGACATGTCGCACTGGTTTGATCGGAACAGTGAGATCGCAAAGCTCCAGTATTATATTAACGATACATTCAAGATCAATAACCCGACTATTATTATGCTTGAGACTGACAACGTTTTTACACAGCGCAATCTTGAGCTGATACGGGTTTTATCAAGAAAAATAAAGGAATTGCAGGGTGTTAACGAGGTATTAAGCATAACAGAGATTGAAGACGTTCAGAGCACAACGGAGGGAATTAATATCGATAAGCTTTTCCCGAAAGATATACCGTCAAACCAGGCCGATATCGATAAAGTCAAGAATTATGTGATGAGCCTTGAGAAATATAATGGCACTCTCGTTTCTGCCGACGGTAAATCGGCAGCAATAATTGTGAAAGGATCACCGACTTCGAAAAGCGATCAATTGGCTAAAAATATCAGGGTTCTGACAACCGACTATTTAAAGGAGAACCGGAAGGAGGTAAAGGCTTATTTCTCGGGAATACCTGCCCTTCTGAATTCTATCACGGAAATTGTTATCAATGATATTGGATTTCTGGTGCCGCTTGTGGCTTTTGTAATTCTTCTTGCTCATTTTGTATCATTCAGACACCCATACGGAACATTTTTATCCTTATTGACAGTGGCTATGGCGACTATAGCGGCAATGGGCATAATGGGCTATACTGGTATTCCTCTCACCCCGCTTGGTATTGCTATTCCGGTAATCGTGATGGCTATAGGAAATGCATACGGAATATACATTATTAGCGCATATAATGAAGAGAGGAGGCTTTCCAGTGATAAACAATGTATAGTATGCGACTCGACAAAAAGGCTTTTAGTCCCAATTACAATGAGCGGTCTGACAGTATTCGCCGGCTTTCTATCGCTGATTACCGCGGGCCTTAAAGCAGTTTCGGATTTCGCCGTAGTCAACTCAATCGGCGTTATTTTATCTTTCATATTCACGATATCATTCCTGCCGGCCCTACTGACAGTATTACCACTTGCCAGACAGAAAAATAAACCTGAGTCCGCGAAGAAGGATAGCAGACTACTGGGAAACTTTGCATCCTGGATCGAAAGAAACAGGGTATTCGTGCTGGTTTTTTTCCTGGCTTTGACGGTTATTAACATCTATTTTTCAACAAAGATAAAGTCAGACTCGGACTATATGAAATATTTTAAAGAAGGGTCGGAACCCAGAACCGTTACGGCCATGGTCAGCAAAGTATTTCAGGGTACGGGCGAACTGCTGCTTTACTTCAAAGGCGACGCGGTTGACCCCCATGTACCTGAAAACAATGTCGGCAATAGAGGAGATGACAAGGTATTATACCGGCTCAAAATCAAGAGCGGACTCTATCGTAGAAGTAATAGCGACACTAAATGCCAATATGACGGAGGTAAAGCGGCTGCCGGAAACCAGCATGGAGATCAATAACCTCTGGTTTTTCATAGAGGGCAACGACCAGGCTTCAAGGATGGTAAGTAAAAACAAGGATGAGGCTATCTCAAGCTTCCTTCTGCCGTTTACGGATTCCGAGAAGCGCTCTATAATGCTTAACAACATCGACAATACTGTAAAGCAGTATAATAAAGTAAAGTTTATAGACATTTCAAATGACAGGAATCCAGCGATAAACCTTTCGTCACTAATGATTTATAACCGGATAATTCGAAGGGACTTAAATCTTCCCTTGCAGGATATCAGAAATGCCATTTCCAAAATTGTTTTTCAGACCGGCGATATTGAATACGGCAGGATTCTTACAAATTACACAGCGCAAAAAGTTTGGCTGAATAAATTGTCAGCAAATATTGAGAATGAGCTGCTTAAGGACGGGGGCCAGCTTTCAAGAGAAGACCTTATATACTTGCTTTCGCCACTTGTCTGGAGTGAGGTTCCGGTTCCGGATACCGGGGGAGATGCTGTCTTTATAACCTCCGGAGTTAGCGGTATAGTTAAAATATTTACCGATATGGATAAAATAGTAATGGAAAATCAGATTACATCCATAGCAATCGCTGTTGTAATCGTTATGCTCATTATTACTTTAATGTTCCGGTCATGGCTTACAGGTCTGTTGTCAATTATAACCGTTGTTTTTACGGTAATTGTAAACTTCGGTATTATGGGAATGACGGGCATTAAACTCGACTTTGTAACTGTCACTGTTGCAGGTATTACAATCGGGACAGGCATTGATTATACAATTCAGTATATGGCGCGGTATTACCATGAGATAAATACAGCAAAGCTTTCTCCTAAGGATGCTTTTATAAAGACCGTCGCGACAACCGGACGCGCGATTTTAACGAATGCTCTTGCCGTCGGTTTCGGATTTGCCGTTCTATACTTATCCAGTATTGTTCCGTTAAGAAATTTCGGTCTTCAGATGTTCATTACCATGTTGACGTCAAGCTTTGCGCAATAACACTCACGCCTGTCATCCTGCTTTATTTCGCGAAACATATACATACAAAGGTAGAATAAGCAGATTAATTAAAAGGAGGAACATAATATGAAGAATATTATCTTGATTATAATTATATGCCTATCGGGTATTGTGGGATTGTTCGGTACAACCGGGCAGGAAGTGCTGGATAAGGTTGAGGCGACGCTGACAAGTCCAAAGGACATGAAGCCTATTTTGAGATGTCACTCGGTAGCACCGATAATGACAGGAACAGGGAACAGAGGACACTCCGCATCTGGAATATGGGAAAAAATAAGCGCGTCGTTAAGTTCCTGACCCCTTCCTCAATCA
>CAWEAK010000007.1:0-445742 GCA_963806975.1 uncultured Spirochaetota bacterium
TGTCGCGAATTTTGCTGGAACGAAGATTACAGAAGCATCGGCATCAGTCACTTTCTTTGCTTCCATAACGGTATTAAAAACCGGTATTGAATCTACAAACTGCCCGCCTTTATCCGGAGTCACTCCTCCAACCACTTTTGTGCCGTATTCCAGCATCTGTTTTGCATGAAAGCTTCCGTCCCTGCCGGTTATACCCTGAACAATAACCTTTGTGTTTTCATCGATTAAAATACTCAAATGATATCCTCACCGGCGCTATTGCGCCACCCTCTGCCAAACTTGGAGAAAGGTCAAGTGTTGATTTAGAATTAGTTCAAGATTCTTTAGAATTTCGTCGTTTTTAATACGAATTACTCGATAATTCATCATATTAATAATTGAATCTCTTGTCCGATCACGCTCAATTTGATTTTCATGGATTTTACCATCCAATTCAACAACAAGATGTAATTCTTGGCAGAAAAAATCTGCAATAAAGAATCGAAGTTTGTTTCCTGTATAGATACTCAGAAGTTTCTGTCGTTTAAATTTATATCCCGTTTTCTTGTTTTCAAACTCTTTCCCAGAATACTTTCTCTGCCTCAGTTTGTCTTTGTCTTAACAACCTTACTCTCTCAATTAAATCATTCATACTAATTTTCTCTCTTTTTTCAGTTTCATCTTCCCCCTCGCCAGCCTTAAAGAGCGGGTTAGGGGGTGAGGTTAACAACTGCTTTTACCGCTTCGGTAAGACCTGAAAAGGCTGTAAATCCGTTATTTTTAAGTATTTCTATTCCTTCCCTGTCGTTTGTTCCAATGAGCCTGATGACCAGTGGAATGTTAATATTGAATTCTTTTTCCGCTTCCACCAGTCCTCTCGCGATATCGTCGCAGCGGGTAATTCCTCCGAAAATATTGATTAATATAGCTTTAATGCTTTTGTTTCTCAACAGAATTTTTAATCCGTCCACGACTTTTTGGGGATTGGAGCTTCCACCGATATCCAGAAAATTGGCCGGTTTTTCCCCGAAGTATTTAATGAGGTCCATAGTCGCCATTGCAAGCCCGGCCCCGTTAACCATACAGCCGATATTACCGTCAAGGCTCACAAAAGCAAGAGATGCATTCTTTGCGTCAAGTTCATCCGGACTGTATTTTTCGGTGTTTTTCAATTTTTCAAGGTCGGGATGTTTAAAAAGAGCATTGTCGTCGATAACAATCTTCGCGTCCAATGCGATCAATTGATTATTTTGATCAATAACAAGAGGGTTTATTTCCACAAGCTGGTAGTCATTTTCAATAAAAAGATTGAACATTTTTTTAATTATACTGAAAATATCTCTTGTAAATTTAAGATCGAATATTTTTGCAAGCTGATCGACAACTTTTTTTTCTTCCGATAATATTTCCAGGCTTAGAGGAATCTTATGAATTTTTTCAGGAGCGATTAAGCAGTATCCTCAATTTCAATTCCGCCTTCCTCGCTTATAATACATTCAATTCTTTTTTCTCCGCTGTTCACCACAATGCTGACATAAATTTCTTTTTTAATATCCACTGCCGAAGTAACCAATACCTTATGAACAGGGTTATCTTTGATAATCATTTGAAGTATTTCCCTGGCCGCTGATTTAGCTTCAAGAGCGGAAATACTATTTTGACCCCGCCAGCTTTTCCTCTGCCTCCGGTTAGAACCTGTGCCTTGATGACAGCTTTGCCATTCATTTTACTGACAATTTCGTATGCTTCATCGGCGCTGGAGGCTGCCTGCCCGCCCGGCTCCGGTATATCGTAATCTTTCAATAATTTTTTCGCCTGGTATTCAAAAAGTTTCATATTGAACTTGCCTTATATTCTTTTATTCTATTTTTGGTTAAGTTAATATTTTTTGTCACTTTAATGCCTCTCGGGCAGACTTTTGTGCAGTTAAATTTATTTTCGCAAGCCCAGACTCCATCGGGTTGATCCAGAACGTTGAGCCTGTTCTCAAGTCCCATATCCCTTGAATCAAACAAGAATCTTGCGGCCTGTAGATTGCTGCCGGGCCGATAAAAGCCGGATTTTTCTCATTTTCAATAGGACAGGCGGAAAAACAGGCCGCACAGAGGATACATTTTGTGGCATCATCAAACTTTTCTCTTTCTAAAGGACTCTGAATTCTCTCTTTTTCCGTTAGAGGATTTATATTAATCAGAAAGGGCTTCACTATTCTATAATTTTCAAAAAAATGATCAAAATTGACCATTAAGTCCCTCTTTGTAGCGATAATGATTTAAGCGGTTGTATTTTTATTTCCGTATTATTGCTGTCTGTTACATCTTTTATGAGAGTTTTACATGCCAGTCTTTCAATATCATTTATAACCATCGCATCAGAACCGCATATTCCATGAGCGCAGCTCTTTCTGAACGCAAGAGTACCGTCCATATATGTTTTAATATACAAGAGGGAATCCAGCAGCCTGTCATTTGGATTTGAATCCATCTCATAATCTTTAAAATAGGGTGTTTGATCCTTTTCCGGATTAAACCTTTGAATGCTAAGCTTAACTTTCATAGACTTCTGTCCTGACCCTGCCTGGTGATCATCCAGCCGGGATATTCGGGAGTTAATGCACTGATCGTATCCAGTTCTTTCATTTCATCATCGCTCAGTTCAAGCTTAGTTGAAGCGATATTGTCCAGCAATTGTTCCTCTCTTTTTGCCCCGATTATAATACTTGTTACAGCCGGTTTTCTGGATAACCAGGCCAGCGCAACCTGTGCCGCGGAAACATGGTGACTTCCTCCGATTTTCAACATAAGGTCAATAATATCATAAGCTTTTTCCTTGTTTATAAGAGGAAAATCAAAATTATCCCTCCGGCTTTCTCCGGCTTTTTCTTTATCCCGCGTGAATTTTCCGGATAAAAAACCTCCGGCCAGCGGGCTCCATGGCATCAAGCCAAGTTTTTCACTGAGGGCCATCGGAACTATTTCCCTCTCAATGTCCCGGCTCGCGATGCTGTAATAATACTGCAGGGCGCAGAATTGACTCCAGCCCATTTTATCGGCAAACCCGTTCGCCTTGCTGACCATCCAGGCAGGATGATTGCAGACTCCTATATAACGAACTTTCCCGCTTCGGACGGCGTCTTCCAGCCCTCTCATGGTTTCTTCAAGAGGTGTTAACTGATCAACTCCATGAATATACAAAAGATCGATATGATTCAAGTTGAGCCTTTCGAGGCTGTCATTTATGGAATCTGCTATATGCAGTCTTGTTAATCCTCCCTGGTTCTGACCTGTCCCCATTTTTATCCGGACTTTAGTTGCAATAAATACCTGTCCCCGGTTTATTCCCAGAGTTTTCAAGGCCGCGCCAAGAAGCCTTTCCGACATCCCTTCGGAATAAGCGTTGGCCGTATCAATAAAATTAATCCCGTTATCAAGGGATATTTTCACAAGTTTAGTCGCCTCATCCTGCTGGACTTTACCGATATTTTCCCAGTATCCCTTTCCGTAAAAAGTCATTGTCCCTAAACACAACTCTGAAACTAAAACCCCGGTTTCTCCCAGAAGTTTATATTTCATAAGGCTTCCTCCTTATCAATATGTTCATACTTATCAATATGTTCATATTCAATATGTCCATATTCAATATGTTCTCGGTTTCGGTTTAAATAATGAAAGATCCACATTTTTGTAATCAATCCTGATCTTATCTCCTTCCATTTTAACGAGGGAATGCTTGAGCCATTCTTCATCATTCCTCTCCGGGTAATCATCCCTGGCATGCGAACCCCTGCTTTCGGTCCTGTTTTGAGCGGATACCGCTGTTACCATTGCAAGATCAAGTAAATTCCTCAATTCAAGAATATCCTGAAGAATCCGTATTGAATTTTTTATTATTATCGTCAAGCCGGACTTCCTGAAATCTTTGTTTTAAATTCTTTAATGTCTCGACAGCTTTCTTCATATCAACCTGATTTCTGAAAATACCGACATTTTCCATCATCGTATCCTGCATTTCCTCACGGATTTTTCCGCCATGAATTCCTTTCTTTTCGGACTTGAGTACGGAAATCATTTCTTTCGCCTGATCGCCGTCACTCTCCGAAACGTTTCTATAATCTGTATTTTTTATATAATCAGCAATGTCTATTCCTGCCCTCTTGCCGAATACAACCAGATCAACAAGACTATTGGTTCCAAGCCTGTTCGCGCCATGTACTGATACACATGCGCATTCTCCGGCAGCATAAAGTCCTTCATAAATTCCGCCGTTTCCATCGGATAGAACCCTGCCATGAACATCGGTCGGTATACCTCCCATTGCGTAATGCGCGGTCGGCTGGACAGGGATTGGCTTTTCCGCCGGGTCCATTCCCAGATAATTTCTACAGAATTCGGTTATATCCGGCAGTTTGGAGTAAATGACATCCTTACCGAGATGAGTTGCGTCTAATAGCACATAATCATCTATTTTTTTATCACCCCTGATTCCATTGCCTTTTTTGAGTTCGGTTATAATTGCCCTGCTTATCAGATTCTCTGGGAGCAAGATCAAGAAGGGTAGGTGCGTACTCTTTCATAAAAGATTCACCCTTTCTATTCCTTAGTATGCCGCCCTCGCCCCTGACGGCCTCGGTGATAAGAATTCCCATTCCAGCGATGCCAGTTGGATGGAACTGGAAAAACTCCATATCCTGCAGGGGAACACCTTTTCTTAAAAGTACTGCCGGCCCGTCTCCGGTATTTGCATAAGCGTTTGAAGTGGTTTTGAAAATCCTGCCGAAGCCGCCGGTTGCAAACATAACACACTTTGATTTAAAGACGTGAAAGTCTCCGGAAGACAATTCAAGCGCGACGATGCCGCTGCATATTTTCTTGTCTATGATTACATCCAGGATAATAAATTCGTCAAAAAAAGCGACATTATTTTTAATACACTGCTGGTATAAGGTTTGAAGGATAATGTGTCCGGTTCTGTCTGCGGCATAACAGGCGCGTTTAACCGGAGCCTCCCCAAAATTTCTGGTATGCCCGCCAAACCTTCTCTGGTCTATCCTTCCGTCCGGAGTTCTGCTGAACGGTAATCCGAGGTTTTCGAGATCATAAACGGCCTGTACCGCTTCTTCAACCAGGATTTTCGCCGCATTCTGATCGACAAGATAGTCTCCACCCTTGATTGTGTCAAAGGCATGCCATTCTGGTCTGTCTTCTTCCAGGTTGCCTAAAGCGGCTCCAATGCCGCCCTGCGCCGTACCGGTATGGCTTCTTATGGGATAGAGCTTTGAAACGACTGCGGTCTTTCCTTTTTTACTAGCTTCAAGAGCAGCATAAAGCCCGGCTCCGCCAGCGCCGACGATTATGGCTTCATATTCATGGATCAATGGCTCACTCCTTCCTGGCCAGATTGAGAATTCCTCCGGCGATCAGTATCTGCCTTTGCCTTTCAGATACATCAAGAATCGTGATGATTTTCCTGCCGTTTACTTCCACAGGAATTTCCGATTCATTGCTTTCAATAAGTTTTTTTATATCTGAAAACAGTATTTTATCTCCCTGTTTAATATTATTATAATCTTCTTTATCCTTGAAAGTTAAGGGAAGAATCCCGAAATCTATCAGGTTATCCTTATGAATCCTTGCAAAGCTCTTGGCGATCTTGACCCTGATACCAAGATACCTTGGAGCTAAAGCCGCATGTTCCCTGGATGAGCCCTGACCGTAATTCTCACCGCCTACAACAACACCGTTCCCTTTTTCTTTCGCTCTTTCGGAAAATTTTTCATCAATTACATCAAAGACAAATTCGCTGATTTTTGAAATGTTGCTTCTGAATGGAAGAGCCTTGTTCCCTGCCGGCATGATAATATCTGTGCTGATATTATCGCCAACTTTTATAATAACTTCGCATTCAAGCCTGTCAGGAAGTGCCTCAAACTGAGGTATTGCCTGAATATTCGGCCCTTTGATCAATTCAACATCCGAAGACTTCAAAGCCGGTTTAATAAACCAATCCATTTTGTAAGTATAACGATCCGGATATTCTATTACAGGATAATTTCCCATAGTCCTTGGGTCTGTAATTTTACCTGTCAAAGCCGAAGCAGCTGCAGTTTCTGGGGAGCAGAGGTAAACGAAATCATCTTTTGTGCCGCTTCTTCCCTTAAAATTTCTTGGAAATGTCCTGAGTGAGTTGGTTCCGCTGGCAGGCGCCTGGCCCATACCGATACAGCCAAGACAGCCAGGTTCATGAACCCGTGCTCCAGCCTCGATAAAATTTTTAATTCCGCCCATATTGAGGACATTTATCAGAGTTTCCCGGCTTCCAGTATTGATTTCAAAGCTTACCTGGGGATTTTTGATTTTTCCTTCCACCATCTTAGCGGCGATCATAAAATCACGGTAACTGCCGTTGCAAGACGATCCGATAATGACCTGGTTGATTTCAACATTACTCAGTTCTTTAGCTGGTTTGACATTATCCGGGCTTGAGGGGCATGCCACCAGCGGTTCAATTGCCGACAGATCAAGCTCGGTTTGAATATCAAACTGAGCTCCGTCTTCAGTTTTCAATTCGAGCCAGTCGGTTTCCCTGCCTTCCATTCTTAAAAAATTTTTTGTGATTTCATCGGATGGAAAAATCGCGGCTGTAAGCCCCATGTCTACACCCATGTTCGCAATGGTTGCCCTGGCCGCCATATCAAGATTCATTACTCCAGGCCCGTAAAACTCCATTATTTTTCCAAGTCCGCCGTTAGCTCTGTATGTCCTTAATAGTTGGAGAATTACGTCTTTACCGGAAACAAAATTCTGCAATTTTCCGGTTAAATAGACACCCCAGATTTCAGGCATTATGATGTGGTATGGTTTTCCGGCCATTGCCATTGCGACTTCAATTCCACCGGCCCCCATAGCCAGCATACTCAGGCAGCCGCCTGTCGTGGTGTGGCTGTCAGAACCAAGCAGGGTTTTTCCGGGAATTCCGAATCTCTGTTTGTGCACATGGTGTGAAACACCGTTACCCGCTGGAGATAATAGCACCCCGTATTTGGAAGCCGCGGACTGCAAAAAGCGGTGATCATCGGCGTTTTTGAAATCTGTCTGTATTATATTATGATCTATATAACTTACCGCCAGATCAACTTTAACTCTTTCCAGGCCCATCGATTCAAATTCCAGATAAACCATGGTTCCAGTCGCGTCCTGGGTTAATGTTTGATCGATTTTGATGCCGATTTCATTACCCGGCGAAAGATTTCCCTCTACGAGATGACTTTTTAATATTTTTTTAGCAATTGTACCATTCATCTTCAACCTCCAATATAACTAAGCAAGCTCATTATAAGAGTCATACAAAAAAACATAAACGAACATTAAGCAGAAACGAATCGCACCAATTTCTACTAAATCGTGACTAAGATTTTCCCTCCTTCCTGTGGAAAACTCATATATGTTCTGCTTAAATATTTGCCTAGAATCTGCAAAAAGTATACGAACTCAGGATGAAACGTAAATATAATCAATTTAGCTTTCTTCAATGTCAGAATAGACAAAAGGAAAGTGTTACAAAAATGATTTGTTAAATTCATTTTTTTCATAAATAACATCCCATAAAAAACGGGCGCATTTCTGAAATAAAGTATAATAAAATGAATTGCAATAGTAAAGTAAAAAATATTATTATTTTAAAAATTTATTTTTGAATTGAAAAATCTCTGAATTTCCCTGGCTTGTTAATGAAACTGTCGAAGGAGGTTAGGGGTGGTGATTAAACAAAGTGTTTAGTATTAACGGGTTTGCAACAAAACTCAGTGTGTTATCTTGCGTATTTGATTATAATAATTATCGGCAATATAGATAATACCGTATGGGTCTATAGCGATTCCAAATGAATAAAATGTGGGCGATGTTCTCGAACCGGCAAAAGTGGAGACAACACCGGAGTTTGTTGTAGAGTCAACAGCAGAATTTATCTTGCGTATCAAATTGTTTCCATAATCTGCGACATAAATATTGTTAAAAGAATCCAAAGCTACTCCGGTTGGATGATTGAATGAAGCCGACGCTCCAGTCCCATCGGCGCTTCCGGCCGATCCGGAGCCGGCAAGAGTTGAAACAACTCCGGCAGATGTGATCTTGCGTATCAAATTATTTCCATAATCTGCAACATATATATTGTTAAAAGAGTCCACAACGACCGCAAATGGATAATTGAACGAAGCCGCCGTTCCTGTTCCGTCAATATTACTCTGTATTCCTGAACCGGCTAATGTTGATACAATACCGGAAGATGTAATCTTGCGTATCTTATAATTATACGTATCAGCCACATAAACATTGCCGCTGGAGTCAATCGCAACACCGTATGGATAATTGAACGAAGCCGTGTTGCTTATCCCGTCAGAATGGCCGGCTATTCCTGTACCGGCTAATGTGGAAACTACTCCTGCAGGGGTGATCATGCGTATCTTGCTGTTTCCATAATCTGCAACATAGAGATTACCGGAGGAGTCCAATGCTATCCCGAACGGAAAATTGAATGAAGCCGCCGTTCCTGTTCCATCGGCACTGCCTGCCGTCCCGGAACCGGCTAATGTGGTAACGATAAAACCGGCGGTCGTAGAAGCAGCGCCGGTGCTATTTGTAGAACCGATTGTAGAAGGCATTATTTTGCGTATCTTATTATTATAAGTATCAGCGACATAAATATTACTGGATGAATCTACAGCGACTCCTGTTGGATTATAGAATGAAGCCACTGTTCCTATTCCATCAGCGCTGCCTGTAGCCCCGGAACCTGCTATTGTTGAAACTTTAACATTTGAGCCTGAAGAAGATGATGAATTAGAGTTTGTTAATATAGAACAAGCCGTTATAAAAACACTCATAGTAATCAGAATAACAAAAATATATAATTTTTTTTTCATACGGCTCTCCTATAAATTCTCATATTTTTTTAATATTATGCTATCATGGTTTGTTTACGCTGTCAATTTTATTCGGCTAATTAACCGATTGAAAATTCATCATTATCCTCATAAGCAGAGGTCTTTTTCCCGGTCAGCCGGATAAGATATCCACCTATGGTACCGCTTGCGTAGGCTAAAACAATAGTGAAGAGGATACCGGTCAACTGAGCTTTTGCTATGCCCGGTAAGACAAAAACAGCAACAAGTCCGCCGAATAATCCCGGCATGCCCACTCCGCATGTGTCGATAATTTTAAGAATTGACTGAAGCTTTGGCTGTATGACACTATAACCAAAAACGCATAAAACCCCGGCGATAATACCGATTCCGAAAGCGGCCGCAGGACTTACCAGGTTGCATGTGGCTCCAATCGCTACACCTCCTGCTAAAGCGGCATTTGCGAAATCGGAAATCAAGGTTTTGCCTTTACCCATGATAACACTCATTAAATATGTACTGAGGGTCGCGCCGGATAATGCTAAAATAGTATTGACAACGGTTTGTTGAAATTGTGCTTGAGGAACAGTAGCGCTGCAAAAACTTGGCCAGAAAATCCACAACACCATTGATCCAATCATAGAAAACCTGTCCGAGGTAGTGTCGCTCTCAATTTTCATTGTCCTATGAATTTTGCCGGTTAATGCCATAGCCAGACCAAGCCCGAAATATGCCCCGAAAGCATGAATACTTATAGAACCTGCAGTGTCTGTAAAACCTTTTGTAATTCCGAGACCTCCATTAAGAACCAGCCATTCATTCAGCATATAAACCGGCACAATAATCGCCGCAAGCAGGAAGTATTGATAAATACGTAAACGTCCCAGAACGGCTCCCATAGCTATAAGGGCTGAAGCTGCAGCGAATTCGGCAAATAATAGCCCTTTAATAGTGCCGGCGGTTACCGGCTCAGAAGATAGAATTCCAAAAGAACGAAGTAATAAATACAGCGGTAAAGTAACAGCGACAACCATATAAGTACCTGAGGCTGCGCTAAATCCATAATTTTTAACAAATACCATTAAGAATCCGAACCCGACTAACAACATTGCTAAAATACCGATAGAAAAATTATACTGTTGCACCTGCCGAAGATCATCAACCAGATCTCCGCTGCCGGATTCAGAAGCCCATAAAAAGATAGGCACAATCAGAAATAGAACCAGATAATTCAATAAAACAAAAGTTTTTTTCCGCATAGTTAAACTCCTTATCTATTTAAGTTTTATTTAAAATCCAGTACTTCCGCTCCTTCCCAATCTTCAGTAGGAGGATTTTTAATATATTCTTTGCATCTCTCAATATAGATTTTTGAAATACTGTCATCAGGAATTTTTACCAGGGTCTCATTAAAATATTCAATTGCCGTTTTCCAGTTTTTGATTTTATACATAGATAAGCCTTTGTAATATTCCTTAAGATTATCCTCATTGAAAGAAGGCTCATCTTCTGTTTTAACAGAATAAATAGTAGTTGAAAGATCTTTTCCTTTAACCTTTACCGTATCAATCTCTCTTGTAAATACCTTATCTTTTATTTTTTCCCTTACTGTGTCTGATATTATTATTTTTTGTTTATAATGTTTGGTTAATCCCTCAAGCCTGGAGGCAAGATTTACTGTATCACCTATCACAGTATACTCGAATTTATCTCTTGATCCGATATTTCCTATAATAGCGTTGCCTCCATGTATTCCAATTCCGATATTAAAACCGTCGGGCGGGAGTTTAATTTGAGGCAGAGTGACCTTTTTAATGGATTGAATCATTTCCGCTGCCGACTTTACAGCCCTATAATCATTGTCTTCAAAACTCCTCGGTGCGCCGAAAACAGCTAAAATTGCGTCGCCGATAAATTTATCGATGGTTCCGCCGTTGTATATAATAATTTCGCACATAATCTCTAAATAGATGTTTAAAAAAGAAACGACATCCTCCGGTTTATTATTTTCTGAAATATTTGTAAATTCACGGATATCCGAAAATAAAATCGCCACATTCCTTTTTTCTCCCATTAAAAGAGTTGAAGTGGTTTTTCTTTTAACCAGATCGTCTATGATATCCGCAGGTACGAATTTCGAGAAAACACTTCTTATATTCTGTTCCATTGTTGATATTTGCTGGAAAAGTAAGGAGTTTTCAAGAATAATACCGCCTCCTGTAGTAAAGACCGTTAGATTGGAAAGGATGGTTTCCGAAAAATAATTGTTTTTTAAATGACCGACATTAAAAGTTCCTATATTTAAGTTTCCTTTTCCCTTTAATTCAAGGCAGGTATATGAACTGATCCTATTTTGATCCAGACGAATTTTATTATAATTCTGACGGTTTTCTATACCGAATATTATTTTTTTTTCTTCACTGAATGTATTTTTATCGAAAAAGTTATAAAAGTCACCCAGGCATATTTTGTAAAAATCTTCCACATCGTTTTCAAATAAATCCGCCGAAGGTAAAATGTAAGGAATAAAGTTCTTATCGTTTTTTAAAATCATAACGATTATATGATGCTCACAAACCTTATTCAATAGTTCCATTATTTTATTCACTGTATCTGACAATGATTCAATATTTCTCCCGATATCGGCAAGCCGGTTGAGGATGCTTGATTGAAATAACTGATTGTCTAAGAGATTGCTGAGCATTTCAAAAATTGAGTTTTGATTTATTTTAGGCGCGTCCTCTTTGATTATATCTATCTGATATGGAGGATGATCGCAGAGTTTTTTTGATTTTTCGATTAGAACGTCAAGATCATTAAAATCTTTTACAACGTATTCGTCTGCGCCTGCGGAAATTCCCCAGAATTGATCTTTATCCTCGGATAGGGAAGTATGCATAATAATCGGAATATCTTTCACGCCTCTTTTGCTTTTTAAAAGCCTGCTTGACTGATAACCTTTTAATAAGGGCATTTCAACATCAGTTATGATTAAATCAGGAATCTCATTATAAGCCATAATAATTCCCTCAATCCCATTCACGGCCCTGATTACATCAAATCCGGCCTCACTTAACGTATCGGTTACAATACCGGCCACTACATCGGAATCATCCACCAATAGTATCTTTTTTCCCATTATGAATTTTACCTCGCTTTACCTATTAATTTCTGAACAGCATTGATAAGATTGTTCTGGTTAAAACTCGATTTTATAATATATTCGTCAATTCCCAGGGTATTTACCCTCTGTTTATATTCTTCATTATTAAAAGTGGAAATTATTATTACCGGAATATTTTTATAATCATTATCTTTTTTAATATTTTCAATAAAGGTAAAACCGTCCATTCTCGGCATGTTGATATCTGAAATAATTAAATTCACTTTCTGCTGACGCAATTTTTCAAGCCCATCAATCCCATCACTGGCAGTAATAACTTTATAATCTTCCAATTCAAGCATGGATTTCTCAATTTCAAGAGTATTTATGGAATCATCCAGCACCAAAATTGTTTTATTTTCATGCTTTATTTCCACGACTCTCTTTTTTATATCAATATCTTTAAGCAGTTTGAATTTCTCAATCAAAGATGTGATATGAAGAATGGATATAAGGTTGTAATTTTCATCGAACACAACACCCTGTAAATAATTCAGTTTTTGCAGGTTCTTTGGCAGCGGTTTCGAAACAAGGGAATCGTAATAACCGATTATCAAATTTACTTTAATTCCGATATTATCCTTTAAACTTCCTATAACCACCACAAAATCAGAGCTTTCTTCTTCTTCAACCGGCAGCTGCAGAAGCGATGACAGTCCATAGAGCGGGATAAGAGTTTCTCTCAACTTATACATTTCTTTGTTTAGAAAATTAACTTTATCAACAGGATTGATCAGGAAAGTTTCCCTGATAAAGTTTGAAGGGATCAAAAACTTTTTTCCGGCCGACAAAACCAGAAGGCCGTCGATAGTAGCAAGCGAATGGGGCAGAACAAACGTAAAGCATGTGCCTTTATCCTTTTCACTGTCAAGCAGTATTTTCCCTTTAACCTTTTCTATGTTTAATTTTACAATATCGAGTCCGATTCCTCTTCCGGATAATTCAGTGACATCGTCTTTTGTTGAAAAATTTGGCTTGAATAAAAAAGGAATCAGTTCGGAGTCTTTACTGTTTTTAATTTCTTCTTCCTGCATCGGAAAGCTCTCAATTGCCTTCTGTCTGATTTTATCATAATCAAATCCCCTTCCGTCATCCTTTAATTGTATAATGATATGGCCTCCTTCCGAATAGCAGTTTATTTCAATCGTCCCGGTTCTTGATTTTCCCTTTCTTTCTCTTTCATCCGGACTTTCGATACCATGATCAATGGAATTTCTTATAAGATGTATAATGGGATCATTGATCTTTTCAAGTATAACCTTATCCAATTTAATATTCATCTTCGAAATTTTTAAATCGATTTCTTTAGAAAGTTTAATGGCTGTTTCTTCAACCATTTTCGGCAGGGAGCCTAAAATTATTTCAATGGGAAGCATCCTGAGGTTAACAATGTTTTCCTGAAGATCAACAATATTGTTTTCAATTTCACTGGCATAATCCTGAAAATCTATTTTAATCTTCTTGACCTCTTTCAGGAATTCCTTTGCTTTTATAGAATATTCTTCGGGATTCTGGGAATATTGATTGATAAGTTCCTGAGCCTGTTCCTCTATAGAGTTTATCATATCGTAGTTTTTCCTGAGATGGAGCTGTTTTATTGTCAGGGTATTCGACAATTGAATAATATTATCGATCTGGTCTACATTTATTCTGATCGTGCTTTCGCCTAATGGGTTAACATTTAATGCTCTCACAGACTGCTGCTGAGTCGGATTAACAGGAGATTTTTGTTCTTCTGATCCTTTATCATTTTGTGTAATTTTTTGATTCTGGCTGCCCTCAGAATCCAGCTCTTTTTTAAATGAATCGATATCATAGGGTTCATTGGCGCAAATTTTGTCGCAGATTTCAGTCAGTTTTCCGGTAAGAAGGAATGCATCATCTTCCTTATCCTGAATTTGATTGCCGATTATTTTCATAACGTCGCATGAAATAAAAATCCATTGTACAAGATAATTGCTTGCCGAGAAGCGCTTTTCTTTTAAACCCTTTATAACATTTTCGAGGGCATGTGAAATTTTTTCCATGTCTGGAAAATTCATCATTCTTGAGGAGCCTTTGATTGTATGTAAAGCCCTCAGGACACTGTTAATCTCTTCAGCGTCATCAGAATTTTTCTTAAGACTTATTATTCCATTTTCAAGGGTTTGAATATTTTCTCTCAGTTCATCGAGATATTTATTAATAAATTTGCTTTTTGAAATAACCATGATTAACCCCATAATGAATTTTAAAAGGTTGTGCCCCTTAATTTATTAATCCATTTTTCACACATTTTGTAAAAATACATTTCGTCAAAATTCTCAATCAAAAAATTATATTTAATAAACTGCTTCCTGTTTTTCGTTTTCTGAAATATCAAGTCTTTACAGATATTATACTCCATAAAGGCCTTCTGGGGTTTTGTGTCTTTTAAAACGTTTGCAAGATAAAAATGTGAAAGCCAGAAACAATTGTTTTGGGAGATTGATTTTTCAAAATGTATTGCCGCCCTTGAGATATTTCCACTATGCATTTCTATCAGCCCGAAAAGATATTGGGTAATGTGGTTTTGAGAAATTTCCTTCTCCAGACTTCTGTTAAATTCTTTTGCCTTTGCTAATTCGTTATTATTGATATAATAAAAAGTTTTTAAAATAAGTTTACTTAATTCAAAATATCTATCATAATCCTCGCTTAATTGAGCTTTAGTATGATTGTTTTGGATAGCTTCATAATCTCCGTATTGGCAGCATAATTCCAGTATTTTATCAAGGTCTATGGAATTGTTTAATCCGGCAGAAAAAGCCGGTTTATCAATTTTCAACTCTGTTTCATTCTTATAAGAGAAAACCGAATCTATTATTTTATTTTTTTCCTTGATTCCTGTTTTTTGAAAATAATAAATACCGTTATTCTCAAGAATATTCAATTCGGGAAAGGATACCGAAGGAATTTCAGCCGATGAAAGAAATAAAAATCCATCCGGAGCAATCTTTTTTATTACATTTTTTATTACGTCTGTTTTTATTTCTTTTCTCATATAAATCAGCGTATTTCTAAAGAAAGCGATATGAATACTCTCATCCGGTATACAATCTATATTATTCTGAAGAAGATTATATGGGATAATTTCTATTTTTTTTAAAATACCGTTATCTACTTTCCAGATATTTCCTTCCATTTTTCCATACTTTTGCATTAAACCGTTATAAGAAACCCCGTCTTTTCTAAAAGAATTCTTTGAATATTTCCCGGTCATCAAGACATTTAAAGAATCCGTATTGATATCGGTAGCGAAAACGAGAAAATTTCTATTATTTAAGAATTCTTCAGCCATCACAGCTAGTGAAATGGCTTCTTCACCTGTGGAGCAGGTAACAGACCAGAGATTTACAAAATCTGTTTTTTTACTGATTTCAGGAAATACGTTTTCTTTCAAAGTGTAAAAGTGCTTTTCTTCCCTGAAAAAATAAGTTTCATTGATTGTTATTAGATTTAAGAAGAGCTTTGATTCCTCAGTACTCGAATATAATTCCGTATAATAATCATCTGGATTTATGTGAAGTAAAGAAGCCCTTTCCATTATAGCCTTTTGTATTATATCAATATGAACTTCGGGAAAAATTAAACCGAAACGGGATTCGATTAATCTCAATATTTTTTGATGATTTGAATCTTGAGCGCTGGTTTCTTTCATTATTTCCTCAATTTACTTTAATTTCTGACTGCCGTTCTCCTTTCAAAATTGATTAATTTTAACAGAACATTCGGAATTTCTTCCAACGGCAGAACAATTGAAGCTCCGCCTTTTTCAATAGCCACTCTTGGCATTCCGAAAATCATGGCAGTGCTTTCATCCTGGACTATTGTAAAACCCCCCTTTCCTTTAATTTTCACACATCCGTTAGCCCCGTCGGATCCCATTCCGGTTAATAAAACGCTTATCAATTCGCTGCCGAAACTATTGGCGGCCGATTCAAACAGTACATCAATACTTGGCTTTTGATTAAGTACTTTTGCCCCTTCATCTAAAAAAAGCACTTGATTCCTGAAAACCAGGTGTTTATCGGTAGGAGCCACAAGAACCTCTCCTGAATCAGGAAAATCGTTGTCTCCCGCCAATCTTACCTTTAAGTTTGATTCGGAAGCCAGCCATTCAGCATATCCTTTGTCAAAACCTGTTTCAATATGCTGAACCAGAACGATTCCAACTGGCAGATCTTTGGGTAATGCATTTAAAATCTTTGCAACGGCAGTTGGACCTCCAGTTGATGCTCCCATCACAATTACTTTGACCTTTAAACTTTTATCTTCTGTGAGATTTATTTCTTTATATCCTCTGCTCACAAGAGAATTTACCTTTATTTTAGAAAGTAAGTGCAGTTTATCAATAAAATTTTTAAGGTAGCCGGCATCATTAAATAAATAAAATTCGGGTTTTTGTATACAATCAACAGCGCCGTATTTCATCGCGTTAAAATTGTTTAAAGTATCAGTATTCCTGGAGAAAATCATTATCGGCACAGGTTTTACATCCATGATTATTTTTGTTGCTTCAATACCGTTCATTATCGGCATGTCGATATCCATAATTATTAAATCCGGCGACAATTCAATATTTTTATTTATTGCCTCCTTTCCATTTGTCGCTTCTCCGACAACTGTAATATCTTTGCTTTCCTTAACGATATCCTTTAAAATATTTCTAATCAAGGCGGAATCATCCACAATAAGCAGTTTCATTCAAATTACCCCCTGAAAATAATCCTTTCAATTGTTTTTTCAATATCAATATAATATTGATTCTTTTTATTTTCTAAAAACCTGACCCCCAAAATACCGTCTTCATTATTTTTATTTCTGATGGATTCGGGCAGCAATTTTATCTCATGTAATTGAATTTTTTCGAGTTCGAAATCATTATTTATTATTAAACCGATCAGGCTGGAACTTAAATTGGGTCTTGAATTTTGACCAAAACATTTTTTTATTATACTTTTGTATAAAGCCGGTTTATCTATATTAAAAATAATGGCAATCGGATAATCACTTTTTTCATTAAATTTAAAAGTTTCATTTAAATAATACTGGAAATCGGCTGAAAGGATATTTTCGTTATTATAATGTGTAATCCCCGTAAAATATTTACATTTGCTTTTTATTTTATGAAAATAATCTATATAAAAACTTCCCTGGATTTCAGCCCTGTTTATTAAAAAATCAATATTTGAGTAATGAAGTAAAAGAAACTCAGCCTTTAAATCAGAGATCATTTTCGAGCCTTTTTAAAATTTTGTTCAGATCAATGATAAAAATCTTGTCGTTTTTATATATAATAAATCCATGAACAAATTCATTTCCGTTTTCCTGCGATTCTATCTTATAAATCCCGTTTTGAGTAATATCCGCTATTTCTACTATATCCTTAATAATAAAAGCAATATGGTCATCTTTTTCATTCATTATTATGAATTTTGAAGATTCCTGTTTTTTATTTTCAAAGAGTACATTCAAATCGAAAACAGTATATGGATCACCATGCCTGTTAATAAGACCACTTATGTATGGGGGGCAGAAAGGAATAAAATAGACCGTGGTGTTTAAAACAATTTCTTTAACCAATTCGGCATTAAAGCAGACTTTACCACTGTCAATACTGAATATTAGAAATTTTTGGATGGAATCTGCTGAATCGGTTATTTCAGATGATTGGGCTTGTTTTTCAGTTAACTCCCGGATTATTTCCTTATTATCCATAATATTTTTTCTTTTCATATAATATCCTTAGCTTTTTAATGGAAAAGTCAAAAGTTTTCTTATCAAAAAAGTTTTATTATTATATATAAATTGAAGTTCATTATTCTTGTCTCCCCTCCTCCGGAGGGGAAAATACTCTTCTCTCTTGTATTCTTAAAACCTTCCCATTTTCTCTAAAAAATAAGACATTAGTTCCCGATATTATTGAATTTTATATTTTTCGATAATCTTATTCAGGTTGTCAGCCATATTCTTAAGGGTTTCAGTGGTTTCGCTTGTTTGTTTGGTTGAAATAACAAAATTCTCTATTCCATTAGATATTTCTTTAAGAGTTAATAGAATCTGTTCAAAAGCCGATGCCTGCTGCTTTGTTGAAAGTTCAATATTTCCTGAAGAAGAAGCTGAAACCTCAGATGAAATTAAAATATTTTTAAATACTTCCTCAAGCTTATGAGACAATTCCCAGCCGGTATTTATCATTTCGGTTTCATCTTCAGATACTATAATTAAATCGCTGGATGAATGCTGAATTTCATTAATTTTTGTTTTTATTTCCTGAGTTGAAGCCATTGTATTGTCTGCAAGACGTTTGATTTCATTAGCTACAATCTGAAAGTTCTTCCCGGCATCTCCGGCGGAAATTGCTTCCAGGGCCGCATTAAAGGCTATTATTCTTGTCTGTTCAACAATTCCATTAATTATAGTCACTATATCCCAGATGCTTTCTATCTTATCTACAAGTGACTTAATGCCTGCTAATGTTTCATTATTCTTGTCCTTAATCTCAGACATTTTATTCTGACTGTTTTTTACGATTGATACTCCTATTTCAACATTATATTTTGAATTTGATACATTTTTTACTACATCGCTGATAGATTTTAAAACCTGTTTGGACAGCTGGTCTGTGTCTTCCATTGTGGAAACTATCTCTTTTACTGATGCGGCCTGCTGACTGGAGGTTGACGAAATCTCTTTTGTTGAAACTGATAAATGTTGAGCAGATTTATGTAATTCCTTGGTTGAGTTCTCAATATTTCTGATCAATATATCAATATTGCTGATAACCATATTTACATTTACAGCCAATTCTCCGATTTCATCAAAATTTATTAAAAAAATCCTTTTTGACAAATCAATACTGCCTGTAGAAAAATCCTCCAATTTTTTCTTTAAAAATTCAACCTGATAAAAATACTCTTTTTTTGACAATATTATAAGTCCAAGACAAACCGATATGAAAAAGATGCCGGAAATAACGGTTCCGATAATAAAAAAACCGTTATCCTGGTTTTTTCCTGCATTCATGGAGTAATAAGCCCGGTATGATAAATTGGAAACAAGGTAAAACGCTAATCCAAATATGATCAAATAATCTTTTACCCTTGCAAACAGATCATTTTCTCCCTTGCGTATATCAGTCATATTCAATAGTGTTTTTGATTTCATCAGGATGATATTAATAACAAGGGATGTATACAGCGAACCTACAATTCCTGTGCTGACTTTTAGAATCAATTCCCAGCAGTATGGAAGACCGTTATCAGCATGCCAGTTATTTATTAAATAGTATCCCGTTGCCCCAAGCGCCCAGAAAATGGTTTGAACTACAAGAGTAATCCATGGAATACTGACTGTAGCCGTTCTTGCTTTATCATACTCTTTACCTTCTTCAAGGTAGATAAAAAGGTATTTTAAATATTTAAGGATCACAAAACTTGTGAAAATTGCCATTACAATAAAAACAGAAAAAACCAGGGGATCAAATATATTAAGGAACCTGAACAATAAACTGGCATTTATTGAATCAAAATAATTACTGAAAATGGCATCGTAAAATTTACTTGATGCAAGAACAAGAAAATTAAACAGGAATATTGATAAAACTACTTTAAATTTAATTTTTCTCAAATTTTCTTTTGCAATCATTTCATTCTCCAACAAGCGTGCCGCTTGATCCGGGTTTAACTTTCCAAAGTAGACTGTGATATATCACAGCCTTTTGTTCTATCTATCAAGTCGGCTTCCACTTAAATATCATGTTCCAGTGTGTACTTTTCAACTGTTTTATTCAGGCTATCTGCCATATCTTTCAGGGTTTCCGTTGTCTGGCTTGTCTGCTTTGTAGAGTACACAAAGTTTTCAATACCGCTTGAAATCTCTTTCAATGTTAACAGGATTTGTTCAAAAGCCGAAGCCTGTTGTTTGATTGATAATTCTATATTCTCAGAGGACTTTGCAGATATTTCGGCAGAATTTAAAATATTCCCGAAAACCTCTTCGAGTTTTTGGGATAATTCCCAGCCCTCTTTTATTCTCTCCGTACCATCCTCTGAGATTATAATTAAATTGTTTGATGAACGCTGAATTTCATTTATTTTAGCTTTTATTTCCTTGGTTGAAGCCATTGTATTATCAGCTAAACGTTTTATTTCGCTGGCCACAATCTGGAAGTTCTTGCCGCCCTCGCCTGCCGAAGAGGCTTCCAGAGCCGCATTGAAAGCAATAATCTTGGTCTGATCAACTATTCCATTGATAATATTCACTATATCCCAGATGCTTTCAATCTTCTCTCCCAATAATCTTATACCATGAATTGTATCCATGTTTTTATTTTTAATCTCCTCCATTTTGGAGAGGCTGTTTTTGACATAAGAAACACCGGTATCTACATTGTTTTTTGTCTGCATGGCAATTTTAACCACTTCATTAATTGATTTTGACATTTCATGACTGAGAATATTAGAGTCTTCCATAGTAGAAACAATCTCTTTAACCGCGGTAGCCTGTTGAGTTGATGTGGCTGATATTTCTTCAGAGGAAACCGAAAGGCCCTGGATTGAGTTTAAAAGTACATTGGAAGAGTCTTTTATTTTTTTCAAAAGTTCTCTTATCTGATCTTCAAGTAAATTAAAAGAATTAGCCATTTCACCGATTTCATCGTTTGAGTTTATATCCACTTTTTTTGTAAAATCACCCTGCACAATAATTTTTATTATATTTACAACATTTTTCAAAGGTTCAACAATAGATTGTCCGATATAAACCGAAACTGCAATTAAAGTTAAGATAAAAAACACCATAATCACTATAAATATTGTCAAAGATTGTTGTATTGAAGAAGAATATTTTGATTTGCTCAAATTGCTCTCAAGAATCTGGAGCTTTCCTACGGTTTCCTTCAATAGTATAAATTTGTTATTTGCGGTTCCCATCTGCATAGTAGCCACAGAAACATCCTGTCCGACCATATCAATGACTCTCAAAGCCCAATCCTTGTATTCCTGAAGGTTTATTGACAGTTCCTTATAGAGCTGCTGCTCTTCCTGAGTTGTTTTTCCGGAACTAAGAAAGTCGTTGATTACTGTTTCAACATTCTGGATTGTTGTTTTTTGGGCTTCTCCGACTTCTTTTATTTTTTCAGCCTGATAATTAGCATTTGCCCATGAAATCATTTGAAATAAATTAGCCTGAACATCCAGTATATTGCTGTGAATTTTAGCGTATGTTTCGTAATTATGAAGCCTGTTATTGAAAATTTCTACTGTTCTATTTTCCTGAAAGTTTAATTGAACAAAAAATGTAATACCTAATATTATTAAAAATACGAGTGATACAGCAAGTAAAACCATCAATTTATTTGTTATTTTTAGATTATTTAAGATATTTTTCATCTTATTCTCCATTATATTAGAATCTTATTCAAAGTGAGTGTTAACGAAGTTTTAAATGCTTACTGAGTTCTTTATTAGTTTTTTTTGATTGCAACTCAGTATTAGCTATATTGATTATGCAGACAAATCATATGTTGCCTGGCTGCATTTAAAGTGAAAGCTGAACGAATAACTTAGTATTTATTGATACTGATCGTTATAGCCTAATTATTTTACTTTTTTGATAAAATGCTTGCAAGTAATTAGACAAATAACTTCTTACTAGACATTATAGATATATTTTGTAAACTCAATAATAATTATGGTAAGAAATATTGCAAATTAGTAACAATCTATATAATAATATTATCAAAACCAATATGTGATTAACTATTGCAATATGAACGGTACACTTGTTCCTTTGGTTGTATTGGTGCTTCCAGGTGAGTCTGAAAAGAAATAGATTTTTCCCTTCGCAAACCTGGACCATAATGAATCAGGATATTCCTTTAACACTCTATTGTAATATTCGATTGCGGTTGTGACATCCCCTGACATTTCTTTAGACCTTGCCATACTGATGAGTGCAACCGGAGTGAATCCCTCGTTGAAATACTTTGTGACTATCTGATTGTAATCATCAAACGCCTTTTTAAAATCATTTTTTTGTTCATAGCATTGACCTCTTCCAATAAGGGCAAGAGCTTTGTAAAATCCAGTTTTTGTATTTTCATAAGCGCTGTTATAATAGCTTAAAGCCATATTAAGATTATCCTGTTTCCCGCTCTGAAAGGCCTCTTCAAAAAATGCTTTGCCCAGAAAAAGCCTTGCACGTGTCGCAGCGACTGTTTTCGGATAAATTTGAACAAGAACCGATAGATTGTTCATCTGCTCCTGATAAACCTTTGCCTTATCAGATTCATTGGTAATGTAATTGATATTATTTAAATAACTCAGGGATGAATCATACATCCTGTTTGCCTTTTCAATATTCGAAGCCGAGAAATAAAATAGAGCCGCTATTATAGCCGCAATGACCAATATCGATCCGGAAGCTATACTTACTATCAGCTTGTATTTTAAAACAAACTCTATTGATTTTTCTAAAGTACTAATTTGCTTTTGATTTTTTTGCTGTGACATCCTTATTCTCCACATTTATATTTGCAAGCTGATCTTTCAATAACGATCCTATTGAAACCATATTATTGTCATGGCTGCTGCCGGCCATATATTTTGCTACTTCAATCTTTTCTTCTTTAAATAAAAAATCTTTAATGCTTAACTCTATCTTATTTTTATTTACATCGACAAACTTTACCAAAGCTTTTACTTCGTTCCCGATTTTTAAAAAATCTCCAACTTTTTCCACCTTATCTTTTGACAACTGCGAAATATGAATATAACCTTCCAGGTTGTTTTCTAGAGATACAATGGCTCCATTATCCTGTATTTCTTTAATAACTGCAGAAACTACTGAACCGGCAGGGTAATTTAATGAGAATGTTTTAAATGGATTATCCGAAAGTTGTTTGTATCCAAGCCTTAATTTTTCTCTTTCCTTATCAATGGCCAGAACCAAAACCTGGATTATCTGGCCTTTTTTGAATTTTTTCTTTAAATCTACCGCTGTATCCAGCCAATCGGCATCCTCTTTTCTCATTAAACCTTCAATCCTATCGGGGAATTTAATAAAAACTCCGAAATCAACAATAGAAGTAATTGCTCCTTCAACCTTTTTCCCATAGCTGTAAATTTTATCAGCATTATCCCAGGGATTTTCCTGGATTTCTCTTAAAGATATATCCATTCTTCTCCGGGGACTCTCGATATTCCGAATTTTGGCTTCAACTATATTTCCCGTCTTGAGATATCGTTTTGGGTCCCTTACTTTTTCAGTCCAGGACATTTCATCAACCGGGAGGAATGCTTCAATTCCATCCTCTACTTCAATTATAGCCCCGTCTTTTCTGAAACTTACGACTTTGCCTTTAACCATATCTCCAGAAGAATATTTATTATCAATACTTTCCCAGGGATCAGGAGTTAATTGTTTTCTTCCTATTTTTACGGAATTTTTACTTTTATCCATTTTTACTATAACAACTTCTATTTCATCACCTATATTTACAACCTTTTTCATGTCCGAAAGAAACTTCCACGAAAAATCAGAAACATGCATAAAAGCCCTGATACCTTCCACTCCTAAAACAATGAAATCTTCTTCCACTCTTTCTACTTTTCCCTTAACCAGATCTCCTATATTGTGTTTTTCAAAGAATGAGATATAGAGTTTTTTGATGGTTTTTTGAAGAAATTCTCTTCTGGAAACGGTTATATTATTTCTTTTCATTTCAATTACAGCGAAATCGGTTGAAATCCCTTTCATATTTTCCAATTTATCTTCTTTTTTGGTATCAATTTGAGATAGTGGCAGGAATGCCTTGATATCAAAACCGAGACTTACTATAAACCCCTTTGGCTGGTTATCTTTATAAACAGGTTCTTCGATTGTTCCGTTTATTGGAAGTCCATTTTCATAGGCATTATTAATATCATCCATTCTTGTTAATTTTTCAGCTTCGGTTTTTGAACCGATGTTTACTCCATCCTTCATTTCCTTAAGCACAACATTTACTGTATCCCCGATTGAAGGTTTTTGTGTAAACTCAGACAAGGGGACAATGCACTCAGACTTGCTTCCCATGTCAAGAAAGACATCCCCTTCATTGACAGCGACTACTTTCCCTTTTTTTACAAGTCCATGTGATTCGCCTCCTTTTTTTTTGGCGTCATCCAGCTTCATTGCTTCAAGAAACATATCGCCCATTACTTCAACACTCATAAATACCTCATTAAATAAAATATAAGCTATATATTTTAATACTTTTCGTAGGTTTGTCAATTTTTCGAAAAACTTTTCTACCAAAGAACTTGGCGGGAAAAACTAATTATGATTCTGTTAAGGCGGTTAATTAAGCCTGTTGTCCGGTTCTATTCTGCGGTATCAAAAACATCTTCATTCTTTTTGATGTTTTTGCGGCTGTTATCAAGACCTTTCTGAGAAATTTGAAAACTGACCCCGCTTTTTTTAAGAGAAGCCCTGATTTCAATTATGCCGATGTCTTTATTTAAATCTATATTCTCGGATAAAAGCTTATCGGTAGCAGGTATTTCGATAAATTTGCTGATAGCACGGTAAAGTGAACGAGCCCCGTATTTTTGATCAAAACCATTATCGACAATATATTTCCTGACACCGGGAGCAAGTTTAAAGGATATTCCCTTTAGAGAAAGAGTTTCATTCAGTTCCTCTATCATCTTTTCAACAATTTCCTCAAGAACTTCATTCTTCAAAGTATTGAAAACAACAATCTCATCTATTCTGTTAAGAAATTCCGGTTTGAAATACTGTTTCAGCTCGGACATAACATATTCTTTGTTTTTATCATTATCAACAAGATTATCTGAAAACCCAAGATTGCCCTTATTTGAAAGATGTTCGGTCCCTATATTGGATGTTAAGATAAGGATAGTGTTTCTGAAATCTACTCTGTTTCCGAGGCTGTCTGTAATCCTGCCCTCGTCTAAAATCTGCAGGAGCATATTAAACACTTCGGGATGAGCCTTTTCAATTTCATCAAATAAAACAACAGAATAAGGTTTTCTGCGGATTTTTTCAGTCAATTCACCGCCTGACTCGTGCCCTATATAACCCGGGGGAGCTCCGACTATTTTAGAAACATTAAATTTTTCCATATACTCACTCATATCAACACGGATAAGATCATCTTCCGAGCCGAACATGAATTGAGCAAGAGCTTTTGCAAGCGCTGTTTTACCCACACCTGTCGGCCCCAGAAAAATCATGCCGCTGATCGGTCTTGTGGCTTTCCTCATTCCGACGATATTCTTCTTGATGGCGCTGGATATCGCTTCTATTGCTTCTTCCTGTCCCTTTACACTTTTACGAAGTTCCCCGGTTATATTTAAATACCTTTTTTTATCATCATCGTCATTCAGGCGGCTGATCGGGATATTTGTAATTGAAGATAGAACCATTTCAATCTCTTTCTGGTCAATTATTACCTTACCCTTTTTGTTTGAACTAAGCCATTCCTGCTTCATTTTTTCATAAACATTCCGGATTTCCCGGATTCTGTCTCTCATGTCTGCGGCTTTTTCATAAATCTGGGTTTTAACAAGACTGTTCTTCTTTTCCTCAAGCTGGGCCAAATCGTTTTCCAGCTTCATCAGCTCCTCTGGCTTGCCGGTTAAAGATATTCCGCAGAAAGCGCCTGCCTCATCTATAATGTCTATTGCTTTATCGGGAAGTTTTCTATCGGCGATATAACGGTGTGACAGCTTCACTGCTGATATAATTGCCCTATCTGTATATTCAACGTTATGAAATTGCTCATATTTGGTTTTTATTCTGGATAAAATCTCGATAGTTTCATCAATTGACGGTTCATTTACGACAATCGACTGAAACCTTCTGACCAGAGCCTTGTCGCGTTCTATTCTTTTACGGTATTCGTCAAATGTTGTGGCGCCGATACAGCGGATAGTGCCTCTTGCCAGAGCCGGTTTCAGCATATTAGAGGCGTCAAGCGCACCTTCGGCATTCCCGGCTCCGAGAATCGTATGTATCTCATCTATAAAAAGTATAACGTCATCGGCATCCTCGGCTTCTTTTACAATATTTTTCATTCTTTCTTCAAATTCACCCCTGTATTTTGTTCCGGCTACAACCAAACCAAGGTCAAGAAGCAAAATCTTTTTGTCTATAAGCTTATCCGGAACTGTATTACTGACAATCATCTGAGCTATTCCCTCAACAATGGCTGTTTTTCCTACGCCTGGTTCCCCGATTAATATGGGATTATTCTTCTGACGCCGTGACAGTATCTGAATAACCCTCTTTATCTCATTGCTCCTTCCAATGACGGGATCAAGATGACCCTGTTGTGCGAGTAAGGTAATGTTCTTTGAGAACCTGTCAAGGAACTGGGTTTTTATCTGCTTCTTTTTAGTCTTATAATTATTGATTTCTCCGTATCCTACTGTTTTTATTACCGCCTGTCTCATAAACTGGATATCAATATTCCTGTTTGCCATAATTATAGGAATAAGAGCATCGGGGTCTTCCTCTCCTATAATGGCAAGGAGGAGATGTTCTGTTCCAACATAATTATGTCCGATAGTCTTGGATTCTTCTTTACTGGCTTCTATTATATTCTTAAAACGGGCAGAAATAGGTATTCCACCCAGGGTTAGGGTATTACTGGACTTGCTTCTTAAGACCATCTCCAGTTCCCGTTTTAAGTCATCCAGGTCTAATCCCAGGTAAATCATCGCCCTTACTCCGGCTCCATCAATTTCCCGTAATATTCCCAGAAATAAATGCTCAGGAGTTACCTGTTCGCTGAAAAGCCTTCTTGCTTCCTGCTGTGCGAGGATGGAAATTACTTTCTGCGCTCTGGATGTAAATCCTGTGAAATCAGCCATAAACCGCTCCGAATGGTTTAAGTTTTTATAGTTTTATACTTAATATTTGAAATATAATTTTTTAATATTTTTGCCCTGACCTGATCGACAGATTCTTTATCTATATGATGTTTGTAAAGAAGATAGTCAACTTTTCCCTGATATAACAGGTTTCTAATCTTACTAATATTTTTTACAGTAATATAGCTTTTGTTTAAAGCATCGATCAGCGATAAATAATACAATAAATTATTCCAATCTATTTTATCCTTAATTCTGATCTCAAAAAGTTCTTCAAAGGAAATCTCCAGTTCCTCCTTCTTGTTGAAGAATTCTTCCCTGGCCTTCATTTCAAGATGATAAACCCGGTTTAAAAAATGCTCATATTCGTTTAAAAGATCCGATTCCGAGATTCCAAGAGAATAAATATTATAAATTGTAAATAGACTTGAGTCTGTGCCTTCAGATATATTAACGACAGAATAACCTATTTTGTTAGCCGTCTCGATAAAATTTTCGATTTTTTTAGTGGCAACGAGACCGTAAAGGTTAATAATAGCGGATATACGCAAACCAGTGCCCACATTCAATATTGAAGCGGTTAAATAGCCGTAATTCTCATCAAAAGAAAAATCTATGTTTTCCTCTATAAGCGAAATTAAGTAGGAAAGTCTGTTGTAAATCTGTCTCGCATTATAACCGTATTCTATATCAAAAAGCCTGATATGATCGTCTTCATTAATCAAAATTACCCAATCTCCGCTTATTTCATAAATTAAAGTTCTTCCGTACTTTAAAAATTCATTCGTTATGACATGATTGGAAAGATAAATCATTACCCTTTCTTTTTCCATTTCATCAATTGTTTCGACCTGAACCCTTGATGGCAGTTCTTTAATTTTTTCGGCAACTTTTTCATCAATTTTGATTTTATCTTTTTCAGAGAGAGTGAGTGGAAAATTGAGGCCTTCTATATTGCGGGCAATTCTTACCCTTGTGGAAAAAACGATATTATCAAGCTGATTTTTTCTTCTATCCTGGATTTTTGGAAATTCAATAAATTTCATCTTCTTTTCCGACGGGATGGCTGCCTATAAGTTTATCAAGCTTTTTTTTCAGCTTATCCGCCTTTTCATATTCTTCACTTATAATATATTTTTTTAATTGATTTTTCAGGTAATGAACTTCTTTTCTTAATAGATAGATTTTGGCATATTTTTTGGGCATCTTTCCCTTGTGAATACCCCCTCTTTCAATCTCGAGAATCAGATCTTTGATCTGTTCTTTAAAAGCATTGTAACAATAGGGACATCCAAAGTAGCCGCTTTCTCTGAAGTTGTCATAAGTAAGCCCGCAGTTTCCGCATTTTAAAACATTCTTTTTACTTTTATTCTGGACTAATGAACTGATTACACTTATATTTGAAACAATCGCCGTTAAAAGGCTACGCATTTCTTCAAGAGCATTCATTACTCTGTTATCTATCATATCCAGCTTTTGAAATTGATTTCTGTTTTCCATATACTTTATCGCACATTGAGCGCATAATCCTCTTTCCTCAAGCTTATCCTGAAGAATAACTTTTATAAAAATTAGAGCCTCATTTTCATTGCATACACAACACTTCTGGGGGCGGTATGCCATTGCCATGAAAATCTCCTCCGGAAAAATATCTATATATTATCGATAAAACAGTCAATAAAAATTAAACATTCTTTTCTTATATTTATATTATAGCATATTTATTTAAAAAGGTAAAGGAATGAAAAGGCTTAATAAACTTGCTTAACTTAACTGCGATTAATTTCAGTCCTGCTTTATGTCCGGAAAGGTTGACGAAGATTTGCGGTTTGTATATAATTATATCAGAAAAGCTCTTGAATTGGTAGTGAGGAGGTTTTTATGGATGTTAATGGTATCGAACCGGTTTTGAATATTACGAAGGTTCAAACTCAAAGGGAAGTTAATAAGGCCGAAGAAGACAGAAAGGCTGATGAGAATGCCGCCCGAATCAGGCAGGAGAGGGAAGTGGAAACAAAGCCCGAACCCCCTAAAGAGAATTTAGACAAAGAAACCAGGGCTAAAAATATCGATGTGACGGCATAACGAGAGATATAGTATTCAATTTACCATAAACAACAGTAAAAGGCACAAAGAAATTGTAAAAAATGAATAAGTATTACATAATAATTATCAGAGGCAAAATTATGACAAGAAAATTCTCACTTGATTATTGGATAGAGGATGGATGGTATGTTGGCAGGCTGAAAGAAGTGCCTGGAGTTTTCAGCCAGGGTGAAACCTTGCAGGAACTGGAAATTAATATAATTGACGCTTATAAGTTAATGCTTGAAGAGAATTCGGATATCGACATTCATCCGGATATTCATGAAAAGGATTTAGAGGTCGTAATTTGAACCGTGATCAATTTATAAAAGAGATTGAATCAAAAGGATGTTATCTGAAAAGGCATGGCGGAAAGCATGATATATTTAAGAATTCACAAAATGGAAGATCGGCTCCTATTCCAAGACATCATGAAATCAAGCTAAGCTTGTGCCGTCTTATTAGAAGGCAGTTAGGAATAGAATAATATCTACCCACGCATTATGCCGGCACGAATTGTTACGATTCTCTGTGTCAGAGCCTCGACTAATGTCAGCCAATGAGTGCCTTCCTGTAAAGAACATTGATTTTCACAGGAAGGCGCGAAGTCACAAAGAAGTAAAAGGTAGGTGAACCCTTTGTATAGCCGTCTTATTTTCATGACTGCATTTCCGGTTAAAATCGCTCAAATATATTGACAACTTAATTCATCTGTATTAAGCTTATTATTGTTTTCAATTTAAAATACAATGATACTATCTTTTATGATATATCATTTTAGATATTTTTAACAAGCGTGCCGTTCGGTGCGCCCGCTTGGCTCAGGTTTAATTCTATAAACTCACCGACCGACCACTCAGTTTATTATACTCGCCAAATTGTTTATTACCTTAATTACTTGCCATAGTTTTATTGCAGATGTATTTTTATCGAAGAGCTCGCTTGTTAAAATGGCACAAGTTTTGCAATTAATAATTCATTAGGGGCAAAAAAAGTGAAAACTAATATTATTTTGCTTTCCATATTTCTGATTCATGGTCCCATTTACACGGAGGCTAAAACCGGCGATTCAATTCTCGTTTCGCTGGATAATAAGTGGTTAATCGAAGCAGATGGTTATATTTATGTTAAGGCTGAAGAGGATATTGACAGTTCAAAATCCTTCAATGAGGGACTTAAAAAGGCGATAGAAAAAGCCAAAGAAAAAATCCTCCAGTTTAAAGGTGAAAGAGCGGTATCGCTCCTTTTTAGTCAGAAAATATTCGATAATTTGAAAGAAAACCAGATTTTCCAATCTTCCGTCTCATCACGAAGTGAAGGTTATATTACAGAATTTACAATACTTACAAATACCAGGAAACTTATCGCGAATGATGAATATACCAGAATTTCTATCTATACAAAAGCAAAATACGAAAAGATAAAAGGCGCTCAGGAACCCCTGTTTAACCTGACGGTAAAACTCAATAAAAGGATTTTTTTAAACGGGGATAATATGACCCTCCAGGCACAGAGCGGTTTAAATGGATACCTGACAGTTTACTGCATTGATGAGATAGGCAAAACTTACCTTCTATTTCCGAATTCCATCAATTCCGATAATACCATCCTTGCAAATACTCCCCTTCAATTACCCACTAAAAAGGAAATAGAGGCCACCGCATCATACCGAATGTTCCTGACTGAAGGGCAGAAAGAAAGCCTGGAATTTTTAAGAGTGATGATTACATTGGAACCTTTCAGTACTGCAAAGATTGAAAATATCGACGATTTTCCCGGCCAGTTTGTAAAAATTGAAAGGGATAAGATAGAATATATTGATATAGGTTATAAGATAATCGCGAAGTAGAAGCAAAATATGCGAAGGGTTAGGAATATTTAAGGTAATATCTAAATTTTATGAAAATAGAGGCTGATAATTTTACCCCAATTCAACGCTGATTTAACGGATTAGACGGTTTTGCACGGATAAAGAGATCGGTGCTGACAATAACTCTGCGTACTCTGCGGCTTTGCGTGAGACTAAATTTTCACGCAGAGCCGCAAAGGACGCAAAGAATTTTTGCATTAAAAAAATACGTAATAAATTAATGGAGGCATAAAATGAGAAGAATCATTATCGCGGTGTTACTTTTTACCGCGTTTGCTTTTTATATATTGTCCTGCACATTGAATACGAGTGATGTTGAAAATTATGAGAAGAATGCTTCGTCGAGGGCGAGTAGTTCGAGCTCCTCGGGTAACTCAATTTTTTATTATTCTGTAACATACAAAGGAAATGGAAATACCAGTGGAAGTGTACCAGTTGATGGCTATAACTACACGAATGGACAAGCCGTTACAGTCCTCGGCAATAGTGCCTATCTTGTAAAAACCGGTTATATATTCACTGGCTGGAACACGCTGGCTAACGGCTTAGGGGTTACATATAGTGCTGGGCAGACATTCATGATGGGATATGCAAATGTGACTCTTTATGCTATCTGGACTAGCAGCTCCAATTTAGTATATTCTACTGATTTTTCAACTGATCCTGGATGGTCGACAAGCGACTCTTCTCGGTTTAAATGGGATTCTGTCAATCAGTATTATTATGTAAATCGGATCAATATAAACAATGGTGGTAACTACGCTGTTAAAGATTTGGGTATTAATATGTCATCCAGATCATTTCAGCTAGAGTATGATATAAAAGTTACTAACGTGGACTATGCTAGTGGAATTTGGTTCGGTATTTTTGATACAGACATGAATAATAATGGGGGCAGTTTTACATATATTACTTTTTCACATGAAGATCGAGGTTATACTATCTTGTTAAGTTCTATAAATGAAAACAATCAATCATCTTCCTACGACGAAGTTACTAATAATAATTATTATTCACTTAATACTTGGTATCATGTGGTTATGGCTTACAATAATTTCAATGGCACAATAAATACCGTTGTAACAAATCGTGATAGCGGAAATTATGTCACTTCATTTTCAATTTCTGGCGGTCCCTTTGCTTCTGATATGGATAGGATAGGTTTATCAGATATTCGTACAGGGACATACCAGATAAATGGAGCTCAAGCACAGTGTTTTATTGATAATGTGAGGTTTTATACTAATTAATTTATGAGAACCTTTAATATATCCGTCGTTTCATACGGATTATGCTGATTGTATGGACTTACAAGAATAATAACTTTGCGTACTCTGTGCCTTTGCGTGAGACAAAATACTCAACGCAGAAATTCCAAGCAAAAAAGCCGAGTTCGCAAAGGGGTATATTAGTAAATGCTGATAATAACTTCCCGCCTTAAAAAAAGCGTTTTCACAGGAAGGCGGGAAGACGAGAAGGTAAGAATAAAAATATTCGTTTTAACCAATGGAGGTGTAAAATGTTTAGGAAAGAGGTTTTAAGCGTTTTTTCTTCAATGTTAGCGGGTTTATTATTTTTTCTGCTTTCATGCCAAGTTACTGTGAGTCCGTCGGGTAGTTCTACCCAATACACAATCACAGCGAGCGTCGGCACAGGAGGCTCGATCAGTCCATCCGGCAATGTGGTTGTGAGTCAGGGATCAAGTCAGAGCTTCACGATAACGCCCAACACCGGATATCAGATAAACAATGTAACGGTTGACGGAGTGAACCAAGGCTCGATAACTTCATATACTTTCAACAATGTACAGGCAAACCACACCATCAGCGTTACATTTTTACCCTCAGAGTTCCGTCGTTTATACCATAATGGCGAGCGCCGGCACAGGAGGCTCGATCAGTCCATCCGGCAACGTGGTTGTGAGTCAGGGATCAAGTCAGAGCTTCACAATAACACCCAATACCGGATATCAGATAAGCAATATAACGGTTGACGGAGTGAGCCAAGGCTCGATAACATCATATACATTCACCAATGTGAAGGCAAGTCACACCATCAGTGCCACATTCATTATAGCTTCAATATCCGATGGATCTCAATGGGCACCGGCTACACTTTCGGCAGCTTTTTCTGGAAGAAGCCGTCATACTAGCGTTGTTTTTAATAATAAAATGTGGGTGATCGGAGGGTCTGACACCGCTGCTAGTGCCATCAACGATGTCTGGTACTCCGGCGATGGAACCAACTGGTACGGTGCCACCTCAAGTGCTGCTTTTTCTGCAAGATTCTATCATAAAAGTGTTGTTTTTAATAATAAGATATGGGTTATTGGTGGGCAAACTATTGTTGGAGGACACGGATATTATTCAAACGATGTCTGGTATTCCGGCGATGGAACCAACTGGTTCTGTGCCACTTCAAGTGCTGCCTTTAGTAAAATAGAAAACCATTCTTGTGTTTCATTTAACAGCAATATGTGGGTCATAGGCGGATGGGATGCCAGCAGCTATCATAATGATGTCTGGTACTCCGGTGATGGGACCAACTGGCATCAGGCGACGAGCAGTGCAGCTTTTTCTCCGAGGAGCAGCCATTCGAGCGTTGTTTTCAATAATAAAATGTGGGTGATCGGAGGAGCTAATGCTTCTAGTGCTTTTAATGATGTCTGGTACTCAGGTGATGGAACTAATTGGTCTTGCGCCACAGCTAGTGCCCCATTTTATGGAAGAAGCGATTTTTCCAGCGTTATCTATGATAATAAAATATGGGTTATTGGAGGCAGAATAAATGGGAGCAGTGGTTATACTAACGATGTCTGGTACTCCGGTGATGGGACCAACTGGCATAAGGCGACGGCCGGCGCTGCTTTTTCTCCAAGAAGCAGCTTTTCAAGTGCTGTATTTAATGATAGGATGTGGGTAATCGGCAGTTTATTTAATGATACAACCGAAACTAATGATGTTTGGTATTCGCAATAGTTGGCATTAACTGTCTTGCAAATAGTTAAAAATAATAAAAAAGGAGCAGTTTATGTCGAAAGAAAACCTTGTTTCCATCGAAATCTCAAGTTAGAAATAAAATTTACAAAGACAACGTTAATGCCGCAAAGATAAATAAAATCCATGAATATCCATATAATCCGTTACATCCGCGTGCCGAATCGGCTGTCGGAAGAAGCTTTTGAGGACTGATAAGCTTTTGTGCATATCCTATAGTTCACACCTTTCGGCTGGCGCTCAGGGCAGGCTCCTTTACACGGATTTGACGGATTTACACGGATAATTGCTTTGCGATCTTTGCGTCTTTGCGTGAGACTAAATTTTGAACGCAGAGCCGCAAAGGACGCAAAGAAGTATAATAATAGAAAGTGGAGGTAAATATGAAACGGTTATTAATATTCACTTTTTCATTTTGCTTTTCAATTAATTTTATATATGCGGATATTAATCTTGATTTAATCCTTGCGGCGAGGAGCGGGAATTATGATCAGGCAGTGTCTTTGCTGAAAAATGGGGCCGATGTAAACGCAAAAGATGTTGAAGGCTGGAGTCCTCTTCACTGGGCAGCTTTTGTCGGCGATGTCAGAATAGCCCGGCTCCTTCTTGATAAAGGCGGAAACCCGGAACTTCGGAATTTTTCAGGAAATACGCCTCTCGATCTTGCCCAATTTAATAATAAACAGGAAATGGTCAATCTTCTAACCGTTGTCGATGTGGACAATTTTATACCCGCTGGTAAAAACCTCTTTGGGACGAATATTCTGGTAGTAATTATAGGCAATAAAGATTATCAGAACAATATTCCAATCGTTGAATTCGCACAAAATGATGCGGAAATATTTCAAAAATATATGGTAATAACATTCGGCATTCCCGAAGTGAATATCTGGATGAATAAAAACGTAACCTTAGGCAATTTGTCGGCTCTTTTCGGAACAAAGGAAACTTATAAACAAAGCAAGCTTTATCGTGAGCTGATTATCAGGAAAAAGGATATTATACTTTATTATTCGGGTCATGGGGCGCCCGGAATTAATAACAATAAAGGTTACCTTGTACCGGTTGATGCCGATGTGATGAGCATAGAAATTACCGGCTACGCTATTGACACACTGTTCGATAACCTGAAAAAAATGAAGCAGGATGGCTGCATCGGAAAAACCTGGATTATAATCGATTCCTGCTTTTCCGGCGGAAGCGGTGGAGGAAGGCTCATAAAAGATATTTCCCCGGTAACCGTTGAAGTTGAAAACCCACTGGCTTCAGCTAAGGATGCCATAATGATGTTTTCATCATCGGGGAAGGAAGTATCTTCCTGGTACCGGAGAAACCGGCATGGTCTTTTTACTTATTTTCTTCTGAAAGGCATCAGCGGCGGTGCAGGCAGCAGTAAAGACGGCACTATTACAGTCAAAGGCTTAAAAGATTATCTTAACGATATGGTACCTCGCTACGCAATAAATCAGACTTCCCAGGAACAGCATCCGCAAATTATTGTGAATGATGAGAATATGCCGATTTTGAAGTTAAAATAATACATATTATTCACGGTAAGGAGGTATACCTCCAGATATGCTTGTTAGAGAATAAAAAATAGAGGTATTGGTTTATGAAACAAATTGTTATTTTGCTTTTTTTATTAACGGTAAATTTTTCTTTCGGGGAGATCAGACTGACTTTCTATGACATTGAAAACAAAACTACAGGGGCGTATTATAAGGATGCCTTAAAAACTTTGAATAGTGAGCTTGAAAGACAGAATGCTGTCGTTATTCCGCAGGGTACCGTAGAAAATATAATAAAAAGCAAAGCCGATCTCTTTTCAGGCATGGACGAATTCCGTAAGTTCCGGCGGGCCTCAGCAATTGCGGGAGCTGATTTCGTACTGATGGGGACTTTTAATTTTACCGATGAAAAATTTTCCTTTAATTTGAATGCCGTTCACACACTTTCGGACTCGGAAAGCTATGCCGACGAAGTCTATACTTATGATGTGTGGAGTAAAGCAGGACTTAACGCAGCAGTAAAAGCCCTTGCCGAAAGGGTTACTGATAAGATCAAAGGGGAATCTGTACCGGTTTATATTGAAATTCGGGATTACAGAAGCGAACACCGGCAAGCAATTCCTGAAAAGAAAAGTGAAGAAAGTAAACCGGAAGCTACAGTTCCGGCTTATAAAACAACCGGCGGCTCTGATTTTCACTGGCTCGGTTATCTTTTAATCGGAATAGGTGCCGGGAGCGGCGTCCTGGGATATGTTTTTGATTTACAGGCTAATAGTGATTTTGCTTCGGCAACGAATCATTACAGTAATTCCACCAATTCATCGTATTCGTCTTCCGATCAGAATACCCAATATCAGGCATATCAAAGTAAAATTGCCGATTCCAAGCAGGATATCAACTACCGCAATGCATTATATATTACAGGAGGGGTATCGGCTGGGCTTGGATTGATAATATGCTTCATTCCATCGTCACCGGCTCAGCATGTACAGTTTTTTGTTCAACCTAATTATTTTTGCGTATTGTATAGGTTTTGATAATATAAAAAGCTTTTAATAGAATCAATTGGGTTAAAGAGATACGTAAGGATTGAACGGATTTACGTGAGGATAAAGAGATCAATGCTTATAATAACTCTGCGTACTAAGCGGCTTTACATGAGACAAATATTCCTCACAGAGTTTAGATAAGTAAGTTTTTTAAACACAATATTGACTAATATTTATTAAATGCGTAAAATATAGCTAAACAAGCGAATTTTTTTATATATTATTTGCAGAAGGGAAATATGCCTTTAATTTCATCTTTTTATGGCATTCTGATTTATATGTATAAAGAACTACATAATCCCCACAATATCCCGCATATTCATGCAAAATACGGTGATTTTGATGCTTCTTTTAATTTTAATGCGGATATATTAGCAGGAAATTTACCCAGAAAACAACAAAAATTAGTGGAAGCATGGATTTTGCTTCACGAAGACGAATTAAATGCCGCCTGGAAAGTCTTGATAGAGAATGGAGAAATAATAAAGATTAAAGGTCTGGAATAAGGTAGGATAATATGATAAGGCCAAGAGCTGATTCAGTTAGAGCGCTTGATAATTACGAAATACTTATTCATTTTAATAATGGTGAAACAAGAAAGTTTGATGTTAAACCCTATCTTTCAGACCATTTTTTTGAAAAGTTGAGAAATCATGCCGTTTTTAAGCAAGTGCATACCAATGATATGAGTGTTGAATGGCCATTTGAAATCGATATCTGTCCGGATGAATTATATTATGATAGTGTAGAATACAAATCTTAACTACTCAATTAGGAAAATTTATTCTATCTATAAACAACGGAGGGTTTTATGGAAAAAGTAGCCGTTCAAAACTGCGGAAATTATAGCCACGATTCCGTAGATCAAGCCTTGCAAAAAGTTTTGGAAGCCATTCAATTTAAAATGCCTTCAAATTCAACGGTTTTGATCAAGCCGAATATTATGTCGCAAAACAGGCCGGAGCAGGCCACTATAACGCATTTCTCAATTGTTGAGGGACTCTGCATCTTGTTGAAAGACAGCCGGTGTAAAATACAGATAGGAGATTCGATTTCCTTTTATCAAACCGGCCTCACAAAAAAAGCATTTAAAACTGCAAGGCTTGATAAGGTCGCAAAAAAATACGACGCAGAGCTTGTGGCATTTGAAGAGGAGCCCCTTATTAAAAACACCGAAAAAAGCACTTTCCTGAAAGAAATATATATTCCTAAAAAAGTACTTGAAGCCGATATGATAATCGACGCATGTAAACTGAAATCTCATTCATTGATGAGACTTTCAGGGGCCGTTAAAAACATGTTCGGCATTATGCCTGGAGGCTACAAACAGCGTCTGCATGGGTGGACGGAAAGTGTGTTTGACCTGGCCAATGTATTTATAGATTTATTCACAATTTCAAATCCTTCACTCTGCCTGATGGACGCGGTTACCGGTCTGGATGGCGGGCCATCGGCGGCCGGAAAACCGGTGAAAGTTGGAAAGATACTCGCGTCCATCAATCCGTTTGCCCTTGACGCCGTCGCCTGTAAAATGATAGGATATCAGCCCTCAGATATAGCTATACTTGTCCGCGGAGTAAAGAGGAATTTGATCGCAAATTATGATGATATCGAAATTCTTGAGGATGGTAAAACGATTTCAATTGGCAGTTATCATTTTCCAATTGTCAGGTTTAAGAATATTCAAACCGGAAGAATACCGCCGATAAAAAATAATAAAAGCGTTCTGGCAACTCAGACTTATGTATTTCCGAAGGTATTAAAACCTAAGGTTTCGAATCCCGAAGCATGTATAGAGGTTTGTCCAACCGGAGCGATTTTTATAAATGAAAAAAAACTCCTGTCAATTGACCTTGATAAATGTATAAATTGCTATCACTGCACATACGCATGCGGGGATAAAACCATCGGTTTCAAGTCCAGTATGATGAACAAACTCATCCGTGCCGCAAGGTTCATTATAGGAATCTGATTTTCCTACCGGGGATTCCAAAGGGAATCATTCCCTTTGGCGGGGTTATAGGGGCAGAGCCCCTAAGGTATCTTTTCTACGACCAATTAACTTTTTTGACATAAATCCTTTGACTTTATAAAATAACTGGCATCTGGATAGTATTATTAAATGCTGACATATATTTTAAAAAATACGCTGGAGTTTTTGATGAGAGTTGGAATAGCAGGATTCGGGAAAATGGGTATGCTGCATGGGGCTTTATTAAATTCCCTTCCGGATGTAGAGATTGTAGCGATAACTGACACGTCTAAACTGATTTTAAAAGCCTTTCAATCTGTCATGCCGGGGGCTTCATATTTTACATCCTATGAAAAAATGATCGATTCCTGCCGATTGGATGCAATTGCAATTACGACGCCGTCTTTCAGCCATGTGCAGATAGCGAAATATGCCGCTAATAAAGGCATTCACATTTTTTTAGAAAAACCCATCAGCAATTCTCTTGATAAAGCGGTCGAGTTATATAATCTCATTAAAGATAAGAATGTTATTTCTATGGTTGGTTTCCATATGAGATATATGCCTGCAATAATGAAAGGCAAGGAGATTCTGGATTTAAAACTGCTGGGAAATATCAAAAATATTGAGTCTGAAATTTATGTTTCCGATGTCTTTTCGGAACAAACCGGATGGAGATACAATCCCGATATTTCAGGCGGAGGAGTATTAATTGATTTCACGATTCATTTATTGGACCTGCTTTACTGGTTGTTCGGTGAAGTGAAGCAGGTAAAAGGGAAAATGAGGAGTGTTTATTCTAAATCCGTTGAAGATGAAGTGGAAATTGAGATCGGTTTTAAAAACAATCTGTCTGCCAGGGTAAATTCGTCATGGAGTATACCGAATTACAGGCTTCCTTATATAAGAATAAATATCACCGGTGAAAACGGAGATATGGTGATAACTGATCATTACACGACAGTCACTATGATTGATAAAAATAATAATAAAAACACAGTTAAATACAGCATATCGGATTTATATTCCGGTTATTATATTGACATTGCAGGTCCCCATTACAGCCTTCAGATGAAGGCGTTTGCCGATAAAATAAAAAATAATGAAAGGACGAACAGTTTTGAACAGGCGCTCTATGTTCAAAGATTGGTCGACAGCATATACAAATCATGTATCCAGAATAAAACTATTGAGCTATAACCGGAGGTTATGAGTGATAAATATTGATTCAATAATTTTAGGAGATAACCAGTTCTTCGGAGTAAATCATTTATCAACCGAAAAGGGTAAGATCACCGAGGAAAGGTTTAAAGATATATCGGAAATTAAAAAGGTAATTTATTATGCTGTAGATAACGGGGTTAAAGGCATTTTATTCTCGACTCATCCCTCGATATATCAGATTACAGATATGATAAGGCAGGACCCGGAATTAAAAAAGTTATCTATTTATGTGAATGTGCCGTTTATCTCAAAATATGTAAGAATGCTGAGCGAAAAAGGAATGATAAAAACAATTGAATCCGTATTAATGGGCAAAAAAGGAATTAATAAATTGCTGTTTTTAATTGAAAGCGGGCTTAGCGTTATAAGCAGCAACTATCTGGAAATGGCAAACAGGCTTATTGATATTGAAATGGGGCCATTCTACGATTTGAATGTAAAAGCTATTTTTTTACATGACGCCCTGACCGGTCTGGCAATAGGGTATAATATGCAATCCGTAATAAAAAATTTCTATAGCTATGTTAGTAAAAAGTATAAAGTTATTCCGGCCTTTGATACTTTGAATTTTCCCGCCACCTGTGAAATTTTGTCAAAAGCGGGGATTGAAGAAGCTTTGATTATGAGCAGTTTTAACAAGAAGGGATATTTTATGAATCCAAGCAGAGAGGCCTGCGAAATTGCCCTTCAGAAACATAATCATACTCTGCTTGCTATGTCAACGCTTGCGGCAGGAAGCCTTCATCCTGAAGAGGCTTATGAGTATCTGTTCTCCTTTAAAAAAATCAGAAATGTTGTTGTGGGGCTGTCTTCCAGAGAACATGCCGATGAAACATTCAGAATATTACATAAATATATAACATAAAAATAGCTATTAAGCAACTCAGTATTATTTGTGAAGCCCGATAATGTTCCCGTCAGGGTCTTTAATTGTTGCCCACCAGCCGTAAGGCTGCTTAGAAGGAGGATCGGGAAAAACCACGTCTTTAGCCTTCAAAGCTTCATACGTAACCTGCATATCATCTACATTCAGTACAAAGGTTGTAAAAGTTCCGATTAGCGACTTTGCAAGTTCATACGTGCTTGCTCCAGGCATTTCTTCCGTAGGTTTGTATAAAACAAGCGCAGTCTTTTCTCCTCGGGGAGCCACTTCTATCCATCTCGGCATACCCGGACCCATCTGGTCGTCCCGACGCTTTTCAAAGCCTAGTTTATTCACGTAAAAATCGATTGCTTTATCCTGATCTCTTACATAAACAGTTGTTGTGCTGATATGTGTTATCATTTAGAACCTCCTTTTTGTGCCCTGTTTATTAATAATGTTTTTATTTTAATTCAATAATATATATTCTAAATACACAATGTTTCATTGTAAAAGTATAGAGTTTTTCAAGGAATTAAAAATAATTTTTCCATTAATTCATAATGCCGAGCTGCATCAAAGCGAGTGTTAATGAACATTTGAGTGCCGAATAATTAGTTTTATTTGATTATTATTACCGGATTTTTTAGAATAATGTTCTAAGGTTAATTTTAATCAATTTTTAAAACTGCTTAGTGTGTTGAAAACCGGTATAATGATTGAATTGGAGTTAATGGTGAGCTATATTCTTGTTGATATTGAATCTGACGGGCCTGTTCCCGGCGATTATTCTATGATTGAGATCGGAGCTGTTGTTGTTGAAAAGGAGCTGAAAAAAAATTTTTATGCGAGATTGCAGCCAATTTCGGATAAATTCATTCCGGAATCATTAAATATTTCTGGGTTTTCCCGCGAAGAAACGCTTGGATTTGAGGAACCCTCAAAAGTAATGCTTAGATTTGACGCCTGGGTAAAAGAAAACTCTTCCGGAAAGCTCATTTTTGTTTCGGATAATAACGGTTTTGACTGGATGTTTACCGCTTGGTATTTCCATCATTTTCTCGGGCACAATCCCTTCGGCCATACATCTATGAATCTCGGTTCTTTTTATAAAGGAATGGTACGCAATACCGCCGATAATTTCAAGCATCTGCGGGTAACCGGTCATTCCCATAACCCTCTTGACGATGCTCTTGGCAATGCTGAGGCAATGCTGTCGATTTTATCGATCTATGACATTGAAGAAAACGATCCCGGATATTATATTTTCGAAAAAGCCCTCAACTTCGCTGGAGAAAAGCATTCAAACCAGAAACGGAAATTCACCGGGGAGCCTTATATTGTCCACCCTGTCCGGGTTTCTGAAATAACAAAGCGTTACGGAGGAACAATCGACCAGATTATTGCGGCGCTTCTGCATGATACAATTGAGGATACAGATACGACACTTGATGAAATCAACTCGGAATTCGGAAAAAAAATAGCAGATCTGGTTATGACACTTACAAATGATGAAGATGAAAAGAAGCGTCTTGGTAAGGCTGAATATCTTACAAAAAAGATATCCGGAATGAATGCCGAATCACTGCTTATTAAACTCGCCGACCGTCTTGACAATATCCATGACCTGAATTCAGATAACCCGGATTGGAGCAGGACTTATGCCGAGCAAACGGATTATATTTTGAAACACATTAATAATCCAAATCTAAACGATACCCATCTTGAAATGATAGGAAAAATCCGTAAAATTATTAAGAATTTTCTGTAATATATATCCGGATGATTAATGAATAACTTACTTAATTTTGGAAAAGAATTCATTATGGCCTGTCATTAATCTTTTTTATACCAAGTAGCATTCAAAGTGTGAGCTAAAGAACAATTGAATGCTACTTGGTATTATACTGAGTTCATCATTAAGATTATTTTGATTGCAACTCAGTATCAACTTCTCCATAAATAGTCTTCGCCTAATTGTGTGAGAAAAATGTGTTCATTATCCTCCATTCTGACAAAACCTTTTGATTCAAGGGATTTCAAAATATCTTCAAGATTTTTATAATTGGATGAACTCATATATTGATGTGCGAGCTGAGCGGTATAAACATCATTTAAAGAGATGCTGTTATTGGTTATGGTCTTATAATGCTTGAATATTTCAAAAAACTCTTTTTCTGCATTATTTAGATTTTCCGACATTTTTTCCCCTTGTTTTATTTCGGAGATGCAACTGTTCAATTTAATTCTACATTGTTTAGCGTAAACTATTAAAAACATGGTTCAAACCCATATAATTAATTTTAAGTATCCTTATTAAATAAGTCAACAATGACGTTTGGGCAGCATGATGTAGGCAACATGATGTTGCATCCAGATAAGCTTTAACTGATGTCTTAGCTTTTTATGAATTTATCACTTCCATAATTATTCGGATCAAACGACGTGTTTGGCAACATGATGCTGCATCCGGAAAAAGCCATAGCTGATGTCTTAACTTTATAAGAACCTATTGTTATCTTAATATTCGGATCAAACGGCACGTTTGTTTGCGGATACGGTCTTTTTAGATTAAAATATTATACGATAAAACCTGAAGGAGATTTTACTTATGAAACCTATTAAAGAGGAACAATCAAAAAAGCCTGAAACCGAAGGTTCAGTAAATTTTATTGAGGCTTTTGTGCAGGAAGATATCCGAAACAATAAAAATAATGGACGGATTCATACACGTTTTCCTCCGGAGCCTAACGGCTACCTTCATATAGGACATGCCAAGGCGATGTCTATAGACTTTGGTATTGCGCAAAAATATAACGGAAAATGTAATCTTCGTTTTGACGATACAAATCCGGCAAAGGAAGAGGATGAATATGTCAAAGCGATCGTTGAAGACGTAAAATGGCTCGGTTTTGATTTTGGGGATAAAATTTACTATGCCTCCGACTACTTTGAGCAGTTTTACGAATACGCGGAACAGCTTATTAAAAAAGACGGGGCTTATGTAGACGATCTCTCGGCAGATGAAATCCGCGAGCATCGCGGCACATTGACTAAACCAGGTAAAGACAGCCCCTTCCGCGGCAGAAGCGCTGAAGAAAATCTTGATCTTTTTCACAGAATGAGGAATGGCGAGTTCCCTGACGGAGCAAAGGTGCTGAGAGCGAAAATCGATATGTCATCTCCAAATATAAATTTAAGAGACCCGGTTATGTACCGTATTCTGCATACACCGCATCACCGTACGGGCGACAAATGGTGCATTTATCCTATGTACGACTGGGCTCATGGGCTGGAAGATTCTATTGAAGGCATTACGCATTCTCTCTGCTCCCTTGAATACGAAATTCATAGGCCGTTGTATGATTGGTTCTTAGATAAGCTGGGTGTTTTTCATCCCCGCCAGATTGAGTTCGCGAGATTGAATTTGAATTATACAGTAATGAGCAAGCGGAAACTGCTTGAGCTTGTTAAAGGTGGAAATGTCGCAGGCTGGGACGATCCGAGGATGCCGACCCTTTCCGGTCTTCGCAGACGCGGTTATACTCCGCCGGCGATAAGCGCTTTTTGTGAAAGAATTGGCGTAGCAAAAGCGGACAGTATTGTGGATATAGCTCTTCTTGAACATTGTCTCAGAGAGGATTTGAACCTTCATGCGCCGAGGGTTATGGCGGTATTGAATCCCCTGAAAGTTGTCATCGATAATTATCCCGAAGGTAAGACCGAGAAAATGGAGGCTGAAAACAATCCCGAGGATAAAAATGCTGGAAAAAGGATTGTGCCGTTCTCAAGGGTGATTTATATAGAAAAAGAAGATTTCAGGGAAAATCCGCCCAAAGATTTTTTCCGTCTGGCACCCGGACGTGAAATCCGCTTAAAGCATGCCTATTATATAAAATGTACCGATGTCATTAAAGACACAAAAGGTGAAATTACCGAACTTCACTGCACTTATGATCCGGCTTCCAGGGGAGGATGGACGGATGACGGTCGGAAAGTCATGGGGACTTCACACTGGGTATCCGCAGAGCATGCGGTTGATGCCGAAATAAGGCTTTATGACCATCTTTTTACAAGGGAAAATCCCGATGATACCGAAGAAGGACATGATTACAAAGAATATTTAAATCCAAAATCCCTCGTTAAACTGACAGGCTGCAAAGTTGAACCGGGTTTACTTCAATCAAAACCTGGAGATATTTTCCAGTTTTTAAGGCAGGGCTATTTCTGTGTTGACCCGGATTCTAAAGACGGAAGCCTCATATTTAACAGAAGCGTTGGATTAAGCGATTCCTGGGCAAAGAAAAACAAACGTGCCGTTTGATCAGAGAAAACTCACCCCGGCTTCCTGATAGAAAAGTCCCTTTTCATTAATCCCAAAATGGAAACCCTTGTGATGTGCCGATTCAACATGCATGGTATTCGTTCCGTTCTTTATAATAATTCCGATTCAGTAAATTAAGTTTATAATATTGAAAGTGATAGCCGGGATTTGCAGGGGGTAGCAAGCTATGGAACATTTGATGATATTTTTCTTTTTTATAACGATTTCTATTGGCTTGTCCTCCTTATTTCTCTTTTTAGTTTCTTATAGGAGATTTAAAAGCAAATCCATTAAATATATCCTGATATTTTTCTGCATTATTACATTCCGGCTGGCCTTCAATACGTTTTTTTTATACCTAGAAATTAATTTTATTTTGCAGAACAGACTGGAGTTGATACTTTTTTATATTGCCAAGGAAATACCATTTCTTATGATCTTAATAATACCGTTCATTTACCATATCATACTACCCATACCATTCGTACACAGGGCGAATTCAATCATTTTGAGTATGATAATATTGATTATTCTTATCCAAAGTTCCGCCTTTATACGGTTTACCGTCAGAAGTACACTTATATATGTAGAACCTAATATGGACTTTATTAATATACTCTATCTTCTGATTATGCTTTACCCCTTCATATTATTGCTTTTTTATTACAAAAGGATACAAATCCCGGAATTGAAAAATACGGCCAAAATCATTTCCATATCATTATTCCTGTTTATAATATTTGACACGTATTCCAGCTGGACCATCTTTTATGTGCCCAATCAGAATATTTATCTATCAAAAACTTACATAAACTGGTTACAATTGATTTTTTATTTCTTCTGGAACCTCTTTTTCATGATTTACGCCATTCGCCCTTTTCTATTGTCCCCTGCTTTACACCTAATTATGGTTGCTGAAATTGAAATAAACGAATCCTATGGATTAACCCCGCAGGAAAAAAATATCGCCCGGAGCCTCGCGAAAGGTTATGATAATAAAAAGATAGCGGACGAGAATTTTATCTCTATTAATACAGTGAAAAAGCATATCCGGAATATCTACCAGAAACTGAGCGTTAAAAATAGGGTTGAATTATTAAATATTGTAAAGAAATAATCTAGATACCTGTCGGCCAAATCAAAAATCTATCAGTAAAAAAATACAAAATCCATCATAAGCCTTATTATAATGGTACCCGAAAGAAGCATTTTTATTAATATTAAAAAATCGCCTAAAAGTGTTATTGTCAAATACATTATGATTGTGTCATAATAAATAGGTTAAAAAGCTAATACTGAGTTTTGAGGAGGAAATGGTATGTTTAAGAGCATTTTCATTATCGGTATAATAATAATAGCAATTATTCCGGCTTATTCTATGGGTATTAAGCAGGTCAATATGGTTCCCGCCAAGCCTAAAAAACTGGAAATCAGGGATGGGGAACTATTGAAATATATTGATTATGTGGGTGGTGAAAAGGTTAAGGAGGTTTTCCGGGTCACAAAAATCTATCCTAAAGAAAAAACCGTTATTCTCTATATGGACGCAAACTTATACAACGGCCTGTATAAAATGCCACTCCATTATACCAATTATGTCAATCAGATAAAGATATCTCTGGATAAAGCCTCTCTGGTTTACTCATATTTTGATATCACTCAATATGCAATGACAAATAACAACTTCAATGGCCAGGTTTATTATAAAATCAATATTGACAGGGATAATGAACTGGCATTTTGTACCTTGAAGGTGTGGGACGGCTACAATCTTAAAATAATGGAAAACAGGATTAAAATAAAGCTGAATTATCCCATATGGGATATGGATTCCCTATTCGTGGGTTTCAGATATCTGGACTTGTCAAGCGGTGGGATGTTCTATTTAATAGCGCCGCAGATTATTAGGGAACCTATACCGGGGACGGTAGAGAATCTTGGAAAAGAAATTGTGGATACACCAGCTGGAAAATTCAATACCATCAAATTCGGTTTCATGATCGGAGATTCATTTCTGGGGTCGCTGATGCAGCCATACTTGAAGGAAACCTTTGTCTGGATTGAAGATAATGAACGTGGTATAATAGTGAAGGCACAAAGGCCGAATGAAGCCACCGTTCTGGAAGAGATAAGCGTTTGGAAATAAAAATCCAATATATTTTAGCAAAATTTGTAAAAATATTTAGCGGCAGTTAGAATTATTCTTTAAATTAGAGTTTTCATCATGGTGTTATTATGGAAAAAATGCACAATTTATTTGATTTAACCGCCTCAGAAAAAAAACATTTCATAGCAATGCTGTGGAAATTTCTGGCTTCAAGATATATAAATTTCGGAAATTCACGCAAGTCAATTAAGATTAAAGATATCGAAAAGGGGCTCCTGTCTGCTGATGGGATCCTTCTGCTGGGAAGCAATGATATGGAATCGGCAAATACAGCCGCTAAATTGTACTTCAGTATCAAGGCTGCCAACCCTGATATTGTTATTGTTTCCAGCGGCGGAGGGGGCGGGGAATATGGTCATGCTACGGTTCCTTTTCCTGTTTTTCTGAAAAAAGAAGCGGTAGTTTATTATGAAAGGTTAATTCAATTGGGTGTCAATCCGGAAGATATTATTATAGAAGACCAGAGTAAAAATACGGGGGAAAACATTAAGAGAAGTTATGCTTTAATCAAAGAAAAAGGAATGGATTTAAATAGAATTATCATTGTGCAGTCTCCAGCTGCACAGAAAAGATCAAATCTATCATTGGAATATCAATGGGGTTCTAAAAAAGAGTATGGAAACATCTCAGACAATCGATGGAATTATTATATCAGTTATCCCCCAAAGTTTCCGGAAATTAAGGCAGAAACCTTGGATTTTCATTTGGTTTATGCACTCCGGGAATTAACAACTATTATCCGGTATATGCATGGTCCCGAAAGGTATATTGCTGAAGAAATCATTCCCGAAAATATTCTCTCGATACTTCAAACTATTCATAATAAATCATTACTATTGAATACAGATAGTTTGCATTATATCATTTATGAACTTTTTGAATATTACAGATTATTATTTAATGAACTGGAAAAACCTTATAAAATATCAACTGATGTGTAAACCCGCAAAGATTGGTTATAGCGGCCAGCGGGAATCGAACCCGCGCCATTAGCTTGGAAGGCTAAGATACTACCACTGTATGATGGCCGCGTTTCTATATTAGAAAAGAATCTGCTTGAATAATATCATATGGAGAAATCCGGCAATAATAGTTACTATTCCGGCCACTCCTTTATATTTCTCTATAAAAGCGTAATATTTATCCTTGCTTTCCTGGGGGATATTGAGAATTTCAAGTATGTTAGGATAAATGATCGTACTGTCAACTATTACAAGAAGGGATGGAATAAGCGCTCCGATTATTGTCGGCGAAAACATCGCTCCGAAGTCCGGGGCAAAGAAATTCCAGATACCAACCAGAATACCGCAAAGGGCAAGAATGACTTTTGAGGCACCATTACCTAAAAACTCTTCAACTTTATCGAAAAAAGCCTTACCCTGCGGGAAAGCCTTTGAAAAAAGTTCTATGGATAAAAGGAAACCGTAGAAGAGTATTATTAAAGAAAAAAGAACTACCCCAAACATATATCCCTCCTTAAAAAGATCATTTATTATAATAAAAATGCCCGATAAAGTCAATTTTGTTTTATTTCAGATTAATTGAGAATGATTTTGATATTTCATCAATTCTGTTTTCATCGATAGACTCTATCCTGATTTTTTTCAATTCGGTAAAAAATATCCTGTCAATAATCGGGTCTCCGGACGATCTCACTATATCAACTCTTATAGCCAGGCCATTCCTGTCAAATGCGATTTTTGCGGTTATGGAATAACTCATACCCTTGATTTTATATTCATCGGGAATTTTAGATTGAATATCCGGGAAAAATACGGTTTTTCTGGGTTTTGATGACCAGTTTACACCGCTTAACGGGTCTTCTCCCCCGGAAGGCATACCGAAACCACCCGTACCCGCCTTCCCGGCGCCTGTTCCTCCGGTTACACCATTTTCCTTTCCGGAAACAGATACTCCCTGCCCCTCGCTTTCTTTAAGCGCTTTATCTATATCTCCTGCAATTTGAGAGAGTTCTTTGTTTACGCTCTTTTTTTCCTGATTTTTATTAATATCCTCCGTCATAAAACTGCTCATCTGTTTGTCGGAAGTATTAACATTCTCATTTTTAACGACCTCTTCCTTAATCGTTTCTTTATTTAATTCCTTTTGAGGATCGGGAATGGGAATATTTTTTAAACCCTCCTTTATTGTATCCTGAATAGAATTTATATTATTTATCGTTTCATGACGAGGTAATGTTTTTTCAGGGACAGCGTTTTTTTCAACCGTTTTTGTAACTCTGATGTTCATCTCCGGGGCAGCCTTTTTTACAGGCTGGCTTATATTATCCCCGATTCCGACAGCGAGACTTTGTGATTCAGATTGAATATTAATGATCATAGGCTCGGAAGGAGTCGGAAAGCGGTTGTTTATTACTATCATGCCTAATATTGAAAAAAATAAAAGATGGATTATAAGAGCGAATAAAAAACTTTTTCCAATTCCGATTTCATTCATATTAAACCTCTAAGAGCCTTCAAGGCTCCTGTGCGACGGTAGCAAGACTCATCTTTCTTACGCCTGTTAAACGCACGATATCCATTGCTTCTATCAATTTTCCATAAGGGACACCTTTATCACCCTGTATGGTCACAACAATATTATTGTCTTTAATGTACAAATCCTTTATTTTTATGCCGAGATTATCAATTGTTATCGGCTCATTGTTCAGGCTTATAGCGCCGTTGAGATAGAGCGTAATCACGGCATTTCTGGTGGGTTGAACATCCGATGTCTTGCTGGCGGGCAAATCTACATTAATAGCGGAAGTTTTCATAACGGAATATGTCAGCATAAAAAAAGAAAGGAGCTGTAAAACAACATCGGTAATAGGCGTCATATCAATGCCCGGGGTTTTCTTTACAGGCCTTTTTAATTTCATACAGGTTTTCCTCTTATATTACTTTATTCCCTCATTATCCTTTTCTCATCTTCTTGAAAAGATTAATAAGTCCGTTTGTGGAAGAATCATGAGATGTAATTTTACTGTTATCCGTTAATTCGGGCAGTATCATTCCGGCTAACTGCTTTCCAAGTTCCACGCCCCATTGATCGAAACTGAAGATATTCCAGATTAATCCCTGGACAAAAATCTTATGCTCATACATGGCAATAAGGCTTCCAAGGGTTCTTGGTGTTAATTTTTTGAATAATATCGAATTAGTAGGCTTGTTTCCGGTAAAGACCTTAAACGGGATAAGTTTTTTTATTTCTTCATTGCTTTTTCCGGAGGCTTTAAGTTCTGCGGCTACTTCTTCTGCAGTTTTTCCTTTCATCAAAGCCTCAGTCTGAGCGAAAAAGTTTGAGAGAAGCTTTAGATGGTGGTCTCCTATCGGATTATGACTTTCTACAGGGGCAAGAAAATCGCATGGTATAAGCTTTGTTCCCTGATGAATAAGCTGATAGAAGGCATGCTGGCCGTTTGTCCCCGGTTCTCCCCATATCACGGGGCCTGTCTGATAATTGATAATATTCCCATTTCTATCAACGGATTTACCGTTGCTTTCCATATCTCCCTGCTGGAAGTATGCCGCAAAACGGTGCATATACTGGTCGTACGGCAGAATTGCATGAGTCTGGGCCCCGAAAAAATTGTTGTACCATATTCCGAGTAAAGCGAGAACTACAGGAATATTTTCATCAAATGACGTTTCCCTGAAATGAATATCCATAGCGTGGGCTCCTTCGAGAAGAGATATATAATTCTCAAAACCGATAGAGCAGGCAATGGAGAGGCCGATGGATGACCATAGGGAATATCTTCCGCCAACCCAATCCCAGAACACAAACATATTTTCGGGATCTATCCCGAATTTTTTCACCTCTTTTTCATTGGTTGATATTGCAATGAAGTGATTCTTTATAAAACTTTCATCTTTAGCAGATTTTAAAAACCAGTTTCTGGCGGTTTGAGCGTTTGTCATTGTTTCCTGGGTGGTAAATGTTTTTGATGCTATCATAAAAAGCGTCGTATCGGGGTTGACTGTCTTTAATGTTTCTGCGATGTGAGTTCCGTCAATATTTGAGACAAAGTGAGGCTTAATATTTTCTTTGCGGTAGGGTTTTAAAGCCTCCGTAGCCATTACAGGGCCCAAATCCGAGCCTCCTATGCCTATATTGACTATATCTGTTATTGCCTTGCCTGTATACCCTTTCCATTTACCCGAAATTAATTTTTCCGAAAATTCTTCCATCTGTTTTAAAACGGCATTGATATCAGGCATAATATCTTTACCGTCAACATAAACTGCGCTGTTTGATCTGTTCCTGAGAGCCGTATGAAGAACCGCCCTGTTTTCGGTTTCATTGATCTTATCTCCTGAAAAGAACTTATTTATAGCGTCTTTTAAATCCAGCTCATCTGCGAGATCCAGAAGGAGGCGCATCGTTTTCTTGTTTATCATATTCTTAGAGTAGTCGAGAAAAATATCCTCAAATTTCGAGGAAAAATCCTTAAATCTACCCTTTTGTTTTTTAAATAAGTCTTTCGTATTCTTTTTTTTCATAACTTTAAAATGGTTTTTTAACTTCTTCCAGGCTTTTGTCTCTATCGGGTTCTTCTTTTCAAGCATAAATCCTCCGCATCAAATTAGCTTTTATCTATAATAACATTATACAATACTTTACTCAATTCTTCAGCTTTAAAGGGCTTTGTAATTCTTCCCTTAAAACCGAATTCCCTATATTTTGCCATAACCGAGTCGTTGGAATATCCGCTGGAAACAATAGCCTTTACTTTCGGATCTATTTGCAGAAGATTTTCAAAGGCTTCTTTTCCTCCCATACCTCCGGGTATCGTCAGATCGAGAATTACCACATCGAAAGGCCTTGATTTTTTACAACTGTTTTTATAAAGCTCAATCGTCTCATTTCCATCTCTTGAAAACACCGCCTCACAGCCTTTATTTTTAAATAATAGGTTTAAAAAAGAAACAATATTTTCATCATCTTCCAGAACAAGAATCCTTTTATTTTCTAATTTAATAGAAATTGAGCTTTCGGTCTCCCTGTTTATTTTTGATTTTGAAGCCGGGATATAAAAGGAAAAAGTAGTTCCTGCTCCCGGTTTTGAATCAACCTCTATAAAACCGTCATGGTTTTTTATTATTGAATAGGTTGTCGCAAGACCAAGCCCATGCCCGGCTTCTTTTGTTGTAAAATATGGATCGAATATTTTTGAAATATATTTGGAGTCTATTCCTGCACCGTTATCTAATATTGAGATTTTTATATAATTTCCCTTTTTTAAAAGCATTTTGTTTTTTTCAGGCACCTGAAAATTACTTCCTTTGATTACGATTTTACCTCCATTCGGCATAGCCTGTCTTGCATTAATCACGAGATTATGAATTACCTGGCTGATCTGTCCGGGATCAATATCAACATTACTTATATCATCAGGTATAAAATAATCACAGACAATATTCGATCCAAGTAAAGCAAAATCTGCCGCTTCCAGTACCAAATCCTTAATTGAAGATATTTTCTTAATAGGGGCTCCTCCCTTTGACAGGGTCAGAAGCTGCTGAGATAAATCCTTTGCCCTTAAGGAAGCCTTTTCGGCTTCAATAAGCATATTGTAAATCTCATCATCTTGATTTACTGAGGATTGTGCCATTGATACATTACCGAGGATTACGGTCAGTATATTGTTAAAATCATGAGCAATACCTGCCGCTAATATTCCCACCGATTCCAATTTTATGGTTCTGAGAAGATTTTCTTCAAGTTTTCTCTTGTCGCTAACATCTCTGAAAACAAGCACCACGCCGATTATTTCGTTTTTTTTGTTTAAGATCGGGGCGGCGCTGTCTTCAATGCTGATCTCTCTGCCTTTTTTCGAGATCAGCAGGGTAGGATTTTTAAAGCCTGTCCGAATCCTGCCGCTGAGGACTAAAGTTACCGGATTTTCAAACTTGTCCCTGGTTTTTTCATCAATTATATTAAAAATTTCATTAAGAGGCTTTCCCGAAGCTTCATCCTGGTTCCAGCCGGTTAATTGTTCGGCTATTTTATTAATAAGGACTACATTGCCTGATATGTCTGTCGTGATCACTCCGTCTCCTATAGATTTCAGAGTAACTGAAAGTTCTTCCTTTTCCTCCTCAACAAGCTTTTCTGTTTTCTTCCTATCCGTTATATCAGTATATGTTCCCATAATACCAATAATTTCTCCAGTACTGCTTAGAAGAGGAATTTTGTTATTTAGTATGTTTATTTCCTTTCCATCGAATAAAATACGTGATTCCTCATAATTTAATTTAGGCAAGCCTTTTTCTATAATTTCCATATCAATTGCTCTGTATTGATCTGAATTTTTTTTCCAGCAGATTTTATAATCATCTTTCCCTATAATATCTTCCGGTTCTGTAAGCCCTGCATCGGAAGCAAATAATTTATTACAGCCCAGGTATACCATCTCCCTGTTTTTCCAGAATACACGAACCGGAATTGTATTCAAAATAAGCTGAAGCATTTTTCGTGACTCGAATAAAGCTTCTTCAGCAAGCTTCTTTTCGGTAATATCAGCAACCAGTCCGTCATAAGCAATAAGTTGACGGTTATCATCATAATGAGGCACGACTGAATTTTTTACCCACCGGATTGAACCGTCTCTGTGAATAATTCTATGTTCGACGGCCTGAGGGCTTTCTCCGGCAATAATTTTGTCGATTTGTTTTAGTATTAAATTCCTGTCATTTTCATAAACCATCCTGAACCATAGGTAAGGATCGGCTTCATATTCTTCAGCCGTAAAGCCCGTAACTGCTACACATCCATGGCTGTGAGTTGTTGAAGATGTTTTTCCATTTATTATTTTAACTGTATAAATGTAGTCCGTTACCGATTCAAGAAGCTTTTTATACCGCTGCTCGCTTTTTTGGAGCTCCTCCTCTGTAAACATCAATTCATATATATTTGTCTGCAGTTCATTGTTAACCTTTTCCAATTCGGAAGTTCTTTTCTGCATAAGCTTTTTAAGGTTTTCATAATTATGGCTCAGAATATCTTCATTATTCTTCTGTTTTGTTATATCCCTTCGCAGTCCTATAATGCCTTTAACAATACCATTTTTATCCCTGATAAGAAACTTACTTGATAAAAAAGTCCCTGTTTTTCCATCAGGATATAGGCTAATTTCTTCCCTATCAATAATGGCTTCTCCGGTTTGCATCATTTTTTGTTCAATATCGAAATACTCCTGAGCTATTTCTTTTGGGAAAAAGTCAAAATCCGTCTTGTCGGTAATGTCATCAGGATTTTTTATACCCAATGAACTTGCGGCAGATGTATTACATTTTACAAACCGGCTTTGCCGGTCTTTTATATAAACTTCTTCAGGGATGCTTTCAATCACAATTTTTAGAAGATTTCTTTCCTCACCTATTAATAAAAGCCCTTTTGTTTCCAGCTGTCTTAAAAACTCCGCCTTCATACTTTTAAGTTCAGTTGGAGTATCTCAGACGAATGTATCCATATAAAGCGGTAAAAGCCAATATGGCCGCAGCAATATTAAAAATTGAATAATACCAGACATCTTTTTTTATTGCTGATATATATTTTTCTTGATTATTAGATGATAGAGATTTTAATTTTGAGGCGACGGTATTTCCCGTAATATTGAGGTTAATAATAATAAGAGAAATAAAAATTATGAAGATGGTCAGTACAGGGAATATATATTTTTTACTTATTTTGCTGTTTTTATTATTGTTTAACATATAAAAAAACTCCTGCCTGAGGAAAGAGCATTTTATGACTGGAAGATATTAGTATATATTAAATAAATTTTAACTATCGGATTGATTTTTCGCAAAAATTTCAGGCTGTCCCCGGTCAATATCCGGCATTAAATAATAGCTGAAACCGAGCAGAGTGAAAAATGATATTGGAGTAGGGGGCAGCCAGAATCCCCCATCTAAGAAGGATACTAATATATAAGAAAAGATGCCTATATTATATACAGTTAACTTTAGTTTTTTAATAAAGTTGAAAATATAATAAACAAAAAAGACTGTGAAAATCAGGCCGAAATTCAAAAAAACCGAGGCTAAAGTAATTTCATAGGCAAAGCCGACCCTTTTTGCATCAAAAAGAGTACCGAAAAGAAATTGAAATATCAGTTTATTATCCCATAAATAATGTAAGTAAAGGAGCAGATATTTTATTCTGTCATTGGCCAGTAAATTTCTTTTCAGAAGCCTTTGATTAATTAAATCTCTCAATTCCGGAAAAAAGTTTAAAACAATTATAAGTCCGGCTATTATAATAGATGGTATTATAATTAAAAGTAAAAGCTGATTTGATCTTTTTTTTCCGGCCGAGAAAGATATTTCATAAGTGCTGTTGAAATAAAGGAGTACCAGTGATGTAAACATTCCTATATAAACTGTTGCCGAGCCTGTTAATAAACAAACGCAAATATATGTTATCATCGATATATAAAAAAAGATATGCATCCGGAAACTTTTATATGATTGTAAATTAGATTTCTGGAAATTAGATTTCAGGAAATAAAAGGCAAACCAGCTTATCATTATATAGTTGACGCCGAAAAGATTTCCATTCTGGTAAGTAGAGGATAGTTTATAGTATTGAAGAGTATCAACAATATTATTTTTATCCAGCATTGATAAGTCTATAGTAACTGCCTCGGAATAATTAAAAGTAATACCCGGTATAATTGTCTTAAAATCGCCGAATACTTTCTGAACAATTCCATAAATTGATATTATAGCAAAAGAAACTATAATAACATTTCTGAACTGATTCGATTTTAAAGGGTAATACTTTGCCAGAAATATAAAAAAAATTGAGATTAATGAAACGATAAAAGGAAGGTAGTAGTTTATAATAAGATTGGCATCAATACTATCCGGTTTATAGAATAAGATCTCAATAAAAAGTATTATTATCAGTATTGCGGAATATATTAAGGAAATCTTTTCTTCTTTATTTTTAATTATTTTGATATAATGGAATAGAATTAAAGGAAGAATTATAAAAAAGGATAGAAAAAGTGAAATGTAAAGCGGAAAACCTTCGATCTTTGTGCCGGCTTTGGGTAAAGCAAAATTAAAAAAAAGAAATAATAATATGATAAGCTCAACCGGTTTTCCCATAACTTCATTATACCTCTGATAAAAAAACTTTTTCTTCTTAATTTTGAGATGGTTAATAAGCGCCCTTTCTTTTAAATACAACCTCGAGTGTGGAAAATATAATAATCATATCAAGCCAGAGCGACCAGTTCTGGATATACCAGGTATCAAGCTTCAATCTCTCTTCAAAAATCAGTTCGTTTCTGCCTGATATCTGCCATAGCCCTGTGATGCCTGGTTTTGTTATGAGAATAGTGTCTATAAAATCCATGATTTCTTCTTTTTCTCTCGGAAGATAAGGCCTGGGTCCAACAAGGCTCATTTCTCCCCTCAGTACATTGAATATCTGGGGAAGCTCATCCAGGGAGGTGCCTCTTAAAAATTTTCCCATTTTAGTAACTCTCGGGTCAAAATCTTTTAATTTTTTATATTTTCTCCAGTCTCTCAAGGCTGCCGGGTTATTAATAAAGTATGAATCAAGTATTTTATCAGAATCTACATACATCGTTCTGAATTTAAAGCACTTAAAAATTTTGTTATTCTTTCCCATCCTGTCCTGAATAATAAATGCCGGTCCTCTGGAATCAAGCCTGATTAATATTGCTATAACGGCTATTACAGGTAAAAGAAAGGGTAGAAGCAGAATAGAGACAACTATATCAAAAATGGTTTTTGTCAGGCGGTTTGCTAAAGCCTTCAAGTTATTTTTAATTTTCAAAAGAAAGGTTTTCTGCATAAAGAGGTAATGGAGCTCTGTATTTATCTGCGCAATACCGGCCAGGTCTGGTACCAGCATTACGGTTTTTGAATATTTCTGGACATTGCTTGTTAATACGGCCAGCTCTTCACGTGATAAATCCGGCAATGCTATTATTACAGTTGATATATCGAGAAAGCTGATAAATTTAGTGAAATTTTTAATCTTTCCGTAAATTTTATATTTCTTTCCACAGATTTCAATATCCGAGTGAAGTTTTTCCTCAATATCATCAAGAAAACCGACAACATTATAACCAAGCTGTTTTTCATTTGTCAGACCGATTACCGTGTTGACAGCGCTTTCTCCTGCGCCTAAAACCAGAACATTTTCTTTCCAGATATTTATTTTGAAAAAGGAGCCTCTTACCCCAATACCGGACAAAGGGTAAAATTATAGAAAGAAAAAGCCAGAGAAGAACAAAAGTCAATCTTGATATCTTGCCAAAGACATGCCTGACTGAAACAAGGAAAAAAACAAAAAGGAAGGAAATCGTTGTGGATTTAATAATAACCTTTATCTCCTCCCAGAATGGATAACGCACGGAATAAAGCCTTTCAAAAGCCATTACAAAAATAAATATCAGGGGAATCCACCATATTGAAGTGAAGTATTCAAATGAGAATGTAAACGACGGAATCGGTCTGTAAAAAGAACTGATTATGTTTGCTCTTGTGAAAACAGCTAAAAATAGAGCAGCATAATATGATATAATGTCCAGACAAATAAGGGAAAAAAATCTGAGGGAAAAATTTATTTTTTTTATCATAATTATCTCTCAATTTTTTAATTTTTCATATTTAGAAATTCTTTGTACTTTTCCTCAACAAACTCGCTGTATCTTCTCTGAAATTCCTCTCTTGAGAATCTTTCGGCATTTTTCCTGATACCATTTGCATCAAAACTATCCTCTGTTTTCTCAAAACGCTTTATGGCTTCTGTAAAGCTCTCCTCGCTTTGCTCATCAAAAAAAATGCCCGTTTTTCCTTCAAGCACTGTTTCCGTAACACCGCCTCTCCCGAAAGCAATAACAGGCGTGCCGCAAGCTTGGGCTTCTATAGGCAGCAGCCCAAAATCCTCCTCCGCGGCAAAAACAAAGGCTTTTGCCCTTTGGAGGTAATATTTTAATTTTTCAGATGTCTGATAGCCCAGAAGTTCAATGTTTTTTGCATTACCAGTGATTTTTTTTATTTTATTGAAATCACCGCCGTCGCCGATTACAATCAGTTTTTTTTCAGGCAACTTTTTAAAACAGCTAACAATGAGATCGATTTTTTTATATGGAGCCATATTGGAAGCTGTTAAATAATAGTTTTCCTTTTTATCCCAGCATTCAAAAAATCTGACATCCGCCGGTCCGTAAATAACCTTAGAATCTCTATTATAAATCTTTTTTATCCTCCGGGCAACATAACTTGAGTTTGTTAAATAATGATCAACCCGTCCGGATGAAATTATATCCCATGTCCTGATTCGGTGCAAAGCCTTTTTAAAGTACCATCCGAAAGGCCCGGTCTCGAGTTTTAGCTCTTTCAGGTATTGAAAATATAAATCCCAGGCATAACGAATGGGCGTGTGCATATAACAGATATGGAGCTGATTTGAATTTGTAAGAACCCCCTTTGCCACAGCATGTGAGGTGGACAAAACCAGGTCGTATTGCGAAAGATCAAATTCTTCAATCGCTCTGGGAAAAAATGCTATAAGTCCGCGGTAAATTCTGTCTGAAAACGGGATTTTCTGTATCGAAGAAGAAATCACTCTTTTTTTATCTATTATGTTACTTTTGAAATTTTTTGTATGAAGAAGTGTGTATACAGGAGAAGGATAAAGCTCATAAATAGCCTCAAGGGCTTTTTCCCCCCCGCGCATTCCGGTAAGCCAGTCATGAACCAAAGCTGTTTTAATTCCGCTTTTTTTTATAAAATTATCAGTCATTTATATTCCTCTTAATCTAATTTGTCTTATTCTTATATCTCCCAGAGGTCAAAAATCACCAGCCTGTTAATTTTTTAGTCAGGCTCTTAAAAGCAAGTAAAAAATCTATCGGATTTTTAAAACGGAATATGTTTTTTAATATAAAGCGAGGGCTTAAAAAAAAATCGAAATTTGCTTTTTTTACCATTTTTTCAATGACTCTTTTTTTTAAATGCGGATATTCAATAATAGCTTTTTTCTGCAAATCAACGGGAACGTAATCTCCATATACCATCCAGCCCTCTTTTTTAGCCCTGTTATAGAATTCAGTTCCTGGAAAAGGATTGCAGATACTGAACATAACCATTGCCGGTTCGAGCCTGATGGATTCACGGATGGTTTCCATCATTGTTCCTTTTGTTTCAAGGGGGGAGGCAGCCAATAAAATATTCAATTTTGATTGAATCCCATGTTTTTTTAAAAGTTTTATCGCTTCATAAAAGGTCTCGAGTTTTATCCCCTTCTTAATATCATCAAGAATATCCTGATTAAAAGACTCGATGCCGATGTCGATATAGATACAGCCACTATCAGCCATCGCTTTAATGAGAGAATCATCTAAAAGCGAGTCGGCTCTTGCAAGACAGCCCCATTTTATACCGAGAGATTTAATACCCGCACAGATTTCTATTGTCCGTTCTGCATTCAGGACAAAATCGTCATCAATAATGCTGACGGTTTTATAGCCTTCACTTTGAAGCCGGGTAAATTCTTCGATAACAATTTTAGGAGAACGAAACCTGACTTTTGGAATGCCGTTTGTTGTTCCCCTGCCAATATTATATTCCAGTTTAACGGCAAAACTCAAAGATGACGGCACACAGTAGGTACATTGAAAGGGGCAGCCTCTTGACGTCAGAACTGTGGTAAAGGGCCTTTCTTTAAGTTTGGGATTGTAGTAGAGTTCTTTGTGAATCATTTCCCTCGCGGGAAAGGGCAAATCATCAAGGTTTTCAATTAATTCCCTTCCAGGATTTCGTACAGATTTATTAACAGTATTTAAATAGTTGATTCCTTGAATATCGTTTAAATTTTTCACACTTTTGTCTGTGATAAAATCAATTAATTCCGGTATTGTTAAATCTCCCTCTCCTCTTGCAACAAAGCATCCTGTGTCAAAAAGAAAGAATTCCGGGTCGGTCGTTGGAGCAGGCCCGCAGAAAATAACGGGAAGGCTTCCCCTGAAAGTCCTGATCTGCTGAAAAACTTCTTTATCAATTTCTTTGGACAGGTTAACACTATAGAATACATAAATATTGCTGATGTCATCTGCAAGCCAGCCGTAAAATTCAACAGTCTTCATTCCCATAACCGGGGCGTCCATAACACTCACATCATAACCGGCTTTTTTAAGAACTGCCGCGTAGCCTAACAGAAAAATATTTGGAATAGGATATATACTGAAAGTACAGCCGAAAACCCTTTCGGGGATTCTATTATTATGCAGGGCCGGCGGAATTAAAAATGTTATTTTTTCCATTAACGGTTTCTCCCGGCGATAAACTCTAATCCTTGGTATTATATCATTCTTTTCGGGTTTTGTCATATAACGGCATATTAGTTCCGCCCGATGGGGCGGGTCGCTTTCGTAACAGTGGCAAAAAATAATTTTTAAAATAGTTTATAATAAAATATAACCTCTAACGCCGTTACGAAAGCCTTGGTAAAAAAAGAACAACCAGAATAATCATTAACTAATATTTCATTATAATTATGATATATATGTTTTTGTATATCTTTATTATAAGGCTGGCTGTTCTATTGGTTTTGTCTACTAACTGATATAATTCTTGACTCTATATTTTTAGGGATATAAACTTTATATTGCTTAGATGGAATATGCCACCGAGACTCTGAGGCACCGAGTACAATAGACAAATTATTTTGTTGATTTATAAAGAGTTAAAATGTTAATAAAAACCCCGTGTCTTTGCGTCTCGGTGGCAAATAAACGGGTTTAGAGTTTTTGCAGTGCCGCCATGTATAAATTAAAATAAAAAATAAAAAAGAGGATAGTTATGAAGAAAGATAAAAATAATATTTTAAATTATTATAAAGAAGTATTAAAATGGAATCCGCCGTTTGCTGAAATATTAAACAAATATCTTCCGGATTCATTGGAAGGTTATCTAATAATGAGAGAGTCCATTCAAAGCGGTGTTTTACCGGAAAAATATAGGGAATTGTTATTTACGATACTGGATAGTATTGATGATGAGCTTTCCGGGGCAAAAGCACATTGTTTAGCCGCAATGAAAGCCGGTCTTTCAATACATGAATTGGTCGAAGCGTTTACCATTGCCACATTGGTAAAAGGTATAAATGTAATGTGTAAAAGCGGCGTCGAAGTTATTAAAGAAGCAGAAAAGTTTCTAACTGAAAACAATTCAAAATAATTAGCTTCAAGCCTGCAAATCAAGCTTATAAACAATAAATATTTCTGAATTATTTTTTTAATTTGTTTGACTAATATTCTAACAATATGATATAATATTAGAAAGTAAGATAGTTTTGGAGAAAAGTTTATGGCTCCGGATAGAAAGAATGAGATTTTAAAAGCAGCCGGTATATGTTTTACTAAGTTCGGATATGATAAAACAACCCTTGATGATATTGGGGAAATGGTGGGGATGAACAAGGTTTCCCTTTACTATTACTTTAAAAATAAGGAAAGTTTGTTTGCCGAAATGATAGGAAGGGAAGCCGATGAGTATACTGAAAACATAAAAAAGAAGGTAAAAGCCGTCCGGGGATGCAGGGAAAAGATTCTCGCCTGGATTGAGGAAGGCTTTAAATACACTCAGAGCGGCAGCATCCTGCACCAGCTTTCCATGGAAACACTGAAGAAACTAACGCCGCAGCTCGAGGAATTAAAAAACAACGCACAGAGAAAAGGAGCGGAAACATTTGCGGCTATGCTGAGGGAAGGACAGGAAAACAATGAGATTATTTCCTGCGATATAGTTAAAATCGCGGAAACCATCCAGAAAATCATTTACTCCATGAAAAATTCGGCGTATAACCAGATGAAACCAGGCGAGGAATTCGACCGTAAAAACCTCGATAAGGATGTCATTTTCGCTGTATCCCTTATATTAGACGGCATCACTATAAAGAAATGAGAAGGGAGTAAAAATATGTCTATATTATTCTATGCAGCCTATTTTATTGCGGGCGGTTTAATGGTAAACGGTTTTTTTCATTATCTGATGGGAATAATGGGAAGAAAATTTATTAAACGGCCGAAAATGCTTTCTCAGGAACGATTTAATAAAATGACATCAGGCACTTCCAGCTTCAATTCCGCGGTTTATAACATCATTTATGGAATGATACAATTGATCATTGCATTTTTAATCCTGACCTGTATTGGTAAATTTCATTTCGGTTTGACCTGGGAAACAGGTATTTTGATTCTTAATATTGTCATCAGTTCTTTGTTGTCGGCCTGGAATTTTGAGGGAACATTATCGTGAATCCAAGTCAATAGAATAAGTTAATGAGCTGATAGTACTTTCCCCCTTTTTAAATGGGGATTGGGGGATTTTAATATTAAAAGAAAGAATTTGAAATAAACCCTCCGCCTCACTTTCAAAAATGGGAGGAGAATCTTTAACAAGAATAGCACTAATCAGATTAAATATTAATAATGGAGGTATAATTATGGGTACTTTAATTCAAATCGTTGTATATTTTCTTTATTTCATTGTTGGAGCTCTGTTTAGCAATGTTTTATTGCATTTAACCTGGAGTTTTAGTTTTGTACGGCTTTCAGAAAAATACAAAAATTTTATGATGGGGTCACACTTGGGAAACGCAATATTGGGCATTATTTATTTATTTATCGGACTTCTCATCCTCGCGCTGTTGAAATATCAATTTGGTCTGAATTTTAATACATTTTTTATATTCCTTGGTATCGGCTTAGTGGCTATAAATTTTGGGTTAAGGTTTGATAAGAAGGAAAAATAATTCTTAACAAGCATACCCCATCATTACATTCAGGACAACTGCTTGCCCCAGGTATAATTACTGCGAGGAGTAAAACGGATCATACGCTTTCAGCTACAGCTAGCAACTTGTTAAAATAAGATAGGAGGCCAAATATGACTTTGTTTTACAGTTTAAAAACAATGCCGGATAATGAAATCCAGAATTGGCTGCGGAAGGTCGGCAGGGAAAACGCAGAGACCCTCGCAAAAGCCCTCACCGTCGCGGGCGCTGACGTTCAGGAATGCGTTTTCCGGAATATGTCCACTCGTGCGAAATCGTTTTTAAAAGAAGATATCAGGAAATATAGCGAAACAGGGGTAAATGAAGCGGAGATAAAAGAAATTTCTTTGAGGATGGAAAAATTGATGTGAAGAGTATAAAATGGAGAAAAATTCCATGAAAAAAATATTTCAAACTTACGCGGATTATAATAAAAAGGCGAATCTGGCTCTTTTAAACCGGTTCGGAAAACTTTCAAAAGAACAACTGATGCAGGTTAGAGGAGCTTATTATAATTCTATATTTGAAGCTTTCAAGCATATTCTCATAAATAGCGATACGCTTTTCCTGAAGCTTTTCAGCGGTCTTTTTCCCGGCGATCAATCGCTTGCAGGTAACCGGCTTGCCGGGCTGGATGAGGAGAAATACGGCGCGTTGATGGAAGAACTGGAACAGGATTATAACAGGCTCTTCGATTACCGGAGGGAAACGGACGGTCTTATCTGCCGTTTTATCGATCAATTAAGCCCGGAACAGTTTGTTTCCAATGTGCCTCTTTACCGGGATGAAGATGGGCAGACTATCAGCGGCGAACTCTGGAAAACCATATTAAAGCTTTTCGACCACCAGACCTACCACCGCGGCCAGATTTCCGCTTTTCTTGACCGAATAGGGATCGAGAACGACTCCTTTTCCGCTGGATGGGAAAATAAATAGAAAAAGCAAAAAATTTTTCAGGAGGGGTAATATGCCCAGGATACTTAAAGCCGAAATTATTCAGCTGCTTGTTTACGGAGTTTTCGGAGTTTTTATCGCTTTCAGCAGATTTAAAAAACCGCTTTACTTTGCCCTTGGATTTATTGCCGCAATTGGAATTCCATCATTGATGCTTGGATTTGGGTTTAAGGGAATGAAAGCGGCGATGGCTGCCGGAGGCTCGGCTTACGAAAAATTCCGCGGGTTACCCATAGCCAATGGTTTGTGGGGAATCATACATCTTACAATTGCGTTTATCATTTATCAGAAAATAAAGGATGAATTTGAAATAGGCTTGAATATTCAGACATTGCTGCTGGCTTTAGGATTCTGTTTTGTCTATATTCCACTGTCAATTATGCAGGGAAAGGTTTGAACCGGAGGCAATAATGAGCGTTAAGAAGGGGCAAGTCTGCCTTATTACAGGCGCGACAAGCGGTATAGGCAAAGCGACGCCTGAAGCATCGGATGTTAATTTAGCTGGAAGATTATGGAACATATGCACTGATTTGACGTATCTGGCTTGAACCTGGAGGTTATATGGATATATTTAAAGCGGTTAAAACAGGCGATTTAAACGTGGTCGCCTCCTGTATAAAAAGCGGTGGTGATATTAACGCCAGAGATTTTTACAATATGACGCCGCTCATTTTAGCGGTTGATGAAGGACATCCGGACATTGTTAGGCTTTTGATTAAAGCAAAAGCCGATATAAACGCTCAGGATAAACTTGGCCAGACTGCTTTACATCTGGCGGCCGGAATGAATGATACCGAGTCAATAAAACTTCTCATTGAAGCTAAAGCCGACATCAATATTAGGGCTATGATGGGCTCAACAGCCTTGATGTTTGCTATAGAAAATGGAAAAGCCGAAGCGGTAAAACTGCTGAAAAAGGCTGGAGCAAAATAGGATTTTATAAGGAGTGTTTATACTGAGTTGCATCGAAACAATATTAATAAAGAACCCAGTATAATACCAAGTAAGCATCCAAATGTTCGTTAACACTCACTTTGAATGCAACTTGGTATTAAATGAATATCAATAAAAAAGCGATCATTGGCTTTATTGTTCTTGTGATTATTACATATTTAGAGCTGACGATTATGGGAATTATAACGCCAAGGGATATGATTTTACGCTCAATTTTAGTGTTGCTTTTATCAATAATTAATATTTCAATCTTTTATTTATATGTAAAGCCTATGAATTTGGTTAAATTTAATATCATTATAATCATAATCATATTGCCAATTGTAATTGTATTAATTATAATAAACCATACCTTAATCCACCATGATTTAAATATAATACAGTTGATTTTACTGCCTCTATTTATTCTTATTTCGATTTTGATTTCATCGATTATTTATAAATTGATTTTTGTTATTAAAAATAAAGTGTTTGAAAGAAGGTAAAAATGGAATTAAATAATATTCCGGTTACAAAAATATTTTATTTCTCCAGTACGGGAAACAGCTTGATTACTGCGAGAAAAAATGGCGGAAAAACTCGGTAACACGCAAATATTCAATATACCTTTAGTAATAAACTCTGAAATTGATTTCTCAGCAGATAGAATAATTGTTGTTTTTCCTGTTTATATATGGGGCTTACCGAACATCATTTCCAGGTTTTTAAAAATAATTCAATTACCGGCAAAAACAAAGCTCATAGCTATCGCAACATTTGGTGGGCTTGCTGGCGATCCGTTCAAACAAGCGGAAAATATTTTAAAAAATAATAACCAGAATTTAAATTCAGGATTTCTCGTCTGGATGCCGGAAAATTTTACCCCACGATATCCTGTATGGCCATTATGGCTACAAAATCTTTCACTCAGTTTATCCGATAAAAAAATTGATCGGATTTGTAAACTAATTCAAAATTGTTAACACCGATTTAAATTTTCCGCTTTTCACCGATTTGGTTTTCCGCTTTTGTTAAAGTCTAAAACCAATTGTTAAAAAAATCAAATCAAATTTCCACCCCCAATTTCATTTTATCTTTCATACGATAAGAATCGCCTTTCAGGGAAAAGATATGAGCATGATGAAGCAAACGGTCTAAAGTTGCCGTGGCTTTTGCGTTGTCATTCATCATCTCACCCCATTCCCCGAAAGTTTTGTTCGATGTAATAGCAACCGAACCTTTTTCGTATCTGACATTTATTAATTGAAAAAGTAATGTCGCTTCTTCAGGTCCCAGGTTTTCATATCCGACTTCGTCAATCAGCAATACATGGGGTTTGGTAAACCAGGAAAGCTTTTTCTTTAGGCGGTTTAATTTCTTTGCCCTTTGAAGAGTTTCAAGTATATTAGTGCAACTCATATAGTAAGCAGTGTAACCGTTCATGCATGCTTTATACCCGAGTGCCATTAAAATATGAGTTTTACCTATACCGCTGGGACCAAGCAATATTACATTCTCTTTACGTTCGATAAAAGACAATGAGGATAATTCATTGAATTTTGCCTGTGTAATCCCCCCTTTAATCCATGACAGATCAAAATCCTCCAGCCTTTTCTTTTCAGGGATTCCAGATACCTTTAATCTTGTTTTAGCCATCCTGTCCATTCTGGGTATATACTCAAGTTCCATTAAATCCAATATTGAGGTGAGAAGCGTTTTATCGGCACGTCCCTGTTCCATTAAAAAGCTTTCCAGGCCCGCTGACATAAATGACAACCCAAGTTTTTCCATTTTATCCATTACAATTTGCTTTTCCATCAGGCAACCCCCGTCAAACTGTCATAAAACGACGGTTTCCTGATTTCAACATCCTGTACGGCTTCCTGTAGGGGCTTCTTTAGCAGCATCTTCGTGTTCTCCCTTGTCTGCTGCTTTTTCCAGAGCTCATAGAGGTCTTTTTTATCCTCAAAAAACCATATTTTCTTCCCTTCTCCCTCTCTTTCAATTTTAATCTTACGGATTGACTTATTACCAGCAAATATTTCAGCCTCGTTTTTAAATCTATCGATTTTAGCTGTCAGGCTTGTCTGGATATATTCAGGTGGAACACTATAACGATTGGAATCAATATGAATAAATGATTCATTGTTTACTTTAACCTCCAATATCTCCCTGCAATCATAGGGTGATGCAGGGAGCATGCCGAGATAACCTCTCTCTCTTTCAAAACGTGTATTCCTGTTTTCCCTGAACTCCCTCATTTCTTTTTCATCAACATACTTAAGCCATTCGATTACTTTTTCATTCAGGTAATCCAGAGACAATTCGTCTTTACACACCCTCGGCCAGAAGTTAGTTTTAAGGTATCTTATCATTCGTTCAACTTTACCCTTTGTTTTCGGCCTTTTTATCCTGCAGCGTCTGAGGATAAATCCGTAGTGATTGGCAAAGACAAGCAGTTTTTGATTGGGTACAAACCCCTTTTCAGTATCATAAACCCATGCGGGTTTCATGTTGTCGTACAATATTTCTTCAGGAACGCCGCCAAAGTGTTCAAATGCCATCCTGTGGCATTCATGCAAGACACTTTGCTTCATTGAGAGGGTATAACAGACAAAAGATTTCCTGCTGTACCCTAACGTCATTACAAAGGCGTAAAGTTTCTGGATTCTGCCGTCAACATATAGTCTGCCATATTCTTTCCAGTCGACCTGAGCCTGTTTGCCTGGAATGGTCTCAAACCTTATTACCGCTTCCGTTGATAATTTCTTCTGTACTTCAGCAACATAATCCCTTAGAATTGATATTTGACCAGTATAGCCGATTGATTTAATTTTCTCGAAGATTAAAATTGCTGAATAGTCCTGATGATCATTAAGCATGGAATCGATCACTGATTTAAAATGATCAAGCTTGCTTTTTCTTTTAACAGATCCCCGGTAATTATCAGGAAGTTTTAAATAGTTCCTTATACTTCGGTCTGTTACTCCAAGTGCATCGGCGATCTGTTTCTGGGTGAAATGTCCGCTTTAAGATTTTTGCTTCGTTCATCCGCTTCTCCTTTAAAACCATTTTGCTGGCAGCCTCCTTTCTGTTTTTGCTTCAACAGATTGGATCGGCTGCCTTTTTTCTCCCTTAACTTTTAAATTGTTAAGAATTCTTTCGGTGAAAAGCGGAAAATATTTTCGGTGTTTTTAGGAAAATCTTAATCGGTGTTTACAAAAATAACAAAACAGGAATCTATGAAAAAAATCACTACGGTATCAACTGGTATTTGAACTGGCTGAATAAAATTCATATGAATATGATATGGGGTCCGGAACCATTATTGGGGATAGCGCGGGAATCCGTGTTGGGGATATTGACAAAAGATTATTTCTGGACGACCGATAAATGTGACGGATGCGGTGTTTGCAGCAAAGTCTGCCCGGTTGAAAATATTAAAATTAAAGATGGGAGGCCGATATGGGGAAACCATTGCGAACTCTGTGTCGGCTGTCTTCAATGGTGCCCCAAAAAAGCCGTTCAATTCCTGAAAGCCACACTTAAAAAAGGAAGGTATCACCATCCTGATGCCGCTTTAAATGATTTTATAATACGCTAGAATAATCTATTTGCTGTCCCAAAAGTAAAAATATCAATTTTATTTTATATGCATCTTGACAATTATTATTTTTTACTTTACATTATTTAGGAATGAATATTCATTCCGCTAAAGATTAATTTGAGGATTTAATGAAAGAAATATTAAAGGACAAGAAAACGGCCCTTTTAAATGCGGCCCTCGAACTGTTTTCGGAACGGGGTGTTCATGACACACCGATGTCTCAAATTGCCGAAAGGGCAAGCATAGGTGTAGGAACTATTTACCGTTATTTTCCCGGAAAGGAAGCTTTAATAAATTCATTATATAAAGATATTCATGACCGGATGATCCCATATATCCGCAAGGATTATTCTGAAAATATAACCGTTCGTGAAAATTTTTTGCTATATTTTGGAAATTTTATCCGTTACTTACTGAACCATCCGGCCGAATTATCCTTGATGGTTCAGTATGATAATCACCCGAAAAGAACTGTTAACAATAAAGGAAAAGATGCAGGTCAGGGTGAGGCAAATTATGCTGTAATTTTTAAACGGGCAATGGAAGAGAAACTTTTGAAAGAACTTCCATTTGAAATGCTGGGGGCAATCATTATGGGAATGGTCATTTCCCTGACAAAATTCTACATAAGTTTTGGAGATAAGCTTGATGAATCGGTTGTTGATGAAGGAACAAGAGTAATATGGGATGCGATAAAAAAATAGTTTTTTGATTTTAAAAGAATGAATATTCATTCCGATTTATTGGAGTTGATAAATGAATACAATTAATAATTGTATGAAACTATTTGGGCTTCGTCCGGATGCGGCTTTAGACGATGTCAAAAAAACTTATAGAAAACTTGCAAAGCGGAACCATCCCGATTGTTTTAAGGATTATGAACAAAAAAAGAAACAGGAAAAAATAATGGTTGGGATTAATGAGGCTTATCAGATACTTCTTAATAATTTCAATGATCTGGAAAGTGAGGCTTTCGATTCAAATAAAACTGACATTGAAGATGATTATACGCTTTATAGTAAAGGTTTGGATTATTATAAAATGTGTTTTGAAAACACTTATAATAGATTTGAAAGGCTTGAGAAACAGCCGGTAAAAGAAAGAGAAAACAACTTAATTAAGGCGAGATATTATTTCGATCAATTATTAACTTTATATCCCAACAGCGATTGGGCTAATGATGCGTTAGAAAAATTAAATAAACTTAAAAATATTGAAAAAACAATTGAAAACATGAATAAAACAATGCAGTATTATAAAAATAAAACAAAAAGGTAAACCGGAGGTGGTAATGAAAACAAAAATATATTATTTTTCCGCTACGGGTAATTCTTTGTATGCGGCCAGGACAATAGCCGAAAAATTAGGAGATACTGAAATTATTTCAATTCCGAAGGCGATCAAAAGCCAAATCAAAGCCGATTCGGAAAGAACCGGAATAATATTCCCTGTTTATGCCTGGGGCCTGCCGAGGATGGTTACCGAATTCGCCGGGAAAATCAAAGATAAAAGCCGGTATTTCTTCGTAGTTGCGACATGCGGAGGAACGCCTGCGGGCGCGTTGGGCCTGTTAAGAAATATTTTAAATAAAAATGGAATAGAATTAAACTCTGGTTTCTTAGTGAAGGAGGATTTTCGCCTGGATGGAGACAATAAACCGACCGTAGTTAATTTATGGAATATAAGCGGCATAAAACCTGTTTCGCTGAAAGAAAGGATTTCTGAAATAATTGATATTATTGAAAACAAGAAAAATCATAAACCTGAAATGAGTTCATTGCCCACCAGGATTTTAGGTAATGCTTTTCACAGGATTGCTCTCAAAAGATATAAAACAGCCGATTTGAATTACCTCATAGATGAAAAATGCGATCTTTGCGGTATTTGCGCAAGGGTTTGTCCGCGGGAAAATATCAGGATTGAAAACGGAAGAATTTCATGGAAACAAAACTGTGAAAGCTGTTATGGGTGTTATCATTGGTGCCCAAGGGAGGCTATACATTTTCGAAACGGCGCCGAAATTAAAGCGGGATATCATCATCCTGAAATTACTCTGGCTGACGTAATTTTAAGATAAGTATTTGATGATTTAGCTTGCTGTTCATTCCTTCCATTTTCCAATTTCCTCAAGGATATTGATTTCATCAGGCCGCTGAGTTTTAACGATAAGCGCCCTCGGCCCATCCTCTATCCAGAAAAACATCTCTTTCAAGTATCTTTCCAAAAGTCTTGATAAAAAGGGATCGGTTATAATAAATCCGACCTTTAATGTATTAAATTTTCCGGCGGGGGTTGACAGGATTTCATTTCCAAGGTAAATAAATCTTCCGGGAATAGTTTGTTTCAAATTAGGTATGACTACCTGGATTATACCCGGCGATTTAATATCCAGAAACCTGGCAGCCCCGAAAGATGAAGATTCAATAGTCCATATAGGAATATCCTTTTTTAAATTTATTTTACTGCTTGTACTGCGGGTTTCACTTCCATCCCAGGCTATAGAACGGTAGAGAGCGTTTTGATTTTCAGAATCAACCTCAAGAATAAAGTTCGTATTGCTTTTTCTGCCTTCTTTCTTTGTATCTTCAAGAAAATTCCATCTTACAGAAGAAAGAGATCCATATTTTGTTGATATAACCATCTGAAAACCATAATTTGTATAGTGAGCCGGTAGCGGCAATCTTGAAGAAAAATCGTTACCATGAAAATATAAAAATGCCTCCTCTTTTTGTTCATTAATCCTTGTAACAAGTTGAAACATACTTTTTCTTTCCCCGTTGACATAAGTTCCATATTTTAAGAATTCCCCATCTATTGATTGTATCACCCTGGGTTTCATAGGAATCGTTTCTAATTTACTACCTGGATACAAAAAAACGGTTAAACCTGTAAAAAAGATTATCCATAATAAAAACCTGTACATAAAATTCTCCTGTTGATAGGTGCCTCATCGCATGCATTTCGGGAATCGTTTTTTGAAAAATCCGGAAATTACTTTTCTTCTTTCAGGTGAATTTCCCGGATCGGGTAGGGTATTTCAATCCCATCTTTTTTAAATCTTTGGTGTAGTCTTTTGATAAACTCGTGCTTGATTAAATACTGGTCGGTAAATTCTTTGACCCTGAGGATAACCGATAAATTGATGAAGTAATCGGAAAATTTGTTGAACCGGACTATAGGTATGAATTGATCCACTCCTCCATTTATTTCCCGAGTGATTTCATATCCGATTTCAATAACTGTTTTTTCGACATTATCCAGATCGCTTCCGTAACTGACGCCAAGATCGATCGAAACCGACATTTCTTTATCCGGCATATAATAATTGGTAATTATGCCGGAAGCCAGTTTTGAGTTTGGAATAATAACGACATTGTTCGGCAGGGCTATCAAAGTCGTCGTCCGCCAGCTGATATCCTGGACATAACCCTCTTCCTCATTATTAAGCTTGATATAATCGCCGACCTTTAACTGCCTTGAAGCTAAGATTTGTATGCCGGAAAAAAGATTAGACAAAGTTTCCTGCAGGGCCAGGGCAACGGCAAGACCGCCAACACCGAAAGCTGTTAAAAGTGGTATGACAGATATTCCCAGAAATTCTAAAACAGCCATAATACCGACGATATAAACTAACAGTTTTAAGGCATTTATGATTATGGTATTCGGAAAGACAACGCCCTTCCTGTTTTTTGTATATTGAATTGCGGCATTCGTTATAATCCTGTTGAGAACAATAATAACCGTAAATATCAGAATTACAGCGATGAATTTACGAACGATTATGGTATATTCCTCTTTGACGGGTAAAAAATAATGCGCGATAAATAGACCCAGCAGTATAGTCCAGACAAGAAACATTCCCTTCAAGGAATCGATTAAGATAATATCGATAAAATTTTTGGTTTTTAAAGCAAGCTTTTTCAGAAGATAAAGAAATAGCTTCTCAGATACCATCCCCAATAGAATTGACCCAAGGACAATAAATATGACAATAACTGTATTTTTAAAATAAGCGGAGTGATTGATTAACGATTCCAGGTTCAAACCGCTCCTCCCACTGAGCATAATATATACTGCTGATATAAAGAATTATAATGAAATGACCGTAAAACCGCAAATAATTAGTTGGAGAAGTAATTGCGCCTCATTATTCAAAGCCCATCATGGTTTTACATGTCTTTGTGTAAAGATCGCGAAATATATTATCAGGATCGTTATTTTTCTTCACCTTATCATAATTCTCCTTATTCCATATTTTCCAAAAATCCTCTTCGTCATAATAATTCCCAGAAATCAAGGTTTTAAAACCCCCAATTTTCATAAGTTCATTCTCTATAATCTTATAATAATTTCTGCCATCCTTATTCCGCATTCCATAAATGGCAATATCCAAGAAAAGCGGTTCTTCATTCTTACTATAGAACTCCGGGGTAATCCATTCATAATGCCTGGTTTTATATGGAACACACCAGAGAGGAAAATAATTTATTTCTTTTATATACCAATCTAAAAATTCTCTAATTTTTGAAAAAGGGATGAAAGCATCTTGAATGATTGGAATTGAGCTTGGCGCAAGCAGGCTATGAAAGATTTTAGCGAATTTAAGGGTTAAGTCGGGGCTTAAAAATTTTCGAAAAAGGAGACGTCCTAAAAAGCTTTTAGGCCAGACAGTTGTCAATCCTTTGTCATAACGAAAAAAATAATCGGATGTTTTCAGATAGTCTTCCTTTTGTTTCAGAGTGGTCTGAAAATAAACCCTTACCCAATCATAACTATGCAGGTAAGGTGCCTTGTTCGTAAAGTTTGCCACAATTAATACGTATTGGGTTGGTGAATGTATAATACCGTCCATATAATCAACATCCTGTTTTTCAAAATGCCTCCAAATGGCTGCCTTGTAATCTTCTATATTATTGAATTTTTCAAATTCCACTTTCACGAACGGCTTGGCCGGAATTAATTTGAATGTCAATTTGGATATAATCCCGAGAGTGCCGAAAGTACTGAGCATCATTTGAAAAATCAAACTATTTTCATTTTCCGGCGTGCAGGTCAGCACATCTCCCTTGGCGGTAATTACCTCATACTCCAGGCAGGTATCATGGAAACTGCTGTATTTATAAGACATTGATTCAAGAGACCCGCCAGCCACAGCTCCGCCTATAGTGATAGTTTTTGACTCAGGCACTATAATCGGGACTAGACCATATTTCAAAGTCTCTTTTACTAAATCAACGAAAGTTACACCGGACTCCGCTATGCAAATTTGTTTTACTGAATCTATTTGAAGAATATTGTTCAGGTCGCTGATGTCTATTTTATAATCCAGATATCTCTTATCTTCAGGCTTAGGTACTTCGTGGGAAACGGCCTTTTTCCTCAGTGATACCGGTTTGATGCTTTTGTGATCTTTCAACTGCCGGGAGATTTTATTTACCTTTTGCTCGTGTTTGTAATTGAGCATACTCTGGGATGATTTTAATAGTTTCATAATTTTACCTCTTTTCATTTTTAACAAGCGCCGCTGATCCAAACGACGCAGATGTGAAGCGGGAAGTTTGAGACTGGAAATTAGCTTATAACAGACAAACTATACCCGGCATTTTAATTGCTTCCCTCTTTCCCATAGATTCTTTTAATCGTTCTTATGAATTCATCACTCTCAATAAGTTTGGAGCTCTTAAGAAGAAAATGAGTGACGGCGTCATCCCTTACGCCTGAAATGGAATATAACTCTATATTCTGTGGTTTGACTTCATAGCTGTTCATAATCACCTCCATATCTGTCAGTTTGCTGAAAGGTATGGGTTCGATATGACGGTAGAAAACAATATAGAAAACGCCTTTGGCGTAAATATAATAATCCGTATGCTTGTACATTAAGTTGAAATGATGGCGTGAAAGGATTTTTCCACAGACAGACTCAAAATTTTTCTTCTCATTTTCCTCATTGCTTGTAAAATAATTAGCAAGATAGGTATGCGGAAGGATTTTTTTATATCTTTCGTACATTATCCCGGCGTCCTTGAAATCCGGTTTCATCATATATACCCTTTCAAAGTTCTTTAAGGCTGTGAATTCCTTGCCGGTATTCCAGAGAAGGTTGGCATAAAGATACATCAATTCGGTTTTTGCCTCATCGCTTGCCGGAATCGAGAGGTATTCCGAAACATAATTGATGCCTGAATGATAATCTTTCATTTTGATAAAAAGGTTTATAATAGAAATCCGGCTGTCTTCCTTTGCTTTCTGAAGAATCTGCCTGTCGGAATCCTGCCAGTCCCTGTTTAAAATGTACTGATAGGCCTGAATGGCCTCACTGTATTTTTCTTAAACCTTCAAGTATTTTAGCTTTATAAAAAAAAACCTCAAAGTTCTCAAAATCATATTTTTCAAGCAGATTGAATTGTTTAATTGCGGAGGAATAGTTTCCGCTCTCAAATAATATTTTTCCATATAAAAAACGGGCGTCAATAAGTCCTCCCTTTAAAACGAGAAGCTTTTCAAGGTATTCCCTCGCTTTTTTTAGATTTTTATTCCTGTATTGAATCTGCGCAATGTCATAAAGCGCTTCGCTGTTAGATTCATCAAGTTCCAGAAGCATTATATAATAGGCCAGGGCATCGCGGGGTTTATTTAACTTATCGTAAATCTTGGCGATATGAAGTAAAATGGCGGCGCTCATTTTTTTATTTTTGGATGCATGTACATTTGCCTCTGTATAATATTTCAGGGCATTGGAAAGGGAATTTATAGACTCATAAGCCTGCGCTAAATAGTAAATCACAAACAACGATTTCTCCTTTTTTTGAGACTTATCGTCTTCCAGAATCATTTTAGCATGCTGGATAACCTCGCTGTATTCCTTGTTCTTCAGTTTTCTTGCAAGGATTCTTTCTATTGACTGTGCTAGAACAATCGAGCGTATTACAATAAAGATTATCCCCAATAATAGGATACCAATAACGGAAAAAATAATTATTAAAAGGTCGTCTTCAATTTTTAAACCTGAAAAAAGCTGATTCATCAGACACCGCCCCAGAGTCTGGATAGATTGGTTTCTATTATCCAGCCTTCATGCCCGTCTAAGGTATTGATTAAAAAGAAGCCGCCCATTTTATTTTTTATCGAACATTCCATTCCCGGAATAATATCCGTAATCTTCAGCGCTGTAAAGTCCGGCCTCTCAAGAAGCTGAGACTGGTTTATAACAACGGCGTTTTTTTTATTGAAAGCTGCGGTATACCTTGCGGCGGATGATAAAATATAAATAATCCCCGCTGTAATCAGAATTATCGATGCCGTTTTTAGCCTGTTAATAAAAGCTGGAAAAAACCTTGCAAATGATGCTGATAAACCAGTACTTCCAAGCATTAGAAATATTATTCCAAGAAGTGCGTTAACATTAATGTTCAAGAAGGTAAAAAGGAAAAGTACGGCTGTTTCAATAGGGGACTGCTCAAGAAGGTATGGCGGTATTCCTATAGTGTTTCTTAATGTATTGAGACTGGTTTTTATATCTCTGTCATTAGAGTTTAACAAATATGACCTTTTCAAATTTAGTATTGCTTTGCCTGTATTTCCATTTTCAGCATAAAGAATGCCGAGGTTGTAAAATATTTTAGAATCGTAGTATTTTTTTGAAAGATTTTCAAGCTGTGAAATATCTGAAATACTTTGTCCTGAGATTTTAGTTATAATGATTAAATTAAAAAATAAAATAAAAAGAATAACTTTTTTCATTTTAATTTTTCCCCTGTTTATTCTGTGTCAAAAGATTTTCATTATATATCTTCAGCGCCTTTTTTGCTTCTTTAATTGACAGATTAAGAGATTCTTCAGGATTTTCGCAGATTGCCCCATGCCCGGGAAACATTCTGTTTGCCTTATAAGTATTGAGTCTCTCAAGAGAGTTTATATAATCCCCATAGCTTCCCGAATCTGAAATCTTTGAAATAACTCCATGCGCAAAAACAGTATCACCCGTGAACATAAATCGTTTAAACGGTTCATAAAGACAAATACACCCGGATGTGTGCCCCGGTGTATGAAGTACCTTTAATTTATAATTTCCAAAATCAAAGAGCACTCTTGTTTCAAGCCATATATTTATCTTTGTTTTAATTGATTCTTCACCATGGACTGCAGCATGAATTACATATTCATCCTGCAGTTCTATTTTTGTTGCAGCGAAACGGTCTGCCGCAAGTATTGCAGTTTCGTAGAAAAACCCAATACCGCCGATATGGTCATAATGTTCATGCGTGCAGAGAACAAGATGGATGTCGCTTATTTTTAGCCCGACTTTGGTCATTGATTGAACTATATTATTAAAATTACTCCTGGTTCCCGTATCAATCAGAACATTTTTATAGATACCTTTTATCAGGTAAGAATGTGAACTTGGCCTAGTACCGTAAATAATAAATATATTCTCTTCTATTTCATCCAATATTTTTTCGTTCCCCATTCGTAATACCCTCTATATTTTTGAGAAGTCTGTATATCTTTTTATCAAGCTGGGCTTTATCAAATTTATCATATCTTTCAAAGATAACCCTATCCTTCATGAAATACCTGCCCAAAAATGTCCATTCCGATGTATCTATGGCTTCAAAAATGGATTTGTCGGATTTCAGCTGTTTAATAAAATTTCCAAGCTGTAAAATACTCGTCATGATTTTATCAATTTTATTGGAATCTATCAACTGGTTGTCAAATAGTTTTTTTCTATCTATTTTTTGACCGTTTTTTTTCAGCTTTTTTACCCATTCACCAAGTCCTTCATTGGTAAAATTTTTAATAACAGCCCCTGTTTCAGTTGTATTGATGAGAGGAATATCTGGATTCAATCTTATTATGTTTTTAGCGGATTCTTCAAACCAGCCCCTGAAATTATTCAATACGAAATCGGTTGTAATATCTTCCATAGATTTATTATTTATATTAAAGCCATTTACCTGTATTAATTTTCTTGACAGGAGAATTTTTAAGAATGTACTCTGGATAGGATTGAGACGGTTATTTTTTTGAAGCATCCGATAAAAATGCGAAGTGGACGTGGAATGAGTTGTTTTATAAGAATATGCCAGGTCCTGACCTGTCAATAGGATTGGGTTTCCTCCTATTGAATAGGCGAAATGAAAGGCCGATGTTGAAACTGAGCCGCCGGATTCAATATCCCCTATTTTTATACCTCCTGTCATTTCTATCCAGTTTACGAACTCATTTTTTATTAAGAAAGGATTGCCTCCGTAATCAAAATCAAGATGGGCCGTATTTGTTATAAAATTTCCTGTTAAATTATTTTCACTTATCTTCTGGCGGCAGTTCGTAAAGAATTCAGGAAGCGCCGGGTTAACTACTATATCGTAAACAAGACCGATTTTTGACAGATAAGTCCTGTCTATCTGAGAGAAATCGCTTAAATTATGCACCTGAGAATCCAATGAGTAAACAAAATCCGGGATAATTCCCGCCTCAAAAAGCGGCAATAAGGCGGTATCGGCAGCAATCGTCACACAATAATCTTTTATATCATTTATCATATTAAGCGAACTTTTAAGTGAAGGGCCTGCGGAGACTATTAATACAGGAATTTTAAGTTTTTTAAAAAAAAGCTGATGAACCGGGTAAGAGTTTTTGAGATTAGGAATGTTTTTAAGAATGTTAATAAACCATATTTCCTCAAAGTTAAGACGAGTAGAAAAGTCTCCCAGTTTAACTTTTAATATCCTTTCGATCCTTTCTTCGAATGGCGCATAAAATTCTTTTTTATACCCGCCTCTTAAAACGACGGTCTTTATATTCCTGAAATTTTGAATTTCAATTAAGGAAAAGATATTGTCAAGCTTCTCGGCGCTGTCTTCCGGTGAAATAATAAAATGCGTCTGGCTGATACGGTAGATTTTTTGAAAAATATTAAATATTTTTGGATTTTTTTCTATTATTAGAATATTCTTAAAGCCATTTTTTTCAAGGATTTCAATATGATAGCCAAAGCCTGAACCAAGGATAATTATAAGCGTCTCTTCCCTGTCAAGATTTAAGATATTTTCAACCAATCTTGTAGCCTCTTTGGAAGGTGAATAAAAGCTGTGAACGTATTGTCCTTCTATTTTAATTGTAAAAAGTCCGTCCTTCGCTGTAATAATTTCCTTATCAATAAGGGCTTTTTCCTTTAAGGCTTTATAATCGATCATTATTAGTTCCTAATTAAATTGGAATCCAGAGAGTGACATTTATTCCTATCAGGGCGCTTATAAGCCCGAGTATCACACCGGCAAGCACATCGGTCGGATAATGCAGTCCAAGATAAATCCTTGAGAATGAAATAATTGTTGCAATAATAAGCATTGGGATAAATAAAACAGGGTAAAAATAATAAAAAACAAATGCTATAGTAAAAGCCCCAGCTGTATGTCCTGAGGGAAACGAAAACCTGTCAGGAGGTGCTATTACATTTGAAATTTCGTCATAACGCACAAACGGCCTCTGGCGGCTGAAGATACGTTTGATGATAGTCTGGAGAAGGACCTGTGTTATGGATGAGATTGTCAATGCCAGACCGGCATATATGTCAATCGCTAAAAATACAACGCAGAGGATAAACCAGGCCATACCGTCGCCTAATCTCGACATCAATTTCATAAAAGCCGTGAATGATTTAATTCTTCTATTTGAGAGAAATTGGACCAGATTTTTATCGATGTAGCGCCAGCGGATTTTTCTTCTTATCCTGCCTTTTTTTGCCAGTTTTTCTCTTCTGCTCAATATTGTCTCCTATTATATTTTCGTTATAAAATCTTCAACATTATCAGGAATAACAACATTCTTAGTTAAATTTTCAGGTGGTTTGACTATCTTTTTAGTCTCTTTTGAAATGAAGGCATGTTCAGTAAAACCAGCGCAGATCAATTCTTTTTCTTTTCTGAACATCTTATAATCAATCCGGATTCTAGGTCCGCTTAATTTTGTAACTGTTGATTGGATTTTTATTTCATCATCATAATAACATGGCGAAATGTATCTGGCAAAGGCCTTAACTACAGGCAATAAATATCCTTTTTCCTCCAGGTCGAGATAACGAACACCTGTGCTTCGCAGTAATTCGGTTCTTCCTATTTCCATCCATATAAAATAATTGGCATAATAGACAACTCCCATATTATCGGTTTCGGCGTATCTTACCCTGATTTTTGTGGTTTCAGTCATAATCTCTCCGTAATAATATTGAATGTTTTGACGGTTTATATTTAACGGCTAATTTGTCTATTAAGTTAAAGGAAGGCTAAAAGAGCATTATTGTATCACAATAATTGATTTGTCTCAACAAGTATTTGGTTTGGATTAAACACACAAATTATAAAACTATTTTTCCGGGAAGTAAGAAATTTCCTCAAGCATCATTATATACCCCATAGACTGAAATTTTACTATAAATTTTTTATCCGAATCATCAACCCAGAAATATGTATCTTTTGCGATAGATTCCATTAGTTTTCCCAGAAAAGGGTCTGCGGCCACAAAATGATACTTATGTGTGTTAAAAGTACCGGCTTTTGTATTGATTTTTTCTTTTCCCATATTCCTGTATATCACAGGAAGCGGGTCTTTCAAAAATTCGGGAATTATATAATAAGCAACTCCCGGTCTGGAAATATCCATAAATCTTGGGCCGAAGAAACTTCCCGAAATCATATCCCATACCGGATAACCCGGTTTAAGATTAATTCTTTCCTTTCGTGCCTTCACTTCATATCCATTCCATAGTTTGTTTTCAGCCTCAAATACTCCATCGGTACTATTTATCCTGTAATGCCAGTAAAACTGTTCACTAAAAACGGAAGGCTCGTTATCCCGGTTTCTGTTTGTACTGTAAGTTCCCTCAGATTCAATAAGAGAACCTTCGTTTAAGGAAACTAAATAATGTACAAGATAATTCGTATAATAAGACGGTAACTTTTCATTTTTTCCGGGGCTTATACCCTGTTGATAGATTTTAGCATATTTGCTCTGATTGGATATTATTTTTGTTACAAAATAAACATCTTTATTCTTTTCCCCGCCGGCATATTGTACATAATGTAGGAATTCACCGTCCTTTATGGCCAGATTTGCTGAGGAGTTTAAAGGTAAATAGGTTAATTTGCCGCAGCTAAACATCGTCAATAATGCTATGTTTATTAATATTATTTTCGACATATAAATCCTACCAAAATTAATTTTAATGCCTTGATTCGCAAGTCAATATTACAAGTTTACATGCATATAAAACCGGTTTACGAGTTTTATATCTTTATAAATATGACATATTCCGTATTGAAAAGCAATAGAGCCAAGGACTCATTTTTGGATTGATGCCCCATATTGACCGGGATAGCGTATTCATCAGGGAAAGCGTCAATCAATTTTATGCATTTCCCAGACTGTTCCTTTAACATCAGGACAATGAATTTTAAATACCTTGTAATTCTCGGAATTCCAGGAAGGGAAACCCAGCACTGCTCTCCAGGTATATAAATCCAGTACATGCAATAGGGCTTCACATACATTAGCCGGCCTTTTATACGGATTATCATAGATAAATTTATCCCCGATATTATGCCTGCATTCCTCGTTTTTTTCAACCATTTTTATTTCAATTCTGCCCAAAGATTTCCAAAATTCTTTGTAATCGTCATGGTTTTTTAATTTTGAAATATCGAGATTCAGGTCGATTTTTTCTTTTTTTCCCATAATATAACTCCTATTTATTTAAATTCATCAAATCTATTTTCGATTCTGTTGATGATAAATGTGATCCAGCGGCTTGGCTCTGTTTTTTGTCCGAAGTCAAAACCGGAATAAAAATTAACGATGGATTCGGCATAGAATTTTCCTTCTTTAGCTTTTTCAAGTACTTTATTTGTCATATTCTGAAAACCTTTGTTTTTTAAAGCATAAGGAAACAAAGAGAGCACATCAAGGACTCTCAAAATACCGTATTTTACTGCTGGATATTTTAATTTGTTAAAATCTGTTCCTATACCGAAACCATAAGGCCTCCATTTTTCATCCCGTCTGTCCCAGTGATTTAATAATAAATCAATAGCCCCGTCAAACCTGGAATCTTTCCTATATTCCTCATATTGACCCAACAACATCAATATATTAAGATTAGCCATCGGACACGATTCGCTATCTTGCAGTGCCTGCCCGACAGCCCGTTGTCTGGCGCAATGCCATCCTCCGTCAAGCCTCTGCGATTTTAAAATAATTTCAATAAATTTTTGTAATCTTGGTTCATCACAACAATCCATTTTTTTCAATGAAGATAAGAGAATTGTTGGAATACAATAAAAACCGGATTTCATTTCTTTAGTAGTAACAAAGGTTCCGTCCGGCGACTGAAGATCATAAACTGCCTTTGCTTCTTTTTCAAGTTGAAGGTCATTAACTGTTAGTCCAATGTCTGCAAGGAAAAAGAGATTCCAGTATATTCTGCCTTTGTAAGAAAGAGCGCCGGTTTTTAGAGCGGGAAGCCCAAGGTTATTATCTTTCAGTTCAGATAAAATATTTTTGATTGAATCATCAAACAATACAGCTTCAACTAATGGTTTTTTATTTAGTAGCTGTAATTCAACCGCATATTTTAACCATATCGGACCTTCGAGAAGCCAATCAATAATTTCATGCTTCAATTTATTTCCCCTTATTTTAAAATTCAAGGTTCATAAACTTCGCCGTCGTTAAGTATTTTTACTTTTGATAAAAGTCCTTTTTTACTGAGATAATCTTTCAGCTTATTGCGTGTCAAAAGACAATGATTAAAAGCCTCCATGTGCACAACCGCTATCTTAGTATCCGGAGCATATTTACACACATTTATAATATCGGTTTCATTCATTGTTATTGAACGGCCTAAAGGCAATTGAGCCGCTCCTGCATAGAGAATCATAATATCAGGCTTTTGATCCAGCGCCCTTTTTACAAAAGGACACCATACGGTATCGCCTGAAATATAAATTGAGGACGATGAACTCCCAGCTTCATTATATTTTAAAATAAAACCCGAACCTTTTCCCAGGATTTGTCTTATTATTATTCCGCCATGACGGCATTCTGTCCGGGTAATATTAACGCCTTCCCAGGTGATATCCTTTTCTACAGGATAAAGATTTTTGAAGCCCTTATTTTTTAATTTGTGCGAATCTGCAGGTTGGCAGATAACCGGAAGGTTCTTAGGTAATATTGTATTTTCATCCGTACATTCATAAAAATGATCGGAATGCAGATGTGTAATTAATAATGCATCAAGAGAATTTAAAATTTCTTTTAATTCAGCTTTGCTGACAGGCAGCTCAACCAATGGATTATTTTTCCCCCTTCCATTTTTTAATGTCGGGAATGGTTTTTGGACTCCTGCCGGAATCAGCAAAGGGTCTACAAGGATATTTTTATTACCAAAAGAAATCAACATAGTGGCATGTCTTAAAAAGCGTATTTTCATATGATAACTCTTTAGGATTCAAAATTATTCACTGATCTATTCAGAATTGCACATTCTTTATACTTTTTCTAATAATTTTAACAATATAATTAAATAAAAAAACCTATTAAATTATTATATATTATAATGAGTTATCCCCATTTTGACAATTATTTTATGATATGATATACTTGATTTATAACCTTTCTTTAACTATTTCGATAGTAGTACTTTTGCTGATTTATTATGAAATATAAAATTATATGAATCCAATGATAGTTTTACGGAGTGAAGTTTGTTTTATTTTCAGCAAAACTTGAAAAAACAAATAATTCCAGGATTAATAATTATTTTTGCTATTGTATCAATACTAATGGTATCTCAATATTTTTGGGCTGAATATAATCTGGAACACCAGATTCAATTTAATGCAAACGCGGTAATATCCTTATATGATCAGGCTCCTTTCAGAATGGAAGCATCTTTTTTTGCAGGAATCTTATCAGGAATTATTTTTATTTTTCTTCTCATTCGTTTATTCAGAGTGGAAGACTTGAAAAAGGCCTCTATTATCACAGCTCCTTTTTATTTGGTTTGGATTTTTCCCTTACACCTGGAAAAATATGGTTTGGGTTTTATAAATGAAATAATAGCTTTTTCTATCCCGATAATATGCTGTATTCTTATATCATTTATGATAATAATTCAATTTCAAAGACAAAAAAATAAAAAATACTTTAAAGGATCTTTTCTTATTTCCGGAATTTTTGTCCTTACATTATTTTATTTCGGTCCTCTCCAAATCTACCTGACAAATCCGATGGAGTTTTATTTTCTATTACCAAGGCTGATTTTTTATCTTATCCCTGCCGCTTTATTTCTGTCAATATTTTTTTCATGGATTATTCTATTGCGTTCTAATTTATCTGATAAGGATGAATCGCTACATCAAAGGGTTATTTCAATTATTTTAGCCTTGTCGGCAGCATTCTGGATTCAGGGTAATTTACTGGTCTGGAATTACGGTCTTCTGGATGGCAGTAAAATAAATTGGGGATCAAAAATATTAAACGGAGTTATCGACAGCGGAGTATGGATATTAGTTATCCTGGCGGGAATACTGTTTTACAGGATTATCTATCGCAGGGCAAAAAAAATTGCCGGGATTTTCATGTTAATCCAGATGATATTTACCATATTACTTTGTTTTCAGCTTCCAAAAAATAACCACCAGGAAGAACAAAGCTTCAGGCGTTTTACACTGAATGAGGATGAGAAATTTACTTATTCTTCGGGAACCAATATAATTGTATTCGTGCTGGATGAGTTTCAATCAAATATTTTCAATGAAATTATGATGGAGAAACCTGAATTGAAAAAATATTTTGATGGCTTTACTTATTTTAAGAACAATACGGGTTTTCTGCCATTTACCCTGGGTTCGATAGGTTACATACTGACCGGACGAGTTTATAATAATGATAAGCCATTACCGGAATTTTTGAAGGAAACTTTTTCAACCCATTCAATTTTAAAGACCCTGAAAGATAACCGGTTTATAGTTGATTTCTATCCACTGGATTTATCTACTGTATATTTCGATGAACGGAATATTTCCAATATTAAAAAAAGGAATGATCCGGCTGAGGTTGTAAAAGAGCTGGCTTATCTGTATGATGCGGCACTATTCCGATATGTTCCTCATTTTATTAAACGTTTTATTTATAATGACGGGGAATGGTTTTTGTACCGCACAGCCGAAAATATCCAATTCAGTAAATTTACCGTCAAAAAAAATAATTCCAAAAATCTGGTTTTAAATGACCGGGCTCGTTTTGTCAACAGCATTAGTTTTCTCAATGATATGCTCCTTCAATCCAATTTGGCTGGAAATTCAAACAGGTTTAAGTTTTATCATATTATGGCTGTCCATGCCCCGTTAGAAATGATTACTGAAAATTATGATGTAAAGGTGGTTGATTATAATAAAACAAATTATAAAACACAGGCGCTAGCTATACTCAAAATTGTAAAGTTTTATCTGGAACGATTAAAAGAACTTGGAGCGTATGATAATTCTTTCATCTTTTTTATCGCGGATCATGGTAGCGGAAGGACGCCTGATATGTATATTAATCCCGATTCACCGAAAGAGCTTGAGAAAACCAGATACAACGAGGAAAACTTTGAATTTTTCAAAGCCCGGGGTAACCCGCTCATGCTTGTAAAAAAGCCCGGCGATAACTTCCCTTTAAAAATATCTGCTGCACCGGTTTCTTTAGGAGATATTCCAATAACTATTACTAAAACGCTGAATATTCAATCTGATTTTGAAGGGCAATCAATCTTTGAAATAGATCCAAAGGCTGTTAGGGTAAGATACTTTCGGGCAAGCCGGCATGATATAAATCCACCCCCAAATTATATCAACCCTATGACAGAATACGAAATAAACGGCGATAGCTGGCTTGACAGCTCCTGGAAATTGACAGGAAGAGTCTTTAATCCTCCGGTAGAAAAATAGATAAATGCTGCCACCAATATCATTGTTATTATATAAATAAACTTAACTCTGGGTCTAGGTATAATCCTCTATCCGGTTATTGCTTTAACATTGAAATGTACTGACCGAGCAATCCGACAAACCTTTCCATATCTCCGGTATTCATTTCACCAATATTTGCAATCCTGAAAGTATTGGCTTTCGAGATTTTACCTGGATAGATCGTAAAGCCTCTGTCATAAAAATAATCATGCATTTTTTCAAAATTATATCCGGGATAATCCGGTTCTATAATCGCAGTTAACAATTTCGATTGAAGCTCAATAGGTACAATGTATTTGAGATTCAGATGCTTTAATCCCTCTATCAGAACTTCCCAGCAAGCCGTATATCTTTTATAACGGTTTGTGATTCCTTCGGTCTTCGCTTCGATAATTGCCTGTCTGAGTGCATAAAAGGTCTGAACGGGCGGCGTAAAACGAGTCTGATGAGTTCTTTCAAAGTGTTCATATTGTTTATACAGATTGAGGTAATAGTTCCGGCTTTTATTAAATCTGGTTTTTTCAAGAGAGGCTTTATTTGCAATAACAAAGCAGATACCGGCCATTCCCTGTATGTTTTTGTTGGAACTAGCGGTCAGAAAGCTTATGTTCATTGCTTTCATATCAATAGGAATAGCTGCAAAGGAACTGATGCCGTCAACCAGGAGTTCAATACCGTATTTTACGCATATTTCTCCGATAATTGAAACATTGTTCAATAAACCAGTTGTTGTTTCATGATGCACGGTAAACAAATGGGATATTTTTTTATGATTTGAGTCTATTAAATCCATATTTTTTTTAATCATGGATTCTAATGCAATAAAATCAATCGAATCATCCGGTGGGCTTTTAAACTCCACATAGTTCATTCCGTAAGCCTCTGCGATACGGCACATTCTCTCTCCATATGCGCCGTTATTTATGATTAATACCGGATCATCTCCAACAGTCGAGGTAAGCATAGCTTCCATTGCGGCAGTACCCACACCCCCGAAAAGCACGGTTGTGTATTCCTTCGGATCGGCTACAATAGAAGTAAGTTCTCTTGAAACATACTCCATCAGATCGCCGAATTCTTTTTCCCTTGGGCAGATGTCAGGAACAACCTGTGCGTATTTAACGCTGTCTGTTGTTGTGGCCGGCCCCGGATTTAAAAGTACATTCCTTTTTACGGAAAGAAAAGCTTCCTTATCGCAGATAAGCGGGTAGATTTTTGACCTGGCCCTTTCCAGATGATTTTCATCATCGATTTCACACCAGGAATAATCGTCGATTTTCTTAATATAGAATGGTTCTGCCTTATTTTTAATATGGAGGCTTGAAATTTTCGCAATGGCAGCTTCATAATCCATTTTTTTATTGATCTCAAGTTCCTCTTCAGAATAACTGCATAATTCGATGAAAGTGGAATAGGATATTTTAGAAATGCCTACTAACTCGCCATAAACATTCTTTAATTTGTCTTTCATTTTAGACACCTGAGTAAGCTGACCTTTTTCATTTGCCTCAATATATACTTCGTCTTTTGACATTGTAAAGCCGCTTGCCAGAATAACATCTTTTTGAAAATCATTCAACAGGACTTTAAGGCCCAACTTATCATATAAAAGATCAGATTCTAAAAGCAAAAAGTCATCTTTGATGATATCCCTCATATTATACAAAGTGCATAAGCTTCCAGAGTTCTCATAATCAGGATTATATTTGCAGCTTATCAGATAAAAATTCCTAGCGAATTCCTCGTATTTTTTAAAAAGATAGCCTGTCCCGATAAAGATGTTTTCAATACCGGATTCAATAAGTTTTCTTATCGATTGCTCAATTATAGGTTTTCCTCCGATTTCAAGAAAACCCTTCGGTATATCCTTTGTTCTGTCTTTTAATCTGCTGCCAAGTCCGGCTGCCAGTATAACCGCAGTTTTAACCATTAAAATTCTCCGGGGATAATTATTACTTGATAAAATTCATCAAGCGTTCCTTAACTTCAAAAGGCCTTATTTTAGGTCTTGCCAAATTTTCTTTTGATCCTGTCCGGATTCGAATATATATGAAAGTAAGAGAGTGGTTTTTATTCCATTCCGCAACAGCGTTCTTCAGTTCGTCTGTGTTATGGGCGTAAACAACATTAGGATAGCCGCAGGACGCTGCTATTCCAGGAAAATCAACATTATGAGAAACCGTTTTCTGTCCGCCTGTTGATTCATTAGCATTGTTGTCAAGTAGTATGTGAAGCATATTTTCATGTCTGTAATAACCGTTCGTTGCCAGGGAACCCATCCTCATCAGAACAGCGCCGTCTCCGTCAATAACTATAATACCTTTTTTACTCTGCGCTGTAGCCAGTCCAAGCCCTATAGAACCTGCGCAGCCCAGCGAACCGACCATATATAAGTTATTGGGAGAGTCTTCGATTTCATAAAGTTCCCTGCCTGTAAAACCTGTTGATGCGATTAAAATCATGTCTTTATCCATAAAAGAAACGATTTTCTGCAGAACTTCCATCCTTAACGGCATGCTATCGGTATATTTTGAATCGGTGATTTTAACCTGTATTCTTTCAGGGAGTGTCTGTTCATTTAAAGCCACTTTATCAAATGTTCCTTTTCTGACAACGAAAAAGAAACTCTCTTCCTTTTCAATAAACTTGTTTGCCATGTCAAGTTGTTCCAGGGCCTTTTCTTCTATATCCGAAAGATATTCCCATTTTACCTTAATAATATCAAGCATTGAAGTTGTGATCTGTCCCATTAATTCATGCTGCGGTTCATCCTGCAATCCCGGCTCACCCCTCAGGCTGACAAAACCCAATACCGGGATTTTAAATATGTAATTCAGGGAAGTTAGCGGTGAAACCGCGTTTGTAAGACCAGAATTCTGCATCAATACGACGGATTTCATTCCGCCAAGGTATGCCCCGGCGCAGACAGCCACAGCATCTCCTTCATTCGCAGCCATTATATAAAGGCAATCGTTGATTGCGTAATTTATGAGATCTTTTAAAAAAGAACAAGGAACACCGCTGAAAAACTGAAATCCGTATTCTTTCATTTTCATTCCGAAATGAAGGGTATTCAGCATTTTAGAACCCCTCCGCTTTTTGTAAATCAACAATTGTATTTATATCAAGCCATGAACCCTTTATATATTTTACTTTAATCCTGCAGGTTTTAACTGCCTCATTAAGCAGATCGTTCATTCTTAAATGCTTGAAATCCGGAAGGCCGGACAACATCTCAAAACAAGATTTTATTGTTTCAACTCCCTTTTTATTTGCCTTAAATAAACCAATAAACTCTCCGTTAATCTCTTTTCTATCCAGCTTCGATGACATCTTTTCAAAGCATACCGGCTGTAGAAATATTTTTTTTGAATAGGGAGTATCTGTTTTTACATAATCATGGAAATTATGCTCATCCCATTCCGTATCAGCATCTACAATAATCGTTATATCGCCGTCATCGTTTAATAAGTCGTTAAGAATATAGCTTTTAAATATAATATCCCCATAGCTGACAATCGTATTTTCCATTAACTCATTTCTTGCCAAATAAAGTGAATATAATTCTTTTGTGCAGGCATATTCATCATTATCGACGGTCTTTATGTTATTCAAAAAAATTTTGTCTTTTGCATAGCCTCTTACCACAGTTATGTCCTTCACACCAACCTGGTTAAACAGGTCAACCAGAGTTGAGAGAATTGGTTTCCCATTAATTTTAATAAGCGTTTTTGGGATTTCTTTTGTAATTTCGCCGAATTTATCCCCGCGGGCTGCAGCGAGAATTATTGCATTGACATTCTTGCCAGCCGCGGGAAGATATTTTTTTTCCGCATCTTTTAATTCATCCGCTCCCTGAAGACGGAATATTTCGCTTACCGGAGCAATTTTACTTTCAACATTAATTAAGGATTCATCATCAAATATCTGCTTTGCCGTATTCTGCATCGATGTGACAGCCGATCTGAGGTTGTGATTTGCCCATATAATCAGGCTTATTCCCATGCAGCGAAAAACTTCAGTTGGTATTGAATAATATTTGGTAGGTACTATTACCACCGGATGTCTTCTTTCCCAGACATTCATAAAAGCTTCAATATCGGATGGATCGGATTTCTTGCTATGGACAAGAATAGCATCGGCGCCCGCTTCCCTGTAAGCCTCTGCCCTCCTGACAGCTTCATCAAGACCCCATCCTGTTATAAAAGCCTCCGTTCTGGCAATAACAACAAAGTCCCTGTCAGTCTGGGTATCTTTGGCGGCTTTTATCTTGCCGCAAAATTCGTCAATATCGGCTAAAGGCTGTAATTCACCGCCGATGAAAGAATTGTTCTTGGGAAAAAGCTTGTCCTCTATGCATACTCCGGCAATGTTACGCTGTTCAAGCTTGGAAACAAGACGGCGTACATTGTTAAAATTACCATAACCGGTATCCCCGTCGAGTAATATGGGAATATTCGTATTATCGCTCATAAATTCAAGCACTTCAAGAATTTGAGTCCATGACGCCTCATTATTATCCCTGACACCGAGTGAAGCTGATATCGTAAGACCGCTGGCCCAAATACCCTTAAAACCGGTCTCCTCTACAATTTTAGCGGAAAGCCCGTTATGGGCTTCCATAATAAATTCCAGTTTATTTGATTTTATTAAATTTTTTAATTGTGTTGTTTTTTTCATAAAAAAATGTACCTATACAAAAAATATATTATCAGTAATATTGAAGCACATTCAATGAATATTATTTACAGAGCTCAATTATAGCCTCTCCACCGGCTTTTGAGGAATTCAGCCAATTGAATAAATATTTTTCTCTATAATTTATAATCTTATTTTTGTATAATTCTTTGCAATCTATGAAATCTTTACAGATACTTTGTATATTTCCGATATCATCAATTTCAACCGATTTCCCGATCTGGTTCCTGACAATAAATTCAAGCGGTTCAATGCCAAGTTCTTTATAATCTGGATTATCTACCCGCGGAGGCGTATTTATGAAAAGCACCGGTCTTTCGGTTCCGAACGCATATTCGAAGGAAATGGCAGACCAGTCTGTAATAAGTATATCGGCCTGGTATATGCTCGTACCTTTAACCATGTCAAGTTCCAGGGTTAAATTGGATATTCCCTTAATATTCTTCTGTATTTTTACCACATTATCCCATTTTCTTTTAATAAATTCCGGATGAGGACGGATAACAACATCAAATTCGGAATCCTTTAAATTTTTGATCAGGCTGTCTATACATGATTCCAGTATATTGCCGGGATTCCAGGATGGAGCAATCAGGATTTTCCTTCGGGAATTATCTTCTTTGATAAAATTCTGATGATCATTATAGATTTTTTCAATCCGGTAATAGCCGCAATTAATCAAATTCTTCCGTTTTAAATTGTAAGTTTCCTCAGCTTTTCTTATTTCTTCAATATCTCTCGGGCCGACACAAAGAATGGTATCATAATGATCGAAGGCGTTTTTATAATATGTCAGGTGAGTGCTTCCAACTCCATGAAACATATAGACATGGTTAACCGGGTTCTTTGACCTTTTTAAATAAAGGTTATCTAAATCAGGCATTGTCATAACGAGTGCTTTTGAATCAAGATTTAATATTACCTGTGTTAGAAACTCTTTAAAATATATAGGCTTAAATCTGGGCTCATTCATCTTAAACACAGGATCATTGATATCTGATGTGATATAACAAATATCCAGATCCGAATGGTCAATGATGTATTTAATATATCCTTCATAGTATTGATAATAGATATCTTTTTCGGAATAAAAAACAAGAGTTCTCAATCTTTTCTTTTCTTCAGATATAAACAATATATAATCAAAAAGCTCTTTAATAAACAGGAACATTATTACCTCTTGAAATTTAACAGCTTATTTTTCTGTTTATTGACCGGTACTCTGGCCTATTTTGAAGATTTTTTTAAAAAATGATTTGATATTGCCCCAGAAAAATTTTACACCCATAATAATACCGACAAGACCTCCGGCAAGAACCTGCAAATAAAAATTAATGGAGGCCGGGTCCATATAGGCATAAGTGATTTGAGGAATGGCTACCAGCAGAGCCACCATAAAAATCAAAAAATAAGGGAACGCCTTGAATATCGTCATTTTAAGCTCCTCTCTGTTTTGTTAAGATTTGGTTAAGATTGTTAATATATCATTAATTCTATAACAATCAACTTAATAAATCAAATATATCGGCCTTTTTATCCGGGAAAGCTTAGGCTTGGATATGTTTCGAGAAAGATAAAGTTCTCAATCCGGCAGGGTTTATCTATTTTTTCTTTTTCAGGAAAGAAATTGTATCTTTCACTGAAATTTCCGGCGATTCTTCCATAGGAAGATGTCCGGTATTTGTATATATGATCAATATAGAGTTAGTAATTTTACTCTTAAAACGATATGCATTCTCGACCGGTATAAGATGGTCTTCCATTCCCCACATTATCAGGGTTGGTGTTTTAATAGTTCTAATAAGTCCGGAATTATCTGGATCGTTTATCTTAAAGCGTTCAATCAGAGCATCCCTGTTCCCTTCCCGCATCACCAGTTCATAATACCGCTGAGCCAGATCAGGGGTAAACCGGTTTGTATCGGCATAAGCCAGAATTACATTTTTTGATACTGTTTTCCGGTTTGTGAGGAGTTTAATTATTCCGCTCAAAACCGGGTATTTTGCAAGCTTTAATACGGGAGAAAGTTTCGATGGACCGGGATAACCCGACGCGTCTTCAAGAATAAGCTTATTGACTTTTTCCGGATGTGCCAGCTCATATTCCCAGGCAACCCTTCCGCCCAGAGAGTTTCCGCATAAAGCAAAGTTAGTTATTCCTAAAAAATTAACAAGAAGATCCACCGAAAGGACATAATTTTTCATCGTAGGGGCATGGCCTTTCCAAGGGCCTGTCAGGCCGTATCCTGGCATATCGAATCTTACAACCCTGAAGCTGTTTGTCAAATCTTTTGTCCATCCGTCCCAGGTATGGAGTGATGAAGAAAAGCCATGGATCAGTACAATCGGGTACCCCGATCCTTCATCACGGTAATGAAAAGCAGTTCCCTCCAGCATCGCAAATTTAGAGTTTGAATTTGCATACCTGGGAATCAGCTTCTTTACCGGAATATCAGGATTAGCAAAAAAAATAAGGTAAACGGCACCGAATATCACAATAACACAAATAATCCATAAAGGTCTGAATCTTTTCATAGTGCCTCCATACTTATATAGTGTATTAAACTATCTTGAAAAAAGCAAAAAAACAAATTTTAATTAGAAAATTAAGTTACATAATGTTTTTGTCTTTATTGCAGTTTATTGTTTACCGCATTATAATTCTAATTATTGGGGGTATCATGGAAAGCATTCTTGGAATTGACTCCGGATCGGTATCTGTTTCTCTTGTTCAAATGGATATAAACAGGAATATCCTGAAATCAGCCTATCAATTTCATAAAGGAGCTATAAAAGAAACAATCCTTAAAATGTTGAAGGAGTTTGATTTGGAAGGCTTAATTGCCGCCGCGGTTACTTCCTCCTCCCCGGCAGTATTTAAAAATGCTTATCACAGCCAGCTTTGCCTGATCACTGCCGTGAAAGAATACCATCCGAAAGCGGGCAGTATCTTGAATGTCGGCGGCGAAAATTTCGGGCTCATCCAGTTCAATGAGAGCGGCGATTATGAAAGCTACCATACAAACTCTTCCTGCGCCGCTGGGACCGGCAGTTTTCTTGACCAGCAGGCCCGGAGGCTGAATCTGGAAAGCGCTGAGAAGCTTTCCGAAAAAGCGGAATTAAACAGGGATAATACCCCAAAAATTGCTACACGTTGTGCGGTATTTGCCAAAACCGACCTGATTCATGCCCAGCAGAAAGGTTTTACTTTAAGCCAGATATGTGACGGTCTATGCGAGGGGCTTGTTAAAAACATTTCCGACACATTATTTTGTGAAGGTTCTTTTAGAAAACCAATTGTATTTACCGGTGGAGTTTCCAGAAATAACGCCGTAGTCAAACATTTTACGCTCCTGCTTGGAGAAAAACCGATTACGGGAAATAATTCTCACCTCTTCGGCGCAATCGGTGCAGCTCTTCTCTGCTTGAAAAACAATGAATTAAAAGAACATTCCATTAAAAACATCTCAGATATTTTTATAGATGAACCAAGGATAAGAAAGAGCATTAATCAGCCGCTTCAGTTAAAATTGTCCGATTACCCGGATTTTCAAAGCCTGGAACATTATCAGTACCATTCATCATTAATGGTTGATAATAATGTTAAAATAGATATCTATGAAATATTAAAGCCGGAAAATAGTGTCTATCTCGGTATTGACATCGGTTCCACCAGCACAAAAGCTGTATTAATGGATGGAGAGAATAACATTCTTGCCGGTTTTTATACCCGGACATCAGGACGGCCGCTCTTAGCTCTTCAAATAATTTTTGAGTCTATAGAAGATATCTGCAAAAGAAAGAATATTAGGTTTCGTTTTCTTGGAGCAAGCACGACAGGTTCAGGGAGAAAATTCATTGGTAGGATCATCAATGCCGACCCGATGGTGGATGAAATAACAGCCCATGCGAGAGCTGCTTATCAGCTTGACCCGGAAGTTGATACAATTATTGAGATCGGAGGACAAGATTCAAAATTTACTACACTGAAGAATAGAATGGTCAATTTCTCGGTAATGAATAATGTCTGCGCGGCTGGAACAGGTAGTTTTATTGAAGAACAGGCCCAGAAATTCGGATGCTCACCTGAAGAATACTCATCGAGAGTAGAAAATGTTTCCTCGCCTCTCTGAGGGTTATACTGCGGATGAAGCGCTGGCTTCAGTTCTTCATTCTGTCAGGGATAATTACCTGCTGAAAGTAGCTGTCGAGGCAAATATCGGAAGCCGAATATTTTTTCAGGGAGCTACAGCAAGGAATAAAGCCTTAGTTGCAGCATTTGAACAAAGGCTTAATAAAAAAATACTGGTCTCGAAGTTCTGTCATCTGACCGGGGCCATCGGTGCGGCATTGATTATTTCTGAGAACAAGCCGTTGCAATCCGGATTCAGGGGCATTTCACTTTACAGGGAAAATATTTCGGTTGAAAGTGAAGTCTGCATGCTTTGCCGGAACAACTGCAAGATTACTAAGGTTACAGTTCAAAATGAAATTGTTGCTTTCGGTTTTCTCTGCGGAAGGGATTATGATACTCATAAATATATCTATTCTAACAAATCAGGTTTTGACCTGATTAAAGAATACAAAAATATTTTTAAAAGAGAATCTGAAATTCCAGCCGCTCTTTCAAATATTACTATTGGAATTCCTTATGCTCTTTACCTGATAGAAGAACAGAGCCTCTGGCACCATTTTTTCAATAGGCTGGGAATAAGAACCCTATCCAGTGAAAACCTGAAAGACCCTATTAAAATTGGGAAAAACCTGGCCAGGGCTGAATTTTGCGCGCCGATGTCGGCGTTTTACGGCCATGTAAAATATCTGGCCGAAAAAGCGGATTATATTTTTCTGCCGATATATCTTGATTCAAAGAATAAAGAAAAGGACACAAACCGTTTTTACTGCTATTATACACAATTTGCGCCCTCACTTGTATCTTCTGTGAAGGGGTTGAATATTCGCAATCGGGTTATAATGCCTCTTATAGATCCATTCAATTTATTAACAAAAGTGGAGCTCTACCGTGCGCTCAAACCCATATTAAACCTGAGTTACTGGGCGATATCATCAGCTTATGACGATGCCCTCGAATATTATGATGAATGCCGTACCGCCTTGAAAAATATCTACAAAAGGGAAAAAGGTTCCGCTCAGGATATTGAGATAATGCTTCTTGGGAGGCCGTATTCTATCTTTGACAGTAATATGAATAAAAATATTCCTGAAAATTTTTCCCATATGAACATTAAGGCTTATTACCAGGATATGCTGGAAATAAATAAAAAGGATACGGAGGAAATCGAGCCCCTCCTGAAAGCCTTTCACTGGAATTACGCTTCAAAAATACTTGCTGCCGCGCTTATCACAGCAAAAACAAAGGGGTTGTACGCGGTTTATATCACATCCTTCAAATGTGCTCCGGATTCCTTTACCTTAGAATATTTTAAAAAGATTATGGACGTGTATGAAAAACCCTATCTTATCCTTGAATTGGATGAACATGGCTCAAATGTCGGTTATGAAACCCGCATAGAAGCTGCCGTGCGTTCATTCAAGAATCATAATCATAAAAACAAGACTCCGGAAAACCATAAAAAAGCCGCGGATTTAAATATTTCTCTGAATAATAAGTTATCGGGTAAAACACTCCTCCTTCCCAGCTGGGATGATACGACAGTCAGGCTTTTTGAAGCCGTGTTAATTAAATCGGGGATTGACGCCAGAATGGTTGCGCTTACCGAAGAAACACTCAGGCTTGGCCCCAAAACAAATACCGGGCAATGTCTACCGATAAATATGATTTCTCAAAGTTTTTTGGATTATATCGGGAAAAACAGTCTTGATCACACGAAAACCTCGGTATGGATGCTTGATTCCATACTGTCATGCAATATAACTATGTATCCTTATTTATTAAAAAGCATGTTTAAAAGTTATGGAAAGGGAATGGAAAAGGTAAATGTTTATCCCGGAAATATTGCTTTGCAGGATATTTCTATCATGTCAGGAATAGATGCATATTTTGCATACCTATTCGGCGGGATGCTGAAAAAATTAGTCTGTAAAATCAGACCTTATGAGACAGAAAAAGGTACTACCAGTAAAGTTTTAAAGCAATCTGAAGATATCTTTTACCAGTCTTTTATGGGGAAAATATCCCGCGAGGATTCTGTAATTGAAGTGACTGATTTATTTAAAAAGATAAAAATAAAAAAGACTAACAGGCCGAAAGTAGCAATTTTCGGGGATATTTATGTCAGGGATAATGATATGATGAACCAGCACCTGATAGAATTTATTGAAACCGCCGGTGGTGAAGCAATCACAACCCCATTAAGCGATCTGGCTAAAATGATAGGAAATGTATATATAAAAAGATGGTTGAATCATGGTCTTATAAAAGACGCCATTACAAGCAAAGGCATTCTGTTATTGACAGGCCAAATGGAAAAAATTTATTATAAATATTTCAACAGAATTTTGCAGGAGCCTGATATACGCTATCAGATTGATTTCCAAAAAATCCTTGAGTTATTTAATATAAAATTAGATCATACCGGAGAATCAATGGATAACCTGATTAAGGTCTATTCCCTGCTTCAAAAATACCCTGACATTTCAGTTTTTGTCCAGACAAGCCCGGCTTTTTGCTGCGCCGGCCTTGTTACAGAAGCCATGGGATCGCAGATAGAGGAGTCCACAGGCGTTCCTGTTGTATCTATAACGTATGACGGCACCGAAAAGAACCATAACGATAAAATAATACCATATATTGAGTACGCAAAAAAATAATCTATTTTAAATTACTTGAAATAAGAAACAGGTTATGTTAACTTTATACCTTGTTTTATTTTGTCACTGAAAGTCACACTTGTTAAATTTATAAACTTTTAGGATTTTGAAATAATGCATTTACCCATTTTAAAAAATCATACCGGTTATCAAGATAGTAATTCAGAAATCTATGTTTATTTCTCTTTACCTTTTTACCCGGTTAAGCAGAAGACTTACTTTTATCATGGACATATATCTCTCGGAATAGAGGATAAAATATATCAGCTTTTTAATCCTCGCATGTTGAAAAGTGATTTTATCCTATCTGTAATGCCTTCGAAGTTCTGGTTTTACAAAAGTATACGGAATTGGGTAGATAGGGACAGAACATCGCCGACTTATGGTTATGTAAGTCTTTATTCAACTTGTGAAACGGAGAGGACAAGAATTTTTTATATTAGATTTTTAGACATAAAGAAAAGTAACTTAGAAAAGCACAAAGATTTTTTGAGCCGCCTCAATGAAAAGTATAATAATAAAGAAATTGATTTTAGAATTCTAAAAAATAATTGTGTAAGTGTAATATTATCGATCTTTTATGATGAAGGAATATTAAAAAAAGGAATCTTTGATTTCTTTCCATTTGTATTATTTAAAAGAATAATTAAAAACGGTGTTAAAAAAAATCGCAGCTTCGAAGCTGGAATAGTAGATGGGAAAATGAAAAAAAACTTTAAATTGCATAAATTTTGTCTTGGCTTATTTACTCTTTCACCGGAAAAACATATCCTTAATAAACTAGAAAAAGTAAATTTACAAAAATATTATAAAAAAGTTTAATAAAAAGGAGATGGTATGATAAATAGACCGGTGAAATAAAAGCTCTCAAGTTGAAATAATATTATAATAATATGAGAGTAGATAGGTTGTAGGTTGGATAAAAACATAGGGCTTTGACCCCTGAAAAGGAGATTAATTTTAAACCTATGACCGAAACGTCACCGTAGGGCATAGACCCTGGATAGGAGAATGGTGTTTACCGGTAATAAATCTACTCTAAATAAACGGAGGCAAAATATGGAAAGGTTTGTTGGAGTGGATTTACACAGTAACAGTTTTACGGTTTGTTACTTAACGCCGGAAACAGATGAGAAAAAGTTTGAAACATTCAAGTTGAAGTGCCTGGCGGATTTTGCTATGAATCTTAACAAAGAAGATACGGTGGTTGTTGAAACAACAACAAACACTCGTTACTTTAAAAAGAAAGTGGAAGAATATGTAAAGAGTGTAGCTGTAATTAACCCTTACAAATTTAAGGTGATCAGCGAATCGGTAAAAAAGACTGATAAAAACGATGCGGAAACCATAGCCTATTATGCTAGTAAAGGCATAATCCCGGAGGTCAGGATGAAAGAAGAAAATATATCAGAGATTGAAAGTCTGGCCCACACAAGGGACAAGTTTGTTCAACTTCGTACTGCGCTCAAAAACAAAGTGCATAATATTTTGAGGATGAACGGGATTGAAACTGACAAGGAATTTCTATCAAGTGAGAAAGGATTCAGCAAAGCTCTTGGTTATAAGATTAGCGATACATCAGAACTTGAAATTAAAGTTTGTATAGACCAGATAAAGTACCTGACAAGCAGCATTGAAGAGATCGATAATAAATTGAAAGAAAAAGGGAAAGGATTGAAAGGTTTTGAAAATATAACAAGCATAAAGGGTATTGGTGAAAAGAGCGGAACAATATTATTGAGCGTGATTGGCGATATTAATGACTTTGATTCCCGTAAAAATCTTGATGCTTTTTTCGGTATAGTTCCAAGAGTCAGTGACTCAAATGAGACAGTAATGCATGGAAGAATAACAAAACAGGGAAGCAAGATCGGCAGAACAACCCTTGTACAATGCACATTAATCGCAATACGTTATTCTGATTATTTACGTGCATTTTATTTGAGAATGAAAACTAAGAAAGGTTCCGGTAAGGCAATTATCGCAACAGCCAGAAAATTATTAGGAATAATTTACGACACATTAAAAAATAACTGGGTTTTTGAAGATTTTACCCAATTTAAACTGAAACAAATATAAAAAAATATTTTTGAGTAGATATATTGACATTTATCATAGGAGGAAAGTTATGGCAATTAAAGGTGAATGGATTGATTATGATGACCAGAGGGGATATTTTGCTTTTCCTGAAAATGCCGAGACTCCACTCCCGGCTATCATTGTAATTCAGGAAATAGGCGGAGTGAATGAACATATAGAAGATGTTACCAGGCGTTTTGCGGCCGCAGGTTATGCTGCTCTCGCCCCTGATCTTTTCGCAGTCGGAGGTAAAAGACCGGCTGCCCTAACACCGGAAAGAATCAAAAAAGCCATGAATTTCATGAGGCAGATGCCTCCTGCTGTCTGGGGAAACCCCGCAGCCAGGGAAACCGAGCTTTCCAAACTTCCGGAAACAGACAGATTAGAAATCGGCGAAACATTTGGATTGTTATTTTCCGGTCCAGACAGACTTCAGGGATATATACCACAGCTCAGGAAAGCTGTTCATCATCTTAAGGACAAACAGCCTGAAACAAAGGAACAAAAAGTGGCATGTGTCGGATTCTGTATGGGTGGAGGGCTTTCGGCTCTGCTTGCATGTGAAGAGCAGGAAATTTCAGGCGCCGCAATATTCTACGGAAATACGCCCCCCGTGGAAAAAATTCCATCAATAAGCTGCCCGCTTATAGGTTTTTACGGAGCCAACGATAAACGGGTCAATCCCGGGATTCCCGTCTTCGAAGAAGCATTACGCAATGCGGGTAAAGCCTATGAACACTATATTTATGAAGGAGCAAACCACTCTTTCTTCAATGATGATAATTCGTCTTATAATGTCAAAGCAGTACGTGATTCATTCGCTAGGCTGATTACTTTCTTTTATAAGACTTTGTCCGATTAGGAAGCTGATATTGGAACAGTTTTCAGAATGCCTGGTGATGGCAAAGCCCGGCGGGCCAAGGTGTAATATGCGCTGCAGCTATTGCTATTACATTGATAAAGAAAAAGATTTTCCAAAAGGCACTATGCAGATGCCTGAAAACTTACTTGAAACTTTTATTGAACAGAGGCTTGAAGCTTCTCCGGGACCAAATACACATTTCGAATGGCATGGCGGGGAACCGACGCTTCTGGGACTGGACTATTTCAAGATGATAACCCGGTTGCAGCATAAATATAAACCGGAAGGAAGGACTATTTCTAACGGTCTGCAGACAAACGGCCTGCTGCTCGATGAAGAATGGGCAGAGTTCCTGGCAAAAGAGGGCTTTTCCGTTGGTCTCAGTCTTGACGGGCCGGATGAATTTCATGACAGGTTCAGGAAAACCTCAAGCCGGGTTAATACCCATATTCAGGTTGAAAAAGCTTTCCATTTGCTGAAAAAATATCATGTATTTTGCAATGTACTCTGCGTTCTTCATTCGGTAAATGCGGCAGAACCGGACAAGCTTTATGATTACTTCCGGAACCTGGGAGCATCATATATCCAATTTCTACCGCTGGTTGAACCTGTTAAAGGTTCTGGCGTAAGTGACGCTACCGCAAATCCAGAAGTTTTAGGGAATTTCCTGTGCCGTGTTTTCGATAGGTGGATCAAAGAAGATGCGGGGAGAATAGTAATTCAGATAATCGATGAGGCTTTACGTCCAATATATGGCGTTCCTCACTCATTATGTATTCACAGGGAAACCTGCGGAGACGCTGCTGTTCTTGAATATGACGGAAGTTTTTACGCCTGCGATCATTTTGTCGATCAGGAACATTTAATCGGAAATATAAAAGAAAGAAAGATTGCCGGATTAGCTTCAGATCCTCGAATGATCCTTTTCGGAAAAGCCAAACGGGATACACTGCCTGAATTCTGCAGAGAATGTGATGTACTCCAGGCCTGCAACGGAGGCTGCCCTAAAGACCGTATATCAAAAACCCCTGATGGACAGAATGGCCTGAATTATCTCTGCCGGGCTTATAAAGTTTTTTTTAACCATTCAAAACCTGAACTGACACTTCTGACGGATCACATGAAATCCGAAAAGCCATTAAGAGCATTCAGGGCTTCAAAGATTTAAAAAATACCGGATTCTGCTATTCTGAAAAATTATTTGATTTTTTTACAAAAATATATTATATTTTATAACAATTATATAATGAAATTAGTTATTTTCAATTAACATTTCTGAGATTTTTGTGAATATTAAGTATTCTCATCTTAATATCTATTGATTTGTTAAATAATTTTTTAATTAAGTTTAATCAGGAGTTTTAAATGAAGTGGTTAATGATATTACAATTAGGTTTATTTCTGTCTGTTCCGCTTTTTGCCGAAATAAGGACAATTACTCTGTCTAATGCGGTTGACCTCGCTTTAAGGAACAATCTTTCTATCAGTCAGGCTGAAAAGGAGATAGAAATAGCAGAAGCGCAATACGGACAGGCAATGGCGGATTTTGCCATGCCGTCAGTTTCGGCATCGGCTAGCTTTACTGAATTAGATCCAATGTCAGTTCAAAATGGAATAATTAGTTTGGGTATACCTGTTTTTAACGGTAAAAGTGTTCAGATAATGAATATAGGTCCAATAACAAATGTTTATCCCGATAATTATCATTCCGGTGTATCTATTTCAAAACCATTATTCGCCGGATTTAAACTCTGGAATAACCTCAGCATTAAACAGGCTATGGTTGACTTCGCCAAAACAAAACTAACAGATATGAAGAAGGAAGTTGTTTCCAGTGTTTCTATTTCTTTTTATAATCTTTTTTTGATTAAAGAAAATATGAAAATGACAGGAGACCTCAACCGCAGTTTAAAAGACCATATGGATTATGCAAAGAATACATATCAAGCCGGAAATGCTACGGAATATGATTATATCCGTGCAGGAGTCCAGTATAAGATTAATCAGCCTGTACTTCTTCAGCTCAGTAATGCATATACTTCTCAAAAGCTTGCATTTTGCCAGCAGATCGGGATAGATAATCCTGCAGGTGTTGAATTTGTGGGTGATCTCTATGATACTACAAACATCAATCTCCCTTTAACCAATCTGGAGCAAATTACTGATCTGGCGTTATCAAACGATATCAATTTGAAAGGTATTGACATAAACATAGAGGTTATGAAATTGTCTCAAAAAATTGCCGAAGGCGGGAAACTTCCGACTTTAGCAGCTTTTTTCAATTATGATTATGATTACACAAAAACGAATTCTTTCGCTGTTATCGACAGGAACTGGAATAACTCCTGGAGTACGGGACTTCAATTGAGTATTCCGATAGACAGCTGGATTCCAGTTGTATCGAAAACCTGGAATATGAGTTTGGAAGCTGAAAAAACAATTAATAAACTGGAGATTCAAAAAAAACAGATTATTGATGTGATAGCTCTGCAGGTCCAAACACTTCTTTTGCAGATAGATCAAAGCAGGGAAAATATGAAAAGCCAGGAGGAGAATGTCAGTCAGGCTCAGCTGGGTTATCGTCTTGCGGATTTAAGATACAAAGCGGGAAACTCAACCGAGATGGAGGTGATAGATGCCGAAGTGGCGGTCAACCAGGCTGAAGCAAGTTATCTGGGAGCTATTTTTGATTACTTCTCAAGCAATCTTAAATTGATCCGTTTAATTGAAAAATAAATGCCATAAAGGGAACAAACTATTAAAAAATATGGAGAAATTTATGAAAAATATCAATACAAATAATTTAACATCATTATATAAGGATATGATATGACAGAACCTGAAATTGACAAATTGTGCGGAAGGCTGACCACACTGTTTCCTGATATATTTAAACTTTTCAAGCAGATTAAATCCGATATTATGCAGGATGAAGATATATCAGTAGTACATCTTAACATCTTATTTACATTGAAACATGAAGGGTTGCTGAACATGTCTTCCATAGGGAAAAAGAGTACATGCTTCAAAACCTAATATTACTGTGTTTGTTGATAAGCTTATCGAACTGGATTATGTGAAGAGGATTTATAATGAATCAGACAGGAGGATAATTTTAATCGAATTAACAGACAGAGGGCTTAATTATCTGGATAGACTTTTAACTGATATGAAGCTGTATTTCAAGAAAAGAATAAAAAATTATGATGACAAAGACCTTTTATTATTGAAAGAAACATTGGATGATGTTTATTATTTCATTGAAAAACAACAAAATTAAAGGAGAACATAAATGGAAGAGAAAAATCAGAAACAAATAAAAAATAACAGGCCTGTTTTAGTGCTTTTGGTGGTTTTTGTGCTGTTAATCGCAGGAAGCTGGTATTGGTTTATTTTTGTGAACGGTTCCATCAATATCGATGATGCTTATATAGATAGGGATAAAGTATCAGTAAGTTCTAAAATGCTGGGGAAAATCTCTAAAATCTTTGTAAAAGAAGGGGAAAATGTAACCAACGGCCAATTGCTTGTTGAGTTTGACACCTCAAGCCTTCAAGCTCAGGAAAAACAAGCGGAGGCTTCATTTGCTTATTCACAGGAAAATATCAATTTAGCTAGGATTAATTTGGAAAGGGCTCAGGATGATTTCGACAGGGCAGGGACACAGTTTAAAAGTCAGGTGATTACACTGGAGCAGTTTTCTCACTCAAAAAAGGCTTTGGAAGCAGCAGAGGCCGGATATAGTATCGCGCTCAAGCAGTCGGATGTGGCTAAGGCCCAGCTGGATTTGATGAAATCAAATCTACGGGATGCGGTAATGTCTTCTCCATTTAAGGGGATTATTGCTAAAAAGTGGCTTTTGGAAGGGGATATTGCACAGCCTGGACAGGCGATACTTACTTTAAATGATATGGAAGATATTTGGGTTACCGCGAATGTTGAAGAAATCAACATTTCTTCATTCACGCTTGGAAAGGATGTAACCATAAAAGTGGACGCTTATCCGGGCAGGATATTCAAAGGAAGAGTAATTGAAATCGGCACGGATACTGGTACTCAGTTTTCTCTCATTCCGCCGAACAACGCCTCAGGTAATTTTACTAAAGTGACTCAGAGGATTCCTATAAAAATGAGTATCGAACAGTCTGCACCTGCAGATACATCAGTTACCTTATTGCCTGGAATGTCGGTGGTTGTAAATATTAAAAAAAGAGGATGATAAAATAAATGGAAGAAAAAGGAACATTAAGAAAGGGCGGAAGATTCCTGCCGCGTGCAAACCATAAGCATGAATATTACAATGCGATGGTATTGGTAAATATAATGGTAGGAACATTTATGGCCGTGCTTGATTCTACAATCGTCAATGTCGGTCTGACTAATATGATGAATTCATTCGGAACCAGCATGGATAAGGTCGAATGGATTTTAACCGCTTATATGCTAGTTATGGCAGTGATGCTTCCGGCTTCAGGCTGGATCGCCGATCATTTCGGCTATAAAAGAACCTATTTTACCGCTCTCCTCCTGTTTACTTCCGGATCGCTTCTCTGCGGCCTGGCCTGGAATGAAACTGTATTGATCGCCTGCAGGGTGATTCAGGGCTGCGGCGCAGGACTTTTAATGCCTGTCGGTATGGCGATAATCACAAGGACTTTCCCGCCGGAAAAGAGAGGAATGGCTCTGGGTTTTTGGGGCATTGCCGCCGCTGCGTCGGTTTCATTCGGTCCGGTAATTGGAGGATATCTGATCGATAATTTCAGCTGGCATGCGATTTTCCTTGTAAATGTTCCCGTTGGAATAATGGGGCTTATCGCTACAGTTATTATTCAGAGGGAATACAAGACTGAAAAAAGCCGTACTTTCGATATTGTAGGTACTATTTCCATGGCAGTTTTCCTGGTTTCATTACTTCTCGCTTTATCCTGCGGGAATTCAACCTGGAACACCGGCGGATGGACATCGAATTTTATCAGTAACATGTTTTACTTTTTCAATAATCGGTTTTGCGGTTTTTATCTATGTTGAATTGCATATCGAACATCCGCTCATAGAGTTGAGACTTTTAAAAGATTTTAATTTTTCCATAGCGAACCTTGTATTCTTTATATTTGGTTTCGGAATGTTTGGAAGCACCTTCCTTCTTCCATTTTATTTGCAGAATTCTCTTGGATATACTGCTCTTCAGGCTGGTATGTTTTTCCTGCCCGTCGGATTGATTCAGGCTTTGATGTCGCCGGTGTCTGGCTTTTTATCGGATAAAATCAATCCAAAAATCCCCGGTTTTTTAGGAATGTCCCTTCTGGGGCTGGGATTGTATATGCAAAGCTATTTAAGCCTATATTCAAATACCTCGCAGATAACCATTCCACTGATAATCCGGGGTTTTGGAATGGGAATGATAATGGCTCCTCTGGGTTCGCTGGCGCTTTCAAAATTGCCGAGGGAAAAGCTGGCCCAGGCATCGGGGTTATTCAATGTTATACGTCAGCTTGGAGGAAGCTTTGGTGTTGCTGTTATGGGAACCCTTCTTTCCCGTCAGGTAATTATCCACACTGCTAATTACGGCCAATCAGTCGACCGCTATTCTCCGGTATTTCAGCAAGCGGTTCAGGGGTTTAAATTTATGATTCAGCAATCTCTGGGAAAAAATGCCATGGAAGCCTTGTCTATTTCACAAACGACTGTAATTCAGAATATTGCAGGGCAGGCTTTTGTCCAGGCGATTTGCGATGATTTTCTTTTAGCCGGATTAGCTACATTTGCTTGTGTTATTCCCTTGCTGATATTGAAAAATCCTAAACACCGTGAGGTAAAAGTTTCAAACGTTAATATGGAATAATCACATAATGAAAAATGACATTCAACGCTATAATGTTGGTTTTTATAAATATTAAATCTTTCAATATCGGATTGGAGATTGAGATACTGAGTTGCAATCAAAAAGAACTCAGTAAGCATCCGGGTATAAGAATTGCAATTACATATTAAAAATTGGAATTTATTTTGCACCGGCTTTTTTTAATTGATTAATAATATCATTATTTTTATCAGCTAACATTAAAGCCGTTCTGCCGGAATTATCAACGGCGTTGATGTCTGCTTTTGCTTCGATTAACTCTTGCACCGTGTCAATCTGCCCATTATCAGCCGCTTCCATCAAAGCCGTTTTACCGAAAATTTTATCTGTAGCATTTATATCTGCCTTAGCATCGATTAACACCTTAACTATATCCGTTTGACCATTACCTGCTGCTTTTATCAAAGCTGTCTCACCGTCTTCATCAATAGCGTTAACATCAGCCTTAGCCTCGATTAAAGCTTTGATTACATCCGTTTGACCGCTGCCGGCCGCTTTCATCAAAGCTGTCAGGCCGGAGTTATCAACGGCGTCAATATCAGCCTTAGCCTCGATCAAAGCTTTAACAGCTCCGATATGGCCGTTATCTGCCGCTTCCATTAAAGCAGTCTCACCGAATATATCATCCACCTTATTAATATCAGCCTTAGCCTCGATCAATACCTTAACTGCTTCCGAATGACCAAATTTTGCCGCTTCCATTAAAGCAGTTTTGCCGTTTTTAGACCCTGAGTTAACATCGGCCTTAGCTTCAATTAATGCTTCAACAACTTCCGTACTTCCGCTCTTTGCCGCTTCCATTAAAGCCGTTTCTCCGTCTTCATCAACTGCATTAACATCGGCCCCGGCTTCAATCAAAACTTTAACTACATCTGTTTGGCCGTTTCCTGCCGCTTTCATCAAAGCTGTCTTGCCAAAATTTTTATCCATCAAATTTACATCAGCCTTAGCTTCGATCAGTAATTTAACTACTTCTGTCCTTCCTTTCTTGGCTGCCTCCATTAAAGCAGTTTCGCCATCTTCATTTACAGCGCTGATATCAGCCTTAGCCTCAATCAATAATTTAACAGGTTCTGAACAGGCCATGTTCTGCCGCTAACATTAAAGCCGTCCAGCCGAATTTATTAACTTCGTTTATATCAGCCTTAGCCTCAATCAATGATTTAACATTTTCTGTATTTCCTTTTTTAGCTGCTTCCATCAAAGCCGAATAACCCTCTATCATATTTAGTAATCCTCCTTCTTACTGAATAAGAAAAATGATACATTACTAATTATATTATTTACGGCATATTTTTACAAATATTAATTATATTAAATACAAACATAATCATAAAAGGAAATTATATTACTCAGGATAACCTGAGATATCTTTTCAAGATTTCTTTTCTGGAATTTAAGGGTAGTATGAAAATATGAAGATAATGATTTTCAATAATGATATAATATTAAGCTTTGATAGTGTTAAATTGAATAAAAAACAGTGCGAAGCCAATGATTGAAGAAGTGAGAAAAGCTTTTTTCAGTGAAATATATCAAAAGAGAAAGAATTTTGATGAATCACAGGATATGCAAGAAAGTCTTCTCTGCAATGAGGAATATTTTTTTGATGATCCGCTATAATAAACAGACCTTTATTTCCCTTGCGGCCTTTGTTTCATCAGGGCGGGCAACCGGCATTTTTTCCGGCGCATTATGAAGAACCTCAGGATTCGTTTCCGCCGTTTGAGCGATATCTATCATTGCCTGAATGAACCTGTCTAATGTATCCTTACTCTCCGTTTCTGTCGGCTCAATCATTATTGCTTCCTTAACGATTAGCGGGAAATAAACAGTTGGGGGATGAAAACCTCTGTCTATCAAAGCCTTGGCGATGTCTATTGCATGAATGCCTTTATTAAGCTGTTTTTCAGCGGAAAAGACGCATTCGTGCATACAGCTTCTGTCATAGGGAAGCTCATAATACTTCTTTAAACCTGACATAATGTAATTGGCATGTAATACCGCTTTTTCGCTTGCTTCGATAAGTCCCTCCCTTCCGAGAAGCAGAATATAAGCATAAGCCCTGATTAAAACGCCGAAGTTTCCATAATATGTAGTTACTCTGCCTATGCTTTGCCTGCCTTCATTTAACAGTGAAAAACTTCCATCCTGATTTTTTATTATTCGCGGAAGAGGTAAATAGGGTATAAGAATTTCTTTTACGCCGACAGGGCCAGCGCCAGGGCCGCCTCCTCCATGCGGAGTGCCGAAGGTTTTATGGACATTGACATGGATTACATCAAAACTGACATCGCCGGGGCGGACTTTACCGAGAACGGCGTTGAGATTGGCTCCATCATAGTACATGAGGGCGTCAACAGAATGTGCCAGGTCAGATATTTCCTTGATTCTTGTTTCAAAAACCCCAAGTGTGTTGGGACAGGTCATCATAACGGCGGCCGTTTCATTATTCAAGGCCTTTTTAAATTCTTCGATATTCATTTCCCCGTTAGGAAGGCTTGGGATAGTAATTATCTCATATCCTGCCATGGTGGCGCTTGCGGGATTTGTGCCATGAGAAGAGTCTGGAACGATCACATATTTTTTATTATTTCCCTTATTCCTGTGATATGCGGCTATGAGCATTATTCCTGTCATCTCTCCATGCGCTCCTGCAAGAGGCTGAAGAGTAACTTCATCCATTCCGGTTATCTCGGCAATGAGGCGTTCTGTTTCAAACATAACCTCAATGCTTCCCTGCGTAAGGTCTTCTCCGCCTGGAATCTGTGCCAGGAGCGGGTGGATTTCAGTAAAACCTTCAAGGTTTGCCGTCTTTTCCGATATTTTTGGATTATACTTCATTGTGCATGAACCGAGGGGATAAAAATTGGTATCCACGGAATAATTCATCTTTGAAAGGTTTGTAAAGTGCCGCACAACATCCAGTTCGCTAACTTCCGGCAGAAAAGATTTCATCTCTTGAGATGAAATCTTATTTCTTAAGTATTTCTCAGGAGGCATTTTAGAATCAGGCACATCCTGTTCGGGGAGTTTTACTCCAGTCCTTCCGGGAACGGAATCTTCAAAGATTAAAGGGACTTTCTGGATAGCCATCATTTTAATATTTAATTCCATAACACAGCCTCTAATTCCTCAGCGAATGATAAAATCTCAATTTTTGTGCGCTTTTCCGTGAAGGCTGAGAGTAATAGATTATCAGTATTTTTATAGTAATTATTGAAAAATGTGCTTCCAAGAGGCAGTCCGCCTATAATATTCTTTTCAAGAAGCTTTTTAACAACATCAGCCGCGTTTACCGGAAGTTCAAGGATAAATTCATTGAACGTGGGGTTCTTGTTCCAGATCCTTACGCCTTTAATCTGTGATAGTATACCCTTTGCAAACTCGGTTTTATTATAGTTAAGTTCCGCGATTTTCTTAAACCCGCTGTTGCCGATAAGCGAGAGATAGATTATTGCCCTCAATGCGCAAAGGCTTTCGTTGCTGCATATATTTGATGTAGCCTTCTGCCTTTTAATATGCTGTTCCCTTGCCTGAAGGGTTAAAACGAAACAGCGTTCGCCGTTTTTATCCACAGTTTCTCCGACAATCCTTCCGGGAATCTGACGGATGAACTGTCTTTTTGCGGCAATAAATCCAAAGCTTGGGCCTCCGAAAGACATTGTATTTCCAAGGGATTGCCCGTCACCGGCCGCGATGTCGGCTCCGCTTTCCCCCGGAGATTGGATTAATCCGAGTGAAACCGGGTATACAGATTCTACGGATAGAATACCTTTTTCATGCGCCATTTCTGAAACATCGCTGTAATTATCAATACTTCCAAAAAAATTTGGATTTTGAAAAATAAAACATGCCATACTTTCATCAAGCATAGGCTTTAATAAATTTCTATCAATAGCATCAGATTTTGAAGTAATTATAATTAATTCTATATCCCTGTTTTTTAAATATGTATTCAATACCTCCAAATAAAAAGGGTTAACATGTCTGTCGATAAGGATTTTTTTTCTACCGGTTATCCTGACTGCCATGAGTGCAGCCTCAGCCAGGGCCGTTCCTCCGTCATAAAGAGAGGAATTGGTCACATCCATTCCTGTTATCCGGCAGATTGCCGTCTGGTACTCAAAAAGGGCCTGCAATGTTCCCTGGGAACATTCGGGCTGATAAGGAGTATACGCGGTGTAGAATTCGGCCCTGCTTGACAGCGCATCAACGGCAGCCGGTATAAAGTGATCATATATACCGCCACCTAGAAAACAGATGCAATCCTGAGCATAGCAATTCTTTCGCGACAATTTTTTGAGCTTTTCAAATACTTCAATTTCCGAAAGCCCGGCAGGCAGGTCAAAGGATTTTGTCATCATATCTTCGGGTACGGAATCGAATAAATTAGCAATTGAATTTATGCCTATGGCAGAGAGCATTTCTTGAATCTCTTGCTCTGTATCAGGACAGTAGTTCATTTTTACAACCCCTTTAAGTATTCCTCATATTGAACGCGGTTCATTAATTTATCGCTTTCCGAAGGATTGGAAAGCTGAAGCTTAACAATCCAGCCTTCAGTTTCGGCCTTTTCATTTATTATCTGAGGTTCGGTCTCAAGATTATTATTAACTTCCGAAACCCTGCCCGACATAGGTGAGTAAATATCGCTTGCGGCTTTAACGGACTCAATCGCACAAAGTATTTCTCCATTCCTGGTTTCTTTACCTATCTTCGGCAGATCGATAAACGTGATATCTCCAAGCTGATTCGCGGCATAGGCCGTAATACCCATAGTACCGGTATTACCCTCAATTGAAACCCATTCATTATCCTTTGTGTAAAAAATCCCCATAAAACCCCTCCTAGGCTTTAAATTTTCAGTAAAATTTTTAGCACTTTGAATTTATATGAAAATATTTTCAGCTTCTTTAAGATTCACTTTCTATTCTTCTATTTCCTTATCGAACCTTGTTTATAAAAAGGCAGATCAACTATTTCAGCTTCCATCTCTATTGTTTCCTTCTTTACAAGAATTTTTGTTCCTGTTTTTGCAAATTCGGGAAAGATATAACCGAGGCCGATTCCGCAGGATAGAATAGGGAAAAACAACCGCTTGTTACCTTGCCGATATCATTTCCATTGAAAAATATTCTGTAATGCTGTCTTGGAGAGCGTCGCGAAAATGTCTTTAATGCTATTTTTATTTTCTTTATGCCTGTCTGTTTTTGTTTTATTAAAGCTTCTTTTCCAATGAATTCTTTTTTATAATCTACAAAAAAATCAAGACCGGCTTCAATAGGTGTTGTATTTTCATCAATATCCTGGCCGTAAAGACTGTAGCCAACTTCTAATCTTAAAATATCTCTGGTTCCAAGACCTGCGGGTTTTATACGATTGTCCTGCAATAGTAATTTCCATAATTCATTAACTTTATTGCTGTTTATATAAATCTCATAACCCAGCTCGCCTGTATAACCCGTACGGCTTATGGTTAATAATTCTCCTAAAATATTTATTCTTTCAAGACCAAAATAAGGGGTACTCTGAAATTTCATTACCGAATTTTTCTTTTAAAATATCTCTTGATAAAGGTCCCTGAATATCGAGTTTTGCAGTTATACCGGAAATATTTTCAAATTCAGCGTCTTTTTTTATGAAGGATTTTAAAATTTTGAAATCTTTTTCTATTGTTGCGGAGTTCACAACAATCATAACCTCATTATCAGAATACCGATATATAATCAAATCGTCGATTATCCCGCCATTTTCATTGAGTAAAAAACCATATTTACATTTTCCAATCCGTATTTTTGAGATTGAGAAAGAAAGAGCATTTTCAATACCACTTTTTTCAATATCCCCATTAAAATATAATTCACCCATGTGGCAGATATCAAAAAGGCTGGCTTTTTCCCTGCATTGCCGGTGCTCTGATAGAATTCCACTGTATTGTATCGGCATTATCCATTCGCCAAAGGGCGCCAATTGAGCCTTTAAAATCTCATGTTCATGAAAGAGAGGGGTTTTTAAATACTCCATCAGTATATCCTCAAGTTGAATTTTATTTGCCGCTTTTTAGAAGAAAATTTGCTGCGTTAATTAGCCGCTTCTTAAAATCAGAACTGAAACCATTTCTTGTTGACATTTTGATCAAGTACTGACTCGATGATTTTGAATTATGTTTTAATACAGCAACCAAAAGTATATTTGCCGCTTTTTCATCAGTTATTTCTCCAGATAAATTATTTAGTGTTTCAAGACCTACTGGAGAAGGACGTATTTCACCCAGGGCCTGAATCATGACCATCCGGCTTTCTTTATCTTTAATGTCCTTCAAATATTTTGAAATCTCAATAGCATCCTGATTATCGCCAATCTGACCTATTGTCCAAACAGAAATAAGGAATATATCCTTCAATTGAGAAGCCATCTTCTGGTTACCCTCATTCGCCATAGGGTTTGATTGAGCCATCCAGCTGAAAACATCCTTTTTAGCATTTGTAAGCTTTAATTCACCGATCCTTTTGATTCCTCCATAAATCATATCATTATCGTTGAAATGAATACTCTCAATTAATTGATCATAATTTGAAGCATCCATAGACTTGAAATAATCATCATAGGTTGTTATTTCAGCATAACAAGAAGATATAACTGCAATTGAAAAAAAACAAACTAAATAAATAAATTTCTTCATAAATTACTCCAATATTAAATATCAGATTAATTATAATACCGTTTTTCCTTTTTTTCAATGAAATTACAAACCTGTTTAGACTCAAATTATGTACACTATTAATACAGCATAAAGATACCATGATTAATTCGCAATCTTTAAATAAATATTTTTGTTAATAATAAATTTATGGTGATTAATTATTAATCTAAGTATTGGTGCTATGATTAATGAATAATCATTTTTTGTAGATTTAATTATACATTTTAACTTTTTTAATTAGAAAATTGAATTTAAAGGTATTTTTTATTTCTTTATTTATAAGTTAATTATGGCTTAAAATCATATTTGTATGTAAGAATTGAATAAAATTTCATTGGATTTTGGCATAAGGTTTGCATTTGTTATTACATATGTTTGAGGAGGTTCATAATGAAAGAGATTGTTAAGAAGGCCTGGCTGTTTTTACTTCCGCTGTTGTGTCTGCCGGTGTCTCTTTTTGCCGATGCCCCTGCTCCCGCAGCGGTTAATTCCGGTGATACGGCATGGGTTTTGACATCTGCCGCATTGGTGCTTATGATGACGGTACCGGCTCTCGCTCTGTTTTACGGCGGTATGGTTAGGAAGAAAAATATACTTTCAACCATTTATTACAGCTTTGCTGCGGCTATTATTGTAAGTTTACTATGGGTAATCTGTCAGTATAGCCTGATTTTTACAGTCACTTCTTCCGATCCGAGTAAAGTGACTGGTTTTCATGAATGGTTCGGGACGCTGAGAGCGTCTTTCTTACATGGAATCACAGTGAATTCAATTCATCCCAATGCTCCGACTGTTCCGGAATTTGCATATTCAATGTTTCAATTGATGTTTGCAATCATAACTGTTGCCTTAATATCAGGAGCTGTTGTGGAAAGAATGAGTTTTGCCGGGTGGTTCGTGTTCATAATTCTATGGTCTCTGATTGTTTATACCCCGCTTGCACACTGGGTCTGGAACCCGGAGGGATGGCTATGGCATAAAGGAGCGCTTGATTTTGCCGGCGGACTTGTTGTACATACATCTTCCGGGGTATCGGCGCTGATTGCTGTTATGGTTCTGGGACCAAGAATCGGCTTCAGAAGGAATCCGGTTAACCCACCTGCAAATATTGGCTATATTTTTATCGGGGCTGCTTTACTCTGGGTAGGGTGGTTCGGGTTTAACTCGGGAAGTGCTGTAGCCGCAAACGGTCTTGCAGGAAGCGCTTTTCTTGTAACCAATACTGCGGCAGCTATGGCGGCATTGACATGGCTCGTTCTTGAATGGATTATACATAAAAAACCAACCGTCGTCGGCGCTTCTACAGGAGTTGTTGCCGGTCTGGTAGCGATAACCCCGGCTTCGGGTTTTGTTGATATTGGAGGCGCTTTGGTAATTGGTATAGTTGTAAGCTTAATATCTTTCACCTTTATGACTGTATTCAGAAGAATATTTAAATACGATGATGCTCTTGATGTTTTCAGTGTTCATGGACTTGGAGGGATGTGGGGCGCTTTGGCCACAGGTATTTTTGCAACTCCAATAGTCAATTCCGCAGGAAAGGGAGCTGTTGCAGGAAATCCGGGTCAGATCGGAATCCAGTTAATATCAATAATAGCAGCGGCATTGATAGCAATAATAGGCACTCTTATATGTCTGTTCCTGACAAATCTGATAACCGGCGGCAATTTAAGAGCTAAAGAGGAAGCAGAAATTAATGGCCTGGATATCAGCCTCCATGGCGAACAGATAGAATCAAATTAAGGAGAAAAATATGAAGAAAATAGAAGCAATTATCCGGCCGGATAAAACTTGAGGCTGTTGTTGAAAAATTGAGCGATTTGGGTTATTCGGGATTGAATTACATCGAGGTTCAGGGTAATGGCCGTCAGAAAGGTATGAAAGAGCTTTTTCGCGGCAGGGAATATGATGTAAAATTTATACCAAAAATAAAGATTGAAATAGTTACTACCGACGATAAATCAGAGGATATTATCGATGCCATTGTGAAGATCGCCGGAACCGGACAGATCGGTGACGGAAAAATTTTCATAACCGATATAGCTGACGTAATTCGTGTAAGGACTAAAGAAAGAGGAGAATCTGCAATTTAAATATAATTTTTCACGGCCTTCTGTTTAATCAGGCGGCCGTGGAATAATTTTATAGCAGCTATTCAGTTCAGGTAAAATATGGATATAACAAAATATGTAAAACAGGTTGAAAGAATACCGGTTAATTTAGCGCGTCGAGGATTTGATTCAAAATATTAAAGATATTGAATTTGATTTTTATGATTATTTAAAAAAAATAAATATTTCTACATGGACACCCGGTAAAGGTTTATCCATATCGGCTAACCTCAGTTTGTTTTAAAGATTGTATTGTAAAAAAGGTAATCGAATCAACCGTGGAGGGGATTTTTCCAGATGGCATTGCAGTAGTTGCAGTCGGAGGATACGGACGAGGTGAATTATCACCATATTCGGATATCGATCTTTTGATATTACATACTGATAAAGCTCCGATTGAGAGTTTTGCCAAGGAATTTTTATATATTCTATGGGATATGAATTATCATCTCGGAAGCAGTACAAGAACAATTTCAAACGTTATAGATCAAGCTTATCAGGACGAACATTTTTTAACAGCTGTTTTTGAGGCTCGGTATATAGCCGGAGATGAGGAGATTTATTTCGAAGCTGAAACCTGTTTTAAAAAGAGTGATCTCTAGAAAGAGAACAGATTATTTAAAATCAAAAATCAATGAAATTTATAATATTTTTCAAAATAGTGGAAGCAGGACTTCAGATGAAGTGCTTTTACGTGAGCCGAATTTAAAGACAAATGCCGGAGGCTTGAGAAGCGTGCATCTGATGGAGTGGCTTAATTATATTTTTAATTTCCAGCCCGGTTTTGAAAGTCTAAAAGGGCAGTTGCCATATATATATTTTAAAAAATTGAGAATCGCTTACGATTTTATACTTTATATAAGAAATATGCTGCATTTTATAAATGGCAGAAAGGAAGATAACCTCTATTTAGATAGTCACCTTACTATAGCAAAGTACTTAAACCTTCATGGTGATGATATCCAGAAAATGAAGCGTCTTATGAAGCACTATTATGAAAAGGCTATGGATATACTTATAATACTGCTGTATTATCTTGAGGAATTGAATATTAGATTTTTAAAGGGTAAAAAGGATAAATCTGTATTTAATAAAAAGAATAGTAATAACAATTATTTTCTGTTAAATAATCAATTTTTCATTAAGGAGGGTGTAAAACCATCGGTAGATGAAGCTTTTGATCTGCTGTTTCAATTTGCCCAAATTCAAAATGCTCAAAAAAAATGTTTTTATACATTCAGTCTGATTAATTACTTAAAAAAGACATCTTTTTTAATCAGCGAAAATGATAGGACATCCCGAAGTACTTTTAAAAAATTCAGAAAAATTCTTGAATTGAACAATTCTTACGAAGCCCTTACAGTTATGAAATTATCAGGCTTTATTTACCGGTATATACCTTTATTCGGAAAAATCAAACATCTAATCCTTTATAACCCTTTTCATAAATATACTGTTGACCAGCATTCAATAGAATCTATCAGGGCTTTGGAAGCTCTTTTCTCAGTTAAAACAGATACTTTTAATATAGTCAAATTTATGACTCTTCAGGATCTGGCTGAAAAATATAAAACCAGCTTTTGGGTTATTAAATTATGTTTATTACTTCATGATGTTGGAAAGGTTTATGAAGGGGATCACTCGAAAAACAGCGTTGAGATGGCACAAATATACTTAAAAAAAATCCCGGTTTATTCTTCATATAAACAGGCAATTCTATTTCTGATAAAAAATCATCTTCTTCTGTCAAATATTGTTAGAAGGCGGGATGTTTCGAGTATACAAATACTAATAGACTTGTCTCATGATTTTTCGCTTACTCCTTTCCCCGAGGAATATCTCGATTTTCTTTATTTAATTACATATGCCGATACCTATGCTACCAATGAGGGTAATTTCTCAGGATATTTTTCCGGATTACTTGTCCAGGTTTATAAAAATACTACCGGCCTTCTGCAAAGAAAGATTGATGAGGATTATCATAGGGATTTAATGAAACAAATTCATAACAGTTTGAGTTCTGCCGATGAAAATTCCGGGATAGGAGATTTCGTTGAAAGCATGAGCGATAGATATGTAATAACTCATAGTGAAGAAGATATAATTCAGGATTATAAAATATTTGTAGAAGTTAAAAAAAGCAATTATAAAATTGAATTAAATGCTTATAATGATTATTTTAAAGTTAAATTCTTCATAAAAGACAAGATCGGCCTTTTTTCACTGTTAACAGGAATTCTCTTTATTAACGGAGCAGATATAATAAGGGCTGACATTCATACATATAGAGGCATCGCTCTTGATGAATTTTATATAAACCGGATATTTGGTCTTGATTTTTCAATGTTAAGCATGAATGAGCAACTGAGGATATGGAAGGAAAGATCTTGAAAAATATTATATGATATATGAAAATGATTATGAGTCTTTAAAATTAAAAATAAATTCGTTTAAAGAGAAGATTAAAAATGTAAATTCTTTTTTTCACAGGCAGAGCGAAGTTGAAATAAGGGAAAAGGATTCGTATTATTATAATATAGAAATTACATGTACTGACAGGCCGGCTTTGCTTTATGATATCGCATCTTATTTTTCAGATAATAAAATAGATATCTTAAACGCAATAATTGATACGACCGGATGGTATGTTCATGATGAATTTGATGTCAAAGTTCAAAATAAACTTACTATTGAAGAAAAAAAAGCAATTAAAAATGAGCTTATTAGAATAACTAATTAGGGTTTGCTGAAAAACGCGAGTTCAACTCTACGCACAGGCAAAGCTGCTTTTTCTCCAAAAAAATATCTGGATAAAAATTTGGCGCAAAAGAAGCCGAAGCTTCTTTTCGATGTTTAACAAAAAGAAATTCACAGCTATCACCGATTCACTCGTGTTTGTAAGCTTTGTCATTATCAGGCTTAAACCGTATTTCCTTTTCCCGGTACCAAATTCTCCTTCCACCGCGTTCCGGATCGATATATCTTTCCGTTCCTGAGCTTTTACTTTTTCCCTTTCCTTCAGGTCAATCTTCGGCCTTCCCAATGGCGGCCCGCTTAATCTGATTCCTTTTCCCCTGCAATATTTCTGATTTGCCCTTGTCCGGTATATCTTATCCACTATAATCGCTTTTGGATAATATCCAAACCGTTTCCGGTATTTTTCCACCTGTTCCTGCAATATCGTTCCTTCGTTGAAGTTTTCCCAACTGATTTTATCTGTAAACGCATATCCATTCACCAGACTGATTGATACTTTCGCTCCAAACTCCACTTTGGCTCCAGCTTTACCTCTCACTATCGGCCTGACATGCGGCTGTGATATGCTCACTATTCTTCCTGAAATACTGTGTTTTCCCGTTTCAAACATCTCTTTCTGCTGTTCGTAAAGTCTTTTGATGATAATCAACCTTGCGTATTGTGTTACCGACAATTCCGTAGGATGTATCTTTTCCAGATATCTTAGGTCTCGGCTTACATAATTCAACTGTTTCCGTAGCGCTTGCCTCAGCTTCTGCTCGCTTAATTTCTTGTTCTTTGCTGCCAATAAATAATCTTTCCGGGCCTTTCGGGGATATGTCCTTGGTTTGACTGGCCAAAATTTCCCCTTTGCATAACCTTCGTCAATCATCTGTTCCAGTTTCATCCGCGCGTCATTCAATAAATTCAAGTCTGTCGGAAACTTGATGTCTGCGGGGACACAGGTCGCGTCCATCAACAGCTTCCCTTTGTTTTTCGGTTCATGGTCATCATCATCGTCGTTGCCTTTTTTCTTTTTCTTTTTTTCTTTCTTTTCAGCAAACAGGGCATTATTCACTTCTTCCAGCATTTCAGGTTTTACTCGTTTCCTAAAATATACCATCATTGTAGAATCAAACGGCTGCTTTCCCTGATATTCATTCAAGCCAATGAAATATTGATAATACGGGTTTTCAATAATCTGCGCTACGGTCTCCTCATCGGTAAAGCCAAACCGCTGCTGGATGATTAACGCTCCAACCGCCATCCTTACTTTCTTTGCACCTCGCCCGATGGCTTTGAATTGACTCGCATATTTTTCTTCAAGTAATCCCAGGGTATCAAATCCGCCATTTTTATCCATCGGTTGCCGGTATTCATCTTACCGCCAAATGGCTGATAAAAGTTTACGAACTTACATTCTTCCTTATTTTCTCTGTCGTACATTTTTCACCTCAAAATGCAAGGTTTTTATTGGCTTTCCCACTTTTTCCTTGCATTATTTTAAGGTAAAATCTAAAATATTTCATTATATTTCAACCAATTGGGAGTTTTTCAGCAAACCCTAATTAGAATACCTTTTCTGTATTAGCTGATTTATGAAGACTACCTATCATATTTTAAAGCTGAAAAAATAAGGCAATTCATTGTTATTGTTTCAACCATAAATATAATTTAAGAATTTGTTTTATAAATTACTGAGTTGCAATCAAAACAATATTAATACGAAACTCAATATAATACTAAGTAAGCATTCAATTGTTCGTTAACACTTACATTGAATGCAACTTGGTATAAGATTGAGATTATAACATAAAATAATATGAATGGATATTTATTTCAATATATACTAATCAAATAAATGTAATTTCCGATAATTTTAAAAAAGACCTGGAGATAATTTATGTTTTATGGAACAAATACACATTTTGATAAAAAGATGGATATGCTTGAAATGGCTATAAATGCCTCAACCATTAGAAGGGATGTTATAGCCGATAACATTGCAAATGCCGATACTCCTTTTTTTAAAAGGTCTGAAGTGACTTTTGAATCTGAGCTTCAAAGAGCGGTTGAATCTGAAAATGAGCCGCAATTTAAGGCTGTGTTGACAGACCCAAGGCATATTTCATTTGATGAGGTTATTGATTATAAAAATGTAAAACCTAAAATAAGCGTCGAGTATGATTCTAATTATAGAAACGATAAAAATAATGTTGATATAGATAAAGAAATGACAGATTCCACAAAAAACGCTTTGCAGTATAATGCCTTTTTGGAAATTTATTCAAGAAATATCAAGATAATTGACTATGTTATGAAATAGAATTGAGTTAAAGCATTTTTGATTAGACAGGAGAATATTATGGGGATTTTTAATACGCTGAATATCAGTTCCAGTGGTTTAACGGCACAGAGGCTTAGAGTCGATGTAATAGCTAATAATATTGCAAATTCAACAACAACAAGAACCACAGACGGCGGCCCTTTTCAGAGATACCAGGGTAGTTTTAAGACCAATTGATGATAGTTTAACTTTCAAGTCGCATTTGCTGCCTGAAACCCTTGAGAAAAGGGAAGGAAAAGGTGTTAGAGTAATGAAAATAGAGAAAGATGAACAGCCTCCGAGGATGGTTTATGACCCGACTCATCCCGATGCCCTGCAATCAGGTAAATGGAAGGGGTATGTCATGTACCCAAATGTTAATATTGTCCAGGAAATGGTAGATATGATATCGGCAAACAGGAGCTATGAAGCCAATGTAACAATGATTAATTCCGCAAGGCAGATGTTTGAAAAAGCTTTGTCTATAGGTAAATAGAATAAATACTTTAGATTTAACAACTTATTAAAAGACAAACGGACGGATCGAACGGCACATTAGAAATATTTTTGTAAAAAAGCTTGCAATTAATAAAAAAAGAGTCATAATAATAGTAGTTAATATTTTACTACTTAATTTGAGGGAGAATAAAATGGATATTGTTTCAAGGATTGATGCCAGGGGAGGCGATATCGGTTTATTAACAACCGATAAGCTTCATTTCAATGAAAAAGGCCAGGTGCCTTCTGAAAAAAAACAGTCAGCCGGTCCTTTTGCACAGGTTCTTTTTAATGCTATTGATCAGACTGATGATTTACAAAGCAACTCGGATAATCTTGAAGAAAAGATGATAATAAACCCGGAAAGTGTAAATGTTGATGAAGTAATGATAGCTTCGGAAAAAGCCCGTTTGTCTGTTTCCTTCTTTAAGAGTATAACTGAAAAGGCCATCAGGGCTTACAATGATATAATGATGATCCGCTAAAAAACGTGCCGTTTGATCGGCAAGAATTCAACATAATAGAAATGAATCTAAGGTTGACTTAGTTTCATTTGAGGGCAGTATCATGCTGTCAGGAGGGGAATATGCCTGATTTTAGTGAAATATTTAAAAAAATTATTGAGCTTTTTGGTAAATTAACCTTAACACAGAAAATAGTGCTGGGCGGTATAGGATTAGCTACCATAGCGGTATTGATTTTCCTCGCCGGTTTTTCAACAAAATCTACCTATTCAATGCTTTACAAGTCTCCTTTAAGTCAGGAAGAATATGCCAGAGTAACAAAAAAACTAGCCGAATGGAATGTCAAATTTGAAACAAAAGATGATAAATATGTCCTTTTAAAGGATGATAATCAGAGCCGTAATATACGTATGCGTCTTGGACAGGAAGGAATAATACCAAATAATGTAAAAGGCTGGGAACTTTTCGATACTCAGAAGTTTACTACAACCGACTTTGAGAGAAATGTCAATCTTCAAAGGGCTGTTATTGGAGAGATGATAAAACACCTGAAGACTCTTGAAGATATTGAGGATGTTAGTATCGAAGTGAGTTTTCCGAAAGAAACCCTTTATTCTGATTATCAAGCTCCGACAACAGCTTCTGTGATTATTGTTCCAAGACCTTACAGTGATTTAACTGAAAATAAAAATAAAGTAAAAGGTATTGTCAATCTTGTTGCTCGCGGTATTCAAAATCTGAAGCCCGAAAACATAGTTGTAGTTGACAATAAGGGTAATGTTCTTTCAGATTTACTTGTTCAGGATGATGGCAGCGAAAGCTTGAAAATTGCAAGAGAACATCTTAAAATAAAGGAGAGAGAAAGGGCTCTTCTTGTAAGCCGGATTAAAGAAGCTTTGAATCAATCGATAAGTACCGAAAGGCTTTTAGTTTCTGCTGATATCGAGTTTGACTGGACTAAAAGAAAAAGCGAAGCGGATAAAATAATTCCTATTGTTGTTAAGGAAAGAACGCCGAACTTGCCTTACGACGACAGTGAAGTACAGGTTAATGTTCCTGTAAGCGAGAAGAAAACAACCGAAAAATTCGAAGGCCCTGCTTATATTCCTGAAGGTCCGGCAGGCGTGGAAAATAATGTGCCGCCGGGACTGAAGGATAAAATAGATAGATATACCCATTATAATAAAGATGAAAATATTGTAAATTATCAGAATAGTAAAGAAAAGGTAGAGGAAGAAAAAGCCCCTTATGAAATAAAGAGGATCTCAGTGGCCGTATCCATAGATGGTGTTTGGGAAATAATGAGAAATGATGCCGGAGATCCGATTGTAACTAATGGCCAGAGGATTGCCAGGGTTTATCATGCGGTTGATCTTGATAGTTTGAAAAATTATGAAGCCTGGGTCAAGGCCGCTGTGAATTACAATGTTAAAAGGGGCGATGAAGTTGTTGTGAATTCAATTGCCTTCGATCATTTAAAGGAATTTGAAAAAGAAGATGAAGGAATACGCAGGAAAATACAATTAAGAAGAACATTATTTGCATCGATAGTTGTATTGTTCTTCCTGTTTCTGGCAACTCTTGGTTATAGAGGCCTTGCAAGAGAGCTCGAAAGGAGAAGAAGGCTGCGTGAGGAAGAAATTGCCCGCCAGCAGCAGGCTATGAGAGAAGCGGCTTTAAGAGCTGCTGAAGAAGAAGCTGCTACTGTTGAGCTTTCTATTGAAGAAAAAGCGAGAGCCGAACTCCTTGAAAATGCGATTAATCTTTCGCGTGAAAGGGCGGATGATGTGGCAAGGCTGATAAGAACCTGGTTAGCAGAAGAATAGGAGGTGAATTATGCCGGATAAAGCAATTGCCGAGCAGCAAACAGGTGCTCAGACAAAACAGCCTCAACAACAGCAGGGGCAAAAGAGCAGCGGAAAACGTGATAAAAAGAAGGCTCTTACGGGAAGGGAAAAAGCCGCTGTTTTTCTTGTTTCGATCGGTTCTGAAGTTTCTGCAGATATATTTAAGCACTTAAAAGAAGATGAGGTCGAAGAACTGACATTTGAAATAGCTAGGATAGATAAGGTTGATCCTGAGGAAAGGGATACGGTTTTAATGGAGTTTCAAGAGCTTATGATGGCTCAGGACTTCATTGTTAATGGCGGTGTAGATTATGCAAGAGAGGTTCTTGAAAGGGCTCTGGGTACTCAGAAAGCCGTAGATATTATAAACAGGCTTACATCTTCGTTGCAGACCAAACCTTTTGATTTTATACGAAGAACAGACCCTGTTCATTTGATAAACTTTATACAGAATGAACACCCTCAAACTATTGCGCTAATTTTGTCTTATCTGGATTCACAAAAGGCGGCTCATATTATAAGCGCTCTCCCTCATGAAATTCAGGCTGATGTTGCAAAAAGAATAGCTACAATGGATAGAACTTCACCTGAAATACTAAGAGAAGTTGAAAGAGTTCTTGAAAGAAAGCTTTCAACTCTTGCAAGCGAAGATTATACATCGGCCGGCGGTATTGATGCGGTTGTTTCAATTTTAAATAATGCTGACCGTTCGACTGAAAGGAATATTATTGAAGCTCTTGAGGAAGACGATCCTGACCTGGCTGAAGAAATTAAGAAAAAGATGTTTGTATTTGAAGATGTTATAACTTTGGATGACCGGTCTATTCAGAAAGTAATGCGGCATGTCGATACATCAGATCTGGCGAAGGCATTGAAAGCGGTTGATCCGGAAGTACAGGACAAAATTTATAGGAATATGTCAAAACGCGCGGCACAGATGTTAAAAGAGGATATGGAATATATGGGACCAATCCGTTTAAAGGATGTGGAAGAAGCCCAGCAGAAGATTGTTAACATAATAAGAAAACTTGAAGAGCAGGGAGAAATTGTTCTTTCAAGGAATGCAGAGGATGAGATTGTTGTCTGACAAGCGCAGCTTGATAATATTGCTATACAGCCTGTCAGATAATGTTTATAGAAAGAAATTGTAGTTATTTTCCGGGGTTATAATATGGCGGACAATGGATATAATATCCATGGCAAGATATTAAGAAGCGGGCAATACCGGGTTGAAGATTCAAGATATGTGATACATGCGCCTAAGGTTTTTAAAAAAACTAAAGAACAGGAAATAGACGAAACAACACAAAGGATTGAAGACCTTCATGAAGAAATAAAGAAACTTGAAAATGAAATTATAGTAAGAACAGAAAAGAATGAGAAAGAAGCCGAAGAGATAATAGATAAAGCTGAGGCAGAGGCTGAAAGAATTGTGAAAGAAGCCGAAGATGCCTCATTTGAGAGGGTTAAGAAATCAGTCGAGGATAAAGATAATACTTTACAGGAAAAAAGGTCAGAAGCTGAAGAAATAATTAATGAGGCAAAAGGAATTTCTTCAGAACTTATCAGAAATGCTGAAATAGAGGCTGAAAAGATAAAAGCAGACGCTAAAAGCGATGGATTTGAAACTGGAAGAAATGAAGGTTTTGAGGCTGGAAAAGATGAGATTATCAGCATGAATGAAAGGCTTAAGCTTATTATTAAAGCAACACTGGAAGAGAGAGAAAAAATATTGGTTCATAGTGAAAAACAGATTATGAATCTTATTTTAACAATGGTTAAGAAAATAGTTAAAAAACTTACTCTTGAGGAAGAAAATGTTGTAATTAATAATACTAAAGATGCTCTTTCAATTATCAGGGGGGCAATGAAAGTATTTATACATGTTAATCCCTCGGATTTTGAATATACAACCAAGCATAAAGATGAGTTGATAAAAATGATTGAGGGAATGCCTGAAGTTAAGGTTTTTGAGGACCCATCGGTCGATAAAGGGGGGGTTTTCATTGAGACGGATGTTGGAGATGTTGACGCAAAAATTGCCACACAATTAGATGAAATTGAAAATAAAATCAGGTTTTATATGCCTGTAAAAGTTAAAACAAAGGGGATTGAGAAAGAAGAACCTGACATTTCAAATAAAGAGGTTATGGAAGCTGAGATTGTAAATGAATAGAGGAAAAAATGGATGCCATTGTAGCTGAAAATATTGATTATGGTATTGATTTCACTAATAAGGACATATTTGAAAAATATCAAAATTCAGTCAATAGAGCGGTAACGGTTAGATCTCAGGGAAGAGTGAGTGATGTAATAGGTATTTCTATCGAATCTGTCGGTCCGTTTGCATCGATTGGAGATGTATGCCTTATACAAACAGATAATAATATGCCGCATCAACTAAAAGCCGAAGTCGTAGGATTTAAAAACAGAAAAACGCTTATAATGCCTCTTGGTGACGTAAATGGTATATCTCCTGGAGTGAGGATTTTGAATCTCGGAAGAAAGCTGGAGATTCCTGTTGGAAATGAGCTTCTGGGCAGAATTATAGGAGGAGACGGCAATCCTATCGATGATAAAGGATCGATTATAACAAAGATTTATTATCCGGTAGATAACAATCCGCCAAATGCTTACCATAGAACAAGAATAACAGAACCGATAACCACCGGTATAAGAGCTATTGACGGCACTCTAACCATAGGAAAGGGGCAGAGGATTGGTATATTTTCGGGAAGCGGAGTAGGGAAATCCACTCTTCTTGGAATGATAGCAAGAAATACAAATGCAGATATTAATGTTATAGCTTTGATTGGAGAAAGAGGAAGAGAAGTAAAAGACTTTATTGAACGCGATCTGGGTGAAGAAGGATTGAAACGTTCGGTAGTTGTAGTTGTTACTTCTAATGAGCCGCCTCTTTTAAGGATACGGGGAGCTTATGTAGCTACAGCTATTGCCGAATATTTTCGTGATCAGGGCCTTGATGTGATGTTTATGATGGATTCTATTACGCGTTTCGCCATGTCGCAGAGAGAAGTAGGGCTTGCAATCGGAGAACCTCCAGCTACTAAGGGATATACCCCAAGCGTGTTTTCAGTTTTACCAAGGCTTCTTGAAAGAACAGGCACTAGCGATAAAGGCACTATTACAGCCTTTTATACCGTTCTTGTTGAGGGAGACGATGTAAACGAGCCTATATCTGACGCGGTCAGAGGTATTCTGGATGGACATATAGTTCTCTCAAGGAATCTGGCTATGAAGAATCATTACCCTTCCATCGATATCCTGGGAAGCGTGAGCAGATTGATGGTTGATGTGGTGGATGAAAACCACCAGAAATTCGCTAATAAAATGCGTGAAGTACTTGCTACTTTCAGAGAAGCAGAGGATTTAATTAATATAGGGGCATACATAAAGGGAAGCAATCCAAAAATTGATTACGCTTTAACAAAAATAGATAAGGTTGAGCAATTTACAAGACAAGGTATTTTTGAAAGATCGAATTTCCAGGAATCAGTTCAAAAATTATCATCAATTTTTGATGAAAGCAGAAAACATTAACGACTGATCGGTCATATCTTTGACAAATAATCATTTCTTAAATAAACTATCTCCATTAAAATGCTAAGGAGTTGTAGAAACTCTGCAAAACTTATGATAAAAGGAGGTTTGTTTATGTCTGATAATTTGAAGCTAATAGCACAGAGAATCAAAGAGCTGCGAGAGATTAACGGTTTATCAATCGAATCTCTTTCAAAGGAATTTAATATTCCTATTGAAACATTTAAAAAATATGAAAGCGGGGATGTTGATATTCCTATAGGTTTTCTATACCAGATGGCTAACCGATTTGATGTGGAACTTACAGCTATCATTTCGGGAGAAGAACCGCGGCTTAGACTCTACAGCGTTGTACGTAAGGATAAAGGCCTCTCAATAGAAAGGAGAAAGGAATATAAATACCAGGACCTTTCTTATAATTTTATTAATAAAAAAGCCGAAACTTTTTTAGTTACCGCCGATCCCGGTGAAGGTGAAAAAAAATCTAATTATTATTCACATGAAGGACAGGAGTTTAATTATGTTATCGGAGGAACCTTAAAGGTTATTATTGATGGACATGAAGTTGTTTTAGAAGAGGGTGACGCAATTTATTTTGATTCGGGGCATAAACATGGCATGAAGGCGATGAATAATAAAGCAGCAAAATTTATAGCAGTAATTATTAAATAAAGTGAGGTGCAGTTATGTTGGATAAATATGTAAAGGGCAGTTTTAACTCTTATGACGAATTTATTAAGGATTTTAAAATTGATGTTCCTTCAAACTTTAACTTTGCTTATGATATTGTAGATGAATGGGCAAGAATTTCTCCGGATAAAACAGCGCTTGTTTGGTGCGATGAGAATGGAAAAAGCGCTAAATTCACATTTTCAGAGTTGAAGGTCAATAGCGATAAAACCGCAAATTATTTTCAATCCCTTGGAATTAAAAAGGGCGATCCGGTGATGCTTATTCTAAAAAGACATTATGAATTCTGGTTTTGCATATTAGCACTCCATAAAATTGGTGCTATCTGTATTCCAGCTACCCATCTATTGACAAAAAAGGATATAGTATACAGAAATAATGCCGCGGATATAAAAATGATTGTTGCTGTTGCGGAAGAAAATGTGTTGAATCATGTTGACGAAGCCGAAGCTGAATCACCTTCATTAAAATTGAAAGTGACTGTCGGCGTAGAAAGGAATGGATGGATTAATTTTGAGAATGGATTAAAGAACGCAAGCGATAAATTTAAGAGACCTTCGGGAAAAGATGCATCTTCCAATGATGATATCATGCTTCTTTATTTTACTTCAGGTACAACAGGTATGCCTAAAATGGTTCAGCATAATTTCTCATATCCTCTCGGTCATATTATTACGGCAAAATACTGGCAGAATGTTCGGGATGGAGGTCTTCACTTTACGGTTTCCGATACGGGATGGGCCAAAGCCGTATGGGGAAAAATTTACGGACAGTGGATTTGCGGCTCTTCGGTCTTTGTTTATGAGTATGATAAATTTGTTCCAAAAAATATGCTCGATATTATATCTAAAAATAATATTACTACTTTCTGCGCACCACCAACTATATACAGATATCTCATAAAAGAAGACCTGTCAAAATATAATTTCAGTTCCTTGAAATATTGTGTAGTTGCGGGAGAACCTTTAAATCCCGAGGTTTACAATCAATTTTTGAGTATGACAGGTATAAGACTAATGGAAGGTTACGGCCAGACTGAGGCTGTAGTAATGGTAGCCACTTATCCCTGGGTTGAGCCGAAACCCGGCTCAATGGGCAAACCGTCGCCTGGATATGATATTGATATATTGAATGAAGATAGGAAATCCTGCGAAATCGGTGAAGAAGGTCAGATTGTTATACGTACTAAAAAGGGAAAACCCTGGGGTATGTTTGATGGTTATTACCGTGACCCTGCCTTAACAAAAAAAGTCTGGCATGATAATATATATTATACAGGAGATATGGCCTGGAGGGATGAGGATGGATATTTCTGGTTTGTAGGCAGGGCTGATGATGTTATAAAAAGTTCGGGCTACAGGATCGGGCCTTTTGAGGTCGAGAGTGCTCTTCTTGAACATCCGGCTGTTCTGGAATGTGCAATTACGGCGGCACCTGACCCTGACAGGGGACAGATTGTTAAGGCTTCAGTGGTTTTAGCAAAGGGTTATACTCCCAGCGAGGATCTGATAGTCGAACTTCAGGAACATGTGAAAAAAGTAACTGCACCTTATAAGTACCCAAGAATTATTGAATTTGTAAAAGAACTTCCAAAGACTATAAGCGGTAAGATACGCCGGGTTGAAATCCGTGAAAAGGATGTTGAATAAAAGTTGAAATTGATAAGAAATAATAACCAGAGTTTGCGCCTTCCGAATAGAAGGTGCAAACCTGGAGATAATAGTTATTTTCCTATCAAAGCTTTCATTATTTCAGGGGCTTTTCCGGCACTGCCGAGAACATTTTTATTCTTGTTGATATACATTTGTTTCAAAGCCTCTCTTGCCGGTCCGAGATACTTTCTTGGATCAAACTCTTCGGGTTTTGTAGCAAAAACTTCCCTTATTTTTGCAGTCATTACCAATCTTCCATCGGAATCGATGTTTATCTTGCAGACTGCTGATTTTGCGGCCTCTCTTAATTGAGTCTCAGGAATCCCGGCAGAATCCTTCAGTTTTCCGCCATATTTATTAATCGTGGCAACGGCTTCCGGCGGAACAGATGATGAACCATGGAGTACAATGGGAAAACCAGGCAGATTTTTTTCGATTTTCATGAAGTATGTCGAGCCGAATTTCAGCCTTCTGGCCGGGTTTAAACTTATAAGCCCCATGCGATGTTCCGATGGCTATAGCGAGAGAATCGACATTTGTTTTACCAACAAAATCCTGAACCTCTTCCGGTCTTGTGTAAGTATGATGTTCCGCTTTAACATCGTCCTCAACACCGGCAAGAATGCCAAGTTCACCCTCAACTGTAACGTCAAACTTATGAGCATAATCCACTACTTTGTTTGTCTGAGCTACATTCTCATCATAAGAAAAATGTGAACCGTCAATCATTACCGACGAAAAACCATTCTCAATACAGGAAACGCATGTTTCATATGCATCTCCATGATCCAGGTGAAGCGCGATTGGAATTTCACCAAGGCCTTTTTCTTTAGCCACTCTGCGCATCATTTCAATTACACCCTGTCCCATATAGCGAAGAAGCGTCTGGTCGGCATATTCCCTTGCGCCTTTTGAAACCTGAAGTATAACCGGTGACTGACTTTCCAGACATGCCATTACGATAGCCTGAAGCTGTTCCATATTATTAAAATTATAAGCGGGAACAGCAAATCCACCCTTTACTGCTACTTCAAACATAGCTATGGTGTTGACAAATCCCAAATCTTTGTAACTTGTTGCCATTTTTATCTCCTTATAATAAGGGTTTACCCCTTGTTTTATTAAAACAATAGTTCTTCTGCGTTTTGAAAGAAAATAGATTCTTCCTCTTTTTTAGTTAAGCCAAGCGATTTTATTTTTTTTAAAGATTCAGCCTGTCTCTGCCATGGGAAATCACTTCCAAAAAGAATGTTTTCAGCTTTATGACCTTTAATGATTTCTTTCATCTGAATATCATCCATTTCGAGTGTAAATGATGTATCAAGGTAAGCGTTTTCAAGACCGACTATATATTTTTCCACATCATTCCACAATTGGTATCCGCCCATATGAGCAAAGATTGTTGTAATACCGGAAATCCTGGAAGCCTCAGCCAGCCTTCGGGGAGTACCATGAATATCCGCGAATGCGAAGATCTTTTCCGCTGTGAAACATAATGATAAGCCCGAAATCCCGGCAGGCTTCATATATTTCTGTCATTTTTTCATCATCCGGATAAAATTCCTGGTACTCCGGGTGGAGTTTTATTCCTTTAATCACATTCTCTTTCAGGAAATTAATTTCTTCTTTAATATTTCCAGTCTTATAAAAATCCGGATGCATTGCACCAAAAGAAGTAATGTTATTATTCGATTTATTTTGCTCGACAATCTGCCTGTTGATAGATATAACCTGACCGGCTTTTGTTGCCACAGGCTGGTTTACCGAGTAAAAAATACCGTCTTCTTTCATATAACTTAATAATGAAGAAATACTTCCATTTCCAAAAGGTTTCAAACCTGCGGCTTCACTTAATGATTGAACAGCTTTAATGCTAATTTTATCAGGGAAAAAGTGCACATGAAAGTCAATAATCCTGTTCTCATCCATTTATCTCTTATCCTCTTTCCTCAGATAAATCCTTGGCACTCTTTTAGAAATATCGCAGGTAACTTCGTAAGGTATTTTCATACAGTACTTTGCAAAGAGTTCTACACTGATTTTCTCGCTTCCGAAGATAGTAGCTTCATCTCCTACCTTGATACCTTTAGGATTATCACCGAGTGAAATCATCATATAGTCCATGCATATACGTCCGACTACAGGATAATATGCATCATTAATAAATACCTTCCCCTTATTTGAATATAGAGTCGGAATACCGTCAGCGTAGCCGATAGGAAGAACAGCTATATATTCGGTTTCTTTCTGTATTTTGTAAGTCCTTAAGTAACTGATCGTATCTCCGTTTTTCATACGGTTAATAACTATTATTTTTGTTTTTAAAGACATCGAATTCTTGAGGAGAGGATTTTTTGTACTTGAATATCCGTATAATGCCAAACCGGTTCTTACCATAGAGAAGGGAGCCTGAAGGGATTCAGGCAGGCTGAATATCGCAGCGCTATTAGCCATGTGATAATGTCTTATTTTTATTTCCAGTCTTTTTAATTCACTGATTAATTCTAGAAATTTATCGATCTGTTGTTTAGAAAACTCCATGTCGCTATCCGCAGATGGAAAATGGCTGTAAATCCCATCAACAATAATACCCTCCATTTTTGAAATCTGCTCTATTTCAAGGACTGCCTTATCAACAGGGATTCCAAGCCTGCCCATACCCGTATCAATTTTAATATGAACTTTTGGGTATATTCCACGGTAGCGGTAAGCATCGGAAAGCTCTCTTGCATACTCCATGCTGACTACCGTAGGATATATATTAAATTCAATTAGTTTACCGAATTCCGTTGACTCAACAGGTCCAAGCAGAAGAATAGGCGAAGAAATGCCTGAACTTCTTAATTCAATCGCCTCATCAATATTGGAAACAGCTAAATATTCCACACCAAGTCTTAAGAGTTCCTGAGAGATAGTCACAGCCCCATGCCCGTATGCATCAGCCTTAACAACCCCCATTAACTGGCATTGTTCAGGGCATTTATCTCTTATTATAACAAAGTTATGCTTTATGGCGTCCATATCAATTTCCGCCCAGGTAGGACGATGAGATTTATAAAGATACATTTCCCCCCCTTTTATTTAAGAGTTAAAATATGGAGACTATTATAATAAAATTAAAGAAGATTTTTTACAAATATTTCTGTTTTATAATTGATCTGTTATCTTGTTCATCAGCGCATCTCTAAAGCTAAATAAATCAATTCTGTCAGTCTTACACCCTGCGGCTCTCATATGTCCGCCTCCGTCAAAGTGTAAGGCAATTTGAGCCACATCTACATTGTATTTGCTGCGGAGGCTTGCCGTATAAGACCCTTTTATCTTTTCTTTAATCAAAACATAAACTGAAACGCTTTCAAGCATGCCAAGATATTCTATTATGCCATCCGTATCATCCTCTTTTGTATTATTAAAATCATCGAAATAAAGATAAGAAAAAGCAATTCTTCCTTTTTCAAATAATTCCAGTCTCGATAATGCTAATGTTAAAAGTTTGATATATGGCAGGCTTTTATTTTGAGAAAGATAAATATTAAAATCAGAAGGAGCAACCCCCTTCTTTAATAATTCTGCCGCAATATTGTGAACTTCCTTATGCATGCAGTCATATCTGAAGGAACCCGAATCCGTAACAATCGAAACATAAAGATTTACTGCCATATTATAAGTAATTTCAATTTTGTTTATTGTGAAGAAATAGTAAAGAATTTCTCCTATACTGCAGGCCTTTTCTACCAAGATATTAATATCACCGAAGTTTGTATTGCCCTTATGGTGATCTAAATTTATTAAAGTCTGGTTATTATTAATAAGATTTTTAACTTCCCCGATCCTCTCCAGGTCGCCGGAATCCACAATAATAAACAGGTCAAAATCCAAAGAATTCAATGGATTTTCATTAATATTTGTAACCAATGAAAGATCGGGAAGAAATTTGTAAGATTTTGGAATATCATCACACCAGGCGATAGCAAACTTTTTATCAATGGATTTTAAGAATTCCCCGAGAGCAAGCTGGCTGCATATATCATCTCCATCCGGATTGATGTGACCGGCAATTATAACGGCTCTGGATTTTTTTATCAGCTTATAGAGATTCTTTAATTGTTTTTCAAGAAGAGGATTCAGTCCTTTCAGAATCTTTTTCATCACTATTCAATTCCTTTAATTTAAAATACATAGAAACACCCTCTTCAATGGAATTTGTATTTTCAAAATAAATATTGGGTGCCCATCGTAGTCTTAGACCTTTACTTACTATTGAACTGATAAAACCGGAAGCGCTGTTTAAAGCCTCCAAAGTTTTAAGATTTTCAATTTCATTATTTCCATATATACTCACGACAATCTTAACTTTTTTCATATCACTGGACATTGATGCTTCAAGAACAGAAACCAGCGATGTTATCCTTGGATCTTTAACTTCCCTTAAAATAATTTCACTTATTTCCTTCATCAATGTCTTATTTATTCTTTGTATTCGTCTGTTAGTTGCCATAAAACCTTCCTAAGAAATATCAATTCAGCTTGTTTTTTTTATTTCGGAGGTAAAACATTCAATAATATCGCCCTTTTTAAAGTTTTCATAATTTATAAAGGAAATACCGAATTCAAAACCTTCCTGCACTTCGCTGACATCGTCTTTAAAACGTTTCAATGCGTTTATTTTTCCGTCCCAGACCTGCACACCTTCTCTGTATATCCTTACTTTTTCATTCTTTCTGATATACCCTTCTTTAACTGTACAACCGGCTATTTTACCGACATCTTTTATTTTAAAAATATCAGTTATTTCGGCGCTTCCGATTATCTGTTCTATTACCTCCGGAGTAAGCATTCCCTTCAAAATGCCGTCAACAAAATCGATCAGTTCATAAATAATATTGAATCGTTTAATAGTGATGCCTTCGGATTCCGCCTTCTCTTTCGCGATTGTATCAACCCTGACTCTGAAAGCGAGTATTATTACACCGATTTCTGCTATGGAAGCGGCAAGCATAACATCACTTTCAAGCACAGCGCCCACACCCGCATGTATAATAGTTACCTTTACTTCTTTGTATTCCAGCTTTGGTAGTGAATTTTTTATGGCTTCAACAGAGCCCTGAACATCACCCTTAATGATAACCTTTAGTTCCTTAATAGTACCGGCAGCCATTGCGTCCATAGCGGTCTGCATCTGGATCTTTCTTATATTTTTTATATCTTCCATCTTTTTAAGATCCTGCCGCTTTGAAGAAATCTGTCTTGCAGTTTCATCATCTTCGACAATATAGATTTTATCGCCTGCATTTGGAACTTCGCTGAAACCCATAATCTCAACCGGATATGAAGGAAGGGCGATTGTAATTTTACTGCCGTTTTCATCAAACATTCCCCTGACTTTTCCCATTGTGGTTCCAACAAGGAAATTATCTCCGATTTTAATACAGCCGTTTTTAACAATAACTGTAGCCACAGCACCCCTGCCGATATCCATTCTGGATTCAATAACATACCCAACGCCCTTTTTATCGGGATTGGCGCTTAATTCCAATACTTCTGCCTGAAGAAGAATAGCATCCAGTAGTTCCTGAATTCCCGTCTTTTTCAGCGCAGACAAATTTATGAACATTGAATCTCCGCCCCAATCCTCGCTAAGTATGCCATGTTCCGAAAGCTGCTGTTTAACTCTATCAGGATTTGAATCCGGCAGGTCAATCTTATTCACCGCCACTATAATGGGAACTTTTGCAGCCTTTGCATGATTTAATGCTTCAACTGTTTGTGGCATCACTCCCTCGGTGGAAGAAACCACCAGAATTACAATGTCCGTAACGTTTGCACCGCGTGCCCGCATGGCTGTGAAAGCTTCATGACCCGGAGTATCAACGAATGTGATTTCTCCTTTTTTGGTTTTTACGCGATAGGCTCCTATATGCTGGGTAATACCGCCTGTTTCATGCTCTGCAATTGACGAATTTCTAATAGCATCAAGGAGTTTTGTTTTTCCATGATCGACATGTCCCATAATTGTTACTATTGGGAAACGTGGTTTTTTATCTTTTTCGCTGTCCGGTTCTTCCTTAATCTCAACTTCTTCCCGCAGGCTTTTAATATGAACCTTACAGTTAAATTCGGAAGCGACAATCGAAGCCGTATCGGAATCTATCATATCATTAATGGTTACTAATACGCCTAAATCAACAAGTTTTTGTATTATTTCACCTGCTTTTAAGTTCATTTTTTTTGCGAGATCGGAAATTTTAATAACTTCACCGATTTCAATTTCGGTAGGTATCGCGGCTTCTCCTTTTTTATTTTTTTTCCTGATGGAGTCTTCCATTTTAGATAGTAAAATCTCTTCTTCCCTGTATTTTATTTTCTCTTTAATATCAGCTCCGCTTTTCGATCTTGCTACGAAAGAAGTTCTATGCTTGCCCTTTCCAAGGTGCTCTTTTTCAGCCGCAGCTGTTTCAGTCTGGGCAGGTTTATATGGAGCGCGTCCCTGATATGGCCCAGGTGCTCTATCCCTTGGCACAAAGCCTTTCTTCGCTCCATCTCTCGCGTAAGCGGTTCTCGTTCCTTGAGCCGCAGGCCTCTCATTATTATGTCTCTGATATTCAAATTTTCTGGTCCTGTCAGATGTACCTTCGATAGGGTTTAAGACCTTTGAGAATTTTTCATTCATACGCTTTAAATGATCACCGGGGGCTTCTTTTTTTATCTCATCTTTTTTAGAAGGCTTAATTTTCTTTTCCTGAACAATTTGGAGGCTCTTAATTTCATCAGGTTTTCCTGCTTCTTCTGTCTGAACGGTCTTTTCCGGAACACTTGAAACTTTGAGCTTTATTTTCTTTTTGATAATTTTTTTAGGGTTTTGTTCATCATTCATAAACAAGCCTCCTATGTTATTAAAGCGAAATTATTAATCTGTTTCTTCCTCAATTTCAACGTTGTCTTCAATTACTTTCCAAATTGCCATTGCTTCATCTATTGTAATTTCACATTTTCTTGCCAAATCTTCAATTGAGTATTCTATTATTTCGGCAACATCTTCAAAACCGGCTCCTTCAAGTATAGCCGCCTGCTCTTCGCTGAACGGCAGCATTTCTATAGGAATCTGCTCTTCTTCAATAAATTCTACCTGTTCATCGCCTGAAATACCAAGGATTTGATCCACTTCTCTCTGCTTTTCAGCGATTTTGATTTCATAATCGGAATAGGGTATGAAACGGATATTCCATCCGGTAATTTTTTCAAGCATCCTCTGGTGTGAGCCTTTTTTCCCTATCAGCGGCGCCACAAATTCGTTCGGAACAACAACAAAAGCCTCTTTTTTATCGCTTAAGAGATCGACGTCGAAAATCTCCGCTATCCTGTTTTTTAAAACCCGGCTTGAGCTTATAGCATTCCTAATCAATACCTTAGGATCATCACTCCATTTGATTACCTCTATCCTTTCAGAACCGAGTTCAGCCCGTATAGGTTTAATTCTCGAACCCTGTTTACCGATTGTAACGCTTATAGGATCAATGGAATCGTTACTTGAATGAAGTACAACTTTAGTAACTTCACTTGCTTTTCTAGCTATTGCCCGGATAGAAAATGTGCCATCGGCAATTTCAGGAATATTAGTTTTTAATAATTCTTTTACAAAATCCTCACTTGCACGTGATAATATTAACTGTGAATCTTCCCTATTTGATACCTGATTCACCTGGAGCAGAATAGCTTTTAAAAAATCTCCCCTTTCAAAAGATTCATCGGGTATGGATTCGCTGAAGGGAAGAAAGGCTTCGGTATCCTTCGGCTCCAGAGAGACATAGTATCCGCTGTAATGGTATCCTTCCGTTTTTGATTTTATTTTTCCGACTACAATTTCTCCTACCTTGTTTTTAAATTCATTATAAATTATGTCTTTTTGTATTTCACTGATCTTCTGCTTTAAAATCTGCTTTACGATCTGTGCAATCTGTCTTCCGAAATTATCAATTTCAATTGGTATTTTAATGAAATCTCCAATATCAAGCGATTTTTTCTTGGAATATTTTTTTGCTTCATCCAATGTTATTTGTGTAATGTCATTCTCTACATTTTCAACTATCTGCTTTATCTGAAACATAGATAATTTTTTATCTAAATCAATTTCTACATTTTCAAATTCTTTACCATATTTTTTTTTGTAGACACTTAGCAGCGCTTCCTTCAAAATCTGAGTGGCTAATTCTTTTGAGATTTTATTTTCTTTTGCGAATTCAGAAATATAATCTAAAATAGCCATGCTGACACCTCCAATTTATAGGTATTTTTTTATATCGAAATAAAGTTTTGCACTTGATATATCATTCCAATTGACCATAACTTTCTGCTTTCCCAATTGAATCTTCAGAATATCTTTCTCAATATCTTCAACCTTTCCAATTAAAACATTGTCTTTTAATCCATATTGAACCTGGTTTTTTATGACAAAACGGATTTCTCTATCCTTAAAAATATTAATTTCTTCAAGACTTCTCAGTTTTCTCTCAACGCCCGGGGATTCGATTATCAGGTCATAATGTTCTGAAAAACCAGGTATATCAAGATCCAATCTTCTTAAAATAACATTGGAAATTGAAGAACAATTCTCCATCGAGATATCGTCTCCATTTTTATAAACAACTACCTTCAGAATATTGGCGCCATTTCCTCTCATCAATTTGTTCTCAACATTTATATAACCCAGGGTCTCGACCGTTTCTTGAACTATACTTAAAATCTTTTCTTTTAATGGAAGCATTTATCAGACCTCAATCGAATCCATTTAACAAAAAAGGAGTCGGCTTATCCGACTCCTTCATAACTATACCATCAACCGGTTATATTTTAAATAGTATTGTCAAATATGTCAATATTACAAATGAATTTATTAAAAAACTCTATTTTTTTAGCGGAATAACACCCGCCATTTCACCAAGAACATTAACCAGGTCGGAACCGGCCGGAACTACAATTTTCATATTGTTTTTCAAGGATTCTTCCAGCATCTGAATTTTACGGAGAATCTGGGCATTACCTATAAAATATTGATTAGCCGCTTCATTTACTATTTTAATTGCCTGCGCTTCACCCTCTGCCTCCAATATTTTAGCCTGTCTTATACCCTCAGCTTTCTTGATTTCAGACCGTTTCTGCCCGTCAGCCGCGGTTTCCGTTGCAGTTGCATAGTCGATAGCGGCAATTTTTTCATTTTCGGCTTTCACAACTTTATTCATCGTTTCCTGCACATCCTTTGGAGGGTCTATTTCCTTCAATTCCGTCCTGACAATCTCCAATCCCCAGCTTGCCGTTTCCTTGCATAGCGTATCAAGCAAATCTGCATTTATCCGGCTTCTTCTCGCTGTTTGCGGATTTCAGTGTCATCGTACCTATAATATTCCTCAAAGTTGTCCTTGCAAGGTTGACAATCTGATTTTGATAATTATAGACGTTGTACTGCGAACCTTTCACACTTTCTTCGTCAGGCTTTACTTTGAAATAAACCTGAGCATCTACTCTTGCATTCAGATTATCGTTTGTAATGATTTCCTGAGGCTCCGCATTTACCATTTGTTCGGTAATATTAACCTGATACATTTTTTCTATGATAGGCACAATCCAGTGGAAACCGGGCAGCCCGAACCTTACATACTTTCCCAGACGTTCGATTAATCCGCGGTGAGTAGGACGGATAATCCTTATGCCGGAAAAGAAAATAATCAATATTAAACAAACCAATAAAAATATCAGCCAGCCATAATTACTTACATCGGTCATTATTAACCTCCCAAAAATTATTTACTATTCTTAATATTATTATATATTAGTATATCTGTCAATATTAGAATAGAGAAGAGGATAAATTACTTTTTACCAAAGTGGTTTTAATCTATCATTATTAAGTGATTATTATCTCACCTAACCCCTTCGTTTTACTCAGGACAGGCCCTACTAAAATAGGAGGAAACTAAAAATTGTTTAATATATTGCTTAATTCAGTTATAATCGTACAAGCATATAATATTTTTAAAAATTCTGGATATATAACCAGGTTATCTTTAAAATAATATATATATTTTTTTCCGGGCGGATAAAAAATGTCATTTTATGATAAATTCTACTTCAAGATGCCTGACGGTACAATAAAACAAATAAACCCGTTTAACGGCACTGAGGTCTGGTGCGTAGAAGAGAGAAAGCGAGGACCCGCAATAACCCCCGGTCCTGAAAAAGAGATTCCTTTCGTAAGAAAAAGCCTTGAGGATTATTGTCATTTTTGTGAGGCAAATTACTTTTACTGTACTCCTGAAAAAGCGAGGGTTTATAAAAACAGTAAGGGAAACTGGAAAAAAGAATACCATGTCTTGCCGGATGATTGGGATAAATCTAAGGCTGAATTCAGAAGGCTTGGAAATCTTTTTGAGATAGTTACTTATGATTATTGGACAAAAAATTATCATTATGAAATGAATAAAAAAAACCGTAAATGGAGAGAAAGTTATTTATCCTCTGCAAGGGGCTTGGAGCATATTATGAATGTGCTTCAGATAAAAATGAAGAGAATAGGATTGAATTTGAAAAAGTTTTCTAAAGAAGAAAGGATTGAAAAGGCCGATCCCTTTTTCGGGGGCTGCCATGAATTGATTATAGGTAAACGGCATTATAAGGAAGGCGCTTCCTTTGAGCATGAATCATGCTCCTCAGGCGAATTGACAATAGAAGAACATTATCAGTATATAAAATTCACAGTAGAAAGCTTGGTGGATATCTTTGAGCAAAACCCTTTTGTAAGATACATAAGTGTTTTTCAAAACTGGTTGAGGCCAGCCGGAGCATCTTTTGATCATTTACACAGACAGCTGGTCGGCCTTGATGAGTGGGGAGTTCAGATGGAGAGGGAAATAACAGAATTAAGAAATAACCCAAATCTGTATAATGAATACGCTGTAAATTTTGCCGTTTATAATTCATTATTAATTGCCGAAAACGATTTTGCCATTGCACTTTGTGAAATCGGCCATAGATACCCCACAATATCGATTTATTCCAAGAGCGAGAAGAGCCGTCCTTTTGAACATAGCCTTGAAGAAATTACAGGTATGAGCGACATTGTCCATGCAATTCATACGGTAATTTCAAGCCAGACAATGTGCAATGAGGAATGGTATTATTCACCTATCGATTGCATTTACAGCTCTCCATGGCATATTTCAATAAAGTTAAGGGTCAATACACCTGCTGGTTTTGAAGGAAACACTAAGATTTATATCAATCCGATCAGTCCGCAGAAGCTTACAAAAGAGATAATTGAGGCATTGAAAAAAAAGCAGGATGATTCCAAAATTAATAAGAATATTAAAATCGGAGAAGATGTAAGAAGGACTCCGAATGTTTTAAAGTATTATAAAAATTAATTTGATTTAAATGTTAAGTTTATAGATTTTTTAATTTTACTTATATGGAAACTTTTACCGATAAAAATGAAGGTAATACTGAGTTAGATTAAAAAAGAACTCAGTATATTCTTTTATCAGAGGTATTTTGATGTCTTTAATTGAATTTCAAATCCCGACAAATATTATTTATGGGAATGATAGTTTAAACAGGCTGCCTGAGATTGCTACTCCTAATGGCGAAAAAGTTGTAATTGTAACAGATGCGGCTGCTCAGGATATGGGCCTGGCAAATAAAATTAAAAGGATGCTGGAAGGTTATTCTTATGATACAATAACTTATGAAGTAACTGAGAAAGCCAGCTCAAAAGATCTATTTGAGGGTGTTAATATTACTAAAACCAGCAGGTCTGATGTTGTAATAGGTATAGGTAAAGAAAACACTCTATCTATAGCAAAATGCGTAGCTCAGTTCAGCACTCAGGAGCTGACAAAAGAAGAGCAGAAAAGCCACAGAAAATATACTTTAAAGAATGTAAAATATATTGAAGTTCCTTATATGCAGTCGATTTATTGGGGGATTCTTCCTATTACTTATATTGTAGATGATTCTGATAAAATTAAAAAACCATATACTGATAAAAATGCCGTCGCATCTGCATTGATTATCGACCCGGTAATTAGCGAGGAAATACCCTTAAATGAAGTTATTTATTCAGGGCTTGAAACGATTTCCTATTCTTTTGATGCTTATATCTCAAAAAAATCGACACCTTTGTCGGATTCCTTCAGCCTGAAGGCAATCGAATATTTGAGCGGAAATTTAAAAAGGCTTGCCATTGAGCCGGCAAACACTAAAATTAAGGGAAATTTAAGTATGGGTTCATTGATGGCATCTCTTGCGATATTTACATCTTCTCTTGGTTCTTCTTCTGCCTGTTCTATGGCTCTGAATTCCGTGGCTAACCTTCCTCAGCATAGGGGAGCAAGCATTTTACTGCCCCATATAATGGAATTCAATTTAACGGCAGCTGCAAATAAATTTATACAGATAGCAATGGCTTTGGGTGAAAAGGTCGCGGATATAACGGTTATTGAAGCGGCGATTATGGCGATTGAATCAATAAGGAGAATGATGATGGATCTTCATATTCCTCAGAGACTTTCTGACTTTAATATAACACAGGGAAATATTGATGCTGCGGCTAAAATAGGAGCTCAATATGATTTCTTATCATACATACCGAGACCGGCCGGCAGAAATGAAATATATGAGATATTTGCTGCAGCATTATAGAAAAAAAATGGAGGAAGATTTTTATGTCGCTTGGAATTAAAGATCTGACAGCTATACTTGATATAAATCAAAAAATAAATTCCATCGACGATGTTAAAAGTATATTAAATGATATTTCTCATTATTCGGGTTTTCTTTTAAATGCCGAGGGAGCTTCTATTCTTTTAGTTGATCCTTTGACGGGTAATCTTCATTTTGAGGTCGCTTTCGGGGAAAGCGCTGAAGCATTATATGATGTTATAGTTCCTAAGGGAAAGGGAATAGCCGGTTATGCGGCTGAAACCAAACAGCCGGTCATTGTGAAAGATACACAAAATGACGAACGGTTTTATAAAAATGTGGATGAAAAGACGAATTTAAAAACAAAATGCCTGATAGCTATGCCTTTAATAAACAAAGATACGGTTATAGGTGTTATTGAAGTTATAAATCCGGCACGGGATTATTTTATCGAAGATGATATTATACTATTAAGACAATTTGCAGAACAGGCGGCAACAGCTATAGCAAATGCACTTCTCTATAATCAAATTCAAATAAAAGCAAATGAACTTGAATATTTATACCAGATTAGCAATCTAACAAATCTGAACTATGATAAAAAAGAGTTGTTCACAAAAATTGTCGAACTGTTATCAAATGCCTTTTTATCAAACCGGGTCTCAATCATGTTTATTAATGAGGAAACAGGAAAATTATATATTGAAAGCTCTATAGGCATTCCTGAGGACGTTTTAGATGAGGTCGAGAATAATATCAATCTTGTAAGGATTTCAAGCAGGGTAGTTTCTCTCGGGAAGTTAATTTATGGTAATGATATTGAAAAAGAGGGGTTTGGAAGGAATAAAAAGCTGAGGTATTCCAAGGACTCTTTCATATCCCTGCCGGTTAAAGTGAAGAATATTCCTGTCGGTGTAATAAACATTTCTGAGCCGATTGCGGGGATGAAATATTCTTCGGATATCATTAAAACTCTCGAGACAATTGCAAATCAGGTTGGACATACTTATGAAAATTTAATAACTTATAATGAAAGAATAGAGAATGAAAAAATAAGAAAAGAAATTGACATAATGAAAACCTTGCAGAATGCGTTGCTTATAAATGATTTCAGTAATTTTACTAATATATCAATTTGTGCAAAAATGGAAACGGCAGAGATTGTAGGCGGGGATTTTTACGATATTTACCGCTTTACACAAAACCGGATGGGATTTGTAATAGGGGATGTTTCGGGGAAGGGACTTCCGGCATCGCTTTATATGGCCGTATCAAGAAGTGTAATCAAGGCCTACGCCTATCAAATAAGTGAACCCTATAAACTGCTTGAATCTGCAAATGAAATTCTTGTGGACGATTCAAGGGTAGGAATGTTTGTCACTGTGTTTTACGGAGTACTTGACCTGGAAACAGGAGTCTTTGAGTATTCCAATGCAGGCCATAATCAACAATATATATATAAGCAATCAAAGGGAGATTTTATTTCTCTTTCAAGTAAAGGAATTCCTCTGGGTATATCAAGATCGGAAAAATACCAATCCCTAAAAACGTCGCTTGAGACAGGTGATATTCTAATAACCTTTACAGATGGTATAACAGATGCAGTTAATGAAAAAGGAGAGGATTTCGGTCTGGAACAGCTTCAAAAAGTTATTAGGGATTTTGCACCTACAAATTCGTCAACTTTAGTAAATTCCATAATTAGGGAAGTTAATGCCTGGTCAAACAACGTTGCGAAATGGGATGATATGACGGTACTGGCATTCAAAATGCCTTAAAATTGGAAAAATAAATTGTTAAAAGCTTTAAAAGTAAATTTAAAAGATTCTTGTTTTTTTTATCCAAAATTTTCTAATAAAAAAATTATTTGCGGTACAACTTTTAAAACCGCGGGTTCCTTTGCGCTTCATTCTTTAGAAGAGTTGATAGAACTGGATTCGGTCTTAAAAAACAGAGGAAAGATTTTAAAAGCCCTTGGATTTTCTAAACTGATTACATTGAATCAAATACATTCGGATATTATTCATGTGATAGGTATAAAAAATCAGAGGGCTTTTTTTATCGATCCTTTAATTAAAGGCGATGGCATCCTGACTAATTTAAAGGGTATTCTTATTGGAATCCTTAGCGCGGATTGTGTGCCGGTTTTTTATTCCGATAAGAAAAGCACATTTTGCGGAATTGTTCATGCCGGATGGAAGGGAATACAACAAAAAATTCATATAAAAATGCTTGATAAAATTGAGAAAACCTTTCTTATTGATTCTCCATTAGAAATATTAATTGGTCCTCACATAAAAAAATGCTGCTATGAGGTCGGTAAGGAATTAATCGATCAACTGGAAACCGGCTGTTTTGATAAGAGAGAAGGGCAGTATTTCCTGGATATGGAATCACAGATTATTAATGATTTCAAAGAAAACGGAATCGGTAAGGATCAAATTGAGAAATATACGGCATGCACCAGATGCAATAAAAATCCGTCTTTTTATTCCTATAGAGGAGGGGATAAAAAGAAAAGAATGCTGTCATTTATTGGATTGTATTGATATCAAGATATTTTTTGGGGGTAGGGAATAAATTATGAATATTAAAAATAAGTTAATTTTTAGTACTTCATTAATTGTTCTGGTTTTTGTCATTTCATTTTATTTCATTTCAGGCAGTATTAGCGAAAGAAATTACAAAAAATTAACTGATGTTTTCATGACTACCATTAAAAATACTTCTCAGGAATCAACAGTTAAATCTATTGATAATATTTTTCAGACAATCTATAAAAGAGAAAAGTTTTATAATAATGTATTGTTCTGTATAATCATATTTTTTACCGCATGTTGCTTATTTCTGATTTCTTATTTCATAGATGTATATTTAATTTTTCCATTAAAAAGACTCGGCAGGGAATTGGGTAAGGTCTCATCCGAAGGAAACACATCCAGAAGGATTGAAATGAAGGTAACCGATGAAATAGGGATGCTTGCCGGTGAGATTAATTATATGCTTGAGGTTGTGGAAAATCTTTTTAAGGAAAAATATAAGAATCTTGAAACCATTTATGAGAATGAATTAAAGTTTTTTCAGGTTGTCAGCCAATCACCTGATGGAATTATTATCACCGGCGATGACGGCAGGATAGTTGAGTGGAATAGGGGCGAGGAAAGCCTTACTGGATTAAAACGGAATGGAATTATTGGCTGCTTTATCTGGGATATTTTTATGGAAATATTTCCGGAGGAAAACAGATACAGACCTGAAATCGAATCTTTTATTAAAGAATTAAAGACAGGTTTTGAAGAAAAAAATCCCGTGTTTTTAAACCGAACAATCGAGATTGAAATATTAAGAACTGATGGAAACAGGAAAATTGTTCAGATTGTACTATTTGAAATTACTGCAAGAGAGGGTTTTTTAATTGGTGGAATATCAAGGGATATTACTGAAATGAAAAAGATGGAAGAAGCCGTCACAAGAACCAATAATTATTATATAAGGCTTTTTGATGATTTTCCAAATCCAATATGGAGGGCTGGGGTAGATTCAAAACGAGATTATTTTAATAAGGCCTGGCTTTCATTAACCGGGAAAAAGCTTGATGAAGAAACGGGAGATGGATGGATTTCCGGGATATGTCCGGAAGATCAGGAAAAATGCATCTCGGATTATTATAAATCTTTTCTTGCAAGGATTCCTTTTGTTATACAATACAGGCTTAAAAACTCAAAAAACGAATACAGTAATATTATAGACCATGGAAAACCTTTATTCGATTTCAACAGCAATTTTATGGGATATGTCGGTTCATGTTACTGATATTACAGACATAAGACTATATGAAGAAAAGCTGCGTAATTCTCTTTCAGAAAAGGAAACACTGCTGAAAGAAATTCATCACAGGGTAAAGAATAATCTCCAGATTATTTCAAGTCTCTTAAGTCTTGAATTGAATTACATAAAAGATGAAGATGATTTAAAAATATTTAAGGAAAGTCAGAACAGGGTAAAATCTATGGCTATGATACACGAAAAATTGTACAGGTCGAAGGACCTTTCGAGGATTGATTTCTCAGAATATATTCGTGAACTGACATCATACATTTATGAAAGTTACATCGATTCAAAAAGGGATATTAAGTTTGAATTGGTAATAGAGAATGTGTTTCTGGAAATAAATCCGGCAATTCCTTGCGGCTTGATTATCAACGAACTGGTGACCAATTCCCTGAAATATGCTTTTACTGATGGAAGGAAGGGTAAGATCAGAATTAAATTTTATAAATCAAAAAAAAATGTTTATTATTTTTCACTCAATGATAATGGAATCGGGCTGCCTGTTGGATTTGATATAAATAAAACAAAAACATTCGGGTTATCCCTTGTTAATGATTTGGTTTCACAGCTTGAGGGAGTTATTCAGATTAAAAGCGATATAAATAGAGGAACGTCGGTAAAATTTCATTTTTCACCTGTATCTTAGGAGGCAATTTCTATGATTAAAAGAAATATTCTGATTGTAGAGGATGAGATTATCATAGCAAGGGATATTGAAAATATTCTGATTGGCATGGGATATCATATAACCGGTATTGCAGATTCAGGAGATAAAGCGATAAATATAATAAATGATGAAATACCCGATCTTGTATTAATGGATATAATTATTAAAGGAAATAAAGACGGCATTGAATTGGCGAGCCTGATTCAAACAAAATACAATATACCGGTCGTTTATTTAACAGCCCATTCTGATGAAAATACATTCAAAAGAGCCGAAGCCGCCGAATCTTATGGTTATATATTAAAACCCATACAGAACAGGGAATTCCAGCTTGTTATTGATTGGGCTTTAAATAAACATAAGTCTGAAAAGATTCTTAAGGAAAATAAGGATTGGCTTTTTTCAATACTTAACTCATTCGGCGAATTTATTATTGCAGTTAATAATGATGATGTTATTAGGTTTGCAAATAAAGCGGCATTAAAAATAACAGGCCATATAGATTCTGAAATAAAAGGAATGGATTTGCCTTTTATGTTTAAAAAATCAGAAAGGTTTGAAAACGAAGAAGCAATTTCCAAAAAAGGTTATTTGATAACAAAAAAAGGCAAAGAGAAACCAATAAACTATAAAGTTTCAAGAATGATGAATGATAAAAATGAACCGATTGGCGCCGTTATTACTGGTAATATAATCGGATAACAAATAAGCCTATATTGTTATTTTGTATTCTTCCATCTTACTCCTCAGTGTGTTTCTGTTTATACCGAGAAATTCAGAGGTTTTAACCTTATTTCTTTTGTTAAAAATAAGAGCTCTGGCAAGAAGCTCTTTTTCTACATGTCCTATTATTTTGTTATAAATAACTCCATTGAATGTTGGGTTTTTTATGAAACCATCAATCCATTTTGAGATATGAATATCTGGAATTTCCTCGGTATCAAGCAGATAACCCGGCAGGCTTCCCACTTCAATTGTGCTTGTTTTCGATAGCAGAACAGCCCTTTCAATAACATTTTCAAGTTCTCTAACATTACCCGGCCAGTTATAAGTCTGCAGAAGCCGAAGCGCCTCCTGCGATATACCGTTTATTTTTTTATTATCCCTCTCGGTGTACTTTTTAATAAAATGATATGATAAAAGAGGTATGTCATCTTTTCTGCTCCTCAATGGAGGAACTATGATTTCCACTACATCCAGACGGTAATAAAGATCTTCTCTGAATTTTCCCTCTTTAATTAAATTATCAAGATTTTTATTTGTAGCTGAAATAATACGTATGTCAATCTTAATCTTCGATTCGCTGCCGATAGGCTCTATTTCCCTCTCCTGAATAGACCTTAATAGCTTTGCCTGAAGATATAGAGGCATATCTCCTATTTCATCAAGAAATATTGTTCCTCCATTGGCAAGAAGAAATTTACCCTTTTTATCACTGACGGCCCCTGTAAATGCCCCCTTCTTATATCCGAAAAGCTCGGCCTCAAGAAGATTTTCAGGTATAGAAGCGCAGTTGATGCTGATAAACGGCCCTTCATTCCTGCTGCTTCCGATATGAAGAGCCCTTGCCACTAGCTCTTTTCCAGTTCCGCTTTCGCCCAAGATTAATATTGAGGAACTGCTGTCTGCAACTGTTTTAATTAAATCAAAAACATCCTGCATGCTTTTGTTGTTTCCAATAATATTTTTTATACCAAAATTCCTGTAAAGTTCCTTCTTTAAGTTGATATTTTCCGTTAAAAGCGACTCTTTTTCCTCATAAATCATCTCGCTTGCCTTCACCTTATTTGCAATAAGATTGGCGATTAAAACCATCATATCTTCCTCATCCTGTAAATTGAGATGGTTTTCGAAATATTTTTCAACAGTAAGAACGCCTATTACTATACCTTCGATTTTAATCGGCACTGCAATAAATGAAATGGGTATGTTTTTATCTCTTTTTATCTGCATCTTATTTAAAAAATCAGGTTCTTTATTGATATCCTCTATTGATATGGCCTTTCCGATCTCAACCACCTTACCAACAACTCCCTCGCCGACCCTGTATATTCCTCTTAACATCTCTTCGTCGGTAATGTTGTAAGCGGTAACCACGGAAAGCTTATTTGCCTCTCTCTTTTCAAATAAAACAAGCATTCCGCGTATTATGTCGAACCCGTCGGTTAACTTTTTCATAATAATATCAAAAGTATCTTTGAGATCGAAAATCTTCTCGGTATCCTGCGCAATCTCCAGAAGAACATCCTTGAGCTTCATCTTCTTTTCAAGTTCTTCGTAAAGGCTTGTTCTTACAAGAATCTGGGCAGCCTGATTTGATATGGTAAGAAGCAGCTCCAGATCGTCCTCAGTAAAAGCCCCTTTTCTTGTGCTGTCCACATTGACGACTCCTATTATTTTGCCATGAACGCTCAATGGAACCGCCAGTTCTGACTTAACATCCTTTTTTACCTTTATATAAACCGGTTCCATTGTCACATCATTCACAAGCCGCGGAACACCGTCCTGAAAAACCATCCCGGTTACGCCTTCACCGATTCCAATCTTTGTATTCTTGATAATTTCATCATCCAAACCCTTAAATACTTCAAAACGCAACATTTTTGTATGAGTTTCTTTTATCATAATTGAACCGCTGTCAGCTTTAGTTAAATTGATACATTTATCCAGCATAAGCGTCAGCAGCTCCTTTGTATCCGTAGTTTCATTCATAGCTATTGTTAAATACTGAATTAGTTTTAAACGCTTAATTTTTTCTTCTAAATCTATACTTTTTTCTTCCATAGTTCTTTTACCAGCCTATTTTTTAATCATTATTATAATAATTGTATAGATAATAATCAAATGTTTATCTTTTATTTTTTTTATTTTTTTTTTATTTTACCATAATTAGTTATTAAATAAAGAAATAAAAATAATTAAAAAATATGTAGTTTTTGGCATTATAGTTGCTTAAAGTTAAATCAATAATTATAATAACGTCTCTTTTTTAAGTGTTTAATGATTCAGTTGTTTTAAACTTTTATGTTAATATAAGGAGGAAAATATATGGATTCTAAAGGTGTTTTAGAGTTAATCAAGAAAGAAGGAATTGTTCAGGTTGATTTAAGATTTATGGATTTTCCCGGAATCTGGCAGCATTGTACTTACCCTGTTTCAGAATTTAAAGATGAGGATCCGTTTGTGGAAGGCCTTGGTTTTGACGGTTCGTCAATCAGGGGCTGGCAGGGGATTAATGAGTCCGACATGCTGTTAATGCCCGATCCATCGACAGCAGTTATCGATCCGTTCGCAAAGTATCCGACATTATTGATGATTGCCGATATCAGGGATCCGATAACCAGGCAGGATTATTCGAGAGATCCGAGGCATATTGCAAAGAAGGCCGCAAATTATTTAAAGGGAACTGGAATAGGAGATATAGTAAATTTCGGACCCGAATTGGAATTCTTTATTTTTGACGATGTCAGGTATGCGCAAAACTCCAGAGAAGGATATTATCATATTGATTCTGATGAGGGAGTATGGAATACAGGTCGGGAAGAAGAAGGTGGAAATAAAGGCTACAAAATAAGGCATAAAGAGGGGTATTTCCCTGTACCGCCCAATGACTCACTTCAGGATATCCGAAGCGAAATGGTACAGATGCTTGAAAAGGTTGGAATCAGAATTGAGGCGCATCATCATGAAGTTGCAACCGCCGGTCAGGCAGAAATTGATATGCGTTTTTCAGAAATTGTAAAGATGGCTGATAATGTTATGATGTATAAATATATTATTAAAAATGTAGCCGTTAAAAATGGTAAAACCGTTACTTTTATGCCAAAACCATTATTCGGCGACAACGGTTCCGGTATGCACTGCCATCAAAGTATATGGAAGGGCGGCAAAAATCTTTTTGCAGGGAATAAATATGCCGGTTTCTCACAGGAAGGTTTATGGTATATTGGTGGAATCATTAAACATGCATCCGCCCTTGTTGCCATAACCTGTCCGACAACCAATTCATATAAGAGATTGGTTCCGGGTTTTGAAGCCCCTATTAAATTGGTTTATTCTGCCAGAAATAGAAGCGCGGCTGTGAGAATACCTATGTATTCAACCAATCCGAGTTCAAAAAGGCTTGAGTTCAGAACGCCTGATCCGAGCTGTAATCCATATCTGGCTTTTTCGGCTATGTTAATGGCCGGACTCGATGGAATACAGAATAAGATTGACCCAGGCGATCCTCTTGATAAGAATATATACGACCTGCCGCCGGAAGAACAGGCGAAGGTAGGAAATATTCCAGGTTCTCTTGAAGAGGCATTGTGTAATCTGGCCGATGATCATGAGTTTTTACTCAAGGGAGATGTGTTTACAAAGGATGTTATAGAAACATGGATAGACTATAAGATGAACAATGAGGTCAGGGCTTTACAGCAGAGACCGCATCCTTATGAGTTTTTCCTCTATTATGATATTTAAAAAAGTGCTCGATTAGAAAAGTAATTTAAATATTTCAGAAGACGCGGCGGAGAAATCTGCCGCGTTTTTGTTTCCGCGCGACGGGGCGGGTTGCTATCGAAAGGGCTCCTGCGGAGACACACTAACTCCGATGCGGCCTTTAACTCACATCCTGTTTCGGATAGAAAAAGCTTTGCCTTTAGGGCATAAAGGTACAAAATGCTTTCCTACCTTCTTTCTGATCGATCAGAAAGAAGGTAGGCGAAGAAAGAATCGCCCTCCGGATGAAACCAGCCGCGAACTCGGCATCCTACCTTCGGGAGTGAAAATCGGGAAGTTATTTTCTCCGCGCATCGAAAATAACTTTTCTCATAGGTAATAGCAACAGATGCGGCTGGGCGCGGCTCCTGCCGCTTTTCATCCGGAGGGATAGGAAACGGAAGGAGGAAACGCTGCCCTCGGGAGCTAAGAAAAGAGAAAGTATTTTTCTAACATATTGCCATCTTTACTTCTTTTCCGCCTTATTTTCCGGCAGCTTTATTTCACCAAACTGGGTTTCGAAAGCTTTCAAACGCTCAATTAACGCGCTTGCGAACAGCTTTGCGTTCCTCGAGCTTAAAGCGATCCGGCTGAATACTTCAACGCCTTCTTTGCCAGGTGTGATGTTTCCAAAGTCGAATAGAAATTCTTCGCTGGAGTTGTTTATAAACGAAAAGTTGGAATAGTTTATATGATTCGCACCTTCCTGAAATTTAATCGTTAAATTTGGCTGCTGGTTGTTACCTTTTTTGTCCATTTGGTGCTCCTTTTTACCAAGTAATCAGGGAATAATCAAAACAATATACCTTTAGTAATCAAATTCACTTGGGTAATTATAGAAAAAATCAATGTAACTATTGATGCAAATAGCATTGAAAAAAACATCCCAGGTTTAAAATTTTCATCATTCCTCAGAAACGATTTCAAATCTATAAAATAGAACATAGTTATTAGTAAAACAAATAATGGCCAAAATGGTGATATACGGTAACTGATACAAAAGTTCCAGATTGGTGCTAGTATTGTAGCTATAAATCTATATTTAGGATTCTTTTCCTGAGATATACGTTCTGGTGTTAAAAGCTGGTTACTGTATCCAATCATCAATTTAATTCTGTCATTTGTAATAATCACATTGAACATACTATTAACTTCTTTCATTATTATTTTTATAAGTAATTGAAACATCATTCCCCCTGTCAATAAGTATCAGCCGAAACCGCAGTACCCATATTCGTTGTGAGTGCTGTCCCTTCCGGTATAATCGGCTTAGGCATGTCAACAAGGTTCACGGTCAAGCCATTCTCTAACACTATCTGCTGTCCCTTCGGCGGCTCAGACATAGTTAAATCAGCAACCGCAGACGCAGCTTTCTGGTCTGGTGTGCCGAATGGTGTTAACACCGATTTAAATTTTCCGCTTTTCACCGATTTGGTTTTCCGCTTTTGTTAAAGTCTAAAACCAATTGTTAAAAAAATCAAATCAAATTTCCACCCCCAATTTCATTTTATCTTTCATACGATAAGAATCACCTTTCAGGGAAATGATATGAGCATGATGAAGCAAACGGTCTAAAGTTGCCGTAGCTTTTGCGTTGTCATTCATCATCTCACCCCATTCCCCGAAAGTTTTGTTCGATGTAATAGCAACCGTATTTATTAATTGAAAAAGTAATGTCGCTTCTTCAGGTCCCAGGTTTTCATATCCGACTTCGTCAATCAGCAATACATGGGGTTTGGTAAACCAGGAAAGCTTTTTCTTTAGGCGGTTTAATTTCTTTGCCCTTTGAAGAGTTTCAAGTATATTAGTACAACTCATATAGTAAGCAGTGTAACCGTTCATGCATGCTTTATACCCGAGTGCCATTAAAATATGAGTTTTACCTATACCACTGGGACCAAGCAATATTACATTCTCTTTACGTTCGATAAAAGACAATGAGGATAATTCATTGAATTTTGCCTGTGTAATCCCCCCTTTAATCCATGACAGATCAAAATCCTCCAGCCTTTTCTTTTCAGGGATTCCAGATACCTTTAATCTTGTTTTAGCCATCCTGTCCATTCTGGGTATATACTCAAGTTCCATTAAATCCAATATTGAAGTGAGAAGCGTTTTATCGGCACGTCCCTGTTCCATTAAAAAGCTTTCCAGGCCCGCTGACATAAATGACAACCCAAGTTTTTCCATTTTATCCATTACAATTTGCTTTTCCATCAGGCAACCCCCGTCAAACTATCATAAAACGACGGTTTCCTGATTTCAACATCCTGTACGGCTTCCTGTAGGGGCTTCTTTAGCAGCATCTTCGTGTTCTCCCTTGTCTGCTGCTTTTTCCAGAGCTCATAGAGGTCTTTTTTATCCTCAAAAAACCATATTTTCTTCCCTTCTCCCTCTCTTTCAATTTTAATCTTACGGATTGACTTATTACCAGCAAATATTTCAGCCTCGTTTTTAAATCTATCGATTTTAGCTGTCAGGCTTGTCTGGATATATTCAGGTGGAACACTATAACGATTGGAATCAATATGAATAAATGATTCATTGTTTACTTTAACCTCCAATATCTCCCTGCAATCATAGGGTGATGCAGGGAGCATGCCGAGATAACCTCTCTCTCTTTCAAAACGTGTATTCCTGTTTTCCCTGAACTCCCTCATTTCTTTTTCATCAACATACTTAAGCCATTCGATTACTTTTTCATTCAGGTAATCCAGAGACAATTCGTCTTTACACACCCTCGGCCAGAAGTTAGTTTTAAGGTATCTTATCATTCGTTCAACTTTACCCTTTGTTTTCGGCCTTTTTATCCTGCAGCGTCTGAGGATAAATCCGTAGTGATTGGCAAAGACAAGCAGTTTTTGATTGGGTACAAACCCCTTTTCAGTATCATAAACCCATGCGGTTTTCATGTTGTCGTACAATATTTCTTCAGGAACGCCGCCAAAGTGTTCAAATGCCATCCTGTGGCATTCATGCAAGACACTTTGCTTCATTGAGAGGGTATAACAGACAAAAGATTTCCTGCTGTACCCTAACGTCATTACAAAGGCGTAAAGTTTCTGGATTCTGCCGTCAACATATAGTCTGCCATATTCTTTCCAGTCGACCTGAGCCTGTTTGCCTGGAATGGTCTCAAACCTTATTACCGCTTCCGTTGATAATTTCTTCTGTACTTCAGCAACATAATCCCTTAGAATTGATATTTGACCAGTATAGCCGATTGATTTAATTTTCTCGAAGATTAAAATTGCTGAATAGTCCTGACGATCATTAAGCATGGAATCGATCACTGATTTAAAATGATCAAGCTTGCTTTTTCTTTTAACAGATCCCCGGTAATTATCAGGAAGTTTTAAATAGTTCCTTATACTTCGGTCTGTTACTCCAAGTGCATCGGCGATCTGTTTCTGGGTGAAATGTTCCCGCTTTAAGATTTTTGCTTCGTTCATCCGCTTCTCCTTTAAAACCATTTTGCTGGCAGCCTCCTTTCTGTTTTTGCTTCAACAGATTGGATCGGCTGCCTTTTTTTCTCTCTTAACTTTTAAATTGTTAAGAATTCTTTCGGTGAAAAGCGGAAAATATTTTCGGTGTTTTTAGGAAAATCTTAATCGGTGTTTACAAATGGCGATGCATATGAAGCAATAGTATTTACAACATTCCCGGTAAAATCAGACAGCCCTGTTGCTACAGTGTTTATGCCGTTTCCAATAGCGTTAGCTACCGTCGAAATACCATTGCCGATAGCTTTATTTCACCAAACTGTGCTTCATAAGCTTTCAAACGCTCAATTAACGCGCTTGCGAACAGTTTCGCGTTGCGGGGGCTTAACGCGATGCGGCCGAATACTTCCACGCCTTCCTTGCCGGGTGTTATATTGCCGAAGTCGAATAGAAACTCTTCGCTGGAATTGTTGATAAATGAAAAGTTGGAATAACTGATTTTATTAGCACTGTCCTGGAATTTAACAGGGATATTCTTTTGCTCAGTATTTTGATTTTTAGCCATTAATTTTGCTCCTTTTCCCGATGAATATTTACCAGATAAATACAATATATTTTAAGCTTCCAATAATTACTTTCCAATGTATTTGCATCAATATTATCAGAAGCTGGCGTACCTGAATCATTGACAACAATTTCTCTAACTTCTCCGTCCATAGTTAGATTCATCTCAGATATAAATGCCGAATGAACTACACTTTCCCTTTTGTATGTTACTAAAACAGGAATACCTTTAAGAATACTCGCTTTGATCATATCAATAATTTCATTGTTGTTAGTGCCTGTAAAATATGTTTTTTCAAGGTCAAGTGAGTATTTCGCCGATATTTTATCCCAATAATATTCGCCGTCATTTGTTGCCGTTTCCTGAAAATTAACGGAATCGGCTATATCTTTTGGTTTTAAATTTGTAATTTGTAAAAATTTTAATATACCTGACGCGGCATAAAATACCGAGCGTGTGTTAAAGTAGTCTTTTTGATCGGAATAAGCTAATGATGATAAAATAATTATTATGAATACAAAAATTCCTAATTTTTTCATGAAAAAATCCTCCATTTTAATCAATTTAATCAGAATTATTTTATTACTATCTTTATACTACTCTTTTTTCAGATAATAATCGAAAACCCAGCCGTTTATTGTCCCGCCTTTGCCGTCAGATATTCCAGTATCTATATAGGCCCAATGTCCTTTTTTATCTCCGATTACTAACTCTATATCGGATTGCTGTAACATCTTTACCTTTGTGTTTTTATAAAGCTGCAACAATATTTTAGAATTAATGTCTGAATCTTCACGGACATTAACATTATCTCCTGTAATTATACAATTGGTTATAGACGGTTCAGGTGAAGTCCCAATATTTGAAACTTTTGAATAATCTCCATCAATAAAATCATATTTAATTATTTGATATAGCTTGCCAGTTTCGTTCCTTATATAGGCAGTGATATTTAGTGTTTTTTCATCAATTTCTATATGACTATCATTTTTTAAATCAATACCTTCATTAATTAATTCAAATTTTCCTGATTGAATATATGCAAAATTTCCATTATTTTTGTAAATACTAATTACGTCTGAATATTTATTTACCAAAATAATATATTGCCCTGATGCAATTAACTTTGATGGAATATTATAATCAACAATTATTCTATGAACATCTTCATTTTTTACTTCATATAGTCCATAGAGAGTAGCCATGTCATAAATTGCAGATAAACCAATAAAATTTGTACTCGAGTAAAAATAAAATTTAATATCTGATATGCAATCGTCATTATTATTATAATTATGATATTATTCTATATTAGTTAATATTTTAGGATATTGATTAATAAATATCATTTGAAGTAGCTTATTAATGACTTTATTATCACTAAAATTTTCAGTATTTTTAACTTTTATCCAGCCTTTTTCACTTGAAGGAAGTAAAACAGATAGCCATTCTTCTCCATCTATATTAGTGTTTTCTATTACTGGTAATAATTCACGCGAATGCCACTCATAATTTAAAATATTTTTATATGGTTTTATCATATAAAATATGCAAAACTATTAGTTAATATTTTTAATGAGCCCTGAAAATTGCACAATATAAGCTGATAGTTTAAGGTGTAATCCTCCGAATAACAAAAAAGGAGAAGAAACACTATGAGGAAATCATTTACTAACGAGTTTAAAGCAAAGGTTGCTTTGGAAGCTGTCAGAGAACACAAAACGATTGCTCAGCTTGGTTCTGAATTTGAGGTTCATCCGAATCAGATCGGCCTATGGAAAAGACAATTACTGGAAGGAGTTGCTGAAATATTTGATCGGCCTAATAAAAAAGGTGATGAAATCCGTAAGAACGAGGAAAAAGAATCCCAATATATCAACGCAATCGGTGAACTTCAGATTGAAAACAGTGTCTTAAAAAAAAAGTACAAGGCAATTTATGGACACGAGCCGAAGTTTTAGAATGTGCAAGGCAGGGGATCACTATTACAGACCTCTGTAGTGGCATTGAAAGGAGCCGTTCCTGGTATTATTACAAACCAGCAGATAAATCCGTCCTTGAGGAGGATGATTTTGAGAAGGTAGGTTTAATCAGGAAAGAATATCATAAACATCCATTTTATGGGTATAGAAAAATATCCATAGCGTTAATAGGACACGGTCTTACAAGTAAAATCACAAGGCGTTTGATGAAAAAAATAGGACTGACGGCGATATATCCCAGGATGAGGACAAGTGTACCGAATATTGCGCACCAGAAATATCCATACCTTTTGAAAGGTAAAAGATTATTGGCTCCTAACCATGCCTGGGCGACAGACATAACCTATGTCAAGCTGAATGGTTCTTATGTTTATCTGGCAGCGATTGTAGATATATACAGCCGCAAAGTATTGTCCTGGAGACTATCAAATACAATGGAGGCCCATTTCTGCGTAGATGTTTTGGAAGAAGCCTTGAGGAAGTATGGCATTCCCGCCATCTTTAATTCCGATCAGGGAAGCCAGTTTACATCAGAGAAGTTTATAGACGTTTTAAAGAGTAAGAATATACAGATCAGTATGGACGGGAAAGGTAGGGCCCTGGATAATATATTCGTTGAAAGACTCTGGAGATCGTTGAAGTATGAGGAGATTTATCTAAACAGTTACTCTGATATGACAGAATTACAGGAGGCGATAGACAACTATTTTAATTTCTTCAATACAGAAAGATTTCATCAGTCCCTGGAGTACTCAACTCCTGATGAAATATACTATGATGCATTTGCAATACAAAAGACTGCCTGAGATTGACCAGGAAGACACCTTAATTCTCAAAGATTATTGTTCTTGACAAAGGGCGCAGTTTATTGTTATCTGTCTTACTCTTAATAAAATTGTTATATTTGGCATCTGAATCTTCATAGTTATTAGCAGCCTTTGCCTGTACCAAATCTGTATATGTTGCAAATTGTACATTGCCATTATCACCAGTATTACCTGTAACTTCACTCACAGATATACCTAATCTGCTGCTAATGTCATCGCCTGGTCTGTTGTCAATGCACTTACCGGTGTTGTTGAAGAAGAAGTATCCGCCGAAATCGCAGTACCCATATTCGTTGTGAGTGCTGTCCCTTCCGGTATAATCGGGCTATAGGCATGTCAACAAGGTTCACGGATTCCTAGGCCGTTCTCTAATACAATCTGTTGTCCCTTTGGTTGCTCAGCAGGCATAGCCTCGTAACTGTAAGTGGTTGAATCAGACTTGCCTGAGAATGGCATTATTGGAAGCACAACATTACCTGTGAAATCGGACAGCCCTGTAGCAACAGTGTTTATGCCGTTTCCAATAGCGTTAGCAACTGTTGAAATCCCATTGCCTATAGTGTTAGCCGCTGATGATACCATAGTACCAAGCCTTGAAAATGCCGCGGTTGTAGCTGCCCATGTTTTATTGTCAAACGGGTTTATTTCTCCCAGGCCGGAATCAAGGCCTATTCCCTTAGTCGTAATCCTCATATTCGCAGAATTATACGGATTGTCCCAAAGAGGGTCATGTCAAATCCTCCGGCGAGGTCGAACGCGCTCTCTCCGGCATATTTATTCTGCAGGTCCTGGCCGAAGACGCCCTGCTGAAATGCCAGGTATTTCGACATTTCAAGACCTTTATCAATGCCATAAGAGAGAAAGTTCTGGTCTCCATTAAGCCCATAATTTACCAGGCTCTTTGCCGCGGAAACGCCGGAGTTCATTCCTGTTTCAATCCACTGGCTCTGGCTCATCTGCCAGTCGAGCTTTCCGTTGTTCATAGACAGCCCATTTTCAGCAAAACTCGTCGCCGTGTTCAATCCCCAGTTCGCGCCCATGCTTAAGAGGGCGTCGTTTTGACCGAACATTCCGCTGCTGTTCATATATGTGCTTGCGAAACTTGATAGGGTATTAACACCCATATTTGCCCACTGGTTCTGGCTAAGCTGCCAGTCCATCCCGCCGCTTGAATAGCCGCGCGATGGCGCGGGTTGCTATCGAAAGGGCTCCTGCGGAGACACACTCACTCCGATGCGGCCTTTAACTCACATCCTGTTTCGGACAATTCGGCCGCCGGCCGCATCCTTGCGGCCTATCTCCGTGAGTGTGTCTCCTCCGTCGCGATTTCGAAAGCCTTGTTAAAAAAAATAGTAAGACTCGCCTTTGAGACTACAGAGGGCATCCTGTATCGATCCCACCCAGGCGTTTTCTATCTTGTTTATCTCTTTTATATTGGAGACTTTTTCCTCAAAGCTTTTATTCTTCTGCTAATACCCGCCCAGTATGTTAGTAGTATCTCTTCTTTCTAACTCCTGCTCCGGTGTGCATCTTTTATAGCTTACTGCGTAGTCGCGGACATTCGGCCTCCTGCCTCACTGTCCGCTCCACGGCGGTCGTCCTGACCGCCTTAGAAAAAGCTCTGTAAGCTATAAAAGATGCACACCTGCGCGTTGGTTGTGTTGAGTTGCCTTAGTTCTATAAGCTTCTTCGACATTATGAATTGCCATCTTTACTTCTTTTCCGTTTTGTTTTCCGGCAGCTTGATTTCCCCAAACTGTGCTTCATAAGCTTTCAAACGCTCAATTAACGCTCTTGCGAACAGCTTAGCGTTCCTTGGGCTTAATGCAATCCGGCTGAATACTTCTACCCCTTCTTTACCTGGTGTAATATTTCCGAAGTCGAATAGGAATTCTTCACTGGAATTGTTTATAAACGAAAAGTTGGAGTAGTCTATATGATTCGAGCTTTCCTGGAATTTCACCGTCAGATTCGGTGTCTGATTATTTTGCTTCTTGTCCATTGGTTTGCTCCTTTATATTAATCCTTTACTGTTATATCAAAGTAATCCTTTAAGAACTCTTTTATCGTAGTATGGTTTTCGCCGATGTCTCTGTCAAACGCTACAACCATATACACATTTCCTGGTTCATTTTTCATTTCGACAAAGGCAACATCAGTAGGTATTTCATTATCCGTCAGATTGAACCTTATTAAGATAGCCGGCGAATCGTACTTTTTTTCCTTCTGTAAAAAGCCTAATCCAAATTGTTTTGTGTAAATCAAACGCAATTTGTACTTCTCTGCTTCTTCAAAAGTGTTCTTTAATAACTCTCCCTGTATTGCAGCATCACGAATCTGGATTTTTTTATTCATTTTTATCGTAGTTCTATAAAAATATAAATTTCTTACTGTTAACTTCTTTTCATAAAACAATATTCCGTTTGCATAAATTTCATTAGTTATTTCATGAATCTTTTTGGTAAATATTTCTTCAGGTATTATATGCTCCATTTTCATAACGCTAAAAGACAATTTATTTTTATTTGCAATAACAAAGTTTAATATTCCATAATCATTGTACTCCCAACTCAATATCATATAATTATTAGTGACACCTAAATTAATTTTATCTGCTATTATTTGAATCGAATTTTCTTGATCATTATGAGTTTTATATCTCGACGAACTAGATTTTAGAAATGCAATAAACAATACCCCAAAAACAACTATTAATGCTATAATTGCTAAAAATCCTTGCATTATATATCTTATTACTTTATTTCTACACAAGTTTCATCTCCGTATATTTTCTTTATCTCAATAGCCATATCCCCACAATTGTTGATATGCCTTTAAAATTTGAGGGTTATAAATAGCCAAGGCAGCCGCGATGGTAAACCCGGCACCGTATGCGGCGTAAGTAGCGTATTCACCTACCTGATCCCAATCCACTTTGTAGGTCTGGTTCACACCAAACCTCCAAGTCATAGGGCTATATTCTATCGATCCTTTTGCATAAGTATCAATTTTAGTGCTTTCTATAGTCGTACCAAGCCAGAACTCCGAATCTTTTTCACTATGTGTAATGAATGTACCACTGTCGCCAGTTACTAACGAATTATTGTTATAAGAAAATAATGTTGTATATGAACTATTTTTTCCTGAAGTCAAGTCATACTGCTGTCCATATATAGGTCCATTCCCTCCCGCGTTCGCGCTTGCCATACCAACGAGATCCATTTGTACTTTTAAAATGCCCGCCGTGTACGGCACAGACACAAAACCGGGGGTAATAGGAATTGTTTTACTGACATCTGCTTCGAGTCCAGCCTGTTTTACCGTATCAACAAATGCATCTTTTGCGTTTTCATAGAAGCTGCTCCCGGCTTTTGTTTTTGCCTCTGCATCCTGGTATTTCGCATAATCAGATGTTGTTAAATAAGTTCCATATGCCTGTCCATACGCAAGACTATAATCCATCTCTTTCTGATTTTCTCCGCTTGGCAAAGGTATAGTTCCTGCAATATTCAAATTTTCGGTATTTATAGCTACACCTGTACCTGTTCCAAACGAATACGACGTTGTGGCGGCCGCAGTGCTTGTCTGCTGCTGCCCGGCTCCAATCTGCTGGCTTATAGCTTTTTCCTGCTGTGTCGCCTGGTTCTGTGTAAAATCGGGCATGTTATTAGGGTCTAAGTGTATCGGCTCCCCGATTTTTAAATAATTTTCCCGGCCTTGCAATTGCGGATTAATTGCCAGAAGATCGCTCACGCTCATACCGTTATCTTTAGCTATGCTTGTCAATGTTTCTCCACTATGAACAGTTTGGTCTTTTGCTATAGCGTTTGATTCGTATGCCGTATCATTATTTCCCTTCAGTGCGAATCCCATTTCATCCACATTTTCCGTTGCAGTGCGAGGCAAATTATCTCCGGCATTCGCTAAAATAGGGTTATATGAGTATTTTGCGTCACCAAATTCATTCAGATTTATCTCCTTGCCGTCCACTTCAATCGTTTGTGGCTTATTCAGTGTCGCCACCGTCATTGCCGCCGCATCTGCCGCGGCCTGCTGAGCTGGAGTGCTCTGCCACGGCAGGCTTGCCGTTGCCATTGTATTCACAACATTCCCGGTGAACTCGGACAACCCTTTAGCAACGGTACTTATTCCATTGCCGATAGTATTAGCCGCTGATGATACCATAGTGCCAAGTTTTGAAAATGCCGCTGTTGTAGCTGCCCATGTGCTCGAAGCAAACGAGTTTATTTCTCCCAACCCCGAATCGAGGCCTATTCCCTTAGTCGTAATCCTCATGTTTGCCGAATTGTATGGATTATCACCAAACAGTGTCATGTCAACACCTCCGGCGAGGTCGAATGCGCTCTCTCCGGCATATTTATTCTGCAGGTCCTGGCCGAAGACGCCCTGCTGAAATGCCAGGTATTTCGACATTTCAAGACCTTTATCAATGCCATAAGAGAGAAAGTTCTGGTCTCCATTAAGCCCATAATTTACCAGGCTCTTTGCCGCGGAAACGCCGGAGTTCATTCCTGTTTCAATCCACTGGCTCTGGCTCATCTGCCAGTCGAGCTTTCCGTTGTTCATAGACAGCCCATTTTCAGCAAAACTCGTCGCCGTGTTCAATCCCCAGTTCGCGCCCATGCTTAAGAGGGCGTCGTTTTGACCGAACATTCCGCTGCTGTTCATATATGTGCTTGCGAAACTTGATAATGTATTTACCCCCATATCAGCCCACTGGTTCTGGCTAAGCTGCCAGTCCATCCCGCCGCTTGAGTTGAGTTTCATACCTGATGTGGCGAAGTTGGCCGCGCTGTTTATTCCTGTAGAAAGCATTGAAGAGCCTAAATCCATGACTCCGCTCGACGGTGCAAGCCCTGCTGTAGCCACACTCGCCACTCAGCTTATGGCATCTTGCAATAATGATATTCCTAATTGTCCCTGAGAAGACATACCGGCAGAGTTATCAGCCAGGTCATGCACCATAGCAAAACCGGCTACTATAGCGGCCGATGCTATTGATCCTAAGCCAGGCACGAAATTCATTGCTACCGCAAGGCCTACCTTACTGACATCGTATAGTGAGAAATTAATTCCATCGTCGATGGGCTTGTCCCATTCCGGAGTCTTTGCCTTCTGTTCCCCGACGCTTTGTTTATAGCCGTAAAACGCGAGCGCCCAGGTTATACGGTAGAGTTCGCCCCTGCTCATATCATTGTTGAAATAGGCCGGTGCTCCGGAAGAAGAATATGACTCCGATCCGACATGGCTTGTCAGGCCAACCATAGTATTGCTGTAATCGTTGTTAATATCACCCATCTCCATAGCCATAAGAAGATTGAATTCGTTCTCCTCTCCGTTAATCTTTCCAAGTATTTCGCTTGTGGTATATTTTGAATAGTCCAATCTGTTTGTGTAGTTGTAATAGCCTCTGAAAGAAAAACTCTCTTTCTTGTCACCCCCGGCAAGTGTAGAATCCACGGTCACGTCTTTCTTTACCCAGTCATTTCCGTCGGGAGCCCATCCCTGCGCCGATATCATGGCAGCGAATTCATGATATTGCGTCTCACTATCGCTGTCGTCTATACCGATGTTTATCTTAAATACACTCTGCTTTATCGTGTCTATGAATTCATCCCTCATCTTAATTGCCGCGAGGACGAGCTGGTTTTTCTTGAAAATGTTCATTTCATTGTTAAACTGTGCCAGTACGTCGCTATCCCCGGTGAATGCCGAGATTCCGTCGAGAACGAATTTTACATCCGTTTCCCTCGATTGTGAGACCGCGTTATTGAAAAATGCGAGGTAACCGGTGCTGTTCTTCGGCATCATTTCAGTTTCAAGCTCCAAAGCCCTGTTTTTAACGGCAGATGCTACATCGTCGGGAAGGTCGCTGTTTAATAGCTGGAATGTACTTGTGTCTATATCCTGCATAAGCTCATCTGATATATAGTTTGAACTTCCGGAATTTACTACGCTCACAGCCTCGTTTATCCATTCCTCTTTCCTCTGTACGAGGCTGTCAGTCTTTTCCGTCCACTGCACATTGCCGTTCGACCAGGCCTCCTGGTAAGCAACATCCCAGTCTTCCATTTCCTTTGTAAATGTGTTTGTTGTACTGTCCCATTGCGCCGTGCCTGTTATATATATATTATTCCACATCGTGATTTCATTGTTAGCCTGGCTTTGCATATTATTAATAATTCCGTTCCATTCGATTGCTACAATTCTCTGTCCGTTTAAATCTTTCGCTTCGTCTGAGGCAAGATAGACTGCAGGTGGGCCCATTACTGCCGGGTTAATCAGCTTGCTTTTTTGGGACTCGGGAAATGAATCGGGAATCATTCCTGTTAATGTCGCGCCGCCGGGAATTAAAACATTCAGTGTAACTCCAGTTCCCTCCAATTCCTGTGCCCAAATTGTGCTCATAGATTCCAGTGCCGCCTTTGATGAGCCGTATGGGGTAAATCCTTTACGCTTCATTGTCTCGTAGTTTATTGAGACGTTTATGATTCTTCCCCGGCCTTGTTTGAGCATATACGGAACGATTGTGTGCGTCATCAGGAATATACCGTTGACATTTGTGTTAATTACCATCCGCCACATATCAATATCTGCTTCCCAGAACGGCATCGGCTCCGTCATGAATTTTTCGTTGACAAACCTCATACCCCTCGCGGCATTATTGACAAGAATATCTATTCTTCCAAATTTTGAAATTACAAAGTTAACCAATTTTCGTACATCATTAATATCCGAGACGTCAGCCGAAATGCTGTGCCGCCTACCTTCGATGCGACATCATCGATTTCATCCTTCCTGCGTGCGGCGGTTACAATCACAGCCGCGCCTTCATTTGCGAAAGCTTCGGCAATGGCTTTCCCAATGCCTCTTCCTCCGCCGGTAACAACGGTAATTTTATTTTCAAGTTTCTTTGTTCGCCGGATTTCCATCAAGTACCTCCCTTGTTAATTTATTCCTGAACCCAGGAAACAATATAAACAAGATTATCAGCCATTATTCCAGGTTCCATAATCTTCCACTTTCCTTTAAGATTGAGTTGTCTTGAAACCAGTTCAAAATGGCACATTGCTATCCCGATATCAATATTTTGAATTTTAATACCTCTAAATCTGTTATTATAATTAACATCTTCATCAAGATAAAAATGAAAAGCCTTTCCCGAACCTTCATTTATTATTCTCCAGGGCTGCTTGTTTGATGCCGATGGAGCAAGCCTTATAGCCTCAAGAGAGGATTCATATTTCCCCAAATTCTTTCTGTCCAAAGATTTCCTGCTGATATCCGAGAAAAATATCTCGTCAAAGTTTTTACGGTTGTCGGCATCGACCCTTATACGGACAGATTCTTCCTCCTGTGATCTTTTTTCTGAAGAATATCCGAGAGGGGTCACAGCCGGAATAACTTCACCCTGTTTGATGCCGATTTTTTGACCGAAAATGCTTCTATCCAGGGTTCCTCCAAGCCAGCAGGTTCCAATATCCATTTCTGCCGCCTTCAATATTGCGGCTTCCATACAATAGCCGAAATCTTCCATAGACTTTTCTTTCATAATTACAGTGCCTGCAAGATATTGCTTTGCGCCTTTTATCATCCCATAAGTGCCGAGCTGTTTGATCTGTTCAAAATCATAATCCGACGCATCCACAATCTTGAAACGAATGTTATTACCGAAAGGCCCTGTATGGTGTTTTTCAAGATAGTCCAACAGTTGTTTAATTTTATTTTCTTCACAACTTTTGTCAGTGTATGATCTGACGGATTTTCTTTTTTTAATGATGTCAATTACCGATCCCATAATTCCTCCAACAACAAGCCGGTTGACCCGGTTTTTCCTATTTAGTATAAAAAAAAGATAAAACCAAGTCAAACTTTTCTTTATAATCAGGTAAAGAATTAGTCTGAAAAAACTGTATTTTTACTGTTTAAAGAATTCGAAATTAAACGTCAATCTCAATCAAAATTTATTTGTTTTTATTACGGAATAATGTATAATGAATGAAAATAATATTCTTTATTTTCAGGGAAGGAAGGAAGATTTTATATGATAGAAAGCCTGAAAGAAACGCCTTTTGAAATTTTAAAAGAATATTTTGATAAGGCTGAGTTCCAATTTTTTAGTTTTGATAATGAGCTGAGGCTGACAAAAGACGCTCATGAAATTATCGATCAACTGTCATTCGAATATTATAAAAAAATATTTTTCCAGGAAAACAGGCTTATGATATATAAGAATTTTTTCTTTAAATTGAATTATCGGAGATATAAACATAAATACCCGCCTCTTATCAACAAAAACAGTTTTCAATTCTCCCAGTTTACAAAGCTTACTCCCGGCGATTTTATTGACCGTTCATTATTTATCGGTTATTTCAAAGATATTAAGACACGGGAACATAACTATTTTCTTAATATGATAGGTAAACCAATTGAACCGGTAACAAATTTACTTGAAACTGTCAAGGGTGAAACCCAGATTTATTTCAATTCTTTAGGAAGAGATAATTCAATCGAATCGGCTAATAAAATTGAGCGTTTGATAAGTTATTTCAGGGATATGGAAAAACTCCATTCGATATGCATAATGATTGTTGAATTATATGATTACACGCTATGCTCTAAACAGCCTCAATTGAAATCAGGCCATTTAATATCGTTTATAAGCGGGCTTTACTACTTTTTGACCGATTTCCGGGATTTTGCAACTGAAATCGGCCTGAATGCCATTCAACTGGAAAAATATCCTCCAATTTTGTCTTTAATTAATAAATTACTTGAAATTCTGAGAGATGCCGTGTTTTGTTTTACAATAGATTTATTAAAGCCTGCTGCCGGATCAATAGGTAAAATCATATCGATTGAAGCCGGAGAAATAAGGCTTTTAGATAAAGAACAGAAGAAAACTTTTTTATTGTCTAAAGTTTTAGATTTTATACTAAATTTATTCCATAGACAATCAAATGAGGACGAGACAAGTAATGAGGAAATCAAAGAACTTCCTGAACAGAAAGAGTTTAAAGAGGAGAAATTTTGTAAGAAAATCGAATGTTCACCGGCTCTGGATATTATAGACCTTCTGGATAAATTCCTCATCAACATGGAAAGCGACCTGTCTCCTGAATACAGTAAAGATGGTATGGTCACTAATTTTAAGAATGGTTTTGAAGGATTCAAACAAGATGCCTCAAGACGGAATACGAACTCTGCCAATTATGTTTTTAACGGGAAGGTTATTGTGAATGACTCAACAGACCCCCATGTTCAGGATCAGATGATAATAAATTCCACTTATTGGCTTTATGACCGTATTAATCAAATTATCCTCGATTATCCGTTCAGGATGGATGGTATCAGGATTGATCTTGGAAGAAGATTTATCGAAGACATAAAAAAGCTTATTTCACCGGATGGTAATGAAGAAAATGAAATCATCAAATATGGAACATTTCAACAGTTTCGCACCAATGTCAGGAGGCTTTTTTCATCGAATACAACTCATTCGAAATATTACAATATAATGAACCAGATCGGTAATCTGCTGGACAGCGTTTCTTCCATTGTGCAGGATGAGGAAGAAAAGCTCCTCAAAAAATAAGATAATAAATTTTACCGGTGATGAAAATAAAAGGAGCGTTGAAGATGACCGGAAAGACCTTATTTGTCATCACCGGATGCGATTCCGGTATCGGTAAAAACCTGGCTGAACTATTAGCTTCCGGAGGAAACACCGTACTGGCCGGTTATCTGAATCCTCCTGAAACCCCGCAGGATGGAATTGTTCCCTGCATGCTGGACCTCCGCTCAATGGATTCCATTAAATATTTCGCTGAAAAAGCAGTTGGTATGGCAGGAGAATTTTCATTAAAATCGCTTATTCACTGCGCAGGAACTGCCTTAATTTCTCCGGCGGAAAACTGCACATCCGAAATGTTCCAGGAAGCATTCTCTGTCAATCTTTTCGGAATGGCGGAACTCAACAGGCTTTTGATCCCGGTTTGTATTGAAAATCATACAGGCATATTTATTACAACATCCACGGCCGCTAAAATAGCCATGCCTTATTTTTCACTGTATTCGGCATCAAAAGCGGCCGCCGAGTCCTATGCCGCTTCGCTCCGCCGGGAATTATCCCGTTTCGGAATCCATGTCGTGATCATCGCTCCGAGGGCTGTAGCAACCCCAATCTGGGACTCCACCTGGGAAAAAGCCGAATCCGGTCTTTTGAAGAAAATCCGGGAATCTTACAGGAAATCAATCGAATCAGGCGCGAAACGGATGATTGACAGCGGGAATCATGGCATCAGCCCGGAGAAAGCCGCAAGACAGATTATTAAAATCATTAATAATGAAAAACCGGGACGGCGTTATATCATCGCCGGGAATAGATTCGCAGTCCGTATAATGCAGTTAGTTCCGGAAAATATACAGGACTTTATTCTTGATAGGATTTTTCATCCAAAATAAAGCAGGATTATTTCTTGACAGAAAAGAATAAAAAGATTATCTTTAAAAAGATAATAATCTTTTCAAAAGAATCTTTATACCAAGTTGCTTTCAAAGGAGTTTTAACGACTTTTAAATTCTTACTTGTTATTATACTGAGTTCTTTTTTAATATTTTTTTGATTGCAACTCAGTATCAGTATCTTTCCAGAGGCTTACTCATCTTACTTCCGATTAAATCTTTTGATATTTATGATGCTTTTTTTGCCGCATGCTTGCAAATCAGCTTTGTTAATTTAAGTAAATTAGAGGTATTATGAAAAATAGAATTCTCATGATTTATCCTGAATTTCCTGAAACATACTGGGGCTTTCAGCGCAGTTTGAAATTTATAAATAAAAAGGCTAATTTTCCACCGCTGGGCCTGCTAACAGTCGCCGCACTCCTGCCTGATCAATATGATGTCAGGCTGGTGGATATGAATGTTTCCGTATTATCAGATCAGGACATTATTGATGCGGACATGGTTTTTATATCAGCGATGATAATACAAAAGAGTTCCTTGTTGAAAGTAATAGACCTCTGCAAGAAATATAAAAAAACAATTGTTGCCGGCGGGCCTTTTCCTACTTCAAGTTATCAGGATATCCCCGGCGTAGACCATTTTGTTTTGAATGAAGCTGAAATCACACTGCCGCTCTTTCTAAAAGATCTACAGGAAGGCCGGCCGGAAAAAATTTATAAGACCGAAATCAAGCCGGATATTACACTTACTCCAGTTCCCAGATTTGACCTGCTAAATATGAATCTTTACGCCTCAATGGCTTTACAGTATTCAAGAGGCTGCCCTTTTAATTGTGAATTCTGTGATATCATTGAACTTTTCGGAAGGATTCCCAGGACAAAAACTCCGGAGCAGATGGTCAGGGAATTTCAATTGCTGTATGATATCGGATATAAGGGTTCCATCTTCATTGTAGATGATAATTTTATTGGAAATACACCCAATGTCAAAATACTGCTTCCTCAAATAACCGAATGGCAGAAAGCAAGGAATTATCCTTTTACATTGTTTACCGAAGCCAGTATTAATCTTGCAGGGGATGAGGAACTAATGGACCGGATGGTGAAAGCTGGATTTAACATGGTTTTTGCAGGAATAGAAACCCCTGATGTGGAATCGTTGAAAAAAACCAATAAGATTCAAAATACCCATGTCGATTTACATGAAAGTATCAATAAAATTCAGCGTAAAGGGCTGGAAGTCACAGCCGGTTTTATTATAGGCTTTGACAGTGACACCGTTGATATCGCAAGGATTCAAACCCAGTTTATTCAGCAATCGGCTATACCGGTAGCTATGGTAGGTTTGCTGACAGCTCTGCCGAATACGCAGTTGTATCGAAGGCTGAAGTCAGAGGGACGCATTCTGGAGGAGTCTTCAGGTGATAATACACTTAAATTAGATATCTGAATTTTAAAACGGTATTGGATAAAGAAATTATAGTGGAAGCTTATAGAAAGACGATGGAGTTTATTTATAAACCTAAAAACTATCTTGAGCGCTGTTACCAGCTTATAAAAAAACTGCCGTCCCGAATAATAGCACCGGCAAAATTTTCCAGATTCATAGATCAGATGATGTATATTCGGGCTTTCTTAATATCAATAGCAGTTCAGGGATTCTCGAAATACGGCTATTACTATGTGAAATTTCTTTTAAAGACTCTGATCGTTAAACCCATGCTGTTTCCAAAAGCGGTACAGATGACTATTACCGGTCACCATTTTTTCAAGCTGACAAAATCAGAAATTACAGATAAAATTGAATGCGGTATACAGCTGGAAAACTATCTCAAAAAAGTAATAACCGGTCTTCAATTAAGATTAAATAAAATCAGGATTAATAATCTAAGTCAGGCCCTGAAATGGGTCGCAGGGATTGATATAATCCATTCGCTTAAAGTAAAATATGCGTCTGTTTATGAAACATCAAATGAATCTATAAAAGTGCTGTATCAGGAATTGGATGATAAATTAAAAAAATATCTATCTGTTATGGTGGATACAATAAAGGTAAATGCAGAGCGTTTTAATAATGATAAAATCAAACTCATATTAATTAAGCTGAATCAGTATAGAAATAATCTTGTAAATAAGTTATCTTTGACCGCGGATGTCAGGAACAAAGTAATCCGGGCAGTATTCGATAACATTCAAACCAATATTTTGAATGCGATTACCGAAACGGAGCTGATTCTAATGAGAAAAAAAGGAATTGCTGTAACAGTGGAAATTTAAAAAACGTAAGGATTTGTAACATACCATATCGAGTTTGCTTTTATTATTCAATTCGGACAAATATTGAACATGTATCTAATGTCTTTTAACAAGCGAGCCTCTTCGTCAGGACAAGATGCTTGACCTAAGAGTTATTCGTCGCAGTTCTGATTTTACCTCGAGGCTCTGCCTCAAAGATTTTTGTTTAATTTTTTTAGGTTATCATTATTTACAAGAATAATTAATAATATTGAAAAATATCTGATATGCAGCTAAAATAGATGTAATTTATAAGGAATATAATATGAACGAAAAAGATGAAAAGTTTTCAAAAATAGATTTATACACAAACTGTATGTATCCCGGTATGATTTTGAAGGGCGAATTGTTTACAGAACAGGGTATTAAGATTTACCCGGCAAACCAACCGATCACCCAGGAAGTGATTGGTAGTTTACTTTCACGGAACATCAAAAAAGTCTTTTATAAAAAGCCTCTGATTGTGTCCGCTAATGATAAGAATCCGATGATGCCGGTTGAAGTATTGGAAAAAGCATTTTCCGTTTCTGAACAGATCGGTTATGCCGTCATAAAAAAGACCCCTTTACCGGAAAAGGATATTAAAGAGACGGTTGAGCAATTTATAGAAAAAGTTTCCGGAGCAGTGAGCGGCGCCCTGCTTAATATCATTGAAATAAAGGATTATGATGAGTTAACCTATGTACATTCTGTGAATGTTACTATGATCGCGGTACTACTCAGTAATTTAATGGGATGGAAAAGAGATAAGATTAGAGTGATGGGTATTGGAGCACTTCTGCATGATATCGGAAAAATCATGGTGCCTGTTGAAATATTAAACAAAAAGGAATCTCTAACAAAAGAGGAATTCGACATTATTAAAAAGCATCCGGTTTATGGTTATAATATTCTGAAAAGTCAAACAAATTTTGAGGACCAGATATTAAAAATAGCTTTAATGCATCATGAGTGCTTTGACGGCAGCGGATATCCATTGAGAGTTACCAGCGAGAAAATAGACGATATGTCTCAAATCGTCTCACTCTGCGATTTTTATGAAGCGGTTACTACCAAAAAAAGCTATAGGGATAAGATCGCATTCTGGAAGGCATTTCTAATGATACGTGAGAATATGGCTATCAAGTTCAATCCCAGGTTCGCGATAGAATTCATAAATAAAATGCCCGTATATTTAATAGAAAAAACCATTTTTTCTGAAGGGCAGTATGTTATGCTGAATACAGGTGAAAAAGCAGAAGTGCTGAAACTTTCAAAAGTGGAAACATTGAAGCCTGTAGTAGCAATCTATTATAATTCCAAGGGTGAGATATTAAAATACCCGCTCCAGATTGACCTGGTCAATGATGATAAAAGATGGATTGAGACAATCATAGAAGATAAAGAAACAATTGGCTATATGGATATAATAAAAAAATCTGATATGAAATAATTGTATTATTTTGTATTAATGGTTTTCATTTCAAGGCTGTATGATTCCGGCTCCCACGAAAAGATAAATCAATCTTTATTTGTACTTTTGGCTAATAAAGTATGGAGGGGGTAGGGGTGGTAATAATTATGACAAAATTACCACGCCCCGCCTCTCCCTATTAAGGAGGAATTCATATATTAAAAAAAAAATCTCTTCATTATCATATTTAAATTTATTAAATATCTTTTTTTATCTTTTTACAATAGATACAACTCCGGACTGCCTGATATCCTGTCTGCTAATATAACCCGAATAAACTATGGTTACAGCCCCGCTGGCGTTTCCTGTTAACTCGCCTCCGGCCATATTCAATTCAATAAAGCCGTTTCCTGAAATTTGAACGTCTGCATTTGTCACGATACTATTACCAAGTTCTATTCTTGAAGCGCCGGAACTATTGATAAAAAATTTTCCGATATTATTACCTATGCCTCTGAGTTTACAATCACCGGAAATATTAACATTCATTCTCTCTGATTGAAAACCGGAAAATTCTGTCTGGGTACCTCCGTTTAAATCAATCCTGTTAAGTTTAGGGAGGATAATTTTTATTTTATGACTTACCCGTTCAAAATATTTGAATATATCGTTTTTATATTTTATTGTTAATAAATCACCGTATTTATTTAAATCAAGGTTGTCCGATTCATTCTCTGGAAGCGTGACCTGTATCTGATATTGATTTGCATCACCTTTAACGATTTCAACTTCCCAGGCACCGGAAACGGAAATACTTGAAAACCCAGCGATGTCAAAATCCTTGGTAATTAAACCGGCACTTTGAAACTGACTGGCAATGGTTATGTTTTTTCGGCTAATAATAAATCTCATCGTCACGATCATAACAGCTATCGCAAAAATTACTGTAAAAACGAAATAAATTAATATTTTGTCGGAGGTTTTCATACTTATTTCTCCTCTTCAATTTTATTTTTATAATTTTGATACAGCGTTTTAAGGTCATCCAGTGATATACCGAGAAGTTCCATGTCTTTAAACATCCTGCCGACTTCCGTATCGATAAATTCCTGCCTTTTGTGTTTAAGTGTATTTTCATAAGAATCATCGCCTACAAAATAACCTATTCCGCGCTGATTATTTATGATGCCTTTATCCTGCAGATAAGAATAGGTACGCATTACCGTATTAGGATTAACTTCAATACTAACGGCCATATCCCGGACTGAGGGTATTTTCTCACCTGCTTTCCATTTGCCGAGCAGGATATTTTCACAGATAAAATCTCCAATCTGAAGATAAATAGACTGCCGGTTCCGGAATTCCATATTAAACCTCCGTTTCCTTTAATCTGAAGAAAGTTACTATCCAGAAAAAAGGAGCCATAACAAACCAGTATAAGATTTTTACAATGCCAGGAAGATATTTCAATATAATGTCATTAAAATAACCTGTTATTTCCGGAAAATTCAAACTCATATTGCCGCCTGTTATAAATTTGCCGAAAAAATCATGATAAACTATTCTGATGAAAAATATACCGGTCAGACCTATTAAAATAATAAAAATAAATATGGCTAATATGGTTTTAAAGAAGGCCGATCTTTTAAAATAAACCGAACCCAGCAGAAAGACCGACTGAATGATGATATAATTCAGTATCATCCAACCCACATCATTTGTGAAAGGATTAAATAACGTTTGTCCGTATCCGAAAAAGATCAGGCTTAAACCGGACATCATTGCTGAAAATAGAAACATAAACACGATTACAGTTAACGAATAACCGGCTGATACCATTAAAAGTTTTGCAAGAAATTTTTCCGTTATTGATGCCGGCTGCATAAGATAATGTATACCTTTCTGCGGATGGTGTAAATCCTTGAATATATTGCTTGTATAAATCAAACCTCCGATAATAAGAATTATTCCGAACCAGCCGCCGCTTGTATTGGCTGATGGCTTATAAAAACGGGAGATAGAGTTTAAAAATAGAATTCCCGCTACAGCCCCGAAAACAGTAAATATTTTTTTATAATTCGATGCAATCTCATTCCTTATAAGATAAAATATCCGGTTAAAATTTAATATCGAATTAATGTACATCTTTAGCCTCCGAATTAAATAAAGACTTCATCTTTTCACTGTTTGCTATTACAGCATTGAAAAGAATCTCAATGTCAACCCTTGTATCAATACCGTTTCCGCTTGCCGACAAGATGCTGTATCCGCCTGGAATCTTTTCGGAATAGAGAATTTTATCTTCGTTTTCCAATTCCTGCCGGATGGAAACTTCCAAACGGCTCGAGATATCTTCCATTGTCTGATTAAAGACAATTTTTCCATCATCCAGAATAATTATGGGATCGATGAGGTTTTCCATGTCACGAACCTGATGCGTGGATATTATAAAAATCCTGTTTTCTGATATTGATGAGGCCAAAAGCTTCCTGAACTGGCTTTTCGATGGAATATCAAGCCCATTGGTCGGCTCATCAAGGATGAAAAGCCGGCTGTTTGTAGCCGCACCAAATGCGAGCAGAAATTTCTTTTTCTGTCCGTAAGAAAATGCCGTAAGTTTGTCCCTAAGAGAAAGGCCGAATTCATTAATCAATTCCAGGAATTTTTTATGATCAAATTTTGGGTAAAAAGACGACTGAAGAAATTCATACTGGCCTATAGTTACCGGCGGTGTATAGAATTCCTCGGGAATGAGATAAATATCACTTAATATAGATGGATTGCGTTCCATTGAATTAATTCCCAAAACCCTGCATTCACCGGATTGTGAAAAGAGAAGTCCCGAAATAATTTTAAGAAGCGATGTCTTCCCGACTCCGTTCCTGCCAAGAAGCCCGTAAATATTTCCTGGAATTAGTTCAAGGTTCAGACCGGAAAATAATTTTTTTCTATTTCCATAAGAAAAGTTAAGATTATGAATAGAAACCATGATTACCTCCAAAATAGTGTACTATTGTTCTAATACACTAATATTATATACTGATATTTTATAAAAATCAATACTTTTAGAAAATATATTTTTTCAAGAGTGATTTTCGTGAAATCTGCCGCGGTTATATTTTGAAAAGATAAGTTTATCGCTACTGCTCAAACTGTTCTTAATGACGTAGAGAATCTGCTTAAAATTATCAACGATTCAATTCTTCGGCAGTCTCAGAGTGAACGTAAAAAACCATTTTTTTAGGACTGACCTTATTCAATAAAATCAGTTTATTTTTAATATCCCTTAAGGATTTATTTGAACTTTCGGACTTTTTTTCCTAATCTATCCAACAATTCAGCTATCGCCCCCTAATAGTTATTTTGTTGTTGTAATTCATTATTACATGAAGGATTAAACGATGCCCCATTTTATATAAAATTCTTATGAATTATCCGGGACAGTAAACATAAGTTAATAATTATTTCTATTGCAGTAAGTTATTAAAATCATGCATTGTTAAACCAATGTTGCTGTTTGTTTTTTCAGTAATAATTTTGATTTCTGAAATACAGGTATCGTGCGGATATTTTGTCCCTCTGTATATATCCAGGATCGTAAATTGTATCGTACTAGCTAGAACAGGTTTATTAAATTTAAAATACTGCATTGACATTGTATCTTTAAGATTATATATCTCATTAAATTCTCTTTTATATTGCACAAACTTATTAACACCTCTATCAGCAATAATTGAACTGTAGGAAATCTTTATTTTCTTAACCCTATTGTTTGCATAGAACAAATTCGTACTTGCCGCTAATCCGTTTATTATACCGATTTTATTTATTAATATGGAACTTTCAAGGTCTCCACCAAAACTATCACCGATGACTAAAGTTATATTTTCATTTATCCCATCCTTATGGAATATTCCATATTGAGTTTTATCCTCAGGTACCCATGCTGTCCCAGGATTATCGTCAATCACGTTTGAAGCAGAATAATTATAGTCTTTATCTTTCTTTTCAGAGCTTGCGGAAATACCCTTGTAAAGATATCTGGGAAGCGTTATTTTTATGTCAAAATCGGGTTTTATATCCTCGAAATTCATTTTTATTGCATTGTTTTCAATTTTATAATTGGTAGGTGATACTTCTATGTCACTTTTAAAGGGGCTATGTTCTAAATTCCAAGGCTGGTCATATATGAATCTTTCCTGAAAACCGTCATTAAGATAGGCGTTTAATTTTATAGATCTAATAATTCCTTTCCAATAACCTCCGGTATTAAGAATATAATCAGCCTCAATCATGTCAGGCTTCCAATTTTCTTTGGGAAAATACGGTTCTTGATAAACTTGAGAATATGTATTCCTTATCTGCTTCTCTTCATTCTCTTTAAAGAATAATAGCGAGCATTCATAAATTCTATAAAGATTTTTAATAACTTCCCTGGTGAGAAGATTATCTCGGATATTATCATAATCGGTATTGGTTATTTCATAAACTTTTATTTCCTTTCCGTTTTCATAAGTGTGAAAATTCATTAATGGAGAATCATTATGTCTTAACCAGCTTAACAAGTATTCAGAAGGAAAAGCGACTGTTACATCCTGATCTTTCCCGGTGTTACTGAAATTATAAATTACATCAACATCATAGTGATCCGCAAACATTCTCATATTAATGACTTCGTCATTCATAGCAATATCATTATTAGAATATAACATAACCGCATTGGCCGGAGGTGAAAAAACATCAGGTGCCATATCTGAAAATAGACTGCATGGGGAAATCAAAATTGTCAATAGAAGATATAAAAATAACCACTTCATAAAACCTCCAGTAAATATTAACTTTAGTCTTCAACACTGTAATTCTTGCTGATATTGCCGACTGACTTATAGAAAAAATTATAATGAAATAACTAAAAATCTGCAATAAAAAACGAATTGGAATGACGTCTAGGCCTGTTTAATTGGAAGTTTTATTGATTTGTTATTAAAATTATATAAGAGTAGTTCTAAAAACCCCCAACGGTCGTCTCAATACAATACGGCCCTTCGATACAATTTTTGCTAACGCAAAAATCACTCAGGGTCCATCAAAGTTTGGGTTTTTAGGACTACCCATAAGATGATTGAAAATATTTTACTTCTCTAATAAAAATATGGAATTTTTATGATAGAAATCCTTTCAAAGGTTAAAGATAAGGCTTTAAAGTCTGAGATAATCAAATCGCTGGATCGTGAAACAGAAATAAAGCTTGAAAATTTCATCAAATCAAGCGAATTTGCCCGTTTAATAATAGAAAAATCACCTCAATTGATTCTTCACTTTATTCATTTATCAGAAATAGCTAAAATCAATTCAAAAAATGAAAAAAATATTGATTTTCATAGTCAGTATCTGGAAATTAACGATTTAAAAGACCCTGACGAATTGATGCGTAAAATCCGGGAGATTAAGAATGAAGAAGTGGTAAAACTTGCAATGGAGGAATTTTTAAATATTAATCAAACCGGACAAACTGTCCTTAAGCTTTCGGAACTGGCTGATTTTTGTATTGATTATGCTGTTAAGTGCGCGGTTTTAAAACTGAAACCAGAATTTAAAATTTCAATTGAATTTTTGAAAGAAAATTTTATTATTATCGGAATGGGAAAATTGGGCGGAGAAGAACTGAATATAAGTTCAGATGTTGATTTGATTTTTTTCGGGAAGGACAGCGTCTTAAAAGACGAATCATTCGGGGAAGGCCTAAAAGAATTTTTGATTATTTTTCTGGATTTTTTGAGAATATCCCTGCCGGAAGGATTTTTATACAGGGTAGATTTGCGGCTGAGACCTGAGGGAGAGATAGGGCCATTGATTATGGGAACGGACGATGCCATTGATTATTACAAAACCAGGGGACGTCAGTGGGAAATGCAGGCTTTGATTAAAAACCGCCTGGTCTGGGGAAGCAGGGACTTGTATGATCATTTCCAGGCTTCCATTGAGAAAATCATCTACACTCACCATGATACACAGAAAATTTTAATCGAAATTAAGGATATTAAGGACAGGATTGAAAAAAAAATAGAGTCCGATACGATGGGAGTTAATTCAGGAAATTTTTATACCGGTAATAAAAATAAAAAAATCATTAATATTAAACTTTCCCCGGGAGGCATACGGGATATTGAGTTTATTATTCAATTCCTTCAGTTAATTCATGGCATCCGTTATCCGGAAATACGTAAAAGGAATTCCATGGCCGCTCTCCAGTCGCTTAAGACATTCAAAATCATTACTGAAAAGGAGTTTGATGTTCTTTCTAAAAATTATTTAACTTTACGAAAAATAGAAAATATTCTTCAATTCAGAAACAATCTTGCCGAGCAAAATCTACCTGAGAATGATGAAAATCTTGAAATTATTTTTAGCCCATGGCTGTCTAAAGATTTTGAATTACATGAAAATAATTTTTCACAGGAATTGAGAAAAAAAATCAAAAAGAAAATGCTTGATGTAAGGAATATTTTTACTTCATTATTTGATGAAACTATCCGCTATCTGAAGCTTAGAGATAATCTGATAAATAATTACCCAGACATACCCGGCGAGCTTTTGAAAGACCATTTTCTTCGGCTGGACAGCGAGTATTTCCTCAGATTTGATGAGGAGGGAATCCATCATCATATTAAAATGATAGAAAAACTCAACCGTGAAAATCTGGTTGAAATTTCAGAATCTATGACTGCATCGAGGGAATGGGATATCTGTATTGTAGCATTTGATTATTATTATGAATTTTCAAAAATCGCGGGTTTAATCTCTGCAAACTATCTGAAAATAATAAAAGGAGAATCATTTACATACTGTGATTTCCAGCAATTAAATTCAGATAAAAACGATCAATTATATAGAAGGAGAAAAAAGCAAATCTATAATGGTTATAATAAAGACAACCCATTGGACTTTTTGTATAAACGCAAGATTGTATGTATTATTACAGCGAAAGTTCTTGACAGTATACCGGATAAAAAAATAAAATCTTCCGAATACAAACCTGATTGGGATAATTTTAAAAAGGATTTAAATATAATTCTCCATTTTCTTGATAATAATCAAACGCGATTGGCCGAAGAATTCCTGAATAACAGAATCCTGAGTATCATTCCAAGGGTTCCGGCTTCCATATCGACATCTTTCTATCCCGTTGAGATTGATATTGATAATGAAAGCAGCAGCCAGTATACAATTCTTTACATAAAATCAAAAGACAGTTTTGCTTTTTTATATACATTTACAAACGTTCTAGCTCTTAAAAATTATTATATTTTTAAGATAGAGATTGATACAATTCATGATATGGCCGTAGACAGGTTATTCATTATGACAAGAGATGGAAATAAAATTATTTCAAAAGAAAAAATAGAGGAATTAAAAATTACAATTACCCTCATTAAGCAATATTCGGCTATCTTATTAAATACAATCAATCCTGATAAAGCTCTGCGTTATTTTGACGAATTGCTTGACCGTGTACTTGAAAGCGGGGAAAAAAAGGAGCTTCCAATTTTAGGTCAATCGGATGTTCAGAAGAAACTGGCCGCAATATTCGGAATCAGCGATTTTCTCTGGGAAGATCTGATCCGGCTTCAATACCAAACTTTGCTTCCAATTTTAACTGAAAAAAATATTGAATATAAATACACAAAAGACCAATTGATTCAAATATACAAGGACAACTATTTCGAGCCTCAGAATATTGATGCCGGTGATTATTCATTGTTTGTTGAAAATCTTAATAAGTTTAAAGATAAAGAAATGTTTAGAATAGATATGCGGCAGTTATTAAAAAAAACAGATATTCTTGGATTTGCCGGTGAACTTTCCGAATTAGCCGATGCTGTAATTGAAATAGCAATAAAAAGAATTGAGGAGGATTTGATAAAAAAGTATTCATTCCCGGAGACTCCGCCCTGGGCACTATTCGGACTTGGAAAACTCGGCGGAAGGGAACTCGGCTATGCCTCGGATGTTGAACTGATGCTGATTTACGATAATCCCGGTAATTTAAGTGAAAATCAGGAAATCGACAGTTATTTCGAAAAAATGCTTCAGATATTTCTGCAGGCCATTCATTCAAAAAGGGAAGGAATTTTTGAAATAGATTTAAATTTAAAGCCTTATGGAAAATCCGGAAAACTTGCCGTTTCAAGACAAAATTTTGCAGAATATTTCTCAAATGATGGTAAGGCCTTTTTCTCTGAAAGACAATCCCTTGTAAAAATGCGGTTTATTGCATCAAACAATTCAGGAGTTTATCTGCGGGAAGATATTCTGTCCCGCCGTGATTTATGGGTTTACAGCGGTATTCCTCCTGACCTGGACTCCCTTTATCAGATACGCCAGAAACAGTTAAACTCGTATGTTAAAAATAATCAACCCGCAAATATGAAGTATTCGAGCGGCGGTCTTGTGGAAATCGAATATATTGTTCAAATTTTACAGATTAGGCATGGACTTAATCATCTTGCAGTAAGAGAAGTTTCCACACTGGAAGCTTTGAATGCTTTAAAGAGGGAAGATTTAATCACCGATGAACAATTTCATGATTTATCAAAGAGCTATATATTTCTTAGAAACTTAATAAACATTCTTAGAATGGTAAAGGGAAACGCGAAAGACCTTACAATTTACCCTGAAAACAGTATTGAATATGACTATCTGGTGAAACGCAGTTTCTTTATCGGAATAATCGAACAGGAATCAAGGGAGTTTTTTAAAGAAAAAATAAATAAATACAGAAATCTTGTTAAACATTATTTTGATCTTCTGCCGGAAATGATTAAGTAGTGTCTGAACGGAAATTAGTTTTTATAGTAGAATCAATATTCTAAGAGAATATTTAATTGAATAATTAGCGCCTCGGTACTTAAAAGCACTGTATAAGGTCATTGCAAGGTATTCTTCTTGTTTATCTTCCCCGAAGCAATCCGCTTTACTTTTATTTTAAGGATAGCGGATTGCTTCGCTTAAGTGTAATAGAGAGCTAAACTCGCAATGACCTTTCCGGTTACTAAATTATATTGTTGAATAAATGTAATAATTTCCGTTCAAGCACTAATTAAAAACTTTAAAAATCCCTATTATATTATTATAATGTAGATGAAGTATAAAAGGCAGCCGTATTCCCCCTTTTTAAAGGGGGAGTAGCATCCAATTGGTATTTTTCAAAGGAGGAATAAAGTGCAATATAGAAAATTCGGAAAACTGGACTGGAGGCCATCTGCGCTTGGTTTCGGATGCATGCGGCTTCCGACTAATGACGGGAACCCTAACAGCGGAGATATTAATGAAAAAGAAGCCGTCAAGATGATCCGTTATGCAATTGACAGGGGTGTAAACTATGTTGACACGGCTTACCCATATCATAACGGCAAAAGTGAGGTTGTTACAGGAAAGGCGCTGAGAGACGGATACAGACAGAAGGTTAAACTTGCGACAAAATCCCCGGTATGGTTTGTAAATAAAGCGGAAGATTTTGATAAGTTTTTAAATGAACAGTTGAAAAAACTGCAGACCGATCATATTGATTTTTATCTCCTGCATTCACTTGGAAAGGAAAGCTGGAAAAAGACTTTAAAACTGAATTTGATACAAAAAGCGGAATCAGCAATAAAAGATGGCAGGATTGGGTATCTGGGGTTTTCTTTTCATGATGAGAATGAGGCTTTTACCGAGATAGTAAATGGTTCTGACAGCTGGACATTCTGCCAGATTCAGTATAATTATATGGATACACAGAACCAGGCGGGAATCAAGGGTCTTAAGTTGGCGGCATCAAAGGGTCTGGCGGTAATAGTGATGGAGCCCTTACTGGGAGGCAGATTATCAAAGCCGCCTGTTTTGGTCAGGGAAGTTTTTGATAAGTATGAGTTAAAGCGGACACCCTCCGATTGGGCTTTACAATGGGTCTGGAACCAGCCTGAAGTATCGTTAATACTTAGCGGAATGAGTTCGATGGAGCATGTGGAAGAAAATGTCCATTCGGCTGAAGTTTCCGGCGTAGCATCCCTGGGTATTAAAGAACTAAATCTCATTGAGCTTGTTAAGGAAAAATTTAATGAGAGAACGCCAATTCCATGTACTAAATGCGGTTATTGCCTTCCCTGTCCGAATGGAGTAAATATTCCGAGAAATATTGAGCTGTATAATAACGGTATAATTTATGATGAAATGAACGGTGCCCGTTTTACATATTTAAGATTTATGGATGAGAATGAGCGTGCAAATCTATGCATTCAATGCAGAACCTGCAAGGAAAAATGCCCGCAGAATATAAACATAAGTGATTGGATGCCTAAGATTCATTCGGTTTTAAGTGAATAACAAGTGTGTCTTCCTATTGCAGCTGCATCTGAAAACTCTTGAAAATAAAGGAGATGGTATGATAAATAGACCGGTGAAATAAAAGCTCTCAAGTTGAAATAATATTATAATAATATGAGAGTAGATAGGTTGTAGGTTGGATAAAAACATAGGGCTTTGACCCTGAAAAGGAGATTAATTTTAAACCTATGACCGAAACGTCACCGTAGGGCATAGACCCTGGATAGGAGAATGGTGTTTACCGGTAATAAATCTACTCTAAATAAACGGAGGCAAAATATGGAAAGGTTTGTTGGAGTGGATTTACACAGTAACAGTTTTACGGTTTGTTACTTAACGCCGGAAACAGATGAGAAAAAGTTTGAAACATTCAAGTTGAAGTGCCTGGCGGATTTTGCTATGAATCTTAACAAAGAAGATACGGTGGTTGTTGAAACAACAACAAACACTCGTTACTTTAAAAAGAAAGTGGAAGAATATGTAAAGAGTGTAGCTGTAATTAACCCTTACAAATTTAAGGTGATCAGCGAATCGGTAAAAAAGACTGATAAAAGCGGAACAATATTATTGAGCGTGATTGGCGATATTAATGACTTTGATTCCCGTAAAAATCTTGATGCTTTTTTCGGTATAGTTCCAAGAGTCAGTGACTCAAATGAGACAGTAATGCATGGAAGAATAACAAAACAGGGAAGCAAGATCGGCAGAAAAAAGGTCAGGTGAATTTTGGAGATAAAGCCCCGGTTAGGTTAATCTACATTGCTGATATTCATAAACTTTCCCATACATCCGGTTATCAGGAGCCCGGACTACAGAATCCTGAGGTTCAAAAATCATATTATTATGTTGATACTGGTCTAATAGCGGGTAATATATATTTATTTGCCTCATCCGCTGGTCTGGCATCCTGGTTTCATAACTGCAATAAACCCGGTCTTGAGGCAAAACTGAAATTGCGCGGCGATCAGCGCGTTCTCTTTGGGCAGACAGTTGGAAACCCCGCTGAATAATATAATAGGAGTTTTATATGGCAAAGATGAAAGCAATTCAAGTAAAGTCTCCAGGGGCTAATTTTGAACTAGTTCAGATGGAAATTCCAGTCCCTAAAGAGAATGAAGTTTTGATTAAAGTAGAAGCCTGTGGAATCTGCCATGGTGATGCCGTTGTTAAAGAAGGACATTATCCAGGCATTCAGTACCCGAGGGTTCCGGGGCATGAAGTTATCGGGATTATCGATAAGCTTGGGCCGGGTGTTTCCGTCTGGCAGACAGGACAGCGAGTTGGTGTGGGATGGTACGGAGGTCCATGCATGAAATGTGATTCCTGCAGGAAAAAGGATTACGCTAACTGTGAAAGTTTTCTTACGACAGGCATTTCCTTTGATGGAGGTTATGCCGAATATATGACTGCGCATATGCAGGCCTTGACAATTATCCCTGAAAAGCTTAACGCACTGGAAGCAGCCCCGCTTCTCTGCGCCGGACGGACAACTTTCTCCGCCCTCCGCAACAGCGGCGCAAAAGGCGGCGACATTGCAGCCATCCTTGGTCTTGGCGGCCTCGGGCATCTGGCTGTTCAGTTTTCGAGAAAGCTCGGTTTTTATACAGCGGTTCTTTCTCGTGGAAAAGAGAAAGAAGAGCTTGCTTACAAACTTGGAGCGCATATCTATATAGATACAAAAGAAACAAACCCGGCTGCGGAGCTTAAAAAACTTGGCGGTGCCAGGGTAATCCTTGCCACGGCTCCCAATGGAAAAGCCATACAGGATGTTATTAACGGACTGGGTTTTGACGGACAGGTGATTATTGTAGCAGGGCAGGGCGAGCCGATGCAGGTAAATCCCGGTCAATTACTTGGCGGAAGGCGCTCTATTAAGGGTTGGGTATCCGGGCCCATAAGAAATAAAACGGAAGACGCGCTGAATTTCAGCATCATATCCGGGGTTATTCCAATGATTGAGGTATTTCCTTTAGAGCAGGCTGCGTTGGCCTATGAAAAAATGATGACTTCCAAAGTACATTTCAGGTCTGTCCTGAAGATGGGAGTGTAAAGAAGGGAGTCAGTAACGATAGCCGCGAAATGCACAAATTAATTAAAGGAAAATTCGTGAAATTCGCGGCTTTATTGAGAACATCGATTTTATGATCCAGGATTCGCAGTCTTTTTAATTTCGTCATCAAAGACTTTATATTGATATTTACTTTTCAAAGTGTGAAACCAGTCATTCCTTGAAACCGCATTTTTGAATTTTATATAACTTACGGCAATATCCTGATTGATATTCTGGTATACTATATTAGAATTAACTGTCTTGGATATCTGTTTGATTATCAATATATAATCGTCATTATAAAATGTCTTGCTGACATCATTTTTCTTTGCTGAGAACAGGAAATCAAACCAGGTATTGTTTTCTAAAAGAGGTATCGGGATTTCCTCTCCCTTTTCATCAATCACTTTTTGCGATACGGGAGAAATCTTTCCTGTTTTAATATAATTCATTCCAGTTGCTACAGCTATTTTTTTGAAATCAACATTTGCTTTTGCCATTTCCTCAACCTTTCCGGTTAAGCTTTTTATATCTTTGTCATATTTAGTTCTTAGATTTGTACTATTTTTTGCAACAAAGTCGGACAACAAATTATTTTTGTTTGCAATATTCAATGTCTTAATATCCGGAAAACCGATTATTTTCAATATGTGATATTCCCCATTTTCAAACTGCGGTTTTTGAAGAATGTCGCCTTTTTTTAAAGTTAAAGCCGTGCTAAATCTCTTTGATAAACCGGAAGAATTCTTCAATGTCAGCTTATCCGTATAATTATATTTGCCTTTATAGGTTTCCAATGTGTTTTCCCAGCCTTTATCAATAGCATATTTTGCTGCCTCATAAGCGAGAGCTTTATTCTTAATGGATAAATCTTCAACGTAGACTTCTCCGGTATAATTACTGATATTTGCTTCATAATAGTTTTGAATATCGCCATCTGAAATTTTACTCATAATATAATTAGTAATATCAATGTAAAGAATCTCCGATTCGACATTAAAATTCATCAAATCAAAGTAAGAGTAAAGTTCGGCAACCGTGACTGGAGCAAGAGAGCTCGACAGGTCTCCGTTTTCACTGTTGAACGATAAATTGGCATATTCCATTCCGCTGAATTCCATAAGCCCTTTATCTGGAACTGTAACGAGCCTTCCCCTGGCCACATATTCAAGAAGGTTTCGGAGAGTTTCTTTTGAGGGCGAAACTCCAATGGAATTAGCAAAATCATACATTATTCCATAATTTATCAAATATTGTGTGGCATATTTGTTAACAGCACTTTCATCCTTAGAGCTTCTGGAGCTTCTGCCCAGACTATCCCTGATACTGTTCAGCAGATAAAAATATGTAGAACCAGGCTGATAGGTATAAACTTTTTTATTAATCTCGGCAATTCTGGTTACTTTAACACGCTGTTTATCTCCCCAATATACTCCAAGTGTAGAAACAAACGCAATAATAATCATCCAGACAAAGGCGGTAATAACGAACTTTTTTATCTGTTCCTTAGCCTTTTTTCTTTTTTGGTAGTCTTTGCTATCCATTAGTGTCTCCTTAATTTTACCATTTTTTTATCTCGTCGTCTTTTCTCAGAAGTTTTAATAGATCCGTGGTGGAGATTTCGATATCGGTTATCACATCTTCCACTTTATTTTGAATATAGTTGTATCCTACAACCGCCGGTATGGCAACCATCAAACCGTAAGCTGTAGACACCAAAGCCTGTGCAATTCCTGCTATCAATTGAGAAGGATTGCTCATACCCTGTTTAGCCAGGACAGTGCAGGCTATAATCATTCCTATAACAGTTCCGAGCAGACCAAGCAAGGTTGAAATACTGACAACAGTCGCAAGAACAGGCAGATTTCTTTGCAGCTTTGGAAGTTCGTATTTTGCAGCATCTTCCATTGCGGTTTCAATATCTTCCCTCGGCTTTGAGGAAGTCTCGAGACCCGCTTTAATAATATTTGAAGCCGGTCCCGGATGATTCTTGCAGACTGCTATTGCCTCGTCAAGACGCTGGCCTTTAAGTTTTTCCCTGATTCTTTCCATTACCATCCTGGCATTCCTTCTCACCTTTTCAAGGTAAAACAAACGTTCGATGAAGACAGTAAGCCCCATAATGGATGCCAGAAGGATAAAGTACATGACAGGACCGCCCTGTTGAAAATAGCTGATCAGCATATACTACTCCGGAAAATGGTAATCAGATATTATAGATTATTATTAATTATTTGTCATTTTTATATCTCAATCTCAAATTCAGCCCCACCCTGAATATTCTTTACGGAAAGCCTTCCTTTCATGTTTTTTTCAATGATCATCTTGGACATATATAAACCTATACCGGTACCGTTCTCTTTCGTAGTAAAATAGGGATCGAAAATCTTTTCAATTATACTTTCCGGTATACCGCCCGCGTTATCTTTGATTCTCACAATTCCCTTTCCATCGGTTTCAATTAATTCAATCGTTAAGAATGGATTTTGAATATGTCTTTCGATAAAAGTATCCTTTGCATTACTGATAATATTAATAAGTACCTGACTGTATTCATTTGGATAACCCATTTTGACTACTTCTTTATCATTAATAAAGTTAACATTAATACAATATTCTTCAAAGCTTGTTTCAATAAGAGAGAGAGTCTTGTTTATTTCTTTATTCAAGCTGAATTCTTCCTGTTCTTTATTAGGCCTGTAAATGTTTCTGAAGTCATCAATGGTTTGAGACATATGTTTAAGTATTGTAAGGGAATTGGCAACTGCCTCACTGATATAAGCTCTGTCTAAATCTCCATGTTCAAAAGCATTCATAATATTCTGAATTATAATTCCCATACTATTTAAGGGCTGCCTCCATTGATGAGCTATATTTCCAATCATTTCTCCCATGGCAGCAAGCCGCGACTGCTGGATAAGTATCTGATCCTTTTCCCTGTTTTTTTTAACCTCTTCCTGAATCTTATTGTCAAGATTCTTGTTCAATTCCGCCAGTTTATTTAAGGTCATCCTTAAGTTATCCTCTGAATTTTTTCTCTCAGTAATATCTCTGAAAATTAATACAACTCCAAAAATTATTCCTTTGTCATCCTTTATCAGAGAAGCGCCCGATTCGACATGTATACTCTTTTCCTTTTTTCGATATTAATAACCTATGATTTGAGAGATTAAAAGCTTCATCTGATGATATAGAGATTTTTATTTTCTCCCTGGATTGTTCATCAATTATATTAAATATAGTCTCAAAATCTTTTCCAAGAGCTTCTTCTTTATTCCATCCGGTTAGCTGTTCGGCAATTATGTTCATTATTTTTATTTTTCCATCAACATCAGTAGCTATAACAGCATCTCCGATGCTTTGAAGCGTTGTTGAAAACCACTGCTCGCTTTCTTTAAGTTTTCTTTCCATTTTATAGCGGTATAAACCCATTTCAATACATGTTAAAAGCTCTCTTTCTTTGAAAGGTTTTAAAATGTACCCAAAAGGTTCGCTGATTTTTGCACGTTGAAGTGTTTTATCATCCGAGTAAGCCGTTAAATAGACTACGGGAATATCAAAACGCTGCCTAATCTCATCTGCAGCCTCAATACCATCCATGTTCCCTTTTAATAATATATCCATAATAATCAAATCTGGGTTTGTTATTCCGGTTTTCTCAATTGCCAGAGGGCCTGTGTTTACTATTCCAACTACTTCATAGCCAAGGGTATCTGAAGTCTTGTTCTAGATCTTTTGCTACAATAAGCTCATCCTCTACCAATAAAACTCTTGTTTTATTCATATTTTTAATCACCCCCCTAAGATGTTAAAACTTTTCCGGAGTTTATTATTCCGAAAAAAAATGTTTTTTGAATTATTCCAGATTATTTTATTGAGAAAAACCTCAAGTATTATTTTATGATATAATTGAAATCAAATCAATATTATATATTAAGATTGAAATAATAATACCAGGCTGCATTTAATTGCTAATACTTACTTCATTAATTAATATTGTTTAGATTACAACTCAGTATATGTAAAAAATATTATCTTTTTATATTAATGATTATCATTCTTTTTACCGAAAATTAAAAAAGGGAAATTGCGTTTTTTTATTTTATTTGATAACATGTTATTGAAAATAGGGGATTTTTATGAAGGTTAGAAAGTTCTTTTAATCCTGCTTCTAATATTTTCCGTTGTGTCAATGGTAACAATTGTTTATTTTGCAAAGAATAAGATCGGTCTTTTTGGAAAACTTTACGATAAATATGTTTTAAATAAAACCATGCTCGATACGTAAGACAGTGAAAGATAATTTCAATCAAATTCTCTTTGAAATAAAGAGTTTATCGGAAGATAATATCATAAAAACCTTGATTGTAAGCACATCTATTGGAGAAAGTGTTGATAAGTACATGCCCGATTTTATCAAAATAAGAGATGGAATTTCAGACTGCAATAAAATTCAAGTTATAGATGCTGATGGGAAAGTAATATTTTCTACTTTAAGCGATGAGATTAATTCGCAAAGGGTAAAAGCAGGAATTGTTAAGCAATTGAACGAATATTTTTCGGTAAGTCAGGATTTTTTCAATTACTTTCTGGATAAAGATCAGTTTGTTTCAATTTATCCGATATCTCCTTCTATCAGCCAGGGTTTTATAGCTATTTATTACAAGAGCAGCAGGCTGTTAAAGGGAATGTCTTCAAACAACCTGTCTATTCCATTCTCTTTTGATAATTTTGTTTTTCTTTCCTCATCTAAAGTGGATAATAACGATATTAATAAAATAATTAATTACTATAACAATCCGGTTAACCAAAAAAAAGAGGCAATCGATCCGACCATAGGCAGCATTTCTCAGTTTAACGGTATAAAAATTGTTTATTATACAAAAAACGAGAGATTTATATCTCCATGGACCATCTTTATCCTTCTCGTTGATTTTTTCCTTCTCGGTACCGTTATTTTTACTCTTATTCAAATTATGAATGAAGAAAAAATTTATAAAGAGATTCCTCTAAGTACTTTTGAAAAAGATATTCAAGAGAGTAAAACTGAAGATATGTCTTATGGAAATAATAGGATTCATGATCTTGTGAGCGACATAGAGGGAAACGCTAAGTACGATGAAGGCTATACTAAAAAGGGTATAGAAGAAATGATTATGTCTAATGGAATGAATTTAACCCAGTTCCAGACAGGAGAAGAGATTAAAAAAGAAAAGAATATAGAAACTGTTGAGGAAGTTCCGGAATTTGAAAAACCCGAATTTCAAATTGAAGAAAAACCGGAATCTTCAGAGTATTCGGCTTTAAAAGAAGAGGTTTTTGAATTACCTGAAGAAAATCTTGAGAGGGGTGTTGATATGAATATGTATGATTCTATTAAACCATCTGAAGCTACAGAAATGTTTGCTGAGGAAGATAGAATTTTGAATGGAATAGAGAATGAGCCTTTTGAAGTAAGCCCAATTGAATTGCCAAAGGAAGAGGAAATAGTTATCGCGGATACAAGTTCACAAACAAAAGAAGAAAATCCTGAGGAAGAAGAATTTAAAAGTGTAGAAGAGGAAGCTATGGCCGCAAGCTCAACTCAGGAAGAATTTAAACCTGTACTTGAGATACCTCCGGATGAAGAATCCAATAAGAATGTTTTAAAACCTGAAGATTTTGAAACAGCACTTGAAATTGACAGCAGGGATTTTCCTACATTGGACTTTACTTCGGAAAGATTTAAAGAAGAGCCTGTTATTTCAGAACCAGCTATAATAGAAAATGATGAAAAGGAAAATGAAATTTTGTCTGAGCCTGAAAATGCCGCTATAGCCGCAGAATTCTTGAAGAATTGGGTGAGGAAGTTATAACCGAGAGCCCCGAAGAATCTGCCGGGCCTGAAATGACTTTAGAGACTAAGATGACTGAGGAACCAGCCGAAAACGAAGCGGTATTAGAAACACCGGTAATTGAAGAAATTGATGTCCCTGTGGTTGAAGAAAAAGTGGAAAACACAATAGAGTTTGAAACTCCAATGATGGAAGGGGCAGACGAAGCCATGCCCGCAGATGAACCTCTTACATTTGAAGAAGCGGCTGAAGTTCCTGTCATTGAGGAAACTGCCGGAGAAATTATTGATAATGAAGAGGTTGATGCTGGAGAGAATGCCGAAACTGGTATGGAAATTGAATCTTCTGTTGTTGAACCAATAGAGACTGTCACTGAACCGGAATTTTCTGAAGCTGCATTAGAAACTACCGGAGAAAATGAAATTGTACTATCGGAAGAAGAAGAGTTAGTCAAGGTAGAGGAGCCTCCTGAAATCGAAATAATAACTGCCGAAGAGGGATTAGCTGAAGCACAACCAATTGAACAACAGGCAGCTGAAGTTTTAGAAAAACCCGAAATGCTTACAGATAATGCTATAGAAGAAAAAAGCGATGAATTTTTTGAACCTCCGCAGAAATTAAGTTCTATATGTACAGTTGAAGATTACAGCAGGGTTGCTTTTGATCTGGCTAAGAACAGCTTGAACATTAATAAACTTTTTGTACTTGAAAAGAAAGGAGACAATTTTAATTCAATAATGGGTAAAGGATTCAGTATTAATGAATTATCATTAAAAAATAGCGACCCGATTTATCAATTATTCCTTTCAAAGAAGAAAAGCGTTGATATAAAAGGAAATATTAAAAATACAAGGTATTTACAGGAGAGATTTCCCATCAATGAACTTGATAATGTTGAGGAGGTATTGATAGTTCCTATAATTAAGTTTAACGAAATAGACGGTATAGCATTATATGCGAGGGAGAAAGGTACTGAAGAACCGTCAAATTTCCAGAAATCGGAAATATTTAACCTTGGTTTCTTGCAAGAATCTTAAATTATCATTACAATGAAGATATAAAGGTGAGGATTTAATAGCCTCACCTTTATATTTTTTCGGGGGCCAAATGCTTATTTTGATAATTATATTTTTTATTTTAATTATCATAGCATTTTTTGTGTTATATTCGAATAAATTTGAAGCGAATAATATTAAAATCGAACGTATTTCCATTAAATCAGATAAAATTTTATATCCAATGCTCATAATGCAGGTCTCTGATTTCCATCTTTACCATAGAATGAGTAAAAAAAGAGTAAATAATATCATAGATACAATCCATGATTCATGAATGAACAGATTCCCGATCTTGTATTTCTAACCGGGGATTATATAGACAATAATTCAGGGATTGATATTTTACCGGAAATATTGAGTGAGATTAAATCAAAAGCGGGAATATACGCAGTTCTTGGAAATGATGATCATTTCCAGTATAATATACTACATATGTTTTATCCGCTTTTTTTTGTAAATGAAAAAAAGCCTACTGATCTGAATAAACTAAAAAAGACTCTCGGTGTTTTTGGAATTAATCTGCTGATTGACGAAGTCAAGGAAATTAATGTTCAAAATAATAAAATTGAAATTATTGGAATTGATTACTTGTCGGTTAAACAAAAAAAATTAAAGAATATACAGATAAGGGATAATAATTTTTTTAAAATTGTGCTGTCTCACTACCCCGATGCCATAAAGTATTTAAGGGGTAAGGTCGATATTATGTTTTCAGGCCATACTCATGGGGCAGGTAACTATATTCGGTTTGCCTATAACGGCAAAAAGTAAAATAAAAAAGAGAGAAGCAAGAGGTGCTTCCATACATCAAGATACCATACTTTTTGTTTCAAAAGGAGTAGGGGTTAGTCATTATTTCCCGTTTCGTTTTTTTGCTAATCCGGATATCAGTATTATAAGTATTGGAGAAAGCCTGAATGAATAAGTTGTTTTGGATTATCCAGCTTTTTTTTATTATTTTTCTTAAATCAAATTCTTACACCGATGAAACGTCGGCTGAGATTGATAAAATGAAAAATTACAACCGCCAGAGTCAGTATCAGAGCTTGATTTCGAAGTGGAATTATAATTCTTGATACAAGTTATCAAAAGCTGGCTAAAAATATGTTAGTTTTAATGCCTTCGATATCAGCTTATGCAGTAATTGCAACAAATATTAATTATTCATTCGGCGGTGAAATGGGGAATTACGATTATTATCTTCAGACTGGGATGGTATTTTCGAATAAGAATGCGGTAATTAAGGTTTCCTTAGATACATCAATTAACAATCTTGATAGATATGATAACCTTTTTAAAAGTTTTGATTTTTTAGCGAATAAAAGCGGTTATAGTAAATATAAAATTACTATAGTTACAAATGAAGTTGTTTATCTGCGGCAGAATGATGATGTTTATTTGCTCTATATTTTTGAGGAAAATGATGATGGAGTATTATCAGGCATATTAATTGATGTAAATTTTAATTTTATAAGCAATTCGGATAATTCCGGGAAAGAAAAAATAATATCACAATTTTTAAAAGAATTTATAGAAAACTTAAAAATAAAGGAGATTTCAGCTTTATTGAAATAAACATGAATAAATATTAAAAGTCTTGACAAAAGTAAAACTAATAATATAATTTATATCTATTGTTTTAAGAGGTTCCTATGGCCGAACAAAGTTTTATTGAATTAAGGCAGGAAGATGTATTTTCCTATATTGACAAGGACTTAAAAAAGGAAAGGGTTTCAAAAAGGGTTGAATTTACACAAAAAACAAAAAGAAATTTTCTTCTGGTTTTTGTGATAGATTTAATAGCCGTTGTAATCGCTGTCGGAGGCTTTTTTGTTGTTTATAACATATTTAAAGCCAGCGAATATAAACTTGTCGGTACGGAAGGAAGTATTAAAGGTCTTGAGGATGTTCTCTATAAAGAACTTCAAAAAAAGGCAAATATGGACCTTGAGAAGAAACAAAAGGAATTAGAAGAAACCAGAAGTAAATATAATGAACTGACAAGCCAGCTTGATAATTTGAAGGTAGAACAACAAAAGCAATTAAAAACAAAATACGATCAGCTTCAGGCGGATCTGCTTGCTAAAATGAATAATGAGTTGAAAAATTCTACCGCGCAGCAAAGAGATGCAATTCAGAAAAAATATGAGGATGAATTAAAAGCCCGTCAATCTGATCTCCAGCTTGAAGCAAAGAAAAAAGAAGATGACCTGAAAAAACAAATGGATGCTGAAAGAGATAAGTTGAATTCTTTGTCATCGGCGAAAGAAAAGGAACTGCAGTCTGCAAAAGCAGAACTCGATAAAGCAAATCAGGAATTTAAGAATCAAATGGTTGCGGAGAGTTCAAAAAGCAAGCAGGCTATTGCCGATTTAAATAGCCAGCTTGAAGAGAAACAGAGACTTGAAGCATTCAATGCGCAGGTTAATCTGGCATTAAAATCCGCGATTGATTCGTATAATAAAAAACAATACAATACAGTTTTTGATAAATTTACAGTTATTTCCAACCTCTATGAAAATCAATCTAAGGGAATAGCTGGGGCCCAGGATAGAAAAAATGTTGATTATTTTTTAATGTCTCAAGTCGATGATTATCTTAATTTAAAGAATAGCCCTTATGTTCAGGATAAACAGAAAAACGAAGACAAGCTTGCCGCTATTCAGTCTTTGAATGATTTTGGCAAAGAGTTGAAGAAAGGTGAATATAAGGAAAAGATTAGAGAGGCTGAGATAAAAACCAATCAACTTTACACAAAGTTGCCCGAAGTATTTTCTTTTTATGATGGTTTAAATGATTTTGGAAGATACATAGATGATGTTAATTCTGAAAACTCTTTAAAATCGGCAAATGATTATTTCTATTCAAAAGCTTATGATAAGGCGACTACTAATTATATTGATACATTGAAGCAATTTCCGGAAATGAGTGATAGAAATACGATTTTAGACAGAGTTTTGTATATGTTTTCAGGAGCTCCCCAGTTGAATATTGATGAAGTCAATAAAAAAGCTGAGCCTCTTTATACATCTGCGGTTTCTTTCTATAATAATAATTCCTATGATCAGGCAATATCAAAATTTCAGGATTTGCTTCTTACTTATCCGAATTCAAAATTCACAAAAGATGCTGTAGATTACCTTCAGAAATGCCATGAAGCAAAGATTACCATGATGGCTCAGGGTATCAGCAGTAATACAACAGTTATTGAATTGAAAAGATTAGAACAAAATAAAAATGCAGAAAAGCTTTATGCTGATGCAGGAAATGACGAAAAAGGGAAACAATATGATTCCGCAAAGACAAAGTATGAGAGGATTGTTTTAGATGATCCTTTATCCGATTATATCGGCAGAAGCGTAGAAGGTATCGAAAGGGCTATTACCGCTAAACTTAGAGCAGGAACTTATACAGTTCAAACAGCGGGTTATTTAAAGGCCTCTATCGGCAAAATAGTTGATAACCTTGGCGGGGAAGTTGTTATTTATCTTGACAAGTCTGAAGGATTATCAATGGGAAGTACCGTTTATATTTATAGAAAGGAAACGCCGAGCGATTTCAGATACATCGGTGATGCAGTTATTTCAGAAATGTCTCCGGTTATGACAAAAGCTACTATTGTTAAAAGGAATGAGGATGTCCATGTCGGGGACTTAATTTACAAAAAATGAGGTTCAAGATGGAAAATAATAAGAAAACTGAAGTAATGAAAATAAAAGCCAGGATAAGGTACAAGATTCTTCTTGTTGTAATTCCTATTCTTTTATTGACATCTCTTTTTATAGGTCTGACTGCTTATTATTCATCTACGAACGGTATTACAAGTATAGCTAAAGAATTTCTCGGGTATAAATTGAATGAGATATATAAATATGCTTCGAGGCAGAGTTCTCTTGTAAAGGAAATGAACCTTACCAATGATCAATTACTTATTGAAAATTCAAAACAATCAGTGTTGGATTATTCAAGAACAGTATTAACTTCTGAGACCGGAGCTTTTCTTGCATTGAAATCAGATGGAAGCGTAGATATTGCGACAATAACAAATATCAGACAGGCGGATGCAAGTAACATTCTGAAAATTATTGGTAATAAGACAAGCGGATGGATTGAGTTTTTTATTTCGGGAAGAAGCAAAGTTGGTGTGTTTATTAATTATGCTGAATGGAGTGATTACCTTTTGATCTTTGACGACAGGGATGCATTTTACAGCAATGTAAATATGATATTGAATTATCTTATCATTATTCTTGCCGCAAGTGTTATTATTTCTTCAGTTTTACTTCTTTATTTTATTTCAAGAATAACATCGCCTATAGTCGAGTTTGTACATACGATTCAGGATATTACAGAAAAAATGGATTTGACCCGGAGAGTAAAAATTTATTACAAAGATGAAGTAGGTTATCTGGCTTCATATTTTAATAATATGATTTCCGAGCTTGAATCTGCCTACAACCAGATTAAAAATTACGCTTATCAGACTGTACTGGCTAAAAACAAAGAAGAGAGAATACGTTTTATATTCCAGAAGTATGTGCCGTCTGAAGTAATCAATAATATTTTGAATATTCCCGTGGATTCAATGCTTATAGGAAATAAACAGGTAATTTCGGTTCTTTTTTCCGATATAAGAAGTTTTACCACGATTTCTGAAAGTATGACTCCTGAAGAACTGGTTTTATCATTAAACGCATATTTTAATAAAATGGGTACAGAGATAAGCAAGTTTAGCGGAATTATAGATAAATTCATCGGCGATGCTATAATGGCTATATTCGGGGCTCCAATGGTTAAACCCAATGATGCCGAAAACTCGGTTTTTGCCGCTTTATATATGGTTGAAGCACTTAAAGATTTTAATAAATTGCAGGAGGAAAAGGGTAAGGTTAATTTTAAAATAGGCGTTGGCATAAATACGGGAGATGCTATTGTCGGTAACATAGGAAGCGAGCAGAAGATTGATTATACTGTAATAGGAGATACTGTAAACCTTGCATCAAGGCTGGAGGGGTTAACAAAAAAATACCATGCACGGATTATAATAAGTGAATTTACAAAAAAAGATATAAAGGAAGGAAAGTTCTTTTACAGAGAGCTGGATAATGTGAGAGTTAAAGGTAAGAATGAGCCTGTGAAAATATTTGAGCCTTTCTCTATTGAAGAAGCCGAACCTCTTAAGCAGTATTATACGGACTTCAATCAGGCTCTTTACCTCTATTATGACGGACGGTTTAAAGAGGCAAAAGCGATATTTGATAAAATGATTGAAAGAAAGCATGACGATTACCTTGGTTTTTTATATAAAGAACGATGTGAATTCCTCATACTTAATCCTCCTGAAAAATGGGATGGAGTGGAAACCTGGACTGAAAAGTAGGAAGGTGGATATTATGGCAAAAACAATGACTTGGGATGAAAGCTTTTTTTTAAATCACTGGAAGTTTGCAGATAAAGATATTGTGATGGAAAAAATGAAAGGGAATGTAAATGTAAATGATTTTGTTATAGAAATAAACAAGCTTTATCCTCTGTACAAGGATCTTTTTGGAGTTAAAATAGAATTCGGTAGTATAAAAGCAGTTAAAGTTCTTATTCCTGAGGCTATGGACACCCTGACCAGGCTTATTCAAATTCGGCGCAAGTCTAAGGATGAACTCAGTTTCGAAGTAACAAACAATTATGATGGAATGTTATGGGTTGCTGAAAAGTATGAATTGGATAAGCCTGAGTTTTCAGCAATTCAGGGCTATATTTTAAATAATGAATTGATTGAGTTTGTAAGCGATGGTTATGATTGTATTAAAATCAAATACAAAGATAACCCTGAAAACATTTTCTATATTTATAAGTTTTATTTCTCCATGATTGATAATGAGTTATATTTGATCATTGAGAAAAATATCTGAAATAATCATTATTACTTATCAATTTGTTTTTTGTTAAGCAGAACTTTTCAGGAAGGCCTATCTATTAAAACATCTTCAAGACACCTCAGAGATGCATCTCTCCCGTTGCGTCAAATAAAAAGGTACTCAAAATTGAATCGTTGTCTCATAAATAAAACCTACTCCAAATTTTTATCAGAATCATATTTCTTTTTATGAATATTCCATAGTTTTTTCTGGCATTGAGATATCTTTCTTCTCAGTTCAAAAAAATCCAACTCTTCATGAACTTTTCTTAAAATTACCTTTTTCCCGGCAAAAATTAGAGGATGTTCTATTACTCTCTGGTACGGTGTTTTAACATCATTGTGCTTCTTTCTGACCTTGCTGCCAACCCTTTCTTTTTCAGTCATTTTCATAACCGGAAGAAAGTGGTTCGTATAAAGGCGAAGTGATTGATAAAGCTTATTCAGTATATTAACTTCTTCATCAGTATCATACCTAACATACCCCACTGATTTTCGTACCACTGAATAATTCTTCTGTTCCACATAGCAATTATCATTAGAACGAGAGCTTCTGCCTCTCGTAAATTTTATATCATTTCCTTTGCAAAACCTATACAATATGTCGTTAATAAATTCTCCTCCATTGTCTGAATCCAAACCCAGCAAAGGAAATGGGAGCCGGCTCTTAACTTTCTCGATCCCCTCTTTCACCCAAATAGCAGCCTTGTTTTTCACTGCAAATGTCTCCGTCCAGCCACTGCTTATATCCACCATATCCAGTGTCTGGGCAAAATCTCCCTGGCTGTTACCTCCCTCATGTCCGACCAGGTCAATTTCCATGAAGCCTGGTATATTTTCATTCCAGTCTGCCCAAGTCCTCACGGCTATCTGGTGTTTCAGAAGTGTGCCCGGTTTTGTACCGCTCCGTCCCTTCAAATCCATTTTCTTCCGTTCCGGTTTCATCAACCGGTCTATGCTTGACGCACTGATTTTTCTCAGCTTATCTATAGTCTCTGGTAACGCCATTATCCGTTCATTTTTCAACAGATTATCTATAATTTCGTTCAATACAGGCTTTAATCTTTTACCGCAGATAAAACCGGATAATTTCCAAATAAACTTTAAAAGCTTTATGACTTCAGTATCATAATACTTTGTCCTGCCCGGTCTATTTCCCTTTTTAGCTATATCGCCCTTTACATAACTTTTTTTGCCAGTTCTGAGCTTTTTCCCATGACTTCTTAGCAATCTTGCAGCATAGTTACGGTTAAGCCCTGTAATTGATAAAAATCTGTCAAGAATTTCATTTTTTGCTTTTTTTCTGACTTTCTGGTATTCTTTTGCTGTCTCCCGATAAATTGGCTTTCTCTCAATCATCGTTAGCTCCATATTTCCTCCCGGTTTAAATCACCGGGATTATTTTCGTACAATTTTCGAGTACATTTTTAATATGAGGCAACGAATCGTTTTTGAGTACTTTTATTATAAAGCAATTCGTCTCTTTGACTTTTTTCTTAATTCATTTTATCATAAACACATGTTTTTTAATGGAGGTATTTATAATGTCAACGATAATTGATGTCCAGGCAAGAGAGATTTTCGATTCAAGAGGAAATCCAACTGTGGAAGTTGAGGTAATACTTGAAGACGGGACTATGGGGAGAGCGGCTGTTCCAAGCGGAGCTTCTACAGGTGAGAGAGAAGCTGTTGAATTACGTGATGGCGATAAAAAGAGGCTCGGAGGAAAGGGTGTTTTAAAAGCAGTAGAAAATGTGAATGATATTATTTCTGAGGAAGTTGTAGGTCTTGATGCCTTGAATCAGATAGAACTTGATAAGGTAATGATTGATCTTGACGGAACACCGACAAAGGGCAAGCTTGGAGCAAACTCTATCTTGGGTGTTTCTCTCGCAGCAGCCCATGCAGCGGCAAATTATCTTGGTATACCGCTTTACAGATACATCGGCGGCACAAATGCAAAGCTTTTACCTGTACCTATGGCAAACGTATTGAACGGCGGTAAGCACTCGGATAATACCGTAGACCTTCAGGAATTTATGATTATGCCTGCCGGAGCTAAATCATTTAAAGAAGCCCTTGTTTATATGGCAGAAACTTTTCAAGCATTAAAATCCATATTAAAAAGCAAAGGGTATTCAACCGCTGTCGGTGATGAAGGCGGTTTTGCCCCCGACTTAAAGAATAACGAGGAACCTCTTGAACTTTTAGTTCAGGCTATAGAAAAAGCTGGTTATAAACCCGGAATAGATATTTCGATTGCATTGGACCCGGCGGCAAGCGAATTATGGAGCGAAGCCGAGAAAGACGGCAAAAAAGGATATAAGTTCTGGAAATCAAGCAAAGAGATTGTATCATCCGAAAAAATGGTCGATTTCTATGTCAATCTTGTAAACAAGTATCCTATTATTTCTCTGGAAGACGGCCTTGGTGAAAACGATTGGGATGGGTGGAAATTATTAACAGAAAAACTGGGTAAAAAAATTCAACTCGTAGGAGATGATATTTTTGTAACCAATCCGGCAATTATAAAGGAAGGTATTCAAAAGGGAATAGCGAATTCTATACTTATTAAACTAAATCAGATCGGTACTTTAACTGAAACGATTGACGCTGTTGAAATGGCAAAACGCGCTAATTATACTGCTGTTGTTTCTCATAGAAGCGGTGAAACCGAAGATACGACAATATCCGACCTTGTTGTTGCACTCAACACAGGACAGATCAAAACAGGTTCCATGTCAAGAACGGATAGAATCGCAAAGTATAACCAGCTTATAAGGATTGAGGAAGAACTTGGTGATTTTGCCGAGTTCAAAGGAAAAGAGGTTTTTTATAATATTTTCAAGTAAGTTAAATGTGAAAGCGAAATTGAGAAAAGTTTTTTATTTGGATTAAAAAAACCCCCGAGATTATCGGGGGTTTTTTATTATCTTGAATGCTTTTTTGCCTTATCAATAACACCGCCGGTTTCATCTTCTTCATTTCCTTCTCCGGAATTATTTTGAGTCTCCTCGTATTTGTTGATTTCTTTAAGTACCCTGTCCGCATTCTTCATCAGACGGATCTTCTTCTGTGTATCTTTCTTCGTATTGGAAAGGATCTCCTTTAATTCCGATAAATTATTCTTTGCCCTTTCGAGAGTTGCTTCAATATCTTTGTTCTCATCCAATGTCAATTCCAATTCCTGATTCGCGTCAGCCTCAACTTCAATGGATTTTACGAGTTCTTCATCAGTATCCTCAACAGGAATCTTTACATTTCTTCGGATCAAGACCTTACCCTTGACAACTGAATATTTCAGTTTTTCACCATCGGTCTCTACAAGAAATTCAGTGCCTCTAACGGCAGCAACCGCGATATCGGATTCCACTCTGAAGGTTTCATCACTTTTAAGCTTTTTGCTGATTGTAAAGAGAGCCTTGCCTTTTTTTACCTTAATTTCTTCAAGCTGTTTTTTTAATTTATTAATGGTTACGATCGTATTATCGACAACCCTGAAATTTCCTCTTCCCGGCATAAGGATGTCGCAGAATGAATCCATTCCTGTTTTAATGGTATCAGCCTCTTTTAATTCCATTTCAGCTTCAACCATATTCCAGTTCACTCCGCTATTATGTGAAACCCTCACATCTCCTACAAAAAGACTGACAGTATATGCCTTATCCTTTTCAGAAAAGCCGTTATTTAAGATCAAAATAGAAAATACAGATAAAAAAAGAATAAATCTTTTCAAAATAATGACCTCCTAAATTTTAACAAGCGTGCCCCTTAACCAGGGCAAGCTGCTTGACCCGGGTTTATAGTTTGACCCGGTTGGTGAGCCTACAGACTGTGTGAAAACTCAGCATAGTAGCCTGGTAAAATCGGCCGATTTTATCCTAAATTTCATTTATTACGCATTCTTCCGATATAAAACTTTTTTCTTTTCTGAAATCGGAACAAAACCTCCATATATATCATTTTTTATCCGCAAACCAGTTCCATAAGCTTCTTTGTACCCAGTATATTGAATACTCTTATAAAATTATGTACGAATCCCGCCAGACATGATTCTGTCAGGACGTTATCCTTACCCTTCATTAAAAAATAACTATACCCCATATTCCTTTTTATCGATCCAAACGGATGTTCACATATCTCTTTTCTTTTCTCTATAATCTTTTTCCCGATCTCTGAGCGGATTTTTTGCTTGAACACTTCAATATCTTCTTTTCTTACGGCTATTTCTATTAAACGTCCTTCTCTATTTGTTGTACACTTATTTCTGACTTTGCAGTTTTTACAGCTATTACAACCATACCTATAAACTTCCTTGCCGCTTTTCACCCTGATAGCTTCACCTCTCCGCTTGAGAATCTCACCTTCCGGGCAAATGTATACGTCTCTTTCATTATCATATTTAAATTGATCCGCACGATACTCTTTTTCACATATTCCCTTTTTTATATCTTTGCCTTGATTTCTCCTCTTATATTCATCTTCCGGATTTGCCATATATACATTATGCCCCTTATCCAGGCATTCCAATATCTGCGGCTCACTGTAATAACCGGCATCAGATACCTTGATGGTCTCCTTTTCTACCTCAAACTCGGCTTTTATTTCTTCCACCTGATCACACATCCTGCTCATCTGTTTTAAGTCATTATTTTCATTGGTTACATCGATCGCCACTATCAATTTATTCTTACTATCCACAACAGCCTGTACATTATACGCTATGTCAGATTTCCCTTTGTCATTCATAAACCGGCTTTCCGGGTCATTCGCATAATATTTCTCTAATTCAGGATCTTCCTCAAAAATCCTTTTGATCGCCTCAGCTTTTTCTTTTTTTGTCTTTAAATTTCTAAACCGTTCCTCTATATTCCCCGAAAGAAATTCAAATTCGTTCTTTTCTTCTTTATCGTTTTTATCCATTTCTTTCAGATATTCCTCAATTTTCTGATCTATTCTACGGATTACCTCATCAATGTTTTTCCTTTGATATACATTATTATTATGGTTTTGCGCACTGATTTTGGTTCCATCTATCCCTACCAGTTCAAAAGATAAAAGTCCAGCTTTATGGCACAACTTGAGAAACTCTCTGAATATCGACTGTATCCCTTTTTTATTCGCTTTTCTGAAGTCAGCAATTGTCTTGAAGTCCGGCGCAAGACGTCCTGTCAGCCATATCAATTCCATATTCCTCCGGCATTCTTTCTCTAATTTCCTGCTGCTCCTGATCTTGTTCAGATATCCGTAAACATAGATTTTCAGAAGCGTTTCGGATTTATACGAATATCTGCCGGTTGGCGCCTCTTTTAATTTAAATCCAAGCTTTTTCATGTTCAGCTTGTTTACAAACGCATCTATGAAACGGACAGGATGCTCTTCTTCTACAATATTATCCAATGTTTCATTAAACAGAACTATCTGATCTCTCGATTCTCCTTCTATGTGTCCCATTGCTTTACTCCGCTTTATGTCTACCAATATTATAACATATCTGCTGAGTTTTCACACAGTCTGCTATCAAACCACACCAACCGCACCCGAAGTCCCGAGCCTTGCCAGGGGAAAAACTCAGGCAAGCACTTCTGCTCTGATCTTCTGTTATAATAAAGTGCATCGCCTCGACGCCCTACGTCAAGGATAGTTTATTTAAAACAGACTGCGGTGAATTATAAGTTAAGAATTACGAAAAGCCTGTTACCATAATGCTATATAATACACCTGTTTTTTTAATAATTAAAGTGTTAATATAAAAAATTTGTTGAAATCACCTAAGAAATGGTATAATAAAATACTTTTTAAGGAGGATTTCGTTGAATGATGAATTTCAGGGTTTACGTGAACTGATGGTATTGGAGCAGATAGCTAATCGAGGGGTTAGAGATAAATCAGTTCTTGACGTTATGAAAAAAGTTCCGAGGCATCTCTTTTTGCCGGATTATCATATTCAAGAGGCATATTTTGATTACCCGATTTCGATTGGTTATGGCCAGACTATATCACAGCCTTATATTGTTGCTTTAATGACGGAGTTGCTTGAAATAAAAAATAATGATAGAATTCTGGAAATCGGCACAGGTTCCGGGTACCAGACAGCTATTCTTGCTTCACTTTCCAAAGAAGTTTATTCAATCGAGAGAATTCAGGAACTATCGGAAAAAAGCCAATTAATATTGAAAAGCCTTGGTTATTCTAATATACATTTTCTTAAAGGAAACGGTTTTGAAGGGTGGAAGGAATTTGCTCCCTTTGATGGCATTATTGTAACGGCGGCACCTGAAATTATTCCGGATGCTTATATCGAACAACTGGAAGAAGGCGGGAGACTTGTTATACCGGTTGGCGGAATTTTCGATCAGTCTTTAAAGATCATAACAAAAGGAAAGGGAATGAATTTCCAGGAACAAAAAATAATAGACGTTCGTTTTGTAAAACTGATTAATGAATAACAAACAAACGTGGCGTTTGATCCGAATAATTACGATGGTTATAAGTTTGTATAATTCAATACTATCTATAGTTTTATTTGCCTGCCTAGTCAATACGATAGTGTGCGCCATTACTTTCCCTGTTTGCCAGGGCCTGTTTTGCAACTATCAACCCAGTTTGGACTGCGTTTCTAAGTTCAATAATCGCCATATTGATTTTTGCATCACGGTAAAAGTTTTCTATATCCTCTTTAAGATTATTCAGATCAATTAGGGCTCTTCTCAGTCTTTTCTTATTCCGCACAGCGCCGACATAATTCCACATTATATTCTTTAGAAGGCTCCAATCCTGGTTTATTAATGCCGGATCAACTGAATCAAAGATTCCTGTGTCAATCCAATCTTCAATTTCTGGGAACTTTAAATATAAATATTCCGATTTATGTTCATTGATAAAACCGGCAATTCTTTTTCCAAATACAACTCCTTCAAGAAGAGATGTACTGGCAAGGCGGTTTGCACCATGAAGGCCTGTGCATGCAACTTCTCCGACGGCAAAAAGCCTGTCGATGTTTGTTCTGCCATACATATCCGTCAGTATTCCACCGCAGGAAAAATGGAATGCGGGGACTATAGGGATAGCTTCGGCCGTAATATCAAGGCCGTATTCCAGGCATTTTTTGTAAATATTGGGAAATCTGTTTTTGACATTTTCTCTTCCAACTCCTGTTATATCAAGGAATACATATTTTTCTCCCGATTCAAGCATTTCATTCAATATTGCCCTCGTTACAATATCTCTTGGAGCCAGTTCTTTTTGAGGGTGATACTTTTCCATAAAGGCATTTCCTTTTTTATCAACAATGATTGCCCCTTCTCCCCGCACAGACTCGGAAATGAGAAAATTATCAGCTTTTGAATGATAAAGAGTTGTTGGATGAAATTGGGTATATTCCATATTCTCAAGCCTTGCTCCTGCGCGGGATGCCATAGCAAATCCATCGCCTGTTGCTATTGATGGATTAGTCGTATGAAGATAAATCTGTCCCATCCCGCCAGTGGCAAGAATTACGGCTCTTGAAAGTATTTTTTCAATCTTTTTTGTTTTGTTGTTGAGAGCATAAATGCCGACAGATGTCAGCGGCTTATACATCCTGAGTTTATCTATCGAATGGTGATCCAGGGTAATAATATCTATAGCTATAAAATCATCGAGCATAACCAGATTGTTTTTTTTATTTAGTGCTGAAACCGCTCCATCTTCTATACTTCTTCCTGTAGTATCAAATGCATGAAGGATGCGTCTTTTCGAATGTGCCGCTTCATCTGAGAGGTCATAATCTCCCATATGGTTTTTTGAAAAACTGATTTTGAATTCATCAATAAGAACATCTTTAACAGTTTTTTCAGCCTCATTCGAAACAATTTCCACGGCTTCAGGGTTGGAAATACCCGAACCTGCGGAAGCAATATCATTATAAAGTAATTCGGGAGAATCATCTTTACCTCTGTATACAATTCCTCCCTGAGCGTAAAATGTATTGCTTTCAGTCATTGATGAACATTTATTCATAATACAGACTGTAAAACCGGATTTTGCGAGATAATAGGCAGTAACACATCCGGCTACGCCGCTGCCTATTACGGCAATATCAAATTCCATTTAAATCTCCAAATTTATAAAACCGATAGAATTTGAGGTTCACCGTCCGTAATAGCTATGGAATGTTCCCAATGAGATGCCTGGCTTTTATCCAAAGTCACAACAGTCCAGCCGTCGTTTAGCGTTTTGACCTGATATGTACCAAGAGTTATCATAGGCTCTAATGCTAAAACCATCCCTTTTTTTAATTTTGGCCCCTTCCTCTTCGGGTCGTAATAATTAACAACTGGAGGTTCTTCATGCATTTCCTTACCGACACCATGACCGCAATAATCTCGTACAATCCCATAACCCTTGGGTGTAAGAAAAAACGAAATTGCTTTTCCTATTTCATTCAGATAATTTCCCTCTCTTGCAGTATCAATACCAATCATCAGCGCAGTTTTAGTGTCTTCAACAAGCTTCCTGGCATTCGGAGCTACGTTCCCAATTAAATAATTATAAGCGGCGTCTCCGAAATAGCCCGATAGATTAGTACCGATATCTACACTCACAATATCTCCATCTTTAAGGACATAATTCCCGGGTATTCCATGGATTACCTGTTCATTAACGGAAATACATGTAGCGGCAGGGTAAGGGGGAAATTTAGGAGAAGGTCTGTATTTTTTAAACGAAGGAATAGCACCCTTTGATATAATGAAGTCCTCGGCAATGGTATCGATTTCTTTTGTTGTAATCCCGGCTTTTATATACTGTTTTAAATTTTTCGAACAGCTCGGCAATTATTCTATTACTTTTTCTTATATATTCAATCTCAACATTATTTTTAATTAATACCATAAGTACCTCAATAACTCAAAAAAGGCTGCCCTGACTGTCTGCAAGATAATTTTTTATCTTTGAGGCAGAACTTCTTTTTTAAGCTCGGGAACCTTTTTCTTTTCCTCTTCAAACATAGAGTCAAAATTAATTGTCGGGCCGGCATTGTAAGCGTCTTCAATAAGTTTATCCACATCTTTTTTCTGTCCTGCGGTAATATTGATGCTGCCCTTAACTACAACTCCGGGTTCCATGGTTAGCTGCGGGGCTGTGATATTACCAAGAATTCTACCGGTTGAGAGAAGTTTTACTTCTTCCAGAGCTTCCACATCGCCTAATACAACGCCTGCAATGGTCACCTTTTTCGCGCGAATAACCTCTGTTTTAACTTTTCCGGTTTCACCAACAAACAGATGCTCTTCTGTCCTGATTTCTCCTTCAAACTTACCATCTACTTGAAAGGAGCCATGAACAAAAAATTTTCCGGAAAAAACTGAACCTTCCCCTATCATTGAATTAATATTCCCTTCTACTTTCGGTGGCATAATTTCCTCCTGATAAAAATATGTAACTTATTATAACATAGATTTTATATATCGGTAAATTTAGAGAAGTTTTTTACTACTTCAGACATTTCCATGCCGAATTTTCCAAGACCCTCTTTTCCATCATCACCATGAAAATCGCTTCCCGATGTTAATATCAAACTGCTTAAATATTTTTCTTCAATTTTGTTAGAAAGCTCTTGTGAAAGTCTTGGATGTTTATATTCTATTCCATCTAATCCACAGGCTATCATTTGAGTTAGAAATTCCCAGTTGTTTTTGTTATAAAGAAGAGTGGGGTGGGCCAATACGGCTTTTCCGTCATTATTTTTTATCTCTTTAATAATCTCATAAGTATTGATTTCTTTTCGGGGAATATAACATGGTGCGCCGGGTCTTAATAATTTTTCAAAAACTTTATCGGTATCATTAAAATAACCAAGGCTTACAAGTTCCCTGGCAATATGCATTCTGCCGACAATCTTATTCTCTTTAATCAAGATGTCAGGTTTTATACCGTATCCGAATTTACTAAGACAATCAATTATTTTCAAAGCCCTTTTTATTCTTGATTCTTTAAATTGACTTATGAGATTATTCATATTTATAAAATTATAATCATGAAAATATGCCAGAATATGAATTTCACCGACTTCTTCCAGATATGTAGAAAACTCGCAGCCGGCGATAAAGAACAATCCGGCATTATTTTTTTTTAAAATAGCCGCAGTTTTTTCAATTCCATCAAATGTGTCATGATCGGTCAAAGCAAAACCTGCAAGCCCCATCTTTAAAACTTTATCTATAATAACTTCAATACTATATAACCCATCTGAAAAATTCGAATGAACATGCATATCAACAATCTTCAATATAATACTCCATTAGTATTCCAATATGTTATCATATATTTATAAAAATGTCATTCAAACATGCAGTTTCTGCAGCGCGCCTCATATTCATTTTCACTTCCGATCAGGACATCACTTTCTTTCTTTTTTCCCTTAAAATATGTAAAACCCGCATTATAACTTCCGCATTTATGGCATACGGCATTTAGTTTTATTACTTCTTCGCAAAATGGTATAATATCTAGAAATTTTACCGAAAGGTTTTTGTTCGCTTGTAGCGTCCAGGCCTGCAATAATAATATTTTTTCCTTTATTTGCCCATTGGTTTGCCGCAATTAAATCATCAAAGAATTGCCCCTCATCTATTCCAATCACATCATAATACGAAACATCCATTTCAGATAGATTATCGGATATTATTACTTTTACCCTGTTAAAACTCATATTATCATGAGTAAGAATAACTCTTTTATCTATGTTGTTTCTTATTAAAATCACTTTTTTCCCGGCAATACTGTCCCGGTTCAGCCTTCTCAATAATTCTGTGGTTTTTCCCGAAAACATGGGTCCTATAATAAGAGTGATCATAAAGCCCCCATTTTTTTACAAAAATCCAAGATACTTTAAAATTCTTGGCGTTAAATATACCTCAATAAAGGCGGCTATCAATAACAAAGGAATTACAATTTTAATATAAATCATCAGGCTTCTTTTAAATATTTTGGAAAACCCCGGGGATTCTATTGAGAGTATAGAACGGACTATTTGTATTGCGATATTCAAAGCTAAAATAAATGCTATAAAAACAGCCGGAAGCTCAAATATCCCATGCGGAAGAATTGATGAGAAAATTTTTAACAAACCCGCGCTCTTCCAGAATATCCTGAATGTTACTCCAAGTATCAAAAAGTTTGAATAGCATGAAATCATTGAGGGAAGAGCGAATATCAAACCGCCAAAAAAGATTATTATTGAAGCCATTAAATTGTTTAGAAAGATTCCCCAGAAAGAAAAGGATATTTTACTCAAATAACCCTTTAAAAAACCAAGAATCTTCCCGGCAATGATATCAGGCAGTATAATGCCGTTTATAAAAGCGGCAATACAAAAGAAAGAAGCCAGGATGATGGGGAAATAATAATTTTTATCTCTGATTTTCATTATTGCGGCCTACAAATTATTTGTTAAAAGATTGAACTACTTTATCGATATCCGGTTCGTATTTTTTTACAATTAGTATATTCATAATCCTTTTGTTGTCATTACGAAGACCTTTTAAAATACTCCCGGCTTTTTTTCTTTCATCCTTTGTTAAATTATTATCGTTAAGCTGTAAACTGTAATTTGAAATGTAACCGTATATTTTATTGCTGAGATTTTCAATGTCGGTATTATAATTTGTTAATTCGGTTTTGATGCTTGTATAAGCCAGAACGACATTTTTGTAAACTGAAATAAGCTCGTCCATTGAGCTGAAATGATTCAATCTAAGCGAATATTTTATATTTTCACTTTTTTTTAAAGCCTGAAAGAATTTTTCATTCTGATCGGGACTATTTTTTTCTTTTTCACCAATAAGCGATTGATATTTTTGAGAAAAATCCATGATTTCCGGAAGTACATAGATAAAATTGGAAACCTGAGTTTCATTTAAGAGGGTAATCTCTTTTTCAGCTATCCCATCAGGCGATTCGCTGGATTCAACGCAGCCGGCTAATAAAAAGCCGAAAATTACAAAGACAGTAAAATAAAATAAACCATTTTTTTTATTAAAAAAAAGCATAACTTCTCCGGAAACCGACTCTTAAAAATACAAATCGAGTGATTTAATTGACATGATTGTAGCATAAATTATGAAGAAATGGAAGAATTGGGAATAGTTTATGTTTATCTTTGAAGCACAAATATATATAAAATTGATATAAGATATATTGCATAAAAAAAGCCGATTATGCTCATTAATGCAATAAATCCTCCGCGTTTTCTGGATTCTTTTGTTTTCCAGGTCCACCAGAGGCAGAATGCCCCAAGAAGCACTTCCAGAACAATGGCTAGGATTGATGTTATCATTCTTACTTCTGAAGAAAGAAACATATAGGAAAGCATGGTATATGCTGGCCATAAAAGTAGTACAAAAAACAGTACATAGGCAATTCTAATTAAAACTTTATTCATAGATATTCCTCCTAAAAGTCTATTCAAAGTTAATTCAAAACCGATAAAATGAGATGATTTTCATTGGACGATTACTCCATCCACCAGTCTTATCTTCCTTTCAATGTTATCTAAAACCCACTGGTCGTGTGAAGCGAAGATTATTGTAACACCGAGATTCTGGTTCAATTCTTTCAAAACAACAACGATGTTATGCGATGTCTGGCTGTCAAGATTGGCTGTAGGTTCATCCGCCATAATATAAGGCGGATTGTGAACAAGTGAGCGGGCTATAGCAACTCTCTGTCTCTGCCCGCCTGAAAGCTCATCGGGCTTGTGTTTGATGTGGTCTGTTAAACCGACCCGCTCAATCAGATCAAGGACTTTTTTTCTTTCATATTTCTGACCCTTAAGTTTCATAGGAACTACAATATTTTCATAAACATTAAGAACAGGAATAAGGTTGAAGCTCTGAAAAATAAAGCCCACCTTCCTGGCTCTGAATTCCGTAAGCTGGTTCTGGTTATAATTTGTAATATTCTCTCCATCTATGTTTATAGTGCCGCTTGTTGCTTTATCCATAGCCCCAAGCAGATTAAGAAGCGTGGATTTTCCGCTTCCAGAGACCCCGCCAACAACAACCATTTCACCTTTTTCTATCGAAAGATTGATTCCCTTGAGGGCTTCAACGTACACACTACCGGATTTGTATGTTTTTTTTACATCTTTGAGTTCTATCATAAGTGATCTCCTTTAATTATCTTATTGTTAAAATTTATTCTTATATAACTCCTTCTTATCAAAAGGGTTTAACCCCTTATCCCCCCCCCTTAACGCACGCTTGTTATATCTCTATAATCATATTTAAAAATGCGCTCCAGTCATTTCCTCCATAGGTGAGCTGATACTTTTCATCTCCGCTTTGAGTATAGATTAAATAACCAATAAGGCTCACTTTGTTAAATGTCTTTTGTATGGAGAATTGCTGCTTAAACAATTGTGAAATCGGTTCATACCAGATATCATAACCGAAAGTTAGATTTTTTCCATTCAAAGTATATCCAAATTCGGCTTCTATATAATTCTGAAAATTTCTCTCAGTGACAATCAAATTCTGGCCATATTTGGCTAAATTTACCGGATTTTTCAGGAAATCATAAACATTGCCATACATATCCTTTGTCAATCCTTCGCCGTAATAAAAATATTCAAGACTCATTGAAAACATATTATGAAATAAAGGCTCTTCTTTTTGAGTTTGAAGCCTGAAAGAAACATCAAAAAAATCAGTGTTTCCCCTTTTTTCTGTATAAATGTTATCCTGCGAGTAAGGCCTGTAACTTTCTTTTTTGTATAGTCCTTCAATAAAGAATAGAAAATCATAAGGCAGAGAAGCTGAAAAGCTATAACCTGTAACAGGTAATTTTCTATTCGTATCGCTGCTGAAGCTATTTCCCGAATAACCCAGAATAAGCCCCATTGTATAATTTAAATAAGCGCCAGTAATAGATGATAAATAATAATTTTGACTCAAATCATTAAAATTGATCCAGACCATACTTTCTTCAATAGATATTTTTAATTTATCAATAAATTCCGGTAGCGCTGCTCTCACTTTGAAAGCCGGAACACCTTTATACCCCAAATCCTGATTCCCGATGTTTATTTTATTGTAAAGATAACGGATATCAGGTACGAATTCAATAATATTAAGCGGATGGAAATAGCTGTTATAACCGTAATCCATTTTTAAAAATCCTGTTTTAAGGCTTAAGGTATCATAAAATAATAAGTCGACAAAAGCCTCACGTATGCTTATATTGATGTCATTTGTGTCGAGGCTTCTCGAAATATAAGCATCAATCCTCGCATCGGGCTGAAAATTATCTTCATAGCTTAACGATGGAGTTGCAACAATTTGAGCCGCGACTTCCCCATTATTAGTCCAATGATCCGATTGCATCAATACTGAATTTGTAAGCATATGCATGCTGTAAACGGTGCTATACAGAGCGAGATCAACCTGCCTGTCGGCAAAAAGAAATGTTTTTATTGTAAGTAAAGTTCCCGTTATTATTAATAATTTATGCCAATTCATGCTTAATTTCCTCCGTAATTTTTATTTGACATGAATTCTCCCAATATTTTGGGGGTCAAAAAGAAATCTCGGAAGTTTTTCCTTTTTAATATTTGATAAACCGGCTGTAGATTTAGTCTCGGTAATAAAGTCCTTCATATCAACTTTGAAAGAAACCACAACCCCTTCTTTTGATTCAATATCAGAATATGTTGCGATCTTTAACTGCTCTCCCGACGCTGTAAAATATAATCTTTTATATGTATCATATGTAGTGGAATCAATCCATGTATCTATTCTTGCGTAAAGCCCTGTTTTATTAGGGGACAGAACAAGATAGAAAACATCTTTTCCCGAATCCTTTATATTCTCTATTTTTGTAACTTTATAATCAATGGCGATATCCGATGTTACCACATCTCCCCAGCTGAAGCCTGATTCCATAAAGGCTGCCTGGTAGCTCATAATATCCGGTTTCGGCCATTTGGACTGCTTGTAGTATATTGTATCTCCGCTCCGCATACCCACATCGTTTTTATTGATCTCAGGGGTAATAAAGACAATTGTTTGATACAGGGTTCCCTTCTTATAGTACTGTAGTTTATATTCCCGATGAACACCGTCTGTATCATCAGTTGTAATGGAGAGATCAACGCTTCCCTCGTCAGGGTAGAACCTCTTATCAGCTTTTTCAAGAATATCCTTCCCCTGCTTTTCAACATTTTCTCCATAGAGACAATTTAATGTTAGCAAAAGGCTCATTCCAATCAATATCTTTACAAATCTCATTGACTTTCTCCTTATTGTTATTAGTAGCCATATTTCAAGAGGCCTATTTTCCCTGCATTACGCTTATGGGATTGGAAAAAATTATTTTTAAAAATAGAGGTATCTGGGAAATCGTTACAGCCGAAAGTATTATTAAAAAAGCATTCTTAATCTGATAGAACTGAATGTACAAATCCATACGGTTTGTTCCCGATAAAAGCACAAACAATACCTCGAGAAATCCCCCGGCTATCTGCTGTTTTGCTATCAAAGCAATAAAAAAACATAAAATTACCGCGATTATCATTGAAACTAAAAGCTGTGAAACCGACTCCAGAAATAGGGTTAAACCTATTTTCCAGGATGGTATCCCGAAAGACATAAGGGTTCCAATTTCCCTTTGCCGTTTCCTGAAAAGAATCATATAGATATTAAAGTTAACAAGCAGTACAACAGTTACGACAACAATGATGGTAAGGATAATCATAAGGATTAAGAATACGTTAAACTGAACAGAGATATTTAAAACATCCCAGGAACTTACCCTTTTTGCCTCAATGGATTCGACCTTGGTTTTATCCTGGTCATCCAGGGCCTCTCGGATGTCTTTATTTATGGTGTCGGGAATTATTCCGCCCTTAAAGAACAGGCAATACTCGATATCTTTAGGCTGAGGCATAAAAAACGCTTCCATACTCTGGTATTTTACAATAAAGCGCGGTGTGCTGAAAAGATTTAAACCGGGGGAATTGTAGATACCGCATATTTTATAAGCGGCAGCATTATAAACCTTATCGGCGTTTTTTCCGGTTACGCGGATAGTATCGCCTATCTTTAAATCCGTCTTTTGAAGAAGTGAAGAGGGCACAAGGATGTCTTTTCCCTCTTTTAACAATCTTCCCTCATTCAAAGTTAAATAATCGGCAAGGTTTTTATCTTCAAGCAGGTTTACGCCAATGAGTTCGGCGCTTCCGCTGTTATTCTGGCCGGGAAGCCTGTACTGGATATCTGAACGTACTTTTCTAGAAACATACAGCAAGGATGGAATCTTTTTTATAAGTTTATCTGGAATATTATCTATATCGAGCTTCATTTTCATAACAATCTCGCCTGTAAAAACCGTATTTTGAAGGTTTAATTGCCTTCTGGAGCCGTCAATATAAGCGAATAGAAGAATAATCAGCATTATTGAAATAATATTGGTCAGATACAATTTCCAGATCCTTTTAAATCCCTGTATAATTTCAGCGAATATTAATGTAAACATATTATTTTGACCTCACAATTTCTTTATAATTCCCTCATAACCTCGACCGGGTCAAGCTGGCTCATTTTCTGGATTGCATTCAGGGTGTTGCCAAGGAAGGCTACCAATAGAATCAGAGAAATAATAATAAATGTCTGCGGTGAATTCTGAATATAAAGGATTGATCTTCCAAAGATTAAATGTAAGGGTATGATTGTTGCTTCAATACCGTTTGTCGAAATACCAAGCATTGCATATAATCCGAGAAGGGTTCCGACAGCTCCGAAAAATATCATTACAATGAGGAATTCACCTCCGAATAGAAGGCCGATCCTCCATTTTTTCACACCCAGTGCCATATAAATACCTATTTCCTGCCTTCTTGTCTCAATAGAAAGATTGACCAGGAAAGAGCTGCAGAGATAGACCATCAACAGTAAAAGAAAAGCGATAAAATATATCGTAAAATATGTAAGTTTATAAATTCCGCTTACAAGGTTTGATGAATCCTGCGGCAAAATATAGCGGTATAATTTACCGAATTTATTGTCAACATCTTTTATGAGCTTTTGCAGATTGTTCCTGTGATCTAACCTGACAAAGATTTCTCCGGCAAGAGGCTCTTTAGTTAAAAGAAGGTTATTTAAATATGTAAGTGAAACAAAACCATAAAGTGCAAATTCTGTATAATAAGAGAGTATCTTCGTAATCAAACACTCCTACAAGCTTTGCCAGGTCGAAGTTGAAGTAACCGTCTATAGTCTGTACTCCAACTCCCAATGTTGCTCCGGTATTAACGTTTAAATAGTCGGAATGTCTGTAATACAGATTTATTTCATTAGTCGTGGAGAGCCAGTTTCCGTTGTCCATCTTTCTTTTGGGAAGCAGATCTTTTTCACTTGTTGGATCAACACCGGTTATAATCATAGGTATTTCATTAAAATCGGATTTTACAAGTCCCCAAACCCTTAATCTTGGAGAAGCATTAACTACATATTCCCGACTTCTTAAAAATGTCAGAAGTTCCTGCCAGTTTTCAAGGGGGATAATCTTCTTTTCTCCATCTTTTGTTATTACATCAAGGCGTTTTACTTTTGATGATGTTACAATAATGTCTCCTGTCATATTTTCGGCGACGGCTTTCCTCAGGGATTCGGAAACGGAAAAGACTATATTCATACCTAAAATCAAATAAAAGCAAAGCAGAATAACCATCAATCCGATCAATATAAATAAAAACTTGTGCTTGAATACGTTATGAATAATCAATTTTATCATAATTTCTCCTTCACCATATCATCGTAATTTCAAATGTTTTATATCATAAAAAACCCATAGCATATTACTTTGTTTATAAATAAAGCTTTGTATGACTACCTCCCCTCCCGCGGAGGGGTTGGGGGTGGGTACTTTAGTACTTAAGACTAACTAATACTATTTTTTCAGTAAATTATAACCTCTTTTTTTATTAAAAACAATAGGACTTTAATCTCATTTTGAGTAGGACTTTGGGCTTAATCAGGCTATATAACATTATTTTATATGATTAATCAGTAAATAAACATTTTTTAATAATTTTTCCGCTTTTTCTTCATTATTTATATTATCATCAACAATACTGCCAATTGCACTATAAGCATTTTTGTTACAGGCATTATATACATCAAAGAAAATCTTTATTAAATCTTCCCTGACTTTCTTTTCCTGCATTGTTTTCAATAGTTCTTTGAAACTAATTCCAGACGGAATGTTCAATTTATCCGTAATATAATAAAAAATACCTTTTTGAAGGGCGGTAAAGAATTCGGGATATTTCCTTTCATCAAGCCTGATTTTAGCTTCGGACAGATATTTTGAAAGTCTCTTGTTTGCAAGAAATTTTCTTGAATAAATATTATCATTCTCCATTTTATCTTTATGCCTGCCGAATAAAAATGCAAAAAGCGGTAAAATTATAAAAAATGATATGACAGATATTGATACGGGGCTGGAGAGAATAAAATGAAAATCATTTATTTTATCAATTTTTTTTAATTTAAAATTTTCTCTTTTAACTATCGGTTCCTTATCTCTAATCTTTATTGAAAATTCTTTCAACCTTATTTCTCTTTTAATCAAAAAGTTATCATAATAATTAATAATTACAGGAGGGATAGAATATACGCCTGGTTTTTGAGCTAATAGGGAATATTTTATCGATTGATTAAAATATGCTTTCCCATTTCTGATACCTATAAATTTTAACTGGGTAACAGGAGAAGAAAGATAAATCCCATCGATTTTTAAATCACTGTAAGGATTGGATAGTATCTTCAGATTACCGTCGCCGGTCATTTCTATAGAAATGTCGATACTTTTGCCCTCATCAGCCTGACCGGGCGGAGAATTCATGCTGATACTTAAATCCCCGATATATGAAATACCGCTAACTTTAAATGAATCAACCCCGATATTTTCACTTTTTAACTGTATTTGTCCAAAAGGCGATATCGCGATGAACACCGGAGGAGCAATTCCTATTTTACCGGGCTCTATAGGATAAAATGCGTATCTTTTTATCAGTTTCTGGTAATAAATGCCGGACTTTATTACACCGCTGTCAGAAGTTGGGGTAATATCATATATGGCTGATCTATCTGAACGGATCGGTGATGCCTCAGAAAACTTGTAATTAAATATATCTTTATCCGATGAAATCACATAAGCGTTTAATACAACCTGCTGGTTTTGATAAACGGAATTGGGGTTGGCAATGAGTTTCAAATAAATGGAAGGTATTTTAGGTCTTTTATTAAAAAATTCTTCAAGTTGAGCAAAGGGGTCCTGTTGAACATTATTCTGCTTATTCTGCGATTCTTTGACCACATTGATTTTTTGTGGTGAAGTTGAATAAATTTGATTATTGACCTTTATCTCAAAAGCGCCGATTTCAAAAATTCCTCTTTTTTTAGGAGTTAAAATAAAACTATAAGAATATGTTGTTTTCGATGTCATTTTTCCATTGACAATAGAAACCTGTGAACTTGCGGATTCCCCGGAGTAAACAAGATCGAAATTGCTGTTTTGCGGGGCATTGATGCTTAAAGGCTTTTGTTCGACTTCTATAATAATTACAGCCTGTTCGTTAATACCTATTGTTTCCGGATTTATCTGAATATTTAATTGAACGTTATCGGCAAAAAGAAAAGAAACCGAAAGTTCCAGGAAACAAATCAAAAGAAATATTTTCATATTAAACCTTATAATAGTAAAGATCTATTTCCAGTATTTTCCATAGAATAGATCAAGATTTCGCCTGGTTTCGTATGGAATCAAATCCAGCTTTGTCATAACAGCATACTGCGCCGCGGACTGACAGGGGCATAAATCGTTTAATGTTAAGCCTTCCAGAACAAGTGGAAGTATTTCATTAATCGTTTTATTATTCTCTTTTGAATTTTCAAGAATAATGGAAATATCTACAACCGCTTCACCTTCCCTCCAGCAGTCATAATCTGTGGGAAGCGCTATTATGGCATAGCAAAGTTCGGCTTCCCTTGCCAGCTTTGCCTCCGGGATGGCCGTCATACCGATTACACCAGCGCCCCAGCTTCTATAAAGGTGGCTTTCCGCTCGTGTGGAAAACTGCGGTCCTTCCATACAAACATAAGTTTCTTCTGTGAAAAGTCTTTTTGTTAATTTTTTATCATGGATGTACTTTTCTATTATGTTTTTTATCTCATCTCTCATATTATTGCAGAATGGGTCGGCAAAAGAGATATGACCTACGATACCATTTCCGAAGAAAGAAACCGGCCTCTCTTTAGTCCTGTCAATGATTTGAGCAGGAAGAACAAGATCGGTGGGACGGATTTCCTCCTTTAAGCTTCCAACAGCGCTTACACCGATTATCTTTTTTACACCAATGGATTTTAAAGCGTAAATATTTGCCCTGGATGGAACTTCCGTCGGAAGATACCGGTGTCCCCTTCCATGACGTGGCAGAAATGCAACTTTTCTATTACCGATTTTAGCTATTGTGATTTTATCCGAGGGTTTACCGAAGGGAGTATGAATCTCCATTTCTTCAACTATTTCAACATTCTTTAATTCATATACTCCGCTTCCGCCTATTACTCCAAAATAGATTTCTTCCATAAAATAACCTCCCTGAAAATCAACATTTTATTGAATTTCAAATATCCTTTCTGCTTCATTAGATCCAATATGAATCTTTATATTAACTGTCATAAAATTAAACAAGGGCAGGGCCTTTTCAGGCCATTCAATAAAGCTGTAGTCGCTTTGCAATATAAAATCTTCAATACCTATTTCCATAATCTCATCAATTGTGTTGAGCCTGTAAAAATCAAAATGGTATAATTTTACTTTCCCGTTCGAATAATCATTCATTATTGTAAATGTAGGACTGCTTACCATCGTCTCAAGCTGCCAGTTGGAAGCAAAACCTCTTACGAACGTTGTCTTTCCAGCTCCTACTTCACCGATTAATAAAACTGTACTTCCCTTTGGTATTCTCTCTTTTGCCATATTTTTTGCAAATATTAGAGTTTCCTGTGGGTTATGGCTTAAAAATTTTATACTCAACTCGAATTACCTCAAAAAGAAATTAAAAAAATTAAAAGTTCTATCAAGGATTGCCGATTCCCTTGATTTTCCAGAGATATTGATATAAAGGAATCAGCAAGGAAAAACCCTTAATTAAAACTTTAACTAATTCCCCGCTGAATAGAGTTTCATCAAACTTTCTAATTGAGACAATATAGAAATTTTTTTTCTGATACCATTTCTGTATTTCCGGGGTTTTTGTTTTATCGAGAATCTTTTTATAATCTTCACCCATTAATTCAAATGGATTTTCTGACCGGAAAAACGATATTGCTTTCAAAAAAACATCTGGATGCTTATCGATATGAGACCTGAAATTCGCCATCGTTCCGCTTTCAGCCTGATAGAACCCCATTCCATAGCGATAACTCTCGGGCATCAGTTCAAAGAAAAATACAGGCGAATCTTTCCAGTCCGGTACCTGTTTTTTAAAAGAAAGCCACATATTGCTTCTATATGGTGATTTATCTTTTGAAAAACGTACATCCCTGTAAATCCGGGATATTGTTTTATCAACAAGAGGAGCCGTCTCAAAATCCCGGTCTATTCCAAGCATAAAGTCTTTTAATGAAATTACAAGGCTCTGGAAGGGGATTAAAAGATATTCATTATATTCTTTCTTGTGTTCCTGATACCAGGCTTTGTTATTGTTTAGACCAAGGTTTATTAAAAACTCTATTGTTTTTGGGGAAAAACCTTCAAATTGCATTTTTTTATCTCCCAAACTCTCCTCGTCGTTCCCCTCTCTTGTAAGCAAAAGAGGGGACGGCAGATAATTTGTTCTTTATCATACCAGATATTCAAAAAGTTTCCCCTCTATTTTTCAAAGATAGGGGTAGGGGTGAGTTTTTACTGTAGAAACTTATTAATTATTATAATAGATTTTTGTTTAATATTCAAACGTGTGTAATGAAAGATTAGGATATTAATCATTTTATAAGATTTTGATTTATTATTCCTTATTCTTTATAATTTATATACTGGAGGTTTTATGATATTAGTAGCAGTTACCGGAGCCGCCGGAAAAATGGGAAAAACTAATATAAAGATAATTAGTGAAGATAAAGAATCAAAACTTTCAGGGGCAGCAGAAGCCGCAGATTCCTCTTTTATAGGTATGGATGCCGGTGAAATCGCAGGTGTTGGAAGGTTGAATGTACCTATAACTGACAATATTGAAAAAATAGTTGAAGGCTGTGATGTGTTGATGGATTTTTCTTCGCCTGCTGCAGTTGAAAAAAATATTAATGTAGTTTTAAAGTTTAAGAAAGCCATAGTAATAGGCACAACAGGTCTGGGTGAAAAAGAAACCGGCTTAATAAAAGAAGCAGGAAGTTCTATACCTGTTATCTGGGCACCGAATTTTAGTGTTGGAATAAATTTAATGACAAAATTGACACGAATTGCCGCTGAAGTATTAAATGAAGGATTTGATGTAGAGATTGTCGAAGCTCATCACAGGATGAAAAAGGACTCGCCAAGCGGCACGGCGATTAAGCTTTTAAATGTATTGAAAGAGGCTTATCATACAAACGACGTGGTTTACGGCAGAGAGGGAATAACGGGAGAAAGGCCTGAAAGGCAGATTGGCGTTTTAGCAGTAAGAGGAGGGGATGTTGTCGGCGATCATACTGTTTCCTTTCTTGGGATCGGTGAACGTCTGGAAATAATACATAAAGCGTCGTCCAGAGAAACCTTTGCAAAGGGGGCCTTAAGGGCGGCTAAATTCATAGTGAAAAACGGCAAAGGTTTTTATACGATGGAAGATGTTCTCGGATTATAATTATAAATAGGTCATGTCCTGGAGGAAAAATGAATATCGATGAGGTTTATAAGGATAAATTTTATACTTCGGTTGAAGGTCTCACTTTTGATGATGTTTTAATTATACCAAACAAGTCGGATGTTGTTCCTGCCGATGTTGATACATCTTCTTATCTGACAAAAAATATAAAACTGAAAATTCCGGTTGTATCGGCAGCTATGGATACAGTTACCAATGCTAATCTTGCCATAGCAATTGGGCAGTTTGGCGGCATAGGTATTATACATCGAAATTTTAATATTGATGCTCAGGCCGAAGAAGTCAAAAAAGTAAAAAGATTTGAAAATATAATAATTTCCAACCCGATTGTATTGACTTTAGATAAAAAAATTAAGGATGTACGTGATGTCATGAAGCAGTATCGTATCTCCGGGATTCCTATCGTCAATGAAAATAATGAGTTGATGGGGATTATAACAAGAAGAGACCTTGACTTTTTTGAGGCTGAGGAAAATGGAAATAAACCGATAAAAGAGATCATGACTCCAAGGAAATATCTTATTACCTATGAGGGAGAGGTGGATTTAAAAAAGGCCAGTGAAATCATGAGGGAAAACAGGGTAGAAAAGCTGCCGATAGTAAATAAGGAAAATAAGATAACCGGACTTATCACACTAAAGGATATAACCAAAATATTCGAGTTTCCGGATGCAACAAAAGATGAACGCGGTAGACTTCGTGTCGGAGCAGCGGTAGGGACGGGTGAACTTGAGATGGAGAGAGTGAGAAGACTGATAAAATCAGATGTGGATGTTATTGTTGTAGATACAGCGCATGGCACTCAAAAAAAGGTTCTGGATATGGTAAAATTTTTAAGAAAAGAATATCCGGGGCAGAATATAATTGCAGGGAACATAGCGACTGCAGAAGCGGCTGAAGATTTGATTAATGCGGGAGTAGACGCCGTTAAAGTCGGTATAGGTCCCGGTTCTATTTGCACAACCCGTGTGGTTGCAGGAATTGGCGTGCCTCAGATTACAGCTATAATGGATGTCTTTTCGGTAACAAAAAAGTTTGGTATACCTCTTATAGCTGATGGGGGAATCAAGTTTTCCGGAGATATCGCTAAGGCTATTGCTGCCGGCGCGGATTCGGTAATGATTGGAAACCTTTTAGCCGGAACAACGGAGAGTCCAGGTGAATTTGTGATTTATAAGGGAAGAAGATACAAAACATACAGGGGAATGGGATCACTCGGAGCTATGATTGATGGTTCAAAATCAAGATATTTTCAGGATGAATATGAAACTGATAAGCTTGTTCCGGAAGGTATTGAGGGGAGGGTTCCTTACAAGGGAGATTTAAAGGATGTTGTTTATCAATTGATTGGTGGGTTAAAATCTTCGATGGGATACAGCGGCGCTCAGACTATTGAAGAATTTAAAACAAAAACAAGATTTATTAAAATCTCCGGAGCTTCTCTGAAGGAATCACATCCACATGATGTCATAATCACTAAAGAAGCGCCTAATTATATGCTGGATTCAGACGACTCATAATAGCTAATTGGAGGTTTTTGTAATGGAGGAGTTTTTACTTACAATTGATGCGCTTGAAGCGGAAATTAAAAGAGGGAAGAGTTTTGTTTTACAGGAACCTTTAAGAGATGCAAAGTTAAATATATTGATTGGATCGGAAAAGATTTTAGTTGAGAGAGATATATTTAAAGTTAGGGAGAAATTTCCTGAAGCAATAAAAAAAGAACTAAGGGTTAGAACAGCTATTCCCCATTACATTAGTGAAGATAAAAGACAGAAATGGACTTCTTACATTGTTTCCGAGTTTGAAAACGAGGAAATATTTAAAAACCTATCCCAGGAAAGGAAGACTTTTATTGTTAAGTATTTGAAATCGGTTCTTTCTCAAAACGATTATGTAATCTGGAAAATATCACAATTGAAAACTTATTCTAAAAAGGTTTTTAATCATACTTTAAATACAAGCTTTATCGCTATGGTAGTTTATTTTTCGTATACTATTAAGAAGTTTTCAGGTATGATCGATGCAAAATTGCTTGAGAATATTATTATATCTTCGATGCTACATGACATCGGATTATTAAAATTCGATATATTTACTCTGGAAAAAAAAAGAATGGATATCGGCGACAGTAAAACGAATCCTTTTTATCAGCATCCCTATGAATCTTATAATATAATTGTTTCAGAAAAAGATAAGCATGAAATCAATAATGAAATTCTAATGGCTATTGTGGAACATGAAGAATATTACGACGGCTCCGGATTACCTAAAGGAATAGGCGGGGAAGATATTTCTTTTATGGGAAGAATGATTTCTCTTTCAAATTACTTTGAATTGCTTCTGAGCGGAGAATGGGCATATAAAGACAGGCATTACAGGGATTATTTAGCGAAATTAAGGCAGGAAAGCAGGAAGTTTGACCCAGAACTGTTAGAAATAATCGATTCAAGCTTTAAATATTTGTTTCAATCATAATACAGGCAATTCAATTCTATACTATCTGTTAATCGGAGAAAGATTTGGATACTTTTTTAATAGAGGATAGAGTTAAAAAGATAGCTGAGGAAGTTTTTAAAATTAACAGCTTCAAGGAACTTCAGAAAGATATTATTTTATCAATATTGAATAAAAATGATACGCTGGCTATTTTCCCAACAGGCGGTGGAAAATCGATCACATTTCAAATACCGGCTCTTATATTTGAGGGTCTTACCATTGTTGTTACTCCATTGATTTCTTTGATGAAAGATCAGGTAAGGATTCTTAAGGAAGAAAGGAATATAATGGAATGCGACTATATTTCTTCCTCAAGAAAACCCGAAGAAATTCATAGTATTTACAATAATATTGATAAATTAAGGATACTGTATGTTTCACCCGAAAGGCTTGAAAACAGGTATTTATTAAAAGTACTGAAAGAAAAAAGAATTGATGTCTCTATGATAACTGCCGATGAGGCGCATTGTATATCTTTATGGGGAAATACATTCCGTCATTCATATCTCAGAATAGGAGATTTTATTAACCAATTTCCGAATGCTGTGATATCTGCATTCACAGCCACGGCAACACCTGAAATCATCAGTGACATTATACATCATCTTGGTATGGAAAGGGTTAGAATAATTCAAAAAAGCTTAAAAAGAGATGATTTATTTCTTTGCATTAAATTTGTTGAGGAAAAGATCAAATTTATTTTAGACGCATTAAAACCGGATTTACCGACCATAATTTACACCACTTCAAAATATATGTGTAACCATTTATCTTACATATTGCAAGCTCATGGCTTTTCAAGTACAATTTATCATGCGGGTTTATCCGGTGAGGAAAGAGAAAAAAATCAGAGTGAATTTGTGAATGGGACAAAAAACATTATCGTTGCTACTTCAGCATTTGGAATGGGTATTGATAAAAAGGATATACGTAAAGTTATACATTTTAGCCCTCCTCTTGAAATTGAGGAATATTTTCAGGAAATCGGACGTGCCGGGAGGGATGGTCTTGGCGCTGAAGCTTTAATTTTAGTTAATATGGATGATTATGAAGCAATGGAATCTATGATAACAGACAATTACCCGGAATGGAAAATTATAAAAAGATGGACTATAAAGAAAAATTTAAGAGATACTGAAAGAGAGAAATTAGTATCTGTAATGAATTTTCTTGGAATAGAAGATATGATGCAAATTAAAAAATTCAAGAAGGAATATATCAGAAAAAAAAAGATAGAGCTTAAAAAAGCAGATGTTATGAAAATGTTTATATCAGCATCAGCTTGCAGGACTGCTTTTATTCAAAATTATTTTGGGGAAAAAGCGGAGGATTGTGGAAAGTGCGACTACTGTTTAGAGAAAAAGGTAAAGCTAAGCGATTTAAATTTAAGCGAAATTGAGATTAAGTTATTATCCTGCATGGGAAAATATGCTTCAAAGATTGATATAAAATCATTAAGAGAAACTGTTATCGGTTTAAAAAATAGTTTTGCGGTTAATAAGGGTTTTTCAGTCTTAAAGGGCGTTGATATAAGATCTTATTATGAATCAATCTATTCACTTAAGAATAAAAATATGATAGAATTTGATGAGCATCTGAATATAAGAATCTTACCTTTTCAAAGGTTAATAACCTGAAGTCAAATTATCAGGTATTGCAATAAATCACAATTTGAGATAATATATAATAAGTAATCAAAAGAATTAATGACGAAAGTAATGTATTACAAATAATTAGAGGTATTTATGATAGATTTACACACTCATTCCTTGTGGAGCGACGGAGAGCTTGTCCCGGCGGAGCATATACGAAGGGCTGCCATAGCCGGATATGAAGCGATTGCCATAACCGACCACACGGATTCGTCAAATATTGAAACCCTTTGTAAAGAGGGTGTAAAATTCGCAAAGCTTATGAATAAAATCCAGAGCGATATCATAGTCCTTTCAGGAATAGAGTTGACGCATGTAATGCCCGAAGAGATAAAGGATTTATCGGAATATGCGAGAGGCCGCGGGATTTCAATAGTGGTGGTTCATGGAGAAACAATTGTTGAACCGGTTCGTCCCGGGACGAATAAATCCGCCATAGAGGCAAAAGTGGATATCCTTGGTCATCCCGGATTAATAACAAGGGAAGAAGTTATTCTGGCCAGGCAGAATGATGTATGTCTTGAGATAAGTGCAAAAAAAGGGCATTCATTAACAAACGGTTATGTCGCTAAAATAGCCATGGAAAATCAAGCCAGATTAGTTATTGATACCGATGCTCATAGTGAAAATGATTTTATAAGTGATAAGATGGCTGAAAAAATATTGAAAGGTGCAGGAATACCTGAAAATATTATCAGCAGTATTTTTAATAACTCCAGGGAACTGGTAAAAAAAGCCATTAAAAAATAGAATTTTTGGAGAAGAAATGCAGAAGTTTTTGCAGGATAAAGTTGAGCTGTTTCAAGGCTCAATACCTATAGATATTCTTTATATTTTTCAAAAACTCAAAAGCAATGGCTATGAGGTGTTCCTTGTAGGAGGGGCAGTCAGGGATATTATTTTAGCCGGGGAGTATTCAAAGGCAAATTTAGCCGATTCGGACTTTGACTTTACAACTAACGCAAAACCGGATGAAATAATTTCAATTTTCAAGGAAAGGGGAAAATCGAAAGTTTTTACGATTCCTACCGGTCTGAATCATGGAACAGTTACTGTAGTGATTGAGAAAAATGATAATTTTTCAAGGTATGAAGTAACAACTTACAGGATTGACGGGACTTATGAAGATGGGAGACATCCGTCAAACATAAAATTCTCAAATTCTCTTGAAGAAGATCTATCACGGCGTGATTTCACAATTAATGCCCTTGCGTATGATGCAATTGAGAAAAGGCTTTATGATCCGTTCAACGGTATAAAAGATATGAAAAAGGGCCTGATAAAAACAGTTGGAGACCCTCTTGAGCGTTTCCGTGAAGATGGGCTCCGGCCATTAAGGGCATGCCGGTTTGCAGCTCAGCTTGAGTTTAAAATAGAAAATAATACAGTCGAAGCCATTCCTCTGACATTGGATATTGCCGCGAAAGTTTCTCTGGAGAGGGTTCATGATGAAATTATAAAACTCATCAAAACAAAAAAACCTTCTACAGGCCTGGAATATATGAGGCAGTCAGGTCTGCTTAATCTGTTTATACCTGAACTGCTTGAAGGATATAATATCGACCAGAATGAGTTTCATAAACATGATGTTTATTATCACAATCTATATACATGCGATGCTGTAACATCTGATAAACCTTTGATACGGTTAGCCGGGCTTTTACATGATATCGGAAAACCCAGGGCTAAAAACTTTGCCTTGACTAATGGAAATGGAAATGTTTTTTATAACCATGAAATAATTGGAGAAAGAATAACACAGAGAGTATTAAAAAGATTAAAATTCAGCAACTCTGATTTAAATTATGTAATAAAATTGGTAAAAATGCATATGTTTTATTATACTAAAGAATGGAGTGATGGAGCTGTCCGGCGGTTTTTAAGGAAGATTGACGGGAATAAAAGTTTCCTGGAAGATCTATTTGAATTAAGAAGGGCGGATAGAATAGGAAGCGGATTGAAACTTGGCGACGCAGATATTCTTCAGAAATTCAGACAGAGAATAAATGCCATTATTGATGCAGATAATGCCTTAAAAGTAACTGATCTTGATGTTAACGGCCATGATATAATGGAACGGTTCAACTTGAAACCTTCAAGAATCATTGGTGATATGCTTGAGTTTATGCTTCAAAAAGTCCTTGATAACCCAGGACTAAATAAAAAAGAGGAATTGTTTTTAATAGGTACTGAATTTTTAGTTCTTCAGAATAATAAAGAAAACAATATAAAAGAATGCCGGGATGAAAAAGAAGAAATTTCAATTCTGATATGATTGCGGAGATATCTATGTTCAATGTTAAATTATTTTATTTGTCAACGGCATTGTTACTCATTTCTTTTGGACAAATATTCTGGGGGTTTACTACAGAAGAGTTTTTAAATGAAGATGTGGCTATGTTGAGAAACTCAAGAGAGGGTAATATTTTTTTATTAAATACCTTAAGCAATGAACTTGTAAAAAATCCGGATTCCTATGATTTAAACTGGGAATATTCGGCAATCCTTTATTTCCAGGGCGATATTTATGAAAATGAAATCTCAAAAAAAAAGGAGTACTTCCTGAAAACCAAGAATTATGCTCAGAATGCAGTTAGGCTTAACCCATCCGGAATTGACGGGCATTTTTGGCTTGCAACCGGATATGGAAAATGGTCGGAAGTAAATGGTATTTTAAACAGCCTCTTCTGTGTCGGTATAGTAAGGGACGAAATGACCAAAGTTATCGAAATTAAAACAAACTTTTTCAGAGGTCTTCCATGGGCAATAAGGGCAAGAGCTTATAATTTTGCGCCCGGCTGGCCGATAAGTATTGGAAATAAAGCGCAATCTTACTTTGATATAACAAACGCATTACAATTTGGCAGTGATTACCGCTATATTCATCAGTTATATGCTGAAATGTTAATAAACGACGGAAAATATAAAGAAGCTGAAGAAGTTATTGTAAAAGCTCTTGAGCTGGCTTTTGAAGAGAGGATTCCCCGAGAAGAAGAAAAAACAATAAGTGGTTTAAAAAAGGATATGGAGTTAATAAAGAAGAAGTTTCATAATCCTTAGGCGGCTTTTTCCTATGAATGAAAATTATTTAAAAATCACTGAAAAAGAGATGAAGTTTGATGTAAAAACAAATTTTCCTATAGATGAATTTATCGGCAATTTAATAAAAGAAAAAGAAATTCGGTGTAAGTTTTTAAGTGAGAATAGTTACATAGACACATATTTTGATTCAATCGATGGCATTCTCTTTCTGGCTGGTTTTGGATGCAGACAAAGGGTGATCGCCAGCGGCAGTAATAAAAAATCAATTCTTGAAGTTAAATCTCAGCCAAAAAGGCATGAATTAATTTTTTTTTCGCGTAATGAATGGAAACTTTCCGAAGAAGACGGAGAAATCTTTAATCCCATTGAAGCAGCTGCAGCTTTCATTGATTTTTTTAATAACGAATTCGAATTTACAATTTTAAAGGAAATAAAACATATCATAGAAATTCGGAGCAAAAGAAAAAAATGGATTCTTCATTATAAAAATACTACCTTCGAGCTTTCTTATGACGACTCAAAGGCATATTCTCAGGTTTATTCTAATGAGGTTAAACCTTTTTGTTTTGCAGAAATTGAAATAGAATTATTAAATGATAAAAAAGAGGAAATTCCATTTTTTGTTGAAACAATCAAACTTATTTTAAAAAATATCAAAGCGATACCTTCTGCTAAAAATAAGCTTGAAAAGTCGCTTTCGCATTTCAATATCAATTTTCGTAAAATCAAAAAGCCGGATTATAAAAATACGGATTTGACCCATGAAGTTTTCAGTAAAATAATCAGATATTATTTTGATTCGGCTCTTCAAAATGAAAATGGAGTAAAGATAGGCCTGGATGTTGAGTTTGTTCATGATATGCGTGTGGCTATCAGAAAACTTCGTACGGTGCTTCAATGTTTTAAATATTCAATGACGGGCAGGGATTTACAGTATTTTGGGAATAATTATAAATGGATTGCTGATTTCCTTGGAAGTGTAAGGGATATCGATGTTTATATTTCTAAATTCAGGGCATTCATAATAGATAAAAATTCGGAAAAAGATTCTGCTTTAAATTCGATAGAGGAAAATATACTTAAAATAAGGGGAATGAATAGGAAAAGGATGATATCTCATTTAAAATCCAAGCGCTATTTTCACTTTTTAGACAGGATGGCTGCTCTTCTAAGCAGTGAAATAGTCAGGAAAGATAATTTAAGCATTTCTTTTCAAACTATAGAAGAAATATCAATCAAAATCTTAAAAAGTGCAGCCGGGGATATTTTAAAATCAGGTAAAAGGCTTCTTAAAAAATTAGAAGAAGAGCCTGTTAATTTTACAAACACTAGATTAAAGTTTTATAATAATGATAATTTAATTCATAAGCTTCGGATTAAGTTTAAGAGGCTGCGCTATATTCTTGAGTTTTTTAACCCAATATTTAATGATAAAATAAGAAATATTGCACTTTTTTTACCGGCTGTACAGGATGAACTTGGTAATTTTGTAGATACTTTTTTTCTGAAGGATTTCACGGTTCAATTAATAAAATCGGCAAATAACAGCAATAGTTTTACATCTTCCTTGGCAGTATTATATGAATTAAGACAAAATATTGTTAACTCAAGCATAGAATTAAGAAAAAATATTAAAGAAATGCTTGCTGCTTTTTTTAATTCAGAAACATGGCTATTTTTCTGGGAGGTTTTAGCTCAAAAATAAAACCTTTTATTATTGACTGAAAGTAATATTTTTAATAAAATATTACATACCTTATAGTTATGCTTCTTCCTGGGGGGCTGTTTACTTCATAAGGGGGATTTTTAATGGCTGAAATTATTATAGCTGATGATGAAAGTATAACCCTGACTTATCTTGAGGACCTTCTTGAGCGTAAGGGGCATAAAGTTATAGGGAAGGCGAAATCCGGGCCTAGTGCTTATAAAATGGCATTGGAATTAGAGCCTGATATTGTGCTTCTGGATATTAAAATGCCCGGAGAATATGACGGTATTGAAGCGGGCAGGAGAATTGAAAAGGAAATCGATATTCCGGTTATATTTGTTACAGCCTATTCTTCAAATTTTTACATTGAACAAGTCGCAAGCTTTGGAGCATTCGGTTATATAGTTAAGCCTTTTGATGAATCACAGGTTGAAACTGCAGTATATATTGCACTCTACAGGAGCCGGATGGAACATAAGCTGAAATATTCAATACTGAAATATAAGTTAGAATTGGAATATCAATATATAATCAGGTATCTTTTAAGTAAGATTAGTAAAGCTATATATCCAAACAAAGATATTGATGAACTTCTTCTTTTTATTTGTAATTCGGCAAAAATTGATGGAATAGCCATTTATCAATTTTTAGACGAAGGCTGTGAGTGTCTTGAACAAACAAATGTAAGTCTTATTGAAAAATCTTTGCTGCCGGAATTTGTTTATTTTAACTATCAGGGTGAAATTGATAGAAAAAATGTAAGGAAAATTAATCTTATAAAAAATCAGAATCAATTACCCGAAAATCTTCGAAGTAACTTTGAGAAAGCGGAATTTAAAACCATGTTAACCATTCCACTGGAAATTGAAGATGGATTCTATGGAGTAATAGCCTTTATTTATTATATAAAAAAGTCACTTGGCATTGAAATGATAAATTTTTTAAAGATCGTAGCAGATTCAATAGCGATAGCTTTTAAGAGATACAAAGATTATATAAAAATTAAAAAAATGGAAGAAGACAGGCAGATTCAGGAAAAAATACTTCTACGTGCAGAGCAGTTTGTATCTTTCGGACAATTAACCTCGGCAATAGCTCATGAAATCAGGCAGCCTCTTCAGTCTATCAAAATTCTGACTGATAGCGTCCTTTTCTGGGATCATGAAAACAAAAGAATGTCATACGAAGATATGCTGCAGAATTTAAAAAAGATATCTGCAAGGGTTGATAGAGTAGAGAAGATAATCAAGAATATGAATCTTATGATAAAATCTCCTGATAAGATAGAAATTAAGCCAATTAATATCAATAATGAAATTATTCAATCAATCGAATTTTTTAAACAAAAATTGCTTGCACACCGGATCAAACTGGAATTAAACTTTGACGAGAATATTAAGGAGATATTATTTTCCGATATTCAGTTTAATCAGGTAGTGGTTAATATTATTAACAATGCTATAAATGCTCTTGCTACCGTGAATAAAAATGATAAATTGATATCAATAAAAACCGAAGAAAATAATGATTACATTCTATTAACAATAATTGATAATGGTACTGGAATTAATGATGAAATAAAAGAAAAGGTGTTTGATCCATTCTTTTCAACATATAATAAGGGTGAAGGGACCGGGATGGGGCTTTATATTGTAAAGAATATATTAAAATGCTTTAATTCAAGCATAACCGTATCCGATAATGAAGGAGGCGGAGCGGTATTTAATATTTTACTTAATAGAAAGGGTTGAGGAAATCTTCTCACTCTTCTCTCCCTCACCGGTTTGTCAAACTATACTGCTACGGCCGTCAAACTGGTGAGGGAGAGAAGAGGAATGGGGGATGAGGAATGAGGATTCTTATAGCCGATGATGATAAGGAGATTTGTGAAGATCTTGGAAAGTTTATCGAGTCATTAAATCATAATGTCACTATGGCTTTTGATGGTATTGAAGCCCTTAATTTAATAAGAAGCAAGCAATATGATTTAATATTATCTGATGTTACCATGCCAGGTTTAAACGGTATTGAATTGGTTAAATCTGTCAAAGATATAAATAAAGAAATTCCGATAATATTAATTTCAGGTATGGAAGATATAATTCAGTCAATTAATGCCATGGATCTGGGGATATCCGATTTCTTTACAAAACCGATTGACCTGACCAAATTATCCGAAGTTCTACAAAATCTTCAAAAAAATAAAAACTTAGAGTCAAATAAAACCGATTTCATTGATAATTATAATAAAGAATTCTTGAATATAACCGATTTTAAATTTTCTGAAAACTATTCTTTTTATAAGGAAAATGTCGGCAGCATCGGTATTTTTTCAGAAAAAATAGCATCCATTTTTAAAAAATTAAAAAAACTTCAGGAATACCCGGACATTCCGGTTTTAATCGAGGGGGAGACAGGAACCGGAAAAGAAATAATAGCCAAGTATATTCATTATGACAGCTTTATGGAAGGTCCATTTATCGGCATTAACTGCTCGGCGCTTCCAAGAGAGCTTTTTGAGGCAGAGCTTTTCGGTTATGAGAAAGGAGCTTTTACCGGTGCGGATTTAAAGGGCAGAGATGGAAAGATTAAGCTTGCCGAAAAAGGTACGCTCTTCTTGGATGAAATATCTGAGATTCCTCTTGAACTTCAGGTAAAACTCCTCAGGGTTATACAGGAAAGGGAATACTATAAAATCGGCGGTAATAAAAAATATGAGGTAAATACCCGGATAAGCTGCGCCACCAACCGCGATTTGAAAAAAATGGTTGAAAAAGGATTGTTCAGGGAAGATCTTTATTTCCGGCTTAATATATGCCAGGTTAATATTCCGCCTTTGAGGGAAAGAAAAGAAGAAATATTTCCTCTTGCCGTTTTTTTTATACAGGAATTTAATAAAAGGATGAACAGGAATTTTCAAGTTGTCGAGACTGCGGCTGTGAAATTTATGGAAAATTATGATTGGCCTGGTAATATAAGAGAGCTTAAAAATCTTTTAAATAAAATAATGATTTTTTCAGAAGAAGACAGGCTTTTATTAAAGGACTTACGTCAGAATATTTCCGGTGAGAGAGTTCGAAGTAAAAAAATGAATTTGTTTTTAAATAATTTCGACCTGCCGGATGAGCCTTTTAATTTAGATGATTTTATTGATAAAATTGTAAAAAAAACGATTAATAAATTCAACGGGAATAAAACAAAAGCCGCCGATTTTTTGGGACTTTCCCGCATACAGCTATATAGAAGATTCAAATAACCCAAACTGTATCATTTGATACATTTGTATCAAATGATACAGTAAAATATCTCTTAACCAGCTTTTTTTAAACATCAATTCTTTTTTTATTTTACTTGTTAATCCTTACTGAATTCAATTCAGAGTAAACAATTAGCTCATAATTTAACAATCGATTTTTATCTAAATTTTAAATTTTATTCTATTTGGTATGCCCTTTGCATATAATTGAATAGGTACGGAGGCTGGTAATGAAATTGCTTATTGTTGATGACGATGAGGATATTTTAAGCGATATATCCGATGCTTTTAAAATATCCGGTTTTTTATGCTATACAACACCTAATCCTATGAACGCAATAGAGATTTATAAAAAAGAAAATTTTGATGTTGTAATAACAGATATCAGAATGCCGGGAATGTCTGGAATTGAACTTCTCAAGCAGATCAGAAGTTATGATAATAGGGCAAAAATTATAATTATTACTGCCTACGGCGATCTTGAAACAGCAATATCGGCAATAAATAACAGGGCTTATGCCTTTTTTGGAAAGCCTATTGATTTTTCAGAGCTAATTAAGACATTGAGAAATATTGAGAATGAAAATAATATGATTCCAGATATTACAGAGGATTATCAAAAGTTGAGAGATGAAAATGATAAATTAAGAGAGACTTATGAAGGACTTTTAAAAATGTTGAATTCAATAAAAAATAATATGGAGGTATAAATTGAAGGGTATATATTTTATTAATAATATCAATAGACTTGAAGCAGTTAATGACTTTGGGTCCGGAAGTAATGAATGGATAATAGAAGTTGTAAATATAAATTGCTTTTCTGATTTTAATAACCGGTTTATGAAGCAAGGTTTTTCTAAAATAAAAGATTTTTACAGTACCTTGAATCTATTAAATTAATTTTTAAGGGCAAAAAATATGGTTTTTAAAATTGATGAAGATGTAAAAGAAATTATCGATTCTTTTGTATCTCAGGGTTATGATAAAATTGAGAATGCAGAAAACAATGTGCATTTTTTAAATTTTGAATACAATGAAGAGATTGTTAATTCAATATTCAGACTTTTTCATTCAATTAAGAGTTCAGCCGGGTATCTTAATTTTGAAAATATAAAAAATGTTACCCAAGAAGCCGAGGCTCTTTTAGATATATTCAAAAAAGAAAATATAAAGCCTGAACCTAAGCATGTTAATGTTTTATATCAGACATTAGATTTTTTAAGACAATTGATTGTGAATGTGGAAAATAAATTAACGGATAGAGGTTTTGAAACAACGACTGCTTTGATGGTACATAACATAAATGAATGCATCGAGAATTTGAAAATCGATATTGATAAAGAAAAAAAAGTAGAAAAAAAGGAAACGGTAAAATCAGTTAATGAGATAAATTCAATACCAAACAATAGCGGAGTATCGATTTCCGATTTACTTGATTTGTTGAATAAAACAGAAAATTCAATTTTATCCGCCGAACAGAACCCGGGTAATTTTGAGTTAGTTAAGGAAATTTTCAGTAATATTATAACTATAAACAGAAATTCTTCCTTATTAAACTACTCAGGTTTCGAGAATTCCGGTATAGATATTCCTGAAAATGGAAGTATCGATAAATTTAATAAAAATACTTTTATATTCCTCCTTAAAAGAATAGATGACCTTCGACAAAACATCCTTAAATTTGTCAGCGGAGGCGGAGACGTTAGCAACACCGTCCCTGCCTCCATTAAAAATTTACAAATTAATTATAAGCCTCTTGGCGAAATCTTGGTGAATATGGGAGAAGTGTCTGAAGATATTGTTGAGAAAGCACTTGAAATTCAGCATAAACCGCTTGGTGAGATTCTTGTAGAAAGCGGGCAGGTGCGGAAGGAAATAATAGAAAAGGCTTTGGATATTCAAAAAAATTTGAATCCTGAAAAATACCTTTTCTCGGAAGAATCCCGGGTAAAAGAAATCCGTATAGACAGCACACAATTGGATAAATTATTTTCTTTAGTCAGCGAATTGATCATGGCTGAAGAAAATGTCTGCAATAATAATCAGTTTTCAGGAATAATCGCATCAAAATATCTAATAAATATCTGCCGGGAGATACAGGAAATTATGATGAAGATGCGCATGATACCTATCTTCAGTCTATTTAATAAAATGAAGAGGCTGGTCAGGGATTTGGCCAGGAAATACGAAAAGAAAATCAATTTTGAGGTATCCGGTGATAATACAGAAGCGGAAAGAAACATAATTGATCAAATTTCAGATACCACTTGTGCATATTATACGGAACTCATTTGACCATGGTATTGAGGATGCTGAAGCAAGGAAGAGGATGGGTAAGACTGAAATTGGAAATATCTCGCTTAATGCTGAATATGTTGGAAATGAAATATGGATAAACGTTAAGGACGACGGAGCTGGTTTAAACAGGGAGTTAATTATCAATAAAGCATTGAAGATGGGGCTTATTAAAACCGATCCCGAAGCTATAAAAAATGAAGATGTTTGGAAAATTATTTTTGAACCGGGCTTTACTACCTCTGAAAGAGTATCAGAAATATCCGGAAGGGGAGTTGGGATGGATGTTGTTCTTAAAAACATTAATAATCTGCATGGCAAAGTGGATATTCAAACTGAAACCGGAAAAGGCACTGAAATAATTCTAAAAATCCCATTAAAAATAGCTTTGGTAGAAGGAATGAATGTGAAAGTAGGGCAGAAATTTTATACTATATTGACATCGGATATATTGGAGTTTTTTAAAGCAAAAGCAAAACAGATAATTCAGACATCGAATGGTAAAGAAGTTTTAAAACATCGCGGGGAAATAATTCCCGTTATTAAATTGTTTGATTTATTTGATATAAAGACAAATATACGAAAATTAACTGATGGAATTATGATTTTGATATATATCGGGGGTAAAAAGGCTTGCCTTCTCATTGATAAGATCATTGACAAACAGGTTTCTGTTGTTAAAACAAATTACTTCAATGATCAATTCAAAGTTTTCTCTGGTTATAATGTTCTTGAAAATGGGGAGGTAAGCTTCATAATTGATGGCGAAACTTTATTAAAGCTGAGTCAGGGATAAGAAATTAGCAGAAATAATTTTTAAATAAATCCTCCTAAGAGATTCATTGCGGGTCTTTAGTCAAAGGCAAGACAATACCCCTCATTGTTAAGCCTTTAAGGGCTCGCAGTGAATTAATTATTAAAAAAAATTTGTTAAGAGAAGGAAAATGAATAGTAATGATATAAAAAGATATTATCTTGATTCTTCAAAAATATTCTGTATTGACGATGATTTAACTCAATTATTAATTTATAAGCAATTTCTGAAAGATACAAATTTTATTGTTGAGACAGCGATAAATACAGGTGAAGCACTTAAAAAAATATCAGAAAATATTCCCGATCTTATTTTACTTGATATAAATATGCCGGATATAAATGGTCTGCAATTCCTCCAGTACCTGAAAAGTCAGGAAAAATACAAAAGTATATCTGTTATGATGATTTCATCCCAGAATGATTCCGCAACAGTTGCATCTTCTTTTGAAGCCGGAGCCGTTGATTATTTGAAAAAGCCTTTTAATAAAGATGAATTTATCATGAGGATACTTGTGCACCTTGAAAACGAGTATCTTAAACGGTTGAACAATGACAGGCTCAGCAGTCTTGAGATCAATCTCTATGAAAAGACAAAACAGATAAGCGATATTAAAAATGCGACAATATTTTCACTTGCAAAACTTACCGAATCAAGAGATCCTGAAACCGGAGGACATCTTGAAAGAATTCGAGAATATTCCAAATCTTTATCTTTTGAATTGGCTGAAATGAATAAATTCAACAATGTAATAGATAATAATTTTATTCAAAATATATACAATATGAGTGTGCTGCATGATATCGGGAAGGTTGGGATACCCGACAATATATTATTAAAACCTGCTAAACTTACAAATGATGAATTTGAAATTATGAAAACTCATACAATTATTGGGGGAAATGCCTTAGATGAGACCTGCCATCTCAACAAAAACGCTGCTTTTCTTGAAATGGGGAGAGATATTGCTTATTACCACCACGAGAGGTGGGACGGCAACGGATACCCTAAAAAATTAAAAGGCGAAGAAATACCTCTTGCTGCAAGAATAACTGCCGTAGCTGATATGTATGATGCAATTAGTATCAGGCGTGTTTACAGGCAGAAGATTTTTACAGATGAAGAAATTAATGATTTGATGGTTAAAGAGAACGGAGGATTGTTTGATCCAGAGATATTTAATGTTTACCTGAAATTAAAAGACCGTTTTTTAAAAATAAAAAAATATATCGGATTTTAAAATATAAAAAAAATAGTTGAAGCTATCAAAGAATAAAGTAACAAAAGAAGTTTGTTTTTCCCTGCCATACACATTCAAATTTATTACCGGATAGTACCTTTCTAAGAATAAAGAAAATTATACGGAATTATTTTTATAATAATACAATAAAATTTTGATTCAAACGTCTTATAGAGTAAGCTTTCAAAATGAGTGTTAATAAAAGCTATACTGATTTCTTTATTCCTAAACTGAGAGTTTTATTAATTATAAAAAGATTTTGTTGACTTTTAAATTTGGTATGAGTATATTTCATACTAAAACGAGAGTTTTTAATAAACTACAGAAAGTCATCTCTACTGGTATTATATAGATTATTTTGTAAAGGCAATTCAATAGCAAAATGATATCTTTTTTGATATATCATAAGTGATAATATCCTTTTAAAGGATTGTTCATTTAAAATTAATCTAACTGAATCAAGCCTTAAATTAGAGGGGGATTTTTAATAAAAGACTTTTATTTATAAAATGGCATATTAATTGCAAAATAAGTTTCTAATTATCGGTTGAAGAGGAGGAAAAATGAATATTATTGAAATGAAAGGGGTTAAAAAGGATTATCCGTTAGGAGAGACAACAGTGCATGCTTTAAAAGGAGTTGATTTTTCAGTTAAAGAAGGCGATTTTATCTCGGTTATCGGACCATCCGGCAGCGGTAAAACGACTCTCTTGAATATTATAGGATGCATAGATAATGCCACGTCAGGTACAGTTAAGGTTGGGGGTGAAATTGTTTTTTCGGATGATAAATCTGAAATAAAACCCTTCTCTCAAGGGCAAAAACTGGGGAGGGATATGATCCTTTCAAAGCAGGAAGATGTCCCAGCTTTATTTATGAATGATAAAAAAATAACCGATCTCAGGCTTTATAAAATAGGGTTTATCTTCCAGACATTCAATCTTATACCTGTTCTGGATGTTCTGGAAAATGTGGAATTTCCTCTTCTTTTGATGGAGGGAGAGCGTAAAAAGATCAGGAAAGAAATCGGTAATATCCAGAAGGCTTGTGATGAAAGTGAGAATTATATAATGCGGAAACTTTCCAATAAGGAAATACGTGAGAGGGCGATGACGCTTATTGATGAAGTAGGTCTGAAAGATTATGTTAAGCACAGACCGGCTGAGCTGTCAGGCGGACAACGCCAGAGAGTTGCTATTGCCCGTGCATTGGTTACAAGACCTGATATAGTTCTGGCGGATGAACCTACAGCGAACCTTGATTCTGTCACTGGCGCCAATATTCTGGAATTAATGAAAAAGATGAATGAACTGGAAAAGACCACTTTTATATTTTCTACACACGACCCGGATGTACTGCAATACGCCAGAAGCGTAGTAAAAATAAAAGACGGATTGATTGTAGGCACTGAAAACCTGATACATTAGGGGGCTGTATATGAGTCTTATTTTTAAAATTGCCTGGCGGAATATACTCAGGCATAAGGGCAAGAGTATAATAATTGGAATGATTCTTTTCCTTGGCGCCCTGATAATGACCGCCGGAAACGCTGTAATTTCAGGTATGGATAAAGGATTGCAGGAAAATATAGTTAATAGATTCACTGGGGATATTGTTTTGATTGCCACAAACCAGAAGGATGAAGCCGTGGTTGCAGGCGGGATGATGGCCGGAACTGAGATTATAACCGAGTATACAAATGTAAGAAAAGTTCTTCAAAGCCAGAATTATATAAAGGATTTTATTCCGGTTTGCCGGGGTTTTACAATGGTCCTTAATGATAAGGGCGATATGGGTTTCACAGCGCTACTTGGTGTTGATATTGACCGGTATCAGAACATGTTCCGTACAAATATAATTATGGTGGAAGGATCTGCGCTAAGCGACGGAGACCGGGGAGTTATGGTTACAACCGGCGGACGGAAACGGATGTATGATAGTATGGATGTCTGGCTTACTCCTTATGGAACCCCTTTTATCGAAACAAACTTAACCCCCTCTGCAAGATCCAATATTAACAATTTAAATAAACAATCAAATGTTGTTCTGATGGGAATGAGCGCAGATGGTTCCCAACAGGACATTAGAGTTCCGGTAAAGGGTATGATGAAATACCGTTTCTTGAACAACTTCTGGGAGTCTTACAGTATTCTCGATATAGAATCCTTTCGTGATTGTTTCGGCTATATTTCGGCTGCTAATTCCATTGTGAAATTAGATAAGGAAAAGGAAAGCATAATGTCAAACGACGAAAACCTTGACAGTCTTTTCAGCGGCGGTGATGTGATACAAAAAGTAAATACTAAAAATCAGGCTGTTAAAATAGGTTCACTCAAGCGGGAAATAAAAACCAATAATACTACAGTTGATGTAGAAAATGGTGTATATAATCTGGTTTTTGTAAAGCTAAAAAACAGCAATCAAGCAAAAAAAGACCTTATTAAATTGAATTCGGTTCTAAGCAATTCGCATTTAAGCGCCCGTGCAATCGGATGGAAAAAGGCTGCAGGTACAATCGGCGATATGTCGTCAATAATGAAAGGGGCTTTGAACGTTTTTGTGATCATTATCTTTTTTGTAGCAATAATCATAATTACCAATACACTTTCTATGGCGGCGCTTGAAAGGACAAATGAAATTGGAATGATGCGGGCTGTAGGAGCTCAGAAAGGCTTTATCGGTACCATGTTTATGGCCGAGACCGTCCTCCTGTCGGCTGTATTCGGCGGAGCCGGGATAATTTTAGGCATTGCCGCTACAAATATACTGGCCGGATTTAATATACCGGCAGGCACGAATGATGCGCTCCAGTTATTTTTCGGTGGCGATGTATTTCATCCTTTCCTTGATTGGTTTGATATAATAATCGGTATCATTGAACTCGCAATAGTAACAATAATTGCTGCAGCTTACCCGCTTCTTGTGGCGAGAAAAATCACTCCACTTGAAGCTATAGCAAGGGATTAGGAGGAAATTATGGGATTAATATTAAAGATAAGCTTAAGAAACCTTTTCAGACAGAAAAGGAGGAATATCCTTCTCGGAATCGCAATTGCTTTCGGAATGATGATACTTTTACTTGCCAATTCTTTCTCGCGCGGTCTTTCAGATATGATTTTCAATAAAATGCTTGTATACTCCATGGGACATATTAGTGTTTCCGTGATTGAAAAAGGCAAGTTCAGGGAAAGCATAATTCGCGATAAAGACAGATTTATAAATATTATTACAAATAACGCTCAGAACGTACTGGCTGTGAACCAGTATATTGCAATGTATACACGTGTAATAGGGAACGGCAGGGCAGATATGCTGGCTATTGTTGGTATGCCTGTGTCAAATGGGATAGAGTATTTCAAAAACGAGGTCAAAACGGGAAATATTTATGACTTTACTAATAAGAGCATAGAAAATCCGATTGTTCTTTATGAAAATAAGGCAAAGGACCTGAATGTCAAGATAGGTGATTTTTTAAACTCACGGACAACAACGGTTCAAGGCCAGGTCCAGACAGCCCGTTTTACAGTAGTTGCCATTATGAAAAGCGCAAATCTCATGCAGAGTATGGCGGCATACACACCTCAGGAAAATCAAAAGCAGATTCTGGGTTATGGAAAGCATGAATCGGGTCCTCTTCAGGTTGTATTCCGGAAAATGGAAAACCCAAAGATAGCCATAATTGAGGCGGATAAATTGCATAAAGCATTAGCGCCTGAACTGGCGGTAATCTACGGAAATGCTGTGAATGGAAAAACTTCTGTACAAACCACTATTCTCTCTTATTTTACAAACACAAACGCCATGGCTCTGTTCACAAATTATATCAAACCGGTTTCAGGTTCAATAACTGAAGCAACTAACGGCAGCAATGTAATTATAACTACCGCACTGGCGAAAAAACTGAATTTGAAAGTGGGAAGCAAATTTAATGATATTTATCAGAATAAATTTGACGGCGTTATAACAACCAATTCCTATATAGTTGCCTGTATTTTCGATGCCGGCAATCTCCTGGGACAGAATATTATTCTTGTTCCTGAGCAAAATTTCTATCCCGGTTATTACCAGAACCTGCCTCCGTCTGCCTCACAAGATAAAAATGCCGAAATACCTTCTGTGAATAATCCGCTTTATCCATCTCTGGCAACGGAATGGAAGCTGCTTCCGCGGACAAAAACCTCGGATGAATATCAGAAAAAAATACAGGATGTAACAAAACAAAAATGGGAAGGGGCTTATGTTGATGTGAGTTCAATGTATGAAATAGCAAGCTTTATACTTCAGCTTGAAGCCGCGTTAAATTTGATTTCCATTATTGCGGTACTGATCCTGTTTTTCATAATATTGATCGGTGTAATCAATACCTTGAGGATGACAGTGCGTGAAAGAACAAGGGAGATTGGAACTATCCGTGCAATAGGAATGCAGAGGAATGATGTAAGGAATACATTCATCATGGAAACTTTCTTCCTTACTCTTTTTGCATGCATTACAGGCATTATTGCTGGTTTTATAGTTATGGGGTTGATGTCGCTGTGGAAAATTGAGACTGACAGCATTTTTTCAATATTTTTGATAAACAAACATCTGAATTTTGTACCGAAATTCTCAAGCATATTCAGCTACCTTATAATCATTTTATTAATTGGAGTAACAACTGCCTTCTTCCCTGCCCGAAGAGCGGCAAAGATGTCGTCTGCAGAAGCTTTAAGACATTATGAATAATGAACAATTAACTTATTATTAACTTAGGAGAAGATCATGAGATTCAATATTAAGGAATTTATTTTAATTATAGCGATGTTTCTAACCATATCAAGACTCTGGGCACTTCCCCCTATAATGGATGTTGTAAAACAATTGGATGACAGGCAGCACCTCGGCTCAGATATTTCTGCAAAAGCTGTGCTGACACAACAGAAAGTCGGACAGGGTATAAAGATTTTAGAATCGATTTATTACCGCCGCGACAAGGACGATTCTTTTCTTATCGTTATGACTGCACCGGATTCAGATAAAGGTAATGGATATCTGCGTGTGGGTGATAATTTTTGGATGTATCTTCAAAATACCAGGACATTCCAGCATGTAAACCGTGATGAAAGCATCAGTGGAACAGATACAAAAGGCGGCGATCTAGAAACAAGGAGATTGGCCGATCTATATAAACCTGAAGTTGATGCAAACGGTAAGGAAACCATTACCGAAGAACTGCTTGGTAAAAAAGAGGTTTATAAATTTACCCTTATAGGTAAAGTCAGCGATGTGACTTACCCTAAACAGATTTATTGGGTTGAAAAGTCTACTTATTTACCGCTTAAAGTTCAATCATTTTCACTGTCGGGAACACTTATGCAGTCCTCGTACTACCCAAAATATACACAGGTTAGTGGAAAATATGTTTTGCTTCAGGGGATATTCGTGGATGAATTTGAAAAGGGAAATAAGACAATCCTGGATCTTTCCGGGATTGCGCTTTCCCCTATAGATGACTCGGTTTTTACAAAAGGCTATCTTGAGAATTTGAGTAAATAAGATCGATTACATTAAAGGGCTGGACTCTTTCCGGCCCTTTTTTTAAAGCTTTAAAAGGAGTCTTCCATGTTAAGAAAAACTGTCATAATATTTTTTACCATGCTTATTATCTGTGCATGTGTTTATTCCCAGGATACATCGGTGGACGAGTCAAGTCTTTTTGGCGACACCAGTACTATTGTATCAAACAAAGAGGTGATTAATAATTCGGTGACTTCAAATATTGAAAAACAATCTGTTTCATTAACGGGAAGTATTATGAGTACAGGTACGTATACCATGACGAGGGATTATCTAAGCGGCAAAACAAACAGCGATTTAAACCAGCTCCAGACCTATATGCAGGGAAATCTTTTTCTTGATGTACGGCTTACAAAAGGATTCAAAGCCTTTGCAAACATCGAGGCTTTTTATACACCTCAAGGACAGCTGACACCGCATTATTATTCCACTTATAATGTTAATACAAATAATCTTACAGTTACGACCAATAATGCCACTTATTATGAAACTAACTATACAATTCTATCGCTTAAGGAATTTTTTGCTGACGGAAATATTAACCATGCGGCATATATACGGGCAGGAAAACAGGTTGTACAATGGGGTGTGAATTATTTCTGGAATCCGACCGATCTTATCAATATTCAGAAGAAAACTTTCACCGATTTAAATAATTATCGAGACGGCAGTTATGGTGCTAAAATTATGATTCCTTTTGGAACTGTTATTAACCTATACAGTTTTGTCGATTTTTCCGGGGTCAATGATTTGCAAGATACCGCTTTAGCCGGTAAGTTTGAATTTCTTATCGCCAATACTGAATTCTCACTTTCAGCATGGGCTAAAAGGAATAATCAGCCTGTTTACGGGTTTGATTTTTCCAGCCGGGTTCTTACTATAGATGTTTCCGGTGAAGCGAGTCTTTCTTATGGCGACAATGGTAAAATTTTAGATATTAACAACCCGATAATTAATTCTTTAGGCCCTGTAAAATTTACAAATTATACAATAACCCAGATAACTAATCAATTGGTCCCGAAATTCAGTCTGGGACTATCAAGGAGTTTTGATTTTCTTGATATAAGCGACAGAATTTCTCTGCGCACAGAGTTTTTCTATAACGGCGCTGGCTATTCGGATAATGTATTATCTGATTCGGTAAAAAGAAATGAGATTTTACAAAATGGACTATACCAGGCTAATTATCTCTCCCGTTATTATATCGCGCTTTTCTCTTCCTGCAATGAATTTTTTAACCCTGATTTAACCTTTTCTTTTAATGGTATTCTAAATATAACGGATTATTCTTCCACACTATACGGCACTTTGAGTTACAATCCGATTTATAATTTTACTATTAGTCTGAATGTTTATGCTTTTTCAGGAGCCGAAAACACTGAATATACAATGTCCGGCAATGCCCTTGCCACAAGCATAATAGTGACTATGACCTTCTAATAGACTTGTTGCTTGAGCTATGGAATGCATGAGTCTGTCAGCATTCGATTACATCGGTTCTGATAACAAGGAATATACTTATGGATACCAGAACGGCGGAAACGCCCTGACTTTATTCCTTACAGGTTCTTTACAGTTTTAAAAAACATGCAATGCGATCTATTTGATGCATTAAACTACTGAATAGAACAATTTACAGTAATTAAAACTAGATTGTCTGAATTAGTAATAATTAAAAAGCTTGCAACAGGAATAGTTTATAAAACAATAAAAGTTAATTATTTTTTACGATAAACTTTATCAAGAAATAAATTCAATGCCTCAACTAAATCCTGGAGCTCGTCCCCTTTCCTGAGCCTGAATACCATAGAGTTAATGTCTACAGCCCCGGTTCCGGCCTCTCTTAAATTTTTCTTAATTCTATAAATTGGTCCTGCCATTTTATGAGAGATGAAAAGACCAAATACGGCAATTAAGACTAAATAGAGAATGCTTATATAGATTAATGGCGGCATATAAAGTTGGAATATATTCTGAGGCTTTATATCAATATATGTACTTGGATCGTTGATATTTACTTTTTTCCACTCTTCCTCAGTTAATTGCTTTGCCTTAAAATATAGAGGCGACTTAAACCGGTTTAAATTATAAAGCCCCAGTATGGCAAATGATAAAGCTAAACCTAATAAAATCAATACTGAAAATCTTAAAATAAACCTGCTTTGAAAAGGTTTATCAATAAAATAACGCCACCTGAATTTTTTGTCTCTCACAAAAGCCTCCTTATGTATAACAACTATTTCATCATTAATAATTTAAAGTAAAATTTAATTTTGTCAAGATATAGAAGGGTTTAAGATTCAACTTTATTATCGGCAAATCTTATTATCGGTCTTAAATCTATACAATAAATTTAGGGTTTTCACAATATCAGCTTAATTTGTATTTTTTAGCTTTATTCATTAAAATATTGCTGTTAAATATATAATGGAGGATTTAATATGTCTAAATCTATGAAGATGATGGATGGAAACAACGCAGCGTCCTATGTGGCGTATGCTTTTACCGAAGTCGCGTCTATCTATCCTATAACACCGTCATCAACTATGGCGGAATATGTGCGATGAATGGGCGGCTCATGGAAAAAAAAATATTTTTGGGGAATCCGTAGGGTAGTGGAAATGCAGTCTGAAGCCGGGGCTGCAGGAGCGATTCATGGCTCTCTCCAAAGCGGTGCTTTAACGACTACTTTTACAGCATCGCAGGGATTACTGCTGATGATACCAAATATGTATAAAATTTCCGGAGAATTATTCCCGGTGTATTTCATGTAAGTGCAAGGAGTATTGCTGCACAGGCCTTATCTATTTTTGGAGATCACAGCTGATGTAATGAGCACACGGCAGACGGGATTTGCCATGCTTGCAACAAGCTCAGTGTCAGGAAATATGATCTGGCTGCCGTGGCTCATCTTACTGCAATAAAATCAAGGATTCCTTTTTTTCATTTTTTTGATGGCTTCAGAACTTCGCATGAGGTTCAGAAAGTTGAAGTACTTGATTATGAAGATTTCTCAAGTTATTCGATTAAAAAGCTTTAGCAGGAATTCCGAAAAAGGTCGCTAAACCCGGAACATCCTGTGACAAGAGGTACGGCACAAAATCCTGATATTTATTTCCAGACAAGGGAGGCTGCTAATAAATTCTATGACATCATTCCTGATATAGTCGAAGATTATATGCAGGAGATAAATAAAATGACAGGAAGTGAATATCATCCATTCACATATTACGGTGCTCCAGATGCTGAAAATATTATTATTGCAATGGGTTCGATTACTGAAACATCTAAGGAAGTAGTTGATTACCTGACATCAAAAGGTGAAAAAGTCGGATTGATTACCGTTCATCTATACAGGCCTTTTTCAGAAAAGTACTTTTTTAAAGTATTGCCGAAGTCGGTAAAAAGAATTGCCGTGCTTGACAGGACAAAAGAGCCTGGTGCAAACGGTGAGCCTCTTGTATCTTGATATAAGAAATGTATTTTATGATAAAGCAGAATGCCCACTAATCGTTGGGGGAAGATACGGTTTAAGTTCCAAAGATACAACTCCTGCACAAATGCTATTCGGTATTATGAATAACCTTAAACTGAAAGAACCTAAAAACAGTTTACTGTTGGAATAGTTGATGATGTGACATTCACATCTCATTCCTTTAATACCTGGAGATGGCAGTGTTGATGTTTCCCCAAAGGAAATTTTGAGGCTAAATTTTATGGTATTGGCGCGGATGGCACTGTCGGTGCGAATAAAAATTCAATTAAAATTATCGGTGATATCAACTGATAAATATGCCCAGGCTTATTTTGCATATGATTCGAAAAAATCAGGTGGTATAACTGTTTCACATCTGAGATTCGGTGATAACACCATTAAAATTCGCCTTACCTTGTAAACAACCCGATTTTGTTGCCTGCCATGTTCCTTCATATCTTGAAAAATATGATATGCTTAAAGGGTTGAAAAAGGGCGGTACTTTCCTTTTCAACAGTATCTGGGATGAAAAGAAACAAAAAAACGACTGCCCGATCACATGAAAAAATATATTGCTGAAAATGATATTAATTTCTATACATAAATGCAACAAAAATTGCTGAAGAAATAGGTTTTGGCGCAAGGATCAATACTATTACTCAGTCAGCATTCTTTAAGGTTTCGAATGTTATTCCTTATGACAGGCTGTTAAAGAAATGAAGAAGGCAATAGTAAAAACTTATGGCAAAAAAGGTGAAGAAATTGTAATATGAATAATTGCTGCTATTGATAAAGGTGGCGAAGTAATAGAGGTGAAGGTTCCGACAGAATGGAAAAACCTTAAGGTTGAAAAAGAAACGATTACCCGATAATATTCCCGGATATTATAAAAAATATTGTTGATCCTGTTAACTTCATGAAAGGTGATGACCTTCCCGTCAGCGCATTTATCGGAAGGGAAGACGGGACTTTTCCAATGGGAACCACTGAATATGAAAAGAGAGGTATTGCAGTAAATGTTCCTGAATGGCATGAATGAAAATTGTACCCAATGCAACCAATGCTCATTTGTTTGTCCACATGCCGTAATACGTCCTTTCCTATTAAATGAAAGGGAAATGAAGAACCTTCCATCAGGAACCAAAACCTTGAAACCCATCGGAAAAGGCCTGGAAACATTCCAGTACAGGATTCAGGTAAGTGTTCTGGATTGTACCGGATGCGGAAACTGTGTAGATATTTGCCCTGGTAAACAAAATAATAAAGCTCTTATAATGAAGCCTCTTGAAACTCAGCTAACAGAAGCGAATACATGGGATTATATATCTAAGAATGTTACATATAAAACTGAAGCCGTCGTTAATAAAAACGCGGTAAAAGATACTCAGTTCCTGCAGCCCTTATTTGAATTCTCAGGCGCATGCGGTGGATGCGGTGAAACTTCTTATATCAAAATTATAACACAGCTTTTCGGTGACAGGATGATGATAGCCAATGCAACCGGATGTTCTTCGATTTACGGCGGATCTGCCCCGCTACTCCATATTGTGTGAATGAAGAAGGTTTCGGTCCTTCCTGGGCAAATTCACTATTTGAGGATAATGCGGAATATGGTTATGGCATGGCTCTTGCTGACAGGACTCTAAAAGAGAAAATTGAGTTGCTGATGAAAAAAGCCATCGTAGAGGGAATATCGGGAGAATTGAAAAAGCCTTTGAAGATTGGATTAATAACCGTTTAAATGCAGAAAAATCTAAGACTGCGGCGAAAAAAATAAAAGAATTGCTTAAAGGTAAGCAAACAGGGACACTTGATGAAATTTCCAAATTATCTAACAAACTTAGTTAAAAAATCAATCTGGGTATTCGGTGGCGACGGCTGGGCTTATGATATAGGTTACGGCGGGCTTGACCATGTGATTGCATCCGGAGAAGATATCAACTTGCTGGTTCTGGATACTGAAGTTTATTCAAATACAGGCGGACAGGCCTCTAAATCAACTCCTACTGCCGCAATAGCTAAATTTGCCGCCTCAGGTAAGAAGATAAGAAAGAAAGATCTGGGTATGATGGCTATAAGCTATGGTTATGTATATGTAGCTCAGGTAGCTATAGGAGCAAACAAAGTACAGTATTTGAAAGCTATTAATGAGGCTGAAAGCTATCCCGGTCCATCGCTAATTATTGCTTACGCACCCTGTATTAATCATGGAATTTCCGCAGGTATGGGAAAAACTCAGGAAGAGGAAAAACGGGCAGTCGATGCAGGATACTGGCATTTATACCGCTATAATCCTCTTCTTATTGAAGAAGGGAAAAATCCTTTTATACTTGATTCCAAAGAACCGACGGGTAATTTCAGAGAATTCCTCCTTGGAGAAGTACGATATTCCTCATTATTAAAGGCTTTCCCCGATAAAGCCGAGGGCCTTCTCTCTGCGGCAGATAAGGATGCCAAAATCAGATATAATAATTATAAAAGAATGTCGGTAATTTAAACTAATAATGATTTATTAATAAAGCGGCTGGCATTTATTGTCAGCCGTTTTGGGTTTTGTTATTTTTTATTAATGTTTTGCGTTGGAGTAATGAAACATAAGGTTCAGAGTAAAAGGGGTTTCATAAAATGAGAATAATCTCAGGATATTTTATTTTAGCCCTTTCAGTTATTTTATTTCTCTCATTATTCAGCTTCAATCCCGCTGATTCTGCTTTTTTTGTATCAAACATTAATACTAATCCGGATAATATAGCCGGTAATTTTGGAGTATGGTTAAGCTCTCCGCTGGTTCTTCTTTACGGAAAGTACGGGAGTTTTCTTTTAGATTTCGGTTTATTTACAATTGGTATAAATATCCTGGTTAAAACAAAGATAGGAAGAATTTTACTTAAAACAACGCTGTTAATTATATCCGCTATATCTTTATCCGTAGTAGTCTCGATTATATTTTCTAAAGCAGGATTTACAGATACAGGAATTGTAGGACCGGCATTTGTAAAATCATTATCCGAAGTTATACATCCTTATATTATTTTGTTAATATTCATTATAGTTCTTATACTTTCCCTGACATCAAGCATGAAGATATTTCAAAAAATAACATATTGGCTTGCAAAGCTTTTTGGAAATATTATACTTGCTCCTTTTGTATTATTCGGATTAGTGATAAGCGGTAGAAATAATTCTAATAAAAACAGAGAAAATGAGATAATAGATTATCACAGAGGATATGATTTTATTAATAATGAACATGAGAATTTAAGCTTGAACCAAAATGATTATTCCGGAAGGGTTTCTACAAAAGTACCTGATTTTTTAAAGTCATCTTCGGATGAATCTTCATTTATGTCCACCGGAGAGGCGGAGGGCATGGCTGGTAATGATAATTCAATTGATAAAAGTTTCAGTTCAAAATTTCATAAATCCGGTGATAAGGCTACCGATATGATTGATGAAGCTCCATTATGGCTGAAAGAGAATGAAGGTAAAAAGGTTGTCCTCTCAAGTATAAAAGAACATTTTGACAAAGAGTTGGATATTGATGCAATAAATCAAAAGAGCATTGAAATTCCCTTATCCAAAGAAAATGAAAACAATATTATAGATCAGGCAGTTTTAACGGAAGATCCTAAAGATATAAAAATTACCGAAGAGCAAAATAACCAGCTTAACGGAGAAACTGAATTATTAGATATAGTAGGTGAGGCTGATTATTCCCTTGAGGCAAAGAGCAGGTTCGATGAAAATGAAAATGTTGAAGAGGAAGAGTTACCGGCTGAAGAAGTTATGAAGGATGATTACATTTTTCCGGATATGACTATACTTGAAAAGAGTTTTGATGAGTTTTCAAAAACAGAGGAAAGTCAGGAGATTGATAGAATTTCAAGGATTATTGAGAATACGTTCGCAAGTTTTAAAATTGACATAAAAGTCAGCGGTTATTCAAAGGGACCGGCGATAACAAGATATGAAATAGTTCCGCCTACAGGCTTAAAATTAAGAAATATTGTGAATTTATCGGATGATCTTGCTCTTAATCTTGGCACAAGGAATATACGTATTGTTGCTCCTATTGGAAACAGAAGCATTATAGGTGTGGAAGTCCCCAATAAATTCAGAAAGAATGTGGTTTTAAGGGATATTATTGAGAGTGGTGAATTTGAAAAATCAAAGGCAAAACTCCCATTAATTCTTGGAAAGGATATAGCCGGGAATATCGTTATTGAGGATCCTGACGGAAATGCCGCACCTGTTAATAGCCGGAACTACAGGAAGCGGAAAAAGCGTTTATGTAAATTCCTTAATCGGTGGAATAGTTTTCACAAAAACATCCCAGGATGTGAAGTTTATTTTTATTGACCCAAAAATGGTCGAGCTTGAACTTTATAATGGGATTCCGCATCTGCTTGCTCCCGTAATAACAAGTCCGGAGGAGGCGATAGGGGTTCTTGAATGGGTTTCAGCAGAGCTTGATAGAAGATACAAAATTTTAAGTGAATTTAGTGTAAGAAATATCGTTGATTTTAATAAAGAGATAAAGAAAATCAATGCCGCCAGAATAAATAATGGCGATCCTAAGAAAGAAGCGTTTCCATATATTATAGTTGTTATAGATGAGTTTGCAAATCTTATGCTTCGGCTTCCTAAAGAAACTGAAAAGATCATTTCAAGGATTGCTGCAATGGCCAGGGCTGTAGGTATCCATCTTGTTGTGGCAACACAAAGGCCAAGCGTGGATGTTGTAACCGGTATTATCAAGGCAAACTTTCCGTCCAGAATTGCATTTAGAGTGAGTTCACAGACAGATTCAAGAACTATTCTTGATAAAAACGGCGCAGAACGTCTTCTTGGGAGAGGTGATATGCTTTTTATGACCCCTAATTTTACCGATATGATACGCATACAGGCGCCTTTTGTATCAAATTCTGATGTTGAAAGCATAGTTAAGGAATTGAAGCGGAATGGAACAGCCGATTATGAAATTGATCTTGAAAATCTGAGGGAAACTCAGGAAAATCTTATTGAATCTGAATTTTCTGTTGATTACCGGCAGGACCCGGTTTTTATTGAATCATTAAAGGCTGCCGCCGAGAATGGAGAAATTTCAGCATCATATCTTCAGAGAAGATTCAGAATTGGCTATAACAGGGCATCGAGAATTATTGAGGCTTTTGATAAGATGAAAATACTCGGCCCTTCTACGGGGACAAGTAAGCCAAGAGAGGTTCTGGTACGTCAGGAAGACCTTGTAAATTACATATAATAATAGATCATGATTTATAAGAAAAAGGAGGAAACATGAAATATAAGGTATTAATCACAATGATTATAATTTCAGTATTATTTATTCCATTTGGAGTTATTAAACCGGCTGTAAAAGAAAAGAATACTGCTCAGCCAAAAAAATTTTCTTCAATGGAAGACAAAGCGATGCTGAAGGAGTTTGTAAATTCTTATTATTTTAATACAAACGATACAAAGGATTGGATTATCAAGATAGAGAATTTTAATATTTCGCAGAAAGAATATGATGAAGGTTATCAGTATTTTATGAGCCAGATACCTGAAGGGCAAAAACCTATGGTTGATGAAAAAACAATAAAAAAGCAGTATTTAAATAATCTTCTAATTCAATATGTTGTTCTTATTCAGGCAATGCAGGATGATCTTTTTGGTTCCGATGATACCTCAATTGTTCTTAGATCAGCAATCCGCCAAGCGGTTTATCAAATTTACTTAAACAGGGCACTGCCTAAGGATAAGCAGAGGTTCAACCCGACTGAGGAAGAAATCAATAAATACTACACTCAAAATAAAGACAGATTTTATCAGATGGGTTTGAATGCCGACCAGATACGTCAATATGCAACTCAGGAATTATCCCAGCAGAAAATCCAGCTATGGGTTGCCGAATACCTTGAAAAATTGAAAGAAAATTACAGGATAAAAAGAAATTCGGATGTTCTAAAGACTGAAGGCCTGGATTAGCTGACAGGTTAGGGAGAATTGAGTGAAAGTATCTGCCGGCGAAGTTTTTACATCCGATGTAATTAATTTTATTATTAATGAAATTGATAAAAATGATGGACAGGAAGTTTCGTTTGTTGGTTATGTTGATAGAAACAGCATAGTCTTTGATGTGGAACCTCTTGCCTATGGAAATGAGAACTCAGCTCCAGTAGATTTAATGGATACCCTGCAGGGTGACGTCCTGATTCATAACCATCCGGATAGCGAGTTTTCGGATGATACATTACGAGCTTCCGAAGCCGATATCTCTTTAGCCACTGAACTTGTTAATAAGAAAATCGGATTCTATATTATTGATAATCAATGCCGCTTCACCAATATTGTATTCAAACCAGAAGCAAGATATTATCTTAATGATCCTGAAGTAAAAAGCATCTTTGAAGAAAACGGAATTCTATCAAAAAACATTTCGAATTTCGAGGCAAGAGAAGAACAAATTCATCTGGTGGAAGGAATCATTTCAGCCATTAACGATTCAAAGGTTCTTATATCCGAGGCTGGAACAGGAACCGGAAAATCACTTGCATATCTTATTCCGGCTTCTATCTGGGCTGTAAAAAATAAAAAAAGGGTTGTAGTCTCTACTCAAACGATTAACCTTCAGCAGCAAATAGCTGGTAAGGATATGCTTATGGTTCAGAAGATTATACAATCTTATCTTCAGGAAAATGTCTATTATTCGGTTTTAATCGGGAAGGGTAATTACCTCTGCAGAAAAAAACTTTTTGATCTCATTAAAGACAGGGAAAAGCAGGAAACTTTGTTTACAGAAGAAGAAGATTACAAAATTGCCATTGATATTGAGGAATGGAGCCGGAACTGTGAAGAAGGAACAATCGGCGAATTCGGCAGTTTTATAAAGGAAGAAATCTGGGAAGAAATAGCCTGTGATACTTACGGTTGTACTAGACGTAAATGTATCTTCTTCAGCGATTGTTTTTATTATAAAGCGAGGCTTGAAGCAGAAAAATCAAATATTATTATATCTAATCACTCCCTTTCATTCAGTACAATCGATGAGTCAAGCCATAGGAGTTCCCTTCCTTTTTTTTCAGGAATAATCTTTGACGAAGCGCATCATATAGAAGATGTTGCATTAAAATCCCTGTCCAGAGAGTTTTCCATTCAGGGATTGATTTATAACTTAAGAAAATTATATTCGATAAAGGGGGAAAAGGCATACGGTCTTATGGTACTTCTGGAAAAAAAATCTAATTTTTATGGGTATATAGAACTTGTTGAAGCTTATAATGAACTTATCAAAATGATAAAAAACCTGTTGAGGGATTTAACCGACTTCATCTTTGATGGAATAGAAGTACTGAAACAAAAAACTAAAGAATCAAACAGTATCGGAATAGATAAAGACTTTACTTTAACGCATGATTATAATTACATTATGGAACATCTTTCTATTTTATTTTCTGAAATCGGCCGTTTTTCGGCCAGTTTTGAATATTTTTCCTCTAGAATCAAAGGAATATCTACAAAACATGAAGTAGTAGACATCATTACTACCATAGGATTTAGAATTATGAGTCTTTCGGAATCGAAGTCCGTTTTTGATCTTATCTTTAAAACAAATAAAGAAATAAATTTTGTCAAATGGATTGAGGTAACAAAAAAGAACTTGAAATTTTATTATAGTCCGCTTGAAGTGGGGGATTTTCTTGCGAATTCCCTTTTTTCAAAGAAAGATTTTTCTATATTTACATCGGCAACCCTTATGATAAATGGCAAATTTGATTATTTTAAGGGCAGTATCGGCCTTCAAATTGCGACAAATAAGGAAAAGGATGAAATGAACTTTCCTTCACCGTTTGATTATAAAAAGCAAACGGAGGTTTATATTCTCGAAGAAAAATTGGATCATGGAAGTGTAACAAAAGAAAAGACAGACTTGGTAAAAGAGTTGTCACTAATGAGCGAGGGCGGTGTTTTAATTCTTTTTACGTCCTATCACCGCTTGAATGAGATGTTTTCTATTTTAAAAGAGAGCCTGCTGGATGGGGGGCTTATTCCTTTAAAGCAGGGTGAAGCATCGAGAGAAGAACTGCTGTCAAAAATGGCTAAAAACTCAAATGTTGTTTTATTTGCGACATCCAGTTTCTGGGAAGGCATTGATATACAGGGTGATAATCTCCGCTGTGTTATAATTGAAAAACTCCCTTTCGATTCTCCATCTGATCCGATTTATAAGGCAAAAGTTGAACTCCTTGAATCTAAGGGGATAAATCCGTTTTTAAACTACAGTATACCAAGGGCTGTTCTGAGATTGAAACAGGGGATGGGAAGGCTTATAAGAAGCAAAACCGATAAAGGTGTAATCGCAATCATGGACAACCGTATCAAGACCCAGAGGTACGGTTCAATATTTCTTAACTCAATTCCTCCTTCAAAGATCATATGTGGTTCCTTAAACCAGATCATCAGGGAAGCCGAAAACTTTTTTGTAAGCCGTTTTTGAAAGGTATGTTAAGAGCTTTTAATTTAAACAAATCGGTTACATCCAGTTTCCTTGATTTTTCTGTTATTTATTTTTAGAATTATTCGCTGATCTTAATTTAAAGGATGAAGTTTTTTATGTCAAAAAATGCCATGTGGAGTTTTCTCCTTTGTTTTATTTTTTTAACTGCGGGATGTTCTACCGGAGTTCATATAGACACCAAACCTGAAGGTGTATCAGTAAGAATAAATGGAAAACTTATAGGAAACACACCGGCCAGGACTCGTCTAAGCGATTTTGATTTTAACGGTTATGATTTATCTCTTGAAAAAGAGGGTTATAAACCTTTAAAAACTAATCTTGAAAAAGAGTTCAAGGTTGGTGCTTTTGTCACGGGGTTTTTTCTGGGTTATTTTCCATGGCTTTGGGTTTATGGACCCAAACCTTATTATTATTTTGAACTTGAAGAGCAAAATGGCGTTATGTATAATACTGCTTTATTGGAAAAAGATAATTCACAATTAACCCAAGGTCAGGCAGGTGTATGGAAGAATGATAATAAATTAAAAATTGTTGTAATGGACTTCGATTCTTCTACTTCATCATCAGATGGTAAAACCCTTGCCGAACTTTTTTCGGTGGAATTGGTTAACAGGGGGTGTTTTATTATACTCGACAGGTCGCAGCTTCAGCATATTATTGATGAACAAAAGCTTCAATTGTCAGGTATTACTGAAGAAGAAAAGGTTATAAAAATAGGTCAGATTATGGGAGCAAACAAGATTATAACAGGCAGTGTTTTAAAGATGGGGAATAATTATTTTATAACTTTAAAAGGAATAGACGTTTATACTGGGAGCGTTGAGGTTAGCGACAGGATTTCAAGTCTCTCAATCAACGGATTAATAAATTCTATACCTATTATTACAGATAATTTTATTTACAAAGCCCTTGGAAAACAAAAATAAAAACAATTCAACATAATTTAAGTAAGTTTTATTTAACGATAATCCAGTTCATGTTTGTCTGGACTATTGTGAGTTTGTTACTTGAAATAAATTCATTATCAACCGAATTATTTTCAATTAATAAGAGATTTCCTTTCTGTGTGGTTTTAATAAAATCATCATAATTTCCGATTTCAACAGGATTCAAACCCTTAACAACCTCTGCAATAAAATATTTTGACTGTTCCCAATCTTTTGCATAAATAATATCATTCTTTGTATAAAATCCAATTTTCAAATTTTTAAGAATATTTTCTTTGTCGATAAATTTTCTCATGTTTTGATAACTATCTTTCATATTTAAGGATAAACTCGCTTCCGGAATTAAATTGGAAATTGTAATAGCGGTAAAAGAAATTATAAAAAATACAATCATAAGAGGTAAGAACACCTTTCTAATCAGATAAAACAAACCCTTTTTGAAAGAATTGTCATATAACAGATCGGAAATATGCCAGGCAATGAAGATGGAAAGTGCCGGATATATTGAGTTTATATACCATTCGTTCTTTGTTTTTACGAAGAAAGCTGCAAAAAGAGGTACTAAAATCCAGATTAATAAAAGCGTATTTTTATAGAAAAAGTTTAATTTTATCTTAAAGTGAGGACTGTATTTTGTTATTTTGAAGTTTAATCTGTTTTTGTAGAATGGAAGAATGAAAAAGAAGAGAGACCATGGAAGGAATTTTAAAATCAAAGGTTCAAGATAAAATAGATTTGAGGAAGAATGCCCTTCAAGAGCTGATGTACTTCTTTGAATGAGGTCATACGAGAACATCCTAATAAAAAATGAGGTTCCATCCTGAAAATACCGGCAAACTGCCCAGGAAATGATAGGTAAAAAAAAGACTCCTATAATTATCAGATAATTGCCCCATTTAAATCTCTTATACTCTTTATTGATTATCCAATATAATAATATAATTCCAGCAGGCTGAATAAAAGAAAAGCTTTTCACTAGAAATGCCAGGCTTGTTAAGAAAGCGCTTAAATAGAAATAAAAAATGCTTTTCTTCGTCTTACTGAGAAAAATAACAGTAAGAAGTGTAATCAGCGCCATTTGCGCATCAAAATCGCCATTTCTTCCGGAGTGAACCTCAATAAATACAAAGGATGAAGATAATATTAGACCTGATAATAAAGCAGTTGTTTTATTGAAAGTCTTACGAGCAAAATACATAATAAGCAGGATACAGAAGAAAGCCGATAGAGCGGAAGGAAAACGCATTGCTAATGAATTGTAGCCGAAGATCTTATATGATAAAGCGATCAGCCATACTCCTACAGGGGGTTTTAAATTCCAGTAATCTGTATTGTTATGATATGTAGTTACAATCCAGTTATTATTTTTAATCATCTCGTAAGCCGAAATTCCATGACGGGCCTCATCCCAGTCAAGGACTGGATTATTACCCAGGTTGAAGAATATATTAAATATGGCTATACATAATATTATTATGGCACATAAACGGTATTGTCTTTCAAAAAAATCAATGATTTTATTTTTATCTACGCTGATAGCTCCTGTTTCAGGCATCAATATTCCTCAAAGTTAATTGTTTTATCAATAATATACTCAGGCCTGCCCTTAACCTCATCAAATATGCTTCCAATGTACTCTCCTAGAACTCCAATAGTCAGTAGCTGAACCCCGCCAAAAAAGACTACGCTGATAATCGTAGAAGCCCAGCCGGGAACTGTTAATATCAAATTTGAAAATTTTGCAAAAAAAACATAAACTGTTAAGACCAAACCTATGATAATGCTTAAAAAACCAAGAGTCATAGCAATTTTTAAAGGCTTTTTTGTGAAATAAAGAAGGCTTGTAGTCGCAAATTTAAACATTTTTGAAACAGGATATTTGGTTTCCCCTGCTTCCCTTTTTTCCCTGGAATAATAAAAAGGTACTTGTTTAAAGCCTACCCAGCTTATTAAGCCTCTTATATATTTATTCTTTTCGCTTAATTTTTTAAAGCTATTAATAACTTTTCTATTTATAAGCCTGAAGTCTCCGGTGTCAAGCGGGATCTTTACTTCAGATAATGAATTTATCAATCTATAAAAAAGCTTTGCTGTAACTAATTTAAAAAAACTCTCGCCCTTTCTTATCTTTCTTGCGCCATAAACAACATCTACACCTTCTTTTTCATAAACTTTTATCATTTCTGGTAACAATTCAGGCGGATCTTGAAGATCAGCATCAATTATCACTGCAATATCTCCACTGCACAGGTTAATACCGGCGGAGACTGCAGGCTGGTGGCCGAAATTCCTTGAGAAGTCTATTATTTTTACATTTTTATCTTTTAAAGCAAATTCTTCAAGAATTTTTTGTGTTTTATCATTGCTTCCATCATTAATGAAAATAATTTCATAATTATTAAGATTATTTTTTTCCAATACAGCTGATACTCTGTTATAAGTTTTATCAATAACCGCTTCTTCATTATAGCAGGGTATTATTATTGATATTTTATAGTCTATCATTTTATTTCCTCAAATTCTTAATTCTGTTAATTGGTTCATTTAAATAACCATTTTTCACCTACATTTTCTGTTTTTTTTACAGATGTAAGCTTATTTCTAATAAAAGATTCATCAATATTGAATCTGTCTATATATTTACCTGTGCAGGTAATAAAGTACATTGCTCTTTTTAAAACCACTCCCATTTTTTTAAGATGATCAAATTTTATTACATTAAACTTTCTGGCAGATATAATCCGTAAAGCTGATTTTACACCAATACCTGGAACTCTTAACAACATTTCATATTCTGCCCTGTTTATTTCTACTGGAAATAAACTCAGGTTCCTTATTGCCCAGCCTGTTTTTGGGTCAAAATTCTCATCCAAGAAAGGGTGTAAGTTATCAAGAATTTCATCTGCCTTGAATCCATAAAAGCGAAGCAGCCAATCTGCCTGATAAAGCCTGTTTTCCCTTAATAAGGGTGGTTTTAATAAAGAAGGAAGATTCGGAGCAATATTAACAGGAACATAGGCCGAATAATAAACTCTTTTTAATTTTAGTTTATTATATAAATTTTCTGTAAGCTTAATAATGTTCAGGTCTGTTTCGGGTGTAGCGCCTACGATAAGCTGGGTACTTTGTCCGGAAGGCACAAAGCTTTTGATCTTTCTAGTTTTATTTTTATCTTCTTTATTTTCAATAATATTTTCGTGAATAAAATTCATTGTATAAAAAATCTCTTTGCTGCTTTTTTGGGGTGCTAATAATTTCAACCCCTTTTCTGAGGGAAGCTCAATATTTGCACTCATTCTGTCGGTATAAAAACCGGCCGTCTTTATTAACTCACTGCTTGCTCCGGGTATTGCTTTTAAGTGAATATATCCATGGAAATTGTGCTCAAGGCGAAGTTTTCTTACTACATTTAAGAGCATTTCCATTGTTAAATCAGGGTTTCTGAATACTCCGGAGCTTAAAAAAAGACCCTCAATATAGTTTCGTTTATAAAAATTTATTGTTAACTGGATAATTTCGTTGACGCTAAATATAGCCCTCTCAATATCATTACTCCGCTTATTAAGACAATATGCGCAATCGTAAATACAATAATTTGTTAAGAGTATTTTTAAAAGCGAAATGCATCTCCCGTCATCTGCCCAACTGTGGCAGATTCCCGAAGAACTTTTTTCATTGACTGTATTTTCTCTTTTTGCTACCACAGGAAGAACATGATGCATCATATTTTGCAGCAGAACCTAAGATTTTCAGTTTTTCTAATATTTCCATATTATGCTCACTTGTTAACATTAATAATAATATCTTATAGTATTATAAAATGTTAGTCAAAAAAATTAACCGGCTAAATTTCTTTTATGATGTATTATTACTAATACTGAGGTTACAATCAAAACAATATTAATAAGGAACTCAGTATAATACCAAGTAAGCATTTAAAAAATTTGTTAATACTCATTTTAAATATAACCTGGTATAAAAAAGATTTTTAGGAATTATTTTCACACCTGAGGATACCATATTTTAAACTTTTTACAATTATAAAAAGATCACTTTTATTTTTTAGAAGATTCTTTTTATAATCTGTAAGATCATCCAAGTCTCTTTTATATAGATAAAAATCAATTTTATCTTTCTTATAAAGGTCTGCAAAAAGCATAAGATTGGTATTTTCAATTTGAAGATTTGTTTCCAATATTTTTATTCTATTTTCCAGGATGGTAATCATCTTGTTTATTGAGTAAAGTGAATCCTCGTTTTCCAGTTCTTTTGCCTTTATATCTCTTTTTAAATTTTCATTCTGATATTCCAAAATTTTAGCCTGGTAGTTTCTTATAAAAATGTCCGAGAATTTATAATTCAAACCTGATGAGGCATTATAATAAATTTGATTAGAAGAAAAATCATAAGAAACTCCAGTAGAAGGGTTATAATAAATTTGATTGGAAGAAATATAATAAGAAACTCCAGTAGAAAGACTTAATTCCGGTAGAAAATTATCGAGAATCTTTTTTCTTATTGATAGATTGTTATTAGCCAAGTCACCTTTCAGTTTTTCCAATTCAATTTCGTATAGTGCTGTATTATCAATATCAGAGAATAACTTTTCCGGATCAAAATCGGATATTTTATAACCTGTAAGTTTTAAAAATACTAATAAATTATTGCTGAAGCTCTCTTCATTTAGAACCAATTCCTCTTGTTTAACTGTAATTTCATTTGAAATTATGGTTAAATCATAAGATTTTTCAATTTTAGTTTCATTTTCCGATTTTATCAGCGTTAAAAATTCATTGTAATTAGAAATATCATCAAGGAGAATATCCTTCTGAAGTTTAAAAAATTGAATTTCGGCGTAGTTAGTTATTATGGAATCAAGTAATTCTTTTCTCTGAATAGCTGTATCAATCTTCGTAACTGACAGGGCATTTTCAGATACCAATAAGCTTCTTATAACAGTATCCAGGTCGCTAAGAGGTTTTGTGATAGATACGCTTACAGCCGGTCCATTATTATATGTTGTATCAATCCGTATATCATTATACAATGTGCATCCGGAAATTGTTATAATAATAAAATTTGATAGTAAAAATTTATAAATATATTTTCTCATATCATTAAAATACCGTATTTCATCCTTTTTTTAAGGAGATTAAACTGATTTTTTGTTTCTAAAAGGATGATTTCATCATCATATATAAGGTTCTGAAATTTTATAAAATCATAAAAATCAATTATATCATTTTTGTACTTATTCTGATACTGACTGAATAATTGTTTTTCCAGATTCAAATTTTCTTCAAGGTTTGTAATTTTTTTTTCCAAAAGACTAACTTGATTAACCATAAAAAAAGAATTATATGAGATATCTGCATAAGTATTTGAAATATCATTAATAATATTTTTATTCTTCAATTCAAGTACCTTTATTTCATTCTGCCTTCTCATAAAATCAAAAATCGCAAAGTTAAAACTAATATTTCCGCTATATGAATAAGAACTCGTTGCAAAATTATAATTTGCTCCTGCCGATAATCCCAGGATGGGTAAAAAACTCTCCCGGTTTTTTTTTGATATGGCTAAAATATTATTTGATAATTCCAAATCTTTACTTTTTATGGATAGATAATATTGGTTATTTTTATCAAAATCAACAATTGGAGTAATATCCTCGTCAAGTTTATCTTTTATTACAAAATTTGATAGAGGTACACCAATTAATTCTTCAAAATTTTTTATTTGTCTATCCAGGCTAATTGAAATCAAGTCCAATTCATCTTTTTTTAATATTATTTCATTAGAAAATTTCATTAAATTCATCTGTAATTCTTTACCATTAATTACTTTATCCTCAACAATCCTGAGCGATATTAATTCTCTATCAATATCATTATTTTCAATTTCAATTCTTTTTTTATAATCATAAATTGAAATATATAATGAAATAATTTTATTTATAAATTCCAGTCTGTTTATTTCAGCCTGAAATTCACTAATTGTAAGATTATTTTTTGAAGTTATTAATCCTATAATTGTGTTATCAATATCGCCAAATGATTTTCCTATATTAATTGTGTAATTAAAATTATTGGTAGGGCTGTCACTTATATAAGTATAATTAACATTAAAAGAAAGATCGGGTATATAAAAAATATTGTCGATTTTATTATTTAAATCGGCGATTTTGAGGTTATTTTCTATGCTTTTTACTGCAGGGGAATTGCTTAGACTATATTTGATAATATCGTCTAAATCATCTGAATATGTTGAATTTAAAATTGTAAAGATAAAAACTGAAAATAATATATATATTTTTATATCTTTCCTCCAATTAATAGATAATATTTTAAAGCAAATCATGAGTTTTTTCAAAAAAGAAAAATAACCAGCAGGGCAATTGTTATTAATATAATTGTAAATATTATAGACACAAAGATTAGATTCCTTTCAACAAAAATTTTAGCCTTATTTCCAAAAACCATAATAATGACTGAAAAAAGATAGTATTTTACACCGCGGCTAATCGTCCCGGCAAGAATAAAAAGCCAGAAATTAAGGTTCAAGGACCCTGATAAAATACTGAAAACCTTAAAAGGTAAAGGAATTAATCCGGCTATGAGAAGAGATAAAAACTCATTTTTTGAAAGCATGGTTTTAAGATTATCATAATAATTCCAGTAGCCATAAAAGTTTAAAATAGGTTTCCCTATATATTCAAAAAGGACATAACCTATATAATAACCAAAAACTCCTCCTATTACTGTAAATACAAGAGTATATGTTGCAAAGATAATACTTTTTCCCGGTTTTACTACACAAAATGCCAGAAGGATAATGAATGGAGATACAGGCAAAAATGAAGCTTCTGTAAAGGCAAGAATACATAATAATATAATTCCATAAGGTTTATCAGCAGATTCCCGAACAAAATCATAAATTATTTGGATAATTCCCTTTTTTTTCTTTTCAAACAAATTTTCAACCATTGATATTACCAGCTCTAAAAAAAGCGACTCTTATTTTAAGTGTAAATCGTTAATAAATCAATTTCTTATCTATATTACAGATATAAAAATAAATTTTATAACATTAATTTATTATTTCTTATTATTTTGATTGAAATTAGATTCTTTGCTAAAATTCTACTGTAAATTTATAATAGTTGTAAAATTTATAAATAAAAGGGATTCCAAAGTTTATATGACTGAAATTAAATCCAATTTTAAGGAAATAAAATTTAATGATGAGAGTGTTGTTTATTCGATCCAGTCGCCATTGCTGTTATCAGCGTCAGCTGGAAGCGGTAAAACAAGCGTTCTGGTTGAAAGATATCTGGCCATTTTTATATATCTCATTGTCTATAGAAAAAATAGTTTTTATGATGCCTTTCAATCAATAGTGGCGCTTACTTTTACTAGAAAGGCTGCTGATGAAATGAAAGATAGGATCAGGAATAAAATCGAAGCCTCATTTGATGAAATTTATTTAAGCGATTTGTTTAATAAACTCGAATTGTTTGGCAGTGGAAAAATTGATAATAAAAGAGATTCTATAGAATATTTAAAGGCAAACAAGGAAAATATATTAAACGCACTTAGCCATGCTTCAATAACTACAATTCATTCTTTTGGATTGAGTATTATCCTAAAATACCCCATTGAAACAGGTATTGATCCATATTCTTCACCATTGGATGAAAGCGGAATTGAGGAACTGTCAACAACATCTCAGGATGCTTATACAGAAACCATTAGATATTTTATTGACACGAAGGATCATGATTTTGCACAGATTGTAGAGATCATCGGCTATAATGCGGTTTCAGATTGGCTTAATGAAATTCATAAAGCAGTAAAATCAAAAGGTATTGAAGAGGTCGTTGGGCTTTTAAAACGGTCCGGTTACTTTGATTATGATAATGATAAAAATATTGAAGAGTCTGTCATTAAGGAAACTATACCTGCATTGACTCAAATTAAATCAGAATTATATCTATTGAGTGAATCAGAAAAAAGGTCAAAAATTAAAGTTGATGCCGTTATAAAAAAAATCGAGGATTTTTTACTTCATAGAAAGAATATGGATATATTTTCAGCCGATCTCTCTTATGAAGGAACTTCCACAATAATACATAACGTTATTGATCCGCTATATGAAAATCTCTATTTTATTTTGAACAAAATATTGCTGCCTTATTTATGGAGATGTTATCTTTTATTTCATAAAAAATATGAAATCTTGAAAGATTTCAGAAAAGAGATAACCTTCAGCGATATTGAATTGATTTTGTTAAAATTATTAAAATTTAATTTGGAAATAAGGAAAAATATCCAGAATAAAATAAAATATATATTAATAGACGAATATCAGGATACAAGTGATATCCAGAAAGAGATTTTTGACCTGATGGTTTATAATGAAAATAATAGTATGGCAATGACTGCTTTTATGGTAGGGGATCCAAAACAGTCAATATATGGATTCCGAAGTGCAAATGTTGAAATCTTTTATGCGACAAAGCAGAAATTTCAGAATATGTCTGAAATTTATTATAAAGAGATTAATCTGAATTATCGTTCCTCAGAAAGAATGGTAAAAGCTTTTAATGAAGTATTTACAGATATTTTCAGTGAGGGAAATATAATTTATCAATATCAAAATTCTAATAAAAATGAAACAGGTTCATCAGGCAATGGATTGTTTTTCATTCCTGCCGAGGGTGATAATACATCCAGTATTATGGAAAGTTCATCAAAATATGCAGCCGATTTGATCTGCAGATTAATTAGAAATGGTTATCAACCATCCGATATTCTGGTATTATTTCGGAAAAAAAACAAATATCATAATCCTCAATAAAATATTTGGAGAAGACCTTGGCCGAAATGGAATTCCATATTTTAATATAGATACTACCAATATATTTGAAACACTGGAAATCAACTATCTTATAATTTATCTGCGAGCTTTAGAAAACAGGGACAGTAATTACTTTTTTCTGCCTCTTTTAAAATCTCCGTTTTTCCGGATAAGCGATGAAGAGATTCTCTCATTTATCAAATATAAAAAGAATCTATTTTCCGCAATTAATGAAACAAATTCCAGGGAAATTAAAATATTTAATAATATATTTTTGAAAAAAAACCGTATAAGCATACCGGAACTTGTTGAAGAAATCATTTATCAAACAGGTTATTATGCTTTTTTAAATAATTTGCCTAACAGGAAGGAGTCAAGTACAAATCTGATAGTATTTCTTGATTTTTTAAGGTATATACAGGATATTGAAATGTTCCGGCTTACTGATTTTCTTTTTTATATTCAGGATTATGACGTTTTTTTATCAAAACCTCAGATTGTCGGTGAGAAAAGCAATGTTGTAAAACTAATGACAATTCATTCTGCAAAGGGTCTTGAATCAAGAGCCGTAATCTATATAGCCACTTCCGGTAATACGGCCGGATACCGGCGTAAAATATTAATGGACAAAAATCTTTTAGGTATAAAGCTTATAGATAAAGATAAAAATTATGTTTACCTGAATAATAACTATTGTATTAAAGAAATTGAAGAAGAAAAAAGGCTTTCTTATGTAGCTTTAACAAGGGCTAAAGAATTGTTTTATTATATCGGTGTGGATAATCTCGCTGAAAGGAATGAACAGGGCAGCAAGCTGGACAGTTGTGAAAGAGATGGAAAGGACGGATGGAAAAGCTTTATTAATTTAAAAAAGGATTTTGTTAAAAATAATTTATTACAAAATGAGGAAAATAAAATTTCCAGCGAGTTAAAAAAAGCTCAATTAAATGAGGTTGAACAAAAGGTTATAAGCAGAATTGATTATCTGGAAAATAACCAGAATAGATTAACTTATTTGACTATGCCAAAATTTATAACCATCACACAACTTCTTGATATTGAATTTATGGAAGCCGCCTTCAAAAACCGTTATTTATATAGATCTTTTCCGGTTGATGAATCCCTTAAGGAAATAGCCTCTGCCGAAGATTTATTAATGGATATCGGAAACAGAGCAGAAATAGGAACATATTTTCATAAAGTATTCCGGTTCGCCGGATTCGATAATTATGAGGATTATATTGAAAAATCTATAATTATGGAAAGTGAAAGTATAATTGAAAAAAAAGAACAGATTATTTTAACAGTAAAAAGCTATTTTAATAGCGATTTCTATAATGAACATTTTAAAGATAATTATACCTATTATTCCGAATGGGAAATTAATTATCCATTTTATTGTTCTAATAATAATTTTCATATTAAAGGTGCTCTCGATAAATATATCAGAAAAGGTAAGGAATCGGGGGCTGTCGTTGACTATAAACTTAAACTTAATAAAGATTTAACAAGATACCAAAGACAATTAAATTATTACGCATATTTTTTAAATAATATCGGTTATCCCGTGACAGAGCTATATTTATATGACATTGAAGAAAATAAGGCAGTAAAAGTTGATATTATTAATGAAAGATTAAAAGAAAAAATAGAAGAAAATATTTCTAAAATAATAAACCAATTTTCCATATTGAAATAAATTATGTATTATAGTCCCATTCATAATTCAGGGATTTCATTATTTGACAGTTTAAAATCTACTGTATATAATTGATTACTTATTTTGAATAAGTCATATTGATATGGAGGTAATTGTGAGAATGGAAGGATTTTTATTTTCAGGATTTTTCTGGGGAGGAATACTTATACTATGGGGCCTGTCAATAATAATAAATGCTGTTTTTCATATGAATATACCTATATTTCGCATCATTTTAGCATTTATCTTCGTTTATATCGGTTTAAAAATGCTCTGGGGCGGGTATAGATTTACTGGGCGATCCGATAAAAACACAGTTATTTTTAGTGAAAGCAGTATGAATTATAACGAATTAAATGAAAATAATGAATTCAACATTATATTCGGTAAAAGTGTAATTGATTTAACCGGCGCTAATATAAAAAACAACACCGTTCATGTTCACATAAGCGCGATTTTTGGAGAGGGTATTGTGAAAATTAATCCTGAAATGCCTGTAAGAGTTATTGCCAATGCTGCTTTTGCCGGTGCTTTTACTCCAGATGAGAGCATTACATCTTTCGGTCAGCATACTTATAAATCATCCGGCTATAAGAAAGAAGAGAATCATCTTGAAATAGAAGCAGACACTGTTTTCGGTGGAATTAGGATAGAAAATAGTAGATAAATATTTACTTCTTTTTATAACTTTCACAAGCATAATGAGCCAGGTGATTGGGTAAAGGTAACTTAAAATTAGTGATAAGTTTTTTTACTATTTCAAGCGAGCTTTTAGGTGAAACCCTGTAACCGGTAGATATATATATTGGCTTGATGTTTTCCTTTGAGCGCAAAACAAATCCCACCAATATTCCTTTTACCTTTAATTCGTTTACAGCAAATCTTTTATTATCAGGCATTATAAAACCATCACTGTAAAGATGGGATTTGGCGCATCCAATAGTCGGCTTTTCTATTATTATCCCCGACATAGTTGCTATTCCCATCATTCTTTGATGAGACATACCCTGGCCATCGAATATTAAGATATCGGGGGCTTTCTTTAATTTTTTATAAGCGGCAAAAAAGGCCGGGAATTCCCTGTAAAACAAGAGACCCGGTATATATGGGAATCCAATTTTGGATTTTGAAAATGATTCTTCAATTATATCAAGTGTTTCAGTTTCAACCGATACTATAGCGCAATAACAGTATTCTTTTGAGTATGCAATATCAACTCCCGATATTATTTTTGGATCACTGAAATTATCATCTAAAGAAATATAACTTTCAAGCTCTTTTTGTAATTCTACTGCGGATTCTAAATCTTTTTCTTTTGAGATTTTTAAAGCTTTTTTTAAATAAATTTCTTTCATATCAATTTTCCTTTTTACAAGTGTAAACTCTTTGCATTTATTTGATATTTCTAATATAATAAAATAAGAGTAAAAATATTACTACTATTTGCATAATTATTTATTTCAATTTAATAGGGGATAAAATTATGAGAATATTTAGAATAATTCTTATATTTTCTATATTTTTTATTCAAGGATGCAGCATAAATTTTAAAACCAGTACAAACACAGTTAATAATTTGCCAGATCTAACCCTTGGAGATTTTAAATGGGTTTATGCAGATAAAGCTGGAATAAGAGAATGGGAACTACGGGCAAGTGAGGCAAAAATATATAATTCTAAAAATCAAGTGTATCTTTATAACCTTGTTATGACATTCTATAATGAATCAAATGTAATAAAGTCGTTTTTATCAGCAAACAGCGGTTTTGTAAATCAAGACACTATGAATCTTTTTGCGGAAGGTAAAGTAAAAATCCTTTCTGAAAATCAGGCCATTTTGGAAGCAAATAAGGTAAACTGGGATAATACAAAAAAACAATTCTATAGTGAACCTGATGAATTTGTTACCCTGAAAAAGGGAAATACTATAATTTCAGGATATAAAATGGTGGCTGATTCTGAACTGAAAGAAGTTACGATTGAAAGAGGAAAAGCGAAAATTAATCAGTGATTTAAGTATTTCAGGATTTATTATGATAAGAATATTCTACTTTTTTTTATTAATTATTCTTTTTAACTTTTTATTTTCTCAGGCTTCAAAACCAAAACCAGTTGAAGTTTTTGCTGGAATAAGTACCTATAGATGGGAAATTAAAAGATTATTGCTTGAATATACTAATAATATTATGCCATTGATCATAAAAGATGAGAACAATCTTAAAGCAAATACCATCATATATGATGAAAAAAAGGAAATGGGATATGCTTTCGGAAATGTTTTCTTTGAAAATAAAAAAGATAAAATCTTAATGACATCTGACGAAGGCACTTATGATACAAAAAAAAAAGAAATTATTGCAAAGAAAAATCCTGTTATTATACTTAAAGAAGATAATACCATAGCTAAAAGTGATATTGTAAAAGCATATCCAGATGATAATTATGTTATTTTATTGGGAAATGTCTGGATTACAAACGAGAATTATGTAATGGAAGGTGATAAAGGTGTTATCTACCAAAATACTGGAAAATTTAAAATAACCGGTAATGCAAAGGCAAAGCAGGAAGGTTCAGTACTGACGGCAGATAAAATTGATATCGATTCCAAAAATAAAAAACTACAAAGTTATACAGCTGTTGGAAATGTTATTATTGAGGATAAAAAAGAGGGATATGTAATTCATTCCGGCAGGTTGGATTATTTTAAGGATCTTGGATATTCGAAAATTACAAAAAATCCGGTAATAATTTTTACAAATAATAATGTGACAGCATATTCTGTTGTTATGGAGAAATTTGATAAAGAAGAAAAAGCCAACCTACTTGGGAATGTAATAATTATTCAAGGTAAAAAAAGAGCATATTCGAAATGGGGGGAATATTTCACTAAAACAAAAATGATGATACTAACCGGTAATCCGATTCTTGTTAATGAGGATTCAAAGTTTAATTCACAGAAAATTATTGTTAATGTCGAGAGTGGGATTATGTCTATGATTGGCAAGGGAACTGGTTTTTATGAGTATAATAAAAAATAATTTCTTTCTCTTATTATTTTATCCTGGAGGAAGATTTGGGTATCAGTGATCGTCCGGATATTATTGATAGTTTTGAAAAACTTGGATTGAGTACAAACGAAACGAAGGTTTATCTCGCTCTCCTGGAGAATCATCCGATTACAGGTTATCAGCTTAGTAAAAACAGCGGCATCTTAAGGCCTGTTGTGTATGAAATGCTTAACAGGCTTGTTGAAAAGGGAGGTGCAAGAATAATAAAATCAAATCCTGATACATATATTCCTGTAGAAATAAATGAATTTCTAAAAAATATTGAAATTGATTTTACAGATGCTAAAACAAATATTGTAAAAACATTAAAAGAGTACTTAATTGTTGATAATTCAGATTATTTCTGGAATATTGTAGGTAAAAAAAATATTATTAATTCAATTTTTATGATGATTGAAAGAGCACAAAAAGAGATATATATAAGTGTCAATAATCAACAATATCTTGACAGTCTAATAAATAAACTCGATGAAAAATTAAAAAATAATGTCAGAATTGATATATTTTCATATTATTTATTAGAAACCAAAGGGATAACATTATATTCCTATAAACTTGATGATTTCTTTAAAACCGATGAATTTTCAAAAAACAATATATTATTAAGTATTGATGGGAAAGAAGTTATAGTTGTAAATATGAGTGATGAAAAAACGGCCAAGGCAGTTTTCAGCAAGAATGAGGCTTTGGTCAATATGGTTAGACAGAATATTATCAATAGTATTTATATTTATAGAATATGGACATTCCTTGGTACAGACAGATTAAAAAGTTTAATTAATAATGAAGATAGAAAACTATTAGAGAGAATCGACAGTTATCTTTCCATAAGAAGGTAGCATTCGTTATATTGACATTTATACAAATTATTATATAATTTTATGCAAGAACAAAGTGAATAAATAAAATCACACTTATTATTAACATTTAATTTAATATTTATTAGTCCTTTAACTTAGCAATTCAATTGCTTTCGGAGAAAATCAATGAAAATTAAAATTGAAGAGGCTTTAAAAATTTATAATAAATATGATAATGAAGATATACCGCTAATTTATTTGTCAGATATTCACTTTGTATTAGATAATAATGCTGAAGTAATCTCAAGAGGGTCCCGGTTTACACCATCTCACTTTGAGATGCTTCAGAAGGCTTCAATAAAAGAAGTTCCTGTTATATTTAATGATAGACTATGCGCCAAGCTTGTAGCTAATTATCCCGCAGATTATAAACTTCCAATAAACAAAAAAAATACTATTGAGATGGACAGATTGATTGATACACTAGAAACAAGTAATACAGGAACAAAGAGAAAAAGAAGTATAATATCACTCAGTGAAGTTTACAAAAAAAATGCAGATGATACTTATGAGCCGATTTTGAATTATGGAGAGAGACTTCATTATAAAAGGTGGAATGATGTTAAAGTTAATTTAAACAGGAATACGCTCATAGATTACCGTTATGATGAAGGGGGCATAATTGTTTTCTTTTTATTAAATGCCAGCGATCCTTTTTATGCTCAAAAATTTATGAAATTTACAGATTTGGTTTCCATGATTGTTGAAAGCAAAAGTGCTGGAATTAATATTTCTCCGGATTTCAATCCCGAATTGGATGTTTATACGGTTAATGATAAGGTTAAATTATTGGAAGTATATAGTGACTCGAGGGCCACTCTTATCATTATTGGAGAAGATTTAAATGACGATTATAAAAGATCTTTGAATCAGGTCAAATCTTATGACAAATTTGTTAAAATGATGGTTATTAAAAATCCGGACCCGAAACAAAGAAGCAGTATATTGAATAGTGTCAAAAATATTTATGGGCAGAAATTATGGGAAGAGTAAATATTGATTTAATTTTGGGTAAGGTTTTCGGTAATATTTTATGGCTTAATATTAAACGTTTTAAAATTCAATTATTCTGGCGGATATTACTTATTCTAATTAACTTTATGCTTTTTTTCTCTTCAACTCTTAATATACAGGTTAATATTTTATATTACATTATTTTAATTGCAACTTTTTCAAATATTCTTTTTATTTATATAAGGGTTTTTTCAGAATCGTCTTCTATTAATTTATTTCGGCTGTTTGGAGCATCTAAAACATTTATTATACTCAATTATATTATTGAATTATTTATAGAAGTTTTTATTGCCGCAATATTATTTTTACTGGTTATAATTTTTATTAAACCAAAATATAATCCTTTATTGATAATTTTATGCCAGATTATAATGATAAGTATAATAACTCCTATTTTTTCTCTAGTTGTAGTCTCCAATATTGAAAAACAGAAAAAAGATCTTTAATGAGGAATTAAATGGATTTAAAGTTGATAAATGTAACTAAAAAATATAAATCTATTGATGAAAATTATATTGATTCTCTTGATTCAATTAATATCGATGTAAATTATGGGAACTATACTTCCTTTGTCGGTCCATCAGGAAGCGGAAAAACAACCCTTTTAAGCATTATTACAGGTAATTTAAGACCTTCATCAGGAGACGTTTATTGGGGAAAGTATTCTCTTTTAAAAAGTTCAGAAAAAGATATTTCGTTAATAAGAAAAAAAAAGTTTGGGATAGTATTTCAGGAAACAAATTTTATTAATGATCTGAATGTAGAAGATAATATTTTACTTCCTCTTGTAATAAACTATATAAATAGCGGAGAAAAAAACAAGTATTTTAATACTCTAATCGATAGCCTTAATATTGCAAAATTAAAAAAGAGACTTCCTGTCGAATTAAGCGGAGGAGAGAAAAAGAAAGTTGCAATAGCCAGAGCACTTATTAATAACCCGGAAATTTTGGTTGCAGACGAACCTACGGCTAATCTTGATGAAAACTCGGCAAAGGAGGTTTTTAATATCTTCAGTAATTTAAATAATCTTGGCTTAACCATTATTATTGCTACTCATGATATAAGATTCGGCACATACTGTAAAGAAACATATTATATGTTAAAAGGAAAAATTGAAAGTTTTTCAAGTAGATAAAAAGTTTTTTATAACTTGCATACCAGTTATTTTTATTTTTCATAAAAAAAAGTTTGACATTTCTAAAAATAATAATATAATATTAGTTGTGAAAAAGAACCCAAGAGAGAGGTCAAATCTTATACAGAAAACCGTTTTTTCCCGCCTTTTTTGAGTTCATTATTTTTAATCTTAATTAAAATAATATATTGAGTTTATGTTTTTCTTTTTTTGATTTTTCTTCTTCAGTCAATTTCAGTCAATAATAATCAAAAGAAATAATTTTATTAGGTTTTAGGTTTAATTTATTAATATTAAAATCGCTAAAATTATAAAGATTATATATTTTGGATGTTCTTAGAATTAACATGCCGAATGCGGCATATTTTGAATGGTTTATCCGCGGGTTAAACTTAAGGCGGTTTTTAATTATCACGTTTTTGAAAATAAGGATTTCTTACCTCCCATTAATTCGGGAACATTAGTGTTTTGTTGCTTGATTTTTACAAGCTTTCAATAGTATTTAATTTCAATTCATAAAATTATACTATATTTATATTCGGAAAGATTTTTTTGAGTATGTTCAAATATTAGTTTTGAATAATAATTATTACTAAATAAGATATTTAAAAGGGGAAATTCATGCCAAAAAAAATTAAGTTAAAGAATGGAAATGAGGTCGATGATGCCTTATCAGACAAAACAATTTTAATGGATAGCGATAATACAAAAAATGGTGTTTTTTCATCATATATCCATTCCACAGATCCTGAAGAAGTTATGAAGCAGGTCTTCACTGACGATAAAAAAATTTATATTAATAAACTCAAGCAATTATCTATTACTGAACTTACGATCATAGCAGAAAGTTTGAAAATAGAAAACTATGAGTCCATGCATACCCAAGAAATGGTATATCAAATATTGAGAAACATGCAGACAATGAGGGTATAATTTATGGAGGAGGAACACTTCAGGTAATTGAGGGCGGATTCGGATTTCTTAGGTCACAGAGATATAATTTTCTACCTAGTTCAGATGATATTTACGTTTCTCCATCACAAATTTCTTTGTTCAAATTAAGAACAGGGGATACTGTCGAAGGACATATCAGACCACCAAAGAGAACTGAAGAAGAGAAATTTTTTGCATTGCTTAGAATAGAAAAGATTAATGATAAATCCCCGGAAGAAGCCCGAAAAAGAACCCTTTTTGATAATTTAACCCCATTATTTCCTGATGAAAGAATTGAACTTGAAGTTGAATCCGATGAGTTTGCTATGAGGATAATGGATCTTTTCACTCCAATAGGCAAAGGGCAGAGAGGTCTCATTGTTTCACCTCCAAAAGCAGGTAAAACAGTACTTTTAAAGAAGATCGCAAATAGTATTACAAGAAACCATCCGGAGGTTCGTTTAATAATATTTCTTGTTGATGAAAGACCTGAAGAAGTAACAGATATGCAGCGTTCGGTGCAGGCAGAAGTTTTAAGCTCTACTTTTGATGAGCCTGCTACAAAGCATGTTCTTGTGGCTCAAATGGTATTAGAAAAGGCAAAAAGACTTGTGGAAAGCGGTTATGATGTAGCGATTTTACTTGATTCTATTACACGGTTAGCCAGAGCATACAATCAGGTAGAACCTACAAGCGGTAAGGTTTTATCAGGTGGTATTGATTCAAACGCTCTCCATAAACCAAAGAAGTTCTTTGGAGCAGCAAGGAACATTGAAGAGGGAGGGAGTTTAACGATTATTGCTACTGCGCTTGTTGATACAGGAAGTAAGATGGATGAAGTAATTTATGAAGAATTTAAGGGTACTGGAAATATGGAAATTCATCTTGATAGAAACCTTTCTAATATTAGAGTTTTTCCTGCTATTGATATTAAGCTTTCCGGAACAAGAAGAGAAGAATTGTTAATGGACAATGATTCATTGGAAAAGGTGAGGATGTTGAGGAAAGTATTTTCTTCCATGCCAAATGAAGAGATAATACCAAAGCTTGCAGCTTCAATGAAAAAGACTCAGAATAATGAGGAATTTTTAAATAATCTTCAATATTTTTCTAATTCTTAAGCATTTTTTATACTAATTTATTATTTTTGACTAAATTTTTCTATTATTTTATAATATTTGCCGGATAATATTTTCCGATAATTTCTGATTGCCGGGGTGGTGGAATTGGTAGACACGCTAGCTCGAGGGGCTAGTGGGTGCAAACCTGTGTGAGTTCAAGTCTCGTCCCCGGCATTTTTTATGTCAGGACGATCAGTTCTTTAATCTGTTCTTTAATAAGAGTAGGTGAGCATTTTGTTGAATATCCTAGTGGAATTTTATTTAGATAGTAATAAGCGTCTTGAAGCTCTTTTTTCTCAATTAAGCAAACAGAAAGATTATAAATCGCATCTGGCTTTTTTGTTATTTCAATAGCATGCTGAAAGTTTTTAATAGCTTTATTAATATCCCTGAGTTTGAAATACAAAATTCCCACATTATAATAAGCCCTTTCTAATAAAGGTGCCAGTGAAATGGCTTCTTCGTATTCATCAATAGCTTTAATGAAATTATTTTTTGCAAAGTATATGTTCCCAAGATTGAAATGAAATATTGGATTATTCTTAAAATAATTAGATAATTTTATCAGGTATTCTTTTGCCTTATCAAGCTCGTTCAAATAATATAATTTTTTACTGAATAAATACATAATTCTATAATCTATATTAGATTTTTTAATAATCGTTTCGTTTGAAAGTATTTCTTTGATAGTACTTATATTACCGGTCTTAAATATTATTTCAATAAAATCAAGGAAAACATCATTTACTTCGGGGTATTCTTTAAGCAGGGCCTTACTTTGTAGAATTGCCAGATGATACCTCTCATAGAGAAAATCCAGAAATATTGAAGCCCTCTGTTCTTCTAAATGTAAGTCATAGGAAAGCCCAAAAAACTTAATATTTTGCTGAATTATTTCCTGGATATTTTTCAAACCAATTTTATTATTAAGTTCTTTTATTGCAAATACTCTTAAAAAATAATTATTTTCCTGAATCATTTTATTAAGTATATCGTTAAGCTCATCCAATTCACCTGTCATCAATTTAAACCAGTATTGCGTATATAGAGAAAATCCATTTACAGGACTTAACCTGCTTAAGATATTGGAAATACTTTTATAATCAGATTTTAAGAGATAAATATAAAGGAGATATCCATAACTTTTATCATCTCCTTCCTTGATAGATTGTAAAAATAATTTTTCGGCTTCTTCAAAATCCATTTTACCTAATAAATCTTTACCTTTATAGTAAAGCTCTTTTGTTAAAACATCTATCATTATAAATATCCTTGTATTAATAGATCCTTTCCAATATTTTCGACAGAAATATCTTTTATTATTAGAGCTTCCGACATTTTAATATTTACAGTCCCATTTAAAAATGGTACTCCTTTCCCTCCTAAGATTTTAGGGGCTAAGAATACAATAATCTTATCGACAATTTTTTCTTTTATTGCATAGTAAAAAACCCTTCCTCCGCCTTCTATCAGGATTGATTCCAAATTGAATTCTTTTCCTAATGATTTTATAATATTTTTTATACTTATTCTATCATCGTCCACTGTATCAAATTCCAGATATTGTCTTTTATTTTTATCACAAATCCTTTTAAATTCATTTGGTATGCCGCTTTTAACGAGAAATATTGTATTTCCATCATCAATCATGACACGTGAATCCGGCGGTGTTTTTCCATACGGATCTATTATTAATCTTATTGGGTCTTTTAATCTTTCTGGAAGACGGACATTTAATTGCGGATTATCATTAATGATTGTACCAACCCCGACCATAACGGAGTCTACTCTGTTTCTTAAACCATGAACCCAATGCCTGCTTTCTTCACCGCTTATCCATTTTGAATCTCCACCTGCAGCCGCTATATTTCCGTCAAGGGTCATGGCACATTTTAAGTACACAAATGGTATTTTTGTCTTGATATATTTATCATAATCTTCATTTAGTGTTTTTAATTCATCCAGATAATCCTTTGTAAAATAAACATCTATCCCAGCTCTCTTAAGCTCAAGGAAACCTTGTCCATTTACATAAGGATTTGGGTCTTTCACCCCTACAATAACTTTTTTTATTCCAGCTTCAATAATTTTTTTAGTACAAGACGGAGTTTTTTTCCCTTGAAACTCAATGCATGGCTCCATAGTAACATAAAGGTCTGCCCCTTTTGAGGAAATACCAGCTTCTTTTAATGCTGCAATTTCAGCATGATCTCTTCCGGTTTTTTGAGTTGCTCCTCTTCCTATAATTTTTTTATCTTTAACAATAATACAGCCAACAGCGGGATTAGGGGAAGTACTTCCTTTTACCTTTTTGGCAAGACATAAAGCCTCAAAAAAATATTTTTGTTTATCCATAAAAAACTCCAAAATTTCTTCCGATTAATAATGCACAGCATGTGCATTATTGTGCAAAAACATAATAATTTTTTATTAAAATAATATCTCCTTTTATTTTAATAAATTATACAATATTTTTCAAAGGATATAGTAAATTATTTTTTTTAACAGATTTATTTCATTATGAACAATAGAAATAATTTATCATATTTTTCCTTTACAGTAAAAGGATATAAGATTTATAATATTAATTATTAATTGTGCGGAAAGTTAATATTATTAACCTTTTGTATTATATAGAGATAAATTTTTATTGAATTTGCTTTGAACTTTACTGTATAATATCTCCGGTTAACTTAAGCAACTGTCATTTATATAGGGAGGGGAAAACATGGAAATATGGGACATGATCTATCAGGAATTAACCAAAAATTTTGATTCTTCACTAAATAATGCGATTCTAGACAAGATAAAGTTTAAAGAAGTCCAGAACGAAGATTCTATTGTCTTAACAGCTCCTGATCCCCTTACTTCCGGATGGTTCAGTGATAATTATCTGGACCTGGCAAGGGCTGCATCACGAAATCTATTTAAAATGGAATATAAATTTATAGTTGAGGTGGCCTATACTGATAAGTCATATCAAACTATTTCTTTAAAGAATACAAAAAAGGCTTATGATAAAAGTCTTATTGCACAATTAAATTCCAAATATACTTTTGAAAGATTTATTGTTGGTGCAAATAATGATTTTGCTCATGCGGCTGCAGAACAGGTGGCTGCTCACCCTGCAAAATCTTATAATCCATTATTTATATATGGAAATTCAGCACTCGGTAAAACTCATCTATTACAGGCAACGGCACATAGGATTATAGATACAAAGCCTGAAATGAATGTTTTTTATACAACAAGTGAGAATTTTACAAATGAATTTGTGGAAGCAATAAAAAATGGCGATACAAATAAATTCAGAAAAAAATATAGAAATTTTGATGTCCTACTTGTTGATGATATCCAGTTTTTTCAAAAAAAAGAAAGCACACTTGAGGAGTTATTTCACACTTTTAATGAACTTTTTCATGAAAGGAAGCAGCTTGTTTTTGCATGCGACAGGCCGGCAAAAAGTCTATCAGCTATTGAGGACCGCCTAAGGACACGTTTTGATTCCGGTTTGAGTGTTAAGATTGAGCTGCCCAATTATGAGATCAGAAAAGCAATCCTTCTCTCAAGAACAGCTGAAGAAAAGATATATATTCCTGAAGAGGTTATTGATTATATTGCTCAGAATATTGAAAGTGATATAAGATTGCTTGAAGGATCGCTCACTAAAATAATAGCTTATTCAAGCCTGAAGAAAAAAGATATATCTTTAGATCTGGCTAAAGAAATATTAAGGGATAAAATAAAAATTGAAGTTCCAAAAAATATTACTATTACAGAAATTCAAAAAGTCGTATCCAAGTATTTTAATATTACCGTTAACGATTTGAAATCTGAGAGAAGGCTTGAGAATATAACATACGCCAGGCATGTTGCCATGTATTTGTCAAAAGAGTATACAAATCATTCTTTAACAGAAATAGGCACTCTTTTTGGCGGGAAGGCTCATACAACTGTTATGCGTTCTGCCGATAAGGTATCAAATATGATGAAAAACAGAAAAAAAACAAAAAAAGAAATTGAAGATATAATATCAGAGTTTTATAACAATGATAAAGAAACAGTACAGTTTTAATAATATTGATTTCAAAAGATAATACTAATGTGAGTTTTCTTATTTATAAGGAGTTAAAGATTATATTTGGAGTTTTTGACTAAAATAAGAATTTGTATTATAATTAATAAGTTTATATTGAGGTATTTATCATGAAAGAAAAGATACATCCGAAGCTTTATGATACAAAGGTAAAGTGCACCTGTGGAAATGAGTTTTCGATAAGAACAACTGTTCCAGAAATATCAGTTGAAATCTGTTCTAAATGTCATCCTGTTTATACCGGGCAGCGAAGGCTTGCTGAAAGAGGCGGTATGGTAGACAGATTTAAAAAGAGATATAATATTAAATAATAATAGGTTAGTATTCTAAATGCCTTCTCATATGGCTCAAGCCCTTTCTGTAAGCGCTGTAGCCAAGTTTATTTATTCGATCATATCTCAAAGCATTTCATCGCTCTGGATAAAAGGTGAAATAAGTAATTTTAAAATTCAGCAGAATGGGAATGCTTTCTTTTCTATTAAGGATAGCGAATCAAAATTAAATGCAATAATAATGTCAAATTCTAATGCCAGGAAATCCATAATAAATTTAAAAAATGGAATGGAGATACTAATTTATGGGAAAATTTCATATTATAAAAAAGAGGGTTCTATAACTGTATTTGTAGAAGAAATAGAATATATAGGAGCCGGACTGTTAAAACAAAAGTTTGATGAACTTAAAAATAAGCTCGAATCTGAAGGTTTGTTTTCTATTGAGAATAAAAAGAAAATTCCAGAATTCCCTCAAACTGTAGGAGTAATTACTTCACCTACGGGTGCCGCTATACAGGATATTTTAAATATTACAAATAGAAGATTCGGAAGTATAAATCTGATTATTTTCCCAGTTTCTGTGCAGGGTGATAATGCCGCCAAAGAAATCTCAGATGCTATAAAGATAGCCAATATATATGCCCAAAACTTAATTGATGTATTAATTTTAGCAAGAGGCGGCGGTTCAATTGAAGATTCTCTGGAGTTTTAATGAAGAAATCATGGCAAGATCCATATATTCTTCTAAAATACCAGTAATTTCTGCAGTTGGTCATGAAATCGATTACACAATTGCGGATTATGTGGCGGATTTAAGAGCCCCGACTCCTTCTGCAGCTGCGGAATTGGTTGTCAAAGACAAAAATGAAATCTTACAATACACTGGAAGCATTAAAAACAGGATTGATAATATATTGTTTAATATGATTGATTATTTAAAAAGAATATTAGAATTAAAAGGCATGGATTTTATTAAAAAAAATATGCAGGCGATTTTATATGATAATTCTATAACTTTAAGCAATTTGAAAATGAGATTTTTAATGAATGTAGATAACTATATGAAAACTATTAAAACAGAACTTTTAATTAAAAGAGAAAAGCTTGATTCACTTAATCCGACCGGAATTTTGAAAAGAGGATATTCAATAACATATAAAACTGATGATAATGGTAATAAAATCAATGTAAGATTCTTAAAAGAAACAAAATATGGTGACAAATTAAGTACCCTTGTCATTGATGGTTATATAAACTCAACTGTTAATTAAAAACAGTTATATTCTGAATCTGCCATTAAGCCTAAATTCCCTGATATCAAAGCTTATAAGCAACGGATTTTGTCCTTCTCTTTCAAAATATATCGCTCCATATACAAATAACTGTGCTTTATATTTCTTTCCCTGGTAACTAAATTCGTAAATTGTTGGAGTTTCTTTCGTAACTGTAATATTTGAAATCTCACTTATCGAAATTTGTAGTGTTTGATAAATAAAGGCTTTAAAAGGAAAACCTATATCGGGCATTTGGAATCCATAGCTTAATGAAAAAATAAAACTAAATAAAATAACAATAAACAAAGTTCTCCATAACTTCATATAAACCTCCTATCGGTTTTTGTCAAGATAGTTGTCGCTCATAATGTAAATATTTTTATGCCGCTTTTTCTTCAAGAGTTTTAAATATATTTGGATTTAAAACAACCGATTCTTCCCATTTCCATTTCTTACAACCTCTCGACCATCTTTCCGGATTTTTGTTTTTTGCCGCTTCATATGTTTTTTTTCTTGCTTCAAAAATTGCTTTATCTTTTCCATTGTGCCTCTGTGATGGCGTTACATAACCAATTCCAGAATGTAAATGTACATTGTTATACCAGTCAACAAAACCCTTCATCCATATATTTGCTTCTCCAAGTGTTTCAAAACGTTCAGGATATTTCACATCATATTTCAAGGTCTTAAATAATGATTCGGAATATGGATTATCATTACTAACACTCGGCCTCGAAAATGAAGGTATTACTTGTAGTCTTTGCAGGGTCGATAACATTGTCGCACCCTTCATCGGAGAGCCGTTATCAGAGTGTAAATATAGTCCTTTCAGGTCTGTTGTTTTTCCGATTTCGATCATCATTTTTGCGGCAAGTTCGGAATTTTCCTCATTATGGATTTTCCATCCGACTATCATACGGCTCCAAATGTCTTCAATCAAATATAGATAGAAGTACTGTCCTTTAATATATGTTGGCAAATAAGTTATATCCCAGCTCCAAACTTGCGTCGGACCTGTCGCTTCTAACTCTCTCGGGTGGTGCCTTGCAATTCTCGGCTTTGTATCGAATCTATGGTGTAACATATTTTCTGCCTTTAAAACTCGATAGAAGGTTGATTCCGAACCTATGTAGAGACCCTCCTCGGCCAAGGTTGGGACTATTTCACATGGTGTCATATTTACGAAGCGCTCAGAGCAGCTGTAGAAGATGATATTTTCTCTTTCTGCTGACGACAGGGCATTATTGGGTATATACTCTCGGGTTTTTCTTTTATCTCCTTCCAGGTTCTTATCCCATCGCTGGAGGGTTCTGATATCATAACCTAAAATATCACAGGCTTGATCTTTAAGGGCGCCTGATGACACAGCCTCATTAATCAATGTACAAACATTAGTTCTTTCTTCCATAGAAGTTAATCTTCCTCTATTAAGCCGAGTGCCTTCGCTTTTTTTTTAAGCACCAGTAAGGCTGTAACTTCGGCTATTGTCTTATCCTTACGAGTGTTATCTCTTTCTAATTCTGAAATTCTTAATTTAAGAACCTTGTTTTCTTCCTTGTACACATTATGAACCAACATCGATTTACACTCCTTTTTCCAGAGTTCAATATGAGTTGTTTGAAGTCCGTTCTTCCTAAGCCAGATCCCTAATTCTTCACCAGACTTATTGGCTGTGTCTATTACGGCTTGGTATTTATCAGACGGTTTCCAACCTCTCGGACTTTTCTCATGGTAAACTTCTGCCACTTCATTCTGAATCATTTTCCGCCAATTGTAAAGCGTTTGTTCACAAACTCCTATTTCTCTGCTCAAGGCTACGATGGATTTTCCTCCTGGCATACACATTTTCTGTACGATAGCTTCCCTAAATTCATGCGATCTCTTCTGGTTAATCATAAATTTTTCCTCCCTATTTTAGGCGACAACTATCCTAACATAGGGGGCTATGATAAATGTCAATATATCTACTCAAAAATATTTTTTTATATTTGTTTCAGTTTAAATTGGGTAAAATCTTCAAAAACCCAGTTATTTTTTAATGTGTCGTAAATTATTCCTAATAATTTTCTGGCTGTTGCGATAATTGCCTTACCGGAACCTTTCTTAGTTTTCATTCTCAAATAAAATGCACGTAAATAATCAGAATAACGTATTGCGATTAATGTGCATTGTACAAGGGTTGTTCTGCCGATCTTGCTTCCCTGTTTTGTTATTCTTCCATGCATTACTGTCTCATTTGAGTCACTGACTCTTGGAACTATACCGAAAAAAGCATCAAGATTTTTACGGGAATCAAAGTCATTAATATCGCCAATCACGCTCAATAATATTGTTCCGCTCTTTTCACCAATACCCTTTATGCTTGTTATATTTTCAAAACCTTTCAATCCTTTCCCTTTTTCTTTCAATTTATTATCGATCTCTTCAATGCTGCTTGTCAGGTACTTTACCCTTGTGTGGGCCAGACTTTCAATCTCTGATATATTTTCTTCTTTCATCCTGACCTCCGGGATAATGCCTTTACTAGCATAATAGGCTATGGTTTCCGCATCGTTTTTATCAGTCTTTTTTACCGATTCGCTGATCACCTTAAATTTGTAAGGGTTAATTACAGCTACACTCTTTACATATTCTTCCACTTTCTTTTTAAAGTAACGAGTGTTTGTTGTTGTTTCAACAACCACCGTATCTTCTTTGTTAAGATTCATAGCAAAATCCGCCAGGCACTTCAACTTGAATGTTTCAAACTTTTTCTCATCTGTTTCCGGCGTTAAGTAACAAACCGTAAAACTGTTACTGTGTAAATCCACTCCAACAAACCTTTCCATATTTTGCCTCCGTTTATTTAGAGTAGATTTATTACCGGTAAACACCATTCTCCTATCCAGGGTCTATGCCCTACGGTGACGTTTCGGTCATAGGTTTAAAATTAATCTCCTTTTCAGGGTCAAAGCCCTATGTTTTTATCCAACCTACAACCTATCTACTCTCATATTATTATAATATTATTTCAACTTGAGAGCTTTTATTTCACCGGTCTATTTATCATACCATCTCCTTTTAATTGCAATAATATATGTTAATTTCTTTTTAAATTAGTGTCAAATAAATACTATAATTATTGGTATTTAATTGTTTTAAGAATATATAATTAGTAAATTAAATTTATTTTTTTACTAATTCTGAGATTCGAATGCTTGCTTTTTTAGTATATTAGCCTTAAAATATACTATATTTATAAGCCACTCTTATATTAAACTTTTTCTCTATAAAATGTTTGTTTAACGAAAAATTCATATGCTTTTTCACAATGAATGAGGTGTTTTTGATGAATTACCAGGTTACTGCCAGAAAGTGGAGACCTCAGCGATTTGATGAGATTATAGGACAGGATAGCTTAATTCAAACAATAAAAAATTCTTTTTTTTCTGGCAAAATACCCCATGCTTATTTATTTTCTGGCGTTAGAGGAGTAGGCAAGACTACTACTGCAAGAATTATTGCGAAAGCCATAAATTGTCTTAACCCAAAGGATTATGAACCCTGTAATATTTGTTCAAACTGTATTGAAATAACAAATGGCTATTCATTGGATGTGATAGAAATAGACGGCGCTTCTAATAGAGGTATAGATAATATTCGTCAAATCAGGGATAATGTTTCATATATGCCTCTTTCCGGCAAATACAAAATTTATATAATTGATGAAGTACATATGCTTACCAATGAGGCATCAAATGCATTGTTAAAAACTCTTGAAGAACCACCGGAACATGTCATTTTTATTTTAGCAACTACAGAATCTCATAGGGTTTTACCAACTATTAAATCCAGATGTCAGCATTTTGTTTTTAAAAAAATACCATCAAAAACAATATTAAACCATCTGAAAAAGATTTGCGAAGTCGAGGGTATTCATTTCTCTGAGGATGGATTATTACTTATAGCAAATGCTTCCGATGGTTCTCTTAGAGACGCAGAAAGCATTTTCGACCAATCGGTGCTTTATTCGGATGGCAATATTACCGAGGAGATGGTGTCAAATCTTATCGGGATACCAGATGAAAGTTATTTTGCACAATTAATACAATCTGTAAAAGAAAATGATCCTATTTTATTATTAAGGATAATGAATAATTATATAAATTCTATTGGAGATATAAAGCAGTTCGTTAAAGGATTTATAAACTATTTAAAGAATGGACTTTTAGTTATGAAACTTGATTTCAACGACGATTTATTGGAATTAACAGAGGCAAAATATCAGCAATACAGACAAATATTTGAAGCTTTTTCATCAGATGATATTATTAAAATAATTAATTTGTTTGTCAGTATAATTAAAGAATTAAGAGGGGACATTAATGAGAGGTTCCTTTTAGAGGTAACTTTATTTAAAATGCTTGATTACCGCAATATAATTTCTTTAGTAGATATAAGAAATGAAATGCTTGGTTTTATTGGGAAAGGAGTATCAAATACTATCACTAAAAATACTTTACAAAATACTACGGCGGTAACTCAGGAAAAAAAATCAAAATTAGTGACTAATAATGCTTTACTTCAAAAGAGCGATGGAAACAACCAGAACGTTAATGATATTAAAGATGAAGAAATGATTAAAAAAACAATAATTCAGATATTATCAAACAGCTTGATCATGAAACCTATGGTTTCTTCCATAAAAAATATGCATTTATTAAATAACAAATTGAGAATTGAATTATCTACTGCTCATACCTGCGAATATTTTACAAAAAATAAATATGAAATCCAGCAGGACTTAATTAAAATAGTAAAAAAAGATATTGATTTACAATTTGAATTTAACAAATCCTCTTGTGTGGATGATAATTCAAATGACATTGATACATTTATGAAGAAAGATCAGGTTAGGGAACATGATAATGGTCAAGACAGCCGTGAAAAGACAGATTCCGAACTCGTTAACACAATTGCAGATTTGTTTGAAGGCAATATAGAATAATTTGTTAAAAGGAGGATTATTATATGGGTGTTTTTGATAATGCAAAAGATATGGCAAAACTAAAGAAAATGGCCGATGATGCCAAGAAAGTAATGGAAGTAATCAGGGCAACCGGAGTATCAAAGAAGGGGTTTGTAAAAGTATCCTTAGACGGTGAAAAGAATTTGAAAAATATTGAATATTCAGAGGAAGCGCTGAAAATTTCTGTTGAAGAGCTCTCTAAATGCACAAAAGAAGCACATAGAGCTGCGGCTAAAGAAATTGATAGACTAGTTAAAAAACAAATGAAAAATTCTGGTTTAAATGATTATCTTATGGGAAAGAAATCGTGATATCAAAAGATCTTTCAAATTTCATATCCTGTTTTTCAAAATTACCTGGAATAGGATATAAAACTTCCGAGAGGCTTGGATGGTTTATTCTTTCGCAGCCTTATGAATTTGCAAAACAACTTTCCGATTCGATAATAATTTTGAAAGAAAATTCTCATATTTGTTCAATATGTGGAAATATTTCTGACAGTGATCCCTGCAATATATGCAATAATTCATCAAGAGATAGAACATTGCTTTGTGTTGTTGAAAACGCGCTTGATATTAATTATATTGAATCTACCAATAAATTTTACGGGATTTATCATGTATTGGGCGGTGTAATATCTCCATTAAATGGCGTTACGCCTGAAGATTTAAAAATAAATGGTTTAATCGAGAGAGTTATGAAAATGAATATTAAAGAAATTATTTTTGCAACAAGTCCAACTACTGAAGGAGATACAACAATTTTATATATAAAAGAGCTTTTAACTAATTATGATATAAAATTATCTCATCTTCCTAGAGGAATTCCAGTGGGTACAGGCCTTCAATATGCAGGCATAGGAAGCCTCTCTCAGGCTTTGAAGAGTAGGGAAGAGATAAAAAGTTAATTAAAAGATATTTTTTTATTTTGACAAAACTATCTTTTTTTCTTATAATTATATTGTTTTTTTGTCTTTTAAGGGGATAATATGTTTAAAATAGGGGAAAGAGTTTTTTATCCTTACCATGGCGCCGGTGAAATTCAGAATATAGAGGAAAGGGAAGTTCTTGGAGAGAAAAGAATTTATTATGTTATAAGATTTCCCTTAACCGAAACTACTATTATGGTTCCATCGGATAATACTGAAGAACTTGGTCTTAGAGATATAGCAGATCAAAAGGAAATAAAGAAATGTCTCGAGATAATATCATCAACATTCAGTGAAACCGATGAAGATTGGAAAATAAGATATAAAAAGCATCAGGATATGCTTAAATCAGGCACCATCAAAGAGGTTACTTTAGTAATAAAAAATCTATACGATAGAAATCAAATAAAAGAGCTTTCTTCAACTGAAAAGAAATTATATAATAATGCCATTAATATGCTTGTTAGTGAAGTATCTCTTTGTGTAGGCAGAAACCAGGAAGAAATCAAATCAGAGATTTTTAGACTGCTTGAGAAGAATTCCAAGCTATAAGAAAAACCGGGGGTTTTTACAACTTAACATAATATATCTTATAGGAAGTAATATGAATCGAAGATATCGCTTAATTATGAAGCGGTTATCCTGAAATTGATTTTATTAAATCTTTTAATTCTTTATAGTTTAATTTATTTGTATTAATGCCCATCTGGCAGAATGAACTGCAGTCATAAATTATCATGCCGAATATATCCAGCATATTTCCATCAGGAATCTGGCCGTTAAAAATATCATCTAAGACATTTAAATTATTACCGCTATTTTTTAATAAATAATATCTTATTCCATATTTAGGTAAAATCTTAATAAATTCATCGTTATTCCATAATTCATCGGGAATATAAACAAGAATCTCAGACAATTCTTTATCAATCATTCCAAAATTTAATAAGTTTGAAAAGAAATCTCTGTTTTTATTAACAACCTTCCTGGACCGAAAAGATAAACCGAGGTTTTTGACTGATTTTAGAAAATCCTGAGCACAGTTTTCTCTTAAATTTATTGGCATATTCAACAATGAACTTTTAACCTCTATAATAACATCACTATTACCCTTTAATAAAGATAATATATTAATACTCAATTGCTTTTTTATTTCATCCATATTTCTGATTTGATAAGACAAAAAATATCGTGCTTCATTAATATCTTTTGAGTTTTTATTTTCTTTCAAAATAAAATTAAACTTTATATTTGCCATAAATAACTCCTAATAATTAATATAAGATATCTTAAAAATATGATGATATTTTATGGATAATTAAATCTTTGATTTCGATTTCATTTTTCAAACCATCAATTATAAATACATTTTTTTCTTCTTCTGCAATTTTCAAATATGCATCTCTTATTTTATTATGAAATTTAAAATCTTCTCTCTCAATTCTATCAAGACTAAGATTCAAATTATTTTTTCTTTTAAAACCAATTTCAACCGGTATGTCTATTAAAAAAGTAATATCAGGAATAAGGCCTTCAATAGAAATATCATTTAATTTCTTCACTGTATCGATTCCGGCATTCCTGCCTGATGCCTGATAAGCATAAGTTGAATGATAATACCTGTCACAAATAACAACTGCACCACTCTCAAGTGCCGGCCTTATTATTTCATTAACATGCTGATTTCTGTCTGCTAAAAACAAAAAAAGCTCTGTAATAGGATAAACTGATGTTGAATTAAGTATTAGTTTTCTAATATTAACTCCAAGCTCTGTTCCTCCCGGTTCACGCGTTAATATAATATCAATTCCCTTATTTAATAAATATTTATATAAATAATTTGCCTGTGTTGTTTTCCCGCAGCCCTCAATACCCTCAAAAGTAATAAATAAACCCTTCATCGAAACACCTAAGCTAAAAAATATCTAACTTATATTTTACGGACTCCATAACCGGCATCACAGACATAAAAATCGGGTATTAAACCTGTTTCTTCAGAATATCCCATTGAAACAGTATTTTTAAAATCATCCAATTTATCAATATGAACAAGGCTTATGGTGCAACCACCAAAACCAGCGCCGGTCATTCTTGTTCCAATACAACCTTTAAACTTTCTTGCCTCTTCAAACAATGTATCAAGTTCTATTCCGGTTACTTCATAATCATCTCTTAGAGAAGAATGTGATTTTTCCATTAATTTCCCGAATTCTTTTAAATTATTATTCTTTAAAGCTTCGACTGCCAGTTTTACCCTTTCATTTTCCGAGATTACATGCCTTACCCTTCTGCTAACAACTGGATTTTTTATATTTATTTTAAGCCTTTCAAATTCCTTTATATCAATACTGCATAGATTTGGAATATTAATTTCTTTCTGTAAATCCCTCAAACCTTCCTCACATTCGGCGCGCCTTTCATTATACTTCGAATCGGATAATTTTCTTATTTTATTTGTATTTGTTATAACCAATCTATAATCACCCAGTTCCAGCGGCACATAATTATACTCAAGAGTTGCGCAATTCAGTAATATTGCTTTTCCTTTTTCACCCATAGCTACGGCAAACTGATCCATTATTCCGCAGTTGACACCGACAAATTCATTTTCCGCTTTCTGACATAAAAGAGCAATATTTGTCTTACTGATTCCAAGATTGAAGATATCTGAGATACCATAAGCAAAAACGACTTCAAAAGCTGCTGAAGAAGATACACCTGCCCCATTTGGAATTTCGCTAAAAAAGAGAGCCTCAAAACCCATGTCGATTTTATAACCTTTTGCAAGTAAAATTTTCAAAACTCCCTTTGGATAATTAGCCCATGAAATTTCTTCATCCTTTTCAATTTCATCATTAATTCCTGTCATTGCTTCGCCTTTAAAATCAAGAGATCTTAGAAGAACCTGTCCATCTTTCCTTTTACGTATAGCCATATAAATATTTATATCCAGGGCAGCGGGTAATACAAGCCCTCCATTATAATCAATATGTTCCCCGATCAGATTCACCCTGGCCGGAGATGAAAAAACAAGAACATCCCATTCCTTACCACCAAAAATATTCACAAACTCCTTAATCAATTCCTGCTTTAATAAAACATTATCCCATTTTGCCAGGAATTTTAATTTTGATAGCCGCATCTGTTTTGATGTATCTTCAACAGACGAAATATTTGCAGCAGCCCAGGCGCCCATTTCTGAAGAAGCGTAATATTTTATCTTATTTTTATCTCTTAAGGGGGGGTAAAACTCAATATGGAAATGGTAGTACTCATTACTACTCTTATATTCTTCAGTATTAACAGGTCTTTGATGCATAACCATCATATAAGGAAAAGGCCTGTTAAAAATCATCTCGAAACCTCCGGTTACAACTTTCAATATTTGAGCCAATGAATTCTTTTCATTATCATTAAATTCGACGATTAAACTTTTATGTTCTTTTGCAACAATAAATATTCCATAGGGATAATCGGTGAAAAAAGGAAGATAAGCAATAAAGTCCTTATTTTCATAAATAACTCTTTGTTTAAACCCGATTTCATCATCATTCATCTGACATATTAAACACCTGCCCTTCTTGTTAAAATATTCTTTTGAGCTGTCAAGTTCAACCTGCAATTTTTGAGGGATAAATGGATATCCATATATCTGACCATGGGGATGAGGCATGGTAACGCCAACCTCTTCTCCCCTATTTTCAAATGGAAATATATATTGAATCTTTTTATCTTTTGATAGTTCCTCAATCCGGCTGACCCAAAGATCAACAACTTTTCTAATATGTTCTATTGATAGCTGATATAAAGATTTTTTATGTTCGGGTGAATAAAGTATTACCTCACATTTTCCATATGCATCCTCTACTTTGTAGAGTTCCGAACCTACATCGTCTGCTTTTGGAGGATTCTGGCTAAGTGCGGGAAAATCATTATCATATTTAAAAACATCATAGTCATCCGGAACTCTTCCGGAACCAGGACAGAACGGACACCAATCTTTCGGCATCTGCGGTCTGTTTTGTCTTTGAGAAGCAACCATTGTCCATGTTTTAAGTAATGGATTCCATCGTAGCTCTGACATCTCGTTTATACCTCACTTAATCAAAAAGCAAGCTGCTTGACCCAGGTTTGTTTCGACATGATTGACGCGTCTGTCGATATACATCAGCAGTACTCACAGCTTAAGAATACCTATCAATACGGCTTCCCGCAATTCTGCATTTATAATACCCAGCACTGAGCCTGTCGAATGTGAACTGCTTGCATAATTCAATATATTTATAATTTATTATTTTAATTTTTTTGATTGCAAAAGTCAATAAAGCTAAATTATTCGAAAATAGCCTTTAAATATGATTTGTTTGCTAAGACAGATTTATTATTAATATGATTGCTTTTTCTTAGTGATAGATAGAATTAGTAATTATACCTATGATAAATCCCCCCAAAATACCTACAATATTTATTGGCAGATAAGCCCTTGTAATTATAGATGTAGGAAGGCTTAATCCAAAACCGATAATAGCCCCGCTAATAATAGGATTTATTTCAAGGTTTATATTTGGGATTATAAGTCCGACCATGAATCTTTCAAGAAAAGCACCCAGCATTGCTTCAGTCTTTTTTCTGCCATTCTCATATTTTAAAGGAATCATTAATAAAACATCAATAATTCCAAATATCAAGCCGCAAATAATACCAAAAAGTACCTTACTCATATCTATCTCCTAACACAATCTAATTTTCCATTATTTCAAAAATTCCTTTCATAATATAAAGAGGTCTATATGGAAAATGAATGATATTCTCAAGATTAGCTACTCCGCTTAAAACAAGCAAAGTATCTATTTCGGATTCTATACCGGCTATAATATCAGTATCCATTCGATCCCCAATAATTATTGTTTCTTCCCTCTTGCAGCCAATTTTTCTGAGCGCATGACGCATTATAAGGGGATTCGGTTTACCAATGTAGTAAGCCTGTCTGCCTGTAGCCAATTCAATAGGCGCTATTAGAGCTCTGGTAGATGGAATTATACCCTTTTCAGTTGGGCCGGTTAAATCCGGATTTGTGCCTATAAGGTTTGCCCCATTAAGTACCAGATGAACAGCCCTCTCAATTTTTTCAAAATTATAAGATACTTGTTTCTCCAACAACTACATAATCGGGATTTATATCATTCATAGAAATACCTGCATCATATAAAGCGTTAATTAATCCTGTATCGCCTATAACATAAGCGCTGCAATTTGGAGACTGGTTTGCCAGAAAACTTGCAGTTGCCAGAGCACTTGTATAAAAATGTTCTTCATCAACAGAAACGCCAAGACGCTCTAATTTTTGAGAGAGTTCTTTTGGTGAACGTTCGCTGCTGTTGGTCAAAAAAACAAACTGTTTATTCTCATTTTTCAGAAAGTTTATTAATTCCACGGCTCCCTTTAAAAGATTATTTCCATGATAAATTACACCATCCATATCACAGATAAACCCTTTTTTATTTTTAATATTCTGCATTACAAAAAACTCCTCTATAAATTAATATATACCTATAAGAATATAGTTATATTTTTGTGTCTTTACAAAATATAATTATGACATAATTCATTTCTACAGTCCAATTAAAAAAGTTGTTTATGGAATCAATTATTTGTTATTCATCTAAAATTCGATATATTGCTTTTTTTTCAATAGGTTTATAGAATTTATCAATTATAAATTTGTTGGTTAAAATTTGAAAATTTTCGGGAAATTGCTCATGTTTCAAAAATTATCTGATACTTTATTTGGAGAAGGTGATCAATTTTTACTTGAACATCGTCTTTTTAATATTATATTATTGGCAGGAACCTTAATTCCTTTAATTTCATCAATACAGAATATCTTTCTGAATAACCATATATTTACTATTGCTCTTCCTCTAATTTACACTTTAGTATCTCTATTTCTTTATTATTTTTCCAGGTTCAAACATTGTTACAAGATCCCTTCCTGGATTATAATAACTTTATTGGCATTTGTGATAACTCCTTTGCTATGGTTTTTTAACGGCGGTTCAATTGGTGGTTTTCAGTATTTTATTCTGCCATATACAATGATCTTTATGGTTTTAATTAATGGAAAAAAGAGAATATTGTTTCTTATTTTTTATTATTTTTTATATATTATTTTAATAAGTATTGAATTTTATCATCCGGATTATATTTATGGTTATAAAAATCAGGCTGACCGTTATTCTGATGTCGCTTTTAGTATGATTTTATCATCTTTCTTATCAATTATTCTTTTCATTGTATATTTAAATGCTTACAATAATGAACGGAAAAAGATAAAAGAATATACAAATAAAATTGAAATAGAACGTAACAAATTTAAAGATAAGAATAAAATAATTGAGACGGAATTAACATTGGCCAGAAATATTCAGATGCAATTCATTCCTTCAAAGAGTCCTGAACCTTATATTGAATTTTATTATCAGCCCATGACAATGCTTGGAGGAGATTTAATTGATTTTATTCATTTCAGAAATTCTGAAAAAATCGGGGTTTTTATAAGCGATGCTTCAGGTCATGGAGTACCGGCAGCATTAATTACATCTATGATAAAAAGCAACCTCCTCGAAATCGGCTCAAAAACAAAATATCCAAGTGATTTGTTAAAAACATTAAATACAAATTTGATAAACCAGACTGGTGGAAATTTTATTTCCTCTTTTTATGGTTTATATTATCCTCAAACAAGAGAATTTACCTATTCTAACGCTGGTCACAACAGTCCTTTTATAATTTCCGGAAAAAACATTCATACTTTAGATACAGTAAATAGATCTCTTCCTCTTGCCATTTTAAACAATGAATCTCTAAAAAATATGAATAAAGAATATAAGGATAATACAATTATTCTTGAAAAAAACAGTAAAATTTTATTTTATACAGACGGCCTGATTGAGACCGTTAATATTCATAAAAAAATGATCAATGAAAAAACTCAGGATTTTGAAAAACAAATATTATTGAATATTAGAAGAAAATTGTATAAACTTCCCGCAAAAGAATTTATCAAAAATCTTATTAATGAACTTATTGATTTCAGAGGATCACAGGATTTTGATGATGATGTTTGTGCTATTTGTCTGGATGTTTTCTAGCCCAGTTATTTTATTATTTTTTTATTGAAAATAATTCCATTTTATGACATACTTTTTAAGGAATGGTCTAATACTGAGTTGCAATCAAAACAATTTAATAAAGAAACGCTTAATGTGGTTTAATTCTTGAGGTAATATATGAATTATATAAGTACACGCGGTAATTATGAAGATTTAAAAAGCGCAGAAGTAATCGTTATGGGCATGGTGCCGCGGGGGGGACTTTTTGTTCCTGAAAAGATACCATCTATTGAAATTGAAAGTCTGAAGGGACTAAATTATCAGCAATTAGCTTTTACAATACTGAGTCTCTATTTGACCGGTTCTTCCAAAGACTATAACGATGAAGAAATAAAAAAATTTATTTCAGAGGCTTATTCTGCTGAAAAGTTTGATAGCAGCTTGATAGCTCCTTTAAAAATTCTTAAAAATCAAAAATCTGATAATAAAATATCAATGTTAGAGTTATGGCATGGTCCTACTGCCGCCTTTAAAGATTTAGCGCTTCAGATTATGCCCTACTTTTTATCGACTGGTGCAAAAAAATTGAAACGAGACAGAGAAATCATTATTCTTGTCGCTACTTCGGGTGATACCGGCAAAGCTGCACTTGAAGGATTTAAAAACATATCAGGAACAAAAATAATCGTTTTTTATCCCAAGAATGGAGTCAGTAAAGTTCAGGAACTTCAGATGGTTACTACTGCTGGAAATAATACATACACTATTGGTGTTAATGGTAATTTTGATGACTGTCAGACAATGGTAAAAAACATTTTCGCTGACATTCAATTCAACTCAAAACTGAATCAAAAAGGATTTGATCTTTCTTCCGCAAATTCAATTAATTGGGGAAGGCTTGTTCCGCAGATTGTATATTATTTCTGGGCTTATCTTCAAATGGTAGATAATAATATCGTTAATTCCGGAGATCCGGTTAATGTTGTAGTTCCGACAGGAAACTTCGGTAATATTTTGGCCGCTTATTATGCTAAAGAAATGGGGCTGCCTGTAAATACCCTCATCTGTGCCTCGAATAAAAATAATATACTTACTGAATTTATTAATAATGGAGTTTATAATAAAAAAAGAGAATTTTTCAGGACTTCAAGCCCTTCAATGGACATCCTTATTTCATCAAATCTGGAAAGATTCCTTTTTGAAATCAACGGGCATAATGCTTTGAAAATCGTAAGATGGTATGAGGAATTATCTCAAAAAGGCAAATTTAAGATTGATGATTCCACACGGCAGAGGCTTAAAAATACAATCTATGGAAATTTTGCTTCAGAAGAAGAAACGCTTTCTCAGATCAAAAAGACTTTTGATAATTATGGCTATCTTATTGATCCTCATACTGCGGTTGGTATGAAGGTTTATGAAAAATATAAAGAAGAAAGTACCGATAGGATTCCAGCTTTTATCTGTGCAACAGCATCGCCCTATAAATTCAACCAGGCTGTTTATCAGGCAATTACAGGGGATTTATCACATGATGATGAAATTGAGATTTCAAAAAAATTGAATAAAATCAGCAACCTACCTATTCACAGGGCTTTAAGCGAACTTAAAAATATGAAAACTCATTATAGAAAAGTTATTAAAACAAGCCAGGGTATTGAAATAATTGAAGAAATTTTGAAAATATAAAAGTGTATTTAACAATAAAAATGAGCACAAGAATAATTTAGTAAGAGTGAATCTATCTAACAGGTTCCATGAATAAAAGAGCTGCCTTTTTCCCTTTATGATATAGTTTGTTATAAACACTGCATGCAATGGGAGTTTTTTCTAGAATTAATTCCTTAACCCCATTGGTTAAAATATATTTCTTTACTTCATCAGGACATTCAAGCATGCCATCAACACCTGTCCCAATGATAAGGATCTCAATTTTGTTTTCAAAAATTCCTGAAATCATTGAATTATTAAGAATGTGCCCTTTTCTTTCTTTCCATTTCGAAACTTTATCTCCGATTAAACGGATGTCTTTTCCCTTACCGGTCTTATCATAATCTGTTTTACTATGCTCTTGACCATTTATGATATACTTCCCCCAGGAAAAATACTCAATCGGCCCTTTTGGATCATTAAACATATTCGATTTCCCAACTATAATTCTGCCTTAAAATTTTCTTTGAATATATTAAAGGGTTCAAACCTTATCATTCTCGCTTAAATCTTCAATAGTATTTTAAAATATAAAAAAAATTTTCACAAAAAGACAGTTAAAAATAATTAATCTAATATAATATCATGATTCAATAAATATATTTTAATTTATTTAATCATAATGAAATAATATTGCTTAAAAGAATCATTTTTATTGACGTGTAATAGCTAAGGATTTAAAATTAAATGATGTTCTTTTAGGAAAGGAAGTAAATATGGCTTTTTCGGAAAACGCAAAGGTAATTATTGAAAAATTTTATTTAAAAAAAGACAAAAAAGGAAATCTCCTAGAAAAAAATGAGAAAGAAATATTTGAAAGAGTTTCAGATTTTGTTTGTAAAGCAGAAAAAGATGAAAAAATTAAAAGAAAACTTAAAGATGATTTAATAAATCTTATGCTTGAACAGAAATTTATGTTTTCTTCACCTACTCTTTTTAACGCCGGTTCCGATTTTCCATTATCATCGAGTTGTTTTGTCGGAAACATTGAAGATTCTATGGAATCGATAATGAAGTCTGCGTCCGATACGGCTTTGACATTTAAGGCCGGTGCCGGAATGGGTCTGAACTTTGATGCTTTGAGACCAAAGGGATCGCCGGTTGGAAGAGGCGGCACTACAAGCGGGCCAGTTAGTTTTATGAGGCTATTTGACGAAGTTGGAGAAACTGTTAAGAGCGGCGGAGTAAGAAGGGCCGCATTTATGGCTATGATGGATGTAACACATCCCGATATTGAAGAGTTTATTACATCAAAGGATTATATATCACAATTGGCAAAAAAGAATAAAGGATTGGTTTTTCCAGATGATTTTGTTGAAGGAATTCTTAAAACATTATATGATTATTTAAATAAAGTTTTTAAAGATAATGAATTATGCAATATTCTTTTAGCAGATATTAGGAAAAAGCTTTTTGAACCGCTCTCAAATATGAATATTAGTGTTGCTGTAAACGATGAGTTTATGGAATCGGTTAAAGCTGATAAAGATTTTACATTGAAATTTAATGATAATCATATAAAAAAAGTTTCAGCAAGAGAATTATTTCATTTAATCGCACTTTGTGCATGGAGATCCGCTGATCCTGGCGTCTGGTTTATCGACAGGGCGAATGAATTTGATACCGTTCCCGGTATGGGAAAGATACTTTCAACAAATCCATGCGGAGAACAAAGTCTTCATAATTATACAAGCTGTAACCTTGGTTCACTAAACCTGAATAAATTCATAGATTCAAAAAATGAATTTGATTATGAAGAATTTAAAAATGTTATTAATAAAGCTGTACGCGCACTTGATGATATTATCGATTTAGCGGCATTTCCAACTGAAGATTTTAAAATTAATACTTTAAAAATAAGGCCAATTGGTCTTGGGTTTACAGGTCTGGCTGAAGTATTATATAAACTGGGAATACCCTATAATTCCGATGAAGGCTATAGTTTTTCTGCTAATATTGCAAGAGTAATGACTCAAACTGCCATTGAATCCTCAGTTGAACTTGCTTCTGAAAAAGGTAGTTTTCCCATATTTGAAGAAAATAAAGGAGCCCTCATAAATATAGTAAAAAAGTATTATGATGATGACAGTGAAAAGAAAGAGATAGAGAAAAAAATCAGAAAGCATGGAATAAGAAACAGTAATTGGACTACTTTAGCTCCAACAGGAACTATAAGCCTTATCCTTGATGCTTCTACCTACTCTCTTGAGCCGCAATTTGCATTAGCTTACAATAAAAATTTAATTGATGGCGGTATGCTTACCTATGTAGATCCTGAATTTGAAAGGATTATACAGAACAATAAAAAAATAATTAAAAAGGTTGTTGAGAATGGCGGAAGCTGCCAGAGTGTTGATGAATTACCGGAAAAAGTAAAAAAAGTATTTGTAGTTGCTCATGATATTAGCTTTGATGATAGAATAAAAATGCAGTCGGCTCTTCAAAAGTATATATCAAACAGTATTTCTTCTACTATAAATCTTCCGAATAATATTACGGCTGAAGAAATAGAAAATATTTATATGAAAGCCTGGGAATCAAAATTAAAAGGAATAACAATATACAGAGACGGCACAAAACAATTTCAACCTATGACATTTATTGCTAAAAATGAATCCAATAATATAGTAAATTCAAAACAATGGCAAAGACCAAAGGTAATTAAAGGCGAAATTTACAAAACAAAAACAGGCAGTGGCACTCTGTACACCTCTGTAGGTATTGATGAAATGGGTTTTCCTATTGAAATATTTATTAACATCTCAAAGCATGGCTCCGATGTATCTGCATTTTCCGAAGCCCTTGGACGTGTCGTATCAATCGCCTTGCAAAGTGGAGTGTCTGTTGATAAAATAGCAGATACAATAATTGGAATTACAGGCGATTCTTCGGCATGGGATAACGGAAAACTGATTAAAAGTGTTCCGGATGCTGTCGGAAGAATATTAAAAGAATATGCCAATAAATTAAATGAATATTTAAAGGAACCTTCACTTTTCGAGAAAAAAAACATTACGACTATTAATGAAAAAGAAACTGATAAAGAGACAATAAATATGGGGAAAATTACAGGCGCATCTAAATGCCCTGTGTGCGGTGAAAAAGCTTATATTAAGACCGAGGATTGTAATACTTGCTTATCATGCGGTTACTCGAAATGCGGTTAGGGACAAGTTTGTAAGACTGCTTCAGTACTAAAATAAGCCTTCCGATAATTTAATGTATGAACAAGATAATCAACAAAATTGAAGATTTTATTTCCGACTTTTATAACGAAACTAAAACGTTTTTCTATTTATTTAAAAAAGAAAGTGTTTTTAGATATTTACTTATCATTATCATTCTAATGGTAATATCCGGTGCATCATTCATGGTATTTGAACATGAAAGATTACTTGCTTCCATTCCCTCGGGTTCTAAACCAACATTATTAGTTCAACTGATAACCGTTTTTTATTGGGCTATAGTCACAATTTCGACTTGCGGATATGGCGACATCGTTGCCGTTACCCCGACCGGAAGAGTATTAACTATTATTGTTTTATATTTAAGTATAACAACTGTATCTTTATTTACTGCAAATTTAGCCTCTGCATTGACAACTAAAAAAATGATGGAAAGGAGAGGAATTATGAACATCGGAGAATTAAAAGATCATTTTGTAATTTGCGGCTGGAAAATAAATATGGATAATATATTATCAGAAATCGTTTATAATAACCCAAAACTTAGCCTGAAAAAAATTATAATTATTGCCAATGTTGAGCCTGATACAATAGAGCTTTTTCACCAGCAATACCCTGAATATCAGGATGTAAACATAATCCGCGGCGAACATTATAATGAGACACTTCTTAGGAAAGCTAATGTTCAAAAAGCGGCAAAAGTGTTAATTTTGTCTGATGAAAGTGTAAAAGCTTCCCAGACTGAGGTGGATTCAAAAACAGTTATGGCCGCAATGACTCTGAATGCAATATCTATGAATATTAAAATATGTGCCGAGCTTCTTGATGTTCAGTTTGAAAAGTACCTGAAATCAGCTCATGTAGAAGAAATTATTTATACAAATGAATATAATAAAGTATTGATTGCTAATGCCGTTACTCAGGTTGGAATAACAAAAATCATTAACAACCTTCTTAACGTTCATTTACCCGGGTTTATTGCTACTGAAAAAATTCCGAATAAATATATAGGTAAAAACTTTTTAGAATTGAAAGAATATTTTAAAAAAACAAAAAACTCAATATTGATAGGTTTATTGGAAAATGTTGGGAGCTATCTTGAGAGAAAGAATGAGGCTGTACGTGAGGCTCAGAAAACAGCAGATGTCGTAAAATTGATTGATAACCTGAAGGTCGCAAAAAAAATGGAAAATAATCTTCCGAATATAAACCCGGACGATAATTACATAATTCCTCCGAATTCTATGGCAGTTCTGATTGCCAGGGAGAAACTAACATGAATATAATTGAAAGAATAGAAAATGTATCTTTATTTACCTGCATAAAAGAAGATAAGGAAGCCCTTCAGAAAATTGCAGATATTATCAAGACTGAGAAATATCCTGCGAACACCTATATAATAAAGGAAGGTGAAACAGGCGATAAAATGTTCATACTGAATAAAGGAAAAGTCCGTGTTGAGAAAAGCACTTTGTCAAACGATAATTTTACAGTAGTTAATTTAAATGATGATATGAATGCTTTTTTCGGAGATATTGCACTTATGGATAATGATGTGAGATCGGCTTCGGTTTATACAGTTACAGATACTGAATGTTATGTTATTAAAAAAGATGATTTTGATAAACTATGCGAAAGTAACTATAAAATTGGTTATTACATTATAAAAGAGATCGCCAAATCTCTTTCCACTAATCTGAGAAAAATGACTGTTGACAGGGCTAATCTTATACATGCCCTTGTCAGCGATGATAATACATTGTAAATTTCAATTAAAGCAAGTTTATACCTTACTTTCCGGAGAGGTTTTCAGATATTTTTTTATTATACTGCTTAATTCATTTTTTATTGGTTCATCATCAATCAAAAATTCAAAGGCTATATTTAAACCGCCGTTATCTCCCTTTAAGTAATGGTATCTTATTACTCTTGCTCTTGCTTCAATTTCCTTTTTATCAACTAAAATGTTTAAAACTACTATGGAATTTTCTTTAATTGAATGAGTCAGATATACATTATTAGTATTAGCAAGTATTCCTCCTATTGAAATATCTAATAAATTAAGGCTTGCATTGGAGTCGGGAAGTCCTCCCTTAGATTTAACAACTACTTCACCCAAAACATCTGCCAATCCTTTAATATAAAATAACTCAGAAATTGAAAGTGCCTTAAACTTGGGATCTGCAGGAACTGATACTTCAATTACACCAATAATATTATTTCCTATTAGGATAGGTACCATTGCGTAAGAATTTATTCCCCTTGAAATATAATTTTGCCTTATTTTTTCCAATATTTCCGGAGACATAGTCTTATTAATCAATTCAAAATATTTTTCATAACCTATGACTGAATACTTATCTCCTATATGAATATAATTATTCAAATTATCGGTATCGTTAATCCAAAAAGTTTTTTTGTAGGAATTAACAACTTTTTCTATAGGAGAAAGGCTTGTTAAATCTTTAAATAAATTGATTTTAAAACGGTTCGAATAGTGTCCCAGTTCATCACCGATCATACTAATAACTTTTTTCATATCCGGTGTTTCTTGTTTTAGCTCCATATAAATATTTCGAAGAGAAACAGGAAGCTCATCAATATTCATATTCGCAGAAGTTTCATTTGCAATAGTTTCAATCTTCTTAATACTAATTTGTATTTGATCTGGAATACCTACCCTGGCAAATTTTCTAATAGCATGAAAATAAAGTATTTCGGGAATTAAAACCTCTATGCTTTTTAAAGTCAAATTAAGCAATCTTATAGAAGTTTCGCTTGAAGTATAAAAATTTCTATTATAATCAAAACAAACCTTTAAGTTCTTAATTGGAACTATATCAGATATACTGTCAAAAAATACTGTTATGGAATTTGTATCTGCCCTTGTAATAAATCCGTTTAAATTAAATTTTCTACTTTTTTCCCTGATACTCACCTCTAGGTGTTTTAATCTAAGATTGTTAAGAAGAGAAACAATTTCATTCCTCTGAATTATTTCTTTTTCCACTTTCATCCTTCCTTATTATTTATAAAAAATGAATTAATTACTATAAAGAAATAGACCAAATTTTCACTGTTCTATCTCTTGAACCAGTCGCCAGATATTTTCCATCAGGACTTATGGAAAGAGTCATTATATCACCTGAATGATCTTTAATCTGATTTACTATCTCTCCGCTCTGAAGATCGAAAAAGTAAACAGTATGATCATCCCCTCCGGAAATAACATAATTATCATTAAATGAAAATAATGCGACTAAAACAGAGCCTGTATGCCCTTTTAAAATTTTATAAGGAGAAGAATAGGAACCAAATTTCCATACTGAAATAGTTGAATCGGCGCTTGCGCCTAGAATCATTTTTCCATTATTAGAAAACCTGACATATTCCAGTGGTAATTTATGATAATTTATGTTTTTTACCAACTCAAGATTTGGAAAGGTCCAAACCTTTAATGAACCGTCCTGCCCCCCGCTTATTGCATATTTATCGTCCGGAGAAATACAAACACTCCATACTTCACCAGAATTAGCTTTAATCGATGAATACTCCTCTAAACCTGGTAATTTCCAGACTTTAATTATTCCATCTGCACCGGCAGTAAGGACATATTTACTATCGGATGATATAAATAATGACTGTATACCTCTTTTATGAGCGAAAGCAATTCCCAATTCAATAAAATTATTTTCAACTGATAAAATTTTTAGATTGTCAAAAGATCCGATGGCTAAAATTCTGTTATCTGGAGAAAACATCAGGGGAACTCCCCAGATTTCATAAGATTTTTCATCAATAACTTTTAAAACTTTCCATGTTTTACAATCCCAAATCCTGACTGTCTGATCTGCGCTTCCCGTAGCTAAATATTTAAGATCTTTTGAAAAATCAGTATAAAATACATATCGTTCATGACCAGTTAAAGTTGTAATCAATTCAATTTTGTAATCAGCTATATTATTTGTAACTATCTTTTCAGGAATAACTTCCTTCTTTGCACATGAAAAAAAAACTATGATTGAAGAAAAAAAAATTATTAAAAATTTATTCTTCACCAATCCTCCATAAAAAAAAACAAAAAGGCTGGGAATTATCCTCAGCCTTTTTGTTTGTATTATTTTTTATAAAAAACTCTACCAGTTGTCCAGCATATCATCGGGATTTTGTTTACTTTCACTGAATAAATCAGTATCAGCTGTTAAATAATCAAAATAGGTATAAAATGGTCTTCCCATCATATCGTCAGGTTCAAATTCAATCCTGAAACCAAGGAATGTTATCCCTCTATCCTCAGTGATTTTAAAATTCTCCTGTTCAATAGTGTCGGGAATATTTATATTAACCTGCTTCCAACCTACCCAGATCATCCTTTCCGATCTAAGATATTTTATTCTGTCAAGATAATCCTGTAATACAACAACAAGGGTGTGTTTATAATTTCTTCCAACAATCCAAACAGATAAAGTTTTTGTAATACCCTTAATTTTTATAGGTTTTGCAGGAACGATAGAAACCCAGCTCCAATCTCTTTTCATAAAATCCACTTTTACACCAAGCACATATCTATTCTTATCACTTTCCAATTCTTTTGGAGAGCCTTCCCTTCTCATGGCCACAGCTATTCCATAATCACGGGGAATAAACGCACTCCATTCACCGGCTTTTTCAAAATCCTCTAATAAAACTGTCTGCACAAGCTCAGTAGATACCGATTTATCTGCCGATTCTTTTGCATTTGTATTGATAATCTGCAAATCACTCGATCTCTGAACATCTGTCTGCTGTCCATATGAATTAACTGTAATTATTAGAAAAACCGCTAATGAAAGCAAAATTCTATATTTCATAAAACTCTCCTCAAAAATATTTACCATTTAACATTTGCTAAATCATCACCGTTAAACCTTTCCATGTAGACATCAGTCTGAACCTGCAAATAGGAAAAATAGCAGAAAAATTGGTCTACTCTCTCCATAGGATAAGCCCATAATTTCATCATATCGAGTTTTAATGGTTTTAAAAAAGGAACATGTTTTTCTGCCTGGGGTATATAATCGGGAATCTTAGTTCTTAAGTTTTTCCATCCTATATAATTAATATCTCCCGCATTAAGCCTGTATAAAAATCCCTTATAATCAGATATATAAAACTCAAGCCAATATTTGTAATTTCCGCCCCAAACCCATAAATCCAAACTCTTCACCACTCCAATTAAATTAATTGAAGTAGGAGTTCCATCAATATTTGGATCGGGTTTTTGGTCGGCCCCAAAAATGCTGCCGGTTGTTTTTACAGGGTATATTTCAATCCAGTTATATCCCTTTTTAATAAACTCAGCCTTTATCCCAACTGACCACTTTTGTTTTGACATTACTTCCTGAGGAAGACCTAATGGTGTTGCCTGAAAATATTCCAATTTACATGCATTAGTATCCCAACCGCTCAATTCTTTATTAACATCGGCAGGCTTTGCAAATCTAGAAAATCTGGCTTTCCAGACAATGCTATTCGATACATCTTTATCATTACCAAAATCTGAAGTGGCAAAAGTCTGTAGATTAACAGTATCGCTATCTGATTTGGAGAAACCATACCCAAAAGCTTTTACATTAGAAAAGATTAATATTGCTGTAAACATTAAATAACTAAAAAACATTACAATTCCTTTGTATTTCATATACCTCTCCTTAGAACTATTTTTCTATATAAATCTATCTATTTTATTATTGCTATTAACTATCGCAATCTTAGGCTTAAAACTTAAGACTTCATGCTCATTTAAAGCAGCAAAAGATGCTATAATTACTCTGTCCCCGGTTTTATTCAAATGAGCTGCCGCTCCATTTAAGCAAATAACACAACTCTCTGGTGCAGCCGGTATAGCATATGTTATAAGCCTCGAACCATTTGAAATATTCCATACGTGGACTTCTTCAAAAGGAACAATACCGACAGCCTTCATAAGTGACTCATCAATAGTAATGCTACCAACATAATCTATATCTGTTTCTGTTACGACAGCCCTATGAATTTTAGATTTTAATATTGAAAGAAGCATCAATTAATCCCAAAAATATCCTTATTTTAATATATAAAAATAATAATGTAAAGGTTTAAAAAACATTTTTTAATATAACTTTATATAATACTTATCACTAGAACCCCAATAACGGCTGTCCTTTTTTAAGACATTCATTTTACTATCCTTAATGCTGAAAACAAGGTAAATATTGTATTTTCCCTGATGAAGAAAACTTTTATCTACATTTTTGCCGTTCCAATACTTTGTTAATTGTGATTGGTTGTTTATTACTTCAATATTTCTAACCTTAGAAATAAGATATTCGGAATCCAATTTAATATCTTTTCCTTTTGGAATAGCATATATGCTGAAATCAACATATCTTGCATCTTTTAACTCACTGACTACCGCGCAGGTTACTTTAATATTTTTCCTTGGTGAAGCTTCCTGTCCTATAGTGTCATCCCCTACCTTAATAAAACTCCCATTAACAAAATTATCCAATTTTGTTAATTTTACAGGTTTTTGTTTAATTGGTGTTTTTGTCATAGTTTTTTCAGGGATTTTAATAGCTTCATCATTTATTTTTTTATTTTCAACAATTTCATTATTTATTTTTCCTGCACCAACTTCAGGTTCTAATGGAATATCTTTTTGTTTTTCTTTTTTTAAATTTGCAGATGTTTTTGCATTTGTAATTTCTTTACTTGCCGTCTCTTTATTATTCGTCAATACTGTGGTTAATCCAGCAGCTTGATTTGTTTTTTGTATTGCTTCAGTAATATTAACATTTGTATTTATCATAATATTTGTATTTGTTGATGAGGATAAAATATCCTCTTTTATTAAATCTGTAATTACATCATTTGTCTGCGATGTATCTTTATCTGAGGCAACTTTTTTTTGACATCCGCTAATTATAATAAAAACCATAACTATCAATATAACAATAATATTTTTCACTTTAACCTCCTTGATTATCAAAATCCTTTAATATTAGAGTACTGATATGAAAAAACTGTCAAACCACACAAAGGTTCCGGATAATACCGGAAAGTATTATCCGGAATGCTGATATTATTATCAGATAATTCTATAACATTTTCAATATTTATTGGATTTAATAAAAATGCAATATCAACATTTCCAGATCTCACTGATTCCAAAGTTTCATTATCATCACTTTTATAAAAAACTTTTTGTTCAGTGTTCTCTTTAAGCCCAAGAAGACTATTTATTATTGTTTCATCGAGAATATCTGCATCAAATTTCTCATTTTTCTCATTTAATGTCAAAATAAAATATCTGTTTTGTATGTGTTTCATAAAAAAACCAAAAGATACTTTTCCCTGTTTTTTATTGCTTTTTAAAATTAATCTTAATTTATTTCTTGCCTGCAATTCCATTTTTTTATTTTCAAATTCAATAACACTTATCTTATATTTATTAGTTAACTGTTTAAGAGATACCTTTATATTTACAGATGTATCCTTAATCAACCTGTTAACAGGTGAAATAAAAAGAGATTCGTTATAAAAATTGTAAAGATTTGCCATTAGAAAATTAAAGGGCTCTTTTCCGGAATATTTGTCCCCTAACATTGACATTTTGTCATTTTTATTTTTTAATCCTGCATTATAAACATTCTGGCCTGAAATAATATATATTTTCTTGTCTTTTAAGAATTCAATTATATATTTGATTAATTTTACATCTTCAATTCTAAATAATTTAATAATATGACTGGAATCATAATCCAGCTTTAATAATGGTATTGCTTTAGATAAATATTCAATTAGACTTGTATCTATTATTTTTTCTTTATCTTTGTAAGAACAGATTAATGGCTCAAAATTTGATTGGGTTTCCTTCATTTGAAGATACTTATTCCCCGTTATCAATTCATCGAACCTATTTATAATACTAAAACTATCATTGGCATCTGAAATATTTAATAAACAAATTAATCCATATTTTTTAAATTCATGGCCCTCAAAAATAAAATCATCTTCTTGAACATAAAGTGCTGTAATTTTATCAACGATAAGAAAATCTCTTAAAAGCCACCCAAGAAATTTATTTTTTATTATATTCTGTTTTGTATTTTTTATATCCTCAGGCTTCATAAGATTTATAAAATTAAAAACATTTTCGCTTAAATTAATAATATTGCCAGGGTCAAGTTGCTCATAGGCCGGAGAAAGTAAATTTGAAGATTTATTAAACTTTTCTTGATTGTAATATACTGCAGAAAAAGGTAGAATATTTGCCATAACTGCCCCTATAATAGTAAAAAATCATTTTTCAATTTAGCATAGCAATATCATAAAAAGTCCTATTTATTAAAGCTTATCGGCATAACTTATTGCAAAATTTAAATAAATCAATAATTAATAATAACTTTCTTTATCTATAAAAAGATACATAAATTGATAAAGAAAAAAAAGAATATTATAATATTATTTTCTATCAATAATGAATATAAGTATGATTATACATATTTTAAACAAGAGGTTAATTTAATGCAATTTATTGTATGCACAAAGAATAATGGAAAAATAAAAGAAATAAAAAATATTTTGCATGATGTTGAAATATTTTCTCTTTCTGATTTGAAATATCTTGAAGATATTGAGGAAAATGGGGAAAGTTTTTATGAAAATGCCCTTATTAAGACAAAAAAAAGTTATAATTTGTTTCATAATGACTACCCGGCCGCTTACTTTTTAGCTGATGATTCAGGCCTTGAGGTTGAAGCATTGGGTGGAAAACCGGGTATATTTTCGGCAAGATATGCGGGAGAGGGAGCAACACAGGAAATAATGATACAGAAGATTCTAGATGAATTACATAATATACCGTTTGAAAAAAGGATAGCAAGGTTTGTTTGTTCAATGGTGTTGATTACCCCTGATAATATTGTTTTTAATAGCGAGGGACGCTGTGATGGTGTTATAGGTTTTCAACCAACCGGATCAAATGGTTTTGGTTATGATCCGATTTTTTTATTAAAAGAATTTAATTATAAAAAAAGTATGGCTGAAATTAACGATCGGGAAAAAAATTTAATTTCTCATAGAAAAAGGGCTTTAGATGGAATAATTGAAATAATTAATAATTTTATCAGGAGTAATAAATGAAGCCGGAAGAAATATTTGCTCAACTTAAGTCTTATTTGAAAGAAGAATGGTATGAATCATCAAATAAAAAAAGTGAAATAACGGATAAAGGATTGTCACTTATAGAATTGGAGAATAAATGCCGGATTTGTAATAAATGCGACCTATATAAAACTGCTAAAAACCTTGTTTTCTCCGATGGAAATCCCGAAGCTAAAATTGTTTTTATCGGTGAAGCACCTGGAGCGGATGAAGACGAACAGGGAAAACCGTTTGTTGGAAAAGCTGGAAAGCTTCTAACTGCATCCATTGAAGAAAAAGGTCTGAAAAGAAGCAAGGTTTATATTTGTAATATATTAAAACACCGGCCTCCGGAAAACAGGAATCCTATACCTAACGAAATTTCGGCCTGCACTCCATATCTTGTTGAACAACTATCGATCATAAAACCTGCGCTTATTATTACTCTGGGAAACTTTTCAACAAAATTTATTTTAAATACTATGGAGGGTATATCAAAATTACGAGGCAATATCAAAAAATCACCTCTCGGATATAATATTCTTCCTACATATCATCCGGCTGCGATACTTCGAAATATGAATCTTATTGAGGATTTTAAAAGGGATATAAGCAAAGCTATAGAATTTATTGTTAGAAAATGATCAAGCACTTTTTAAATAGCCTATAATAAATTCATCAATATTCCCGTCCATAACTGACTGAACGTTCTTGATTTCAATATTTGTGCGATGGTCTTTAACCAAAGTATATGGCTGGAATGTGTAGCTTCTTATCTGGCTTCCCCAGCCTATGGTCTTTTTCTCAGGCTGGCTTTTTGCTTTCTCCTCTTCCATTTTTCTCTTCTCAAAGTCGTATAATTTAGATTTTAACATTTTCATTGCCATTTCCCTGTTTTGTAACTGAGTATTTTCAATTTGACAGGCAACAACTATTCCTGTTGGGACATGAGTGATCCTGACTGCAGATTCAGTCTTATTTACATACTGGCCGCCGGCTCCGCTGGCCCTATATGTATCGATTCTAAGAGCCTTCGGATCGATATCAATTATTATTTCTTCATTAATTTCTGGTGAGACGCTTATGGAACAAAAAGATGTCTGTCTTTTATCATTCGCATTAAATGGAGACAGCCTTACAAGCCGGTGAATTCCATTCTCAGCAGATAGATAACCATAAGCATATTGGCCTTTCACATATATTGTAACATCCTTAATACCGGCAACTTCACCCGGATCAAGATTAACAATTTCAAAGCCGAATCCATGCTTCTCAGTCCATCTTTGATACATCCTCAAAAGCATTTCCGCCCAATCCTGGGATTCAGTACCTCCAGCTCCAGGGTGGATATTTAAAAATGCGTTGTTTTTATCAAACTCTCCCTTAAACATCATAATGATCTCAAGATTTTTCAAATCATTTTCAAGCTTTAAATAATCATTCTCAAGATCTGAGATTAAAGCCTCATCATTCTCACTTTCTGCAAACTCAGCCATTTCTTTCATATCTTCAATCTTTTTTTTAAATAAAAGCCAGCCCCCTATTTCTTTTTCTATTCTTGAAATATCAGAAGAAATTTCACTGCTTAGTTTATGGTCTTTCCATGCAGATTCTTCATTAAGCCTTTTTTTTAATTCGTTTAATTCCTGGATACTATTGTCAATATCAAAGATACCTCCAGTCTTGAATAAATCCGTTTTCAAGATTAATAACTTTTTCTAAAAATGCACCCATTTTAAAATGCTCCTATTATATTTTTTATATTGAATTTTATTTAAAATATTCATCGATACCGGAAGCTATTTTCCCTGCAATATCCGGTTCTATAAAATTCATAGTTCCTATGCTGACAAGACTGGCACCTGCAAGTAAAAATTCTATCGCATCTTCGGTACTACTTATCCCGCCGCTTGCAATAATCGGAATGGATAAAGCCCCGGCAGTTTTATAAACATTATGGAGCGCTATCGGTTTTACTCCCGGACCGGAATAACCGGCTGTTTTATTTCTGAAATAAAAACCTTTAGTCTTTATATCGATGGCAAGTCCAAGAAAAGTATTTGATATCGTTACTGCATTGCTTCCATATTTTTCGGCGATTATTGCATTTGCAACCACATCATAATTTGGACTAAGTTTTGTAGAAAACGGTTTTTTTGATACTTTTGAGACTCCATAAACTATATCTTGAACATTCTCCGTGCAGGAATCAAAAGTTTTTCCACCTTCATATACATTCGGACAGCTTAAATTAAGCTCAAGCATATCAATACTTTTTATTTCAGAAAAAGCCTCAGTCATCTCAATAAAATCATTATTATCATCTCCGGCGATACTTAAAATAATATTAGCCTGATATCCGGCAAAAATATCCTCATTCTTAAGGTCATTATAGAACTTATCAAATCCTGCATTTTCAAGACCTATTGAATTTAACAGACCGCCCGGAACCTCTAGAATCCTGGGTGGAGGATTTCCTTTTCTCGGATTTTTTGTTATAGTTTTGAGTGTTATTCCTCCAATTTTAGAATAGTCGAGAAATTCGCTATATAATTCCCCCATCCCGAAAGTACCCGACGCTGCTATTACAGGATTCCGGAATACAAGGTCACCTATCTTCCTCTGCAAAAGAAACTCCTTACTTCTCTCCAATTCTGTTACTTTTTATTTGTCATCCATCATTGCCGTCATTTCTGCTTCGGAAGCAAGTTCGCCGTCTATTCTGGCATATCCCTGAAACCTGGCTACTTTCTGGCTCAGCTTCAATACCTGTATTTCATAATCAAGCTTATCTCCGGGAAGAACCTGCTTTCTGAATTTTACCTTATCTATCATCATAAAGTAAATTATCTTTCCCTTTTTAGAGTCAAAAATTCCCGGATTTTTTTTTCCAGAATTTTAAGAGCTATAAAAGCCGAACACTGAGCCATACCTTCAACAATCAAAACGCCGGGCATTATCGGTTTACCTGGAAAATGACCCTGAAAAAACTCTTCATTCATAGAAACATTCTTATATCCCTTTCCTCCGTTATCAGAAACTTCTGTTATTCTATCTACAAGCAGGAAAGGATAGCGATGGGGAAGAACACTCATAATGTCCTGAATATTAAAGCATTTCATTTTTTCTTCACTCATAATAAAACACCTCCAAAATTTCTATTTATAAAAATGTCAAATCAATAATTGGCTCCAGGAACGAACAGTAATGTTTTCATCAATCTTTCTAACAAGGCCGGAAATTACATTTCCAAAACCAACCTCAATAGCCTCATTCACACCATTTTTCTTTAAAAAACGGATAGAATCAGACCATAAAACCGGACTTTTCATCTGAAGAGTAAGCATATCTCTTACATTGCGCTCATCAAGAAAATCAGCAGTAACATTTGCTACTACTCTGCATCTCGGTTTTTTAAATTCAATGGATTTTAGAAATTTTCCAAATTCAACGCTCGAGTTTTCCATTAAATTCGAATGAAAAGCCCCGCTTACATTCAATTTTAAAACCCTCCTAGCTCCGGCGTCCTTTAAAGGCTTCTCTGCTAATTCAATACCCTCTTTCAAACCCGATATGACAACCTGTCCGGGTGAATTGTAATTTACTACTTCAACGTATTTTTCCCGGGATATCTCAAGACATATTTTTTTTACAATAGAATCATCCAGTCCTAAAACAGCAGCCATTCCGCCCCTGCCATCCGGGTCTGCAGCTGTCATCAATTCACCGCGTTTTTTAACTGTGAGCAATGCATCTTTAAATGTAAGCATTCCTGCGCAGAGAATAGCTGAAAATTCCCCAAGTGAGTGGCCGGCAGTAAAATCGAAATCAATATTCTTTTTCATTCTTAAAATCTTTTCTGCTATAAAACTATAAACCAGTATTGATAATTGAGCATTTCTTGTTTTTGTTAATTCCTCTTCCGGACCCTCAAAAGAAATATTGGATATGGAAAAACCAAGTGTTTCATCGGCTTCCTTATAAGTTTCATCGGCTATTTTGTACTCTTCAACCAGATCCTTGCCCATTCCAACCTTTTGCGATCCCTGCCCAGGGAATAATAATACCCTCATATTTTACCTCATAAGAAAATTGATAATAGCATAAAAGAATTTTATCACACAGTCAACTTATTCCAGAGTTAATATTTAAAAAATATAAGCCTGTGAAAATTACTTGAAATAAAATATATTCATATTTATAATCTTTATTAACACAAAGAAATTAAAAAAATTATTTTTTGGAGGATTTCATGTATTTATTGCGGGGTATTCCGATCTCTCGCGGTATTGCTATTGGAAATATAATAATCCGATATGATATTACTAAAATGATTCGTTACTATCGAATAGAAGAAAGTAAAAAAGAAGATGAAATTAATAAATATATATTAGCTATTAATGAAGTAAAGAGTGAAATTGAACTATTAAAAAGCAACACAAATAGCCCATTAACAACAGAGCATGAAAAAATTGTAAATTATTATAATCTTTTATTAAATGAGGATTTTTTTGTAAAAAATATAGTAAACAGAATTAAAAGCGATTTTTATCCCGCTGATGTCGCGCTTGTTTATGAACTTGATCTTATTAAAAAACAATTTGAAAAACTTGAAGGGGAATATTTTCAGAGCAGATTTCTGGATTTTAAAGCTATTGCCGACAGAATTATTCGTAAAATGTATGGAGACATTGATCTTTCTTCAATCAGTCAGCCTGTTATTATTGTTTCCGAAGAGCTGTCTCCCGCTGAGGTTCTTCATATTCCAAAAGATTATGTTCTTGGGATAGCTACAGAATCAGGAAGCACAACTTCCCATGCCGCCATAATTGTTGAATCTATGGAAATACCATCGGTTTTCGGCATCAAAGACCTTTTCAATTATGTTAAGAAGGACGATAAAATTATAGTTGACGGATATAAAGGAATTGTTATAGTCAACCCTGATGAAAGCACTGTTAATGATTATTATCACCTTCAAAACAATTATAATCAAAGAGAACAGGAAATATTCAGCGTCGTTGGTCTCCCTTCAAAGACTCTGGACGATGAGGATATAAAAATTTATGCTAACGTCTCAAATTCAATGGAATTGAATATAGCCCGCAGGCATGGAGCTGAGGGAATAGGCCTCCTCAGGACAGAGCTCATATTTATAGCAAATGAAAAATTTTTAAACGAAAATGAACAATTTGAGGTATATAAAGAGTATCTCCTGCTATTTCAGGATAAAGATGTAGTAATAAGAACCTTAGACATGGGCGGGGACAAATTCATTACCGGTAAAAAGACAAATACCGATCCCAATCCATTCCTTGGATGGCGTTCTATAAGAGTACTTTTGAAAGAAGTTGAAAAGTTTAAGCAGCAATTCAGGGCTATCATCAGGGCAAGTGTGTTCAATGATAATGTCAAAATAATGATACCAATGATTTCTAGTATTGATGAAGTACGAAGGGTAAAAGAAATATACGAAGAATGCCAGATGGAGATTAAAAAAGAGGGAAAACCCTTTAAATACAATATTCCAATTGGTATTATGATAGAAATTCCATCAGCGGCTATTATGTCAGGCAGTTTAGCAAAAGAGGTTGATTTTTTCAGCCTGGGTACAAATGATCTGGTACAATATACACTTGCTGTTGATAGAAACAACCAGGCTGTTGCGGAATTCTATCAGCCGTTAAACCCTGCTGTATTGTCGCTTATCAAGTATACAGTTAGAAATGCTAATGTAAATAAAATACCAGTCTCTGTATGCGGTGAAATAGCCAGAAATCCTCTTTATTTAAGGCTTCTGCTTGGCCTCGGTTTAAGAAAATTCAGTGTTAATCCAACATATATACCATTAGTTAAATCTATTTTAGTAAAATCAAGAGTATCAGAAACGAAAGAAATTTGGAAAACCGTAAGAACAAAATCCTCGGCTTCTGAAATCGAAGAAATATTAAAAGCTGATTTGAAAAACAATTTTTCAGATATATATGAATCTTATTTCTATGAAGATAAATAAAATATTTTAAAATATGGATATTAAAAATGACAAGCGAAATAAGGGAAACTGCCATATTACTGTTATCATGCCCCGATAAAAAAGGCATTGTAGCTGAAGTTTCCAGCTTTATCTACCAGTATGATGGAAACATAATCCATTCCGACCAGCATACTGATTTTGAGACAAACACATTCTTTATGAGAATTGAATGGGAATTGGAGGGTTTTCAAATTCCTAAAGATAAAATCGGGGATGCTTTCAGCTTTATAGCAGGAAAATTTAATATGAACTGGAAATTGAACCTTTCATCTTATATACCTGCAATGGCAATTATGGTTTCAAAATTTGATCATTGTCTTTATGAGCTGCTTTTAAAAAACAAAGCCGGGGATTTGAAAGCAAATATTTCAATGATTGTAAGTAATCATTAGGATTTAAGGCAGGTTGCCGAATACTTCGAAATCAATTTTTACTGTTTTCCGGTTAATAAAAATGATAAAAGCGAGGTTGAGGCAAAAGAAATAGAATTGTTTAAAAAAAATAATATTGATGTTATTGTACTTGCACGGTATATGCAGATTCTTGGAGAAGAATTTGTTAGTCAATTCCCAAACAGGATCATAAATATCCATCATTCCTTCCTTCCAGCCTTTGTCGGTTCAAAACCATATCATCAGGCTTACAGACGCGGTGTAAAACTTATAGGAGCAACAAGCCATTATGTTACACCTGAGCTTGACAACGGCCCGATAATTGAACAGGATGTAATTCAAATAAGCCACAGGGATTCTCTCAATGACCTTATCAAAAAAGGGAAAGAACTGGAAAAATCTGTACTTTCAAGGGCTGTAAAATACCATCTTGAAAACAAGACACTTGTGTTCGGTAATAAAACCGTTGTTTTTGATTAGGTAAACCGGATACAAGGTATTTGTTGCTTCTAACTTGAGCTAAAAGGGGACATAGATATCTTCAATAGGCATAATATTTTCATTAATATTCAGTGAAATATTACCGCCTAAATCCGATTCCGTTTCATAGGGAATTACTTTTTTATATTCTTTATCATCTTTTTCTATCAATATTGTCAGCTTAAAGATCTTAGCTCGAATTCCTTTTCTGTATGAATAGGTTTTGGGGCAAACAAATAAATACCTCTATCTTCAGGAATCAATACAAGGGGATTTTCCATATCGGAAAATAAAGATTCTGCTATTTGTGAATCTATAAATAATGTTAATTTAGCAGATTCAAGATAAACAAAAGAGACAGATGATATAATCTTTCCGTAAATCTTTGGAAAACCAAAATATGGAATATTCAAATCAAGTCTCTCTCCCTTCTCTGCAGATAGAATTATTTTATTAATTGCTATAAGACCTTCATTGATTTTATTATTAATATCCTTTATAAATTCCTGATCATTTTTCCATCTATTAATTATTTCAGGAAATTTTTTATCGCTTGTTATATAAAGCGGTTTTAAACGGTTCAGAACATATGAAAAAAGTTCAAATTTATTTACCTCAGAAATTCCTTCAATATTATCGACTATCTCAACGACAATATATTCCGTTATATTTCTTAAAAGGTGGAAATCATCCCCATCTATATCAGCCTCAGCTAGATTACTGTCTATCAACTTAAGAGCGGCATTGGTCTGAACCATAATATCGGCAAAGTATTGGGGATCATTCTGATATTTAATAAGAACATTCATGAATCCCTTGTTGCTTGTCACATAAAGGGGTTTAAGACGATTTAATGCAAAGGCAATCAACTCAAGCTTCTGATTTTTATTTATTTTCCCGGTTTTAATATCCTCAAGATTATCAATGAAATCTACTAATATATTTTCCGTTATATTTCTTAATTCCATATCCAACCCCTCTATAATTTTACAAGCGTGTCCCTTAACCAGGGCAAGCTGCTTGACCCAGGCGATTCAGTGTGGTTCGACCCTTCGACAGGCTCAGGGCTAACCAACCAAGCCTGTCGAACTGTGCAATTCCTCGCAGCTCCGCATCGAGGTTTCTTTATTTCAAAATTAATGGTAAAAAAAGCTATTTACAATCTACATGATAATAAAGCTTATTATTAAATACAAATTTTATTATAAGTTAATGATGTAAAAAATTATTGAAATTTATTATATAACTCTGCAGATAATTCCTTTCAGATATTCAGACTCAGGATAAGATGTTCTTATGGGATGATCTTCGTCCTGGGATAGTATCCTTTCAATTTGAACATCCCTTCCGGCATCAATACTTGACCAGCCGATAACAGTCTTGAAAATATCCAGAGAAACTCCTCCTGAGCAGGAAAATGTTGCCAGGATACCCTCCGGTTTTAATATCTTCATGGCAAGTAAATTCATATCCTTATATGCCCTCAGTGCTTTATTTAAAAACTGCCTTGTTGGGGCAAGTTTAGGGGGGTCTAATATAACAACATCAAACATCCTGCCGTTATCCCTGTATTTCCGTAATATTTGAAATACATCCCCTTCAATAATTGAACTGTTTAAGTTTGATAAATTGTTGATTTGAAGATTGGTTTTCAAAATTTTTAATGCATTTTCAGAAGAATCAATTGATGTAACTTTTTTGGCTCCACTTTTTAACGCATTAATTGTAAATCCCCCTGTATAACAAAAGCAATCCAGGACATCTTTCTCTTCTGAGATATCAGCGACAACTTCCCTGTTATATCTTTGATCAAGAAAAAAACCTGTTTTTTGCCCCTCTTTAACGCTTACAAGGAATTTATTACCATTTTCCTGAATTTCAATAAATTCAGGAGGATCTTCACCGTATAATAAACCGCCTCCACCTTCCAGACCCTCTAATCTATTTATTTCTTCATCACTCTTTTCATAGATACCTTTTGGTTTTATTAGAGAAATAAGTATTTGAATGATTGTATCTTTGATTCTATCGATCCCGGAGCTTAAAACCTGGATTACAATAAAACCATTGTAAAAATCGGCTATCAAACCTGGAATCCAGTCCGATTCGGAAAAAACAAGACGAAATGCATTCGTTCTATTATTCAGAAAAAACTTTTTTCTTCTTTCAATGGAGGCTGATAGTTTATTTCTCCACCAGTTTTCATCTATTAAAACATCTTCTCTCCATTCAAGCAAACGTAGGCAAATTTGAGACGCCGGATTATAAAAGGCTCTCGCCAGAAATTTTCCTTCCGAATCCAGAACCTCGACAACTTCTCCGGCTTCAGGCTTACCTGAAATCCTTTCGACGGAGCTTTTAAATAACCAGGGATGATGGTGCCTGACAGGCTTTTCTTTATCCTTTTTTATGTAAACCGCATTCATTGATTTTCTCTACAGCTTAAAATCCTCCAAGAATTTGGTCGAATAATTACCGCTAATAAAGCCTTTATCCTCAAGAACTTTCTCATGAAACGGTATTGTGGTTTTTATCCCTGTGGCCTTGAATTCTTCAAGCGATCTTTTCATTCTTGCTATAGCTTCTTCTCTATTCCTTCCCCAGGTAATCATTTTGGCTATCAATGAATCATAATATTTAGGTATTTCATAGCCAGGATAGATATGAGTATCAACACGGACACCAGGACCTCCCGGAATATGAAAATCTTCTATTTTGCCTGGAGTCGGCATAAAATTAGCGAAGGGGTCTTCGGCATTGATTCTACATTCAATGGCATGCCCGTAAAAATTCACTTCTTTCTGTGTAAAAGAGAGTTTATTACCCATAGCCACATTAATCTGTTCTTTTACAATATCAATACCGGTAACCATTTCAGAAACGGGGTGTTCAACCTGTATTCTCGTATTTACTTCCATAAAATGAAATTGCCCGTCGCTGTCATAAAGAAATTCCATTGTGCCTGCTCCGACATATCCTACCTTTTTAACGCCCCTTTTCACGGCATCACCCATTTCTACTCTAAGAGACGATGTCATACATGGGCTTGGTGATTCTTCAATAAGCTTCTGATGCCTTCTCTGGATTGAGCAGTCTCTTTCGCCAAGATGAACAACATTACCGAATTTATCCGCCAAAAACTGTATTTCAATATGCCGGGGATTAATCAGATATTTTTCAACATAAACTTCTGGATTTCCGAAGGCGGATTTTGCCTCACTCTGGGCTATAGGTATAATATTTACAAGCTCTTCGTTGGACCAGGCTACCCGCATTCCCTTTCCTCCCCCGCCTGCCGTTGCCTTAACAATTACAGGGTATCCAACATTCTTAGCAAAAGCTACTGCTTCATCGGGATTTTGAATGATACCTGTTCCGGGAGTTATCGGAACTCCAATATCGGACATGGTTTTCCTTGCAGCGGATTTATTTCCAAGCAAATCAATTACCTCAGCCGATGGACCGATGAAGGTTATTTTATGGTCCTGGCAAATATTGGAAAATTTAGAATTTTCAGCTAAAAAGCCGTAACCAGGATGAATTGCGTCCGATCCGGTGATTTCAGCAGCGCTGAGAATTGAAAGAATATTTAAATAACTTTCGTTGGATGGAGCAGGACCTATACACACATCCTGATCCGATAATTTTGTATGAAGACTATATTCATCAGCTTCTGAGTGGACAGTTACGGTGGAAATTCCAAGTTCTCTCGCCGCCCTTATTATTCTTACGGCAATTTCACCTCTATTGGCAATTAATATTTTTCTAAACATGTTGATTTCTCCCAAAAATATTTATAACTCAAATCTCATAACAGGCTGTCCATATTCTATAGGCTGTCCTTCTTCAACAAGAATTTCTTTAACTTTTCCTTCGACTTCGGATTTCAAATCCTGTAGAACACCAAGTACCCTGACATTACCAAGTATTTGGTCTTTTTTAACTACATCTCTTAATTTGATATAGCTTTCGCCGGTCTGTGGACTCATTCTTGTAAAAAATCCTATCCATTTCGATTTTAATTCAAAAACTTCAATTTTTAGTGTTTCATTCTCTTCCTTTTTGAACAATTCATCCTTTTCATCCAGTTGAATCTCTTTTACCTGAATGTCTTTATTATTTCTCTCTGAAACCTTAACTTTATTTTGAATAGAATTAACCTGGCTGCCGATCGTTAAACTTAAACGATCCTCACCGTTTTGAATCTCTACTTTTTCAATATCATTATTAATAAAAATCTGATAAAGTTTTTTTATATCTTTTATATCTATCACAAAAACCTCCGCATAATACTTATGATTTTACCCTTTCAATATATCTGTCATCCCTTGTATCAATCCTGATTTTTTCTCCAATCCCTACAAAGAGCGGCACCTGAACAACCGCACCGGTTTCCACTTTAGCCGGTTTTGAACCGCCGCTGGCGGTATCTCCCCTTAAACCCGGATCGGTTTCCACAACCTCCAGATCAACAAACATCGGAGGCTCTACGGCGATTATCTCACCCTCATAGATTGATAAAGTACAAATCATCTCATTTTTTAAATATTTTGCCGAATCTCCAATCAGGCTTGCAGGAACGCTGTACTGCTCATAATTCTCATTATCCATGAAAATATATGAATTATCTTCTATATAAAGAAGCTGCATTTCTTTTGATTCCACAAATACATCCTCAAGAGGTTCACCTGCGCGGAATGTTTTTTCTACAACTGTGTCCTTAAGTATATTCCTCACTTTTGTTCGGACAATAGCCCCACCCTTTCCGGGTTTATGATGCTGGTACCAGAGAACAGAGTAAAGTTCCCCGTCAAGTTTTAATATTGTCCCCTTTTTCAAGTCATTCGATGATGTCATATATCCTCCAAAATATTTTTATAATTATTGCATAAACAAAACCGGGTAATATTCAATATATTATCTAAAGCTCATAATTACTGTTTGTTAACACTTCACATCCATCTTTTCCAACCATTACCATATCTTCAAGTCGTATCCCGCCGATTCCGGCCAGATAAATACCCGGCTCAATTGTAAAAACCATTCCTGCCGTCACTTCCATTTCATTAGAGGCCGTGATAGCCGGCTGTTCATGTATTTCAATCCCAACTCCATGTCCCGTTGAATGAAGAAAATATTTGCTATAGCCAGCCTTATCTATTACATTGTAAGCAGATTTATGAATCTCGCTTGCTTTAACTCCCGGTTTAATTAATTCCTCTGCCGTTTTTAAAGCCTCTAAAACTACCGAATGTATCTCCCGGATTTTTGAGTCGATTATTTTACCAAAATAATAGCATCTTGTAAAGTCGGAGCAATATCCATCTTTTATTATTCCAAAATCAAGCATAATAATCTCATTTTCAAGAACTGTTTTTTTACCGGCGGTCCCATGTGGAAGTGATGATCTATAGCCGGATGAGACAATAGTATCGAATGAAGGTTTATCAGCCCCCCTTTTTTTCAAAAAATATTCAAGCTCCGCTGATATTTCAATCTCCTTCATACCGGCATCAATTAGCCTGAGAATGTAATGGTAACCAAGCTCCGTAATCATAAGGTTTTGCTTTATAATTTCGATCTCATAAGCATCCTTAACCATTCGCAGATCGTTAATAATTGTGCTGTTTTTAATCAATATTTCATAGTTTCCAAGGCTTTCTTTAAGATTTTCATAAAAATCCAGGGTAATATCCTTTTTACTGCATAAAAGATTTGTTATCTTCAGATCTTTTATCAATGAAGAAAAAATATTTAAAAATTTCAATCTGCTTTCTATTTCTATAATTGTTAATTCAATTTGAGTTTCATTATTAACTTGTTCTATATACCGGCCGTCGGTAAAAAAATAGACCTTATCCCGGATAATAAGAAGATATGAATCATCACCAGTAAAACCGGTTACATAAAAGATATCCGATTGGTTATTAATAAACAGGGCATTTTTTACTCCGATAAGTTCCAGAACTCTCATCAATCTCTTCTGATAAAAATTATTCACTATTGCCCTCTTTCCATTGATTTTTGATTGGAAAGAATCAATTCTTGAATTCTTAATTGCTCTTCATAAGAATTGATATTTGTATCCAATTCTTTTAAAAAAGATGAATTTGTTGTAAAAGCGTTCATATATATGCCCATTAAAATCTGATATTGCTGGTTTACATCTTCGATCAAATTATCAAGCTCGCTTATTTCACTGAGCAATTTTTTTTCCTGATCCGAAACCTGAATTGAGGATAAAGTATTCGTATTAACTTCCTGAGTTATACTTTGTGGAATTTCAATATTTGTAATATTTTCAGTTGTTACCGGCTTATTTGTTTCAATAAAATTGGTGTCTATATAATTGATTGAAAAAGCCTTTTCAGTATCAACGGCTTGAACATTATTACTAATCCAGCTTGAAGCTTTAACCTTTACTTTAAAATTCCCGCTTATACTACCGCATAAAAGGTTCCATATAACTCTTTTTGATATATTTGTATCGACTTTTAAAAACTCAAATACATTTGTTTCAGTATTTGTTAAAGAAAAACCGTCTGGAATAAATATTTCAAATTGCAGTTTGTCAATAGGCATTTTACCAAGATTGAAAGCTTCAGAGGATAATTGTATAGGCGGACTTTTTATTTCAAAAGGAACATCAAGTGAAAGAAGAATATTTTTGCCGGGGGAAAAGCTTGCCCCATATTGACCATACAAGGTAGTAATGTTAACAGAATTAACATTGTCAATATCATGGGGATCAAAATAAATAGCAACAGCGCCGTCATACTGGTTTGAACCAAACCTCTTAAAATCTTTTGTAGAATCAATCATCAAATCCCAGGGGTTTGCCGTAAGCCTTTCCAATAGGGCAAAAATAACTTTATCAGGTTTTGTAGCGCCGTATTCGTTCAAAGTTCCTTGAACGCCGAACAAAGCGTTTTCATAATTGTCAAAAGCATACCAGTAAGGCGGAACATCATCCCTTATAAATTGGGTTTCTTTATCAGTTTTTCCCCGTCCGGGAAAAAAGAAGGCTTTCGGCTTGGAATTGCCAAATACAGTATCCAATAATATTCGTAAACCTACGCTTACTTTATTATTGCTTTTATTGCTGATATTATAGGAAATCTTCATAGTATCTTCGAGTCCGGTATCCATACCTTTGGTAATAGAAACTTCCTGTACAACAGTTATATCTTTAACAGTCCATTCACAGAGAATCTTATTTGAATCAATGTAAGGTTTTTTTCTAAAACTTCCGCTGCTGCTGCCAAATATATAGTATTGTCCGTTAAGCGAAATAGTTGTTATTGATGTCGGCGGAATCTTTTTGTATAAAAGGACAATATTTTTATCAAATTTATTCTCTGGATTACCTCCGGTTGTCTCAAGAAGAAAGCGTCCACTATCATAATCGACACTGGCTTTAACATATTCATTTGACAATTCCATCATTTTACAAAAAAGAGGGTAATTCCCAAAAATCAATAAAATAATTAATAAAAGCCACTTGGTCATAATTACCTCTCCAGGTATTTCCAGCAGTCTCTCAGCAGGTCTAATACCAAGTTGCATTCAAAATGAGTGTTAAAGAGCTTTTAATGTTTACTTGGTATTATACTGAGCTCCTTATTAATATTGTTTTGATTGCAACTTAGTATTACTTTTCGTTTTGTTCTTTAATGCGGCTTAATATCTCAACCTTTTGAGACTTTATTTCAAGAAGTTTCTGTTTTATTAAAAGCAATTGTTCCATCTTATTAAGCAATTCTTTTTCCTGAGTTAATCGGTCACCTTTTAATAATAGCTGGTTTTTTTCTGAATTTTTTGAATTATCCTTTTTCATTGCTTGAGATTCTTTCATTTTTTCGATAGTATCCATCGTATTTTTAATCTCAAAGGAAAGGGAGGAATCGGGGTATTTATTTAATGCTACCTGAAAAGTATAAAGCGCCTGTTCTAAATCACCCTTCCCGAAATATCCACGGCCTATCCAATACAGTGCATGATCAGGCATTGAATCAGGTTCACTGTCTTTTGACAGATAATCATTTAATAAAGCTATACCCTCATCAAATTTTTTATTTAAAATTGTACTGATTCCAAGTTTATATAAAGCCCTGTGGTAAAAATTTTCATTATAATATTTCTGGGCTACAATTCTATAATATTTAGCAGCCTCTTCAAAATCCTGTCTTATAAAATAAATTTCTCCAATAAAATAAAAAGACTTTGATTTGTAAAAACTGATCTTTGAATCCTGTATGGAAATTATATCCTGAAAACACTTTAGAGCTACGGAAAAGTTTTTATCGGCTATCGCCTGTATCCCCTTAAGGTACTTGTCTTTTACATCGCTAATTTCATCTTGTGCCTTTAATATATTTATAAAAGCTAAAATAAAACATAATAATAAAACTGCTTTTTTCACATAACCTTCCTGGTATGTTTATGATCTTAGACCAATTTTAAAACAGATTTATTTTATCTGGTTTCTTTAATAAAATCAATCATTGCTTGAATAGCGAGATAGTAAGAGTTTATTCCAAAACCTGAAATGATGCCGATAGCTATATCCGATAAGTAAGAAACATGGCGGAAACTCTTGCGTGAAAAGATGTTTGAAATGTGAACTTCAATAAACGGCAATTTTACAGATAGTATAGCATCCCTGAGAGCTACTGAGGTATGGGTAAAAGCCCCGGCGTTAATTATCATACCGTTAGCGTTAAGTCCTTCTTTCTGTATAAAATCTATTAAATTTCCTTCATTATTAGATTGAAAATCTTTTACTTCATAATTATGCCTATAAGATATCTCTTTCACTCTTTTTACAATATCAATTAAACCTGTTTCACCGTATTTATCAGGCTCTCTGATACCCAGCATATTTAAATTGGGCCCGTTAACCAAGAGAATAGTATCCATAATATTCCTCTTATTTTCAATAAGTCCAACTTCAAGAAGTTTACTTTAGTGTGTACATTGCTCTTTTAACAATATTTATTACTGTATATTTTTCAATATTTATAATATTGTATTCCCTGCTTTTATATTTTGAATAAACATAAATGTTGTTAACCATTGAGGAATATTTTTTTATTATTGAATTTAAATTGTTTTCATTTATATTTCCAATAATAATATAATTTTTATCATCAATTTTATTAGAAATATATTTTTTAATAATTGAATTGTCATCTAAATTTTTATATACTAGAATAAGATTTAAATTCTTATATTTTATATAATAGATTCCTTCCGTTGATAATGAAAAAGTCTTTCCCAGAATTGAAAAATCAAATAGCGGTAGTATTATTGTAGAAGAAAGAAGCTCTCTATTTTTATTATAAAAAGAATAAAATTCATCTTCTTTTAACAAAGGATTTTCCGATAACAGAATAAGAAATTTGATATTATGATCAATTTTTATTTCATTTTCCATTGATGCTATTGCAAAATTGAAATCATAATTATTTCCGTAAGGTACCGTACTGATTAGACCATTATTAAAATTTTCTTTGTCAGGATTATTAATAATAAATTTATAAACAGCGCTTTCTTCCAGATTGTCAAATACCATATGGTGAAATGTGCTGGCTTCAAAATTGTTTCTTACCCAGTCAACTTCTCCGGCCATACTGAAATAAACCGATGTGATTTCATTTCTCTCAGTAAAATAATTAATGGAAATAGAGTTTAATGTAGAATCTTCAGGCCAGAAAAATGGACCGAAGGAATGAGGTTTTGGCTGCGAAACTTCAAGAGGTTTTACCTCAAAAGATCTTACCTCAGGAGGTATTATTTCTTTTACCGCCTCTTGATTTTTTGTCTCATTTTTCACAGTAGGTTTTACAGTCTCTTTATCTAGTTTTATACAACACGATAATAATAAAGCAATAATAATTATAATTATTCTTTTCATATAAACCCTTAAAATACAACTTGTTTTATAACATTTTCTGAGTTTGACCTACATTTTATATCGGTAATAGTCGATAAATAATAAAGTAACACGGATTCAATATAGTTTATAAACGCTAAAATTTGCGCAAATCTTGATTAGATTTTATTATATTTTATTCAATTTTCATCAATTTTGAGGTTTTGGATGCCTTTAAAAATAAAAAATATAGAAAACGGCAAGGTATTATTTGAATTTGAAAACGTTGTTTCTATATGGAATATTTTAAAATTTATAGTAGATTATCCATATTTAAAACATTTTATTATTGAAAATTATGAAGGAGGCAATACCTTAGTCCCGAGTGAGACATGGGACGAAGAAGGTATAATGTTTAAAAAAATATCTCCTACAAAATATTTTTTCCCTTATGATTCAATAGGTTTTATAATAGATGACAGTATACATAATGTCACTTTGTACATTGTTGAGAGTTATGATAATAATAACGATTATAAAAACAAATCCGAACTCATTCTAACGATACATAATACTGATCATGCTTCTTTATTGATAAACGAAGACCGGGTTACTCTATTTGTTGTTTTGTACCTGTTATCTGTGATGAAAGTTGGGTTTGATAAGAAGCTTTTAAATACTCTTGAATCTGTTTTTAAAAATATCTTTAATAATAAAATAAACAGCGTAGAATATCTTGATACATCTCTCTTAATAAGCCTAAAAAAAATGAGTTTTATCACTAAGTTAAATATTAAAGAAAATGAAGTCGTTTATTATAAGATATCCTATACAAATAAAAAAGGAAGGAAAGAGGTTTTAAAAGAAACGGATATAAAAAATCTCGGTTTTCTTAAAAAAAAAATACTAAAAAAAAATAAATATTTCCCAATAATCTATTACTCAATTATTATTATAGTTGGAGCTTTAATTTTCCTAATCAATAAAAAAATATTTATTTGGGGATTAATCTTATATATTATAATTAGATATATCTATTTTCTTTTTAAAAAGAATGCCTACAAGCTGTTTTCAAGAGATAAAGTCGCAATAAATGGAAAAGGCTGAGCATGGACAGGATTTCCATTTTAAGCAGTTTTAATTGCATAGCTTTATTAACAATTTTTCAATTCATTTCATATTTGGCCATTAATAAATCAATAAAACAGGACAGAAAAACCTACTGGTTAAGCAGCTTTCTTTTTAATTTTACAATCCTTTTTATTACTTTGATTTCAATTATTAGTTTTGACTCAAGATCTTTCGAATCAGGAAATTCCATTTTTATTAAAGTTATTATAAGCTTTCTAAAAGAGTTAGCTATCTTATTTTTATGGATACACATTCATTCTTATCTGAATAATAAAAACAATAATAGTTTTATTAGCTTTCCTGTTATTTTTCTTATTTATTCCATAATAAATTTATTTTTAAACTTTTATATTAAAAATATCTTTATAATGAATATACTTTCATACACAGCACTTACACTGGTAACAGCCTTTATTCTCCGGAACTTGACTAAATTGAGTATTGATAAAAAAAGCCAGGTCTGCTTTCCAAAAGGTACAATAGGTAATTTACAGAGAAACTTGATGTTTACTGCTGTTTTGCTGGTGTTTATTGCAATTATAAATGATGTCTTTTTTCATATTAATTTTTTACTTTTTATTAAGACTGACCTGTTACCTGTAAGCATGGTTTTGAGTGCAATTACTTTGTATTCAATTTTGCTTTTAGACTACTTTGATTTTTCACTTTCTTCCTTTTCGGAAGGGGCTTCAATAAATGCTTTTTTAAATAAAAAAATAAATACTTTTAAAAATGATATTATTTCTTTTTCCCAATCAATTAGTTTTTTTAAAGACAATCATTCTTCATTATCTAAAATAATTTCAGAAATTATAAAAAAATCTGATTCTACCTTTGATTATTTGAATGAAAAAAATAGAAGCGGACTTAAAAATGAAGAAAGATACACTAACTCAGAAAGTTTAATTTCAACAATAAAAGAAAAGCTTGATAATATTGAAAACAGTTCTAAAACATTGAACAATGTTTATAACGACCTGAATGAGATATCCGAAAAGGGCAGGATTGTTTCGGGAGGAGTATTAAATCTTACTTCTATCATTGACGGCGCCAAAAAAAATACAGAACAAAGCCATAAATTGATTAACGAAATAAATAAATCAGCATCTAATATCGGTAGTATCAGCCAGACAATTGAAAACATATCGGAACAGGCTGGAATTTTAGCTCTAAATGCAGCGATCGAATCAGCAAGTACAAATGAAATGGGCATTGGTTTCAACATAGTGTCAGGCGATCTTAGAGCATTGTCCGCATTAATAAAAAATCAAACTGTTGAAATCCAGAAAGTTCTTTTTTCTTTAAAAAAGAATCTCGAAGCCGGGATTAGTTCCAATAATAATGTAAAGAAGTTTTTTATTGATGTTGATTTAATAACTGAAAAAATATTTTCTTTAATTATTAGCATTGTAAATCAGTCCGACTCTATTAATAGTAAAAGCCAAAAAAACTTTATTAAAATGGAAGAATTATTATTTATTTCAAGACAAAACTCAGACTTTTATAAAAAAATTATGAAATTATCAGATGATATAAACAAAGGCTTAGCGGAAGAAAATATCAACATCGAAAAAACATATAAACTTTTTGCTGAAATAAGATCCAATATTCAGAGTCTTAATACTTCTACACAAAATTCACTAACTTATAATCAAGAAAGTTTTGATTCAATTATGAGATTAATGGACTTTTGATTTAAATTTAAGCTATTTTTTGGGTGGTCTGAAAAAAACAGGTTGTTTTTTTGCTGCCGATGCCTGAGAAGCCTGTTTCGTTTTTTTTAATTCTTCCTCTTTTTTCTTTAAATCAAGCTCCAGTTTATCCTTCCATTTTTCTATGGTTTTTTTAGTGTCCTGTGCAAATTGTTGTTCGTTTAATATAATGTAGATTCGGACTAAAAGGTTTAATAGCTCGATACCCTTATTCATATCTGCCATATCCATTGTGCTCAATTCATATTTTGTTCTGTACTTCTGTGCTGCTGTTTCGATTACTCTTTTGAGGAGTCTTAATAAATCATTTACCTCCTCATAAAAAGAGTAAGAGGGGTCGTACATTTTGTTCGCATATTCCCTGAAATTAATCAAGTTTTTCCCAAGTGTGGCAAATTTACCATACAATTCAACAAAATTCCATTTCCATTTAGAATTATCACCTTCGGAAAACTCTACAAGGGCAATACTATATTCTAATTTTTTTAGCAAATAAAGTATTCTTTTTGGATTTAATAAATTAAGCTCCTCAAGAATTTCAGCGTTATCTGTCAGGGATGTATCAACAAAGTTTCCAACTATCGATTCAATCATTTTTATAGCCTGGTAGATATTTTTTCTTGCATTCGTTAAATATAAATCGTTCTTAATGTCCATTATTTGTATGCTGTATTCATTCATTTTGCAGAAAAGATTAACCGATTCAAGATAAGTATTACTTGCCCCTATTCTTTTATAAAGTGAATTAATTTCTTTGTCTTTCAAGCCTTCCCTTTCAAATTTTTGAGCTTTTTTTTGAACAATATCAACTTGTTCACGAAGATCCTTGACAATTGAGTTATAGGCCTCTTTTTTTTCTTTAGGTATCTGTTTTAGAGCCATCGTTTATAATCCTTTATAAATTAATCTATACATATTATAATATAATATATGATTATTGATAGTCTATCGGCAAATTAATATTGTAAAATTAAGGATTATAAAATTATGAATAAGAATAAGTTTTTTGAAAAATTTCTGGAAAAATTATCCCAGATGGATGAATCGAAGATCAAGAGGTACCTCGAATCTGTTGAAAATGAACGCAGAACATACAAGCTGATTCTGGATTACCTTGATGAAGCTCTCATTGTATTCGAAAAAGATCAGATAATATTTTTAAATCATGAGGCCGAGAGATTATTAATTACTCAAAATCAAAAACTTCCGCTGACAATCGATGAAGCAAAAAAAAACCTTGCTAATAAAGAAATAATAGATTTTATAATCGTTTCATTGTTTGATGAAGATTATAAAATCGAATATTTAGATAACGGTATTAAAGGAATAAGATATTATTATATTGAAAAAATATCATCTGAAGAAAATTTTATAATCTTTAAGATTAAGGATATTACTGAAAACAAAAATTTGGAATTCAGATTAAAAAATCTGGAGTCAATATCAGCATTAAATACTCTGGCAGCCGGTATAGCACATGAAATAAAAAACCCTTTAACAGCTATTGACCTTCATACACAAATCATAAAAAAAGGAATTGAGAAAAATATAATTAACGTATCGGATGAAATTATGAATTATATACATATAATAGATGAAGAGGAAAAAAGACTGAGCAAAATAGTTAACAGCTTTTTAATAACTACAAGGAAACGTGATTTGAAATTTACTTTTGAGGATATCAATGAATTATTAAAAGATATTTTAAAAAATATTAAACCTGAATTAGAAGAGAATTCAATTGATTCAATAGAGGATTTTAGCAATACGGTTCCGAAGTTGTTCATTGATAAAGATTACTTACGCCAGGCAATCCTGAACCTTTTTAAAAATGCAATAGAATCCATGGGATTAAAAAATCCGAATCAACCGGATGAAAATACCCTTAAGATTTTAAAAATAAAAACATTTTATGATATTGGCACAGATTCAGTAGGGATTTCAATAATTGACAGCGGACCCGGTATTGATAATGATAAACTTCAAAAGATATTTGAACCATATTACACCACGAAAGAATATGGGACTGGTTTGGGGTTAACAATTGTTTATAAGATCGTAAAAGAACATGGCGGAGAAATCAAGGTCGAAAGCGAAAAGGGCAAGGGCAGTACTTTTACGATTTATCTTCCTCTAATTAAGGGCCAGAGAATGATTGCAAAAAATTAAGATATAAAGTTTACTAAAATAGTTAAATATGTTAATATTCTATTTACATTTATTAGCCTAAGGGATAAAGCGTGTTTAAAAAATGGTTACAATACAAAACCGATAACTGGTTTATACAGATTTCACGCTCAATGGCGGCGGGTTTTCTGGCTTTTTGTGTAGATTTTTCATTTCTCTATATATTTACAGAGTTTATTCATGTTTATTATCTGCTTTCAGCAGCAATTTCCTTTATCTTGGGTTTAACAACAATTTATATTTTCAGTATAAAGTGGATTTTTAATAGAAGAAAATGTAAAAGTATTTATTCTGAAATCGCAATTTTTGTTTTAATAGAAACAATGGCACTGGGTTTTAATGTTGCTGTGATCTGGCTGCTTACAGATAAAGCTCACCTATATTATTTACTATCAAAAGTCATTGCCGCATTTATTATTTTCTGGGTCAATTTTTTTGCAAAAAAATATTTTTTGTTTATTTAAAAAGCGTTCCCCTTTCGCTGGTGCTCAGGACGGGCTGCTTGATCGTTTCGTTTTGCAACGGAATTTCTCTATTTATTATGTAAATAGAGAAGAGATAGAATAGTTTTAGAATCTATTATTAAGCCGCTGTAAATCATATCTATCGCTTCTTTAAAAGGAACCAATTTAATCTCAATGAATTCATCTTCATCAAGGTCTTGTGATTCTTTATTAAGGTCTAAGGCTTTAAAAACATATATTCTCTCTGTGCTGTACCCGGGACTCGGATAAAATGATTGTAAATACTCGATTTTATTTGCCCTATATCCTGTTTCTTCAAGCAGCTCTCTTAAAGCCGCTTCCTGGTTTGTTTCTCCTGATCTATCCATTTTACCGGCAGGAATTTCATAGGTTTCCTTTCCTATAGGATATCTATATTGTTTAACCAATACTATTGTATCAGCATCGAGAAAAGGGATTATAGCAACAGCCTCAGGGTATTTTATGTAATCTTTTTCGATTATTGTTCCATCAGGTAATTTTACAGTATCCACAAAAAAAGAGTATGATTTTCCCTTGTATATTTCAAGGCTTTCAATTTTTTCCTCGAAAAGGCTTTTATTTGATATGGCTTTGCTTGATTTCATCTTCAAAACCGCCCTTTGAAAATTTATTGATAATTGTTGGATAATCACCGTCAAAACAAGCTTTACAAAAATCTTTTTTGTTAAGGCCGGTTTTATCGAATAGACCGTCAACACTTACATAACCGACGGAATCAGCCCCGATAAATTTTGCTATTTCTTCATTTGAAGTCATCTTGTTCGCAAGGAGTTCTTCATAAGTGGAAAAATCAATTCCATAATAACAAGGATTTTTAACAGGTGGGGATGATATTCTGAAATGTAAAGCTTTTGGATTACAAGCCCTTACCATCTTAACAATTTTCCTGGATGTTGTTCCTCGTACTATTGAATCGTCAACCAATATCACCCTCTTTCCCTCAATTATTTCTTTAACAGGTATAAATTTCATTTTTACACCAAAATCTCTGATACGCTGAGAAGGTTCTATAAAGGTTCTTCCAATATAGTGGCTTCTAATTAAACCAAGTGCGAAAGGGATTCCGGATTCTTTAGAATAACCGAGAGCCGAAACAATTCCAGAATCAGGAACCGGCACAACAAAATCAGCATCTACAGGATGTTCCTTTGCAAGTTTTCTTCCAATTTCAAGGCGGTATTCATAGACACTTTTATTGAATACAACCGAGGAAGGTTTTGAGAAATATATCAATTCAAAAATACACTGATTTGTTTTAGGCTTTTCCTGCAAGATGTTAAATGATTCAACACCATTATCAGAAACTATAACAATTTCATTTGGTTCGACATCTCTGATTTTTACAGCATCTACAATGGAAAAACCGCTGTCTTCAGAAGAAAAAACCACAGTTTCTCCAATATTTAAAGTATTATCACCGATTTTTCCTATTGATAGAGGCCGGAAACCCATCGGATCTCTTGCGGCAACAATAAAATCCTTTGTAATTACAAGTATAGCAAAAGATCCCTCAAGACGTGAAAAAGCCCATTTTATCGATTCTTTTATATTTTTGCTGGGAGCCTCAGATATAAGCTGGAGTATGACTTCGCTATCGCTTGTCGAATGAAAAACTTTCCCGCCCTTCATTAAATCTTCACGAATAATCGCTGCGTTGGTGATGTTTCCATTATGTGCAATGGCAATAGCTCCCTTCGAGGTTGAAGCCGTTATGGGTTGAGCATTGACAAGGGTTGGAGAACCTGTAGTCGAATATCTAACATGGCCGATTGCCCTAAAACCTTCTAAATAATTTATTTTTGCCTCATCAAAAAATTCGAAAACCTTCCCCAGCCCGACTTGTTTATAAAGAGATATTCCGTCAGTACTTACTATACCGCAGGATTCCTGCCCTCTATGCTGTAAAAAATTAAGCCCGAGATAAACATATCTTGAAGCTTCATTCATTCCATATATTCCAAATATTCCACATTCCTCTTTAATCATTACTACTCCCCTGATTACTGAACCATATGAGATAAAAAACAGTTATTATTCTAACATAAAACTGATAAATTGTAAATTAGATGCAATTCAATAATTTAACTCTTTGCCAATGTTGCATTGAGAAACAAAAATCATTTTAGTTCATTATTAATAAACTATCCTCGATGCAGAGCGTCGAGGTATAATAACAGATGATTAGTTCAGAAGTGCTTGCCTGGGCTTTTCCTCGGCAAGGCTCGGGATAAACTCAACTGAGCTTCGGGGAATTAAACCCGGTTCAAGCAGCTTGCCCTGGTTAAGGGGTACTCTTGTTAAACATAGAGACCCTATTATTTTGACAGAATCCTTGCTCTGCATTAATATAATTGCTTTGTAGTTTCTATTTTAAATGTAAATATGATGGAAAAGTTTTAATTGCCAGATTTTTTTTTATTTAAAACAACAACATTATTTTTTATGCCAGTTTTAGTCAAACCTGATAAAATAAGGAGAGATGTCCGAGTGGTTTAAGGAGCGCGCTTGGAAGGCGCGTGTACAGCAATGTACCGGGGGTTCGAATCCCCCTCTCTCCGATTTAATATAATTAATAATATTAAAATGATCTTTTAAATTTCTGAAAACAAATTTTCTAACAAATCTACTTTCACAGAAAGATTTATTTTTATTTTTTGACACACTTCTCTTCAAACTCATCCATTAACGCATCGCTCTGTGTAATTATTTCCAGAACTTTATTCCTGTGGTCAGCATCTTCTCCCGCCGCTCTTAAATGAGCCTTGAGATATATATCTATGTTTTCCCTGAAGTTTCCATCTTCAAACGGTTTATATAAGAATGAAGTAATAGCAGCCATTTCCGTAGTTATGTTTTCTTGAGCGCAGGCTTTAAAACCCCTGGTTAAAAACACCTCCAGTTCCGACAAAAAATCATCAAAAAAACCATGTCTTAAAGCAGTCATTATCTTATTGCTTTGAAGAATAAGCGGACGAACTCCTTGTTTGTCATATGACTGGATTTTTTCGACAGTTTCCTTGTAAAGATTGAAAGATTGCCGCGTCTTGCTTTTCATTCCCATAATTCCGTAAAGGTTCATCAGACGGAAGGCAGGGTCTTCTATGTTCTCGATATTAAAATCAGGATCCTCTCTTTTATTTTGATCTATTTCATTGTTTTTTCTAGCTTCTTTTTCCAAATTCCCCAGTTCACTTATAGTTTCGATCAATGCGGTTCTGAGGTATTCCTGCATAAAAGTCTTCATTCTCAGTTGCAGACTCTGAGGTTCTATCAGTTTTAGATGTGTTTTAACACTGCTGAAAATCTCCCTGTTAATTTCCGTCATCATCTTCTGGGCTCTTTCAATGTTCTCTTTATTCATCTTGATGGCATCTGAAATCCTGAGAGCATGGTTCAGCCAGACCGCAAGCTCATTGACGTTTTTATATTTCATTAAAATCTCGAGATACTTCTTACTGATGTATATGACATCGCGCGTCCTGCCTGTATGCACAACCTGAATAATTTTAAAACGGCTATCCGCGAATAAAAGAGCTGTTTTCATATTAAGTTCAATAATAGCGCCTTTATTTAAAAATCTAATTGCCCGTTCGAAGACATCGGGATCTTTACCGGTGGGATAACTTGCAAGAATTTGGAGCGCTTTTTTGACAAACTCTTTCTTTTGTTCGTCTCCACTCAATTCGACGTCTTTCTCGTTATACCTGATATTATTTTTGTAAGTGCATTCCAGGGAAATAAAAACGAATTCCTTATCATAATAGCCTATAATAATGTCATTTCTGATATGGTTCAGGTTGGCGGTTGTCAGGATTATATCTTCAGGCTTAATGTCTTCGATAAATTTATCTATTAAAAAGCCCATATATTTATTTTCTATTTTTCCTTCCTTATTTTTTAGCATCCCTAAAGTATAATATAACAGGAGTCCATATATGCCCATATTGGGAGTTATTACAGTTTCGCCGCCGACTTTTTTAAGTTTTATCTTATAAAAACTATACAATAATACATATTCATCGGCAGCATCATAACTGGCAAGCCTTTCCCATAAAACCGCTACACCGTTGTCTATGATGACATTCTGGCATTTGCCGACGAATTCCTGAGCATTGTCGAAGTCCCTCAAAAGAATTACAAAAAGAAGTTCGAATAGCCTCTTTAAAACCAATTCATTATTATCTTTGATTTCGGGGTCTGTAGTGATTTCATCATAATACTTCCAGAGCGCTTCTGAACTTGTTATCAATTCAATCTTTGAAATGCCTTTTCTTTCTCCTTTCTTAAGTTTTTTTATCATTCTTTTAGCCCGGAAAATCTCCCACATTATCCTCGCTTTTCTGATTTTTTTGTCCGGTTCTTTGCCAGCTTCTTCTATCTTCCTCAGCTTGAAAACTTCTTTTATAATCCTTTTGTCCACTACCGCAAGAAAGGAAAATACAGTTTGAATATTTTTAAAAGCGATAGGAATATTGCTTTCTTTAAAAGTCTTTTGCGCCCAGGCGAGATACATTTCAGCAAGAGTTGTGTACACCGATTTATCTGTCTTTAGTTTCTCAAATATCACTGTTTCATACCTTCAATTCTATTTATGGCACACTGAAATTTATATATTTTGTTTGACTGATTTCCAGGTATTACAAAGGTGCCTGGAATTCAAAAGAAGCCTAGGAAATGTAACTTTTGTTCCACTTCTTCCGCTCTTTCATAATTAACAATTTCAGGAATGATTTTTTTTAATTCGGCTAATTTTCTGTTTTTAAGTGAGTTATAGATTTGAGATATTGTTTCAGGTTGTGCGGATAAATGTGTAATGCCTAAGGCAATGAGTAGCGCGCTGCCTAAAGGATGGGACGCCATTTCACCGCAGGATACCACCTGTTTTTTTTGTGCTTTACATTTCATAATAATATTTTTAAGCATATTAATAAATGCAGGATGGGTGAATTTATTATAATTTTTTAAATTTGGCTGGTCTCTATTAGCGGCAAAAAAATATTGTAAAAGGTCATTTGTGCCAAGATTAATAAAGTCTACTTTAGGAAGAAACATTTCAATTGACAGCGCTACAGACGGTATTTCGACCATTATGCCAATCTTAACCAGATTTTCAGGTATTTGCATTTCTTCAAAAATAGCCTTAATTATTTTTTTTGCATCATCCAGGTCATTAATAGTGGTTATAAAAGGTAAAATCAAACGTAAATTTTCAGAATTATGAGAACTTAATATATTGTTTATTTGTTTTTTCATAATGTCGGGATGAGAAAGTAAAAATCGAATACCCCGGTTTCCTAAATCAGGATTTGTCTCTTTTTCCAAATGAAAAAAAACCGGTATCTTGTCTCCCCCGATATCATAAAGACGCATAGAAAAAGAATTTATACCTTTAATATTAAGTATCTTTTTATAAAAGTCTTTTTCTTGTTTATCGGAAGGAAGACTCGATTGTAAAAGGTAAAACATTTCACTGCGGAATAGTCCTATATCGACAATTCCTTGCCGTTGTGCCGTTTGAATATCTGTCAGGCTGGCAGCATTACACATAAGATTAATTTCAAAATTATCAATTGTATAAAATTTATGCTCAACCGGTTGAATTTCTTTAGTTTTTAATGCTTTTTGTAACTCTTCCGTTTCTTTATATTTTTTAATATTATCCTCATTTGGATTTATAATGACAAGTCCTTCATAACCGTCTATTATTAACTTATCTTTATCGTTAACCAATGAGGATATTTCAGGTATATTTATTATTATCGGAACTTTAAATGTCTGCAGCATTAATGAGGCATGTGAGTTTTTTGTAGCATCTTCTAAAACAATACCAGCCGTCATATCTGCCGGAATTACTGCGACCTCAATAGGTGTCAATCTGTCTGTAATAATCACGTTGTTTTTATCAATCTTTTTTAATAAGGTAATTCTATCAGCATTTGACGGAACTAAATTGTAAAGTATCCTGTAATATAAATCCTCAAGGGTATTAAATAATTTTACCTGTAACACGTTGCTGGTTTTCAAAATATTTTGTCTTAAATTGATTATTTCTTCTGCAAGGACACACTCAGTATTTATAGATTTTTTTTTAATAGTTTCTTTTATTGAATTTAGTAGTGTTGTATCCTCTGAAAGATTCAAAATTGCATTAAATATAGAATTCATTAGATCATTATTATTACTTTTTGCATTTTCAATTAAAATCAAAATTTGATTCTTACTTTTTTTAACCGCAAAGTCAAGTTTAGTAAATTCTGCTTCAATATTATTAATAGTTTGCTTATTATTTCTTACCTGTTGTACATCTAAATTTTTTAATACAAAAGCTTTTCCTTTAGCTATTCCCTTGCTTAGAGATATTCCCGAAAAGATTATTTGTTCTTTTTTTTTATTTATTGAATTTGAGATCATATTAATCTCCAACACAATTTCTTATTATATTATAATTATTATTTATAAATGTAAACTTTTTTGCTCATTATAAAACCCTCATAATATAAATTACCAAAAATTCTTAAATAATTATTATATAAGAAAAAACAAAGCCCGAATTATTTTGATTGTTATTTTGCGGCTTTTTATTCAGTTCATTATATTTTTCCCACAGCCGCAACGAAACTTGCGGTATTTTACTACCCGAAGTAAAATTTAAACAGAAGGGAAATTTTATTATCAGTAATTTCCTATCAGTCAGTTAAATGTAAACACCGATTAAGATTTTCCTAAAAACACCGAAAATATTTTCCGCTTTTCACCGAAAGAATTCTTAACAATTTAAAAGTTAAGGGAGAAAAAAGGCAGCCGATCCAATCTGTTGAAGCAAAAACAGAAAGGAGGCTGCCAGCAAAATGGTTTTAAAGGAGAAGCGGATGAACGAAGCAAAAATCTTAAAGCGGGAACATTTCACCCAGAAACAGATCGCCGATGCACTTGGAGTAACAGACCGAAGTATAAGGAACTATTTAAAACTTCCTGATAATTACCGGGGATCTGTTAAAAGAAAAAGCAAGCTTGATCATTTTAAATCAGTGATCGATTCCATGCTTAATGATCGTCAGGACTATTCAGCAATTTTAATCTTCGAGAAAATTAAATCAATCGGCTATACTGGTCAAATATCAATTCTAAGGGATTATGTTGCTGAAGTACAGAAGAAATTATCAACGGAAGCTGTAATAAGGTTTGAGACCATTCCAGGCAAACAGGCTCAGGTCGACTGGAAAGAATATGGCAGACTATATGTTGACGGCAGAATCCAGAAACTTTACGCCTTTGTAATGACGTTAGGGTACAGCAGGAAATCTTTTGTCTGTTATACCCTCTCAATGAAGCAAAGTGTCTTGCATGAATGCCACAGGATGGCATTTGAACACTTTGGCGGCGTTCCTGAAGAAATATTGTACGACAACATGAAAACCGCATGGGTTTATGATACCGAAAAGGGGTTTGTACCCAATCAAAAACTGCTTGTCTTTGCCAATCACTACGGATTTATCCTCAGACGCTGCAGGATAAAAAGGCCGAAAACAAAGGGTAAAGTTGAACGAATGATAAGATACCTTAAAACTAACTTCTGGCCGAGGGTGTGTAAAGACGAATTGTCTCTGGATTACCTGAATGAAAAAGTAATCGAATGGCTTAAGTATGTTGATGAAAAAGAAATGAGGGAGTTCAGGGAAAACAGGAATACACGTTTTGAAAGAGAGAGAGGTTATCTCGGCATGCTCCCTGCATCACCCTATGATTGCAGGGAGATATTGGAGGTTAAAGTAAACAATGAATCATTTATTCATATTGATTCCAATCGTTATAGTGTTCCACCTGAATATATCCAGACAAGCCTGACAGCTAAAATCGATAGATTTAAAAACGAGGCTGAAATATTTGCTGGTAATAAGTCAATCCGTAAGATTAAAATTGAAAGAGAGGGAGAAGGGAAGAAAATATGGTTTTTTGAGGATAAAAAAGACCTCTATGAGCTCTGGAAAAAGCAGCAGACAAGGGAGAACACGAAGATGCTGCTAAAGAAGCCCCTACAGGAAGCCGTACAGGATGTTGAAATCAGGAAACCGTCGTTTTATGACAGTTTGACGGGGGTTGCCTGATGGAAAAGCAAATTGTAATGGATAAAATGGAAAAACTTGGGTTGTCATTTATGTCAGCGGGCCTGGAAAGCTTTTTAATGGAACAGGGACGTGCCGATAAAACGCTTCTCACCTCAATATTGGATTTAATGGAACTTGAGTATATACCCAGAATGGACAGGATGGCTAAAACAAGATTAAAGGTATCTGGAATCCCTGAAAAGAAAAGGCTGGAGGATTTTGATCTGTCATGGATTAAAGGGGGGATTACACAGGCAAAATTCAATGAATTGTCCTCATTGTCTTTTATCGAACGTAAAGAGAATGTAATATTGCTTGGTCCCAGCGGTATAGGTAAAACTCATATTTTAATGGCACTCGGGTATAAAGCATGCATGAACGGTTACACTGCTTACTATATGAGTTGCACTAATATACTTGAAACTCTTCAAAGGGCAAAGAAATTAAACCGCCTAAAGAAAAAGCTTTCCTGGTTTACCAAACCCCATGTATTGCTGATTGACGAAGTCGGATATGAAAACCTGGGACCTGAAGAAGCGACATTACTTTTTCAATTAATAAATGTCAGATACGAAAAAGGTTCGATTGCTATTACATCGAACAAAACTTTCGGGGAATGGGGTGAGATGATGAATGACAACGTAAAAGCCACGGCAACTTTAGACCGTTTGCTTCATCATGCTCATATCTTTTCCCTGAAAGGTGATTCTTATCGTATGAAAGATAAAATGAAATTGGGAGTGGAAATTTGATTTGATTTTTTTAACAATTGGTTTTAGACTTTAACAAAAGCGGAAAACCAAATCGGTGAAAACCGGAAAATTTAAATCGGTGTTAACAGTTAAACCAGCCTTGCAACTTTAAAGAAAACTTGAAAGATAAGATGAACAAAACAAACTATTTAATGAGGTAATGATGAAAGATCCATATGAAATTCTTGGAGTATCAAAAAATTCATCCGATGAAGAGATAAAGAAGGCATATAGAATTCTTGCAAAAAAATATCATCCCGACTTGAATCCCAATAAAAAAGAAGGGGAAGCGAAATTTAAAGAACTTAACTTTGCATATAAATTAATTGAGAATAATGAAGCACGAGAAAAATACGAAAAAGGTTTATATGACGAGCAATTCATAGGAGCTAAGGAAAGCGGCAGGCCATTTTATAGCAATTTTCAGGATGGCAAAGGACGTTATACAAATCATTTCGATGAAGATACCGAGGAACTTTTTAAGTCATTTTTTTCAAATTATAAAGGAAATTTTGGTAATAAGGATTTACCCGGACAGGATCATCTCTACAGTTTAGCTATAGACCTTAAGGATGCCGTAATTGGCGGAGAGAAAGAAATCCAGTTGCCTGATGGTAATAAATTAAAGATCAAGATACCTGCAGGCATTCATAATAAAGACAAATTGCGTATTAAAAACCGGGGCGGTCCGGGAATTGGTTCTGGCAAACCGGGTGATGCTTATATTGAGATATCGATCATGCCCTCCGAAATCTTTAAAATTAACGGAGATAATCTTGAAATTGAAATTCCGTTAAGCCTCGATGAGGCGGTCAATGGCTCAAAAATTACAGTCCCGACAATTGACGGATCAGTCACGATAATTATCCCACCGGGTACGAATACCGGGGTGAAATTGCGCATAAAAGAGGAAGGTATGCCTAAAGGAATGGGTAAAATTCGAGGTGACCAGATAGTTAATATCAAGGTGGCGCTGCCGGAAAAAACCGATATAGAATTCAATGAATTTATTAAAAACTGGAGCAAGAAAAATCCATATAATCCAAGAAAAACAGCATAAACCAGGAGATGAATATGGTAACTAAAGAGATATTTGAGATTACAGAAATTATAGAACAATATGAAGTTGATGAAGAATTTATAGTTGATTGTATTGAAAGAGAATGGATTATCCCTCTTGATATAAAAAAAGCACTTTTGGACAGTGAAGATATCTCAAGAATATTGCTTATTAAAGATTTAAAAAAAGATTTCGGTGTTAATGATGAAGCTGTTCCGATTATACAGCATTTAATTGATCAACTGCACTGGACGCATGCTCAAATTAAATATTATATAGAAAATATTGAATAATGATCATGAAAGAATTACTTATATAACTGAACTGTCATAAAATTTAATTACCTTTTTATGCTTTACTTATCTTAAACCTGTTCAAAATGTAAAAAAATCTATCAATAAATCCGGTTACAGGTTAAAATTACTTTGATGGAAATTTGATATTTCCCAGTCGAACAAGGAAGGTAAAAATCATTTTGAAAATGAATTTAATCCGTCAATGGCTCCTTTTGTTTAAGGAACGAATTGAGATGTCTGACCATTCAGGAGAAAGCACCCTGGAATATCCTTTACTCGCTGACCAGCTAAGTATTGACCAGCTGGGAAAGCACGGTGAAGCCCTGGCCCGGATTCATGAACTGGATTACCGGACAGGAAGGGATAAGCTGCTTGCCAGGCTGGCTGAGAACGAAAAAATACTGACGGAAACCTACGAATTATTAAATAACGGAGAACAGGCAAAATTAAATATGTCCCCTGCCGAGGTATGGCTCCTGGATAATTTCTATTTGATTGAGGAACAGGTACTGATAACGCGCAATCATCTTCCAAAAAGTTATAGCAGGGAACTACCCCGTCTTCGAACCGGCCCTTCTGCAGGATTACCCAGAGTTTATAATATTGTCCAGGAGTTGATCTCCCATGTAGAAGGACGCGTAGATGAAGGAAATCTCAGTAGTATTGTTACTTCATATCAGAAAGTGGTATCTTTGAAATTGGGAGAATTGTGGGCCATCCCCATTATGCTGCGCCTGGCATTAATTGAAAATTTAAGACGAGTTGCCTCCCGCATCACAGCAGGTAGGAGAGATAGTAATCTAGCCGGTTTCTGGGCCGACCGTATGCTTGAAACAGCGGATAAAGATCCAAAGAATATTATCCTCAGACATGGCGGATATGGTTAGGACAAAACTTCCAATGAGCAGCACTTTTGTGGCGGAATTAGTCCGGAGACTTCAGAGTAAAAACCAGGCCCTGGTCTTGCCACTTACCTGGATTGAACAACGTCTTTCAGAACAAGGCCAGACAATCGAAAGACAGGTTCATCTGGAAAACCGGCATCAAGCAATAAACCAGATTTCAATCAGTAACAGCATTGTAAGCCTCAGGCTGTTAACGGCGATTAACTGGAAGAATTTTGTCGAAGCCATGAGCCGGATGGAACATATTCTCGGCAGTGATCCGGCCGGTGTTTATTATAAAATGAATTTTACTACCCGGGACAATTACAGACATATTATCGAGAAGATTGCCAGACAGAGCAGTTTGACAGAGGAGGAAGTGGCGGCTAGGGCAGTTAAACTGGCAGCACAGAATAAGGAACAGCAAGACAAGACGGAGCATGTCGGCTTATATCTGGCCGGTCATAAGCGTTTTCTGCTGGAAAAGGCAGCAATGATGCGCTCAACTATAAGAGATACAATAGCCAAAATTGGCAAGAAGGCTCCTTTATTATTTTATCTGGGCTCTATATTAATTATCACAGTTGGCTTCACTTTTCCTGCTTTATGGTTAATCCATCCGACAGAGATAGGATATATAATCCCGGCTGCTTTTTTCCTGCTTTTTGGTTTCAGTCAGATGGCAATAGCTCTGGTAAACTGGGCATCAACCCTGTTTGCCCATCCGTCACTCCTGCCCAGAATGGATTTTTCCAGGGGAATTCCGAAAGAATATTGCACGCTGATAACCGTACCGGCCATGCTCTCAAGTGAACATGAAATAAATGATCTAATTAATAAAATGGAAGTTTCTTTTCTATCAAACAAGGCTGAAAACCTTTACTTCAGTCTTCTAACGGATTTCAAGGATGCGCACGAAGAATTTATGCCCGATGATTTGAATTTATTGGAAATGGCCAGGGCAGGTATAAAGAATCTCAATGATAAATATGTTCTCAATGGTAATAAGCCCTTTTGGCTTTTTCACCGGAACAGGCAGTGGAATCCGAAAGAAAAAGTCTTTATGGGGTATGAACGGAAAAGGGGCAAACTTGAAGCCCTTAATAAGGCACTGCGTTCCAATGAAACGCCGGAGCTTCTGATCGAAGGCGACCCGTCTTTGCTGACTAAAATAAAATATGTCATTACTCTCGATACTGATACACAACTTCCCCGTGATGCGGCAAGACTCTTGATTGAAACAATGGCACATCCTTTGAATTCGCCCGTCTACGATCCGGTTAAAAAGAGAGTTACGGCCGGATATACAATACTACAGCCAAGGATTGTTTCAAGTTTGCCCTCAGCCCGCACATCATGGTATGCCCGGATCTTCGGTAGCGATTCGGGGATCGACCCCTATACCAGGGCAGTATCGGATGTTTATCAGGATTTATTCGGAGAAGGTTCGTTCATCGGCAAAGGTATCTATGATGTCGATATGTTTTCTTTGGTTATGGCTGACCGTTTACCTGAAAATCAAATTCTGAGTCATGATCTTTTAGAAGGTAATTACTGCAGGTCCGGTCTGGTCAGCGATGTTCAGTTGATCGACGAATTTCCTGAGAGCTTTAGCGAGGATATCTCCAGACGTCATCGCTGGGTAAGAGGCGATTGGCAGATCGCGGCATGGCTATGGCCCCGTGTCCCAGGGCTTAAAAAGAAATTACAGAAAAATCCAATATCTTTATTATCATGGTGGAAGATATTCGATAATCTCAGGCGGAGTATTGTCCCCATAGGATTAATGTTTTTGATCTTACTCGGCTGGCTATTTCTTCAGCCCTCCTGGTTGGGGCTTGCTGCAGTTGCTGGTATACTTTTAATCCCCATGATTCCCGGAACTTTCCAGCATGCATTCAGGATTCCCATCAGATTTCCACTTCATCTGCATTTAATATCGGTGGCTGAGGAATTGGGACTTCATATTTTCAAGGCCTTTTTTATGCTGATTGTCCTTCCTTATGAGGCTTTTATCAATCTCGATGCAATCATTCGCACATGCTGGAGAATGATGGCAAGCCATCATAAACTGCTTGAATGGATGCCATCCGGAGAAGGAAAGCATAAAAGCACAAACTGGCTAAGTTCTTACCGGCAAATGTTTATTGTTCCCCTATTCTCTGTTTTACTGAGTTCCATTTTTTTCATGCAAGGACAAACAGGCATACTGAATGCTTGGGTTTTAATAGGATTGTGGTTTTTTTCACCCATTCTGACATGGTGGATCAGCAAGCCGATGCCAAAGCGCAAAACAAGTTTATCCGTTAAACAGATTGTATTTTTGCGAAAAATAAGCCGTAAGACATGGAGGTTTTTTGAAACTTTTGCGGGACCGGAGGATAATTGGCTCCCGGCTGATAATTATCAGGAAGAACCCAGGGAAATATTGGCGCATAGAACTTCTCCGACGAATATCGGTTTAATGCTCCTGTCAAATTTGGGCGCTTATGATCTCGGATATCTGTCCGCCGGCCAATTGATTGAAAAAACCAAAAAATCATTCAGGACAATGGAAAAAATGTCCAGATTTCGCGGGCATTTTTTTAACTGGTATGATACACAAAGTCTTCAACCTTTGCCTCCTCAATATATTTCTACCGTGGATAGCGGAAATCTCGCTGGATATTTACTGACTCTGAGGTCCGGACTGCTTGAACTTAAAGATAAACCGATCTTCCAGAAACAATCTTTAAGCGGATTAATCGATGCGCTGTATGTACTCTATGATCTCCTCGTACCTGTACCGGATAAAATAGCTTCAATAATGAAAAAAAAGTCTGTATTGGCGGAAAGGCTGGATTTGATTATAGAAACCATCCTGAATCTGGAACAACATCCGGCTGGGCTCTCCAAAACCCTGAAATATTTAAACGACATACTGATTCAAATCCATGAATTGCGCGGCCTGGCGGGAGATAAAATCAGTCCGGAATCGGATTTGTGGTTCCAGACTGTTGAGGATCAATTCGCCGGACAGCAGGAAGAGCTTATCTTCCTGTCCCCATGGCTGGTAATAGGTGATTATGAAGAAAAACCCGGTTTGAAGATATGGCAGGAATTGGATACCAATCAGCCCTTGAGCAAAATAGCATGTTTGAATGATCTTCTGCCTTTTATTGAAGAAGACCCATCAATTGGAGAGAGGTACAAAAAGACTCTGGTGTATCAGGTAAGGCAGAGTAATAGCCGGGCCCAGGAACGGATCAAACAACTGGAAAATATGGCAAGTCATTGTCAAAGCCTGGCGGACCAGGATTATGATTTTCTATATGATCATACTCGTTATCTGCTGAGTATTGGATATGATGTCAGCAAGCATAGGCGGGATGATAGTTTTTATGATCTGCTCGCGTCTGAGTCACGGTTGTGTAGTTTTGTCGGGATCGCCCAGGGCAAACTGCCCGTGGAACACTGGTTTTCCCTGGGCCGTCTTGTGACAATCTGGAAAGGGAAAACAATGCTTCTCTCCTGGGGAGGTTCCATGTTTGAATACCTTATGCCGCAGTTGATCATGCCTGGCTATGATAATACTCTGCTTGGCCAGACCTGCCGGGCAATTGTGGATCGTCAGATCGTCTATGGCAGAAAACGGGGAGTACCCTGGGGTATTTCGGAATCCGCTGAAAACATGACAGATTCGGGCTTAAACTTTCAATACAGGTCGTTCGGTGTGCCTGACCTGGGCTTCAAACGCGGATTGGCAAATGACCTGGTGATCGCGCCATACGCTTCAGTGCTGGCCCTGATGATCAAACCCGATAAGGCCTGTGCAAATATGCAAAAACTAACGGCCAGCGGATTCGAAGGCCGGTACGGCTTTTATGAGGCTATCGATTATACGCCAAACCGTTTGTCTCATGAAGAACCACTGGCTCTGATCCGGTCATTCATGGCTCACCATCAGGGTATGAGTTTTATTTCTCTGGTAAATTATTTTACCAATGACCTGATGATAAAACGGTTTAAAACCGATCCTCTCTTTCAAAATACAGTTCTTTTGCTTCAGGAAAAGGTGCCGAAAACCGCTCCATTTCTTTTACAGACTTCGGAACACTACAGAACAAGGTCTGAATCTCAGGGGCAGGAAGATTTGCTCCGAATATTTGATACCCCTCAGACGCCTTATCCTGAAGTACAACTGCTTTCCAACGGGCATTATCATGTGATGGTAACGAATGCAGGAGGCGGCTACAGCCGTTGGCGCGATCTTTCAGTTACCCGCTGGAGTGAAGATCAAACCAGGGACAATTACGGATCATTCATTTACATCAATGATATCTCCGGTGAAAACCTTTGGTCCTCGGCTTACCAGCCGACACTCGCAGAACCTAAGGATTATGAAGTCATCTTTATCCAGTCCCGGGCCGAATTCAGGCGCAAAGACCAGGGCATAGATACTTATACCGAGATTGCGGTATCGCCGGAAGACGATATTGAACACCGACGTGTTAGCCTGAGTAATTTTACACTCAAACCGCGGACCCTAGAAATAACCAGTTATTCTGAGGTAGTATTAATCAAACCCGCTGAGGAAACTGCGCATCCCGTGTTCTCCAATTTATTCGTACAAACGGAGATCATTCAGGGCCATCACGCAATTCTTTGCAGCCGCAGACCCAGGTCTCCCGAAGAAAAACCGCCATGGATGTTTCATCTTCTGGCTATTAATGAAAATGATCAGCCTGAAGTCTCTTTTGAAACAGACCGGTTGAAGTTTATCGGACGCGGCCGTACCGCAAATAACCCTCTGGCTTTTGCAGAAGCCGGTCATCTGTCCGGAACATCCGGACCGGTCCTGGACCCGATAGTCTCCATTCGATGCAGGCAAATCCTTAACCCGGGAGAGACGATTACTATAGGATTTATTACAGGAATGGCCGAGACACGTGAGGAAGCCCTGGCATTGATTGAAAAATATAGGGACCGCCGCCTTGCTGACAGAGTTTTTGATCTTGCCCAGATTCATGGAAAAGTCGCACTTCAGCAATTGAATGTAATAGAAGCCGATGCCCAATTATACAGTAGTCTGGCCAGCTCTATTCTTTATGCAAATCCGAACCACAGGGTCAACAATACCGTAATGATGAAAAACAAAAGAGGCCAGTCCGGTTTGTGGGCTTACGGTATTTCCGGGGATTTGCCCATTGTACTGCTTCGGATCGGTGATCAGTCAAAGATTGAATTGGCCTCTAAACTGCTGCAGGCCCATGCATACTGGCGTTTGAAGGGATTACAGACAGATCTGGTTATATGGAATGAAGACTGGTCCGGATATAGACAGGTACTTAATGACATGATTGTAGGATTGATTTCCGCAGGACCGGAAGCTTCAACCTTTGACAGGCCGGGTGGTATATTTCTGCGTCACTCAGAACAAATGGCAGAGGAAGACCGCATACTGATACAGACGGCTGCTCGCGTTATCATCACAGACACTGGCGGTAATCTGACGGATCAAATACAGTATACAATCCGAAAAGAGATAAATGTTCCCGGTCTAATCATAAACCATGAAGAAAGAATTTCCACAGTGGTTGAAAACTTCAAACAGGACAACCTGCTTTTTTTTAACGGTTGGGGCGGTTTTACTCATGACGGCAGGGAATATGTTATCCAGATCAAACCAGGAAATTCTACACCCATGCCCTGGGTTAATATAATTGCAAATAGAATTTTCGGTTTTGTGGTTTCACAAAGCGGAGGATACACTTGGTTTGAAAATGCGCATGAGTACAGGCTTACACCTTGGTATAACGACCCGGTTAGCGACATCAGCGGAGAGGCTCTGTACCTGAGGGACGAGAACACAGGCCGCTTCTGGTCGCCGACGCCTTTACCCGCACCGGGATCAAACGACTATCTTAACCGTCACGGATTTGGGTACAGTGTTTTTGAATACTCGATTTACGACCTGAAATCGGAATTATGGATCTATGTTGATGTGGAAGCGCCGGTCAAGTTCTGGCTAATGAAAGTACGCAATGATTCCAATACCACACGCAGGTTATCGGCAACCGCTTTTCTGGAATTGGTATTGGGAGAAAACAGGTCCAAAAACCAGATGCATGTCAGGACTGAAATGGATCCCATGACCGGGGCCGTTTTTGCTGTCAATCCTTATAATACAGAATTCTCAGAGCGGGTTGTATTTCTGGAAGCGAATGAGTCCAGACGTAGCATTACCGGCGACAGGGCAGAGTTTATAGGCCGTAACGGTACACTGGTTGATCCTGCGGCAATGCATCGGGTCAGACTTTCAGGTAAAATCGGCAGCGGCCTTGATCCTGCAGCGTCAATACAGGTATTTTTTGAACTGGAGCCGGGACAGGAAAAGGAGATTGTATTCATTCTCGGTGTCGGAAGGGACATTGAAGATGCCCGGAATCTTGTAATGAGATACCGCGGAACACTACCCGCATACCAGGCCAGGGATAGAGTCTGGGAATATTGGAATCATACGCTCGGTACAATTAATATTGAAACCCCGGACATGCCTTTGAATATGATAACAAACGGCTGGCTGGTTTATCGAACCATGGCTTCCCGCCTCTGGGCGCGAAGCGGTTTCTATCAGTCCGGCGGCGCTTTCGGATTCCGGGATCAGTTGCAGGATGTAATGTCTCTGGTCTATGCCGAACCCGGTCTGTTCCGGGAACATCTGCTGCTTTGCGCTTCCAGACAGTTCCGCGAAGGCGATGTCCAGCACTGGTGGCATCCGCCTCAGGGACGGGGTGTTCGCACAATGATATCCGATGATTATCTCTGGCTTCCCCTGGCTGTCAGCGTTTACGTTGTCCGTACCGGGGATACAGGAGTTCTTGATGAACCCATTGCATTCCTTGAAGGCCGTCTTCTCAACCCTGGAGAAGATTCTTATTATGATCTTCCTATCAGGTCCGAAGAGAAGGCTTCATTGTATGAACACTGCAGGAGAGCTATTCGTCATGCATTAAAATTTGGAATGCATGGCCTGCCTTTGATGGGCAGTGGAGATTGGAATGACGGAATGAATCTGGTCGGAGCGAAAGGTAAAGGCGAGAGCGGCTGGCTGGCATTCTTCCTCTGCCATGTTCTTGAACAATTCATTCCGTTGGCTCTGATGCATAACGATGAGCTTTTTGCCGCAAAGTGTGCTGAAGAAGAGGAACACTTAAAACTGAATATTGAGACCAATCTGTGGGATGGAGAATGGTATCGAAGGGCTTTTTTTGATGATGGTACGCCGCTTGGTTCTATTCAAGATCAGGAGTGTCAGATCGACTCTATAGCACAAAGCTGGTCTGTTCTGTCAGGAATAGCGTCTCCCGAAAGATCAAAACAGGCTATGCAATCGCTGATGGACAGGTTAATTCATCCTGAAAATGATCTGATTTTATTACTTGACCCTCCGTTTGATAAGTCGAAACTGGAACCTGGATATATCAAGGGATACGTCCCCGGCGTCAGAGAGAACGGCGGACAATATGCCCATGCTGGTGTATGGGCCATAACAGCTTTTGCAAAGATGGAAGATACAAAAAAAGTGAAGGATTTACTTTCTATGATCAATCCGGTAAATCACGGTTCAAATCAGGAGAAAATCGGAATTTACCTGGTAGAACCCTATGTTATGTCTGCGGATATTTACAGCGCAAAGCCTCATATAGGACGTGGAGGCTGGACCTGGTATACCGGGTCTGCCTCATGGATGTACAGATTAATCATTGAATCCGTTCTTGGATTGGATCTGAAGGCAAATAAATTGTCATTTAAACCATGTATACCCACCGAGTGGGAATATTTCAAAGTTCATTACCGTTTCAGGGAAACAGTATATCATCTGTCCTTTCATCAAATAAATCCCGGCAAAAAGATACACGTTATTGAGGATGGTATGGAACAGGAAGACAGGACAGTATCACTTAATGATGACCATAATGAACATTATGTAGAGATCATAATTGGAGATGAGTAACGTGCTGGAATACCAATATTAACTTTAACAATAAAATAGGAGCTGTCTTTTCTTGAATGTAGGGATCTTTTATTGTATAATAGTTTCTGGCATTATAAAGTGAGGTAAGTTTATGAGTATGACTAAAAGCGATATAGTTGGTATTGTATCAGAAAACCCGGAAATAATGAAATACGGATTACCCAGGAAGGAAGTAGCAATGATTGTTTCAAAATTAATCGATAAACTCAAAGATAACATTAAAGAATTGGATTCTGGAGATAGAATCGAGCTGAGAGGTTTTGGCACTTTTGGCGTAAAGCTAAGAAAATCCAGGATTGCAAGAAACCCCAAAACTGGTGAGCAAGTTAAGGTCCCGGCAAGGAAATCTGTATACTTCAAAGCTGGAAGAGAGATGAAAGGGAAAGTTAAAGGGAAAAAATAATAAGTTAATGAAAAGAGAATGCCCAAATTGTGGTTATACTCCTATAGAGATAATTGAAGGAATAACAACAGACCAGCGAATGGCTCTTTGTCCCACTTGCAATAGTTTGTACTTGATAAAAGATATTAAAGTAAAAAGAACTTACCTATAGAAATACCTGATAAATTCGTTCTATTGTTTTTTTCCCACCAATTCATTATAATTAAATATAAGCCATACATAAGATTATTGAGAAAAGGAGGCCGTTATATGGAAATTCTGAAAGTTACCAACGGCGTTTATTGGGTTGAAATACCAGAAGCCGGGATTTTTTTACTATGCGGGTGCCCGGCTGATGTGGTCAAACATCTTATGATTAGAGGATTTATTGTACCAAGAGTAAAAAATAATATTCAGTACGAAAGCGGTCCAAATGCCATTTTGCTTTCGGATGTTTCAACTCAAAACGGGCAGTTCTGCAACCTGTCGGAATTTCCGATAATGCATATGCTGTACAGACAGGGTATGATTATCCCCAACCACCCAAACAATAATGGCCACAGGCCTATTCTTATTGGGAATCCTGGACAGATATCCGCACAAAGCGAATATATTCGTCGCGGAAATTACGGGCTGGACTCGGTGGAAGAACTCCTGACAACCGGTATTTCCCGGGATATTGCGGAACTGATTTACCAGATCAAGCTTCGATATGCCTATGGACGTATAAAAAAGAGCGATGAATTGATAGATTTCCGCACATTGGAATCATCTCCGATAGAAATACAGTCGGGTGTGATGATACACCGAATCGGTCTGAATCTATTTGAAATATCTTATAAAAATGAGAATATTACAATAGACCTCAACCTTAAAAAGGGTGAAGAATATCTGCCGCCGATAAACCTTGATTTTCACAGGATCAAACGTGAATATTTTTCAATCATTCATATCGGGGAAGGAGACGGCTGGGATGTTACCGAACCATGTATGTCAAGCATCATTACTTTTCAGGGAAAGATTTACTTAATCGATACCGGACCGAATATTCTTCATAATTTAACTGCGCTGGGTATCAGTGTAAACGAGATTGAAGGAATATTCCACACACATGCCCATGACGATCATTTTGCGGGTTTAACATCACTTGTCCGTTCAGATCACAGGATCCACTACTACGCAACGCCTTTAGTAAGAACATCCGTATCAAAAAAGCTTTCAGCACTAATGTCCATATCAGAACAGAGGTTTCATAACTCTTTCATAGTTCATGACCTGGAATTTAATGAGTGGAATCATGTCGGTGGATTGGAGGTAATGCCTATATTATCTCCTCATCCTGTCGAGACGTCGATTCTATTTTTCCGAACATTCTGGGAAAAAGGTTATAGAACCTATGCCCATCTGGCTGATATTCCCTCAAAAAAAATCTTGAACGAATTGCTCACACCAGATATAGACCAATATCCCCAGATGCGAGTTCTATATGATCAGTTCCTTTTTCACATGAATACCCCGGTAGACCGTAAAAAAGTAGATATAGGCGGCGGGATGATTCATGGGGACGCGAATGATTTTATTGGGGATCAATCAAAAAAAATTATTTTTAGTCACATTTCGCGTGAACTCACACCTTGGGAAAAGGAAATAGGTTCTAATGCCAGTTTCGGACAGGAAGACATCCTGATTTCATCAAAAAAAGACTACGGTATGCAGTCTGCATATATTTTTCTCAGTCAATATTTCCCGACTGCCTCGATAAGTGATATTGATATGCTTTTAAACTGCCATTCTGCCGTTTATAGTGTCGGTGAGATCATCATCAGAAAGGGGGAATTGAACAATTTCATCTATTTACTGCTGGCAGGCGTTGCTGAATACATAGATTCGGAACATAATATCATTAACCGTTTATCCACAGGTTCATTCATCGGTGAATATTCTGCTCTGTATCAAGAACCTTCGGAATCGAACCTATCGTGCCGCAAGCAATCTGCGCGTTCTGAGTTTTCCAGTTGAAATATATAATGAATTCATCAAGCATAATGTGAACCAGGATGATCAGAAACGCCTTTATGAGCTTACAAGTTTTTTACAAAGCACATACCTTTTCGGTGAAATGATATCCAGTATCATTCAACACTGGATTGCGAAGAAAATCCGCATCCTCCGGTTAAATCCGGATGAAGAATTATTATCCGGCGACAACAAAGAGATAGTCCTGATTTTCAACGGTGAGGCGGATATCATGGCTGAAGATACAATTCTTGAAACCATTAAAACAGGTGATTTTTTTGGTGAAGAAACTTTTCTGCTGGATTCTTCGAACATATTCAGTTTCCATGCGAAAACTCCTGTCGAGCTTGCTCTTATCCCTTGCGATGCGCTCAAGAATATACCGATTGTCGAATGGAAATTGTATGAAGTCTTTGAAAAACGGCTCCAGTTATTCGGAACACTGTTGAATAAATGACAGAAAAAAAAGCATCGAACTCTAATTACTTAAAAACAATGGCCCCAATAAAAGTAAAATTTTTTAATAAATTGATTTTAATAATAATATTTATAACTGATTTATTATTGCTATTTATTTAATATCAATTATAATTAATAATATTTGTTAGATAATAAAATAATAGAAGGGGGATTTTTATGGATGTAAAAGGAATAGCATTTGTTTCAAGGAAAAAAGCCATAATTAATCAATTTGGGGAAGAGAAGTATAATGAATTAATGAAAGAACTTGGTGAAAATGATGAATTTTTTAAAACTCATCAGGATATATCTATTAGTGACATATTTCCAGTGGAGAAATATCTTTTATTCAACGATTTTATGCTAAAAAAGTTTTACAATAATAATATTAATGCTTATTGGAAGATGGGGGAAAAGTCGGCGGAATTTGCTTTGGTAGACGGCCCTTATAAAGTCCTTATACAAAATAGAAATATAGAACGTGCATTGACAGAATCTCTTCCGGTTATTTGGAAACTATATTATACCGAAGGAGATGTAAAAATAAATTTTGAAGCAGGAGCCGCGGAAGTTGAGTTTTATAATCTTCCATTAAACCATCCTTATTTTGAACATACATTTATGGGTTATGTATATAAGTTAATCGAGCTTTGCGGAGGAAAATCCATTACTTATGACAAACTAAAAACCATCGAAAGAGGAGATAAAGAAATAAATTATAGATTCCATTTCATAACTGATTAATATCTTTAAACAAAATAATCAATTTAAATTCCCTATAAAATTTATGTCCTCCACCTTAACTTATCACATTATTTGTAAATAAGAAAATTATGCTATTTTTTACGACTTTTTTTATAACCGATTCGTCCGATCATAAAAACTTTCACTCCAAGATGCGCAACCTGCACAGCCTGTTTGGTTCCCTTTCACCCGATAAACATACTGAAAACGCAACCGATAATTGTCTCCCCTTTTCCGGGAAATTGCTTGAGTTAACTCCTATCAGAAGATATAATATATATGATGATAAAAGAAAAAAACCTCACAGTTGATGGATTGATAGACATCATCAATAATATTCTGAACTTTCGTGATCCTTATACATTTTCACATTCCGAAAGGGTTGCGGCAGTATCATTATTAATAGCAAATGAGATGAATTTAACCGATAATCAAATTGAAACCATTCATTATGCTGCCCACATGCATGATATCGGAAAAATTGGTATCCCGGATATTATATTGAACAAGCCTGGCAGGCTTGATAAAAATGAATTATTCATTATGCAGAAACACTCGGCTATCGGATTTACCATCCTAAAAAGGCTGCCGGTATTCAATGAAATAGCAGATATAGTATTGCATCATCATGAACGGTATGATGGATTGGGCTATCCTTCAAATATTTCCGGTGAGGATATTCCATTTCAGTCATGTATAATTGCCGTTGCAGATAGCTTTGATGCCATTACCTCAAATAGAAGCTATCGAAAGGGCCAGCCTTATGAATATGCTTATCAAGAGATAAATAACCATAAAGGCAATCAGTTTTGCCCTGATATAGTTAACAAATTCAATATTATATTTAAAAGAATCCCCGGAGTTGTTGAAAATATCGAAAATGCTATTATTTCTAATAATATGGATATCGATATGATGCTGGAAACACAGGATATATTACATTCAATGAAGGTTATGAAGTAAGAGAACAAGCTTGTTATACTGATGGAATTTAGTTCTACTGGTCATTCTGCCTGACTTTTATCAAATTTGAAAGATTGAAGCCGTTACTTAGTGCCGAATTGAGGAAATTCTGATATACGGAATCCTCAAGCTTCGGCGTCCGGCTTAGAATCCAGAGATAATCCTTTGTGGCGCTGGTTACCATAGCGTATTGATAATTGGTCTGGTCGAGTTCAAAAACAATATAATCGCTGCCGAACCAGAGGAAAAAGCTTACAAAGAGCTTTGAAGGAAGTTTCGGATACCTGTACTCTCGCGTTTCCGTGCGCGCTTGAACGCCTGCCGTTTTTGATGCCTTCATTCAGGACGTCAACCTGTCCGTTATTCTTTAAAGTATATGTTGCCGTGACATAATCCAGGCCGTCTTCAAATGATGTCGGCAGCCTGGCAATCTCGTACCATTTTCCCATATACTTGTTAACATCAAGATTATCTACAGGTTTAATATCAGCAGTACTTTTGTTTTCAGCCGATATCGCCGAAAAGGCGCAAAAAACCATTGAAAGCAGTAAAACGGATTCTTTTTTAAACATATCATCTCCTCACTCTCATCCATATAGCAGTCTATATTATGCAAATTACCTTCTATATGAACAAAAGTTTAATTTTCTTTTATATACCTTTTTTAGGAAACCATGGGAAAAATACCGGAGTTCTTTTTTTATATTCCTCGAAATCTGCCCTTCCGAAGTATTTCTTTTCCAGAAGCGGTACACCCGATACAAACAACAGGAGAAAAGTTATTGTTATAGGGCTTATTATTGATATCCATCCATACCGCGAGGAAACGCTTAGCAGAAATATTCCCAACCACATAACCGATTCTCCGAAATAATTCGGGTGGCGTGTTATTGACCATAAACCCCGGGTCATCAATTTTCCCTTGTTTTCAGGTTTTATCTTGAATCTTGAGAGCTGATAGTCTCCGGCAGTTTCAAAAAAGAAGCCTGTCAAGAAAATAATTATCCCGATCCCGTCAACTATTGAAAATGCCCTGACCGCAGACTCGAAGACTGTCATTATAGTATAGGCAATCACAAGCATGAAAAACCCCTGCAGCATGAAAACCAGGAAAAAACTTTTGATAAGGAAGGTTTTCCCCCAATCCTCACGCCATTTCGCATATCTGAAATCCTCGCCCTTTCCTCTATTTCGAAGGTAAACATAGATAGATAGTCTGATTCCCCAGATAATCACGCAAATTGTCAGGATTAGTTTTGCCGGGTAAACCTCCGGTTTTATAATCCATAATATTCCAGTAATCAGAATAAATCCAAGTCCCCAGAATATATCTACGATAGAATTGTTTTTCAAGACCTGAGCCAATAAAAACAATAATAACATATAAACCAGAACTGCCAAAACAGAAATGATAATAATTTCAAGCATTTTTGCCTCCCTTTTCAAACTGAATTTTCTTTATTCAAGCATCAATGATACGGCGACGGTTCCTACTCCTGCATTTAAACCGATAACGGGCGATATATCCTCGATATACCTGGGTTTCTTTCCTGTAACCGCCTCAATCTCTCCGGCATATTTTTTTGCTTCTTCCGGATTATGTGCATGGATAATGCAGTAATCCCTTATTTCATCATTTTCGAAGTAGCCTGCAACCAGCCTTTTAATTTTTCTTAATAGTCCCTTCCGGCTGAAAGCCTTCCCAATAATGACCGATTTTCCCTCATCAGATATGGAAATTATTGGTTTCAGGTTTAACAAATTCGCTATAAAACCCCGCATCGGACTGACCCGCCCGCACCTGACCATATACTTAAGAGTTTTTACTCCGACAAGTATTCTCGCTTTTTTACACCACCCATCGATGTTAGATGTTATTTCCTCAAAAGTCATTCCTTTCTCAATTGCCTCTGCCGTACGTAATACGATCAGGCCGAGAGAGCCGGATAAATGCCTTGAATCAAAAACCGCGGCCTTTTTATTCATCATATTACCTATTTCAAGGGCGGCCTTCCTGCTTGTATTAAATGTGCCGCTGAAATGTCCTGTCAGATGAAGCGATATTACTGATTGATAATGCGTAAAAATGAAGGAATAAAGGGTTTTCATTACCGTTTCGCTTGGCTGTGAAGTCGTCGGAAAGTCTACGCTTTCATCCAGCATTGAGTAAAAAAGATCCGGAGTGATCGTCAGCCTGTCAAGGTACTGGTTTTGTCCAAATATTATATTCAGGGGTATGTAATTTATCTGATAATAGTCCATTAATTCTTTCGGAAGATCGCATGTGGAATCTGTGACAAGCGCAATATTCCATTTCCTTTGATGAGCCGCCTCATACTGTTTCAGCATATCATCAGCCTTATGCCGGGACAGAGTACCATAGGTTTGCAGTTTGTGAATTACGTCGGTCGGATTATTTGTATGAATATGAACCCGCAGCTTTTGCCCGGAACCTGCTATTACAATGGAATCCCCCATATCTGATAATACCAGTTTTAACTTTTCTTTTTCAAGATTCTTTCCCACAATAATTGTCTCAGTACAATAACGGTAATTCAGGACTTCTTTCGTTATGGAATCAAAAACGATACTTTCTGTTATTTGAGGTAAAACTTTTGAAATCCTTTTAAAATTTCTATTTTTGAAAAAGTCTATTATCCCCTCAAGCAATAGCACAAAACCCTTTGCGCCGGCGTCAACTACCCTGTTTTTCCTTAGAATCTCCAGCTGGGCAGCCGTATTTTCAAGGGATTTCAATGCGATATCGTAAGAATCTATTAATATTTTCAGGATGCCTTCTTCCTTATTCTTATAATTACCGACAAATTCAGCCCATTCCCTGATCACGGATATCATTGTTCCCTCAACCGGATTTGCGATTGCCTCATACATATAACGAACGGCGTTCTTTAGAGCGCTTGAAAAGATATGAATATCCGGATCGTTCTGTCCTCCTATCTCGGCGCTTATTCCATAGAGATACTGCGCCAAAATAACCCCTGAATTTCCCCTCGCGCCTTCCAGCGCTGCCCCCGCCATCGCAGATGCGGTTTTTTGAAGCGAAAAGGCCGGCTCAGAATTTTCAATAATTGACCGGACAGTTGAAACAAGATTGGTTCCGGTGTCAGCGTCCGGAACAGGAAAAACATTCATTTTATTGAGTTCTTTCTGATTATCCATAATCTTCTGCAATCCGAAATGAAAGCTATAATAGAAACTTTTGCCGTTTATTTTTTCTTTATCATATAAGGCTTGATTATTCATTTATTAACCTCGATTGATTTTTTAATCTAAGTTCATCCCTTATCCTGCGGTAAGTAATAATTGGCAGATCACCCGGAATTAACTTTTTATCCATCTAATATATACATTGCTTTTTCCTGCACCATATAAAAAGAAGCCACGCAATTAATATCATTGCCGATGTAATCCAGATCGGCAGCGTGTAATGATATCCGACTATAAATCCTCCGATAAGCGGAGGTATAAATTGGGATGCCGCCTGTATGGATTGATTGACTCCCAGAATTTCACCCTGTGAGCGTTCGCTGCCAAGGCCTGATATGACTGCGGTTAAATTTGGATTTGAGAGTCCATTGAACAGGGGAACGAAAAAAACCATTGGAAATACCAATACGAATGAAGGCATAAGGAGAATCAGGGGGAAAACCGCCGCAAGTAAAATTAACGTGAAACTGAGAATTTGAGAAGGGCGGAAGCGCTTGGTCACTGGACGTATTACCACTGCCTGAACTAATATTGAACATATACCTATGAAGGAAAATAGAATCCCAATCTGCGAACGGGTAATGAAAAATCGGTCTATTAGATACACCTGGAAGAATTGAGTAAAAAAATTAAATCCGAATCCGAGAAAAAAGACGACAAGAAAAAGATTTCTATGTATTGGGTCTTGAAAAGCCTTGACAATATTCATCGGGCCTGTCAAAGGATGGAAATCGGTTTGTCTGCGCTTTTCCACCGGAAGGGTTTCCGGAAATTGAAGCGAAACCTGGATAAAATTGGCAAGAGTTAAAATTGAAGCGAGCCAGAAGGGAATATCATAATTAAACCATGATACAATTTTAGGGTCGGAAAGAAAACCGCCGAGAGCCGGTCCAATAAAAAAACTGGCTCCAAATGCCGCGCCGATAAGCCCGAAATTTCCAGGGCGGCTTTTTTCGTCGCTTAAGTCCGAAATTGCCGATTGATTAACAGAAAGATTTCCGCTGAGACTTCCCATAATAATACGGCTGAATAATGCAAGCGGTAGGTTTCCAATCCTGATGCCGACGGCCATTAAAATATATCCGGCCAGCATACCAAGAATGGAATATGACAACACTGTTTTCCGGCCGTGCCTGTCCGAAAGAGCGCCGAGGATAGGCGATGAGAAAAATTGAAACAGGGGATATATACCCAGCAGCAATCCAAGTATAATCGTCCTTACCGGCATAGAAGTTCCCGGTGAGAGAATCCCGCCGGTCTGATCAAGGCAGAGCGGCGTAAAAACAGGAATGGCAAGCGTCAGCCCCAATAAATCCATAAAAACTGTGAAAACGACAACAGTCAGAGCCGTTCCTGTTTTTTTTTGCTCCATAAATTCTCCAAAATAATACAATATATAGCGGCAACTAGATAAAGTTAATTGACGCGCTTATTAAGAAACCGTGCATGTCCTATCAATCAGCATATCTCGGGCAGCTTTTTCCCCAAGTCCGCCTGGGTTAATCGTACGGCAAATTTTACCGTCAACCAGCTCTATAATAGTATCCGTTTTGAGAGCTATGTCGCGGTCGTGTGTAACCATCACCAATGTCATACCGCGTTCCCGGATTACCTCTTTCATCAATGAAAGCACTGCGCCGCTCGCCTCTCGGTCGAGGTTCCCGGTTGGTTCGTCTGCAAAAATCAGCTTGGGGCTGTTCATTAAAGCCCGGGCGATTGCAACCCTTTGCTGCTGGCCGCCTGACATCTGGTTTGGAAATTTTTTCGCTTCTTTATCAATACCTATCCGTTTCATTGTTTCCAAAGCTTTCATCCGGATACCGGACGAAGCGCCTCCTGATTTTATCCAGACAGGTATGAGCACATTTTCCAGCGCTGTGAATTCCGGCAGTAAATAGTGAAACTGAAATACAAAACCCATACTGGTATTCCTGAATGCCGCAACTTCTTCGGATTTTAACCTGGAAAACTCAGTTCCATCAATATTTATTTCACCATCTGAAGGTTTTTCAAGAAAGCTCAGCAGATTCAGCAGAGTGCTTTTTCCGGAACCGGAAGGGCCGATTATTGCAATAAAAGAGCCCCGCTTAATTTCAAGATCAACACCGAAAAGTATCTGTGTTTTTACTTCTTCACCGTAAAATTTTGTTACATTGCGGGCAGTAAGTATATTTTCATCCATTGCGAATCACCTCTATGGGGGAAAGTTTTCCGGCTCTTATTGCCGGCATTAAGGAAGCTATAGCTGCGGCGGCCACAGCGAAAACTGCCGGCGATAAAATCTTGCCGATGCTGACATCAAACTGGAAAGTCAATGATTTTCCTGCAGTATTCATAAACAAAGCGACCAGCCCTAAACCGAGAATTGCGCCGATGATAGCCCCTATAATTCCGAGAATTAAGCCCTGAAGCAGAAAAATGACCGCGGTACTTCTGTTGGAGGCGCCCATAGCTTTTAAAATACCGAGCTGCCGCTGTTTCTGCATAGCCGAGATTCCCAGAACACTTGCTATTCCAAGTGTAATGCTGAAAAGTACAAAAAAATTAATCGTATCGGCAGACGAACCCTGTGATTGCAGTGCGATCAAAAGCTGACGGTTTTTTTCCTGCCATGATTCGAGCTTTACCCGGCTGAATGAACCTTTATTTTCAGAAACGATTCTATCGGCCGAGAAAACGTCCTGAATCTGAATTTCCACAGCCGATACCCCATCCAAACCATAGAAATCTCTCGCTCTTTCCATCTGCATAAATACTACATTATTAGCGTCAGCCGAGCCGAGATCAAAGACGCCGCGAATTGTGCATACTATGCCGCTTCCGGTGTTATTCCGCAGGAAAAATCTGTCGCCTGTATCCAGCGCGAGCCTCTCGGATAGAGTCCTGCCGATGATAACGGTGTCGCCGATAATATCAGGTGTGCCGGATACCATGTTTTTCGCCACTTTATAGATCTGAAAACCGTCCGATGGAATAACACCCTTTACAAAGACGGCAACAGCCGAGTTTCCTCTTTCTACAGAGCCTGCGCCGTTAACTGCCGCCGCAACAGCCGTGACGCCTTTAACCTTCCGGAAATAATTTACGTATTCCTGCCATGACAGGATCTGTGTACGCTCTGTAAATAAAGGAGGCCGTCCAGCCTGCGCAGTCCTGTTTGCCGCACTGATCGAAACCGGAACTATATCCGGTGGAAGAACTCGAATATGCGGAGCATTACCGACTGTGGTTTGTATCAAACTCTGCTGTAAACCGCTTATCAGTGATGAAAGAAAAAACTGGACAGCTACGCCTACTGCAATCCCCAAAAGGATCATAATAGTCTGGTTTTTCCCCTTAATCAGAAAACGCAAAGCAACCTTGAATTCAAAGGAAATACCCTTCATTTTTCTTTTACTTCTAAACCCAGTCTGGAATTAGGGGAAGTATTTTTCCCTGGAAGAAGGATTTTTGTACCTTCGGGTAAATTTTTCGCAGCAAGCCATTGTTCGCCGATCTGGTCATATTCAAGCAAAAAGTGCTCAGCTTTTTTCCCGTTCCATTTCCAGACATACGTACTGCCGTCAACCTTTTCAGCAAACCGTGAAGGTAAAGCAAGTTTCTGTTTATAAACGCCTGCTGAAATTTCAGCAGTGCCTGACATTCCGTATTTAATAAAAGGTTTGTTTTCTTTAATCTCAAATTTAAGGTTGCAGGTACCCTTCTGAGCATCAACCAGCGCGCAAACATAGGTAATATCAGCCGAAAGATGATCCTGCGGATAGGCATCCAGTGCAACAACCGCATTAAGACTTGTTCCAAGAAAAGGCAGGTCTTTCTGATCCACTTCCGATTCAAGAACCCATGGGCTTTTTTCGATTATCGTTACCGCCTGCGTCCCTGTCTGAACACTTTCACCGGATTGGACATTTATTTTTAAAACAATTCCGTTATAAGGGGCTATTAACTTTTTGTCTTCCACAGCTTTTTTAGCCAGCTCAAGCTGGGCTTTCTGTATTGTAAGCTGTTCTTCCAATTCTGCCAGAGGACCGCTTTTTTCAAAGGAAGACAGAACAAGATTGTTTTCATTATAAATTGAAAGCGCTTTTTGATAACGGTTCTGAGCGTTTTCATAATCCACCTGTGTGCCGGCGCCTGAATCCAGAAGACTCTTTGCGTGTTCAAGTGTTTTCTTCGCGTTTTCAAGTTCCGATTTCAACTGGATTTCTTCTTCCTTCAGCCTCGGAATTTCCTGTTCCCTGGCATTCTTAATTTTTAATTGAGTCGTTGATAGGTTTTTAGCGCTGATTTCAAGATTTTGACGTTCGACCAGATCATCAAGCTGAACAAGAAACTGACCTTTTTTAACATCAGTCCCCTCGACAGTTAAAACTTTTAAAACCTGTCCGGCCGAAATGGTTTTCATATCCAGCGGTTTCGGATATTTCACAGTACATGAAGCCAGTATATTATAATTAATATCAATCGGCTTCATTGTATAATAATCGACCGCTTTTCCCTGACACCCGGATAAAAGAAAAATAAAAAAAATAACACCCAATGAATAAATCTTATATAAAAAAGGAAATGGCATAATCTCTTCCTCCCGCGTAAATCAATTTTATATAACCAGCCTTTATAAATATATTCAAATCATGAATTTTTGTCAAAAAATAAAAAAATAGGGGGAAGTTAAACCTCCCCCAACCTGTTATTTTGTATATAATCTTGAATATTGGATCAGCCTAACCTGATTTTTAAAAGACACACAATAAATAGAGATGTTATCAATGTAAGAAGAAGTGAAAAAACAAAAGCTACCCGGATCACCTGGTTTTCTTCACCAAGTTTGCCGATAGACGCCGCTGCATTCTGGAGCTTTGCTGGAGAAATTACGCTGGCAAGACCTCCTCCGAATGCAAGTCCGGCTGTGATAATGATAATTCCTTCCAGCCCCATTTTCAGGTTCTGCGCGGTAGTCATTGTATATTTGGCAAACATACTTATGGCAGAAGCCTCGCTTCCGGTTATAAATCCGCCCAATAAACCGATAAATGCTACAATTCCACCGTAAGCGTTTTGAAAAAACTGAGAGGAATAATCCGCAAGAACTTTTACCATACTTGGTACAACGAATTTTTTATCGGCCATACTGAATCCGGCCATATTCATTACTTCGCCGATAGCAAAGAAAATTGCCGCAGAAAAGACAGGCCTGGGAGCTCTTTTCAACCATATAACAACCGATTCCTTCAATTCATTCATTTTAGGCTGCATAATGGGTATGGAAATTAAAATACTGACAAAAATCCAGGTATATGCCTGCCATACAGCTCTTGTATCAAGAGAGGCGCCGTTCGCGGTCAATCCATTAACCGGTACCTTCAATGTATAATAAAGGTAATTAAAGAATGGCTTTGGAATATTCAGCGCCAGAATGATTACTATTAATGTAATCCATGGCACTAAAGCTTTCCAGAGCGGGTATTTTAACTCATAATCAAGTTCTTCCCTGGACAATCTTGTTTTATCAATAACTTTTTTGCCGTTTGTCATAAGATATAATACCATTGCCAATATAACGGCAATCCCGCAAAGCACTCCCGTAAGTATTACAAAATTATCATAGCGGTTGGTAAAATAGGAAACAATCCCAATAACAATTCCTGTAATTAAACAGGGCAGCCATCCTTCTTTAATTGCTTTCCATTTTCCCACAATCCAGAGCATAGATAAGCCGATCAGAACAGAAACCAGCGGCAGAAAATAGAAAAAGATACTGCCTGCCTGTGAAAGAGTAATCTCATGACCTTTTCCCAGGAATCCGTTTGCAATGTCCACAAAAGCCACAATCGGAGCGCCCAGAAGGGCATACGTACATAGAGAGTCATATCCAATTGCGGGAAGTGCAATGGCAACATAAGTAGAATAACCCATAGCGATTAAAATTGGGGGCAGCAGGGACACAGGAGTTGCTCCTACAGCAACCATTAATGTTCCGAAACCGATATTGATCATCATGATCTGCACGGCACGGTTCTCGCAGGCGATGCTCTTAATAAAAATAATAACCCTTTTTAAAGCGCCGCATTTTTCCATAAAAGCCATCTGTAAAAGCGATGTTGCGACAATAAGGGAAACTGGAAAGGAGCGGATAAAACCTGCGGCGGTAGAACGCAGAAGCACTTCAATGGTTGTTTGAAAAGCGAAGAAGGCTACAACACAGATTACAAGCCAGCCGATAATTCCGCTGATATCAGCAGACCGTTTCCAGATAATGAGAACACAAAGAATGACGATAATGGGAAGTAAACTTAATAAAAGTAACCAGATAGACATCTTAACCTCCAAATTTATTCAGCTTTAATTTTTATGTTAAGTAAGTCTTATTTATAATAAACTGACCTCAATTGATGGAAAAAATTATAATTTGCCAGCTGATAAAGAGCAATAAAATAATTGAAAAAATACAAAAAATTGTAATACCTAAGAAAAGTTGGTTCATTGAAACTCCCTCCCATGGAAGGAGGGAGTATCTGCAATGAGAATTTAAAAAAGTGAGCGTAAAAATCATTTGGATGCTGGCTTGATTACAACTCAGTCTTGGTTTAAAATATTATATTTGATATCCCCATCCATAACGGTTAACAGCACCCGATTGTTATGGATATCGGCAGGCTTCTGTTTAAAGAGATTTTTTTCGATAACAATCATGTCAGCTAGTTTACCTTTTTCTATTGAACCGATCTTATCTTCCACTCCGAGCTGATAAGCACCGTTTATCGTATATCCTCTTAACAGTGTGTCTATAGGCATCTTTTCAGCTTCAGGCGGCAAAAAATCCTTATCCGGAGCACCTATATTTCTACGCATATGCCCTACTTCGATTTCTTTAAACGGGTTCAGGTCTTCGGTTCCTGAACCGACAGGAAAATCACTGCCGAAAGTCACATGCACCCCGGCCTGGTCAAGGCTGTTGAAAAGCTCCTGTCTTTCGTAATTCTCTTTTCCGACCATCGATTCTGTATTGTTGTCAGGTACCATCCATACTGGTGTGGTCTGGGCAATCACATCTCGAAGTTCTCTGTACCTTTCGACGGTATCTGTCATAAAGAACTGATTATGGCAGATAGTCTTTCTTGTTTTTGTAAACCCTTTCAGCTTTTTCAGGTTCTCAAATGCGCCGAGCACGTCGCTTATGGCCCTGTTTCCTATCGCATGAATATGAACATTGAAACCCGCCTCATCCACTTTTATTATAAAGTCGTTCAGAACTGCGGGCGGCAAAAGCTCAAACCCCCTGTTTCCTTTATTCTTTAAATAATCGTCGAACATGGCAGCACTGTATGCCTCAATGGTCCCGTCATAAAGTATTTTCATCGTATTGAGTGTAAAAAGATTTGAATGATATGTATTGTTGAACCTCGCCAGTTCTGCGACGGCGTTTGTCAGCAGTGCAGGGCTTGATATCATATGGCATGCGAAAACCCTGAATGGCAGCTTATTTTCTTTTTCAAGTTCAAGGTAAGCCTTATACATATCTTCTTCCATAAAGCATCCGGCATCGAAAACCGAAGTAAAACCAAATGATGAAATGATTGGGAAAAGCTCCATTTCGGCTTCTTTTATTTGCTCGGTAGTTACTCCGATTTTATAAATAATCGGCATAAAGGTCTGTGGCTCGATGCACCAGCCTGTAGGATTCCCGTCTTTGTCCCTTTTATAAAAATGGCCCCCTGGAACCGGGTCGGGAGTATCCTTTGTTATTCCGGCCAGCTGAAGTGCCCTGGAATTTACCCATGCCCGAGTGCCCGCCGTAATCGAGAATGATCACCGGTTTATTGCTTTCTATCGAATCGAGGTCTGATGCCTTCGGGCCTTCGGGGCCGAAAACATCTGCCTTGAATCCCATCATGGCTATAACGGGTTCCTCTTGCTTTTCGGCCACGCCTTTTCTGATATCGCGCAGCAGTTCTTCCTTATTAAGGTCTTGATTGAGTGTGATTATTCCGAGGAACATGCTTCCCATCGACGGATGCATATGGCTTTCGATCAATCCCGGTAGAACCATTCGGCCCTTAAGATCAAACACCGTTGTTTCCTTATCGATATATTTCTTTGCCCCTTTTGTATTCCCGACATATACAAATTTATTATTCTCTATTACTACTGCTTCAGCCCGGGGATTCTTAAAATTCATAGTGTAGACAGCGGCATTAATAAAGACCTTTTTAGCAGGATTCGAAAACACATTGCCCGAAATCATAACTACCGATAAAACGATTAAAAATATAAAGAACTTTTTCATAATTTCCTCCGGTGAAAAATATTTTGTATTATGAAACGCAGAGACACCACGAACGGCGGCTCTGCGTTAATCTCAAAAATTTATTTTGTTGAAATAAAACGCGCGGTATCATCTACGAAGCTTTCGCCATCGAAGAGTTCGAAACGTGCACGCTTGCCATTCTTGCCTAATGACAGTTTTGCGAGTTCGATACGGCGAAGGGTTGGGTTTTGATATGTTCGATAATAAAAATACTTGTGGGTTTGATCATAGATAACCGACCAGACTGTCCACTGGACAAATTCCGTCTGTCCCTGTGGCCAGATCTGTGGGCCATAGGGAATATCTATCGTGTTGATGAGGTGTAATGCAAGGTTGACCCCATCCCTTGCATCCTTTGGAGTTTGAGAAAAATATTTGAGTAAGGAAATTTTTACAAAACGGCTTGCAGAAGTGTAGTCTCCCGGCAGGCCTAAGAGCCCCGTCCCCCAGGCCCAATGTTGATCATTTAATGAAGGTACGGGTTGGCTATGAGGATTTATATGAGAAAAAAAATGTAAATTATCGAGGTGCCAGCCTAGATTTGGTTCATTGGCCATTACTCCGTTCTCCTTATTATCCCAAATCTTGAGTTTTCCATCCAGCCACTCCACTACAATCGAATCACCCTTGGCGTCGGTTACATAGAGATGCATAGGCAGTTTGATTTTTAAATCCAGTAGATTCATTTCATCCACCCAAAGCTTGACCGTTGAAAGTCCTGCTTTTACTTCCTCTACTGTACGGAAATTTCCAAGAATCCAGGCGATGACATCATTCAGTCCGATGACTGTTTCACCCGGTTCCACTGAAGGGTATATAGCATCCTCCAGCCAGAGACCGCCAGTTGCGAGACCTTCCTCGTTCATTCCGTCTCCAAAATAGTTTCCTGACATGGATATACCAACAAACCCGTACTTGTTTTTCCAGGAAATAGCCTTTGCGCCCTTAGGTGCTAAACCTGTAAATTCCATCCCCTGGGGTACAACCTCGAGTTTACATCCCATTTCGTCATAGAATTCATCGGTCCGGCCCGAAATTATACTGCCGTCTTTTGCCTTGAGAAAGAAATAGGTACAGGCAAAAACGCTCTCCTTCGCAAATAACCCTATAGAAATAATCCATACTGTAACTAAAATCCATTTTCGACTCATCATAACCTCCTTAAAAAACATCTTTAAATAGATTGCAATTCCTATGCCAAATAACCCATTATAGAGGTACAGAAGTAAAATATAAGTTAATTCATTGTTCAATTTAAAGTTAAATGATGAGTCTTTTAAATAGATTCTTAAAATTAATACCAAATTCCATTATTTTATTCAATTACAATTGTATCAAATGATACAACTGTGCCGAATGATACATTCCGTTCTTATTTTTTATACCAAAATTTTAATTAATTCATAAATTAATTCGGCCGTCATTCCCCAGATTGGGCCTTTTTCAGTTTTGTAATTAAAAATTCGGGTATTTCTTCTACCCCATGGCTTATGATAAAGCTCTGGCAGTCCCAATTCCTTAGACGGAAGAAGTACTACTTCCTTTCCATCTTGATCCACATAATGAGGCTGAACCTCAAGCCTGACCTGATATTCATCCGGTTTATTTTGAAAGAATGAAACCGGCAGCAAGAATATATCCTCAACCTCTTTTCTATCAATCTTCAACTCTTTCAAACTATTTATTTCCAGAATACCGACGAAAGTCTCGACTGCGGCGCCTAGTGTTGCTATCAAAGTTCCCAGCCTGCCGATAATTTTAATCCTGTTTTTTTTTATTCCCAATTCTTCTACTGTTTCTCGTATAGCCGTTTGTTTATAATCCTTATCCAGCTTCGGTTCATACTTTCCGCCGGGAAAACATACTTCTCCCTGCTGCGCTATATTAGCCGCCCTCTTTTGAAAAAGGAAATAATATTCATCCTTTATCAAGACAAGAGGAATCAGAACGGCCGAATTAAAATATTTTGCCCTAGCGATGATAAAAGGCCGCTTCGGTAATTTATCCTTTAATATCCTGATATCCTTAACTTTCATGAAACCCTCTCAATATTTTCACTTATTTTAACATAGATTAAGATTTAATAAAAGAGAAAGAAGTTTAAGCCTGAACAATGATACTCTTTAAGACTTATTCCAATCACAGAATTAAATCCACAATCAAGGAGCTTTGAAATCATTGTTGACATTAATAAATCAGGAGGGATTTTAAAGACTGATAATGATATTATTAAAAAAACTTGATATTGTCTGTTATTAAGTTTGTTTTTACGCCACTCTTTTTATTCTTGACCTCTGCCAGCCATGTTTTTTTAGCCAGCTTTCAAGAGTCATCAAGCCTCTATGCATCCTATGGAGAGATTTTATATCTGCATCATATCCGTAATTGTTAATCCACTCCGCCATTTTCATCATTTCTTCGCTTTGTTTTCTTATTTGTTCAATCGGAATCTCTTCATAGACTACTTTTTGACCAAGCACTCTTGAGAAAACTCTTGCCGCTTCAAGCATTGAAAGCTCTTCGCTTGCCAGTTCGATTTCTTTAGCTAAAAAATCATCCGGTCTTTCAAAAGCCATATTAACAAATATGCCAAGGTCTTCCGGCGCGATCAATTGAACCTTTTTATCAGGCCTGGTATATGATCTCAGGGTTCCTTTCATTATGGATTCACGGCTATCAGGCCTTTCATAATTGTACATATAAGATACCGGCCGGAAAATTGTGTATCTTATACCGGAATCCCGGATATATAGCTCAATCTCCCTTTTGCTCTCAAAATGAGAAATTTTGGTTTTCTGGTCTGCAGCGCCGACGGAAGTGAAAATCAAATGTGAAATTCCAGCATCTTTTGCGGCGTCTACCATATTTTTGCCCTGTAAGATTTCACCTTCGGTTCCCTTCTCCATAAAAGTCGTAACTAGAAAAACGCCATAAACACCTGTCAATACTTTATCAAGAGAAGCTTTATCGAACAGATCGCCGTTTACAACCTCAGCCCCCTTTTTGCTCCAACGATCTTATAGTATTACCGGAGCTTTTCCTCGTCATAGCTTTTACAGACCATCCGTTTCTCAGCAGGCTGTCCAATACCGCGCCGCCCTGATGTCCTGTAGCGCCGGTAACCAAAATAACCTTACCATTCTTTTTGATCATATAAACCCCCTTTAAAAATTATTAAGACATTTCTTTGCTTGTTTAATTAAATAATAATACAAATTGGCAAAAAGTCAAGCCGGGATTGAAAACAATTAGTCATCGCTGAGCTGCAATAATCAGACGCTTTCTTCCTTTCTTTCTGTTTTGGCCAGAAAGAAAGGAAGCGAAAGAAAGAGCCGCCCTTCGCCTTTTCCATACAAAGATATCTTTAGTAATGAGGCTGCATTATCCGCTTTTATTTTCATTTCCACTTTTCATAGTAGCCACCTTACAGTTCATCCGTGAACTGATGCGGCGGCCGCGCCTTCCCTGGCGCTTACATCGAAAAAGATATATTGTTGTTATTCAGGATAATGCAATTATATTTTCTTGTTTAGATGTTTCTTATAGAAAAGATTGCCGGGAAAAGGCTGCGGTAAAGAGAACGAAACTGATTATACAAGCCAAAGTAACTATTTTGTGTGTCGTTTTCAGGATGATTCATTTTTATTACTTTTGCGAGAGAACTGTAAGAACACAGCCTATAATATTTTAGCTCTTCCTATTTTTATCAATATTTCATGAAATATATCAGGATTTAATAAATCATTCCAGGTCTTATGATAATTATTTTTTGATAAAATTTCATCTTTATTAAAAATCCATACACCTTCTTTTGATGCTACAATAAAACATTGTGTACTTAATCTTAAAGCATACGATTTTGCTTGATAATATGCTTCAAATAATTCTTTTTCATTTGAAATTTGATATTTTGATTCAATGATCATTTTTGCGCTTTCTTCCCCCTTTTTTTGAATAGCTCCAAACACATAGTCAGGATAATATCGAATACCGTGACCCATTCTTAAAGGCATTTGTCGAATCCAATCACTTTGTTTATATTCGAGGCGCTGTATTAAAGGTTCTATTAATTTGATTTCAACATCTCTTTCATTTTCTAAGTTTTCATTATCAAAACCGCCGATTTTTTCAATTCTTGGAAAATGCGAAATATCCTGTCCTTTATTTTTTAATATTTCAAGCAGGTGATGATATTCCGTCACAGACAAACCTTTACCGTTTATACCTATCATATGAGCCTTAACAAGGCCTTTTTTTGAAAATATTTCATCTTCAATCAATTCCTTAAAAGTAATGGGTTTTACTTTTTGAGGGAAAGCTATTTCTATCATAGAGTACCAGTGAAAATAAGGCTCGATATAACCGTCGCGGACAGCCCTCCAAATTGAATGAATATAGCTTCTTGGAGAAAGACAGTACATAATAACAATATCGCCCTTCCTTGTTTCGACATTCCCATTCCACGTATCTCTTGAGTTTTTACTGATTTTATCAAGATATTCTAAATCACCCTCCGCGCCTTCCCCACCGCTTCCAATTATCCATACTTTTGAAGGTGCGGGCAGATCGTTAATGTCATTGGTGGTATCGATAAAATTTTGGGCAAAGCCATATAAAAATGAGCAAAATTCTTCGGGAGTTAAATTGTGATTTTTCCTGAATTCGTAAAAAATGGTGCATAAATCAAAGTAAAACTTTGATCGGCCTTCAATGTCCCTTTTTTTAGGAATTTCAGGGAAAGGTATATTGAATTCCTTGCAAATCTGCTCGACTTTGTATAATGCTCTTTTAAATAAATAAGGAAAAAAATAGTCAGGGTAAGCTATGTACAATCCAATAGAAATTGTAGCTATGGAATAAGTATCAATAAGCAGATATTCATTAGGTTTCATAAGACAAACACATTCCGTTTCACCCTGTACATTTTTATGGTAAAGCCCAATTCCTTTATTTATTATATTATCGTAGATATTATATGTTTCTTCTATATTAGAGATTTTCATTTCATTTTTATAATAAAATGCAATTGATTCAATTATATTAAAAGTTAATTTACCCCCTATGTTAGGATAGTTGTCGCCTAAAATAGGGAGGAAAAATTTATGATTAACCAGAAGAGATCGCATGAATTTAGGGAAGCTATCGTACAGAAAATGTGTATGCCAGGAGGAAAATCCATCGTAGCCTTGAGCAGAGAAATAGGAGTTTGTGAACAAACGCTTTACAATTGGCGGAAAATGATTCAGAATGAAGTGGCAGAAGTTTACCATGAGAAAAGTCCGAGAGGTTGGAAACCGTCTGATAAATACCAAGCCGTAATAGACACAGCCAATAAGTCTGGTGAAGAATTAGGGATCTGGCTTAGGAAGAACGGACTTCAAACAACTCATATTGAACTCTGGAAAAAGGAGTGTAAATCGATGTTGGTTCATAATGTGTACAAGGAAGAAAACAAGGTTCTTAAATTAAGAATTTCAGAATTAGAAAGAGATAACACTCGTAAGGATAAGACAATAGCCGAAGTTACAGCCTTACTGGTGCTTAAAAAAAAAGCGAAGGCACTCGGCTTAATAGAGGAAGATTAACTTCTATGGAAGAAAGAACTAATGTTTGTACATTGATTAATGAGGCTGTGTCATCAGGCGCCCTTAAAGATCAAGCCTGTGATATTTTAGGTTATGATATCAGAACCCTCCAGCGATGGGATAAGAACCTGGAAGGAGATAAAAGAAAAACCCGAGAGTATATACCCAATAATGCCCTGTCGTCAGCAGAAAGAGAAAATATCATCTTCTACAGCTGCTCTGAGCGCTTCGTAAATATGACACCATGTGAAATAGTCCCAACCTTGGCCGAGGAGGGTCTCTACATAGGTTCGGAATCAACCTTCTATCGAGTTTTAAAGGCAGAAAATATGTTACACCATAGATTCGATACAAAGCCGAGAATTGCAAGGCACCACCCGAGAGAGTTAGAAGCGACAGGTCCGACGCAAGTTTGGAGCTGGGATATAACTTATTTGCCAACATATATTAAAGGACAGTACTTCTATCTATATTTGATTGAAGACATTTGGAGCCGTATGATAGTCGGATGGAAAATCCATAATGAGGAAAATTCCGAACTTGCCGCAAAAATGATGATCGAAATCGGAAAAACAACAGACCTGAAAGGACTATATTTACACTCTGATAACGGCTCTCCGATGAAGGGTGCGACAATGTTATCGACCCTGCAAAGACTACAAGTAATACCTTCATTTTCGAGGCCGAGTGTTAGTAATGATAATCCATATTCCGAATCATTATTTAAGACCTTGAAATATGATGTGAAATATCCTGAACGTTTTGAAACACTTGGAGAAGCAAATATATGGATGAAGGGTTTTGTTGACTGGTATAACAATGTACATTTACATTCTGGAATTGGTTATGTAACGCCATCACAGAGGCACAATGGAAAAGATAAAGCAATTTTTGAAGCAAGAAAAAAAACATATGAAGCGGCAAAAAACAAAAATCCGGAAAGATGGTCGAGAGGTTGTAAGAAATGGAAATGGGAAGAATCGGTTGTTTTAAATCCAAATATATTTAAAACTCTTGAAGAAAAAGCGGCATAAAAATATTTACATTATGAGCGACAACTATCTTGACAAAAACCGTTTAGCAGAACCAAATTTATCTATGAGGTCTCTTTTATTAAAGCCATTTTCTATTTGAATCTTTGAAAAGACAACAGTATCAGTATAATAAAATATTTCATCTGTTATACTTTTTTGTAATTTCTGTAATTTCGATAAATTATTCGAAGTATTATTAAATAATTTGATTAAATCTTTCCCTTTATCTGAATTTATAAATAATTCCCAAATGTATTGATTAAATTTCATGTTTTATTCCTTTTAAAAATAAAGCCAGTGTGCTTATAGTGTAAAACTATTTTAATGATGAATTACAGCTAAACATTTTTCTTTATTATATATCTTCGTATTTGTTTAGTCAAACTCATAATTTCAGTATTCCTGCCGTTTCCCTACCCCGAGGGTTTTAGCCGCCTGGAGCGGCGCCCGGCCGAAATTGTTGTTCTTCTAATGAGGGTGGTGGAAATGTCAAGAGTATTTCCCATAGCCGTCACAAGGTAATTTCCCACCCCTGTCACAAGGGTAATTCCCATATCCATCACAAGAGTTTTTCCCATACCCATACCGGTAGTATTTCCCAGGGGGTAGGCAGAAATTGGCTACTGAACCTCCTTCTTTAAATTTTGTATTCTGTAAGATTCTCCAATCAGATTGAATATACTGGAATGATGTAATAGCCTGTCGAGAAGAGCGGTTGTCATAATCGGATCTCCCATCATTTCAGCCCAGTCCTGAAATCCTTTATTCGATGTAATCAATATCGATGTCTTTTCATACATTTCACTCACCAGGTTAAAGAACAGGTTTGCCTCCTTCTTTTCAATCGGTATATAACCGATTTCATCGATGATGATAAGATCGGCTTTCATCATCCGATTCAGGCGGAAAACAGAACTTCTCTGGATATCTGCTGTCTTCAAGAGTTTTATCAGTGTAGTCATCCGCTCAAAACACACAATATAACCCTTTTCGACAGCTTTAACTCCGATTCCTATCGCCAGATGCGTTTTTCCAAGGCCTGGAGGGCCAAATAACAAAACATTATGATGATTATCCAACCACCGGAAATCCAGAAGCTCCGATATCTCCTTTTTAGAAATTCCTTTCACTTTCCCGAACTCAAAAGCATCGATATTCTTACGAACTGGGAAATGCGCTCCTGCCATATTCCTCTGGAACCGTTTATCCACCCGATAATTCAATTCCGATGCAAGCAGCCTTTCCAAAAACCCGGTATAGGATTCTTTCGACTTTTCCGCTTCAATGAGTTCCTCATCAAGGCGTTTAATCATCCCTTTGAGACCAAGAGTCGTCAGTTGTGAAACAATTTTAATCATTGCCGGCCCCCCATTGTTTTAAAGAGGCTCCGGTACATTCCCATATCCGGTTTTTCTACTTCCAGAACGTGCCTCGGGTTAATGATTTTCTCTATCTTTAATGGAATTTCATCCCGGTCCATATTTAATTGATTCCGGTAATTATCCCATAAATCCTTCATCGAATAACTTCCAATTTCTATGCATGTTTTCAGAGCTTGAACCAGTTTTTCCCTATCGATTTCCTGCCCTTTAAAATATTTCCTCCCGGCAAGACACTGGTCACGGACATATCGCGGAAACTGCCTGAAATTTATTTCCAGAAATACTTTCCAATCCGGTATTTCAAAGTATTCACTTACTTCATCCTTCAGCTTCTGAACCGTCGTTCCCATTTCCCGGATCATTGTCCGGTTGCTGATGATCTGTCCCGGAATCGCTGATAATGGGTATTTTGCGATTTCCAGGCCGCTGTGACGGTCAAAGACAAAGAGTTTATCTTCCGTTTTGTAAATATCCACCGAACCGTTCCGATATATTTCCGGCACATCATATTGGCTTGTATCTACCGCTATCCGGCATTTATCGCTTACACTGCGTTCTTCCCTGGCGCCGATCCTGTCTTTACGAAATATCGAATTCCGGAGCGGTCTCAAGGACAATCTTTCCGTTTCTATCTCGATCAGCGGGATTTTCATGGTTGCCTGGGAAATCTTCCCATTGGCTTTCCTTTTCAGCCATTTCATCAGGCTTTCACTTGCTTCCACTATGCTGTTAAATTCCCTTACCGGAAAGAAACTATACTTGATGAATTTAACCACATTCTCGATCTTTCCCTTACTTTCCGGGTCTGCTCCGCGGCAAACATACATCTTTAAATCCATCTCTTCGATGAAATACTGAAAATCTTTCGTGTAAATTATATCCCCGGAGTTCTCGCTTACCACCATCGTACAGTCCTGGTCGATGACGAGTTCCTGTGGTATTCCTCCCAGATATCCGAAACAATCCAGAAGATGCCCGATCAAATCTTCCGTCCTGAACGGACCTTCCTGTAGTGCCGCGTATTTATACCGGCTGGCTGACAGTACCGCGGCAAAAACGTAATATTTCCTTCCATATCGGTCGGTATATTGCCCGAAATCCAGCTGTAACTGCTTCCCGTATGGCATATCCGGTACTTTTGTGTAATACCGCTGCTTTCCATTGAGTATGAGCTGTCTGGTTTCAATCAGATAGTTCACGAAATTTCTCAATGTGTTCTCGTTCGCCGGTAGTTCTCCTTTTATTTCCAGAAGATAATCATGAACCGATGATACATTCAAGTGGATGAAATCATTCTTTTCATACACTTCCAAAATATCTTTCTTTAACCTGTCAAATTCTTTTTCCCGGTATGAAAACTCATTCAGGCTTTTCTGGTATTCCTGATCGTTCATTCCCCAATACTTCCGAATCGTTTTAATGTCAATCATTAGTTCCCGGGATACCTGATTCTTACTTCGTCCCAAAAGTTTCAACTTTTTTATTTCCTGGTACATAATATTGTTCACCATTCCTGCCTTCCTTTAATGTATTTTCATTAAAGGTAAACCTTATTTCCCACTATGGGAAATACTCTTGTGACAGGTATGGGATTTCTATTTGTGGCGGCCATGGGAATTCTGTTTGTAACTACCCTGGGAAATTAGTTTAACGTTTCCAGGTGGTATGTTTTTGACGTGGTGCCCGCTTGCGGGCCGGCAAAAATATACCACCCGATTTAGCTGCCGAAGACACTATGTCGAGTTTGAGGCCGGAAAACCCGAGGGGTGATTCTTTCTTTGGTTACTTTCTTTCTGATCATTCAGAAAGAAAGTAACATATCTTTTACATCCTTTATGCCATAAAGGCTGCTTTTAAAAAGGATAAATTTTTTAATTAAGTCAATAACAGACTTTTCAGTTATGATAATAAAGATAGCTTTGAATAGAATAATGGAAAAAGAAGGGAAGAAAAATTTGAATTATTATCGAATAGATTATAAAATAATACAAATGGGGATGTAACTCAGCTGGGAGAGTACCACAATGGCATTGTGGGAGCCGTGGGTTCAAGTCCCATCATCTCCAGATTCCGCAGGCGGCAGCATATGTTGCCGCCTTAATAATTAAGACAAGGCATTTTATCCCATTTTCCTCTTTCTTAAATATGCCGGAGTTTCATAATCCGTTTCTGCCAAAGATGACACAGTTTTATGTAAACTTCTGCCGAATTCATTTTGTATATTCCTCTGCCTGTTTCTCTCCTGCCTTATTTCAGCAAGAGACACAACCTTTCTTTCTTCAAAAATATTTTCAGCGGGAATCGGAACGGTTTCATTTTCAATCCCTTCATTAATAGTCATAAAATCAGTTGCAATGATAATTATTTTTACCTTATCTTTCAAGTTCTCATCTACATTCAAGCCGACGATAATTTCCGCGTCTTCCCTGCAGTATTCGGCTATGGTTTTTGCGGCTTCATCATATTCCGACATTGCAAAATCCGATCCTCCGATAATATTGACAAGCATTGCACCGGCGTTTTTAAAAGAAGAATTCTCAATAAGCGGATTCTCAAGAGCCATTTTAGCCGCATCGATCGCCCTGTTTTCGCCGTGGGCTAAACCGATGCCCATAATGGCCTCCCCCCTGTTTGAAAGGACTGTTTTAACATCCGCAAAATCTACATTAATAATCCCTACTTCCGTTATTATACTTGAAATGCCCTGAACAGCCTGTTTCAAAACCTCATCTATTTTATGAAAGGCCTGTTTTACACCCGCCTTTCTCTCAATAACCTTAAAAATCCTTGAATTTGAAATAACAAGCATCGTATCAACATATTCCTTCAATTTTTCTATTCCCTGATAAGCAACCTCAATCCTCTTCTTTCCCTCGAAATCAAAAGGTATAGTCACAACCGCTACAGTCAGTGCCCCAAGATCCTTAGCTACCTTGGCAAAAACCGGAGCCGCTCCTGTGCCCGTTCCTCCGCCCATACCTGCCGTTATAAAAACCATATTGCTTTTTTCCAGAAGATTCTTGATATCTTCGACATCCTCCTGAGCAGCCTTTTCCCCTATTTCCGGTTTGGCACCGGCTCCCAAACCCTTGGTAGAGCGTGAACCTATCTGTAGAGTATTTTTTGCGAGTGAATTCTTTAATACCTGGGCATCGGTATTCACCGCAACAAACTCTACATTGCTTATGCCGTCTTCAATCATCCGATTGACTGCATTGCATCCGGCTCCTCCGATACCAATCACCTTGATCTTAGTAATTACATCATCCTCAAACAATTGACCCTGATACTCTCTTGCAGATTCATATTTCTCAACCATCATAAAATTCCCCTCCCAACATTCATAATGTTTGTTTACAACCGCAAATAATCGTTGTAAGACTTCTATTGCAAGTCCGGCACTTCAACAACCGTATCGAAGTATTGCTGACTCCTACACGGGTTAAGCGTCACGATTATCAAAAAAATTCGCTAAACCACTGTCTCATTCTATCAATAATCGATTTAAAATTTTTCTCATCATCACGGGAATTTGTCGGGCCGAGCTTCGGGTGATTATCTTTAGCATAAAGAGCAAGACCTACTGCCGTGGAAAAAACAGGGCTGTCAACGATATCTTTTAAACCCTTAATTCCCAGAGGCCTCCCAATTCTCACCGGAAGATTAAATATCTCTCCGGCCAGATCTACAATATATGGGGTTAAAGCCACACCCCCGGTTAATACTATACCGGCGGCAAGGAACTCTTTCTTTCCTGTTTTTTCTATCTCGCTGTTTACCAGGCTCAATATTTCTTCTATTCTCGGCTCGATAATATTAATCAAAGTCTTCCGCTTTTCAATTGTAGGCATCCTGCCTCCGAGCCCAGGAACTTCTATTTCTTCATCTTCCGAAACATAGTCAATTATTGCCGCTCCATATTTCCTTTTAATCTCTTCAGCGGCAAGGGGCGGCGTTTTCAAACCAAAAGCTATGTCATTAGTGATATGATTTCCTCCGATAGAGAATATCCCGGTTTTTCTGAGGCTGCCCTCTTCAAATATGACATAGTCGGTTGTTCCTCCACCTATATCGACAAGAGCTACACCAAGCTCTTTTTCTTCTTCACTTAGAATAGCCTGTGCGGAAGCCAGGGGTTCAAGCACAATATCCGCAGCTTCAAAGCCCGCCTTATTAACGCTTTTAACAATATTATTCACGGATGTCGCAGCCGCTGTAATGACATTAACTATAGCCTCGAGACGAATGCCGGACATTCCAACAGGGTCTTTTATCCCATCCTGATCGTCTACTATAAATTCCTGAGGTATAATGTGGATTACTTCCCTGTCTACAGGAATAACAATAGCAGTAGCCGCATCAATTACACGGCGAACCTCAGCCTCGCTGATTTCTTTATTCTTATCTGAAACGGCTATGACCCCCTTGCTGTTTATCCCTTCAACATGCCCGCCGGATATTCCTATATATACACCCTTTATCTCAATTCCAGCCTGAATCTCGGCTTTTTCAACGGAAGCTGATATTGATGAAGCCGTGCTGTCTATATTAATAACAACACCCTTTCTCAAGCCCTTGGAAGGCACCAAACCAACGCCGAGAATCTCCAATTCATCAATTTCGTTAATCTTGGCGACCACAGTGCAGACTTTTGTTGTCCCTATATCCATTCCCACAACAACACGCGGATCCAAGTTCTCCTCCTAACTATTCAGGCATTTATTTAAACCCTATAGCGTTTTCTTTATTTATATCAACATATCTGATTTTTATATTTTCATTTTTAATCTTATCGCCTATGCTGAATACACGGCTGAATGTGTTGTTATCCGGAATGCTTTTACCTAAAAAAAACAATGTGTCATCAAGATTTTTCATTGTTAAATAAATTCCTTCTTTTTTTAAATAAATTTTATTTATACGGCTGTTTTCATTTAAGTCGGATAATCTTCCGAGAAGCAGCTGTATATATTCGTCTTTTACAAAACTCCCTTCAACCTTGATATTATAATCCAGAATAACTACCGGCAGATCAGGCATAATTCCATTCATCAGGATAAAACCGCTCTTATCACATAAATATATACCATTCGAAGCTGAAATTACTCCGGCCGGTTTTCTTTCCACTATATTTACTTCAACTCTATCCGGAGGAATACGTTTTACTTCAGCGAATTCTACCAGAGTATTTGTGCCTATATTAAGTGCTATATCCGGAAGATAAAAATCAAATATGCCCTGCCCTATTTTTAAACCCGAAGATTGAATAATATTTTCGCTTTTAAGCAAATAATTACCTTTGACAGTTATATTGTTAAGGCATAATGACCCCTGCTTTGTCAGCAGAGCATACAGCCCGACATGCAAACCGTAAAAAATGAGAACAAAAAACAAAATAATTATTAATGTTGAAACAAACCTGCTCATGAAATAATACCCCTGTTAATTGAAAATTTCTTAATTCCTATCCGGGTATTTTCTTTAAAAAAGCAGACCTTACTGCAACCAACCGAGTTTATTATATTAGTAATTAAAATTTGAAATTTTTTGAATTTAGAAAAAAAATGAAAATTGAAAAGTTTTTTTCTTATTTCTCCCGGTTTAAGATGCATTTCTTTATTAGAAGACTTCTCTTTTTCAGAAGAAATAACCCATAAAGGTACATCTATATTCTTATTTCTGAAGCGATTAAATGAGCAGGCAATTTCAACCACAACAATCCCCTCGCGTAGTTTTTTACTCCACTCTCCGTAAAAACATTATATTAAAAGTTTAAATTGTAAGCTATTTCCATTATTCATAACATTATCCCTTTTTTTTTGAAATATGTCAATAGTTTTTCAATTTTTATTTAATTTAGTAGTAAAAATAATCCTACTATTTTGAAAACAAACTTTTCAAGGAATAAAGGTTGCTTTATTTTTTTATTCCTGAATTTATTCTTCAATAATGTTAATTTTGTAATTTTCAATGATTGGATTGGCAAATAATTGATGGGTCATATCTTCCAGATATTTTATCGCTTTTTCTTTTTGTTTCTCCTGAATTTCCACAAAAAACAGCTTTCCGGCTTTAACTCCTGATACATTTTTATAGTCAAGATGATGAAGCGCATTTAGAATGGTTTCTCCCTGCGGATCAAATATATCTTCTCTGAGTACAACTTCTATTTTTGCTTTCATTTTATTCTCCTGAATAATTATGATTTTTATAATACTATATTTTTACATTATTATCAAATAAAGGGACTTTATTGTGATAAAGCCCGGTTTATGATAAAATATATTTATTTTAAAAGAGGCGATCAATGGAAAAGGCAATACTGCTTTTAGAAAACGGTGAAGTTTTCAAAGGCAGAAGTTTCGGATATAAGGGTGAAACAATGGGCGAGGTTGTTTTCAATACCTCAATGACAGGATATCAGGAAATCTTAACCGATCCTTCTTATAATGGTCAGATTATTACAATGACATATCCTCTTATAGGCAATTATGGAGTAGCTGACATAAATGTTGAATCCGCTAAAATTCAAGCCGCCGGATTTATAGTAAAAGAGGTTTCAAAGATTCATTCAAACTGGAGTAGCCAGGGTAATCTTTCAGACTATCTTGAGAAAAATAAAATTTGCGGAATTGAGGGAATTGATACAAGGAAATTGACAAGAATTATCAGAATTACCGGAGCTATGAATGGAATTTTATCGGCCATTGATTTTGAGATGAGTAGCCTGAGAAAAAAACTTTCCAAAGCACCGAATATGTCAGGACTCGATCTTGTACCCAATGTAACTTTGAAAGAACCTAAAAGATGGAACACATTTCAAAATGGAAGAAAGCACATAGCCGCAATCGATACAGGAATAAAATGGAATATTTTACGGATACTTGAAAATAAAAACACAAATATTACCTTGATTCCAGCGGATTATAACTATAATAAAATAATGAGTTTGAAACCAGATGGAGTTTTTATTTCCAACGGCCCGGGTGATCCTGCTGCCGTCACTTATTTAATCGAAACAATCAAAAATCTTCTGGGAAAAATTCCTATTTTCGGCATCTGTCTCGGTCATCAGATGCTCGGCCTTGCCCTCGGGGCAAAAACTTACAAGCTGAAATTCGGGCACAGGGGAGCAAACCAGCCTGTAAAAAACCTTGATACGGGAAGGGTTGAAATAACATCTCAGAATCATGGTTTTTCCATTGTCGAAAAAAGCATTCCGGATGAAGTAGAAGTAACACATATTAACCTGAATGACAATACAATCGAAGGTTTAAGGCATAAAAAACTCAGGGCTTTTTCAGTTCAGTACCATCCCGAAGCCTCACCGGGACCACATGATTCATCTTACCTGTTTAATGATTTTATTCAAATGTTGAAATAACAGATAATCCGGATAAATGTATGGAATTGTTCCAGTCACAAACACTCCCCCTCTCTAAACGGATGATGCCGAAAAATTTGAGTGAATTTGTTGGACAGGATCATTTGATAAAACAGGGCAAACCGATTTTTACAATGATACAGAATAAATCCATTCACTCCATGATATTTTATGGCCCTCCGGCCACCGGCAAGACAAGCCTTGCTGAGATAATTTCGAATGAACTCCATTATTCTTTTATAAAAACAAACGCCCTGACCCTGGATTCAGATAGCATTAAATTAATCTTAAAAGATGCTGGAAATAAGGCCCTCACCGGAACAAAAACCGTGGTTTTTATCGACGAAATACACCGTCTTATCAGACCGAAACAGGACGCCTTTCTCTCAAGCCTTGAAAACGGCGAGATTATAATCATTGGGGCTACAACCGAAAACCCTTACTTTATTCTGCAGCCTGCTTTCCGGTCGAGGGTATTTATTTATGAATTTAAACCGCATACAATAAACGAGCTTGATCAAATTCTTGATATGGCAATGAAGAACGATCCGGTTATTTCCCGTCTTTCAATAGAATTTCAAACTGACACACGCGATTACTTAATTGAAATATCAGGAGAAGCCCGCCGTCTTTTAAATACAATCGAAATGGCAATTTTATCAAGTCCACCATCGGAAAAAATAATACTGTCCAGAGAAGATATTGAGAGAATTATTCAGGGATCGGACACCAGATATTCGGATAAAGAGGGACATTTCGATACTATTTCCGCCTTTATAAAATCTGTCCGTGGAAGTGATATAGACGCTGCAATCTATTATCTTGCATTTATGATACACAGCGGCAAGGATCCGCTTTTTATAGCGCGAAGGCTCATAATTTTATCAGCCGAAGACATCGGGCTGGCCTATCCCGAAGCCCTGCCGGTGGCTGTTAGCTGCTATGAAGCTATAGAAAAAATCGGCATGCCCGAAGGAAGGATTATTCTCGCTGAAACTACTGTTCTTCTGGCCGGGGTTCCGAAAAGCAACTCGGCTTATCTTGCTATAGATAAAGCGCTGGAAGATGTCCAAAATGGAAATGTAATGAATGTCCCACCCTATTTGAGAGAAGCGGGATTTTACGGGGCAAAAGACCTTGGCAGGGGAATGGGTTATAGATACCCTCATGACTATACCAATCATCATATTCAACAGAATTATACAGAGAAGCCGGTTTCTTACTACAATCCGGGAGAACTCGGTTTTGAGAAAAAGATTGCAGAATGGATGAAGAAGCTTCATAAAAAGGATAATGTATGAGTAAGCTTACCTTTCTTGGAACGGGAACATCCAGCGGAGTACCGGTTCCCGGATGCAGTTGTGAAGTATGTAAGTCAGGGAATCCTAAGGACAACCGCCTTCGTACGAGTGCTTATTTAATCACAGATAAAGAAACAAAGATTTTGATTGATGTCGGCCCGGATTTCAGGCTTCAAGTTCTGAAAAACAATATACTCTGGATTGATGGAATTCTTATAACACACTCGCATCAGGATCATATAGGCGGACTTGACGATACCAGATTGATTAATTCAATAATGAAACGTAAAATAGAGGTTTATGGTACCGGGTTATCTTTAAAGGAAATAAGAAAAAGATTTGACTATATTTTCAAGAATACACAGGTGGGCGGCGGCAAACCTCAGATAAATTTAAATTTTGTAAGGAAAGATTTTTTTATAAAAGAACAAAAAATCATTCCTATACCGATTCTTCATGGAAGTATTCCAATACTCGGCTATAGGATAAATGATCTGACATACATAACCGACGCAGAGTTTTATTGATGATATTAGCATTGAATTAATGTCCGGTACAAAAACCCTTGTTATCAATGCTTTAAGGCTGGAGCCGCATCCCACTCATTTTAGCCTCGGTCAGGCTCTGGAAATTGTCGAGAAAATCAAGCCTGAAAAAACATTCTTTATTCACCTTACTCATCACTTTTTATATGAAAGGGATAGTAAAAAACTTCCGGACAACACATTTTTTGCCTATGATGGGATGGTCATCGAGGGATAAAGCTCTCAATAATTCTGTCCACTATTCCTGAAGCGCTTGATTTATAATAACTCGTGGGATTCTCTGTTTTAGCAGCTATATCTGAAGAATATTTCAGTGGAACATAAATAATATCCTTCATTGAAATCGGTTGTCCAAGATTGTAGTAATCGTAAGAAGAAAGCCTGGCCAATTCCGATTCAATTCCTGCATTAACTTCTCTTTTTTGAATACTAACGGCCTCAATACTTTTCTGAAGACCGGCAATTTTTATATCAAGATTTTTCGACTCAAGCCTTTGTTCCATAATAATAAAAGAAAATCCGATAAACAAAAACAATACTAATAAGATTTTTAAGCCTAAACTTCCTGAATTACTCATCCGTGAAACCTCTTTTAACAAGCGTTCCCCATAACCAGGGCAAGCTGCTTGACCCCGATAACTCAGTAATAATACTCGAGGCTGCATTTCTAAATGGATACTTGTGCTTTATTAAAAACTCTCATTTTCGCGCTTCTTGATGCCCTATTCATCTTTATTTCCTCTTGAGAGGGTAAAACAGGTTTTTTTGTTAAAATTGAGCCTTTTCCCTGTGCAGAAAGATTCTTAAAAGAGTTCTTTACTATCCTGTCTTCCAGAGAATGGTAGCTGATTATTACCAGCTTGCCATTTTCTGATAGATTATCGACAGCGATGGGTATAAAACTTTCGAGAAATTTCAATTCTTTATTAATAAAAATTCTTAATGCCTGAAAAGTCTTTGCTGCAGGATGAACTTTCCCGTTTTTTTGTCTCTTAACTCCGGTTATTATATCAGCCAGTTCTTTTAAGCTTTTAATGGGCCTGTTTCTGCAGATTGCCCTGGCGATTTTTCTGGACTCATACTCCTCCCCATATTCATAAATAATATCGGCAATTTCAGATTCTCTAAAATGGTTTATCACGGTATCTGCAGATATTTCCGAAGAATCCAGCCTCATATCGAGAGGCTTATTGTCAATATAGCTAAAACCAGCATTTTTATAATGATAGAGAGATATTCCCAGATCAGCCAGTATTCCGTCCACATATTTTATATTTTCACTGATAAGAATTTCCTGAAATCTGTCGAAGGTTAATTGAAATAACTTAACATTTTTTAATCCCTCAAGCCTTAAAGCGGCTCTTTCAAGGATTTCTTTATTTCTATCAATGCAGAGGACAATTCCGGAAGGATTACTTTTTGCAATCTCAATTGCATGCCCCCCTCTCCGCAGGTTGCATCAAGAATAATGCTGTTTTTTTTAATATTTAAAAATTCAATCGCTTCTTTCGCCATAACCGGATTGTGATATGCTTCTACTTCCATAACTATTCGCTTTCTACAACTCTTTTAACTTTCAAAAACATTGTAACTTCATTCCCAATTCTATTATGTTTAACTTTATTCATTAATTTTTTTATCATATAAACTCCCCTTCCTGAGGGCTTCAATACATTATTGTCATCAAGCGGATTAGGGATATTTTTTTCACTGAAACCAATACCCTCATCTCTGACTTTAAAAACAAGCCAATCTCTAAATATTCTGTAAATAATTGAGACTCTCCTCTGAACATTAAATTTATTGCCATGCTCAACTGAGTTTATTATCGCCTCATAAAGAGCCGTGTATAATTTCCATTTATCGTCTTCATCAAGAAAGATAATCTTTGATATGGATATACTCTCCATAATCTTTACTATGGCATTGTCTATTTCCAGAACATTGCTAGGAATAGATAAATGCTTTTTCAAAGCCAGTTTTTTATTCAACACAATTAGAAGCATACTCACATCGTCGTCGGTGAATTGAGACGACATTTTAAGTATTCTCAGGTACATATCGTTTAAAACATCTTTTATTTGAACAAATACGCTTTTTTTAAATATTTCAATCAAATCTTCTAGTTTAATTAACCTTTCCGGTTTTTTGAATGTAAGAAGGCCGTCGGTATAAAATAAAATTTTACAGCTTTCCGGCAACTCCGCCTTCATTATACTCTCTATATAAGAGTGGGTACGTTTGGTCCCAAGCGGATATGTTAAACCCTTTAATACAGTTAATAAATTATTTTTTTCATCATAGACCAGCGGAAAAGGATGACCGCAGTTTATATACTCAATTAAATAATTCCGTGTATCGATTATCCCATAAAACAATGTAATAAACTGGTCTTCTGGAAGAACCTTCATAAGAACAATATTCAGGTAACTAACCATATCATCGATTCTATGTGGGTCTTTTGGGGCAAATTCTACCAGCATCTTTAGCATAGATGTTATAAGCGAAGCTGAAACGCCATGCCCGGATACATCGGCAATCACCACACCGACATGAACATCGTCAATCTGGATTATGTCGTAAAAATCACCGCCTAATTGAGAAGACGGTTTAAAAAAAGTCTCAAAACGAATCAGGGATGTATAAATAGGCGGTATAGAAAGGATATGCTCCCAGATTCTTTTAGCAGTAGTTAGCTCCTCTTCTATAACCTTTGATTTTTCTTCCAATTGTGTATACAGCCTGTTTTCAAGACTAACATCCTGAAAGATGGCTTCAACTAATCCTTCATTACCTTCATAAATCCTCTGCAAATGAACTGAAAAAACACGGTTTCCGTATTTGCTTTTTAATTGAAATTTAAAGAACAGAGTGGTTTTTTCCTCAATTCTACCGGCAATATCCCCGAAATCTCCATAGGGGACTTCAAAGAATTCCTGAAGATATTTTCCATTAACCTTCTTAGGATCAGAAAAGCCAAGCATGATGATAAAATTATCGTTTGCAAAAAATATCATTCCCTTATTATCAACTATAACAAGTCCTATCGGCAGCTCTTTTAAAAATTTTTTATAACTCTCTTCTGAAGCCTCAAGTTTTTTAAAAAGCATATACTGAAGTGAATCATCCAGAATTGTAAATAAACATCCGCGTATATCGCCGCTTGTGGAATAAAATGGAATTCCTCTGACTTTAAGATTCATTTTCTTATAATTATATTCCTTTTCCAGAGTCAAGCCATTAACAACTTCATTAAAAGAATTCGGGTCAATAAGCTGTTTAATGTTATTAAATTCCTGGGTAAAAAGCTGACCCAGCCCTTTATTAAGTTTTATTATAATTCCCTCATTATCAGTTACGCACATAGGTATTGGATTTTTATTAAACACACCGTCCAAAAACTCAAAATTTTCTTTAAATCTTGAGGATATTTCTTTAAGATAAAAAATGAGATATAACTGCCTTTTTATGAAAAGAATTGATTTTTCAGCGGCTTTTTTGAGCTTACTCCTTTTATAATATAAAATTAAAAAATATTTCACCCCAAAGAAATCAAAAGATATCGGATAAACCTCGGCCTTGTCGGATTTATCTTTCTTATTCTGGTTATCGATAAGCAGAAAAACAGCAGTATCCGAATCGCATTCAAAATACTCGCCGTACATTTTACAATTTTTTGTTTCATAAAGTGAATCAATCTGTGAAAAATCCTGGAGAAAATCAGTAATCCTGTTATCCTGAATAACATTATCGTTTATTACATCAAGCAAATTTGTTCCATCATATCTAAGCAGGATGATATTGGAAAATATATTTGTTTTATTAATAAGATCAATAATAGATTGAATTACTTTTTCAAAATTAAGAAGAGAATTAATAGATGAAAACAATTCGAGAATCAAATCTTCAAATTTTATAAAAATCAATTTATTAAACTGATATTGACTTGAACCGTTAAAATTTAAAACAAAACCTGTAATAAAACTAAGGGTTACAAGAATTGCCGTTATTATTATATAAAAAATCATATCAGTAAATTGCAGCAAAGCTGCCTTACTATATTAATCATTTTATTGTGTCCAGATTGTCAACAATATGGAAAAACTCATTTAATCTGAAAGTAACGAATAAGTCTTTAATATCCTTATTTAAGCCTGTGATAAAGAGCTTACCCCCAAGGTCATCAAGCCTTTTATATGCAAGCAGTAACTTCCCTATTCCGCTGCTGCCGATAAATACCATTTCTGAAAAATCAATAATTATTTCCCGTTTTCCCTCATCAATCAGGGTTGTTAAAACTTCCTTAAATTCCCTGGCATCGGGATCCGTGACAAGGTTTTCTTTAATCTTTAATAATTTTTTCCCTTTAAAATCTGTTATCTCAAATTTCATTGATTTCCTCCAAAAATACTTTTTAAGTGTATAATAATAACATACTTATTTAAAATCAAGTTTTATTTTAAAATTCTATACTCCGCCTATCAATATATCTTTTATAATAATATGAGGGCTGCCAGTTCCAACAGGTAAACCACCCTGCCCGCCTTTGCCACATCCGCCAAGACCGCCATGATGTGTAAGGTCATTCCCAATATCGGTTATATTATTTAATGTTGTAAAAACATTACCTGAAAGAACAACATCACGGATCAATTCTTTAATTTTTCCATTTTTAATCCTGTAAGCATAACCTGAAGAAAAGGTAAACATTTCAAGATTGGTCATACCACCCAGATAATCGATGGCATATACTCCGTCATCTATTTTCGATAATAGTTCATCAAAAGATTTTTCTCCTTTATCAATGAAAGTATTTGTCATACGGACTATGGGCTGGTAAGCAGGGCTCACTGCTCTTGCATTTCCGCTTGGCTGTTCGTTCATTTTAGCTGCGGTTTCTCTTGAATGGAGACGGGCATTAAGTTTACCGTTCTGGACTAAATAGGTTTTTTGAGATTTTACTCCTTCATCGTCATAAGGCGTATAACCCGCAAGTCCTTCCTGGCCGCCGTCATCCAGAATATTTAAAAAATCGGGACCAAACTTTCTTCCAAGTACCATAACATTCTGCATCCTTGGATTTTCATAGAGGAAATCAGATTCGGAAAGGTGTCCGAAAGCCTCATGAACAAAAACACCCGCAAGATTTGAATCAAGCAGGACTTTATACTGGCCAGACTCTATCTTTTTTGCCGATAGAAGGTCTATTGCTCGTTTCTTTACAATTTCCACATTTTCTTCCAGCCCGAGAACCAATTCCATTCCGCCATATTGTCCTACGGATTCAAATGCCTGCTGAACATTTGTGCCATCCTTGGCCATAGCGCCGAAAGAAATACCTGTAAATATTTTTGTTTGATCAATGCATGACCCCTCTGTATTTACAAAATATTTCTCAACCTTCCAATCTGTATAAGTAACTCTTGTGGAAGCAATCCTGGGATGTTTCAACAATTCATTGTACTTATTGGCAAAATCATTTTTTTCTTTCAAACCCATTGAATCTGGAGAGATCTTATAGCTTGTTCTGACAGAATCGATTACCGGATTTTTATATAAAAAAACAGAGCTTTTATCCTTTATTTTATTATCACCAACTATTTTCGCATTATCGGAAGCAAAAATTATGCTTTTATCAAAATCAAAATCATTGAAGGAAGCAAAACCCCAGCCTCCGTTTATCAGTGCTCTTACATTTCCGGATGATGTTTTAGAAGTGTGAACAGCTTCAACATTATTATTTGAATAGACAATTCTTGTCGAAGTGAAGATTTCGGCATGAATCTCTCCATATTCTCCATGAAGATTTTTTATTTTCTCTTTTAATCGAACCATCATATTTTTCTCCAAAACAATAATAGGGGCGTTTTTCTGAAACGCCCCTATAATACTATTTCTTCACCAATTCTTCCAGCAAGATTTCAACCCTCTTAAGTTCTTCTTCAAGACGGTTTACTTTATTTGATACAATGTGAAAACCTTCAATAATTTCTTTGCCTATTTTTTCCATCGATTTTTCAACAACTTCAACATGAGTCTTTGTATTGAGAACCCTGAACTCTACCTTATCCATTTCCTGTTTGATTCCTTTTACCTTATCCATCAATTCATCAAGACTTTTATCCATCTTCTCCTCCAAAATTTATTAGACCCAAATTACATGTTTCAGGTCATAATTATATTAAAACAAGAAAGATAAAATTTCAAATTTCCAATTTTAATAAAAAATAAATTTTACTTAAAATTTACATAAAACTTACATAAAATTTACATTGACGCCTTATTCTTAAATTGATTTCAATAATGATAAAAGTCTTTAATTTTGATTTTAGTAGAGATATTAATTATAATTTCTTAAGGTGATTTTTTATGAGGAAAGAAAAAATAAGTTTAGTAATAAAACCTGAAAAAAACTTTAAGGATAATGAACTCGTTAAATATATGTTTTTAAACAGAAAGAGCAAAACATTCGATAATAAGATTAAAAATGATAGAAAAGATACAAAAAAAGCTTTGAAAAGCATAAAAAAGGTTGAGGATATTTAAATGGAAATAGGTGAAGAACTCAATCAAATAATTCTGGCGGCTTATAATGAAGCCAAGGCAAGAAGGCATGAATACTTTACCCCTGAGCACTTGCTGTACGCATCTCTGTTTTTTGATAAAGGGATGGATATCCTATATCATTGCGGAGGAGATATTGAAGACTTGAAGGTAGAAATTGAGGATTATTTCAACAAATATTACGAAAGAACTCCTGTAAATAAAGATCCCGTCGAATCAACCGGCCTTCAAAATGTTTTGACAAGAGCGTTGTTTTCGGTTTCCGATTCGGAAAAAAAAGAAATTGGGTATTGGTGATATTTATATAGCTTTGATAGAAGAAAAGGATTCTTTTGCCGCTTATTTTTTAAACCGCCAGGGGATCACAAAACTTGATTTACTCAACTATATATCTCATGGTATCTCAGTGATACCGGAAGAAGGTTTTCCAGAAAGCCCCGTATCAAAAGAAGAAGATGATGATATCCGTCATGAAGCTTCAAAAAATAAGGCATTAAGCCTCTTTACGACTGAACTGGTTGAGAAGGCAAAGAGAGGCAATGTTGAACCCCTTATCGGACGGGAGGACATCCTTGAAAGAACGATTCAGGTGCTCTGCCGCAGATTTAAGAATAATCCAATCTTTGTCGGAGAACCCGGAGTCGGTAAAACGGCTGTGGCTGAAGGTCTCGCTTCGCTGATTGCGGAAGACAAGGTTCCATTACCCCTTCAAAACGCAAAGATATATTCTCTGGATATGGGTTCTCTTCTTGCCGGTACAAGGTATAGAGGCGACTTTGAGGAGAGGCTTAAAAAGGTATTGAATGAATTGAAAATGCAGGATAATGTTATTCTTTTTATTGATGAGATTCATACGATTGTCGGAGCTGGCGCCGTTTCCGGAGGATCGATGGACGCTTCCAATATCCTCAAACCCGCTTTAGCCGGGGGAAAAATCCGCTGTATCGGGTCGACCACTTATGAGGAATACAAAAAATATTTCGAGAAAGACAGGGCATTATCAAGGAGATTCCAGAAGATTGAAATACCGGAACCGACAGTTGACGAAACATATCTTATACTTCTCGGCCTTAAGAAAAAGTATGAAGAATATCATCAGGTGAATTACACGAGCCAGGCATTAAAATCTGCCGCAGAGCTCTCGGCGAAATACATCAATGAACGGCATCTTCCAGATAAGGCTATCGATGTAATCGACGAAGCCGGAGCTTTTTTCAAAATCAGGCAATCGTCCGGTGAAAAAATAAAGCCAAGGATTTTTATTAAACCGCGTGATATTGAAAGAATAGTATCAAAAATAGCAAAAATCCCGGAAAAAAACCTCTCAAGCTCTGAAATAGGACAGCTCAGGAATTTCGAAAACGAACTTCTTAAAAATATCTTCGGACAGGATGATGCTGTCAGAAGGATTTCAGATTCCATAAAAAGGTCGAGAGCCGGATTTCGCGATGCCAATAAACCGTCGGCCTCTTTTCTCTTTATTGGACCAACAGGAGTCGGTAAAACCGAGATGGTAAAACAGATCGCTTCAATACTTGGCCTTACTCTTAACCGCTTTGACATGAGCGAATACCAGGAAAAACACACTGTGGCAAGACTTATCGGCGCTCCTCCTGGCTATGTCGGGTATGAAGAGGGCGGTCTTTTAACCGAAGCAATCAGAAAAGCGCCATACTCCGTTCTCTTGCTTGATGAAATTGAGAAAGCTCATCCGGATATTTTCAATACTCTGCTTCAGGTACTGGATTATGCTACTCTTACAGACTCAAACGGTAAGAAAGCAGATTTCCGTCATGTTATAATAATTATGACTTCAAACGCCGGGGCAAGAGAAATGGAAAAACCTAACCTCGGGTTTGAAAATGCCTCGCCAGAATCAGAATCCGGCAAGGGAAAAACGGCTGTAAAAGCATTGGAAACCCTATTTTCACCCGAATTCAGGAACCGTCTTGATGGAATTATCACATTCAATAATCTTAATGAAGATATAATACTGATGATAGTAAAGAAGCAGATTGATGAATTCAGGGAACAGCTTAAACCAAAGAAGGTTTTACTGAATGTGACCGATAGCTGCCTTAAATGGCTTGCTCTTAAAGGCTTCTCAAAGACATACGGTGCAAGGGAAGTAGCCCGCTTGATTCAGGATAAGCTAAAAAATAACTTTATCGATGAGGTGCTTTTCGGAAGGCTGTCAAAGGGCGGAACGGCAATTGCTGATATCATCAATGACGAGATTCATATTGAAATTACCTCACATACCAAGTAGAATTCAAAGTTTTGATTGAAGCTCAGTATCGGACGCGAAAGTAAAAGAACCTATAACAATATCCTTCATTATTCTGGAAGCCTCTTTTTTTTGAGGAAATTCTCTTTCCCTTTTATGAAATTCAATTGAATGAATTTTAACCTTCAGTTTTTTCCTTGTATTAATCTTATGAAAAACCGGTTTGATCTGGACTGGTTTAACCAGAGAAGGTTCAACCCTGGAAGATATCATCTGTTCATAATGGAGAAGTTCATGATATATGACAAAGTCAAGAACAAAACCTGGAATGATGTTATTCTTTAAGATTGGATGAATCCTGATCTGCATCTTTTTAATATCATAGGTACCGAATGTCAGTTTCCTGTATTTTTTTTTAATTCTTCCCCTGCTCCATTTGATGAGAGGAAGAGAATCAAAATTAAAATACTTTTCATTAATCTGATCCATTCTTTCAATTAAAAAGCTACTCATTAAGAAGCCTCATTCCCGCATAAATGTAAGCGGTATTTATTTCGGGCTGGAGGGATTTGAACCCTCGGCTTCTTGGTCCCGAACCAAGCGCGCTAGCCAAACTGCGCTACAGCCCGATATAATAAAAAGACCCTGAGAGCTATCCCGCCTCAGGGTGATATATTTTATAATACGGAAACTTTCATGTCAAATTAAATCCCTTTATCCATCAATTTAACAACAAGCTTATTGAATTCGGGCGGATCGGGGAGAATTCCCCCATCGGCAAGTACAGCATAACCCAGGAGGAGTTCTGAGTAATCCGAAAGGGCCGGGTCGTTATTATCATTCTTATAATGCTCGTTCATCTTTATAACAATGGAATGATTCGGGTTCAATTCAAGAATCCTTTTAGTTACAGGTTTTCCGGAATTCTCTTTCTGAAGAAGCCTCTCGAGATGAAGGCTCATATCAAATTCCTCACCGATAAGACAAGCGGGCGCATTAACAAGACGGTTTGTTAAACGCACCTCTTTGACCGTTTTATCCAGTTTAGTCTGTATAAACTTTAAAAGCCCGCCGTATTCATCGGATTTATCCTTGATTTCTTTTTCCTGCTTTTCCTTTTCTTCCTTGCTTCCCATATCCAGGGAGCCCTTTGAGGCAGATTTGAGCTTTTTCCCTTTATATTCAGTTAAATACTGAACCACAATTTCATCAATCGGACGAAGCAGAAAAAGGACTTCAAAACCCTTTTCCTTAATCGATTCAAGGTGAGGCGAATTTTCCACAATATTCCGAGTATCCCCGGTTATATAATAAATCTCATTCTGTCCCTCTTTCATACGACTGATGTATTCATCAAGTGAGGTGAGTTTTTCAGGATCATTTGAAGACTCAAAAAGAATGAGGCCGTTAAGCTTTTCACGGTTCTCAAAATCAGACACGACCCCCTCTTTCATTGCATCGCCGAACTCATTCCAGAAAGAGAGATATTTTTCTTTTTCGTTATCAAACATTTCCTGAAGGCTGTCTAAAACCTTCTTGGTAAGGCTCTTTTTCATCTGCGTTATATGGCGGTCTTTCTGAAGCATTTCACGGGAAATATTAAGCGACAGATCAGAGGATTCCACTACACCCTTCATAAAGCGGAGAAATTTAGGAAGAGATCTTCGAAAGCCTCCATAATCATAACCTTCTTGACATAAAGCTGGAGGCCGCTCTTGTACCCCTGATAATAAAAATCAAAAGGCGCCTTTGTAGGAATAAACAGAAGAGACTGAAATTCCGATGTGCCTTCCGCCTTATAAATGATTGTCTTGAGCGGTTCATTCCAGTCATGGGATATATGCTTATAAAAATCTTTGTATTCTTCTTCTGTAACCTCTGACTGGTTTCTCACCCAGATGGGCTTCATAGAATTAAGGGTTTTGTCCTCAATAACTGTTGTTTTTTTACCGTTCTCAATTATTTTACCGTCCTTATTCCTTTCATATTCTTCCCTTTCCTCTTTCATAATTATAGGATAATTGATAAAGTCGGAATAGTGTTTTACAACACGGGAAATCACATAGGACTCGGTAAAATCCTCAAGCCCATTCTCAGAATCGGCTGGTTTCAAATGAAGTATCACTTCGGCGCCATGGCTTTGCTTTTCTATTTCTTCAATAGTGTACTGACCGTCGCCTGAAGATTCCCATAAGTAAGCGCTTTCTTCGCCGGCTTTCCTGCTTTTAATGGTAATCCTGTCTGCTGCCATAAAAGCCGAATAAAAACCTACACCGAACTGGCCTATCATTTCATTTAAGGTTTCCTTTGATTTATTTTCCTGCAATTTTTTTATAAACTCCTGTGTACCGGAACGAGCAATTGTGCCTATATGATTAATCAGCTCTTCTTTGTTCATGCCTATACCGTTATCGATAATGGAAAGAGTTCTCTCTTTTTTATCAGCCTCAATTCTTATCTCAGACTTTTCTCCAGGAATAAGCAATTCTGGTTTTGTGATTGATTCAATCCTCAGCTTATCAAGAGCATCCGAAGAGTTCGAAATCAACTCCCTTAAAAAAATCTCTTTATTTGTATAAATAGAATGTATCATCAGGTCTAAAAGCTGTCTGCTCTCGGCCTGAAATTGAAATGTTTCGGTTTGACCGGCCATTGAAATCCCTCCTAATATTTTCTCAACGTTAAATTTAATAATTTTATACCCTTCCCGTCAAGGGGGCTAGCCCCTCTTTATTTTACCCTTAAAAATTTTCTTTTCCCGATCTTAATTACCTTGGTTTCCCCGGAAATTAATTTCAAATTCTCATCACTCACTTTATTGCCGTCAATCGACACAGCATTTTGCTGAATCATCCTCCTCACTTCGCTTTTTGAGGGAAGAATTTTTGAACCTATCAAAATATCGATGAGGCTCATTTCAGAATCTATGGAGAATTCCTCTATTTCATCAGGAAGTCCCTTGTCTTTAAAGATTTTTTCAAATTCAAGAAAGGCCTTTTCACCGGCTTCCTTTGAATAATACTGTTCTACTATTGTCTTCCCAAGTTCTACCTTGATATTCCTCGGATTTTCTCCCTCTTTCATCTTTTTTTCAAAGTTTTTGATCTCTTCCATAGGAATGTCTGTGAGCAGCTCATAATATTTTAAAATCATATTGTCCGGTATGGACATTATCTTGCCGAATATCTGTCCGGGCTCTTCGCTGATGCCTATATAATTACCAAGCGATTTGCTCATTTTGTTAATTCCATCAGTCCCCTCCAGCAGAGGAAGTGTTATTACAATTTGCGATTGCTGCCCGTATTCCCTCTGAAGGTCGCGCCCAACTAAAAGATTAAACTTCTGGTCTGTCCCGCCGATTTCAATATCGGCATTAAGCGCAACGGAATCATAGCCCTGGACAAGGGGATACATAAACTCGATCAGCGATATCGGTCTTCCCTCAGAATAGCGCTTTGAAAAGTCATCCCTTTCAAGAAGTCTTGCCACGGTATAATGCGCCGTTAACTCAAGAACATCGCTGAAAAGCATCTTTTTACACCAGTCGCTGTTAAAAACAATTTTTGTTTTCTTAGGATCGAGTATTTTAAAAATCTGCTTTTTATATGTGTCGGCGTTTGCCGCCACTTCTTCAACCGTTAATCTCTTTCTTGTGCTGACTTTTCCCGTAGGGTCGCCAATCATGCCTGTAAAGTCACCGATTAGAAAATAAATCTCATGGCCAAGCTCCTGAAACTGCCTCAGTTTCCTTAAAGGCACAGTATGTCCGAGATGAAGGTCAGGCGCGGAAGGGTCTGCTCCGAACTTTACTTTAAGAGGTATGTTGTCTTTAATTGATTTCTTCAATCTCTCCTTCAATTCATCTTCCGGTATAATTTCAACGGTTCCGCGAGCCAAGATTTTTATTTGTTCATCAAGAGTATATTTTCCCTTCTCCATTTCTTCAACCTCATATTTAGAAATACTGAATGGAATATTTTAAAGAAGAAAACGGTAATTGTCAACGTCTCATTCCTTTCTTTCCTGAACCCGCCAGGAATTGCCGGTTAAACCGGGAGTTTTGTCGGAAGCCCGGCAATGGGGTCTTTCTCCCTTTCTTTCTGTGGCGAACAGAAAGAAAGGGAGCGAAAGAAAGAATCACCCCCTTCGGTTACAACGGCTGCGAACTCGGCCATCCCATCGCGATAGGGTTAGACTGAAAAGGCGAGGTGCTCATGAGAAAAGGCGACATGCGCAGCCTTCGCGGCTCCAAGCCGCTTTGCAACCTGCGGGGAGCTAATACCGGGCTAAGTTTAATGGGAAGAGAACCGGTATTTCGCAGAATTAAAAGTGCGAATAAGGGGTAGACAAAAGGCAGGATAATTTCAAGTCGAAAACAATGAGTAAGCGATTAAAGATATTTATTCTTATAAAAACGAACATTTTCATTAGGAACAAAATACTTTAAAGTATTTTTATCATCATTTTGTTTACTGTTTTTTGCGTCATCTTTAGATTTATTATTTTTCGATTTTTCTTCATATAATTTAAACAAATTATTTAAAAAAACCATCCCAAGTATTGAATGATGATCATTTACTACAAGGAGAAAATTTAGTATATGAACAAAAATAATTGAAATGGAACTAGCTAATACAATAAAATCATACCATATCATTTGTTTATGAATTATAAATAACCAGAAAAAAAAGCTAATATCGAAGAAACGACCGTAGTTCCATGTGAATTAACCATATCTTCCAATCTTCTAATCCGTCTATAGGATTCTGATTCCGGATAATTGACTTTCATATCCATAATTGAGTTTATTATTAAATATTCTCTCTTCCGTCCGCTTATTAATTTAATATTATCATCATAATTTTCCATTTTAAGCCAGTGTTTATTTTCTGCCAATTTAACAACTTCATTAAAATTTTTAAATGGAAAAAACCAAATTGAGCCATAATAAAATACGCCAAATATATAACCAAGTCCACCCGATGTTAATAAAACAGTAAAAATAATTAAAACCAAATCTTTATTATTTAATAAGCTTATAAAATCATTTCTATCGCTTGAAAATAAAAAATAAACGGAAGTTTCAGTGAAAAATATTAAGCCGGGTATAATATACTTTAAAAATTTTTGTGCTTCTTGCATATATTACCGCCTTCTTAGTTTACTGTCATTAGAGATGAACAAATAAATTTCTTCATTTAGAGTAAAAACCAGTAAACCAACTAAAGGATCAAGGCTGTTCCATGAAATCTACCCTTAATCATACAGGCCGCCGAACCTCAGTTCGGCGACGAACAAGAGGTTCGACAAGATGTTTTCTATTTTGAAGTCGCTGCTCTTGTGCTGTTTCTGGCAATAGTGATAAAAACACCATTCCCGTATGTCACTGAAGACCAATTGCCCGCAGCGCCTGGCAATGTTTGGAGTGTCCAGGTTATCCCGTCCGGTGAAGTCGCCGCTGATGTAGCGGTAATGTTAATTCCAGCGACAGCTACAAAAACACCATTCCCATATGTCACTGAAGACCAGTCGTTAGCAGCACCTGGCAGGGTTCGTTGTGTCCAGGTTATTCCATCCGGTGAAGTCGCCGCTGATGTGCTATTGTTGGCAACTGCTACAAAAACTCCGTTCCCGTATGTCACTAATATCCAGTCGGCAGAGATTGGCAGGCCACCGGGGCTGGCTGTCCAGGTTTGCCCATTATCGGTTGAATACACCGCTTTTGTTCCACCTTTGGCAACCGCAACAAAAACACCTTTTCCATATGTCACTGAATACCAATTACCAGAAGGAATTGTTGAGGATTGCCAGGTTTGACCCTTATCAGTTGAATACACCGCCGTTGTACCACTATAGGAAATTAATACAAAAACTCCGTTCCCGTACGTCACTGATATCCAGTCGGCAAAGGGCAGGGTTGCTGTGTAGTTCCAAGTTATTGCATCAGTTGAAGTCGGAGCTGTCGTCCCACCATCAGCAACAGCGACAAAAACCCCGTTCCCGTATACCACTGAAGTCCAGGTTGAAGAGTTTATGTTTCCTTGAGCCCAGTTTATCCCATTCGATGAAGTCGCTACTTTTATGCTTGGCCCACTACCAACTGCGACAAAAAGGCCGTTCCCGTATGTCACTGAAGACCAGTAGTCAGAGATTGGTATGGGATTGGATGCCAACCAGGATGAGCCCGAGTCTTTCCACGATGCATAAACCGTTATATTAGCTGTAACCGGTGTACTTTCCGTAAAAGCCGCTCCGCCTCCGTTTTTAGCCGTATACCAGCCGTCACAGTAATAGCGTATTTTAGCCGGCGAAGACGGAAGATTAACAACAGTCGTCGCAGGGAGAGTAACATATTGTGATCCTACAGCACTCCCGCCGTCGCTATCATATATTACCGAATATACCGGATTAATACTCCAGTAGACATAAACAGTTATATTTGCATTTACCGTTGTGCTTGATGTAAACTGCGTTCCGGCGCCGTTTTGCGCAGTGTACCAGCCGGCAAAAGTATAACCTGCCTTTATCGGATCGCTGGAAATGTGCCGGCAGTCGTCGCTGGGAGTGTTATATCACCGTATATACCGGATTAGTACTCCAGTATGCATAAACTATTATATTTGTGTTTACTGTTGTGCTTGATGTAAACTGTGTACCACCGCCGTTTGTCGCTGTATACCACCCGACAAAATTATATCCCGTCCTTGAAGGCGCAGCCGGAAGTGTTCCGACAGTAATTGATGGTAATGTTATTGTTATACTGGTTGGGTTTACAGCTGTTCCTCCTTGAGAGTCAAAGGTAACAGTGTAGGTTACTGCGATGGAAGATGATGATGAACTACCAGATGACGAAGAATTTGGTTCATCTCCCCAGTGCGAAATAAGGTAGCAACCGCTTGTGAAGGATATTATTATCATAAAAAATACAGATAACAATAACTTTCTTATCATCTTATTCCCCCTCTGTGAAGAATAATTCATCAACTCGGTCGAAATTTCAGGTGGCTTTATCCGAAAGATAAAATTGCCGGGCTACCAAAGTTCAGGTTCACTTTATTCCCATAACTTGTAGTTATATTTTTAATAATATTATAATATATATTTAAAAATATCATCAATTTATGGAGATAATTTTATCAAAAGGAATGAAACATTATTTTTGGGCGGAACAATTTTAGTTTAGAAGGTAAAACTCTTTCGAGCAGTCAGTAAGATTAACAACGCCCTTTTCCTGAACAAGGATAGTATCCTCAATTCCTATTATGCCGGTTTCCGGCAGGGCTACTTTCGGCTCAATAGCTATTACCATCCCGGGTTCCAGTGGAAAGTCCATCTTTGGCGCAAAGAAAAGGCGGCTCGTCAAGTTCAAGGCCTACACCATGGCCGACAAATTTAACCCTTTCCCTGCCGAAACCCATATATGTATCTTCATAACCAAGCTCATTAGCAATCCTGAGAGATTCATCATAGACGGAGCTCCAGCTTTTTCCAGGTTTGATGTATTCCAGGACGGCCTGCTCCACTTTCGAGCATGGCTTCGTAAGCCTGAAGAACCTTCTGAGACGGTTCTTCCCAGGAAAACATACGGGTCTGGTCTACATGGTAGCCTTCCAGAGTAGCGGCGTAATCAATTAAGATTGGAGTATTTTTTTTAATTTTATCAAAGGTTGCTCCATAAGGATTCGCTGGAGAGATTCCCGTTCCCCCGCAGATCGCTTCAAACTTTGTTCCGGCGAGGCTGTTAATACCCGATGATGTAAGGCCCCATTCCAAGAGAATCCCCTCCTGGCGGTTATAAATTCCTCCCATGCCTTTAATCCTGAAAAAGTTTTCTATTATCGAGCTTACATCAATCTCTTTCATGCCGGGTTTAAAATTCTTTACAACAATACCGGGCATTTCTGAAATAACTTTTCCCGCCTCCTTTAAAATATCTATTTCAGACTGAGATTTCACACTCCGCAGCATTCTTATGTCCCATGAAATATCAACGGGTTCAGAGCCGGGGAAAAAATGCATAACCCTCCGGACAGTGGCGTAACTTGTCGTATCAAAAGTAAAGCCGATTTTATTATTTGACATGCCTGAAATACTTTTCATTATTTCGGCAAAATCCTTCGAGTTGCTGAAAACTTTCAATTCTATATGTTTTACCTCATCTTCAATACGATCTATCGCTTTTCTCGCCATAACTATAGGTTTTTTATCGGCGGGCACAAAAAGATAAAGAGGCTGAATTGAACCTGTGAAATAATATAAATCGGCGCTCTGGTTAAATACGGCTATTTCAATCTGCTTTTCACTCAAAATATTCTGAAGCTTCCCGATTCTCTGATTTAATTCGTTAATAGATATTAAAGACATTTTAAACCCCTGATTTTTTATTGAGGTAAAGTTTAAAACGGCGGTTGAGTTTAATCAAGAAAAACAAGCGTGCTTTTGCCAAGCGTGCTCCTCCGTTACACTCAGGACAAGCCGCTTGACCCTAATGATTATACTAATAAAATTTATATAAAGATAATAAGTCAGCTAAGGTTTATTTGGGTGTAGCATGCCTTGCCACAAAGTTATTTATTATCCGGATCAAGCGGCACGCTTGTTGACATTAATGTCAATCTTTAGTAAATTATTACTATATGCCTATTTTTCAATTATCCGAAGAGATTATATTTCCGCCGGTTGAGTTATCCGATGAAAGCGGAATTCTTGCCGTTGGTGGGGATTTATCACCAGAAAGACTGATTCTGGCTTATGAGTCAGGAATATTTCCATGGTTTAATGAAGGCGAGCCCATAATCTGGTGGTCGCCTGATCCTCGTTTTATCCTTTTTCCTGAAGATATTGTTATTACCGGAAGTATGCGAAGAGTTCTCAACCAGAAGCGTTTTATTATAAAATATGATACCTGTTTTCGTGAAGTTATGACAAATTGCGGAATGCCGAGACATGGTCAAAAAGGAACATGGATAACGAACTCAATGCTTGAGGCTTATTGTGAACTTCATGGGCTGGGCTTTGCCCACTCAATTGAAGCCTGGCAGGGAAATAATCTAGCCGGAGGCCTTTATGGTGTTTCGATTGGACATGCTTTTTTCGGTGAATCGATGTTCTCAAGGGAAAGCAACGCTTCAAAAATGGCATTGATTACTCTGGCCGTCAGATTAAAGGAGCTTGGTTTTAAATTTATTGATTCACAGGTTTACACAAAACATCTTGATAGTATGGGGGCAATAGATATTCCAAGAGAAGAATATCTCAGCCTCCTGAAAGTGAGTCTTAAATATGAAACAATAAGAGGAAACTGGAAATTATTTTCAGAAAAATAGGTTTTTGGATTTTATTTCAATTTTGATTTATAATATTAGGTACGAATGGCTTTAAGAGGAGTATTATGAAAGTTGGCGATATATCAATTATAATAGATTATTCGATACTTTTATTTCATAAGTTCAATAATTTCATCATGAAAAACAATTTCAGGAGCGATTTTGGCTTCAGCATAATGCAGAAAAATCAGGCTTTTGTAGTACAAAGGCACAACTTTGGCGATTATAAAAAAATATTAAAGGATTTCAGTCCATCTGTTCATGCTTTTAATTATGAGGAAAAGAAGTTTATTCTGCTGCTTCTCGGCGCAAGCCTTTACGGGCAGAATGGCATAAATATCTGGCAGGCCATGTGTTTTTTCCACAGGATTCCTTTCAGCGCGATGAAATCGATGGGAAAGATTTTAGACCCGGTAAACAGCTTATTGAAAAGCGGGATGGTTATGTTCCAGGAAACGGATTTTCTCGGTTCAACACTGTCGATTGAGGATATAGCAAATTTCTACAACAACAGGAAGGTTTTTCTTTCCCCATTTGCCCTGAATTCCCTTTTCAGTAATTTCACCGGAAAAAATCTTTATGGAATTACGAATTACAATCTTTCTGAAAAATATAAGGACATAGATTCTCTTCTTAATGATATATCAAGCGTTATGAAATACCTATTCTTTCTTGCGAATTTTTACAAGGTGAACTACGGTTATTCTTCGATAAAAGAGGATATTTATGTAAAGGGCAAGTTTTCCAAAACACTGAGATTGTTTAAAAAAAATATTATTCATTCCGGTTTGAAGATCCTCTCATTAAATTTATTAAGGAAAATGAATTATCCAATGTAGAATTTGTCCTGCTTCTGTATTTTATCTTTAAGGTTGTCATAGCTAAAGAGTTTATCATTAATAATATTGAGGAAATACTTTCTACACTGGCCTTTATTCCCTCCCAGATAAAGAAAATATTGAGCTGTTTCTCTAAAGACAGCTTGTTCGTCCGGGAGAGTTTTATAAGCCAGGCTGATTTTTATTCCGGTTTCCCATTCGATGATGAAATTGAAGATGAAGATACGGAATCATCCGTTGCTGATGAGGATAATGAATTTATTGGAATTCCATCGGATTATAACTCAATTTCCATTTCTAAGGATAAAATCTATAATCTTCTCTTCTCTGAAACAAAAAGCGCAGATAAAAAACTCTTGAATAAGGTCGAGAGCGGTGAGAAAACTCCTGAGGAAGAGGGAATTCAGTCGGATAATCAGAAAACAAAAGGTCTTTATGAAATTGTCTTCCCAAGGGTAGCAATAAAGAATGTGATATTGGACGAGGAAGTAAAGAGGGAACTGATCGGCGCCGTCGATCTTACCAAGGCTATTGAAACCATGAAAAAGTGGGGAATTAAACCCAACCTCAGTTCCAGCTCGTTCGGTTCAATAAAAATACTCCTTCATGGCCCCTCCGGTACAGGGAAAACAATTACGGCACAGGCGCTCGCCGGGGAAGCGGGAGCAGTGATGTTCAAGGTAGACGCAAGCAACCTTGTAAGCTCCTGGGTTGGAGAAAGCACCAAAAACGTAAAGCGTGTTTTCAGGGAATTTTATAAATATGCGAGGGCTTCAAAGAAAAGGGTTTTCCTTTTTATGAATGAAGCCGACCAGCTATTAAGCGCCCGCGGGGCCGTGATGCAGGCGGCCGATAAAGAATACAACCAGATGCAGAACCTTCTTCTGGAAGAGCTTGAAAATTTTGACGGGGTTTTCATTGCCACAACAAACCTGATCGATCTCTTTGATACGGCATGGAACCGCAGGTTCAATATTAAAATAAAGTTTGACATTCCAAAATTTGAAACCCGGTTAAAGTTATGGAAAGTTCATATTTCGGATAAAATGCCCCTCGGCAAAGATGTCGATTTCCGCAAGTTAGCCGAATATGAATTAGCCGGCGGTTCAATTGCAAACGTCGTTTACAATGCCGCAAGAAGAGCCGCCCTCAAGGAAAATGAAATGAGGGAAGTTCTCCAGCAGGACTTTGTTGAAGCCATTCAGAATGAACTGAAATCCCATCTGGGTTCGAAAGCCTCAAGGGTCGGATTCTCCCAGTAAAAAATTACCGGCACTATTAGTCTCATAATCTCTTTTAAATAATTTTTAACACTTCTTAAAAAAGTTGACGCAAAAATTGAAAATTATTATTGACATATGCCCTAAAAAATTTTATAATATGTTTACGTTTATCATATTATAAAAACTTTATAATATGACTTTTAAAAGCCTTTAATATTACCCTAATAAGAAACGATTTATTATATATTTTATAATATGTTTACGTTTATCATATTATAAAAACTTTATAATATGACTTTTATAAGTTTTATATTTCTCTTATTCAAAACGATCATTAATTAAAAAAGGAAATAACTATGAGTATAGTAAATTTATTGTTAAAAACGAAAAAATTAGGAATACAAATTTGGGTTGAGAAAGGAACCCTTAAATATAAAGCACCTTCCGGTGCGTTAAATGATGAAATTAAAGCTGAAATAATCAGTAATAAAGATGAAATTATCCGTTTTCTTGAAGTTTTGAATGGAGAGTATTCACCGTTATCTCAGATTAAATCCATTCCACGTGATAAAGATATCCCGCTTTCATATGGCCAGAAGTGGCTTTGGCTTCACAACCAGATGGACGAACAAAGCAGTGCTTATAATATCCCAACAGCTTTCAGGCTTAAAGGCGAATTAAATTATAAAGCTCTTATTGATAGTTTGAATCGGATTATTCAGAGGCATGAAGTACTTCGTACCAATTATATCAATAACAAAGGTGATGTTAACCAGATTATTTCGCATGATTTAAAAATTGAACTTCCTCTTTTTGATATAAGCAAATCCTCTCAAAAAGAAAAAGAAGAGAGGGTAATGGTAGAATTAAACCAGGAATTAAGCACGCCGTTCAACCTTGCCCAAGGTTTATTAATGCGCAGTAAGCTTTTAAAATTATCTGAAGAAGAACATGTTTTAGTTCTCGGTTTTCATCATATTATATGTGATAACCAATCGCTGTATATATTCCTGAATGAATTAATAACCCTTTATCCGGCATATTTAAAAGGGCAGAATGCCGGATTACCGGAATTATCAATTCAATATGCGGATTATGCCAAATGGCAGAATGAAAGGCTTAACAGCGGATTAAAGGAACTTCAGCTATCCTATTGGAAAGAAAAACTAAAGGACATTGAAAATGTGCAGGAAATCTGCGGCGACTATAACCGGCCCGAAGTTTTATCCTATAAAAGTATCCGTAAGAATTACTTACTCCCGGTAAAAACAGCTTCTAAATTAAAATCCGTCAGTCAAAAATATGGTCATTCTCTTTATGTTACCCTGTTATCAATTTTTAAAATATTACTCTATCAATATTCTGGCGTCAGGGATATTTTCATCGGATCACCTGTGGCAGGCAGGGAAAGAAGCGATCTGGAAAATTTAATCGGGCTGTTTTTTAACACCGTGGTTATTCGCACAGTAATCAATGAGACTATGCGATTTACCGATCTGCTTGAAGAAGTAAAGGAATCCTCATCAGGAGCTTTTCTTAATCAGGAAATTCCCTTCGATTTACTTGTTGAGGAATTGAAGCCTCCGCGGAAGAGGAACAAGACTCCAATATTTCAAGTGTTATTCAATATGTATAATGCCAGATACAATTGGAAAATGGAGGGAGTTGAAATAGAGCCCTACAGTCAGGATATAATCGGGGTTCAAAATATTAATTCCAAATTTGACATTACACTCCTTGCGATTGAACATGAATTGGGAATACAGATGGATTTCTCATTTAAAGCGGATTTATATTCTGAAAAAACAGTTAATTGGCTGATTGGGCATTTTGAGATTTTAACCGCCAGCCTGGCTGATCATCCTGAATTATTTATTTATGAACTTCCGGAATTAAAGCCTGTCGAACCGGAGCCGGTTTTAATAAATCGCTCATATACTCCTTTCCCCAAAGAAGAAACAGAGCAATCTCTTATCAGTAGATTTGAAAAACAGGTTGAATCAAACCCGAAACAAATTGCCGTAGAAATGAATAACGATAAGATAACATATCTTGAACTAAAAACCCTGGCAAGCCGCTTGAGCGGTTTTATTAAAAGCAGTATTGAAAATATTCCCCGCCTTTCAAGAAAAAGAAAAAATACGATATACCAGACAGCTTATTTTAGATCAATGGGGTATTGAATCCCAGGAAAAATTGAAAAGTCTGACCGTATTTGCAGCAGGGGCCGGAGGTTCAGGTTCACCTGTTATTATGCAACTTGCGCTTCTTGGAGTCGGAACCATTATTATCTGCGACTTCGATAACATAGAATTGTCTAATTTGAATCGCCAGGTTCTCCATGATGAATCCAGGATCGGTATAAACAAGGCAGAATCCGCAGCATTATCGGTTCAAAGAATCAATCCTAATGTAAATGTTATCGTCAGAAAAGAAAAAATAGATAAAGATACCGTTTTTGATCTTGTTAGCAATTCGGCAATTATATTTGATAATGTCGACAGTATTGATGCAAAATTTGCGTTGTCCGAATGTGCCGTGGCAAAACGAATTCCTCATGTCCTTTCTTCGATGATCGAAAGAAGCTCTTATGCCGTAATTTTTCATACCCCATATACTCCTTGTTTCCATTGTTGTTATGACAAAAATAAACTGGATGTAGTCCGGGAACTCCGGAAAGAAGACAGTGGCTGGAACAAAGTGGCTAACTGCGTTGCTTCCCCGGCATTATTTTTAAGCGCTGGATTTGCTGTAAATGAAGCCATAAAAATAGTTCTTGGATTTGAAAATCCTTCTTACAATAAATATTTCTTTTTCAACAACCAGAGTTCAGAAAGGTTTTCACAGACCAGGGGTTATAAAATAGTAACCTACCCTTTCAGCAGACACTTTATTGAAACCTGTAAAAAGAACGGGTTTGACTGGGAAAAAGGCTTTACAGGAAGGTTTATAGAGGAAATTGAAATCGAAAAAGACCCAAATTGCCCTTTATGTTCGTCGCTGCAGGACAGTAAGGGATTAACCGGGTCTAAGAGACTCGCCTCCGATGCTCCTGTTTGTGATGAACCTAATATAGTTGCGCTTCTGATCAGCCACAGTATACGGATGGTTATTGGGATTATGGGTGTATTAAAAAGCGGAAACCCTTTTGTGACTCTGGATCCAGAATACCCGGAAGACCGTTTAAAGTATATTCTGGATGACACAAATGCTCATTTGATTATAACCGATGATGAAAATGAGGCTATGGCAACAAAGATCAGCAGTCAGGTTAATAAAAATATTAAAATATTCAATATTAACGAAATCAATCAGTATAACAAATTTGACGAAAATAAGGAAGATAAGCCAGGTCCTGATCAATTGTCATATATTATGTATACTTCGGGTTCAATGGGCCATCCAAAGGGTGTAATGCAGAAACATAAAAATGTCCTTCATTTTATAATGAATTATACAAACGGCCTCCATATTGGAAAAGATGACAGGCTATCATTAATCCCATCTTTTAGCTTCAGTGCGGCAATGATGGATGTTTTCGCAGCCCTTTCAAACGGAGCTACCTTATGTTTATACAACATTAAAGAAGACGGACCGCAAAAACTCGCAGGGTGGCTCAATGATAATAACATTACCATTTATCATTCTGTCCCGACAGTATTCAGGCATTTTGTCGCATCGATAGAGAATGGTACAACATTCCCGAAACTCCGGATAATCGATTTCGGCGGGGAACCTGTATCTTCTTTGGACGTGGACTCTTATAAAAAATATTTCACGGATGATTGTGTCCTTGTTAACGGCCTGGGTGCAACTGAATTGAATGTCATAAGACAGTACCCAATAAATAAAAATACAAAGCTGACCGGTAATCTTGTTCCCGTCGGTTATAAAGTCAGGGATACTGAAATACTGCTGATAGATGAGGCTGGTAATCCTGTAAAATATAACAGGCCGGGCGAGATAGTTATTAAAAGCGCTTATCTTTCACCGGGTTATTGGGGACTTAATGACCAGACTGAAAAATCATTCAAAGAGAATCCTTCCGGAGGCCCTGAAAGGCTATATTTTACGGGAGACCTGGGACGGCTTCGTACTGACGGCTGTCTGGAGCATCTTGGCCGCAGGGATTTACAATTAAAGATCAAAGGCATAAGGATCGAATCATCTGAAATCGAGACGGTCATGCTTGGGATTCCAGGTATAAAAGAAGCCGTTGTAATGGCCGAGGAAAAGAAACAGGGGGAGAAGCAGCTGGTATCTTATTTTGTCCCCGATAATAATGCTGAAACTAAGCTTAGTGAAATTGTCGATTCTTTAAAAGAACGCCTGCCGGAATACATGATTCCCGTTTCCTTTATTAGAATGAATTCCATGCCTTTAACTCTTACCGGAAAAGTTGACAGAAAGAAGTTAAAATCCCATGATGGTTTGAGTTTAAGCAGAGAATCTAAATATACGGCTCCCGGAAATGATACGGAAAAGAAACTCATTTCCATCTGGCAGACAGTCATGAAACTGGAGCAGATTGGAATCTATGATGATTTCTTTCAGATAGGAGGAGATTCTCTTACCGGATTGAGGGTTATCGATATGGCACATCACCAAGGATTAATGATTAATCCGAGAGATTTGTCGAGAAACCCGACAATCGCTCAATTAGCCATGTTGGCCGATGAAAAGAAAATGGATTCGAATAAAAAAGTCACCATTCCCGAAAGGGATAAAACAGAAATCGAACGGTTAATTCCCCTGAGCTATAATCAGTTTACTTTTTTTGATTCTATTAGTAACAGGATAAATCCGGCAAGATATAACATGAGCAGGTTGCTGGAAATCGATTTTCCTTTGGAACATTCTTATATAAAACAGGTTTTTTCATATCTTCTCGATTGCCATGAAGTATTGAAGGCGCGTTTTGTAAATGAAAATGGTATTTGGAAACAATATATAAAAAATTCTGTTGAAGATATCCCTTTTGAAACATTTGATTTCTCAGATATTAAGGAAGACGAGCAGAAAAGCGCAATTGAAACAGCCGCCGAAAATATTCAGAATTCACTTGATATAACTAACGGACCGCTGATCCGGATCGCTTATTTTAATATGGGCAAAGACCGGTCGAACCGCTTTTTTATGGTAGCCCATCACCTGATTTGTGATATTACATCTCTCACAATATTTCTGAATGACTTTCTGACGGCTTATCAACAGCTTTTACAAACAGGTAAAATCGCTCTTCCGCGGGAAATGACCACTTTTTCCGATTACACAACTTCCCTCAATTCTTATTATTATTCTGAAGAGCTTGAATCTGAAGCCGGGTATTGGCTGAATCTTCCATGGGATAAAGTCGCGAATTTAACGCCTGGTTATCCCATTTATTCAAAAAAAATTACCGAGGGCTCACTAAAGAAATATACTATTGCTTTATCTGTATCGGAAACTCAGAAACTCTTAAAAGATACTCCCAGTTATTATCATACTTCGTCTGACAATTTATTAATGGTTACATTAGTCGAATCAGTTGGGAAATGGTTAAATAAAGACTGGATATTCCTCGAATCAACAGATTCGGGCCGGTTAGGCTATTCTTTTACTAAAGATATGGATCTCAGCCGGACAGTAGGTTTTATTGTTACCAGCAAATCGTTTGTAATAAAACGTTTTGATAAAAATACAGGCCAGAATGATTTAATTCATGAACGGGTAAAGTTTGTTGATGAACAAATTAAAAAAACGCCTAACCAGGGATTAGGTCTAGTTTTATTGTCACGTTTAGGAGATAAAAACAAAGAACCTATAAAAAATATACAGATTAAATACCCCGGCTGTCAATTATTATTTAATTTCCTGGGCCGGATAGACAATGATGTTCCCAATATCAGAATAGCTAAGGAAAATCCGGGAATGCGTGCAAGACCTGACGAGGCTTACTTTTTCCCGCTGGAATGCATATGTTTTATCAGCCAGGAGAAGCTTTTTTTACAATGGGTTTATAGCAGTATTTTTTATCAGCAATCCGTTATTGAAGATGTCGCGGGAAATTATCTGACTTTATTAAAAATAATAATTGAAGAAGTCAAATAGTATTGAAAGGGGGTAACCAGAAATCCTTTTTTCAATTGTTTAATTATTGAGGTTATATGAAAAAATACTTGCAGTACGGACTGCCGACCATGAAACTGATGCCCACCCGGCTGGCCATAAAAGCTGTATTATGGAGTATATGAAAGGTTACATGGCTTATAAGCAGGATAAGCTCAACCTGGACTATCTGGAAATTGCAGCCGAAAGAAGGTGGGGAAGATTAACCGGAGATACATTTGAAGAGATTCTCCCGACCATTCATTTCAATGATGCAATACACCGGGAAATAATTATTTTTCTTAAGGCAGCGAAGATGACAATGCAGGAACTTAATACAATCCTTGAAAAAAAGCCTTTTGCACAAACGTCTTCTCCCCCGATTAACCGGGATCTTGTAAATAAATTATCCCTGGATATAAAAGAAGAACATCTTATAAAATTTATGAATTTAGCATACAAGCGCAATATACCTTAAACAAACGGATAAGTGAAGAGGTCATTACAGTGAAATATAATCAGCAGGGGCAATTATCCATTCCGGATTTTTTAAAAAAACTGGCTTTAAATGAACCGGATAAGACTGCCTACACCTTCATAACCGATGCATCCCAAATTCCATTAACATATTCTTATGTGGAATTTGATAAACAGGTAAGAAACACCGCCGGATATCTTCAGATGGTCGGTAAAAGAAACGACCGGGTTCTTCTTTTTTTCCAGCCAGGGCTTGATTATATCATAGGCTTTTTTGCCTGTTTATACGCCGGAATGGTTCCTGTGCCTTCTTATCCGCCGAAAGTTAATCGGACAGATATAAGAATTGAAACTATGCTTCAGGATGCCGGCGCATCGATTGTATTAACCGTAGAAAGTATATTAGTAAAAATGGAAAAGTTATTTGAAACAAAACCCTCTTTAAGGGACATCAAAAGGATCGATTTCACAGGTATTCCTGAAGATTCGATTAATAATTATAAACCTGTATACGTCCATCCTGAGGAATTAGCTTATCTTCAATATACTTCCGGATCGACATCCAACCCTAAAGGAGTTATGATAACCCATGAAAATGTAATTCATAACCTGGAAGTGATTCATGAGAACTTTGGTCTAAATGCTGAAAGCCGGGGTGTTGTGTGGCTGCCTCCTTATCACGATATGGGACTGGTCGGAGGTATACTTGAACCGGTATACGGAGGTTTTCCCGTTACTTTAATTTCGCCGTTCTCTTTTTTACAAAAGCCGTTTACCTGGCTTAAAGCAGTCAGCGACTACAAAGCCACAACCAGCGGAGGGCCGAATTTTGCCTATGAGTTTTGTGTTCAAAAGATCACGGCTGAAGAAAAGAAACAACTGGATCTTTCGTCATGGACAGTCGCTTTTAACGGAGCAGAACCGGTCCGCGAAGATACAATGCTCAAATTTTATGAAGCATTTAAAGAATGCGGATTCAGAAAGGAAGCCTTTCACCCCTGTTACGGACTTGCGGAAGGAACTCTTTTCGTTACAGGTAAAAAGTATATGGAACCCTATCTTTCGATTGATATAGATGCCGGTGAACTTGGCAGAAATCAGGTGGAAATATCTTCCGGCGGAAATAGCAAGACTTTTATCAGTTCCGGTAAGGTTTTTACAGATGGAAAAATAAAAATCGTTGAACCAGATAAACTAACCGAGTGCGTTGATTCTGAAATCGGAGAAATCTGGACATCAAGTAAAAGCGTAGCCGAAGGTTACTGGCGGCAGGAAGAACAGACTAAAAAAACATTCAAAGCGTTTTTATCCAGCGGGGAAGGCCCATTCTTAAGAACCGGGGATCTTGGCTTCCTAAGAAACGGTGAACTGTATATTTCAGGCCGGATCAAAGACCTGATAATAATCCGCGGAAGAAATTTCTACCCGCAGGATATTGAATACATTATTGAAAAAAGCCATCAGGGATTTGTTCCCGGAAGTTCCGCTGCGTTTTCAATTGAAGTCGAAGGCGAAGAAAAACTGGCTGGAGTTTTTGAAATCAAACGTGATTTTACCAGACAGGATCTAAAAGAAATCACGGATATCGCGAGAAGAGCAATATCGGAGCAATTCGAAATCCAATTGTACGCTATCGTTTTTATCCGCTTTATGAGCATACCTAAAACCTCAAGCGGTAAAATCCAGCGGCAGCTATGCAAAAAGAAATTTCTGGAAGATGACCTGCAAATAATAGATAAAAGTGTTATAGAAGACGCTAATCAAAATAATGCGGAAATTAATGAGATAAATGCTAAACCGGAAGAGCAGGAAGAAGACTTGATTTTATCAACGTTAAAACTTGTCAGTCAGAAAGCCGACAAGCGGAATATTCTATCGATGTATCTCAGGAAGAAAATATCTAAAATCCTCAAGAGACGTGAGAATGAAATCGATATCAATGAAAACCTGACAGTTTACGGTCTTGATTCATTGATGACAATCGATCTTACACATTTAATTGAAAAATCTTTCAAAATTAATATTTCTATGACAGAAATTCTCGAAGGGATCAGCATAGATAAATTGAGCGTTTTGATACTAAACTATATGGAAAAGGGCGATGAAATAATAAGTTCCGCTGAAGATAAAGCTATTCCGGATGAATTTCCTTTGTCCCAGGGACAGCAGGCGCTCTGGTTCATCCAGAAGATGTCTCCATCTAATTCAGCTTATAATTTATCATATGCATTTAGGATAATTGAACCCCTGGACTATAATGCCCTTGAACAGGCTTTTACCGCTTTGGCCAGGAAACATCCCGCACTCAGGACAAGGTTTATGATGAAAGACGGTAATATCTTACAAAATGTTGAAAAAGAGTTTGTTTTCGAAATGAGAAGCCTTGAACTCCGGGATTTAAGCGAACCTGACTGTAAAGAATTGCTTATCCGGAAGGTTAACGAGCCGTTCGATCTTGCACAATTACCCTTATGGAAAGTTTTCATTGGAAAGCAAAACAACGGGGAATACCTGCTATTGATAGTATTTCACCATATTATCACCGATTTCTGGTCATTGTCTTATTTAGCTTCTGACCTCGGTGAATTTTACTCCCGGATAATAAAAACCTGGCCTATAGGAGAAATAAAAGAAAGCAGATCATATTATCATTTTATAGAATGGCAGAGGGAATACCTGAAAAATAATCAATTAGCAGAAGAATTCTGGAAGAGAGAACTAAGCGGAGACCTTCAGCCGGTTAACATCAACACGGATATGCCGCGACCTCCCATTCAGACATATAATGGAGATTCGGTATTTATAGAAACAGGAAAACAGTTAAGTGATGAAATAAAGCGGCTGTACAGCCAATACAATTGCACGCCTTTTGTGTTTCTGTTGTCGGTTTTTTATGTTTTTCTATACCGCTATACCGGACAAACAGATATTATTGTCGGATCACCGGGAGCAAACAGGAAAAGCGAACAGTTTTTTCCGATAAGCGGTTATTTTATAAACCCAATACCTATAAGGACTCAGTTTGAAGGAAGCGATATCTTCCGGAATTTTCTCGAAAATGTAAGAGTCAATGTACTGAGGATATTTGAAAATCAATATTATCCGTTTAAACTTATTGTGGACAAGCTTCAGGCAGCCCGCGATTTAAGCCGCTCGCCTGTTTTCCAGGTTATGTTCTCTTATCAGAAATCGCCCAATCCTGAACTCGAAAAATTATCATCTTTTTCACTTAATGAAACGCCTATAGACGCTGATATTTCCGGATTAAAAGTCAGGCTTCTACCGCTTGGATGCCAGACCTCGCAATTTGACCTGACGCTTCTGGCAGCCGATCTTGAAGGCCGGCTGGCTTTTTCATTCCAGTATAATACCGGTCTTTTCAGGAAAGAAACAATAAAGAGAATGGGTGCGGAATTTTTGACTTTGCTTGATTCTGTCTGCAAAAATATGGAAAACTCATTAACATCATTGCAGTTTCTTCCCTATGCGGAAAAAGATCAACTCCTGCGGGAATGGAATTCTACAAAAGCAGAATACCCAAATGAGCCGCTTTTCAAACTTTTTGAGGCCCGGGCGGATAAAAGACCGGATGCCATAGCCATCAGGTTTGAAGGAGAATCCGTTACATACGGCGAACTTAACAAAAGAGCTAACCGGATCGCTCATTATCTGAAGCGGCTTGGCGTCAGGGAAGAGTCTGTAGTGCCGGTCTGCCTTGAACGTTCGGTGGACCTTGTGGCGTCATTATTGGGAATATTAAAGGCCGGAGGTTACTACCTGCCGCTTGATCCGATCTATCCGAAAGACCGGATTGCCCTGATCCTTGAAGATATCGCGATAGACGGCGCTCAGATTCCGGCTATTACCGAGGAAAAGCTATCATCCTATTTCTCTTTTCCTTTTATCAAAACTGTATGCCTCGATAATGACATTGAAGAAATCAATAAAGAAAGTGTCCTTAATCCTGATATAAAAGTGAGCAACCACAACCTGGCTTATATGATATACACTTCCGGTTCAACAGGAAAACCGAAAAGCGTTCAGATTCCTCACCGTGCAATCATGAATTTCCTGAACTCAATGCGGAAAAAACCTGGGCTCACTGAGAATGATGTCTTATTGTCAGTCACTACCATTTCCTTCGATATCGCTGGTCTTGAAATCTTCCTGCCTCTTACGACCGGGGCGGAGGTTATACTTATGAGCCAGAAAACAATTACTGATGGAAAAACCCTCGCTGAAGAAATCGAGACAAATAATGTGACTGTTATGCAGGCAACACCCTCGGTCTGGAGGCTTCTGCTGGATAACGGCTGGAAAGGCAGTAAAACTTTAAAGATTTTATGCGGCGGAGAGGCGTTTCCTCCGGAACTTGCAGAGAAGCTCGTACAATGCGCAGGCGAAGTCTGGAATATGTACGGCCCTACCGAAACAACAGTATGGTCAAGTATTTACAAAATCGAAGATGTAATGTACCCGATCCCTATAGGAAAACCGATTGATAACACCCAGATGTATATACTTGACAGCCGGCTTAACCCTGTACCTGTCGGAGCAACCGGAGATTTGTTTATCGGCGGAGATGGTGTAGCCCGGGGATACTATAACAGGAAGGAATTAACTGACGAGAGATTTATCAAAAACCCGTTTATTAATGATAATGAATCAAGAATATATAAAACCGGGGACCTTGCCAGATACCTGCCTGACGGTAATATTGAATATTTATCCCGAAGCGATTTTCAGGTGAAGATACGCGGCTTCCGGATAGAGCTGGGCGAAATTGAAAATGTATTGTCTAAGTATGTATCGATAAAAGAGGCTGTAGTTATAGTCCGTGAGGACAAACCCCAGGATAAGAGACTGATTGCTTATTGTATCTGCTCAAATCCAGGAGTCACAACAAGCAGCCTGAGGCATTACCTTATGGAGAAGCTTCCTGAATATATGATTCCTTCCTATTTCGTATTTTTACACGAATTTCCAAAAACTCCAAACGGAAAGATTGACCGGAAAGCGCTTCCTGTACCCGACTATATCCGGCCGGAACTTGAAAACGCTTATGTTGCACCGAAAAGCCTTGTGGAACAAAAGATTGCGCTTATCTGGAAGGAAGCGCTTAAGCTTGACAAGATCGGCGTCAACGACAATTTCTTTGAGCTTGGCGGAAACTCAATGTTAATGGTACAGATGCATACAAAGATAGAACCGGAATTTCCTGATAAAAACATCAGTATTGTCGAGATGTTTCAATACCCGACAATTTCATCCCTGGCGGTTTACCTCTCGCAAAATACAATGAATGCGAGAAAAACTCTCGATGAAGAAAATGTTGAAACCAGGAAAAACAGGGCTTCTCAAATCGATTCCCAGCGGGATTTGAGAAAAAAGAGCCGGTTGGATTTTTAACAAACGTGCCGTGAGGCGCGCCTCCTTGACCCAAATAATTTTACGGCGGTAACAATAAAAAACTTGGGGTAAGCATATGAATAATGTTATAGAAGAAATTAATCCCAATGATATTGCAATTGTAGGCTTATCATGCTGTTTTCCGAAATCCGGAAATGCTGACATTTTCTGGGAAAACCTTAAAGTGGGAAGAGACTGCATCTCAACATTTACCGACGATGAATTAAAATCCGCCGGAGTCGGCCCTGAATTATATAATAATCCGCGGTATGTAAGATCAAGCGGTGTAATTGAAGATATTGAGAATTTCGACGCGCCGTTTTTTGATTACAGCCCGCGTGAAGCCTCCCTGATAGATCCTCAGCAAAGACTGTTTCTGGAACAAGCCTGGAAAGCCCTTGAAGACTCCGGCTACAATCCCGGGAGTTACCAGGGCAGAATCGGTGTTTACGCGGGAACTGGTATGAATACTTATTTATACAACAATCTTTACTACCACCGGAATCTTCTGGAAGAAGGTGGTGGATATCATATAATGGTCTCAAGTGATAAAGATTATCTTGCAACAAGGACTTCATATAAACTAAACCTGAAGGGCCCCAGTTTAACAATACAAACAGCCTGTTCAACATCATTGGTAGCTGTACATACAGCCTGCCAGGCCATCAGGCTTGGAGAATGCGATATGGCGCTTGCCGGAGGAGTTTCCCTCAGGAATCCGCAAAAAGCCGGATACATCTTCAACGAAGGAATCATTCTTTCTCCCGACGGCTGCTGCCGAGCTTTTGACGCAAAAGCCCAGGGTACGGTAATCGGCAACGGAGCCGGGGTTGTTGTATTGAAGCTTTTATCCGAGGCGCTTGATGCCAACGATCAGGTCTATGCTGTGATCAAAGGCTCGGCGATCAATAACGACGGTTCGCTAAAAGCCGGTTATACAGCTCCAAGCCTTGAAAGGCAGGCTTCCGTGATCTACGAGGCAATAACACTGGCTAATGTGAAACCCGAGTCAATATCATACATTGAAGCTCATGGTACCGGCACGGCTATCGGCGACCCTATTGAAATAGCAGCACTTACCAGGGCTTTTAAAACCGGTAATGTCAAACCCAACTCTTGTGCTATCGGTTCCGTTAAGACCAATATCGGGCATCTCGACGCGGCAGCCGGTGTTGCCGGTTTAATAAAGACAGTCCTTTCGCTAAAGAATCAAAAAATTACGGCAAGCCTGAATTTTGAAAGTCCCAATCCCAAGATCGACTTCAAGAACAGCCCTTTTTATGTCAATACAAGCACTGCTGACTGGAAATCTCCGGATTCGCCAAGGCGTGCCGGGGTCAGTTCTTTCGGCATAGGAGGAACAAACGCACATGTAGTCCTTCAGGAAGCTCCGTCTGTACCAAAGTCTAAAGGTTCAATCAATTCAAAATATTATATCATCAACCTGTCAGCTAAATCGGAAACGGCATTGGTGAATAAAACAAAGGATATGGCGGCTTATCTCGGTACAGATAAAGCGTCAGAACTCCCGGATGTTTCCTTCACACTGGCCGCTGGGCGCAAGACTTTCAGCCACCGCCTTTCAATTGTCTGTAAAGACACACAGGAAGCCCGAAATGCGCTGAATGATATAGCTTCTCCAAAAATCAGCCGGAAAACCGAAGAAAAAACGAGAAGAGATACCGTATTTTTGTTTCCGGGGCAGGGTTCACAGTACGTTAATATGGGCAGGGAATTATATGAATCCGAGCCCTTCTTCAAAGAGACAATGGATGAATGTTTTGGAGTCATGGTAAAATTATCAGGAATCGATTTGAAATCCGTCATTTACCCCGAATCCGGTGATATTGAAAAAGCCGGCGAAACTTTGAATACGTCTTTATATTCACAACCTTCGATTTTTACAATTGAGTATTCTCTTGCAAGGCTCTGGATGTCCTGGGGCATAATCCCTAAGGCGATGCTCGGGCACAGTATCGGTGAATATGCCGCAGCCTGTCTTTCCGGAGTTTTAAGCCCGGAAGATGCAATCAGACTTGTACTTGAAAGGGCAAGCCTTGTTAACAGTCTTCCAGAAGGCGATATGCTGGTTGTTCCATTGGAAGAGCAGAAAATTCTTCCATTACTGCATGGTGGATTATCACTGGCAGCGGTAAACGGCAAATCCCTTTGCGTTGTCTCCGGACCTAAAGAAAGCGCTGAAAATCTCAAAATACAACTGTATGGGCAGGGTGTTTTTGTCAGGAAAGTCAGCACTTCTCATGCATTCCATTCCTCAATGCTTGACCCTATTCTTCCGGATTTTTTAGAAAAAGTTAAAACAGTCCATTTAAATAAACCCGCTATCCCATATTTATCAACTCTAACAGGCGGCTGGATGAAGGATGAAGATTCCGTAAACCCGGAATACTGGGTTAATCATTTGCGGAATACTGTCAGATTTTATGAAGCTGCCGGAATATTACTGGAAAATAATGATTGGGTTCTTCTCGAAACTGGTCCGGGAAGAACTCTTAAAACGTTACTTAGCCAGCATCCCGTAAAATCTAAAGGACATATTATTTTGAATTCTATGCTTCAACCAAGGGAAACTATAAGCCAGGTTTTACATATAAGGCAAATTTTGTCACAGCTCTGGCTCTCCGGCGTAACTGTTGACTGGAATAAGTATTTTAAGGAAGAATCAAGACGTCGAGTATCGCTTCCTGCCTATCCGTTTGACAAAAAACCATGCTGGATATACCCGGAAATTTCAAACGGCAAAGAATTATCATCCGGTTATCATGATTTCATCCGGACAAATATATCTGCCCTTTTTTAAAAAATCCATGATTCCAATTTTAAAGAATAATTACAACCCCGGTAAAACATGGCTTGTTTTCACCGATGATGGTGAGTTTAGTGAAATATTAATCAGAAATTTATCGGAAAGAAAGCAGAAATTAATAATTATCCGCGGCGGCCCCGGGTATAAAAAGATTGACGACGGTCGATTCATGATGTCGACGGATAATCCTGAAGATTATTTATCAATATTTAGAGAAATACAGATTCGGGAGAAACCTGTTGACAATATTTTATATCTCTGGGGACTGCAGAAGTCAGATGAGGGATTAAGTGATTTTCAGAAACTGCTTGCGTTATCCGGATACACAGCCCAAAGTATGATTAAATCTGAAATCAGGATTACATCGATCTTCAGAAATCTTTTTGAGATAACTTCTAATGATCTGATCGATCTGAACCTGCAGCCGATTATCGGTTTAATGAAAAAAATTCCCCTTATGTTTCCTAACCTGAAATGCCGCTTAATTGATATCAACCTCGAAGACCCTGCTATGAAAATTAGATCGGAAAGGCTTGCGGAAACTATCATTTCCGATATTATGACGGAAGAAACAAATAAAACGGCCGCTTATCGCGGGAATATACGCTGGGTTCAGGATTTTGAACCGGCCCAGCTTAATGACACGACAAATCATATCGGCATATTGAAAGAAAACGGAGCATATCTTTTTCTGAATGCTCATACTGAAATAGAAATTTCGATTGCCCGGTATTTAGTCCAAAAGTATAATGCCAGGATTATCATGACTCACCGCCCAGGATTCAAAATTCCCAAAAATGCAAATGATTTAAAAAATAATACCGGAATTAATTTTATTGAAAGAGATCTTACATTATTAAAAGACATGGAAGGGGTGATTAAAAAAGCGGCGGAGATTTCGGGAAGGATAGATGGCATTATATATGGAATTGACTTTCCAGTGGAACAAACCGGCTTTTCAATCGATGCATTCAATATTAATGATTTTAAAAATCTTATTAACAATGTTCGAAAAGAGATTGATAATCTTAATACTTCCCTTTCACAAAATGCACCCGATTTTATTACAGTAAATTCCATAATTGACGGTTTCACAGTCAATTCCCCGATTTCCTCATCCCTGTATTCCTGGCTTGGTTCTTTTATCCGGGAAATCAATCAGTTCAGCAATATCGAATGGATTACATTAAACTGGCACATTAACGGCAGGGAAATTATAAAGGGCGCAGGAAAACTTTTTGACCGTCTTATGGTAAGGGGAATTCCTCCACATGTCGTCATATCTGTAACTAAACCTGACGATATAGTACTTTCTGACATTAACCTTTCAAATGATAATTCAATCTCAGAAAACTCAACCCTTTCATTCGGTTCCAGGCCAGAGCTTAAAAATGAATATGCGCCTGCCCGAAATGATCTGGAAAAAACGATTATTAATATATGGGAAGAAACCCTTGGAGTAAAACCCATCGGAATTTATGACAACTTTTTTGAGCTGGGCGGTGATTCCCTGATGAATGCCCGTTTGATTTCAAGACTGAGGAAAGACCTTCAGATCGAGCTGCCTGTTAATAATGTAATTTTTGAAGAGCCGACAATCTCTTATATGGCGGAATATATTGAAGCGGTCCTCTGGTCTCATAAAAACGAAGCGTCTGAAACTCAGGTTGAAACAAAATACGAGGAAGGTGAATTTTAAAATAAAATAAATGAGGTATTATTATGAAAAAAAAATCAAAGTTGAAAGTCGTTAAAATCATAGGGATAATAATTGCTGTCATAGTTCTGATTGCGGCTGTTTCGATACCGTTTTTAATTACAAGACCATGGACTCAAGTCAGCGGGAAACTTGAGGTAAAAGGCCTTCTGGCTAATGTAACCATCATCAGGGATAAGTGGGGCATACCGAATATTTATGCTGAAAATGACCATGACCTGTTCTTCGCACAGGGATACGTTCATGCACAGGACCGTTTATATCAGCTTGAGATACATCACCGCCTGGGAAACGGTAACTTAAGCGAAATGGTTGGAAAACCTGGAGTCGGAACTGATAAGGCAATGCGGGTATATGGTACGCGAAGAATAGCCGAAAAATCATATTCTCTTCTTGACGATGATATTAAAGCTCAATTGCAGGCATATTGCGATGGCATTAACGCCTATATAGATACTCATAAAGATAAATTACCGGTAGAATTTATCGTACTTAACATTAAACCTTCAAGATGGACACCTATTGATTCACTGAGTTTTGGAAATGTATTGGCTTTATTAAACGCCGTAAACTTCAGTTATGAACTTTTCAGAGCACAGATGATTGCAAAACTCGGGGAAAAGATGACGGAAGATGCTCTTCCGCCCTGGGATGAGGACAATCCGGAAATAATCACAAAAGATCTTGAAAAGTATTCATGGAGAAAAAATATTCTGTCCCGGACCAGTCAAACTCAAAAAAAAGATATTATCCAGGAAAATTATTTCGCGGATAAATTTGATTGGCTTAAAAATAATGAAATCAAGGGAACGGTAAACCTTGAGGACTATATAACCGGGGCGTCGACATTCGGCTGGGCCAGCGGCGCGTGGGCAGTGAGCGGTAAGTATACAGAATCCGGAAAACCGATTCTTGCCTGCGATGTACATATGGGCCTGAATATTCCTTCCGTATGGTATGAAATCGGTATGCATGGCGGGCGTTTTGACATCAGCGGATTTTCAGTTCCCGGAGAACCTCTGATACTATTAGGACATAACAAGGATATTTCCTGGGGATTTGTCAATTTAAATCCCGATGTCCAGGATTTATACATGGAAAAACTGGATAATCCTGAAAATCCCAGGCAGTATCTTTACATGGGGAAATGGTACGATCTTGAAAAGAAGAAAGAAATTATAAATGTCAAAGGCAGGAAACCGGAAATTCTTGATCTCATGTTCACGCGCCACGGACCTCTTGTAAATGACCTGGTCAAAATCAGCAAAGACGACCTGAAAGACTTTAAAAATAAAGCCAAATTTGCAGGAAAATGGTCTCCGCTTCAAAGGGACAGATGGGAAGGAAGCGAGCCGCTGGCGCTTCGCTGGGCTGTTCATGACGGCTGCATCTCTATTAAATCAATTTTTTTGTTCAATCAGGCCAGGAATTGGGATGAATTCCGCAACGCTTTAAGCTATTGGGATAACCTGGGTGAAAGCTTCATATACGCCGATAACCAGGGCAATATCGGCTACCAGTCGGCGGCAAAAATACCGATCAGAAATCCAAAACACCTGGGAACCATTCCGGTGCCGGGATGGACAGGAGAATACGAGTGGAAAGGTTATATTCCATTTAACCTCCTGCCCAATTTATACAATCCTCCGACGGGTTTTGTCGCAACTGCGAATAACAAAACCGTAACAGATGCTTATCCCTATAAATTTACTTATGACTGGTTCCATCCCGGTTATAGAGCCAGAAGCCTCGTTCATTTGTTAAGCACATTAATATCGAACAGAAAACCGATCACTATTGAAGATATGGAGAAAATTCAGGGAGACAATTTCTCCTATACCGCTCAAACTTTAAATAAATATCTTGCCGCATTGAAACCGGATAACGATTTGGAAGCCAAAGTCCTGGATTATGCCGGAAAATGGGATGCCCGTTATGATTTAAATAGCGTCGGCGCTTCTATTTATTCAGTCTGGTATTCTTATATGGATGTAAATACCTACAACGATGAACTTGAACAAAAAAAGGTATGGGGATTTTATCTGCCTCTTAAACACATCCAATCGCTTGTTAAAATAATCTCCAATGCGAACAATCCCTGGTTTGACAATGTATTTACAACCGATAAAATAGAAACCAGGAATGATATAGCTAAAATAAGCTTAAAGGAAGCTATAAAATACCTGGCAGCAAATTATGGAAATGATCCTTCAAAATGGACCCTGGATAAAGTACAAACAGTGAATTTGAAACATCAGATTCTTGGCAATGTTCCTGTAATTGGTATGATTTTTAACAGCTTACAAACTCTTCCGTTTGCCGGAAGCCCAACTTCTATCGCTTTTGCGTTTAGTTATAATTCGCCTCCTTTAAAATATAATATTGCATTTGCGGCCAATGAGCGGCATATCGTGCCTCTTGAAAATCCTGATAATACCCAGACTATTTTATCATCCGGTGAAAGCGCACAGATCTTCAATCCTCATCGTGAGGACCAGATGAAGCTATGGGCGGAACTCAAATACCATACAATGCCGTTCAGTAAAGAAAGAGTTGAAAAGGCTGCCGTTAATACTTTATTGTTAATTCCTTCAGATCAAAAGGAATAATGACTGGGAGAAAGGAGATTTAACCTTCTCAAGGCAGGCTCTGCCGAATAGAGGGAGAAAGGTTATTTTGAATGTGAATTGGTATAAGAGACGCGGCAAGCTGCGAGGTATCTGGTATTATGGATAGACTTCGGGGCGAAGTAAGCTTAGAGGAATTAAACCCGGATCAAGCGGCTTGTCCTGAGTATAACGAAGGGGCACGCTTGTTAAAAAAAACAGGAGCAGCTATGAAGGTAATTTCAACTGATTGTCAAAGCCATAAACCCGTTGTTGGGTTTATTGGTTTTGGTGAAGTGTCATATTATATTGCAAAAGGTTTGAAAAAAGATGGTATAAATGAAATACATATTTATTCCCGGAGTTCCACCGATCCTGAAATAATAAAAAACAAGCAGAAGAAGTCTGAAGAAATTGGAGCGCAATTGACAAATTGTTTTTCCGATTTGATAGAGCACTCCGATATAATATTTTCTTCGGTAAGGGGGCACGTTTCTCTTGAAACAGCAAAACATGCCGCTGAATATATCAGGAAAGGCCAGCTTTATGCTGATCTTAACAATGCAATACCCTGTATTAAGAGAGAATCTTCGGTCTTTATTCATTCTAAAGGAGCAAAATTTGTTGATATCGGCTTGCTGGAACTGCCCATACAGGTTGAAAATAAAGCGCTTATGTATGCTTCAGGAGAAGGAGCTCCGGAATTCGCAAATTTGATGATACCATACGGAATGAATATCAAAGTTATACCAGGAGAAGTCGGACAGTCCGCTGCAATTAAAGCTATTGCCAATATATTTATGAAAGGTCTGCAGGGAGTATGCCTGGAATTTGCTATCAGCGCTAAAAAGGCCGGTATAAGCCTGGATATTTTAGAACCCCTTCTTGTCAAACCGGTTCTTCATCTGCCCAGAGAAAAAGATGTAGCATTATGGATCATTCGTGGCGCTCTTCTCGCCGAACGTAAAAAAGAAGAAATGAATGAAGCGTTAAAAATGCTCTATGATCTGGGTATAGACCCTATTATGTTAAAAGCTGCAGTGGAAAGGCTGAATAGAGTTTCTCAATTCAAATTAAACAATCATTTTGATGCGGGGATGGATTGTTCAGATTATGAAGAGATTATCGACAGGATGTTCGAAATCGGATCGGAAAATAATATTAATATCAGATGATTTCTAAAATCCTAGTTAAAGGGAACTGCCTTTTATAGATAAACCTGATTTTCAACCTTTACAGCTTCATTCCAAATGTTAAATTTCCTGAAATATTTTAAGATCCAAACATAGGAAATAATGCCGGTATTTATATGAGCAATAATGTAACTAATAAATATTCCATTCATTCCCATTTTTAATACAAACACAAGTAAATATGCAATCGGCAAGATTACAACAAACATTCTTATTAAGATAAGCAAAAAAGACGGCGGAGGATATTTTATTCCCTGAAATGTTGATACTGCTATCGATTCCAGTGCAATCCCGAGGAAACTTAAAGAAACCAACCTTGCTTGAAATACGGCTTTGTCAATTACAATATGATTGCCTGAAAATAAACCGAACAATTGCGGGGAAAATATCATATAAATCAATATTAAACTAAGCATACTCAGTATTCCAAGAATCGAATTCTTCAAAAATATTTCTTTGATTATATTATAATTTTTTTTGCCGAAATAATATCCGGCTATTGTTACAGTTGAGGAAGAAATGGCATATATAGGCAAAAATGTTAATTGATCAAGCCGTCCGCACAAGCCAAACGCATTCATTTCCGTTTCCCCAATAGAACCGACAATTTTATTAACGATGATAAACGATATTGACAGTGATATGATGCCCAATGATTGCGTCATTCCGATCTGTAATATTTCCTTAATTGTATTAAAATTCAAATATTTTATACCAAATGATATTTTAAATTTATTAAAAGCAAACAAAGCAAGTACATATACAGCAGTAAATAGTATCGATAGCGTAGTTGCAAGACCGGCGCCCCCTACTCCCATTTTAAAATAAAATATAAACAGGGGATCCAGTACGCAGTTTAATACATTAGATATTAATACGGCGATTGCTATATGAAAATTCTCCCCTTTGCCCTGCAAAACCCCGAACAATGATCTTCCGATCATCATCAGGCAATAGCCGGGCAGCAGATAAAATAAAAAATCTTCTGCGCTTCTGATTGCTTCCGGCGATAATTCTTTTCCGGCAAAAAGCCTTATAATATCTTTTAAAAAAATATATCCAAATAAAAGTGTTATGATTGAAATTACAATTGATATGGCAAGCCCCGATATTAACCCGCTTGATTCCTTATTTGTGTCACCCTCTCCGTAGCTTCTTGCTACTAAGGAACTGATTCCGATAAATAATCCGCCGCTTAAAGCCATAAAAAAGAAAAACACCGGGTTAATGATTGATACCGCGCTTATATAAGCTGTTGATTTTTTATCAATTAAAGAAATAAAATATGTATCAATAATTGTATAGAATGTAGTCAGTATATTAGACAATAAAATCGGCAAACTTAATTTAATTGTAGATAACCATATGGATTTTCCGTCAAAAGAACTGTTTTTCATTGAATTAATCTACCTGAATTTGTTATTAATAAATCCTTGAACTTGAAGGTGATTTAAAATATTTTTTTATACTATTTTTTTGTCTTTATAAAAGATAAAATCATCGCAATTACCAATGCCGCAATTTCTATAAGGGGTAACACCCAGGGCGTGTTTGCGTTTGTAAGCTGATGGACATAGAAAGTGATTCCAAAAATTCCGCAATAAAAAAACAAGGCGATCCCGGGAATTGACAGCTTAACTGCGCGTTTTTTTTCAAAATCACCGGTAATGGTAAATATCATCAAAAAGAGTGAAAGAGCGATATAACCGGTACCGCCGACTTTCATTAAAGCCAGAATAATTAGCTGCAGTTTTCCATCGATTTGTTCCCATTTCATCCCGGTTGCCTGAGCATGATAATAAAAAAATTGCCTTGCTGTCAGAAACCAAAGACCGATAACAAAAGACACAATACCTGTAATGAAATAAATAGCCTTATAAAAGTTTTGAATTATTTTCATATAGATCATCCTTTTATTGAGGGTAAAATTATAAACAGCATTCACTAATATTTCAAATAATGCGCTTCTAATCTCAACGGTTATTGTTTCCATTTCCAATAAGAAATATTATTAACTTTTCCTTTTACCGCAACCGCCGATACATAATTTCTATCTTCCAGTTGGATTTCCTTCAATGACCATTGTTCCAATTGCCATTGCTGATCTTTGAAATTACCTTTATGAATCTCAATTTTCGATTTCCTTTCAGGACCAAGCGAAACCGAAAAACTGTTAAGAGGGATATATAAGCCTTCCCCGACAGCTTTAATAAAGGCTTCCTTGCGTGTCCAGAAAGAATAAAATGCCCTTTTCCTTGCTTCAAAAGGAAGATTATAATATTCATCCATTTCACTTTTAGAGAAAAATCTCTCTGCGATATTGTCTGAATCCGCAAAATCCCTGATATATTCTATATCCACACCAACTTTCCGGTTATTTGCGACAGCATATAAAACATATTCACCGGAATGGGATAAATTGAATGTGATGGCTTTACGGGTGTCATTATGAATGGCATCATGGATGTCGATCATGGTTTGATTGATTTAAAACCGGTTTTCCCCTCTCTTTTAATGAAAAAGTTATATCTGCTGGTTTTATTTGTGTATAAAGGCTTAAGATCAATCTCAATATGCCATGAGAAATTATATGCCTGTTCTTATCTTTTTCAAAATAAAACCTTTCGGCCCGATTAAGCTCATCATCTGACAAAAAAGTTGATAGATATTTTTTGTTTTTTAATTCTTCTTCAATATGAACCAGCCAGATGTGAATACTATCATCAATAATCCGCATTTCTTTACCCGGATTATTCCATAATTTTGCAGATTGCATTAAAGAAATTCCATTATTTAAACTTTATTTTTCTTTCGGGATTTGGTTTTAACGTTTTATATTTTCCTTTTATCCAATCCTTCAACCCGGATACATACCATTTTGAAAATCTTCTGCCGCTTGGACCGCCCGCCAGGGCCGATAAAAATTCTTCTTTGGCAAAATCCATAACAAACCTGAAAGTTGGCACAAAAGTCGTTGCCCTTCCTGAACTCCTGTAAATTTGCCCCTGCTGAATAGTAGCTCTCCCGCCGGGTATTGTTACCGGCCCCCTGTCGAATCCAAGAAACGACGGTAATTTTCCCCCGAATATAATATGCTTGAACACTACCTTCTGTACATCTTTCCATTTTTTTGCCTTAATTTTCATTATTTTACCAGCGGCTCTTCTATATATTTCTTCTCTTGATAATCCATTAAACCATAATGATTTTTCACTTAACAATATCCTGTCAAAATTCATGAAAAAATCCACGAAAGTAACTGTTTCATGCCCCAGATAATCAATCAATCCTGGTCCCAAATTGTTTCCAAAAACTTCTTTATAAAGTTCCTTATAAAACTCTTCAAAAAGGAAAGCGCCTTCGGAATCCGGATCATAGCGACAATCCCAGTCTTTCAATATTTTTCCGTTTAATGTTTCAGGTAAAAGCGGCATTAATATTTTCATAAATTCTTCAGCCTGAATGGAATAAACATCCATCTGCATCATAAAGAAAGCTTCCATTGTGAATTTTTTATCCTGATTTAATAATCTCTTTATTCTTTCAGCCCTGTAATTTCCCATCGGCATATTGATCGGCTTCACATTGGCGTATCGATTGAGATCATTATTTGCCGTAACAAAAAAACCTTCATCCGGATTGATAACACGCGGAAGGTTTTCAAAGCTTTCAAACCCGTTCCAGTCGTTTTTCTTATCCCATCCCGGCAGAGGGACAAAACCGCTTACGCCCTCGCGTCTTTTAGGCATAAGTCCGCTCATCTGATATCCAATATTACCTTTTCTGTCAGCCAGTACAAAATTCCATGAGGTTTCAATCCTGCCAAGACAGCTCATTCCCTCCTCAGCGGTCATGGCGTCCATTATCTTCAGAATATTGACTAAGGATAAAGCCCCGGATTTACTTGAGGCCCAGTTTGTCGCCAGGTAAAAACCCTCAACCGAAGGATTCCCGTCCAAAATACCATGATCATTTTCATAAAAAACCGACTCCGCAGGCTCCTTACCTTTTCTTTTAATCATTTCCTTCCTGACATTGAAAGGAGACCATCCTGTATCCTCCCTGAAATATTTTCCTTCCTTACATTTTTCAATCCAGGAATCTTCCGCGTCCATAAAGGAATACGTAACGCCCCAGGATAAATCATCCGATCTTCCGATCAAAATTCCCGGAACCCCGGGCATGGAAGCTCCGTAAACAAACCTGTCTTCCTGTTCAAAAAATAAGTCATACCAGACACTTGGAAGCCTGTTAACCTCAAGATGCGGGTCATTTGCAAGCATTGCTTTCCCGGATGCCGATTTTTTACCGGATATCACCCAATTATTTGAAGCCATCATCCTTGGAACAGCTATATTCCAGAGTCTGGAATCAGGCACAATTCTTTCGTTAATATTAACTTTCTTCAGCAATTCCATATCCATTCCGCCAAGTATCCCTGGAAACAACTCTTCCAGTTTATCACGGGTAACACCCGCCTGAACCATTTCAACGAAAAGCCTCTCCATTTCTCCCTGGGATTGCGACAGTGACAGATATCCGATCATCCTTGAAATCTGAATTATATCTTCTATTTTCCAGGGCTCGAATTTTACTCCCAGCAATTTTAATTCCCATGGAAACTTTTTTGATAAAGCCTCATTGGCTCCATCACAATAAGAACTTAATAATAGTTTTGTTTCTTCCGGCAATTTTCTAATTTCTTCGCCGGTATTTCCTGACCAGTTCATTTTTCTGAAAAATCTGTCAATCACCAGCATGCCATCGCTTGACTCAAGGAGTTCCGAAGCCCTGCCCTGGCCGAGAATTCTCATCATAATCATCTGCATGCCCCTGTCAAATGCATGGACATAACCCTGTCCCCGGAATAATTCTTCCTTAGATTTACATTTTAAATGAGGTATTCCATATTTATCCCTGTAGATTTTCTCATTACCAGACATACAGAACCGCCTTTTAACTTTTTTTTCCATGATTTTAATACGATTGGATATAACTATGTTAGCATGAAAATCAAGAATGGTAAAATATTAATTAATATTGTGTATCAGGCAACTCATATTGACAACCAACCATTAACGATTTACAATGTTACTTAAAAAATATTATGGGGGTTTTATGAATAATTGCCTTGGTTGTATATTTTTAAAGAAAAGTTCTTCTTTTTCTGCTGATGTGCCTTTTTCTCATGCCGAGAGAGATGAAATAAAATCAAAAAACAAAATTCCTAATAGTATAAAAGGCCCAAACCTTCATTATTCGATATTATGTCATCGAGGAGTTTGGAAAGATGAGTTTCACGATGAAGAAAGCCTTTTAAATGCCATTATAAATATAAATAGAGCTGATAAAGATAATCCTTGTTTTTATTATCCTTATCGCCCTGAAATGAATTTTGATGGAGCTATAAATTTACAAGAACAAGAAATGAAAAATAAGATTCTTAAAAAACAATTTAAATTTTCTACTATTGGTTTATGGATAGCAGGGATTTCATTATTACTAAATTTTGTTTTGGGTTTAATTAGATTAGTAGAGGGCAAATAAGGAGTGTTTTATGGATTTTACAAAAATTGAAGTAATAAGAGCATTAGAACAATTTAAGGAATATTCACAAAATGTTTTAGATTCATCTATTGAAAACTACCCTAAAAGATTAAATCAAATGTTTGATCTGATTGAAAAAAATAGTGTGTTAAAATATATTTTAATCCATACCTTGAAATGGTCTTAGACAAAAATACTACAGGTAAAGTCGACAAGCTGAATATATTATACCTATCGATGAAGATCAGGAAATTGCTATCCTTCTTCAAACTCTTAAAGAATGACAGAAAGATGAAAGTGCTGTTTTAAATGTTATTGTGCAAATATATATAATCGAACAATAATAAATGAAAATTTACATTTGTTTAATTCAAATATTGTTAAGCCAGGGTTAAACAAGTTATTAAGAAAAATGAAATATAAGGTTGAAGACTTACAAATGATTAAAGATGATAAAATTGAAGCAAATCAAATTAGTATAATTCATGATGTTAACATACAAGCAACCAATATTAATGTCGCTTTAGGATCTAATATTAATCAAATCAATAATGGGTCAGTATTTAAGGAATTAATTGAAAAGCTTAATACTGAAATTAAAGATAAAGTTGATAGGGAGGAGTTAATAACTGCTATAAAAAATATGGAGGACAATAAAGATAATAAAGATTCATTCAAAGAAGCATACAATAGCTTTTTAACTAAATTAGGAACCTACATAACGATTATAGGGCCTTTTTTACCAGCCCTTATACAATATTTAACGAAATAAAAAGGGGGACAATAATGATGACAAATTGATTATTATCTGTTAATCATATTGAAATAGTAAAAAAGTCGATAAAATCATTGTACAAAATATTAAAATATGTTATATTTTTTATATTACATAATAGTTGTCACTCAAAAATATTGTTGCTAACAGGAGGTGAATCATGAGCGAAAAAGAATTCAAAGAATATAGAAAGCAATTACAAGATTATGGGAAAAAATTATCTAAATCTCCGGAAGAATCGTTTAAATTATTGAAAAAAGCTGGTATCATTGATAAATCAGGAAAGTTAACACCTCAATATAAATGAACTATCAAACAAATCTATATTCTCATTATCCATTCTGGATTATTGGTTTTCATGGCTGTGACGAAGAAACTGCAAAATTAGCTATTTCAGGTAAAGAACATTTAATGAAAAGCACAAATGAATATGATTGGTTAGGGCATGGTATTTACTTTTGGGAAAATAGTCCATATAGGGCTTATGAATGGGCTTGCTATATAAAAGATATAATGAGCCCTGAAAATTGCACAATATAAGCTGATAGTTTAAGGTGTAATCCTCCGAATAACAAAAAAGGAGAAGAAACACTATGAGGAAATCATTTACTAACGAGTTTAAAGCAAAGGTTGCTTTGGAAGCTGTCAGAGAACACAAAACGATTGCTCAGCTTGGTTCTGAATTTGAGGTTCATCCGAATCAGATCGGCCTATGGAAAAGACAATTACTGGAAGGAGTTGCTGAAATATTTGATCGGCCTAATAAAAAAGGTGATGAAATCCGTAAGAACGAGGAAAAAGAATCCCAATATATCAACGCAATCGGTGAACTTCAGATTGAAAACAGTGTCTTAAAAAAAAAGTACAAGGCAATTTATGGACACGAGCCGAAGTTTTAGAATGTGCAAGGCAGGGGATCACTATTACAGACCTCTGTAGTGGCATTGAAAGGAGCCGTTCCTGGTATTATTACAAACCAGCAGATAAATCCGTCCTTGAGGAGGATGATTTTGAGAAGGTAGGTTTAATCAGGAAAGAATATCATAAACATCCATTTTATGGGTATAGAAAAATATCCATAGCGTTAATAGGACAGGGTCTTACAAGTAAAATCACAAGGCGTTTGATGAAAAAAATAGGACTGACGGCGATATATCCCAGGATGAGGACAAGTATACCGAATATTGCGCACCAGAAATATCCATACCTTTTGAAATGTAAAAGATTATTGGCTCCTAACCATGCCTGGGCGACAGACATAACCTATGTCAAGCTGAATGGTTCTTATGTTTATCTGGCAGCGATTGTAGATATATACAGCCGCAAAGTATTGTCCTGGAGACTATCAAATACAATGGAGGCCCATTTCTGCGTAGATGTTCTGGAAGAAGCCTTGAGGAAGTATGGCATTCCCGCCATCTTTAATTCCGATCAGGGAAGCCAGTTTACATCAGAGAAGTTTATAGACGTTTTAAAGAGTAAGAATATACAGATCAGTATGGACGGGAAAGGTAGGGCCCTGGATAATATATTCGTTGAAAGACTCTGGAGATCGTTGAAGTATGAGGAGATTTATCTAAACAGTTACTCTGATATGACAGAATTACAGGAGGCGATAGACAACTATTTTAATTTCTTCAATACAGAAAGATTTCATCAGTCCCTGGAGTACTCAACTCCTGATGAAGCATTTGCAATACAAAAGACTGCCTGAGATTGACCAGGAGGACACCTTAATTCTCAAAGATTATTGTTCTTGACAAAGGGCGCAGTTTAAGATAACCCGAAATATTCAAAACATAAAATAATTAATCCTTCAGTAGTCGGAGCTATTATTGACCCTGGATTTTGTTTAAACTTGTTGGATAGAAATTGTTTATTGTTATTAAAAGATAGTTATGATAATTTGAAATATACTTTTGATAATACTGAAGAAAAAATGCCTGAAAACAAAGATTTGGGTGGAGAAATAAAAATAAGAAAATTAGATTGTGCTGTGATAGAACTTCTACATGCAACAAATGATACATTAAAAAAAGAGAGATATGATACAGTAAGAGGTATGTTTGAAGAAGGAAACCCATTATATCCCGGTGCAGGAATAAAAGAGAAAAATCATATTCAGATATGTGTAAGAAATATTAATTGTATTAAAGGTTATTTTAAACCATTGGAAGAATCTAAAGAATATAAAATGCCTTAATAATTGAAGTTTATGATTATTAAAAAATGTAATTTGAATGTAATTTATAAAGAGATAATATAAATAAAGGTTATGTTCAATGAAAATAGCCATAGCGGGCGGCCTCGGTTTTGAGGAAGAGCTGGTTTCAACCCTGAAGGGACATAAAATTCTAATGATCGGAAGCGGATTTGATATAGAAACTGAAAAGTTCATTTATCCATCCGGTATTGAGTTTATCGGCGAATATATTTCTCATAACTATTCTTCTATGTTTCAGGAATATGATATTTTTATTGATTTTTCAGAAAATCTGAAATCAAAATTTATATTGAATGATTTTGCCGTAAAATACTCAAAAAGGTATATATCTGTTTTTTATCAATCAGGCTGGAAAATATTTTCTTCAAATCCGTTAAAGGGCTGTTTTCAATGTTTTTCCGGTTATGAAAAACCTCTTCCATTTTTTCTCCTTCCTCAAATAAAAAAAGAAAAAGTGCTTATTTTTATACTTCAAAGCATTGAATTAAAAAATGAGGAAAGTCTTGTTTATGACCTGGAAAGTGATGAAAGGCTGATAATAGATAAAAAAAGCGATTGCCCATCCTGCAACGGAAAATATCATTTTATGAATGGTGAAATGGCTGACGTCGCAGCCGTTTCCTGCGGGGATAATTACGTCTCAATCACACCGATGGACGATGTAAATATTGATCTCTCGGAATACAGGGAGTATTATTCCGGAAATAAATGCCAGCCTAAAGAAGTAAGAATAGTAAAAGAAAATCCCTTTTTTCTTGAATTTAAAACCGCACATTTAAACGCGGTTCTGTTCAGACAGGGACGTCTTGTCGTTAAGGGCACAAAGGATAAAAATTCCGCTCTTTATATTTACCGCCGTTATGTATAAATAAGCTGGATATCATGCTTTTCCAAGCTCTTCTAATACAGATTGTGCCTGAGCAATCCTGTCCTTCGATCCAATAATTGATCTCCCCATTACTATATAATCGGCACCCAATTCACTGGCCATCTTCGGAGTCATAACACGCTTCTGGTCTCCCGAAGCCTCACCTGACAGGCGTACACCAGGGACTACCAGTGTAATTTTATCTTTATATTGTTTTCTAAGAATTTCAATCTCATAGGGTGAACAGACAAATCCTCTCGCACCTGTTTTATAACCCATTTCCGTAAGATGCTTAACCATATCAATGACAGGAAGACCGATTTGAAGGTCATTCTTTAAAATATCGTTATTCAAGCTTGTGAGTACGGTTACTCCCAGAACTAAGGGCTTTTTCGTCAATTTATTCCTGCTAAAAGCCTCTTCGACTCCATCAAGAGAGGCTTTGATCATTTCTCTTCCGCCAAGAAGGTGAACGGTGAACATTTCAACATTCAGATTCGCTGCAACAAAACTTACATCTTTTACCGTATTCGGAATATCAAAGAACTTGAGGTCGAGAAAGACGGATTTTCCCTTCGAATGGATGAATTCTATTACCTTATTCCCCTCAATCGTATAAAGAATACTTCCAACCTTGAATATATCCACAATTGGTGAAAGTTCTTCAACTATGGATTTTGCCTCTTCAAAGTTTTTTACATCAAGAGCTACAATAAGCTTTGTGTTCATAAATCCTCCATATTTTAATAAAAATATTTCAAAAATACTCCTCATAGCAGAGCGGTGTATCCTTTATGGCATAAAGGAGAAAGGCTTTATTCCTTTCCTTTTCCTATCATCGGAAAAAGAAAGGAATCGAAAGAAAAAGGATGTCCCTTCGCATGAGCACCATTTTTCATGTTAACCGATCGGTTCATATCGAGGTGTTGTTATTCCAGTTATTTATAAAGGACTCTTTTTCTAAAAACCTCGTAGACTGTCCATCCTGTTCTGACACTTCGGGTGCGGCCATCCCTGGCCGCAATTAAATGTTTCATTCGAAAATCTTCATAATGGAATAACAACGATTTTAATAATAAGTTCTCTAAAAGCAACACAAAATATGCATCAGAAATGGTGCTCATGCTCGCGGGGTATAATGTCTGGTTAACAAAATCGCAAGCAATAATTCGATTATGCATAGCTTGCTAAAAATAGCTTGATATTTCATTGCAGTCATAAAAAGTTATCTTCGCGTTTCCTTCTATGGCTTTATCAGCTTCTAATGAAAGAGGTGAAGTAGATACTATAACTAACCGGTTTGCCTGAAGATTTTTAAAAGCGGTTAAGATACTTATTATAGAAATATAACCAACAGGTTCACTCCATCTTCTGACACAGAAGAGAACCTTTGAATCACGGTTGAATTTTTCCTGGCAGAGCACATTATATGCCTGTCCCTCGGAATATGCCATGGCGTCAATCTTTACTCCCTGGTTGATGATTTTAAAGCCCATGTTTTCCACAAGCTTCTGCGACATGGATAAAAAAGTCGGAAAATCTGCTGCAAGAAGGACATCGCAGGGATTTTGAGATTCCAGGCTTACTTCATTAGTTTTTTCGGAAAGAACATTCTTTGTTTCAAAGCTGCTTCGTGTTTTTTTTAAGGATTTTATATTATCTTCCGCATACTTATCGATTATAAGTGTTGGATCAAACTTTTCCTTTGTCTTAGGACCAAAAAATCCCCAGAAAGGTTCCTGATTTATGAACTTCACTTTCCATTCTTCAAAAATCGCATCCAATTCGCGCTGAGCGTCTTTCGCCTTATTTTCAATCATTGAATATTCAACATCAAATTTATTTATCGCATTTATTGTATATATTTCTTTCTCCATTTCTTTTTTATAATTTTGCAGTGAGGAGACAAGTTCATATATATGACTACGGCTTTGTTTAAGCTGATTCTGGGCTTCCAGGCTTAAATTATCTACATCCTGGCTGGTCTTAAAATTGATGTTTTTCCCGATTTCTTCCAGAGCGATGTCAAAATATCCCTGTTTAACTCTGAAAAAAATATAAGCCATGGCTATTTCTTCATTATTTGAATCAATGTTTAAAGTCGCATTCAAATTCTTCAGCTGCTGGATAAGTTCGCGCGAAGTATCATAATTTTTAGCTTTTAAATAAATCAGAAATAGAATTTTTACGGCGAAATATAATTCCGGAATATTTATCTTATTTTTCTCAAGATTTACAAGATCTTCGATCAATTCTCTAGCTTTCTCAGTCAAGTCCATCTTAAAATACACATAAGACAATAAGTATCTTGTCTCAAAATCATTAGGCTCCTGTTTAACAGACTCTCCCAGCAAACCAAGAGCATCCTGATTTCTTCCAACCATAATATAGCAAAGAGCAAAATGCTTTAAAAAATCCGGTCTGTTTTTTAAGAATTGAACTGCTTTCTCAAAATAGCTTATTGCACGGTGAAAATATTTCTGCGTATAGATAATCATTGCGATATTCTCGAGCACATCTTTTGAGGATTGAATATAATTATAAGCCTGGAATAAATTATCAAGGGCTTCCTGATCTCTTCCAATCTTTCTGTAGAGTATTCCAACACGCCGGTAGAGTTCAAATTGAGTGAATAGCTTTGATTCTTTTCCGGTTTCTATCAACTTTGAATAATAGCCTATAGCTTCAGGATAATTAAGCTTTTCTTCATTTATATTTCCAAGATGCCAGAGTGATTCAATATTATTCGGATCCTTTCTCAATGATTCCATGAATATTGATAAGGCAGTATCAAGATCACCTGTTTCTACGGCTTTCTCAGCTTTTTTTAACTTCGAATCCTGCATTGTGGAAAATAAATAATAACTTACTAAAATTAACAAAGCTAAAACTACAATAACAAAATCCACCAGACCCCCCCATTTTACAATACAACAAGCTGCGGGGCTTGAACATTTTTTACAATTTTAACAATCATTCTTTAAGGTTTTTTGTCAATTTCCTTGTTTTAAAACCAGCTTCTATTGCCTAATTTAGATATCCGATTATCTTATTAAGCAGAGAGGTTGATTTTATAACTTTATAAATATTGGAATAATCATACCATAGCGTTTTGTAAATTTCAAATTTATTGTATTAAGCTAAAAGTCCCGGAATATTTGAATGTTTTCTTTGTTAATATTGTTTTGATTGCAGCTCTATATTAAATAAGCCGGTTCTTTTTTGACTAAAAATTAGCTTTGGGATAGAATATTCCTAGATTAAGGATAAGAAAATATGGCTTTAACCTTTGAAGCACCGGTCGGTAAAAAATACGTTCATAAGCATCTCGAAGAGAACGTTTTTATTAAAAACCTGCGGAGGGCAATTCCGGCCTACTTTGATAAAGAGATAGCAGATAAATCGATCATTCCTTATTTATCAACAGCTGATAAAGCTATATTTCTAAATTATTATGTTCTTCACCAGCCTGGAAATGATAATATTTTTGACGAAGATAGCTTTTCATATATAAAAAATAACGAATGTTATGTATTATTTAATATTCCGCATTTTATTAACCCCGAGCTTTTTGAAAACCCGGATAATCCAGGTACGTTCATCGAGAAAGAAAGAAAAATCCTGCTTGAATATTACAAAAAAAATAATAAAACTGGAAAATATGTATTAAAGCATAATATTTCCGAAATTGAAGAAAAGACTGTTTATTCCATACTAAATAGAAATGATATTTATATTTCAGATAATGAGAGATTCATGCTGGCTGAAATGCTCCAAAATGTTCCTGATGTCCCGTCCGAAGATATTTTTTATGCGAATCTTTTAATCAATCCTGTCCACTCTTTTTTCTTTGAACACCCGCAGGATCATGTACCCGGCATGATGCTTTTGGAAGCCGCGAGACAATTTACTTTAGCCTGCTGGCATGTTTACGGGAAGGTTCCTGTGAAAGGCGTACAGTTTATATTAAATTCATTTAATTCGAAGTTTAATGACTATGTGGATTTAAATTATCCTGCAGGACTTAAAGGAGAGATACTTTTTGTCGATAAAAGAAAATCCGGTGAATGGATTTCTCTGGTTTTCAAAACAACAATATTCCAGAATGGGGATGTTTGCGGTATTTTTGAGATTGATGGAAGGACTGTAAGCAAGAAGCTTTTTTTAAGATTAAGAGAGGGAAGGGATGACCCAGATCCATCACACCGTTTTTATCCCATTAAAGGCTTCAACTGCACAATGTCCCTATGGGATATTAAAAAAGGGCATTATATTAAAACAAGACTCTGGGATATTTGTTATGAAGGATTCAGGCTTGAGATGTATGAAGCAATTATATTAAATCACAAAGACTATGAATATGATTTTATAATGTGTTTTGAAGAGGTTGGCTTTATCAGGGGAAAATGCAGGCTGGTCTGGCAGAAAGAAGACAGGGATATGATATGGGCGGGTTTTATTATAAGCAGCATTTTCCAGGAAGATAAAAAGAATTTGAAAGATGCGATAAAACGTTATTGTCATCTAAGGACGGATAGAGAACGGATATAGGGGGTTTATTATGAGGAGAGGGGCTTTATTATTTTTGATATTATTGATGTTTATTTCAGCTTGTGGTGATCATGTAGGTGAAATGAAAAAGGATGTTGATGGGGCAGCCAGAGATATCAATTCTTATTTTAAAACTTCCAGGAATGCCGTAGAAAAGTTAGAATCCTTTCTTATAGGGCTATATCAGAATCAAACAAATTATAATATTTCATTTGAAAATATGGATACGGATAGAGGAGGAAAATATAATTTTCAACAGGGCCGGCAGTATCACAAGGACACAAATGACGGCGGTTGTGCCGTACTGGTTACCCTCGATATTCCATCCTCTCAAATGAATAAAATAAAAAAGAAGATAAGGCTTTACGAAAATGCTGAAAAGCTAATGACATCACTTACAACTAATCTGATCAATCTCTGGATTCTCGGTAATGACGGTGTGGTATTTCTTGCTCCATGGGCAGATCTTGTTTCAACAATTCCCCCTAATCTAGATTACAGAAAGATTTTCTGGTATTATATGGCTGATGAAAAACACGATCCCGGAAAAAAACTGGTATGGACGGATGAACCATTCGCCGAACTTGCGGGAAATGGTTTTATAAAAGTATACATGATGCCTGTTTATTATAATAATGTTATGGAAGCTGCCGTTACATCCGATATATATTTGACACCGATAGGAAGAGAAACACTTGCCCAACGAAAATCGCCGCTTCTTTTTATCTCTTCAGGGTCGACTGTAATAGGTGCAAACGAGGCGGCTATCGATATTTTTAAAATAAAGGTATTAAAGGAATTTGAATATTTAAAACAAATGTCGCAGAATGCATTTGTGCCCGATGAATACAAATTGACTTATAAAGGAAATTCCCAGGATATTCAGGACCTTGGGAAAAAGCTGGTAAACAGTAATGAATTTGACATAAAAATTAACGGCAAATTATATTCGGTTTATAAAAAAGAAATTCCGGACCAGCCAGATTTATTTGTTATCGGACTTGTAAGGAAATAGATTCGAATTATGAAAATAACAGGAATAAAGGGCTTCATAATTGACTTTGACGGAACAATATCTAAAAATTCAGCCATGATTATGCTGAAGTTTATTTATGGTTTTATTACGTCTTACAAACCTGTTCCCTACCATTTTATTCTTTCATATTATAAAAATGCCACTGCTTTCCGGTCAATCGATGCAGTTCGTTTGTTATTTTCATCGCTTGGTCTTGAAGATAAGGTCGCATTATGTCTTGAAAAACTCGGCGGCCTGGAAGAATATAATGAACAAAAAGTAAAAATAGAGCCTGATTTTTTCCGAATTTTCTGATTTTTGTAAGAATTTTGGGTTTCCGAATCTTCATCTTTTCCACAGCTGATTCCGGTCAAAAACGTCTGAATCAGTTAGTTGAGAGACTTGGAATATCTTCTTTTATTCAAATGCAGAAATTTTTTAAAACTGATCCGGATACATTTACCCTCATCGCTTCCGATTATTCCTTAAAACCCGAAGAATGGATTTTTATTGACGATTCGCCGATGGCCTTATGGAGCGCTAAAACGGCTGGATTTAAGACTATAATGATGCTTAATTCAGTTTTTGGAAATGATGATTTTAAAATATATCGAAAATATATTGACTTTAAAGCCTTTTCATTCAAACAGATTTTGAGAAAATCCAGGATTACATTTTAACAACTTCTTGAAATATTATAGATTTAATATTAAAATAACTGCGGGTTTTTATTCTATCCTTTATTCTTATTTTAGGAATGTGTAATTTGGCGGGTTATGTAAATTTATATTAAGGGGGATTAAATTCTGGAGGTGGCTGTTCATTTATGCGGCTGAAATATAAGTTATTGCTTGGTTTCGGGATTTTAATCCTTCTTTTTATGATATTCATTTCCTATAATCTTTTTTTTCTCAATCAATCCGCGAAAGAAATTAACCGGATTGTGGAAAATAACTTTACTACAGAAAAGTATATTCAGGATTCTTATCTTATTATAATGCGTATCCATGCTGAAATCTGGGATACGATGCTTTTTGATATTAAAAGCAGGCAGAAAGAAGTCGTTTATCTTGACAATTTGGCGATATCATTTTATAAAAATATTGATGACCTTTCCGAAAAAATTCCCTATGAAGCCTCTTCATTACGGGAGCTGAGAAACAACTTCCGGTTATATTACCAATTTGGTTCTTCTATTTTACAATTAAAGGATCTGCAGGATTTCCAGTCTAAAAAGGATATTGTCAATAGATTTAAGGAAAATAAAAATCTTCTGAATTCATTATTGGATAAAACATTAAGCGCATCTAAAAAGGACTTTGAAAGTTCTTTGATTAAATTAAACATGGGTTTTGCATATTCGCGTATTACCATGGCAGTATTTACCGTTGTTCTTATATTACTGGCATTTTTCATTTCTTTTTTCCTGGCAGATATATTTACAAAACCAATCATATCCATAGTTGAAGGAACAAAACAGATAATTCAGGGTAATTTTGACAAACTTGTTGAAGTCTCATCTGAAGATGAGATCGGCACTCTGGCTTTAGAGTTCAATACGATGATCTTGGAGTTGAAAAAAACCTTAGAAGAATTGAATACGGAAATCTTTGAAAGAAAAGTGGCTGAAGAAGAGCTTCGAAAAACCAGGAATTATCTTAAAAATATTTTTGATTCCCTGTCTTCGGTATTGATTTCTATTAATAAGGAAGGAATTATTACCCAGTGGAATACAGCTGCGGAAAGAGAAACCGGGATTCCGGCATCGAAAGCCGTATCTAAAAGAATATGGGAAATGATACCTATTTTAAAGCAATATGAAGGAAATTTTGAGGAAGTAATTAAAAAGAGGATGCCCCTTGAGATCAGGCGAGAATCTCTTTCTGAAGAGGAAAAACGCTATTTTAACATCTCATTTTATCCCCTTGTTTTTAACGGTACGGGAGGAGTTGTAATACGTCTTGACGATATCACCGAATTGGAGCAAAAGGATTCTCAGCTAAGGCAGGCTCAAAAAATGGAGACTGTTGGAAGACTTGCCGGCGGGCTTGCCCATGATTTTAATAATGTACTTGTAGGAATTGTCGGTTCCGTTTCTCTCATTAAATTTATGCTGGACAACTCCCAAAAAATCAGCAAAAAGAATCTTAAAGAAAATATAAGTATAATTGAAAATTCGGCAAAAAGGGCTTCAGATATGGTTAATCAACTTCTGGCGCTTTCCAGGAAACAGGAGCTGACTTTAACCACGGTGGATCTGAATATCGTCATTAAAAACGTACTGCAAATCTGCCGGAATACTTTGGACAAGTCTATTGAGATAAATGTAAATCTTAAATACGATAATGCCCTGGTAAGGGCTGATTTTACCCAGATGGAACAGGTACTGCTCAATCTTTGTGTGAATGCGGCACATGCGATGACTATTATGAAAAAGCCTGATGAACATCAGGGAGGCAAGCTCACAATATCGCTTGATAATATTACTACAGATTCCAATTTTCTACTGCTTCATCCTGAGTCAAAAGATGAAAGATACTGGGTTATAGTGGTAAAGGATACAGGTGTCGGGATAGATAAAAAAATTATGTCTAAAATATTTGATCCCTTTTTTACAACAAAAGAAAAAGATAAGGGTACCGGTCTTGGTCTTACTATGGTTTATAACATAGTACATCAGCATAATGGAATTATTGAAGTAAATACGAAAATTAATGAAGGATCGGAATTTAAGGTTTATCTTCCGGCATTAGAAACAATGAATAAATCTCAGGAAAGCGGATATGAAGAGATAGCAAAAGGTAATGAAACAATTCTTCTTGTGGATGATGAAGAAAATGTGCGGAAAGTTGGAAAAGCTATTTTAGAACAATGCGGGTATCATGTTATCTTAGCTGAAAATGGACAGGAAAGTATTGAAATCTTTAAAAAGAAAAACAAAAAAATAGACCTTGTTATGCTCGATTTAACAATGCCCAAGATATCGGGTAGAGAGACTTTTTTAGAGATGAAAATGATTAAACCTGATGTAAAGGTATTAATTGCATCCGGATTTAAAAATGACATAAGGGTAAAAGATACCATAGAATCAGGCGCAAAAGACGTTATACAAAAGCCCTTTTCTCTGATGGAATTGGCATTTAAGGTTAGAAAAGTTTTAGATAATAAATAATTTTATTTTTTAAATTTATATATCGTCTGCTGTTTATATTTCTCATCAGGATTTAAGACTGTTGAAGTAAAGTTTTGTTGATTCGGGGCATCTGGAAAGTGCTGCGCCTCAAGGCAGAAACCGGCATACTTACCGTATGCATTTCCACCCTTTCCTTTAATCGAGCCGTCTAAAAAATTTCCTGAATAAAATTGTAAACCAGGTTCAGTTGTATAAACTTCCATGGTTCTGCCGCTCTTCGGATCGGTTACTTTTGCCGCTAAGGAAATTTTGCTTCCTTTTCTATTTAAAACAAAATTATGATCATAACCGCCTTCAACCTCTTTAATCCTTGAACCAATCGATTTTTCTTTTGTAAAATCCATAGCGCTGTCCTTAACATCAGTTAGCTCACCGGTTGGAATCAAACCCTTTCCAACCGCGGCAATTTTATCAGCCTGAATCTTCATAAGATGATCCATAATATCACCGTTCCCTGCACCGGCAAGATTAAAATAGCTGTGATGAGTCAAATTCACGACTGTTGGTTTATCTGTCTTTGCTTCATAATCGATCGATAATTCATTATCATCCGTCAAGAGATAATTAACAACACAGGTAAGGTTCCCCGGGTAACCTTCTTCCATATCCCTGGATAAATAAGTAAGCTTCAGACCGGCGCAATTTTTGTCTTTAACTTCCTCTGCATCCCAGATTACCTTATCAAAGCCTTTTATTCCGCCATGCAGATGATTTTCACCGTCGTTAACAGCCAGTTTATATTCTTTACCATTTAAAACAAATCTGCCTTTAGCTATCCTGTTTCCGAACCTGCCAATCAAAGCACCGAAATACGGATGCCCTGAAAGATAATCCTTTAAATTATCAAAACCAAGAACAATATCGTCAATATTTCCTTTTTTATCAGGAACTAAAAGTGAAGTTAGAATACCCCCATAATTGGTAATCTTTGCCGTTAAATTATGTTTATTGGTTAAAGTATATAAAAAAACTTCCCTGCCTTCAGCTGTTTTTCCAAATGCTTCTTTAACGATACTCATAAACTTACCTCCATTCTTTTTATATGATTATTTTAGCCTATTTTACAAATATCAGCAAAATTTTTTTGTTTTAATGTATTATTTTTTAAATATAGTATAAATATATATGCCTATTAAGATAAATCAGTTTAACAAGACCGGACACCGATTGCCCGTCACAAGCGCCTTGTGAGGGGAGTATCGAGGCGGAAGGCTTCTTACGGTCATCTCGATAATTGAGCAAAGTATTTGGTAGATACTCGATGACCGTTTCTTCTTCCTGATTTATCTTAAGAGGCATATAAATATATTTTTTTATCATCTATAAAAGCACTTTGTTTGAATTTTTTTTTGTAATAGCTTACAATAATTAACTTTGTTATAATAATTATATTAAATAATAAAATTTTATCAGGAGTGAAAAATGAAATTATCATCAATTCAGCGTCTTAGCGGTATATCCCTGATAATCGGGGCATTATTCCTGACAGCTTACGCGGTATTACGTCCGATTGTTCTGCCTATCAGGGAAAGGACAACCGATCTAACAAATATAATTCTCAATCCTAACTGGGTATTTGTTTCAACAATTGCTTTTATCGGTGTTCTATTAATGATCTTCGGTTTTTTAGGCGTATATTCGCGTATCTATGCAAATGCCGGACTATTGGGTTTGCTGGGTTTTATTTTTATTGAATTAGCCTATATATTTCAGGCATGCCAGATATCATGGGAGATTTTCCTTTTTCCGACAATTGTTTCCTATGGCCCTTCAATTCCTTTATTACGGGACAGAATAATCTTTCATTCTCAATTGTTTTCCCTTTTCGGGTTAATTTTTAAAGGATCCATTTTTCTGGGCATATTCATTTTTAGTACTGCTTTGATTATTTCCAGCAGCTTCCATAAAAGCGGCGGTATTCTTATATTTATAGGAGCAATAGTTTATGCTATCGGTCCGGCTATTTCCATTTTTGCAGGCATAGCAGGTATTTTAGTTTTATCAGCCGGATGCCTGATACTGGGTTTGAGCTTAATTCGAGGCATTGAAAAAACAGTTTAGAATGGGAGGGTGTTCTTATAGTATGGTAAAATTAATTTGCTTGTTCATTTTATGTTTACTGCCTTTAAGCATTCTCTATTCTGAAACTTCTATTTCCGGTTATAAAATCGTAAATAAGATTCATCTTGAAGGCAACGGAGGCTGGGATTATTTGACTGCCGATGAGTATTCCGGAAGAGTTTTTATAACACATGGGACAATGGTTCAGGTTATTGATGAAAAGAATTGGAATTTAACCGGAACTATTCCCGGTCTTACAGGAATTCATGGAATTGCTTTAGCAAACAATCTGAACAAAGGCTTTATCAGCGATGGAAGAGATAATTCGATTATAGTTTTCGACCTGACTACTTTAGCCGTTCTTTCAAAAATTCAAATCCCAGATAAAAACCCTGATTCGATTGTTTATGATCCATCGACAAAGAATATTTTTACATTTAACGGCGGAAGCAAAAATTCTACTGTGATTGACGCTGTTTCATGCAGGATTGTTTCTACTATTGATCTTGACGGTAAACCGGAATTCGCATGTTCCGATGGTAAAGGCTTGATTTATGTAAATATTGAAGACAAAAATAAAATCAGTTTAATAAATACTAAATATTTAACCGTAGATAAAAGCTTTTCAATTTTACCAGGAGAAGAACCCAGCGGGCTTGCAATGGATATGAAAAATAATATTTTATTTTCAGTCTGCAGAAATAAATTGATGGTAATTATGGATGCGGAAACCGGCGGAATAATAACAAACCTGCCTATCGGATCCGGAGTTGATGGGGTTGTTTTCGACAGGGTAAGAAACAGGGTTTACAGTTCCAACGGTGAAGGAACAATCACAGTTATTAATGAGAATGGAAAAAGTGATTTCAGTCTGATTGGTAACATTCAGACACAGAAAGGCGCGAAGAACGATAACTATCGATTCATTAAACGGGAAACTTTTTCTACCAACCGCAGACTTTGAAAATAATTCAAATACAAGACCAAAAATAAAACCCAATACCTTTACAATACTTGAAATCAACGAGTTTTAAGAAATAAATACTATAGTTCATTTTAATGATAAAATTTAAAAAGGAGATGGTATGATAAATAGATCGGTGAAATAAAAGCTCTCATGTTGAAATAATATTATAATAATATGAGAGTAGATAGGTTGTAGGTTGGATAAAAACATAGGGCTTTGACCCTGAAAAGGAGATTAATTTTAAATCTATGACCGAAACGTCACCGTAGGGCATAGACCCTGGATAGGAGAATGGTGTTTACCGGTAATAAATCTACTCTAAATAAACGGAGGCAAAATATGGAAAGGTTTGTTGGAGTGGATTTACACAGTAACAGTTTTACGGTTTGTTACTTAACGCCGGAAACAGATGAGAAAAAGTTTGAAACATTCAAGTTGAAGTGCCTGGCGGATTTTGCTATGAATCTTAACAAAGAAGATATGGTGGTTGTTGAAACAACAACAAACACTCGTTACTTTAAAAAGAAAGTGGAAGAATATGTAAAGAGTGTAGCTGTAATTAACTCTTACAAATTTAAGGTGATCAGCGAATCGGTAAAAAAGACTGATAAAAACGATGCGGAAACCATAGCCTATTATGCTAGTAAAGGCATTGATCCCGGAGGTCAGGATGAAAGAAGAAAATATATCAGAGATTGAAAGTCTGGCCCACACAAGGGACAAGTTTGTTCAACTTCGTACTGCGCTCAAAAACAAAGTGCATAATATTTTGAGGATGAACGGGATTGAAACTGACAAGGAATTTCTATCAAGTGAGAAAGGATTCAGCAAAGCTCTTGGTTATAAGATTAGCGATACATCAGAACTTGAAATTAAAGTTTGTATAGACCAGATAAAGTACCTGACAAGCAGCATTGAAGAGATCGATAATAAATTGAAAGAAAAAGGGAAAGGATTGAAAGGTTTTGAAAATATAACAAGCATAAAGGGTATTGGTGAAAAGAGCGGAACAATATTATTGAGCGTGATTGGCGATATTAATGACTTTGATTCCCGTAAAAATCTTGATGCTTTTTTCGGTATAGTTCCAAGAGTCAGTGACTCAAATGAGACAGTAATGCATGGAAGAATAACAAAACAGGGAAGCAAGATCGGCAGAACAACCCTTGTACAATGCACATTAATCGCAATACGTTATTCTGATTATTTACGTGCATTTTATTTGAGAATGAAAACTAAGAAAGGTTCCGGTAAGGCAATTATCGCAACAGCCAGAAAATTATTAGGAATAATTTACGACACATTAAAAAATAACTGGGTTTTTGAAGATTTTACCCAATTTAAACTGAAACAAATATAAAAAAATATTTTTGAGTAGATATATTGACATTTATCATAGGAGGATTATTATGAGTAAACGCTCTGTGATAATATATGTTGCTGTGGTTGCTGCCGCGCTTGCTTTTGGTGTTATAATAGGATCTTTCTTCAGTATGCCGAATATGTCCTCCGGTAAAGAAGCTGACAGGCTTGCTGCTTATCCGCTGGAGATTTTTGCGGCAGGTATGCATAGTCATAAACAGAAAGAAGTTCCTTCAGGAATTACACCTCCTTCAATACGAATGGAAGTAATAGCAGACCCCATGGAGAAAAGAAACTATTCATTGCATATTATCACAGAGAACTTTCGTTTTGCTCCTGAATCAGTAAGCATGAACTCTGTGTTTGGCGAGGGCCACGCTCATTTGTATATAGACGATGTTTTTATTTCAAGAATCTATAGCCCCTGGCTTCACATTCCTGCTCTTAAGCCGGGAAGACATGTGATATATGTAACTTTGAATTTCAGCAATCATGATGAATATGCAGTTAATGGAAATACTATAGGAGTTCGTACAAAGATTGATGTGCCGTAAACATTATAAAATATAATCTGAAAGTTAGAATCGTTATATTCAAAAATTTCTATTTTCAAAACAAAGAAAGAACTTAAAACAAAAATGACGCAGAGCCGCGATAACAAAAGGCTTTCTTCCTTTTTGTATAAAAGGAATCAAAAGGTTTTTATTCCTTTCTTTTTCCCATCATCGGAAAAAGAAAGGAATCGAAAAGAAAAAGGATGCCACTTCGCATAAGCGCCATTTCATGTTAACAAATCGTCTCATAACGAGGTGTTGTTATTCGAGACACTGCTCAAACATTTCTTTCGGTAACCGCCTCGTCACCAGTCCGTCCCTGGACTGATTCCTCGGTTTCAGATCATCCTTGTCTGAATCCATAAACTTGTATAGTTTATTTCGTACGAAAATAACAACGATTGTATTACCGATTTCTATTTAAATCAAACAAAAAATCAATCAGAAATGGCGCTCATGCTGCGAGGATGCAAATTATTTCCAGCAAACGGGCTCCTAATCTAAAATATACTTTCCTTAAGAGAAAGACTACAATTTCGTACTGACGCCGCTCTAAGAATCACGCTTGTTAAAGCAATTGAGCTACCTTGTTTACAAGATCGGCGGTCCGGCAGGAATAGCCCCATTCATTATCATACCAGGCCACTACTTTCACCAGTTTTCCGCCCATGACCATGTTTGTTGGAAGGTCGACAATAGATGAACGGTCGTCTCCCTTAAAGTCCATAGAAACCAGCGGATCGCCATATTCACCCGCGGTAACGCCCAGAATACCCTTCAATTCGCACTTTGAAGCTTCGATAAAAGCAGCGTTGAGCTCTTCCTTGGTTGTTGCTTTTTCGATAGAGGCTACAAAATCAACAACGGAAACCGTTGGGGTCGGTACACGCATCGAAAAACCGTCGAATTTACCCTTTAATTCGGGAATTACCAGGGCCAGGGCCTTGGCGGCACCGGTTGTTGTTGGAATCATATTCAAAGCGGCTGCGCGTGACCGGCGTAACTCCTTTTTATGCCCCTGATCCAGTATCATCTGGTCATTTGTGTAGGAATGGATGGTGGTCATAACTCCAGAAATTATGCCGAATTTGTTGTGAACGACCTTTGCGACCGGGGCCAGACAGTTTGTGGTGCAAGAAGCGTTGGAAATTACGTGATGTTTGGCCGGATCATATTTGTCATCATTAACGCCCAGTACAACCGTAATGTCTTCATTCTTTGCGGGAGCCGATATTATCACCTTTTTGGCGCCGCCCTTTTGAATATGAATATTAGCACCTGGCTTTCCTTTGGCGGGATCGCCAATTGCATCGGTAAATATACCGGTGGACTCAACAACGATATCCACGTCCAAATCCTTCCAGGGCAATGCGCCGGGGTCTTTCTCTGCAAACACTTTTACGATCTTTCCATCCACGACAAGGTTATTCTCCACTACCTCAATTTTAGCATTAAAAACACCGTAATTTGAGTCATATTTCAGCAATGATGCATTCGTCTTTGAATCGAAAAGATCATTAATCGCAACAACCTGCAATTTACCGGCATAACGTTCATTAATGGCCTTAAAAATCTGGCGGCCGATGCGGCCGAAACCGTTGATACCAACCATTACACTCATAGTGTGCCTCCTTTATTTAACAATAGTATATTTTCCTTTAAGCCACGGAAACAAAGGGCTTTCTTCCTTTTTGTGAAAAAGGAAATAAAAGGCTTTTATTCCTTTCTTTTTCCCGTCATCGGAAAAAGAAAGGAATCGAAAGAAAAAGGATGCCCCTTCGCATGAGCGCCATTTCATGTTAACAAATCGTCTCATAACGAGGTGTTGTTATTCAAGATATTGCTCAAACATTTCTTTCGATAACCGCCTCGTCACAGTCCGTCCAGGATTTTGCTGAAAAATAATATAAAAAT